>NZ_SAWY01000008.1 GCF_006439335.1 Litorilituus lipolyticus | reverse complement strand
ACCGTGAGTTTTCGTTAATACCGCAGAGATAGCAGCTGTTAACGTAGTTTTACCGTGGTCAACGTGTCCGATAGTACCAACGTTTACATGCGGTTTCGAACGTTCAAATTTTTCTTTAGCCATTTTAAAATACCTCTGGGTATAGTAATAATTTACTGTTTAAGTTTACATTTTTAATGTTGAGATAAAAGGATAGATAATCTTAGGAATGGTGCTGATAGGCAGATTCGAACTGCCGACCTCACCCTTACCAAGGGTGCGCTCTACCAACTGAGCCATATCAGCATTCATTTACAAAGATTGGAGCGGGTGGCGGGAATCGAACCCGCTTCATCAGCTTGGAAGGCTGAGGTAATAGCCAGTATACGACACCCGCTTCGTCTATCAGAGTATCTCTGTTTTTTAAGTTAAGCTTATTGGCATTAAAGCTTAACTTGAAATATGGTGGAGGGAGGTGGATTCGAACCACCGAAGGCGGAGCCGTCAGATTTACAGTCTGATCCCTTTGGCCACTCGGGAACCCCTCCAAATTTCTCTTACACTTATTGAGTGCAATACTAAAGCAAGCTTTAGTATTAATGGTGCCGACTGCCGGAATCGAACTGGCGACCTACTGATTACAAGTCAGTTGCTCTACCAACTGAGCTAAGTCGGCACTACATTAAGTGGTGCGAATTCTAGAGTAATGTTTTGCCCCTTGCAATAGCAAAATTAAAAAAAATTAGATGTTTTTGCTTGTTTCTATGGAGTTTGACGTTTTTTTGCCCAAGCACGCAATAATATTCATCGCTTGAGTGCTATTTTCTTACTTCGCCACTGTAGGCTTGTAAACCTTGAAAGACTAGATCATCGATTATCAGTGATTCGACTGTAAGTAGTGGTTGAAGCTCTTTTGCATTACCACCCGTTAATAAAAGTTTATCAATTTTACAGTTTTGTCGCTCTGCCTGCTTTAATGCACTATATATAGTACCTGCAGTCGCCGCCCAACAAGCATTATTGACATTATCACTGGTATTACAGCCAAATGATAAACTCGCTTTATTGGTATTAGTCGCTGTCACTTTAGTTGTATTAGCTAAAACACTTTCAAACAGTGTTTCAACACCTGCCAGTATCCAGCCACCTATGTGTTGGCCTGAGGCGGACAAGACATCTATCGTTGTTGCTGTGCCGGCATCAACAATTAATACATTGCTTTTCGGTAGTAAAATACGACTAGCAACAAGTGTAAGCCACCTATCAATGCCTAATTGTTCTGGTAAGTGGTAGGCAGACTTTACGCCAGCTTTTTGCTGTTCACTATAAACACGTTGATAAGGTAATTCATTTTGCTCACACCAACCTTTCACTATATCGGTAATATCTTCTGAGGCGACACTCGCTACCACCATTTTTGTGATTTCAGTAAAGTGTTGTTCAAGTAAAGAGTGGTTTATTACATTATTATCAATAGCCTTTACTGTTGAACGAATACCCTGCTCAAGAACAACATACTTTGCCCGTGTGTTACCTATATCAAGTAATAAAATCATGAAGCACCTCGCAAACTCACTTCACCACCATAAATAGGCGTTACTTGACCATTCACCTCTAACATGAGGGCACCTTGGTTATTGATACCACGACAAATACCCGCAGTGACACGCTCACCGGTTAACAACTTCACCGCCTTATCTAGGAAAACGTCCTGCTGATGCCAACTATCAAGCATTGGCGCAAGGCCTTGATTTTGATGTTCAACAAGTCGTGCTCTTAAATGATTAATAATGCATGCGCTTAATTCACTTCGATTAACTTCTTTTGAGCTGTGGCTTTGTAAATCTGTCCATTGCTGGTCTATGGCTTTTGCAGCTTGTTCAGGCATATTAAGATTTATACCTATACCAATAACACTATGACTTGGCTCTAGAGCCTGACCTTCTAAATCAATTAAGATACCCGCTAGCTTAACACCTTCAATATAAATATCATTCGGCCACTTTAACTGTACTTGCACATTACAATACTCTTTAATAGCATCGCTCACAGCCAGTGCTGTTACTAAACTCAGTCCCATAGCTGCCGACAGACCTTGCTCTAAATACCAATACATAGACAAATATATTTGCGAGCCAAAAGGCGAAACCCACTGCCTGCCTCTGCGCCCGCGTCCTGCGCTTTGACATTCAGCTAAACAAACTTGACCTTGCATTAACTGATTAGGTAAACGCCTCATTAAATAATCATTGGTTGAATCAATTAAACTGTGTACTTCAACAGGCGCACTATTATCATTTACTAAGTTATCTATGACTTTTTTATCCAATAGATTAATGGCTTGAGCTAACTTATAACCCTTACCTGTAACACTATAAATATCTAAACCTAATTCTGTCAGCGCTTTGATATGTTTAGCAACCGCTGTGCGACTGACATTTAGTTCATCACCTAATTGTTGACCCGAAACAAATTGCCCTCGAGCTAATGATCTAATTAAGTGTTGTTTTATTGCTTTAGTCATAGGTCAACTCACTAATCAAATCAAAGTGATTAAAGGCAGTAAATGCTTGCTCACCAAGCACTGAGATCATGCGCACCTCTGGTATAATTTCAATATTAAACTTTGCTTTAACCTGTTGTTGAATATACTTAGCTAAACTTAATATGTCTTTGCCACTACCTTGAGCATAATTAACCAAGACTAGTGCCTGCTTTTTATGAATGCCAACGTCTTTATATATGCCTCCTTTCAAACCTGATTGCTCAATTAACCATCCTGCTGCCAGTTTCATCTCACCATTGGCTTGAGGGTAATTAGGTATTGATGGGTAGTCTTTTTGTAATCGCTTAAATTCATCTTCACTGATCACAGGATTTTTAAAGAAACTACCAGCATTAGGAAGCTCATCAGGGTCGGGTAATTTACTTTGACGTAATTGAATTACCGCATCCATAATAGTTTTAGCGGTGGCCGTTGCAGGTAGGGTATTTAAACCATGATAAGATGTTTTACCTTGCCAACTTTTGGGAAAGTTTAAAGTGACTTGGGTGATAACTCCCTTATTATATAAAGCACCTTTAAAAATACTATCACGATAACCAAATTGGCAATCATGATTAGATAAGGCCGTCACCTTTTTATTAGAGAAGTCAAAGAATGTCACTTCATGACAATAATCTGCAAACTCAACGCCATATGCACCAATATTTTGTACTGGCGCAGCTCCAACACTTCCAGGGATCAAGGCTAAATTTTCTAAACCATTAATTCCTTGCTCAATACACAGGCAGACTAAATTGTGCCAGTTCTCGCTTGCGCCAACTTGCACGGAAAAGTAACTATCATGCTCTATGATATCGATGCCAGAGAACTTTGGCTGAATAATGAGAGGTGCTTGTTCATCAACAAATAAGGTGTTGCTACCCTCACCTAGAATATAAAAGTGTTGCTCAATCACTTCAGCCATTTCAGCAATATCTTGCAAGGCTTCAATATTACTAGGGCGAAGTACCTTGCGACTAAATGCTTTAACATTGAAGCTATTTTGGGTTTGTAAACACTCTTGCGGGCTACTATTCATAAAGCTTTAATAAGACATGTGATAAAAAGAAAACATTGTACTTAAAAACACAACATAACTCCATGAAGTCGCTTTCTTATGTTATCTGTTACTAGCTTACAATTCTGTTGGCTGAGTAACGCTTGACCATTATTCACTAGGCAATTACTCTGGAGCAAACTAACCATAAGAATAATAATGAAAAAGAATCGTTTTACTTTAGGACCAGCTATTCTAGTAACGGCGGCATTTATAGGCCCAGGTACCGTAATCACAGCCACATTAGCAGGTGCGAACTATGGTTACAGTCTTCTATGGGCATTACTATTTTCAATCATTGCTACCATTATTTTACAGGAAATGTCTGCACGATTAGGCATAGTAACTCGCCAAGGCCTTGGTGAAAATATTCGCACAAGTTGCAAAAACCCTATGATTCGTGGAGTTGCTGTTATGTTAGTGGTCAGCGCTATTGTAATAGGTAATGCCGCCTATCAAGGCGGTAATATTTCAGGCGCTAGCCTTGGCTTACAAAATATTTTTAGTAGTTCGACTACACTGGGCTCAATTTCAATTTGGCCAATAATCATAGGTATGATCGCGTTTACCATATTAATCACAGGCAGCTATAAAATTATTGAACGCGCTTTAATCGCTTTAGTCGGATTAATGAGTTTAGCCTTCTTAGTCACTTTCATCATCACCAAGCCAGACATCGGTCAATTTTTCTCTGGCTTGTTAATTCCTTCATTACCCGATGGCGCTGCACTAACCGTTATCGCCTTAATTGGTACAACCGTTGTCCCCTATAATTTATTTTTACACAGTGCCAGTGTCAGTGAAAAGTGGCACAACATTGAAGATATTGGCAAAGCAAAACAAGATTTGTACTTCTCTATTCCGTTAGGTGGCCTCATTTCTATTGCCATAGTTTCTACTGCTGCTAGTGCATTTTTTGGTCATCAAGTTAATATCAGCAGTGCCGCTGATATTGCTCCAGCATTGCAGCCATTATTCGGTGATTTTGCAGGATTCTTTATTGCCCTTGGGCTTTTCTGTGCTGGTATTTCTTCTGCAGTCACTGCACCGTTAGCTGCAGCTTACGCCCTAAATGGCATTTTAAACTTAAAGCAGCAACTCAATACTTTAGCCTTCAAAAGTATTTGGGGTTCAATTTTGCTGCTAGGTATAATTATTTCAACATCAGGCTATAAGCCCATTAATGTCATTTGGTTTGCTCAGGTGGCCAATGGTATTTTACTGCCTATAGTTGCGATATTTTTATTATGGGTGATGAACACCGATGCACTAAAGCAGTACAAAAACACCTTGGGCCAAAATATTTTAGCCTCTATGGTTATTTTAATTACTTTAATGCTCAGTACTCGTAGCTTAATGTCAGCCTTTGGCTTACTTTAAGCATCAACTTATTAGATAGTTAAGCATTATTCATCTGAAAAGATAGCAACATAGGCTTTATCCTGTGTTGTTTTACTGGCACGATACATACCTTCCGTATTAAACGGCATTGCGATATTACCTTGTTGGTCAATAATAATAACCCCTCCTGTACCACCTATCGGTTTTAACACGCCATTAATGACTTCATCACCAGCTTGAACAATTGATTTTCCTTGGTATTTCACTCGTGCACAAATGTCTGCTGCAACATTGTAGCGAATGAAATACTCACCATGCCCCGTTGCCGAAACAGCACAAGATTCATTTTCTGCAAAAGTACCTGCACCTATGACCGGTGAATCCCCAATTCGTCCAAAGCGTTTATTTGTCATACCTCCTGTAGAGGTACCGGCGGCAATATTTCCATATTGATCTAGAGCTACAGCGCCAACAGTTCCCACTTTATATTCAAACGGCAGTGCCTTATGAGCCGCTTGATAGTCTTTGCTCTGTTGAGATTTTTTCATTTTTTCTTTAGCACGTTGCAGTGATTTATAACGGCTTTTTGTGTCAAAATGCTTGTTATCAATGAGCGGTATACCTTGGTTAAGTGCAAATTGTTCTGCTCCATTACCACTTAACATAACATGAACTGATTCTTCCATGACCAAACGCGCTAAATTTATCGGGTTCTCAATACGTTTGACCCCCGCCACAGCTCCTGCTTGTCGAGTTTTGCCATCCATTATTGATGCATCAAGCTCATGAGTCTCATCATGGGTATAAACTGCACCTTTACCTGCATTAAAAAATGGCGAATTTTCCAGTACATTAATCGCTGCGGTTATGGCATCTAAACTTGTCCCGCCTCTATTTAATACGCTATAGCCCTTATCAATGGCTTCGGTTAGCTTTGCTCGATAGGCTTCTTCTTTTTCAGGAGTGAAACGTGATTTTTTAATGACACCTGCACCGCCGTGAATTGCAATAGCAATAGGCGATTTATCAGCATTTTTTATTGATAAAGGTTCCGATGCCATAACACTGCTTTGCCAAAATGGCAGTAACAATAACGAAAAAAGAATGCTAGATAGTAACCTTGTAAATCGAGGGCTTTTGCAATTTGATTTGTATTTAATGAAATGACGCATAATGTGTTTTCAGCAGAAAGAATTTAACTCAATCTGCCGAAAAAACGTCACAAAGTAAAGCTAAGCTGAAATTGCTTAGCAAGCTTTCCCCTAAAGCATTATAAAACTGGCAATGAAATAGGCGATTAATGTTAACGCGCCACCGAATAATGCATAAGGTAATTGCGTTTTCACGTGCTCAAGTAAATCACAGCCTGAAGCAATGGCTGATACACAGGTTGTATCTGAAATAGGTGAACAATGATCGCCAAAAACACCCCCACCAAGAATTGCTGCAATCACTAAAGACGGAGGTAAACCTAGTGTTTGAATCAGTGGCACACCGATAGGAATTAATATTGCAAAGGTGCCCCAAGATGTTCCTGTACTAAAAGACATAGCAGCGCCAGCAAGAAATAACATAGGTACTATCATTATCACAGGTAAATAATCACCAACAAGCCCCGCAATATAAACCCCTGTGCCTAGCTCTTTTAAACTGGCACCTAATGTTAACGAAAACAATACTATTGTGACTAAAGGCAATAACTCAGATAGCCCCTTAAAACCAACATCAACTAACTCTTGGTGACTAAAACGTTTTGAAAACAGTAGTAAGAAATAAGCCACAGTTAAAGAAAAACAGGTCGCATATAAAACAGATTTAGTACCACTACCTTGAGTAATATCACCATTACCTGTCCAAAACATAAAAAAGAACATGGCAAGCACCATGCTTAATAACGGCACCACCATAAAACGAGCTTTAGTTGCGGGAATTAATTGCTCTGCTTTAATCGTCTCATCAACTAGTTTATGGTCAACTTGCTCACCTTGTTGCAGTTTAAGTTCACTGGCCTTCATTGGTCCGTGAACCCTATCGGTGATAATAGTATAAAGCACTAATAACAAGGCAATAATTGCATAAAAGTTAAATGGAATTGTACCCCATAAAATAGACATGCTTGATTGACCCAATTCATAGTTATTCAATAAACCTAAAACATATGCTCCCCAACCATTTAATAAAATAAGAATGCAAATAGGCGCACTGGTTGTGTCGATCATAAAAGCAAGACGAGCACGACTCATTTTAAACTTATCAAATAAATCTCGGGATAAAATCCCCGCCGTTAATACGCTTAAGTTTGATTCTATAAATATAACAACGCCTGTAAAAAAGGTCACTGAACCGACTTGGCGCTTAGTTTTAGCAATACCTTTACTGACAAGTTTATTCACCATGGCCGTGACCCCGCCAGAATTTCTTACATAAGCCAACAACGCACCAATAAGTAAACTAAAAACAAGTAATCGAGCATTTCCAGGTGAACTTACTACCGAGACCACACGTTCTATTAAGCCAAGAAATGCTTGAAATAAACTAAAACCATCACCTTTAGTTGCTAACAACAGCTCTGATGAAAAAACCGCAACCAATAAGGCCGCTATTACCTCTTTTTTCCACAAAACAATAATAATCGCGATAATCGGCGGGATTACTGAAAGCCATTCCATAAAAAACCTTTAACTATGAATAATGTAAACCGTTGCAGTGTTACAAAAGCCACCTTGAATAACAAGCCTTAGTTTTTTTGTTTGTCATGGTTTTATGCTGCAGTTAACATTTATGATCAAAAAGGCTCAATAAGCTTTAACTTATTGAGCCTAAAATTTCATCTTCAAACATTCACAACACGACTATTCAAGGAGTCAGCTAATAGTAACTATCTTCTTGATTGTGCGCTTGAGGATCATCAATAATGTCATTAAAGTTCACTTCAAAATCATTATTGTTTTGCGTATTTGATAAATAAATCGTTCTCGTTGAATCATCAATCCAAGTCACGGTACCACTACCTTTTTTACTTCCACATTTCATACCAATATGAATTTCACTAAACTCCATAATCAGCCCCCTTATCAATTAAGCAAATAAGTAAGAGAAAAACACTAAAATACAGCATCGTTTATCGTTAGATAGTACAAGAGTTAAATAGTTCAATTTTTGAGCAGCTATCAATATTGCTAGGGCACTCTCTTTAGTTGGGATATATATTGCTTACTTAAATAACCTCAACTCGAGATAAGAAAATAGATTGCTAAAAAGTAAGTTGTTATCCCGAGCTAAGGTGCCCAATTAAGGTAAATAAGATAAGCCAAGGGAACATGCACGACTAGCCCCTGTCACCGAAGGCATATTGCTAGGCAAACCGTTGATATTGGCATAGGCCAACCATGCAAAAGCCATAGCTTCAAGTGCGTCGCTATCTATAGCAAGTGAACTCGCTGATACCAGTGAATAGTTATGTTTATCATTCGCTTCATTTAAGCAATCTGCTAACAGCTTCATTAAATAATTATTATGCACACCTCCACCACATGTGATCACTTGGGCACATTGTGAAAGTTGCTTTATTTCCTGAGCAATGGTTATCGCCGTGAAAGTGGCTAAAGTTGCTTGTATATCTCGTGACTGGATTGGCTTTAAACTTGTTTCTTCGATTGAAGCTAAATGTTGCTTTAGCCAATCAAAAGTAAAGTGCTCGCGCCCAGTGCTTTTTGGTGCAGGTAAAGCAAAATAGGGGTCTGACAATAATTGCGCCAACAGCGGCTTATGAAGTTCACCAGAACTTGCCCATTGACCTGACTCATCATATTGAATAGTCGCATCAGTATGACAATGCACAAACCAATCATCCAATAATGCATTGCCAGGTCCAGTATCAAAACCTTGCACTTGTGTACCTTCTTTTACAGGCAAATAGCTGATATTGGCAATACCACCGATATTTACAAAGAAAACATCTTGTTCTGTATTATTAAAAATTTTCTGATGAAACGCTGGAACAAGCGGTGCTCCTTGACCACCTAAGGCAATATCTTTTTGGCGAAACTGACCAATGACTTTTATTCCCGTCAAACATGCAAGTGTTTGGCTACAACCAATTTGCAGGGTAAAGGGAAATTTAGCAGTAGGCCGATGTCTGATAGTTTGACCATGATTACCAATGGCAATAATATCCTGAGGCGTTAACTCTTGCTGCTTTAGAAACGCTGTAACCGCATGACTAAAAACATGCGCTAGTTCAATGTCTAAACTACCTGACAAATCTATTTCATCTTCAGCCGAGTTATAGAGTGATTTGATACGCTGTGCTAAATCGGCTTGATATGGCTGAAAATAACTTGCCACCAACTGAATATCTGAGTTTTCTGGAGCTGCATTATCAGTAAAGCTTACCAGCGCTAAATCGATACCATCTGCACTGGTGCCAGACATTAAACCAATATAATACATGCCTGACTCCTTGATTTTTCTGTTAATCACTAAGGACTGACGAAGCTTCTTTCATTGATGATTCTTGCATAGAAATCAGTGCATTTTTAGAACCTTCTAGCGAAAGTAAACGCTTACGAGCTAACGTGGTAAATTCTGCCTTATATTTTTTAGCAATAGGCTTAGCATCAGGTAACTTTACTGTTCTAGGGTTACGATGCACACCATTTAACAGGAATTCATAATGCAAATGTGGTCCTGCCGCTAACCCTGTGGCACCAACATATCCTATTACTTGCCCTTGCTTAACTCGCTGTCCTTTTTTTACAGCACGCTTTGAAAAATGCAGGTATTTAGTGACAATACCATTGCCGTGTTGAATAAAAACGTAATTACCATTGTATTTATTATAAGTCGCGTGAGTTACTTTACCATTACCTGCAGCAACCACAGGGGTACCTGTTTTTGCGGCGTAATCAACACCTCGATGAGCTTTCCAACGTTTTTGCACCGGATGGAAACGCTTACGCTTAAAACTAGAACTAATATACTTAAAATTAACAGGGGCACGTAAAAAGGCTTTGCGCATACTTTTACCGTCTGGCGTGTAATATTCGCCATCGGTAAATCGCACTGCCTGAAAAACCTCGCCTTGGTTAACAAACTCAGCCGCTAATATATTGCCAGTACCTATGTACTCCCCGTCAACATACTGCTGCTCATAAATCACATGAAAACTATCATCGTTACGAATATCTTGCGCGAAATCGATATCCCAACCAAAAATATTAGCAAAATTGATAACTTGAGCATCTGTTAGACCAGCTTTAACACCAGCATTCCAGAAACTAGAAGAAATAGTGCCATGACTAAACGTCTCACGTACTTCTATTTGCTTGCTCTCTTTGTGCGACTGATAACTATCACCTACTAAATCAATGAACAGCGTATCGGTTTTCGACAAAGGATATTCTAATGCCACTAACTGGCCATTATCATCATTAGCAATTTTCAGCTCTTCGCCGACATCCAATTTTTTAAGCAACTTACTGTCTTCACCTTTGGCAGTACTAACCGCATAAGTCGTTTGTGCGCTATAGCCGAGACGTTTAAAAATTCGCGCCAATGAATCTCCACTTTTTACTTTTGCTGTTTGCCATTGGTAACTTTGTTTGATTGAAGGTAAATCACTACTTTGGGGGGCAATATCAACTTTTCCTTCAGGCACGCTAGCTTGAGAGCTAGTAAGAGATGGCATCTCAATGGGGTTTATCGTTTTTGAGTCAGCACTTTGTGGTAAAGCAATTTGATAACGTTTGCCCACGGTTAGGTTTTCACCTTCTTCCTCAATATTTTGAGTTGGAGAAAGTAAAATGACCACAATAATGAATAATAATGCACTTATTATGATGCGATGAATTTTAGGAAGCTGTAAAAAAATTTCTGTTAGGTTTTTCAACGAGTGACTACTTTTGATCTTTTCAATTGAGTGCTTAAAGCATCAGAACATTAACAATTATCACTTACTATAACAAAACTTTTCTAAAAAATACTGCCTGAAGTGCTATTAGGGTTTTATCCTACAGGCAAAGTACAGTAGAATTCGACCATTCGCGATATGTTACAAAAAATGTTCGCCATACTTTTCAACCTAAAACCATGTAGTGGAGCTCAGGAATGACCGATGTCAGTCAAGCGTTTGCCGAGATAAAACGCGGTGCAGAAGAAATTTTGCTCGAAGATGAATTACTAGAAAAACTAAAAACTGGCAAGCCATTAAAGATTAAGGCTGGTTTTGATCCAACGGCACCTGATTTGCATTTAGGTCACACGGTACTGATTAATAAGCTGCGTCAATTCCAGCAATTGGGCCATGAAGTTATTTTCCTTATTGGTGATTTCACCGGTATGATTGGCGACCCAACGGGGAAAAACGTTACCCGTAAGCCACTGACAAAAGAAGATGTTTTAGCAAATGCTGAAACCTATAAAGAACAGGTATTTAAGATACTTGATCCTGCAAAAACCACCGTGGCTTTTAATTCCACCTGGATGGATAAAATGGGAGCTGCGGGCATGTTAAAACTGGCATCTCGCCAAACCGTTGCTCGCATGATGGAACGCGATGATTTCAAAAAACGTTATGCTAACGGTCAAGCAATTGCCATTCACGAATTCATGTACCCGTTAGTACAAGGCTGGGATTCAGTTGCACTAGAATCTGATGTTGAACTGGGCGGTACCGATCAAAAATTCAACTTGTTGATGGGAAGAGAGTTACAAAAATCAGAAGGGCAACGTCCGCAAACTGTATTGATGATGCCATTACTTGAAGGCCTAGACGGCGTTCAGAAAATGTCTAAATCACTAGGTAATTATATTGGGATAACAGACTCGCCAAGCGATATGTTTGGTAAAGTTATGTCAATTTCAGATGATTTAATGTGGCGCTACTATGAACTACTCAGCTTTAAAGATTTAGAAGTCATCGAAGGCTATAAAGCTAAAGTAGCTCAAGGCGCTAACCCTCGTGATGTAAAAATTGATTTAGCTAAAGAATTAATTACTCGTTTTCATGATGAAACGGCGGCTCAAGCTGCTCATGATGAATTCATAAACCGCTTCCAAAAAGGCGCTATGCCTGAAGAAATGCCTGAGATTGAGTTATCACCAGAAAACGGTGAGATTGCCATTGCTAATTTATTAAAAGAAGCAGGTTTAGTAAGCAGTACTTCAGAAGCCATGCGTATGATTAAACAAGGCGCGGCTAAAATTGAAGGCGAAAAAGTTAACGACAAAAACTTAATTATTAAAGCTGGTAGCAAAGCGATTTACCAAGTAGGTAAACGAAAATTTGCCCGAGTTTTAGTCAAATAACCATCAAAGTCATTGATCATTAGGTGTGCACATATCGCCCACTTAATGATCACCCCTTCAGTATCTTGTTCTAATTAATCACGTATTAAAAATTTATAACCATTTACAGGTGTTACTAGCAAAGCTCTCTAAAACATTGACTTATACAAAATAAACCTTACTTTTTATAAGGTAAATATCAGTGATTTTTCCTTAGTATTCCATAATTTACTTCACTACCTTTTCTTGATCTAAATCATAACGATAATGCATAAGATCGTTAAACTGTGACATATTGTCGCAGTTACTTATGTTAATTGCGTTCACAAAATTTATGATTGAGTCCAAATGTTATTATCTTTTTTTGAACATTTATCGAAAAAAATCTCTAAAGCGCTTATCCAATTTCTCGCGTTGTCGCTGTGTATCGCCTTTCCTGCACAGGCATTATTTGTTAGCCCTCCTAAAGATCCAATGCCATTAATTAAGGAAATTTTTCCTGAGCAAACCAAAATTAGTGACAAAGTGGCAGCCACAGAAGGCGACCCACTAATTTGGACCATTTACAAAGGCGAAGAAGTCATTGGTTATGCCTTCGAAACGAATGATTTAGCAAAAATTCCTGCCTATTCAGGTGAACCTGTCAATATGCTTGTTGCCATTAACCCTGAAGGTGTATATCTCGGCGCTAAAGTCCTTGAGCATCATGAGCCTATTATTCTTGCAGGTATTCCTGAAAGTAAGCTGCATGAGTTCACTGAACAATACGATGGGTTAGGTGTTAAAGACCGTTTAAAAGTTGGTGGTAACAAAACCGAAGGTATTGTCCATATTGATGGTTTATCTGGCGCTACGGTAACGGTCATGGTAATGAATGTTGCTATTGTGAAGTCAGCTACTCAAGTAGCTCGCTCTCTAGGCATTATCAGCGCTAGTCAAGAAATCATCCAGCCTATGGGTACTATTTATCCAGATGTTTATGAAAAGGCTGACTGGACTACTTTGACGGGTGACGGTTCAATTCGAAAACTATACCTAAACCGTAAAACCGTCGATGAAGCATTTGTTGGCACAGAAGCTGAGCATGTTGACGAAGCAAGTGCAGAACAAAAACAAGATATGTTCGCAGAGATTTATTTTGCTCAAGTTAATATTCCAACCATCGGTCGTAACTTACTTGGTGACACTGAGTACGAATACTTAATGTCTAACCTGAAGGAAGGTGAACATGCTCTTGCTTTAATGGGTACAGGTTATTCATTTAAAGGCTCAGGTTATGTTCGTGGTGCAATATTTGACCGAATTCAAGTACTACAAAATGGTGAAGCATTCGCATTTCGCGATTTAGACCATTCACGTTTACCCGATATTTATGTAGATGGTGCCCCACGCTTTAATGAGCGCTCAATTTTTATCATTCGTGAACATCATGAGTTTAATCCAGCTTCTGACTGGCAATTAGAATTATTAGTTCGTCGCCAAACTGGTCCATTAGACAGTATTTTTACCAGTTTTAAAGCTGACTACCATACCTTAGACAAATATGTCGACCGCCCACCAGTGATCATGCCAGAGCCTGAGCTCACTCTAGCGCAACAAGTTTGGAAAGAGAAAAATTCTGAAGTCATAATTTTAGCTATATTAATGGTTATTTTACTCGCATCTTTATTCTTCCAAGATATTTTAGTGCGCCACCCAACCTTTATGCATAACTTCCGTCACTTATTCTTAATTATAACGGTAGTCTTTATTGGTTGGTCATGGGGTGGACAACTCTCGATTGTGAATGTGTTCACGTTTTTACAAGCTTTTATGTCTGACTTCTCATGGGATTTATTCTTATTAGACCCAGTAATCTTTATGCTATGGGGTGCAGCAGCCGTTACTATGTTGCTATGGGGTCGTGCAGTTTATTGTGGCTGGTTATGTCCATTTGGTGCATTACAAGAACTGATCAATGTCTTTGCACGTTATATAAAAATTCCTCAATTTGAATTGCCTTGGGCAGTACACGAACGTTTGTGGGCTGTAAAATATTTAATTCTACTTGGCTTATTTGGCTTATCAATGGAGTCATTAGCAACTGCAGAACAGTTTGCCGAAGTAGAGCCTTTCAAAACCACCTTCTTATTAAAATTTGATCGTGAATGGCCATTTATTATTTATGCCGTTGCTTTATTAGCGATTAACGTGGTTAACCGTAAGTTCTTCTGTCGTTACCTATGTCCATTAGGCGCAGCATTATCAACCAGTAATAGTGTCAGGTTATTTAGCTGGTTAAGACGTCGCCCAGAATGTGGTCAACCTTGTAAAACCTGTGCTAAAGAATGTGAAATTCAAGCAATTAACCCTGATGGTGAAATTAATATGCGTGAATGTCATTACTGCCTTGATTGTCAGGTAACGTATTTCAATGAAGAGAAGTGTCCGCCATTGAAAAAGTTAGCACGTAAAAAGCAGAAGTTTAAAGAAACAGAAATACCTGCAGTAAATGTAGCTTAATAAGATTTAACGTAGCAATACAACAAACATAAATATTTAGACAAGTTTTTAAAAGTGGAGAAAAGCAATGAGTAAAGAAGAAAACAGCTCCAATGAAGTAGCATTGGAAAATGAAGGCCGTCGTAAGTTTTTCGGCAAAACAGCTTTAATTGGTGCTGGTGCAGTAGCTGCCCCTATGACAGCAGCTATGTTCGCATCTACTGCTAAAGCTCGTGCTGCAGAAGCTGGTAATAGTGCAGTAGTTCACCCAGGTGAATTAGATGAGTACTACGGTTTCTGGTCTGGTGGTCACTCAGGTGAAGTACGTATTATGGGTATCCCATCAATGCGTGAGTTAATGCGTATCCCAGTATTCAACACTGACTCAGCAACTGGTTGGGGTTTAACTGATGAATCTAAACGCATTAAAGGCGAGAGTGCTCACATTTTAGCTGGTGATTCACATCACCCTCATATGTCAATGACTGATGGTCGTTACAATGGTAAGTACGTATTCATCAACGATAAAGCGAACTCTCGTGTAGCACGTATTCGTTGTGACGTGATGAAAGTTGACAAAATGATCACTATTCCTAACGTACAAGCGATTCACGGTTTACGTGTTCAAAAAGCACCTTACACTAAATACGTTATTTGTAATGGTGAGTTTGAAATTCCAATGAATAACGATGGTAAAGAGTCTTTAGAAGACGTTAGTACTTACCGTTCTTTATACAATGTAATCGACGCAGAAAAAATGGAAGTTGCTTTCCAAGTAATGGTTGATGGTAACTTAGATAACACTGATGCTGATTACGATGGTAAATACTTCGCTTCTACTTCATACAACTCAGAAATGGGTATGAACTTAGGTGAAATGATTTCTGCCGAACGTGACCATGTGGTTGTATTTAACCTTGCACGTTGTGAAGCTGCGCTTAAAGCCGGTAAATTCAAAACTTACAACGGCAATAATGTTCCAGTATTAGATGGTCGTAAAGGTTCTGAACTAACACGTTACATCCCTGTACCTAAATCACCACACGGTATGAATACTTCACCAGATGGTAAGTACTTCATGGCAAATGGTAAATTATCTCCAACTGTATCTATTATCGCTATTGATAAGTTAGATGACTTATTTGCAGGCAAAATCAAAGAACGTGATACCGTTGTTGGTGAGCCAGAATTAGGTTTAGGTCCACTACATACTGCGTTCGATAACAAAGGTTTCGCTTATACAACTTTATTCTTAGATAGCCAAATTGCTAAATGGAATATTGAAGAAGCAATCGAAGCGTATCAAGGTAAGAAAGTTAACTACATTCGTCAAAAACTAGATGTACATTACCAACCAGGTCATAACGGTACGTCTTCTGGTGAAACACGTGATGCCGATGGTAAGTGGTTAGTATCACTTTGTAAGTTCTCTAAAGATAGATTCTTACCTGTTGGTCCATTAAAACCAGAAAATGATCAGTTAATCGACATTTCAGGTGATGAAATGAAACTTGTTCATGATGGTCCTACATACGCAGAACCACATGACGGTACTATTATTCACCGTTCTAAAGTTAAGCCTGCTAAAGTTTGGTCACGTGATGATACAATCTTTGCACCTACACTAGCGCAAGCTAAGAAAGATGGCGTTAACACCATGACTGATAACAAAGTTATCCGTGACGGCAACAAAGTTCGTGTTTACATGACTTCTATTGCTCCTAACTACGGTATGAATGAGTTTAAAGTTAAGCTTGGTGACGAAGTAACAGTGATCGTAACTAACTTAGATATGGTTGAAGATGTTACCCATGGTTTCTGTATGACAAACCACGGTGTACAAATGGAAATCGGTCCGCAAGCGACTGCTTCTATTACCTTCACTGCCGACAAACCAGGTGTACAATGGTACTACTGTAACTGGTTCTGTCACGCACTTCACATGGAAATGCGTGGTCGTATGTTAGTTGAAGCTTAATACGCTTTAAATTAACAACCAATAAAGAAATAAAACCTGATACTTTGGTGTCAGGTTTTTTTTATGGAAAAAATTCATGACAGACAATGTTCTGTCACGCAGCTTAACAAGCCATTCATGGAAAGACGTGGTCGTATGTTAGTTGAAGCTTAATACGCTTTAAATTAACAACCAATAAAGACGTAAAACCTGATACTTTGGTATCAGGTTTTTTTATGGAAAAAATTCATGACAGATAATGTTCTGTCACGCAGCTTAACAAGCCATTCATGGAAAGACGTGGTCGTATGTTTGTTGAAGCTTAATTTATTAAGTTTTAACTTAACGTACTAGTTAATATTTAAAGCCCGATATCATTAGATATCGGGCTTTTTTATTCCGAAATAAATTAACAGGATGGGCTTTGTTACGCAGCTCAATAAGCCAAACATAGTAATTCGTGGGCGACTGTTTTTGAATCTTAATTAAATTGACAACTGACTTGATTAATATCCACTACAATCTCAATGCGTTTATGATACTCCGAATGGGTTATGTAGCCACACTTCCCTTTAAATATCTTGTCTTTAATGGCGATATGATATTGATATTCACCATCACTTTGCTCAAGCTCATAATAAATAGTATTACGCTGAGAACTTTTAATTTCTCCAAAGTCTATGCGACTATTAGGTAGTGTTACCACGGCAACATTTATTGTGTCACTCGTATTATTGACAAGCGTGATACTAGGTAAAATAAAAAAATAACTTTGATAAAGTACAAATAGTAATAATACAAAAGATGTGAAAACTTTAGTCATTTTCTTCATGTGAAAACCCAATATAACCACCTTTAGCTAAATTATTTACTTCGGCATAGCAATATAATTTTCTTGGCTTTTTATTCGTTCAAACCACGCATTAATGGCCGGGTAGATAGACAAATCAAAACCACCTTCATTAGCAACATGCGTATAGGCATACAAACTAATATCAGCTGTGGTTATGTGCTTGCCTAATAAAAAAGGCGTTACTTTTAATTGTTGTTCCATAATTGCTAGTGCTTTATGTCCACCCTCTTGCTTCGCTTTATATTCAGCTAAGCGCTCTTGGGGTAATCCTAAATATTTGGCAATGAACCTCGCCACTGCAATGAAAGGTTCATGGCTATATTGTTCAAAAAATTGCCATTGTTGAACTTTTGCATTTTCTAACCTATCACTTGGTATTAAGCGACTACCAGCAGCAAGATAATTAATAATGGCATTAGATTCTATCAATACATTACCGTCATCAAGTTCCAACAAAGGTATTTTGGCATTAGGGTTTTTAGCGATAAAATCAGGAGTCTTAGTTTCGCCAGCTAAAATGTCTATATCAACCCATTCGTGTGCAATATTAAGTAAAGAACACAGCAGTTTTACTTTATAACAATTGCCTGATTTTAAATCCCCATAGATTTTCATCTTCTTTCCTTTAATTGAATGAACTTAACCTTAATGCTTTAACTCCGCCGCAAACAAAGTATCAGTATCTTGTACGTAAAATTGCTCGGCATCTGCTTGTTGCCACCAATGCAGCCATGTCTCTTCTTCTACTTTACCGTCAATTAAGCTGTTATGCTTTAATGGTTTAGTTAAACTACCTATAGACATTTGCATGCCATAGGGTGAACGACGTTTAATCATATTCGGTGTAAGCTTTGCAGGATCATCTAAACCGACACTAGCGACCAACTCATAAAAACTTTCTAAAGTATTATGATGGAAGTTTTTAACCCTATCACTTTTCTCATCAATATTAATCGCTTTTGCTCGGGCTGGATCTTGAGTTGCTACTCCTGTTGGGCATTGGTTAGTATTGCAGTGCCTTGATTGAATACAACCAATGGCCATCATCATAGTTCTAGCAGCATTCACAATATCTGCACCAACGGCAATTTTAGCCAGCAAATCAAAACTTGAGGCTGTTTTACCTGAGGCAATAACTTTAATCTGCTCTCTAAAGCCCATACCAACTAAAGCGTTATGAACGAAGTAGACACCTTCTAGACAAGTCATACCAAGTCGGTTACTAAATTCTACTGGCGCTGCGCCCGTTCCGCCCTCAGCGCCATCAACCGTAATAAAATCAGGAAATATTTTTGTTTCATGCATTGCTTTACATAAGCCTAAAAATTCAGCAGGATTGCCAATACACAATTTAAAACCTACAGGCTTTCCGCCACTTAACGTACGAACTTGTTCAACAAAACTTAACAGCGACTTAGGGGTTGTGCACTCAGGGTTCACCGCGGGAGAAACACAATCCTTATCCATACTAATATGTCGAATAGCGGCAATTTCTTCAGTAATTTTTGCTTTAGGTAAAACACCACCATGACCTGGCTTAGCTCCTTGACTCAACTTTATCTCAATCATTTTCACTTGTGTTAATAAAGCTGTTTTTTTAAAACTCTCCGCTTCAAAATGACCAGCACTATCTCGACAACCAAACAACCCCGTACCTAGCTGCCATACAATATCGCCACCATGTTTTAGATGATAAGGACTAACACCACCTTCACCAGTGTTATGAAAACATCCTGCTTTTTTAGCGCCAAGATTAAGTGACTCAATAGCTGTCCAACTTAATGCACCAAAGCTCATTGCAGAAATATTAAGATATGAGGCATTGTATGGCTGTAAACAGTTTACCCCTCCAATAGTGATTCGTTTTGCTGAATCAAGCACTTTGCTCGGTGCTAATGAATGCCAAAGGCTCAGATAATTTTCTTCAAATAAATCTCGTTGAGTTCCAAAAGCAATCGTATCTCGAACACTTTTGGCACGTTGATAAACTAAGCTGCGTTGCTCTCGGTTAAAGGGTTTTTCTTCGGTGTCGTTAGCAATAAAATATTGTTGAATTTCAACACGGTAAGATTCTAAAAAATACCTTATATAGGCCACAACGGGGTAAAGTCTGTTAAGGCTGTGCTTGCTATACCTGAGATCGTAAAAGCCGATCACACTATAACTTAATGTAAAAAGTAAAAAGCTACTCGATACAACCCCGCCTTGAGTACTAAAAACATAAACAGCTAATACATTGCCAAACACTGCGATCAACCAATAAACTTTTTGCATTACGGTCATGCTTATTCCTTGTTTTCTTTATAGTGAAAATTTTTTAATCAGGATCAATTGTATTTCCACAAAAAATGCTATGCTATGTCCACTGAAATTTTTGTGTAGAAAATCCTTTGCATTTGTTAAACATAGTAACACCTAAACTAACACTGACCAGAAAAGTTTACCTTGCTTTTAGCTATTTATTACTTGTCATTAGCTCAGCAACATTCGCTGAAGATTTTCAGCTAACACCTGACGATAATCTACAAACCATTTTAGATAATGCCAATGATGGTGATACCATTACATTGGCCTCTGGTACCTATTTTGGTAATTTCATTATTCATAAGCAAATTACTTTACAAGGCCCTAATTCCAAATCTGCACAGCCAGCCATTATTGATGCTCAAGGCAAGGGCCATGCTGTTGTCATTAAAAACTCTAATATCACCATACAGCACTTGAACATTGTTAACTGGGGCTACGACTTAACCGAAGAAAATTCTGGTATTTATGCTAATGACAAAGCTAGCCACCTCAATATCAATAATAACTTTTTAAAAGGCGACGGCTTTGGTATTTGGTTTAATAAAATTGATAATGCCCAAATTTTTGCCAATAAAGTTGAAGGCAATTTAACACTTCGCTCTGCAGATAGAGGCAATGGAATTCAAGTGGCAAATGTCTCCCATAGCCGTGTTTTTAACAATGAAACCTACCATGTCCGAGATGGTATATACGTTATCGCAAGTAAGAATAACACCATAGAAAACAACACTATGCACAATTTGCGCTATGGTATTCACTATATGTATTCTTATGATAACTCTATTTTAAATAACGCCGCTTATGAAACCCGCGCAGGCTACGCCATGATGAGCTCACGCAGACTAATTATTCAGGGGAATAAAACCCGTGATAGTGAAGATTATGGTTTCTTATTTAATTACATTACCTACTCTACAATCAAAGAAAATCACATTACTCGCGTATGGACAAAACCTGAAAACAAAGTGTTAGGTCGCGATGGTAAAGGCTTGTTTGTTTATAACTCAGGCTTTAATACGTTTACCGACAATATTGTTGATACTGCAGAAATTGGTATTCACTTAACCGCAGGTTCAGATGGGGTCAAGATTTACGGTAATTCCTTTATCAACAACCCCACACAGGTAAAGTATGTTTCCTCAAAGAAACAAGAATGGAGTGAAAATGGTCAAGGAAATTATTGGAGTAACTACCTTGGCTGGGACATGAATAATGACAATATTGGTGATACCGCTTTTGAGCCAAATGACGGTATTGATAAGCTTATTTGGCAATACCCTGAAATGAAAATGATAATGGACAGCCCAGCTATTCTTATCTTACGTTGGGTGCAGCGCCAGTTTCCGGTATTAAAACCACCTGGTATTAAAGACAGTCACCCCTTGATGACGTCACCACATACACAACAAATTGCAGATTTGTTAGCTAGCCAAAACGCAGCGACAAAGGAATAACACCATGACAACCCCTATCGTTTCTCTTACCGATGCAGGTAAAAGCTATAACAAACTTGATGCTTTGCAATCAGTCACCATGACACTAGGTGAAGGTGAAGTATTAGGTTTATTTGGCCATAACGGCGCAGGTAAAACCACCATGATGAAACTTATCCTTGGTGTTATCTCGCCAAGTAGAGGACAAGTTGCCGTAATGGGTATGGCGCCTGACTCAAAAGAAGCATGGCATTGCAGAACCAAAGTTGGCTACCTACCTGAAAACGTAAGTTTTTATGAGCAATTAACAGGTTTAGAGGTATTAACCTATTTCGCTAAATTAAAAGGTTTCAACAAAAAACAGGCTATCGATTTACTCGAACAAGTGGGTATTACTCATGCCATGAAACGACAAGTTAAAACCTATTCAAAAGGTATGCGCCAACGTTTAGGTTTAGCACAAGCCTTTATTGGTGAACCTAAGCTTTTATTATTAGATGAGCCAACTGTCGGCCTAGACCCTATTGCCACAGGCGACTTCTATCGCACGGTTGACCAGTTAAAATCTCAAGGCTCAAGTGTCATACTCTGCTCTCATGTACTACCGGGTGTTGAGCAACATATTGACCGCGCAATGATCTTATCTTCTGGCCAGTTACTTGCCATGGGAAGCTTAGCAGAGCTTCGCCATCAAGCAGCGCTACCCGTTGAAATAAAAGCACATGGGCTTAATGGTGCAATAGCAAGTCATGACCATTTAGCTAACTTTATTTCACCGGTATGTTCACAAACACTTAATGTACCTGAAGCTGAAAAAATTAGTGTTTTAAAAACCTTATTAGGCTTTGACAATATTGAAGACATTCATGTTGAGTCTGCCAATTTAGAACAAGTGTATCAGCATTACCTCGCTCTGCATGCACAAAAGCAACAAGCAAAAGGGCAAAGCTAATGAAACAAATACTCACCGTAGCTAACAAAGAGTTTCATGACGGTTTAAGAAATCGCTGGTTAGTATCAATCACGCTTATTTTCGCTTTACTGTCAGTGGGATTAACTTATTTTGGTGCTGCTGCCTCAGGAGAAATGGGCATTACCTCGCTGTCAACCACTATCGCCAGTTTAGCGAGTTTAGCGGTATTTCTTATTCCCCTTATCGCGCTATTACTAAGTTACGACAGTTTTGTTGGTGAACAAGAAAGTGGCACTTTGCTGTTATTACTCACCTACCCTTTAAGTAAAACACAATTACTCTTAGGTAAGTTCATTGGACAAGGCAGTATCATAGCTTTAGCAACATTAATCGGTTTTGGAGCTTCTGCGGTATTGCTTTATTTTCAATTAGAAGACAATGCCATAGTCAGTGCCTTTTCACTGTTTATCTTAAGTGCGGTCTTGCTTGGTTTGAGTTTCACCGCTATCTCATACTTAATCAGCTTGTCTGTATCAGAAAAATCAAAAGCTGCAGGCTTTGCCCTGATCACTTGGTTTTTATTTGCGTTAGCTTTTGACTTAGCCTTATTAGCACTATTAGTCGGTGTTGAAGATGGTATTAGTCAAACAGGATTAACGCAGCTGATGATGCTTAACCCTGCAGATATATTCCGTTTAGTTAACTTAGCGGGTCTTGATAGCAGCGATGTTAATGGTGCCTTAGCTGTTGCCATAAATGCCAGCCTATCACAAGGTCAATTAATTACGGCGTTAACTGCTTGGGTTGCTATTCCATTAACCTTAGCAATTTTCATTTTTAGAAGGAAGAAACTCTAATGGCAAATTTTTTAAAAATAATCACCCTCTCCATTGCTTTAGTTGGCCTAATTTCTTGCTCAGATAATGCTGAACAAGAAATGCTTCATCAAGCGGTCGCCATTGAAGGTAGTGACGAATGTCATCTATGTGGCATGTTAATTAAACATTTTGATGGCCCAAAAGGTGAAGCCTTTAGAAAAGAGCAAGGCAGCAAAGTATTTAAGTTTTGCTCAACCAGAGATTTGTTCAGCTATTATCTCGACCCAGAAAATAAGCGTAATGTTTCACAAATGATGGTTCACGATATGAGCAAAATGCCGTGGGGCAGCATCAACGATGAGCACTTTATTGATGCAAAAACTGCATGGTATGTTTCAGGCTCTTCACAAAAAGGCGCTATGGGTTCGACTTTAGCAAGCTTTAGCAAAGAAACTGATGCAAAAGCGTTTGCTAAAGAGTTTGGTGGTAATGTCCTGCACTTTAAAGACATAACTATTGACGTATTGTTATAACGGATAAGCTTACCAAACAACAATTATTAAAAATGCCGCTAAGTAAGCGGCATTTATTATTTCATCTTTAACCTTTCAGCTCTTCTCTTTCACCTTACACTAACGTCACCCAATAAATTAATAAGAATTGTTCTTTTACAGTTTTTATATGATTTGCCCCAACTGATGACAATTGTCACATCAAATTGGTGACAAACCTCTCTAAAATAACTTCATGGTTTAGCTAATACTGTTATGGTCAACTAACAAGGAGCATGACATGAATATCTACAAAACAATACTTACAATGGCATTAACCATTCCGGTAACTTTTAACGCTTTAGCAGGACAAGCTGAAATAGATAGAATAGAACAAGCCGCAGGAGTACTCGATGTCGTAGAGTTGAAAGCGATTACTGCTGAAGTTAATGGTTACGACAAAGCCCTTGCCTATTATCGCCTTGGTTTAAGTGCTAACTTAACTGGCCAAAGTGAACAAGCAATTGAGGCTATTGATCAAGCTATTGAGATATTAGAGCAACTCAATGAAAGTACGCTTGATGATGTTGAAATCAAAGCCTTATTAGCACAAGTATATGGCTACAAAATTGCACTCGAGCCCCTAAAAGGTATGTACTATGGGCCAAAATCAAGTGAAATACTGGCACAAGCTACCGCTTTAGATCCAACAAACCCCAGAGTACAGTTAATAACAGGCATCAGTAAAATTAGTACGCCGGCTATCTTTGGTGGTGACAGTCAAGCAGCTTATCAAGCATTTGATAAAGCAATTTCAGCTTATTCAACAGACAGTTATTCAAATTATCATTGGGGATATGCTGAAACCTACACTTGGCGAGGCCTAGCGCATAAAAACAAGGGAGATATTGAAAAGGCAAACCAAGATTGGCAGTTAGCGTTAAACATTAACCCTGAATACAGCTGGGCAAAAATACTGCTAGAACAAAACCAAAATAAACTAAAGCAATAAAAAAACACAGAGAAAACAATATTCTTTGTTTATTATAATATTGCACAGCGATTAACATCGTAAATTGGTCAAGTTGCTCTGAGTGTAACTTGACCAGTCTTTAATTAAGGTAAATATGCATGAATACCCCTGAGAATGTGTCAAAAAAAGCTCCCTTTTATATTGAGCCAATAGCCCAAACCAATGCGGCAAAATGGAGTTACTTCTCGCTCATTTTTTCATTATTTTATTTTTTGAATTTCATTGTCAGTTACAGTACGTATACTGCAAGCAATATTGCCACTGTCTTCATCATATATTTCGCTTTTATTATCGCTTTTATCAAAGCAACAAAGTTAACAGGCAAGTCAGTTATTCAACCAATCATTGTGATTATTTTACTCTCAGCATTTGGCGCTTCCATTAACCCTGGCACCAACGCACTTTTTGGTTATGCTGCATTTTTTAGTGGTTACTATTTTTCACGAAGATTCGCTGTGTCGTTGCTACTCGTAAACCTGATTGCACAAGTATCATCAGCTTTAGTGCTTGATTTAGTTACCCCTTACTACCTAGGCCCCTCATTTGCTTGTACTGTCAGCCTGTTTGTTTACGGTATTTTTAGTCAAAAAGAATACATACATGCTTGTATACAGCAAAAGAGTAACCAAGAAGTCGAGCAACTTGCCGCTATTGCTGAACGTGAGCGTATCGCGCGCGATATGCATGATTTATTAGGTCATTCACTGTCTTCGATAGCGTTAAAATCAGAGCTAGCAGAAAAACTCTCAGCCAAGCAAGATTTTGTTGCAGCGCAAAAAGAAATAGCAGAAGTAGCCAATTTAGCGCGTCAAACTCTTTCTGAAGTGCGCTCTGCAGTCACAGGCTTGAAACTACATGGTTTAATTGGCGTACTTGAAAAGTTAACCAATGAACTCAAACACATGAAGTTTGACGCAAAGTTATACCATGATATTAATGATTTGCCAGCTAAAGTGGAGTCTACCTTGATCATGTTAAGTAAAGAGTGGATAACCAACATATTAAGACACAGTAATGGGAATAGCGCTTCGGTTTCCGTTATCTCAGATCCAACTGAGGTTAAACTAAATATAGGTGATAATGGTAATACCGCGAAAATCATACCTGGTAATGGTATTGAAGGTATACGCTCTCGTGTTGAAGAGCTAAAAGGTGAATTAATAATTACTCAAGAAAGCGGCGTGAAATTATCAGTGACTATTCCATTAACCAATTTCGCCAAAGAGCAGGTAATCAAAAAGGAAGCTTTACCAATATGATCAAAGTACTTGTTGTTGAAGACCAAGCATTAGTCCGCGGTGCGATAGCTAGCTTGTTATCATTAGAAGATGAAATAGACGTTGTAGGGCAGGCAGAAAATGGCCAAATAGCATTAGATATGCTTAACGAATTAGACGTTGATTTTATCTTAAGCGATATAGAAATGCCTGTTCTCTCTGGTTTGGAGTTAGCTGAAATTATCATCAAAGAGCATCAAGATATCAACATGCTCATTATGACAACGTTCTCTAAGTCTGGTTATATAAAACGTGCAATGGCACTCGGCGTGAAAGCCTTTATTCTTAAGGAATCACCAACTGAGTATTTAGTGGAAGCTATCAAAAAAGTTAAAGCTGGTGAGCATGTTATTGCCCCTGAACTCGCCTTAATGGCACTAAATGATAACGACCCATTGACCAATAAAGAACGTAAAGCTATTAAGCTTGCTGGTGATGGTCTAACTACAGCGGAAATTTCTACTACCTTATTTTTATCAGAGGGCACAGTAAGAAACTATCTTTCAGAAGCCATAGCAAAATTAAATGCAACAAATAGAGTTGATGCTGCCAGAATAGCTAAGCAGAAGGGCTGGATTTAACCAAACTAAATTTTTAGTAGCTCGTTTCTGAGCTTAACATATTGATGAATCGGTTTAGGTTTCAGCTGTCAGACAGCTACGAGCGAACAGCAGACACTGATTTATTCATTGGTGACGGTCTTCTTCAGACAAATAGTAGTCCTTTAGAAGCGAGAAATTAGACCTCATTAAGACGAGTAATTGCACTCAGCCAATGAATCGTGAAGATTAATGTGGATTCTAAAAATTTGTATAAATTACAGATACAAGCGCTATCGGTATTAGATCAACTAACACGATCTTTTTATCTAACAATCGGTAAAGGAGTGGTTATCGGCAGGAACAGAGCCTCGAGAGCGCTTTTCTAGTTTCGAAGTAAAAAACTCGAGAATGGCATCTAGTAAGTTGTGCATAGCATCTTGACGCTTTCTATTGGAATTACTCAGTTCAGCTTTGGACTGTATGAACTTTCCCTTTTTGACATCCACCCCGAAGTGTTCGACATAATCATTACCATTGCTTACATTGGGCAGAAATTCGGCACAGATGATATTCTCGCCAAATTGAATGAGAGCGTTATTTGAGGTGGGAGATTTAGCGATTCTTCGGACGCTATCGGGTATTGTCAATGTTTGTTTTTGCCAACAAAAAACATTGACTGGGTTGTCTATTGAGAAGTCGGATTCATTCAGATTTTCAATTGGTTGTATCTCATACCAGCCAATAACTGGTTCGTCTAAGTTGACGATATTTCCTCCCAGAAGTTTTATTATCAAACGAGCACTGTGTCCTATTGCAAAAATGTGTTTCCCGTCATCAATGCACTGCTTGACGAACGCAACCTCCTCACTTCTCTGTCGTAAGAAATCATCATTTATTTCCACATTGGCATCCAATAGCACTACCAAATCAAAAACCTCCAAATTTGGAAATGGCTGCTCATTTGAGGTGTTATTGCGCGTACAGTGACATCTAGAGAACGTTAATTTTCTATTCACAAAGAAATAGTCGTCGAATTCATTGTGACTTACGATATGGGCAAGGTGCTTATAACCGAGCTCCGTTGCATACTTTGCTCCATATTGCCTGAGCAGCCTACCAGTTTTTTTACCTCGTCGGTTTGTTCATCAAACCATTCAACTTTATCTAATGCAGTAGATTCGTAGCGGTCAGGTATATTCGGATTTGCGCCTGCCGTTAGAAGGACTTCAACTATTTCGGAGTTCCCTAAACCTGAAAAAAGCGCCGTTTCTTTAAAAAAAGTGCTCCGTTCATCTATGTTCACGTCATGAGAAACCAACCACTTGAGCAGTTCTACATTGCCACTTTTGGCACAAAGATGAGCGAGTGTATAACCATTGAGCTCTTTTTCATAAATGTCGGCTCCATATTCAACAAGAAGCTTTACAATTTCAACGGATCCGTTTTTGGATTCTGCGACAGTTATCAAGGCCCCAGAAGGTCGAATGACGTCAATGGCTCTATCTAACTTGCCTTCATCGTGAACGAGACGGTATTTGTCTTCCTCACTAAACTTTGCGTATACGCTTGACACCTTTGCTCCTGCTGATAGCAGTAGTTTGGCGATTTCATAGTGGTGATTTAAACAAGCGAATGATAAAGCTAGTGAGTTATTGACAAAGGGAGTACTTTTGTTCACATCAACGCCTTTATCTAGCAAGTATTGCACTCCCTCTTTCAAGCCGAACTTAGCAAACAACACCAGTGGTGAATACCCATCCGTTTCAGATGAAACGGCATTAATCTCTTTTAAGCCGTGAATTTTTGACCATATCTTTTCAATGAGCTTAGGGTTCGTTTTGCTTTCTGGATGCTCAAGCATCTTACTAAGTACTCTTGGTAAACGCGGTGGTTTGGGAACTCTTTCAGGAAGGGCTTGCGTATCAATATGGTCAAGATTTAAAATCAACTTTTTTGTATTTTTTTCCCATGTCTTGCCGTTTCCGCTTTCATCCCACAACTCTTGCAGTTCGGAGTTTGCCAGTATATTTCGAATACCTCTAATACAGATAAAAATATCGTTAGTACAGGGAACATACCCATGAGTTATTACCCATTTTTTAGCCTCTGCGGGGATACCTTTCACGGTAGGTTGAGACGCAGCGTACGCAATCATTGCTGCTGCCATAAAGACTTCGGATTCATTAGCATCAGGAGTATCTTCGATTTTTGATATCAGATTTTTCAAGCTCCAACAACCAATCTAGGGCATTGTCATTCCCAAAAGGCTTTGAATTCCATGCGCCCATTTTTAATATCCCTTTTCGAAGTATAAGTCGTGTTATCCAAGTGAATATAAAGGCTTTTTGTAATTATGAAAAAGCACTCAAACAATATAGATTGGCCTATTACAGATTGCAACGATTGAATTAATTAAAGAAACTTTAAGCTCCTCTTTTTCTCAAACTTAGGAACCAAAACATTAAGAAAATGGTGTTGTTTGTTTTTTTAAGCCTTCAGAGGCTGCTTTTTTTAAAGACCTATAGCCGCTTAGATTCTCAATTGGCAACCGTCGGCTTTACGTACAAAGAAACCGTTTGGTAAACCAAACGCATACGTCCGTTTCTGGCACAATTGCGACTGTCAGCTTTAATTGGGTCCTATTTATCAAAGCTGACAGAGCAGGTTAAGACTTATTCAACTAAATTACATTTTCACTTTATGGCTGTTTTTCTACTACCTTCACACCATCAGGTATTTGATACCAACTTAACTTTTCACTCACCCAAACATGAACGCTAGGTTCAAAAATGGATGCATCAGATAAATGAATGGGTTTTAGTTTTAGCTTTATAGTTTGTTTATCTTCAGGGTTGTAATGGTAGACTCTATTGCCACAGGTAGGACAAAATTTGGCGTTATTTCTATTGCCGCTATCTGAACTTCTCGACCATTCCTTTAATATTCCCTCAAACTCAATGGCAGATGAATCAATAACGGCTGTTACACTAAAAGGACTTGATGATAATTTTTGACACTCAGTACAATGACAGGCTAACACCAGTTTAGGGGGCTCAAATAATTTATAGGTTAACTGTCCGCATTGACACGCCCCTTCAATTGGGAATTTCATAAATCTCTTCCTTTTCAATTAACGTCTATAACACGATATTTTACATTAGCCGAAGTTCTTCAAAAACACCATATGGAGCTCACCAATAAAGTAAACCCCATAGTCATTACGCACAAATGTGAAGGCATTACAGTTTCTTTATGCTATAGCCTTTTTGTTTAAGCAGTGCCACAACGCTTTTATCACCGATTAAATGCCCAACGCCAACGAGAACAAATTCTTTGTCATTGTCGTTAAACATTTTTTCAATCAATGGAATCCAATTTTTATTACGATCTACCAGCATTGTTTGATAACTTTTAGGGTCCTCTTTTAAAGGCTTGATGACTACTTGTTCAAGTGTTGCAACATCGCCAGCCCGCCAAGATTTTATTAACTTGGTAAACATGCCTTTGAAGTCATCCATCTGTGACAAATTCGATTCGATAAATTTATCTTCGTGACCCTGTCCAATGCTAGCAAGCATATTCATTTGAAAATCAATTGATTCCAAATATTCTATAGCTTTATTGTCTTTTGACGCTTTTTGATTGAAATAAGTATCAACTCCATCACCTGACAATTGCGCTCTTTGTGCTTCTAATAACGCCATCATCGTCATGATAAAGCCCGGTTTAAATCCATTTAAGGTATTAATATCTGCGCCAAAGCCAGCAAGATAATCGGATAATTTTTGGTATGTTGATTTTGATAACACTCCAGATAATGTCTGACCATTTTGATAAGACATGGCTTGCATCATTTTCATTTGAAATGCTGTGTCGGTTGCTTCAGGCAATTTCGCTTCAAGCACGATTGCATCACTTTTTTGATAAGCATCAGTAAATTCTTGAGGTAGAGGGAATTCAGATACCGGTAGAATATGAATCGTACCACCTAAGTATATATGATCATTACCTTTTGAAACTTTCCATACAGATGTTTCAGCAGCCACATAGCTTGATGTTAAGCTGCTTGCTAGCATAGCTGAAGCTAGCATTATCTTTGACAATAGGTTTCTTTTCATACTTTTCCCTTTATTAGTTAAGTCATTCCTAGTGCCCTACTATATAGCGTGATAACTAGCCGAGCAATGAAGAAAATATTTTTACTGTTAATAACTTACACTAATTGATAATCTAATTACTTCACAAATACCTAAATAGTTATAACCGTGCAACTGATAAAACTTTCGACCATATTACTCCTTTTATGCCTTGCATCATGTTCGATGGTTCCTACCAGTGATGCTATCTACCATAGTCGCTTCAACTTTGAACAAGTGAGTAAATACAGTATTTATCAACAAAATACCGAATTTGCAGAAAGCCAGAATTTAAGTAGAGCTATTCGTAATAGCATTGAAATTGCTATCGAAAAGAATATGGAACAACTTAACTTTGAATACGCTGACATAGAAGACGCAGATATCATTGCCACTTATCATATTTTTACAAATGGCCGTGATTTTTCAATTTATAATAAATCAGTACTTTTTTGTGAATACTGCTTAAAGGCAAATGCATGGTATAAAACTGATGGAGATTTAAATATTAGGCAAGGCGCCTTAATCATAGATCTTGTTGATCCGAAGAAAAAGCGATCCATTTGGCGAAGTACTCAAGCGTTAAAAATAAAAACAAAGGACAACAGCCGAGAAGTAAATGAAAAGATTCAACTTGCTGTACATTCCATGCTAAAACAATACCCTAAAATTAAATAATTAGAGCTTGCGAACCGAATAAAAATAACAATTAATGCAAAACACTTCTCAAGCTGGTTTTAGCACTTTATAATGTCGGCTTTATCAGCATAACAAGTTACTTTACTATGAATTTCCCAAACGATGAAACAGGCCAAGTACTTACTGAAATGCAGCAAGCCGGCATTGATTTATCAGTAGAGCATGATGTGGTTTTCTTTCATTTATTTGAGCAAAAATCACAAGCAGAAGCTATGGCTGAACATTTACAGCAAGTTATGCCTGAACTCTCCATTAATATACATCCCGATGAAACTCCGAACGTTTGGGATTTAGATTGCACAGTAAAAATGGTACCAACTCATCAAGCTATTGTTGACCAAGAAACAAATTTTGAACAGATTGCTGCCAAGTTTTCAGGTTACAATGATGGCTGGGGAATAGAAGCTTAATCTGCGGTACTAAAAATAATATTCATGATGTCTTTCTATATAAAAAAATACATAACTTATCTAACTATTTTTGCTGAGTCTGTTGCCTTATCACTTTGTAAACAACATGGTAGCGTCTTTAATAAATTTCGTCGTTTCTTTAGTATTCGCATTGTACGCAGTGTAGGTGGAACGGTTAATTTAATCGGTTCAATCGATCAAGATACAGATATTTTAATTGCTAATCATCAAAGCATGGCTGATATTTTCGCCCTAGAAGAAGTGCTCGGTAATGACGTAAGGTTTATTGGCCGTACCGGCATTATGGACAAATGGCCAGTATCTCATATTGTAAATATGGTTGGTCATATCACCGTAGATCAAAAAGATCGCCGTGCTATTATCAAATTATTAAAAGATGTCAAAGAGTGCAAAGGCAAAAAAGTCGTTATTTTTCCTGAGGGTACTCGTTCACAAACTGGTAAAATTGAACCTTTTGAGGCTGGCACTAAGGTATTAGTCGAAAAGCTACAATTAAAAGCTCAACCTGTTGTCATTAAAAATATTCTCTCGGTTTATAATGAATCAGCAAAAACAGCTAAGACTGGGGTGATTGAGATTGAAGCATTGCCTGCCGTTTCCATTGAAGAGGGATGGTATGAGAAAGCACACCAAGACATGAGTGCGTTATTTCTTGCTAAATAAACTCGACTTACAGTTTTTTACATTCTTCCCACATTTGCTAAACAGATAATAATACTGAGCTAACGGATAATTTTACTTAGTAATTTTTAACGCACTTTTTATTATTATCGTTTAGAGGTTATCAAACCGTGCAAAATCTTTTGCTGTCATAATGTCTTGATAATCTATACTTATAAAGTATCAAAAAAGGATTTAAAACATGCAATTTAGTCACCTATCAAAAATCTCATTATTATCCCTCGCATTAGTAAGTACTTCCGTATTAGCACAAGTTAAGCCGCACAGTTACGGTTTAACAACGGGGATTGCTAGTGGCGAATATAAAAACTCTAGTAATGATGGCGATGGTTTCGCCCAAGCTTACTTCTTCTATAACTATCAATTTGCAGATAATTTTTCCATCGAACTAGCTTATGCCAAATCAGTAGAAATTGACGATTGGAGCTGGGATTGTGATGAAATTGAAGAAGACAAATGGCAATGTAACTATGATGATGGTAGCGGCCCACTATTTAATACAGCAGCCGAAGAGTTTGAATTAGATAATTTTATTGTTGCCATTAAAGCTGACTTGCCTATTTCAGAAAGAAATAGCTTATACGCTAAGCTAGGCGCTCAATATTACGATTATGAATTGTATTCTGATGATTCAATCAATAAGAATTGGCAAGGTGATACTGGCACAGGTTTATTTTTAGAAGCTGGCTGGCAGTATCGTTGGAATTGTGGCATTGGTATGAATGTAGGCTTACGTTACCAAGACATGGGTGATTTAACGTTTACCTCTCCTAATGTGGGTATTAGCTACGCCTTCTAACGCTTATTATCTTGTTCAGGAATATCAAAGGCGGGTAGTGATACTCGCCAATAAATTGCCGCTAACCGCAAACATAATGCGGCAGACATAGAGGCTATAATGGCTTGATTTTCACCCCAACCTAACCAATCAAGCAATATATACAAACAACCACCTAACATGGCAGCTAATGCATATATCTCTTGTCTTAAAATCAAAGGGATAACATTACATAATACATCTCTGATCATACCGCCAGCAACACCGGTAATCGTACCTAACACTATTGCAACGGGAACAGGAGCCCCCAAATATAGTGATTTCTGCGTTCCAAGCACAGCAAATAAAGCTAGACCTAATGCATCGGCAATAAGAAGAAAACGTTTGGGAATAAGTTTGGGCTGCCTAATTAGCATGATCGTTAACAACGATGTCGCTAAAATTACATACAAGTAGTAAGGTTTAGCAACCCAAAATACTTGGGTTTGAAGAATGACATCTCGAATAGTGCCACCACCAATAGCTGTTACGGAAGCTAAAACCACAACCCCAAAAGGATCAAGCTGATAGCGACCTGCCATTAGTGCCCCTGAGAATGCAAACACTACTATCCCAAAGATGTCTAAATAAAAAAGCAGTTCGCTCATGTCACTTTATTCTTAACGTTAACGGAAGTTATTTTGTTTTTACTGTAGGTAACTTAGCTGCCACCCAACCATTCATATCACCCGTTAAATGATAAAGTTTAGTAAAACCATTTTCTGCTAAAATATGCTCAGCTATGCCTGCTCTACGGCCTGAGCGACAATACACAACTACTTTTTTATCTTTATATTGAGTAAGCTTAGCTAAATTTTCTTCAACCGTATTATGACTAACATTAATTGCACCTTTAATGTGGCCTTCATTAAACTCTTCAGCACTTCTCACATCGAGTACTACAATATTATTCGCGTCTTGAGCCATCGCTTCAATTAATGCTTGCTGTGAAATGGCAGGGGTTTGCCCAGCAAAAGCGTTCAACATAAAGAAGCTGCTAACTACTAAAGTAAGCATTTTAAAATAAGTTTTTATCTTGAATAAATTCATGTTTTTTTCTCTTTTATTTTATGAATGAAAGTAGTATTAATTAATCATGCTCAATATTTTTAAATAACTAGGTAGGACGTACAACACCGCTAATTATTGCTAGTGAAATTAGCATAATGAAGCTTAGATAAATCACTAACTTTATCTCTTTATTGGCATGAATTATATCTGTGACTTGTGGCTGTTTAGCCAAGTCATTAAAACTAATCCGTCTTAGTTTATGTTGATTATACATAGCAACTCCGCCTAGTTTAATTTCTAATACTAAGGCAAACAACTGTAAAGCAAAGTTATTATTCAATTGAAAGAAATAAGGCTTACTTAAGCGCCAAAACAATAAAAAATTCTTTCCTAAACTTAGCATTAACAATAATAATGAAAACAACCTCACTGGAAGCCATTGGATTATTTCCACCAAGGCTTTAGCCGCACCACCAAAAGCCTCGTATTTCGCCAACTTTACATTCCAGCAATAATGCATCTCTAGCAGCAAACGATAGCAAAGCGCCGTTAACGGACCGAATAATAAATAAAGGCACGCCACAACATAACCTTGCTGCAATGTTTTTAATAATTGCACCTCTATTGCTGCCTTACTAATCCCAATGGGAGAGAGTTTATCTGTATCTCTTAAAGTCAAAGGTGATAATACTTGTTTAGCTTGATAGCTTTGGTTAGCGACTAAGTCCTGCGCTATTTGCTTTGTTACTGATTTGAGACCAAAAGAACCCAGAGCCAAATACAACAACAAAGCATGCCAAAGTTCAGTGACAGCGACAAAATCTTCAAACAACCATAAAATAATGGTCAATGGTAATAGAGTAACCAATATTGCAATCAATCCCGCAATCTTCTTTTGCTGCTGACTATTTTCAGGCTTATTTACTTTATTGCTCAATTGGCGGCAGTAAAAATGAAAAAAACGCAGTGGCTCATGGCTAACTAGCCGAGTCACAAACGCTTTTAATATAACAACCACAACAAGTATCAACACACTATAGCTAAAGTTATTTAACTCAAATAATGTGTCGATAGTCATGTTAACTCTCTGAAGATAGTTGAGTTGTTTTTAATTCAGCTAACATATTGATCACTAACTGAGAGGAGTTTACAGAAGCGGTTTCTAAATACTCTTCAAAGCTTTGTGGAGACTCTTTACCCGCAATATCTGATAACGATCTGATGATGACAAATGGTGTTTTAAATTGTAAACAGGCTTGAGCAATCGCTGCCCCTTCCATTTCTACTGCTGCCATAGTTGGGAAGTTATTTCTCGCTTTAGTAATATCATCTTCTTTGGTCATAAAAGTATCACCTGTAGTGATTAACCCTGAGATCGCACGAAGTGATAACTCCTTTTCCTGACTTAATTGCTCAATACCTGCCTGAGCGGCAGCCACTAACTGTGGGTGTGGTATATAAGCAGCAGGGTTTGCAGGTAACTGACCAATTTCATAACCAAAAGCCGTTACATCAACATCGTGGTAGCGTACTTCAGAACTCACTACGATATCACCTACTTTTAATGTTGGATCAAAACCACCAGCAGACCCCGTGTTTACAACATAATCGACAGAAAACTGATCTATTAACACAGCTGTTGCTAAGGCTGATGCGACCTTACCGATGCCAGATTGTACAATAACTACATCGCTACCCTCTAGCTGACCTTGATAAAAAGTATATCCGGCATGCTCAGTTGTCTTTGCATTAACTAATTTAGCTTTTAAAATAGCAACTTCAGGCTCCATCGCCCCAATAATACCTGCTTTCATTTGTTTTCCTGTGGGTGTTTATTTCATTCTGTTGTCATTATAAAGGGTTTTAGCTAATTTAAGCAGTAGTTAAACTATTTATTCCAATTAGCAACCATCGGTTACCATACCTACTTCAGGAAATTCACCTAATTCGTCATTATAATAATAGCTATAGCATAAGTCTGAAAGCTTCATTCCTTCCAGCCAGATCAGTACTAAACCACGACTTGTTGTCGCAATAGGTAAACTTGGTGCATTTCGTTGATTTCCCACTCCACATAAATCATTTTGAGTACATATTTGATTTGTACGAGTAAATCCAATCTCTTTACCAATGTTCATGGCATATCGCCAAGTATTATTCCAATGTCCCGTCGGGAAGCTGCCTCTTATTTGAATTGCATTGCCATCTACATCAATAGTGCCATCTTCAAATTGCTGAATAATTGCTTTGCTATTTGTCATTGTGGCAACAGATTTAAAGGAAGCCTGTACCTGATTTAAAACACTTATACGGCTTTCACGTTGTAACTCAATAAATTTAGGTGCAGCTATGACTGATAGTATGCCAAGTAAAACAATAACAATTACTAACTCTATTAACGTAAACCCTTTAACTTTATACATATCGATGGAACGAAACTCTTGAAAACACAGAGGGTTACTTTACCTTAGTCACATGAAAAAAATAAGACAAAATAAGTGAAATGAAGCGCTTAGTGCTTAAATAAATAAGCACTAAGCAAAAAAGAGGTTAATGAGGTAACGCCGCTGTTGGTGTGTTTAAATTCGCTTCTAATTGCCCTAGTTGGGCTTGAGCCGCTGCAGGCGTTACGGCACCTACACTTTTATTTCTTGCCTTAACTAATGGCGCAGGAATAACACGGCCTTTTACTTTAGGTTGTGGTGCAGCATTAACACCACGATTTGCAATTAGGCGATTTTGAATACAAGCGCGAATTTCATCTAAGGTGTAATTTGCTTTAACCTTGATTCTTAAATGAGGAATTGATGCCGCTTCTAGTGAGCCGCTAACAAACCAATCTTTCTTCACTTTGTAGCCTTTGCCTTGGGTATCAACTAAATCAATTGCACCTAGTAAAGTCATAGACTGGCGTTCACAAATAACAAAATCGAGAAATTTTCCTTCAGCATTCGCAGCTGCAGACTGACTGGCGCGATTAGAGACACCTTGTCTTATGGTGACAATATCAGACAATTTAACACGATTTAGGACTCGATATTTGGGCCCCATTGCTTGTTCTACCAAGTTTTGAAAGTTTTTCTCAGCAGGTGTGAAAATAGTATTCTTACTATCAAAAGGAAAAGGAAAGCTATTGTCATTTAATCGGCTAGCCAATACAGCTACAACAACGATCAAACTAATTAAGGCAAATAATATAAATTCCATAAACATCTCCAGCATTCAATTTCTTGACGCTTTTTTAGCAAGCGAACCATGTCTTTCTAATTAAGCAGAAAGTATGCCAGAGATGTAAACTTGTATTTTAGCCAAGGATTTAGTTAGGATATTTTTGTTCTAATGCTTGATACAGCTGTTGTTGAAAATCATCGGCGCCTGCATCTAATTCATTAACAAGCTTAGCTAGCACTTCATTGTCTTCCTCGCCGTGCCATACCTTAATATAAGTACCTTCTTTATAGCCATGATCTTGACGGAAGAAGTTTAAGGTATTTTTACCAACATATTGTCTAAAAAGTTCATCTAAATCCATACTCATCAAGCTCATACAATCAGCAAGTGCTTTCGCATCAAACGCTTTATCAGTAACAGCAGATGACGCTAAGTTTTCTAAAGCGATCTTAAAGTCATTCTCACCAGTACCTTGATGTAATTCAGTCGCTAAGCCTTGCGAAATCATGTCTACACTTTCATCTTGTAATAAACGAAGGCTCAAGCCAAAGTGAAAGATATCTACTAATTCAAGCTGTACCTGAGCAACATCAATTTCTTGATGTTTCCACCACTTCCAACCATGATGATCTAACATTTCTGCGCACTCTACCCAAATAGCTCTATACCATTCATAGCCATTATTTCGCCATGTTTCACTCACTCGGCTATTCATAGCATCTTGCATAGTTAGCATTTGTTTAATTTGCTTTTCAGCAACTGAGATTGCTTCAGAAAGTTGTTCACTCATGGGGTAAAGTCACTTATTGTTTAATTAAAGAATAAAGAGGGTATTTTGCCGTAGGAAATGCGAACTAACAAGAATAAATTAACTGAATACAAAGGCGCCAAAAATTCTGTCTGAATAACCACTCAACACAAAAACTAAAAGGCATATTGTTCAATGAGTTGCTGCAGCTTTTGCTGATTTTCTTGTCGGGCAAGCTCAATATCCAATAGCTCAATCAAAGCTTTAGATTGTGGTGCTTTTACATTTAGCGCTAAATAAAAGGGTTGTGGGGTAGTACAACCCGCATTCTTAATATCTGTTAAATCAATATTGTTGGTTTTTGCTTGCCAATTCATCACCAACTTATCTTCAACAATAATATCAACTCGCTGCTTTTTTAGAATTGAAATCAAACGTATTAACCCTTGATTACCACTTAATGAAACAATTCGCTCACTCTTGCTATGTAGGCTGATATATTTATCAATTTCATCTTGATATCCATATCCTTTGATAACACCCAATGTTAAATTATCAAGTTGTAAGGGCGACTGATATTGCCAATCACTTGTCTTGTGCGTATAAAAGCAGACATGAAAATTAGCAATAGGTGTTGTGGTAAAAGATAAATTTGGCGCTTCAGCAGGGGTCGCCGTCAGTAAACCATCTACCTCATTAATTTCAGCAAAGTGCACAGCCCGTGCCCACGGATAGCTTTGTACATTTACCATGATGTTATGTTTTTCTAATAGCTCAGTTACATATTTTCCAATAATATTAGCTTCATATCCTTTTTCTGCACAGGTATAAGGACACCATTTTGTTGTTGCAAGCGTTAACTGTTTATTTGCTTCAACAGCGTGAGTGGTAAAACTGCAGGTAACATTTACGACAATGAAAAACAAATAGTATTTAAAAGGTGAAAAAGCGCCACACTTAAAATAATTCACTATAAATATTCACCTAGATTCGATTGAATATAGCTATTTTAGCTAGCTTTCAACTAAATAGAAACAAAGATAGGAAAAGAACTGATTACCCTAACTATTGTAGTAATCAGTTCCAATTCAATTGGCATTGAAGCCCAAATATGAAGGTTTATTTTCTGATCTTTTTAGCGCGAGCAAGGCACATTAATGCCAAACCAAATAAAGCAATACCTGCTGGCTCTGGTATTTCTTTTGGCTCATCAATAGCAATACCACCAATAGTAATACCATCAAAAGCCAAACCAGAGTCAAAAGCATTGTCTGTCCAGTTTGTCACACCAAATTCAAGGTAATAATTACCGCTATTTAAAATGTTATAATTTGACTGCACCCAACCTGTATAACCACACCCACCACTATAACAGCGACCACTATCTGTACCCAAAACTGACCAGGCAGGTCCACCACCAATAATTTCTACTGTACCTGGCGTAAGCGTAGCTTCTGGTAATGGCATATCAACACCTGGCACAATATTTCCTGAAGGCTTAGTGCGTGCTGTAAATAGCATAGCGACTTGTTGGAAGCTATCATCTAATAATCTTGCCCAACCATAGTCCGCAAAACCCGAACCATCAGAGGTAACGTAGTTAAAGAAAAACTCTAGATCATCACCTGCATCAGCCGAAAATAGCGTTGACAATAATACTGAACCTTCTTTACCGATAATGTTAGGTAAACCTGTACCGTCTACGCCATTTGCAGTAGAAACCCAGCCATATTGACTGTTTCCTGTTGGCGGAGCCGTTACAACACCATTAGCTGCATCAGCGCCACAATTCCCGGTACAATCCCATCCAGCAGGAAGCCCACTGTCAAAAGTGCCCTGCATCACTGATGCAGATGCTGATATTGAAAACAATAAAGATAACGCTGCTCCTGCAACAACCTTTTTTGTATTTTTCATAAAAATTTGCATAGTCCTTTTTTCCTTTGCATAAAATTCCTTCAGCCTACAGCAAAATACACACCAACAATAATTATCAATAAAAAACAAGATATTAAGAAAATCTCTATTACGATTTATTATTTTTTGTAAAAAAAGCCGACATTAATAAAACTACATTTTCAGCTTATTCTTGACTAAATAATTTTCTGCGTACCATAGCCCGATACTTTTTCGGTGTTAAACCTAGGTGAGTTTTAAATAACTTAGTTAAATGTCCTTGATCTTGATAGCCCACATGTACCGCCACTTCTTGAATAGTTAAATTACTGGATGCTAACAAATCTTTTGCCGCTTCAATTCTTAACTGCTGCCAGTATTGTGTCGCCCTTACACCCACAGCAGCTTTAAATCGCCGTGTAAATGAACGCTGACTTAAGCCGAATTGTTCAGCCACTTCTGATAAGCTTAATTCTGAATGTAAGTTTGTCCTGAGCCAAAACTGTATTTGAGCAACTAATTCATCAGCATGCCGATCAACCGCTCCTTCAAGATAGCGCTGTTCTTCATAGGGTTTTCTAATTTCATGAGAAAAGTTACGTTCAACATTTTGTGCGGCTGCCCTGCCATAAGTCTGCTCAATAATGTGTACAATAATATCTGCTAAGGCATTTAAACTTGCCGCACAATATATACGCTCAGATTGAGTAATGAAAAAATCAGGTTTTAAATCGACCGCTGGATAATCACGTTTAAACTGTTCACCATAGTGCCAGTGGGTTGTTGCGGGATGATCATCTAACAAACCGGACTCAGCCAAAAAACAAACACCTGTACCCACACCAATCAAAGTACTTCCATGCTGCCAACAATGATTTAACCATTTAATTAATCGTGTTTGCTTTCTTAAAACAGGCCTTGGGTTACGCCATAAGCTAGGCACAATAATGAAATCAGGTACTTGTTCACTGTGCTCAATATCTGCCAAAACAATATCAGCAACTAAACTCATACCTGCTCTTGAACTTATGACGGCATCGCTATCACTGATAAACTGCGTCTGCAGTTTATCGATCGATTTATTATAACGTTTTGCATATGCTTCTCCAGCGAGCAACATTTCCACCGGCAAGGTTAGACTTGTCGCTAAAACATGTTGATATATCGCTAAACTCACGTGTAATTTAGGTGATACAGCTATTTTTTCAGGCATTATCCCTTCCCTTACGTCACTTTTGGCCATTATAGCTCATTTTTAGGCTGTTTTACCCGATTAATTATTTATATTGCTGTCTAAAATAACCTTAATGAATTTAGTTCTTATTATTTTTTAGGGTTTTCTATGACTGCTTTACCTTTAATTGTTGGCATGGGTGGCATTAATGCTGCTGGACGTACTTCCTTTCACCAAGGGTTTCGTCGAATAGTTATTGATAAATTAACAGCGCAAGCTCGCCAAGAAACTATGGTTGGTTTAGCGAGTTTAATGAACTTAGTTTCATTACAAGATGGTCAGTTAGTTGATGGAGAGAATAACCCCGTTGCTCAAACCGATATAGAAGCAAAGTTTGGTAAGCAAATACTTGAAGGCACATTAATTCGTAAAATAGAGAAGAATCATTTTGATCCTGATGCGACCCATGGTCATCAGAAAATGAATATTACCCCGACAGAGCAACATATAAAATTTGAGCTTAAAGCAAAAGAATTACCCAAACCTCTCCCTTCATCTTGGGTTGTCACTGAGCTTGAATCAGGCCGAGTTAGCGTAGAAATTCCTGAGCAATTAACTATAACTCATGATACTTACCGTAATAATCCGATTAAAGCAGCGGGACAGATGCCAACAGGCTTCTTACCTGAAAAGCTCTACAACAGTCGTTATCAACCACGTGGGCTACAAGCTACCATTTTTGCTGCTACCGATGCTATTCGCTCAACCGGCATTGAATGGGACGCTATTTTAGAGAAAATCACACCTGATCAAGTTGGCGCTTACTCTGCATCAGTTGCAGGTCAACTTAACGATGAAGGTTTAGGTGGTATGTTAAAAAGCCGCTTAATGGGTTCAAGAGTAAGTACAAAACAATTAGCTCTTGGTTTAAATACCATGTCGACCGACTTCATCAATGCCTATGTAACCGGTAATGTTGGCACAACGTTTACTTCTTCAGGGGCTTGTGCAACCTTTCTTTATAATTTAAGAGCTGCTGTGCATGACATTCATGCAGGTCGTGTTCGTGTGGCTGTGGTTGGAAGTAGTGAAGCCCCAATTACTCCAGAAATTGTGGAAGGTTTTGGTAATATGAGTGCTTTAGCCAACGAAGAAGGGCTAAAGAAATTAGATGGAGCTGAACAAGCCGATCATCGCAGAACCAGTAGACCTTTTGGTCGTAACTGTGGTTTTACCATTGGTGAGGGTGCACAGTTTGTCGTATTGATGGATGATGCCTTAGCCATGGAAATGGGCGCAAACATTATGGGCTCCGTTGCCGATGTATTCATTAATGCTGATGGCTTTAAAAAATCGATTACTGCACCAGGGCCTGGTAATTATATAACCATGGCAAAATCCGTTGCATTAGCTGAACAAATATTGGGAAAAGAAGCATTACAAAAACGTAGTTTTATTTTAGCTCATGGTTCAAGTACACCACAAAACCGTGTCACCGAATCACTCATTTATCATCGTATTGCTGAAACGTTCAACATTGAAAATTGGCCAGTAGCAGCACCGAAAGCATATGTGGGTCACACAATTGGTCCAGCAAGTGGCGATCAAATGGCAATAGCATTAGGTGTATTTCATGACAACATTATGCCTGGCGTAACAACCATTGATGAAGTAGCAGAAGATGTTCACAATCAACACTTAAATATTGCCACCGATCATTGGCATTGCCCTGATATGGATATTGCTTTTATTAACTCAAAAGGGTTTGGCGGCAATAATGCAACGGCAACTGTGTTATCAGCTAAAGTAAGTCTTGATATGCTCTCTAAACGCTACGGTGAAGCAGCGATGACAAGTTATCAAGAAAAACTTTCACAAGTAGAAACAGCACAACAGCAATATCGTGACAATGCTAACCAAGGTCAATTTGATATTATTTACAAGTTTGGCGAAGGTTTACTTGATGAGGAAGCCATTGAAATTAACAACGAACAGTTAAGCTTTGCTGAATATAAGCACGCAATAGATTTACCCAGTCAAAACCCATTTAGCGATATGGTTTAACACTAGGTATTATTAAATTTATTTAATAGAAAGCAGCTCAGGCTGCTTTTTTTTACACAAGCTACCGCTTTATCAAAGAGAGTAGGTGAATGAAATACTCATTGCCCAAAACGTTGTTCATAACATGGCTTTGCATGTTAGGTAATTTTGCATCTCATGCCGAAGAGACTACTCTCCAAATAGAGGTAACCTTTTTACTCGACTTTGTAAAATCCACTACCTGCCAATTCGAACGCAACGGCAGTTTTCACAATGGTGAAGAAGCCATTGAACACATTAATAAAAAATATAATTACTATAGTGATGAAATAAAAACAACTGAAGATTTCATCCGCATGGCTGCAGCTAAGAGTACATTTTCAGGAAAGGCCTATCTTATTCATTGTCCCAGTAAAACTCCTATAACCAGCCAGGAATGGCTACTAACTGAGCTTGAAAAGTTTCGTAAAAGACAATAAGACTATTAAGCACAACCATCCTACTAATATCTAAACCGCCTAAATAAAGAATCACTTTAAAATTAACTGTACAAAAAAACAGTGCTTGAGTTATGCTATTACTATGATGACTAAAGGTAGTGCGCCTTGAAACTTTATATTGCTGAAAAACCTAGTTTAGGTCGAGCTATTGCGGCAGCCTTACCTAAGCCCCATAAAAACCATAAAACCCATATTGAACTAGCTAATGGTGATGTGGTGAGTTGGTGCATTGGTCATATTTTAGCGCAAGCTAACCCTGAAGATTACGATATTCAACTAAAAAAATGGCAAATGAATACCTTGCCTATTATCCCTGAACAATGGCAGCTCAAACCAATTTATCGTACCCGAAGCCAGCTGACGGCATTAAGAGCACTCGTTAAGAAAGCCGATGAAGTTATCCATGCTGGCGATCCAGATCGAGAAGGACAGCTTTTAGTTGATGAAGTCATTGATTATCTGAAAGTATCTAAAACAAAAAAAGAAAAAATCAAACGACTGTTGATCAGCGATCTCAACCTTCCAGCAGTAAAAAGAGCATTAAAAGCACTTAAACATAACAGTGAGTTCATGCCGTTATCAATTTCAGCTCTAGCGCGATCTCGAGCCGACTGGCTATATGGCATAAACTTAACTCGTGCCTACACCATTCAAGGCCAAAAATCAGGTTTTAACAGTGTACTATCTGTCGGTAGAGTGCAAACGCCAGTACTTGGCCTCGTCGTTAGACGTGAGCAAGAAATAGCAAACTTCATCAGTAAACCGTTTTATCAAGTTTTAGCACACTTACAAACTCACCAAAATGAAGGTTTCAGCGCAAAGTGGCAACCCAGTGAACACTGCCAACCTTATTGTGACAATGAAGGGCGAGTGCTCAATAAAGCCTTAGCTGAAAATGTCATTGCACGAATAAGTGATCAACCCGCTATTGTTGAGGATATAAACACAGAAAAAAAGCAGCAAAGTGCGCCATTACCTTTTAATTTGTCTAGTCTGCAAATAAGCGCTGCTAAACAATTTTCAATGAACGCCAAGCTAGTACTTGATGTATGCCAATCGTTATACGAAAAGCATAAATTAATCACTTACCCTCGTTCAGATTGTCGATATTTACCTAAAGAACAATTTAAGCAAGCTCCTGCTATTGTCAAAATGCTTAGCCAGAGTAACTTGCCAGCACAGCCTTTATCAGTAAAACAACAAGCAGAAAACGCCGATATTTCGTTAAAGAGTAAAACTTGGAATGATAAAAAAGTCACCGCGCATCACGCTATAATTCCTACCGAAAAGTCAGCGAATAACTTGACGCTTAACCCTTTTGAAAAAAATATTTATGGGTTAATTGTCAGACAGTATTTAGTGCAATTTTATCCTGCTTATCAGTTCCAACAAACCAATGTTACGGTAAATATTGCAAAGGGGTTATTTACGTGCCGTGTTAATATTGAAACTGAACAAGGATGGAAGCAACTTTTTCCTGCAAACAAAAAAGAACCGCATGAAGCATCAAACAATCAAGCATTACCAGCGCTTAACAAAGGTCAAGCATTACACTGTAAAGAAGGTGTGCTTATTGAAAAAAACACTAGCCCTCCCGCCTCATTTACTGATGCTAGCTTGTTAAGTGCTATGACAGGCATTGCCCGTTATGTGAAAGATGCCAGCATTAAAAAAGTATTACGCGAAACAGATGGATTAGGCACCGACGCTACTCGAGCTGGTATTATTGATTTACTCTTTAAACGCGACTTTTTAAAACGACAAGGTAAAGCCATAATAGCCACAGAAACGGGCATTGCCTTAATCAATGCGCTACCTGAACACGCGACTCTTCCTGATATGACAGCGCAGTGGGAAGCTACGTTAACAGCTATTAGTGAAAAAGAAACCAGTTACCAGCATTTTATGACCCCCTTAACGCAAACCGTTACACAAATGGTAAACAGCGCAGAACAACAAGATTTTTCTTGCTTACCTAAAGTCGCCTTTAAACCGAAACGAGGTAAAAAGAAGTTTCAAAAACACACCGTAAAAAAAGCAAGCTAACCAACATAACAATCACGATTATAACTTATAGCAATTTCACCTAGAATTGATTGTTCGTTTTGTATACATTATCCGTATTATATGACAAATAAGGAGCAATAATGAAAAACTGTTTAGTACTACTTTTACTTATAATGAGCACAATAACATTCGCTGCTGACGAGTTAACTAAAACAAAGATAGAAAGCATGAGTGCGGCGATGAAAAATGCACCTGATTTTGAAGTCAGTCACCCTGAATTTCATCAAAAACAAGAGCTCATTCCAATGGGGGATATTGATGCCATGTTAGCATTGCTTAAGCAGTATCCAGATGCGAACAAAGAGGTCAATACTTTCGCCCAAAAAGCAGGCTTTGATAATGCTGAATCATTTTATCGCTATACGATACGCGTTATGAGCGCAGTTAGCGCCATTATGCAAGGAAAGCACAACCCGAACTACAATGCGGGTAGAAACAGAGAAATGCGTGAACAAGCTTTAAAAAATCGTATGCGATTTCTAGGTGAACATGACAAAGAAGGAATAGCTGAGTTAGAGAAAGAATTTAAACAAATGCAAGCTCAAGAAGAACAAAACCAAAAAATGATCGCATCAGCCTCTCCAGCAGATAAGCAGTTTATTCGAGAAAACTTTAACTGGGTAATGTCAAAAATTAGCCAAGGCGAGTAGACACTTTTTCGTGCAAATTTTCAACCTAAAAGCCTTAGTGATAGTGACAAAACTACCACTAAGGAATCGCTACATACTATGCCTCTTAATGAACTTAAGGTAGTATTATTTAAAAACGCTTATTTCATTTTAATATTGAGGCTACCTATATGATTATTCTGCAAAATGCCATGGAAAAAACTAACCTTTACAGGGTGGATGAGTTTGGCGTAAAAAACTATAACTATGGCATTCTTGGCCTGCTTTCTTTTGCCGTATTTAGTGTTCTAAATTTGAGCTTAGGCTATATAGCCTACCTCGCTGAAATTACAGTTGAAACTTCTCCAGTACAAAATTACGCCGATGCTTTATGGTTAATGATGATGTCTTCAACCACCATAGGCTTTGGTGATGTTTATCCTGTTACCTTGATAGGAAGAGCCGCGGTCTTTGTGATGTTTATACTGGGTGTCGGAATATTAGGTGGTGTTGGTGCTATATTTGCCAATAAAATTTTTGGTTTCGCCGATACAAATATCAAAAACCGCGAACTAAGAAAACAAAATGAAGATATTTTCCAACAAAATGCTGAGATATATAAAAAACTAGCCGAGTTAGAAAAAAAACTAGAATCAATTAAATAAACACCTAAGCAGGCTCAGCCATGGAACTCGACTCACGACAAACAATTATTCTAGCGGTTTTAGTTTTATTCTTAGGCCGTTTCTTAAATGGAAAAATTCAATTCCTACAAAAATACAATATTCCTGAGCCTGTTACAGGTGGTGTTATTGCGTCCGTTCTATTTAGTTGTATTTATTTAATATTTGATCAAAGTGTCAACTTTTCCTTAAAACAACGAGATATTTTACTTGTCATCTTTTTTACCTGTGTTGGCTTATCCGCACGATTTTCAACATTACTCAAAGGTGGTAAAGCCCTAATCACTTTACTTATTATTGCTGTTTGTTACTTATTCATTCAGAACATTACCGGGGTTGGAGTAGCTTTATTAACAGGGTTACCTCCACAAGTTGGTGTATTAGGCAGTTCAGTATCACTTAGTGGTGGTCATGGTACTGCCATTGCGTGGGCACCAATTTTTGCTGAATCCTTTAACATAGACAATGCCATGGAAATAGGTATTGCCTGTGCAACCTTTGGTTTAGTTTTAGGAGGTATATGCGGTGGTCCAATTGCAAATCATTTAATTAATAAACACCAATTGAGCTCATCTAGCAATGAACAATTATCTGTAGGTTTTGCTCACGAAGAAGAAAAAATAACCGTCAATACTATTTATACCGTATTACTTATTTTATGCATTGCCATTGGTATTGGCATTCACTTGCATCAATACCTGCAAACTTTGGGGATCACTTTACCCATATTTGTTCCTTGTTTATTCGGCGGTATTATTTTAACTAATACCGTACCACTTGTATGGAAAAGCATACCTTGGCCATCAGGCACACCAACCTTAGCACTCATTTCTGATTTTAGTTTAGGGTTATTTTTAGCTATGTCATTAATGAGTTTACAGCTATGGACGCTGATTGATTTGGCGATGCCAATTTTGCTCTTGTTGCTTGCTCAAGTACTCGTGATCACTCTCTTCACTATATTTATTGTCTTTAAAGCATTAGGTAAAAACTATGATGCTGCAGTTATTGCGTCTGGCTATGCTGGTTTGGGGCTTGGCGCAACGCCAACGGCTATAGCCAATATGACAGCAGTCACAAAAAAATACGGCGCTTCACCACAAGCATTTATTGTAATCCCGCTAATTGGAGCATTTTTTATTGATATTTCAAATGCAATAATTATTCAATGGTTTATGAATTGGTTAGTTTAACTTTTGCATAATTCAGAATAGTTATAATCCATTGATAATTGGATTTTAGTGTAAATATTGAAGCTATTTATAGGAACTCTAGCAGGTCTTTTACTACACTAAGCATATGAAACATATCTTGATCTTATTCTCTTTGTTTTACTTGTTCAGCGTTCCAGGGCAAGCAAGCGAGCAACAGCTAAAAGTGGCTATGTTCATTGAGCCGCCTTTTGTTGATTTTATTGCTGATGAGTGGCTAGGTGAAAATGTCGAAATAATTAAGCAAGTAACTTCTGCGGCAGGGTTAACAACAGAGTTTATTCACTGTCCATTTGCACGCTGCTTATCCATGGTCAAAAATGGTCAGGCAGACATTATGATGGGGTTACTTAAATCAACTGAGCGTGAAAAAGACCTTATCTTTATTGAGCCCCCCTATCTGATGCAGCATAAGCCATTGCGTTTTTTCACCTTAACTTCACGCAAAATAACAATAAATCAGTTGAGTGATTTAGAAGGGTTATTTGTTGGTACTTTACGTGGTGGCGCTTATTTTAAAGACTTTGATGAAAATAAAGCGATCAAGAAAATTGAAGTGACCTCTCGTAAGCAATTAGTCAAAATGTTGCTTAAAGGTCACATCGATACATTTTTAGAACGCGAAGAAACCATCAGACCGCTGATATCTTTGCAAGAATTTCAACAAAAAATTTCATTGGCAAATTACCAATTTAATCAACCAGTGGGCAGCTACATTGTTTTTTCGAAAAAGTCATCGAAACGAGAACTCGCTAATTTGCTCTCAGAGCAGATTAGCTTAGCCATAAAAGCCGGAAAGCTAAACCCGATAAGGCAATAGCCTTTTAAAAAGGTTCTTCAACAAACTTCCAAGTATCTGCTCCATCAAAGTACTTTATAGCTAAACCTTGGGTCAGCTCTTTTGCAACATGTCTAAAGTTTATTGCCATTCTGGTGGAATTTTTATCGACGGGCGTATAATGCGTTGTACCACCACATTGCGGGCAATGATGAAAGTTAATCATTTTTTCTCCCCATTGGTATTCATTGGTGGGAACACTTTGATGCGAAATTCTAATATCCTTAGGATTAAAATATGCCCATCGTGCGCCAATCCTATGGCATATTGAGCAATTACAGCTTGTTAATGTATCAGTCTTAGCATGAATTTCTATTTGAACATTGCCACAGTGGCAGCTTGCTTTTATCATCTTATAATCCCTCGCAATAAATTATGGTTTCACCATATACATGCCTTCACTTTCCGGGCGGCTATACTTGAAACCAAACTTTAAATATAATTCTGGCACATCTGCCATTAAGGTAATATAGGCTGTTGGCATAGCAGTCTTATCAAGGTATTTCATCACATATTCCATTAACATTGCTCCATAGCCCAACCCTTGGTATGTTGGATCAACCGCTACATCTACAATGTCAAAATTGAGTGCGCCATCGCCAACCACTCTCGCCATGCCAATCACTTCATTATTTAAAATAATATGTACACCGTACAAACTATTAGGCAATGCTTTTTGTGCTGCAAGTAAGCTTCTTGGTGTTAAACCTGTTACTTTTCTTAGCCTAACAAAATCTTCTGCTGGGGTAACCCTTTCTATTATTTGCTGCAAAATAACTCCTATACTCTATCTACTCTATCACCATGGCTCGGTGGCGTTGAGGTAACCGTAAAGACTAAGTCAGTGGCTTCATTATTAGTCACTTGGTGTGACATACCAGCCTTAACATGCAAACCTTGGTGGCTCTGCAGCTGAAAAAGTTTACCTTCCAATTCAATAGTCGCAACGCCAGAAAGTACAAAGAAAAATTGTTCTGCAATGACATGATAGTGACGACTTTCTCCACAACCACTGGGCACACGTTCTTGAATAACACTTAAGTTGCCTGATTGAACTAAATGCCAACCATCACATTGTTCTCCCCAAAAATAATGCTTAGCGTTATCTTTTGATACTACGGTCATTACACCTCCTGATTATCATCTCTTTAGTTACTAAAAAGGCACATCATTACAATGTGCCTTTTGTTCATTGAAAAACCAAATTAAGTAGTCATATTATTTAGTGTATTTATCTAACCACTTAAATACTTCTTCATACCAAACAACTAAATTATCTGGCTTACGAATATGGTGATCTTCGTCAGGGAACATCACTAATCGACTATCAATACCTTTACGCTGCAATGTGGTAAATGCACCTAAACTTTGTGCATACGGCACACGGTAGTCCAACTCACCTTGGATAACTAACATAGGTGTTTTCCAGTTATTAACAAAAGCTGATGGATTATATTTATTGTAATCGTCACTGATATTGCCTTTTTCATCGCCAAACAATGGCCCACCTAAATCATACTCAGGGAACCAAAGCTCCTCAGTAGATTGATAAAAGCTTGGCATATCAAATAAGCCTGCGTGATTGATCAAACATTTAAAACGATCAGACCAGTTACCCGCAATCCAGTTCATCATATATCCGCCATATGATGCCCCTAAGGCACAAGCATTATCGCCATCTAACCATGGCTGATCTTTGACTATGAAATCAAGACCTTTTTGTAAGTCTTCTAGTGGCTTACCGCCCCAGTCACGACTGATTGAATGAGTAAATTCTTGTCCATAGCCTGTTGAACCATGGAAGTCCACCATCACAACGCCATAGCCTTTAGCAGCCCATAATTGCGCATTCCAACGATAATGGAACATATTACCAAAGCTACCTTGTGGACCACCGTGAACTAAGAAAGCGATTGGATATTTTTTACCTGCTTCAAAGTTAGCTGGCTTTAACCAATAACCATGAACTTTTTCGTTATTCCAGCCTTTAAAATTAAACTGCTCGTATGAAGCAAATTGAATATCTGCCAATTTCTCTTTATTAATGTCAGTTAATTGCTTTAAACCATAACCGTCTTGGCTAATAGTAAAAATATCTTTAGGTGAACCTAGTGTGTGACGAGTAAAGTAAATGTTATCGCCGTGAGCTAATACATCGCCATTTGTACCAACACCATAAACCTTTTGTACTTCATTAAATTCTGGGGTAATAGCGAAAATACTTTTTTGACCAACATCTTGTGCGGTAACTAATAAGGTTTTATTGTCAGCAGCAAAGCGCAATGTGCTTACAGAGCGATCCCATTTAGGGGCAACATCACGCACTTTACCTGAACGGTTATCACGCAATTTCAACGCAAATTTATCAGATTCATAGCCTGGAATAGACATCGCCTTATAGGCTAAAAAACGTCCATTTGATGAATAAACAGGTGCGGTATCCCAAGCGGTGTTTTCTGAAGTAATATTTACTAACTCGTAACTATTTTGTTTAGCTGCTTTTGCTAAATCTACTTCAAATAAATCATAATTCGTTGTCCAAGAGTGATCCTTTGCCGCCACGTCATTGGACGAATCTTTTGCCGCAAATACTAATGAAGTGCCTTCTGGGTGAATCGCCACATTGCCGATACCAGCAATATCACTGCTCCAGTTCACCATAATATCTTCAGCTTGGGTAATTAAACCTTGTGCATTAGGTTTAGCAACAAACAAATGCTCTTTGTAATCAGTTAACCAAACATCCCAATGACGCACCATTAATTGATCGTAAGCGCGAATATTATATTTCTTTTCTTTATCCGCTTTACGCGCATCATTAGTACACGCTAAGGTCTGACATCCAGGCTTAACCGTCATAGATAAAGCGAAGGTTTGCCCGTTTTTAGAAATCTTAAAACCATTAATATCTACTGCTAAATCTGAAATTTGCTTAGCTTCACCGCCAGCGAGAGGTAATTGCCATATTTGTGAGCTACCACTTCGTGAAGATAGAAAATAAATAGATTGTCCATCATCGGCCCACACAACATTATGTTCAGAATTTTCATGAGTCGTTAATTGAGTCACTTTGCCTGATTTAATATCTTGACGATACAAGTGGTTGTCACTTGAACTTGTGCCTTTTTTTAAGCCATAAATTAATGCTTCACCTTTTGGGGAGATGGTCACATCATGAAGTTGATTGAGTGTATTGAGCTTTTCTACAGTTAGCACTTTAGCTTGTACCGTATTAAAGCTCACTGCTAAGGTTAAACCTGCAGCAATAAATGGTAGTTTCATAAGTCTCTCGTTTAACGGTTACTATCGAATTAGAATAAGGTGGTTAACAGGAGAAAATCAGGATAGGTTTTACCACTGCAGCCTTATATCTTATGTGCTGCAAGAATATACAATCTTGAAAAAATAGGCAATGCTCATACCCGCTTTAAGGGTAATAATGTGTAAAGCAAAAACGCCATTAAATAGACATTAATGGCGTTTTTATCGTTCAAACTAATTTAAATGAACAAACTAACAGTTTATTTTTGCTTGGCTTGAGCCGCTTTTATTGCTGATTTCTGCTGCTTTCTTTGTTGAATAATATCGGTAATCTCACCACCTATGTGAGCTTCACCACGCTCAGCTGCTAAAGCAATTTGACGTTGACGCTCTTGATAGCGACTGCGTTGTGCATCAGACACTTTGTCATAACAACGATGACAACTAACGCCTTCAACATAGTGCTCACTTTGCTTTTGCTCTTGTGTTAATGGAAAACGACAAGCGTAACATTGATCATATTGTCCCTGCTCTAAGTCATGATTAACCGCTACACGGCCATCAAAAACAAAACATTCACCTTGCCACATAGTGTCTTCACTAGGCACTTCTTCAAGATATTTTAAAATGCCTCCCTCAAGGTGATATACCTCATCAAACCCTTGTTCTTTTAAGTAAGCAGTTGATTTTTCACAGCGAATACCACCTGTACAATACATGGCAACTTTTTTGTGTTTGGTTTTATCAAGGTTTTTTTCCACGTATTCAGGAAACTCTCTAAAACTTTCTGTATCTGGGTTTACTGCATTTTTAAAGGTACCAATTTCAATTTCATAGTCATTTCGCGTATCAATCAGTAAAACTTCAGGGTCAGAAATAAGCGCATTCCAATCTTTTGGTTTTACATATGTGCCAACAACTTTATTTGGATCAATACCCTCAACCCCCATAGTGACAATTTCTTTTTTCAATTTCACTTTTGTTCGATGAAAAGGGTTTACTTCACTGAACGATTCTTTATGGGAAATATTGTCTAAATTTGGTTGAGCATTTAAAAACGCTAATACTGCTAGAATACCCTGTGCAGGGCCAGCCACAGTGCCATTAATACCCTCTGAGGCAAGTAATAAAGTACCTTTAACGTTATTTAACGTCATTTCGGCTAATAATGGCTCACGCAATGCTTGATAATTATCTAGTCGCACAAATTTGTATAAAGCGCAAATCGTTATCGGCGTGGTTGTGGATATAGGTGTAGTTGTCATCGTTTTCTCCATTGAGCTAACTGAAACGTAAATTCAGTGCTGTAGATTTAAAAAAGGCAAACTTTGATCTAGATCAAGGTTTTCGAGCGCATTCTACCAAATAAAATACGAATCGTTAAATTTTCAATAAACGACAACAGTCGCTATTAGACATATCACCAATTCACTACTATTCTCAATGCTCGAAAGGAGTACTCGATCACACTTAATAGAAGGAATTAAAATGAACAATTTCATTCTTGGGCTATTTTTATGCCTATTCACACTCACTAATATGCTCGATGCCAACGCAAAAGTTAACTCACAACCATTACCTCATACTTTTTATCTCAACATCCCTGTACAAGGACCAAGCAGTACTTGGCAACTGTCAGCTAAATATCAATTACCGCGTTCTGAAAGTAGCAAGCCAAGACCGGCTGTTATTATTGTTCACAGTACCAGTGGTATCGATAGCACGGGTCAGTTCTATGCTAAAGCATTAAATAAGGCAGGTATTGCTACCTTAGAGGTTGATCTTTGGGGTGCAAGAAATTTAATGGGCGGAAGCGACAACAGGCCAAACTCACCTCAAGAGACCCTGCCTGATATTTTTTCCGCTTTGCATTACTTAGCGCAAAGACCTGAAATTGATGCTAATAACATAGGCATTATTGGTTTTTCGTGGGGAGGTGTTTTATCCATGCTTACTGCTACTGAGCAATATATGGCATTAACTGGCACTCCATTACGTTTTGCCGCTCATGTTGCCCACTACCCTGTATGTTGGCTATATAATAATGTGCCCGGATTTGAGTTTACTAACTTAACAGGCGCACCAATACTTATTCAATCTGGCAACCTAGATGCTTATGACACCCCTGAAACATGCCCAATGTTAGTCAGTAACCTTGCAACAACGGATGCACAGTTCGTTTCGCTAAATATGTTCAAACGCGCATATCATGCTTGGGATAGATTAGAGCCAAAATGGTTAGTAACTGATCCCTACTCTCACCTAGGTCAAGGAGGTGAGGTCCTGTTAGCCCCGAACAAGCGCATTGCGAGAAAATCTAAACACAATGTCGTTGAATTTTTCAGTGCCGCTTTTAATCACAATGATGTAGATGAAGACTAAAATCTATTGACCTTAAGCTCTAGTTAAACATCAGTATAATGCAATACTCTTGCATTATACTGCTGCTCATTTAGGCAAACGTAAAGCAATACCATCTCTTACGCCAATCAGTTATTATCACTTCTTTTATATTTCTCTGGTTGGACAATTAATGCGCCTTTTCACGACACTATTAGCCCTCTTTACTTTATCTGCATGCAGTAGTCTCTCTGTACAAAATGATAAAATCCCGACATTAGCCAGCTATCAATTTGCTGAGTCTGACCATGTTATGCAAGACATCGATGATAAATTAGCGAAAGCCAAAGCTGAGCATAAAAAACTATTACTGGTGTTAGGCGCACAGTGGTGTCACGACAGTACAGGGTTAGCTGCAAAATTTTCGCAAAGCACTATGCAAACAATACTTACCGAGCACTATCAAACACTTTTTATTGATGTTGGTTATTATCAACGTGGTTTTGATGTCGTATCTCGTTTTAACATGCCAATTTATTATGGCACGCCAACGGTTATGATTATTGATCCCGAAAGCGAAACCATTATTAATAGCGACTCAATGCAACAATGGCTTAGTGCAGATAGTATTTCGCTCGAAAATTACCAAAAATACTTTTCTCGCATGGCGAATGAAAACAACTTAATTGAGCAACCATTGTCACCAGCGTTAGCAAAATATTACCAACAAATTAATGAGTTTTCGTCGCAACAAGCGAAACGATTAAAACAAGCTTATCAAGTGCTTGGACCAGCATTAGCTCGTTATGTAGAAAATAAAGAACAATTTAGTGCGGAAAATGAAAAGGTTTGGTCACAAGCTAGAAAACTGCGCTACAACATTCAAAATGATGTTATTGCTTTAAAAGAACAAGCAAAAAAAGCTGTAGAAATGCAAGAATCAATAGAACTTGAATTCCCTGAATATGATCAATTCTCATGGGAATAAAGTAAATAAGGATTGGCTCAATATATATTGAGCCAACTGGTTATCTTGATTTATTGCGCTGTTATTTCAAAGAAAACATTCTGGTGATTGTTTCATCTTTGTCAATAAAGTGATGCTTCAATGCGCCAACCACATGAACGATAATAAGCACAATAATTACTGGCACTAATAGCTCATGAGTTTCATGACCTATTCCAGCAATGGTCTCGTTTAACGCAACAGCTTTACCTGTGACTTCATCATAGTTTGAAGCAAGTATTTCTAATCCAAAAATGTAGATGCCATGACCGCCTGCACCTGACATCATCAAGCCTGATAAAGGATAAACGACTGTCATAGTGATTAGCCCCCAGTGCACTACTTTAGCAGCAATAAGTTGAATTTTTGGCGCAACACCGACTGGCTCAGGCCATCCCTCTTTCATACGTACAACAATTCGCCAAAGCGCAAAGACAAACACTATTGCCCCAATAGACTTATGAATAGGATATAAAAAGAAAGTTTCAGTATTGGACATATAAATGCCAACTGCTACTAAACAAATCATGCTAATAGCAATAAGTATGTGTAAACGTTTAGTAATATTTGAAAGTGCCATGATATTTCTCAACCTAGTTAACAACAGAAAATAGCCATAGTATACAGGTTAACTTTACATTCAGATTAAAATTTACATACCTTTACAAAGTAAATAATAAGCACAAAAAACGCCACTAAAAGTGGCGTTTTGCTACTAAAATTAGTTTACTCTTTTACTAACTTTATGCCTCAACCTGTAAAATAACGTCATCTGCTTTTTGGGTATATTGTTCCATTTGATGGAAATTCAAATAACGATAAGTATCAGCGGCAGTTGCATCTATCTGCTTAGCATACTCCATGTACTCAGCAGGGGTTGGCAATTTACCTAAAATAGCACCGACACCCGCTAGCTCTGCAGAAGTTAAGTAAACATTAGCTCCTGTACCTAAACGATTCGGGAAATTTCGGGTTGAAGTAGATAACACCGTTGATTTTTCAGCAACTCTTGCTTGGTTACCCATACAAAGTGAACAACCCGGTGTTTCCATGCGTGCGCCAGCTCTGCCGTAAATATTGTAGTAACCTTCATTAGTTAGCTGATCGCGATCCATTTTCGTTGGTGGTGCTACCCATAAACGGGTTGGTAATGAACCATTAAACTGCTCTATCAATTTACCTGCAGCGCGGAAATGGCCAATATTTGTCATACATGAGCCAATGAACACTTCGTCTATATCAACCCCAGCAACTTCTGATAATAATTTCGCATCATCAGGATCATTCGGGCAACAAACAACTGGCTCTTTAATTTCATTTAGGTCTATTTCAATAACATGAGCATATTCAGCATCGCTATCGGCTTCCATTAATGATGGGCTTGCTAACCATGCTTCCATTGCTTTTATCCGACGAGTGATGGTTCGTACGTCACCATAACCTTCACTGATCATCCATTTAAGCATGACAATGTTAGAGTTCAAATATTCTGCTACAGCCTCTTCTTCAAGCTTTATAGTACAACCTGCTGCGCTTCGTTCGGCTGACGCATCCGATAGTTCAAAGGCTTGTTCAACTGTTAAGCCCTTAAGACCTTCAATCTCTAATATTCGACCTGAAAACTCATTGACCTTACCCGCTTTTTCAACGGTCAGTAAACCTTGTTTAATAGCGTTATACGGGATGGCATGTACTAAATCACGCAAAGTGATACCTGGCTGCATTTCACCTTTAAAACGTACTAACACTGACTCAGGCATATCTAATGGCATAACGCCTGTTGCCGCTGCAAATGCCACTAAGCCAGAGCCCGCTGGGAATGAAATACCTAATGGGAAACGTGTATGCGAATCACCACCCGTACCAACCGTATCAGGTAGTAACATACGGTTCAGCCATGAATGAATAACACCATCACCTGGACGAAGGGAAACACCACCGCGATTCATCATAAAGTCAGGCAAGGTATGATGTGTTTGTACATCAACAGGCTTAGGATAAGCTGAGGTATGACAAAATGATTGCATGGTTAAATCAGCAGAGAAACCTAAACAGGCTAAATCTTTCAACTCATCACGCGTCATCGGGCCCGTGGTATCTTGAGAGCCCACAGTTGTCATTTTAGGTTCACAATACTGACCAGCACGAACACCTTCTATACCACAGGCTTTACCCACCATTTTCTGTGCTAAAGTAAAGCCCTTAGTCGATGCTTCAAGTTCAACAGGCTTAGCAAATAAATCTGTTTCTTCAAGCCCTAATGCTTCACGAGCTCTACCCGTTAAACCACGGCCAATAATTAGCGGTATACGGCCACCTGCACGTACTTCGTCTAATAATACCGCACTAAGCTCAAAATTAGATATCACTTCACCTGCAGCATTTTTTACAACACCTTCATAGGGATAAATGTCAATAACATCACCCATATGCATTTTTTGCACGTCTAACTCAATAGGTAAAGCACCTGAATCTTCCATGGTATTATAGAAAATAGGAGCTATTTTACCGCCTAAACATACGCCACCAGTACGCTTATTCGGTACATGCGGAATATCTTCCCCCATAAACCAAAGCACTGAGTTAGTCGCTGACTTTCGCGATGAACCTGTCCCAACAACATCACCAACATACGCTAAAGGAATACCTTCTTGTTGCAAGGATTCTAACTGATTTATCGGGCCAATTGCGCCAGGTTCATCAGGTGTGATACCTTCTCGTTCCATTTTAAGCATCGCTTTTGCGTGCACTGGAATATCAGGACGAGACCAAGCATCAGGTGCTGGAGACAAGTCATCCGTATTGGTTTCGCCTGTCACTTTAAATACTTTTACGGTAATTTTTTCAGCAACTTTTGCTTTGTTTGTAAACCATTCTCCATCAGCCCAAGAAGTTAAAACTTTTTGAGCATAGACATTACCTGCATCTGCTTTATCTTTAACATCATGAAAAGCATCAAACATTAATAAGGTTTTAGCAAGACCTTCAACGGCAATATCAGCATGATCTGAGTCTAAAAGATCAATCATAGGTTCAATATTATATCCGCCTAGCATAGTGCCTAATAATTCAGTAGCACGAGCAGCATCTAATATGGGCGATTCAGCTTCACCTTTAGCTATTGCCGCTAAAAAGCCTGCTTTAACATACGCAGCATCATCAACTCCTGGTGGTACACGATCAGCCAATAGCTCTAATAGAAATGTTTCTTCACCTGCCGGTGGATTTTTAATAAGTTCTACCAGTTGAGCAACTTGCTCTGCATCTAGCGGCTTAGGAACAACACCTTCTGCCGCACGCTCTGCTACATGATTTCTATATTCTTGAAGCACGATATTCACCTTATTGTTAGGGGGTACTGACAACTTGCTATGGTTACACTCAATATAATTATATTAAGACGAGGACAATGTGACTTAGTACCCATGATTAAACATATTTCTCACTTACTGCTAAGCTAAATGCAGCAAAAGAGTTAACGTAAAATGACTATATCACCAAAAATAAAGGAGCCTTATTAGACCTAGGTATCAAACTCACCAATAAATTAGGCTATACCGTGAAGAAAGCGTTACAAGTGCAGTAGTATAAGTATTATAACTTAGCCTTCTACTTGATATAAATTTGGTGAATAATGCTTATTTCAGCAAATGATTCGTAGAAAGAAAAAATTCAGGTAAAATAAGGACAAATTTGTCCTGTTATTACAAGGGCGATTTGATCCTTTGAGGTTAACATCCCCCTTCTATTCGTTAATGTTATTAGCCAATTACACGCTAAAAGAGAGTATTAAATGAGTCTTTATTTAGAATATATCCAAGAAATTGAAAGTCGTAAGAAGGATCAAGGTTTAGCACCTAAGCCTATTGATAGTGCTGACTTGTTATCAGAAATTATTGCTCAAATTAAAGAGCAAGATAATGAATACCGCGAAGATTCTCTTAACTTTTTCATCTATAACACTTTACCAGGTACAACTAGTGCTGCAGGTGTTAAAGCTAAATTCTTAAAAGAAATTATTTTAGGCCAAGAAACAGTTGCCGAAATTACCACTGAATTTGCTTTTGAATTACTTTCACACATGAAAGGTGGCCCATCAATTGAAGTATTACTTGACCTTGCATTAAGTGATGATGCCGCTGTATCAGCACCAGCTGCCGACGTATTAAAAACTCAAGTATTCTTATACGATGCTGACACAGCGCGTATCGAAGAAGCATACAAAGCAGGGAGTGCTGTAGCTAAAGATCTTTTAGAGAGCTATGCACAAGCAGAATTTTTTACAAAACTTCCTGCTATTGAAGAAAAAATTGACGTAGTGACATATATCGCTGGTGAAGGCGACATCTCAACTGATTTACTTTCTCCTGGTCATCAATCTCATTCTCGTGCTGACCGTGAATTACACGGTAAATGTATGATCACACCAGAAGCACAAGAAGAAATTCAAGCACTTCAAGCTAAGCACCCGAGTGCAAAAGTCATGTTAATTGCTGAAAAAGGGACTATGGGTGTTGGTTCATCACGTATGTCTGGTGTTAACAACGTTGCACTATGGGCAGGTAAGCAAGCAAGTCCTTACGTACCATTTATTAACATTGCACCAGTTGTTGCGGGTACTAACGGTATCGCACCTATTTTCTTAACCACGGTTGATGTAACTGGCGGTATTGGTCTTGACCTTAAGAACTGGGTTAAAAAAGTAGATGCAAACGGTAATACCGTAACTGATGCCAATGGCGACCCTGTATTAGAAGAAGCGTACTCAGTAGCAACAGGCACAGTGCTTACTATCGACACTAAAGCAAAGAAACTTTACAACGGTAACAAAGAGCTCGTTGACATATCTTCTGCTTTCACACCGCAAAAGCAAGAATTCATGAAAGCTGGCGGTTCTTATGCTGTAACGTTTGGTAAGAAACTACAAACTTTTGCGGCCCAAGCATTAGGTATTGAAGCACCTGTTGTTTATGCTGCATCGAAAGAAATTTCACACGAAGGTCAAGGTTTAACAGCTGTTGAGAAAATCTTCAATCGTAATGCTGTAGGTGTTGCTTCTGAAGCCTCTCTACATGCTGGCTCTAACGTACGTGTTAAAGTCAACATTGTAGGCTCTCAAGATACTACGGGTCCTATGACATGTCAGGAATTAGAAGCAATGGCTGCTTCTACCATTTCTCCAATCGTTGACGGTGCCTTCCAATCAGGTTGTCACACGGCATCTGTTTGGGATAGTAAAGCAAAAGCAAACACGCCTAAGTTAATGAGCTTTATGAATGCCTTTGGCCTTATCACTGCACGTGACCCTAAAGGTGTTTATCATTCAATGACTGACGTTATTCACAAGGTACTTAACGACATTACTGTTGATGACCGTGCAATTATCATCGGTGGTGATTCACATACACGTATGTCTAAAGGTGTTGCTTTTGGTGCGGATTCAGGCACGGTTGCAATTGCACTTGCAACAGGTGAATCTGCAATGCCAATTCCTGAATCAGTAAAAGTAACCTTTAAAGGTGAAATGGCTGAACACATGGACTTCCGTGATATTGTTCATGCAACACAAGCACAAATGCTTAAGCAATTTGAAGGTGAAAACGTATTCCAAGGCCGCGTAATCGAAGTACACATTGGTACTTTATTAGCTGACCAAGCATTCACATTCACTGACTGGTCTGCTGAAATGAAAGCGAAAGCATCTGTTTGTATTTCAAACGATGAAACCTTAATTGAGTCTATCGAGCTTGCTAAGAGCCGTATCCAAATCATGATTGATAAGGGTATGGAAAACGAAGCCGGTACATTAGCAGGCTTAATTGCGCTTGCTGATTCGCGTATCGCAGGTATCAAATCTGGTGAAGAGCCAGCCTTAGCACCAGATGAAAACGCTAAGTACTATGCTGAAGTGGTTGTTGACCTAGATACAATCGTAGAACCAATGATTGCTGACCCTGATGTAAACAACGAAGATGTTTCTAAGCGTTACACACATGATGTTATTCGCCCGGTTTCTTACTATGACAGCAAGCCTGTAGATTTAGGTTTCGTTGGTTCTTGTATGGTTCACAAAGGTGATATGCAAATTATCGCGCAAATGTTCCGTAACTTAGAGAAGCAAAACGGTTCAATTGAATTCAATGCACCATTAGTTGTTGCGCCACCAACATACAACATTGTTGATGAGCTAAAAGCTGAGGGTGATTGGGATATCTTAGCTAAGTACTCTGGTTTCGTATTCGACGATGCTAACCCGAAAGGTGAAGCGCGTACTAAGTATGAGAACATCTTATATCTTGAACGCCCAGGCTGTAACTTATGTATGGGTAACCAAGAGAAAGCTGAACCTGGTGATACAGTAATTGCGACTTCTACACGTTTATTCCAAGGCCGTGTTGTAGCTGATAGTGCTGAGAAGAAAGGTGAATCATTACTAGGTTCAACACCATTAGTAGTGCTTTCAACAGTATTAGGTCGCTTCCCGACTATGGACGAGTATAAATCTGCAGTTGAAGGTATCGACTTAACACGTTTTGCACCACCTACTGAAGAAATGACAACTAAGTACATTCCAATTACAGTGGTTTAATCATATAACGATTAACACGTTAATTTAACATTGAAAAAAGGGTTGCTAATTAGCAACCCTTTTTTATAGCTTTTAATAACCTTCGAGACTTAACTATTGCGATATTGGACATTCAAGCCTAGCTTTCAAATTACCCATTATTAGATTAGGTGATGCACGGTAATGATCATAACTTTCCACACCATCTAACACTTTTAGTTGATAACCATAACCTTGACACAGTTGATAACTTATTCGCATTAAAAAGGTCGCTAAACGCTCAAATCTCACCCTGCCATTAGCAACAACTTCTAATTGATAACTGCTTTTCGATAACGGGGTTTGGTAATAGCGTACTTCATGATCAAAATCCCATAAGCTTTCTTTGCTTACTTCATGAAGAGGCTTATTTCCCTGTTGAGCTGGAGTATGTTGGCAAGCTGATAGCATCAATCCTGTTAAAACAACGATAATTGCGCAGTAAAGCTTAAAGTGCTTTTTAAAAATGCTCATAGTACTCCTTTCACTCGGGCTAAAGATCTACAAAAGGTTTCTAACGCCTAATATAGCTATACCTTAAAGTGTAGTGAAAGTCAGTAACTCAAGCGAGCATTATCATCAGAAAACTATCAAGTTCAGCCACTTGGGTGGCTGAACTTAAAATTAGGTACAGGTGTAACTTATAACGCTTGATACAGCATATAAAGGTGGGCTGCGCTCCAGCTAAAGTTAGTTGCTCCTTGCACGGCACCTGTTTCAGGGTTGTAGTTTTCTCGAATCGCGCCTTGCTCAAGCAAGCCTTCAGCGTTATCAAGTAACTTTTGTGTTAACTGTTTTGCTGCCACTTTCTCACCATAGTTATCTAAGGCAATAATTCCAAAATAAAATTGATCTAACCATACACGACCACGCCAATATATATCAGCATCATATGCTGGATTTTGCAGTGACGCCGTACCAAAAGGAATTAGAGAATTAAACTCTTTTTCATCAAGCATTACCTTAACTACATTCTCAGCTTGTTTTTTTTCAGCGATATTTGCCCATAATGGACTCCAACCCTCAGGCCCTCGTCCTCGCTTATGAAGTAAGGTACCCTGACAGGTTGCATCTTTATCAATGTTAGCACTAATTTTTCTATCGTAATAAAAGCCAGTTTCTTTATGATAAAAGCATTGGTTAATGGTTTTGATTAATGCTATGGCCTTTTGCTCAAAACTGTCAGCTTGTTTGTCATCGCCCAATAAGCGCGCCATTTTGGCCAATATCTGCTTCTCTTGGGCAAGATAGCTATTCAACTCTACTGACTCTTGATCAATGGAATAACCGAGTAAATTACCTTGTTTGTCTTTATTAACAAAAAATCTTACTTGCCAATCTGCTCTAGCTTTATTTATATCACCTTGATAGTTTTTTTGAGCATAAGCGGTCAATTGCTCAGCATTAATAAAGCCAAAGCGCGCTGCATTATCCATACCCGATTCCCAGCCAGCAGCATGTTGTGCTGGAATATCTAAATCTTTATAGCCACCAACATCTAATACTTGCTGATAAGTTTCCATACCCGCACATTGATAACTATGCGAACCACTGACTTTACAATGAGATAAATTTAATTTATTACTCGGTGCTTGAGCATATTCAACAGTAAATACAATTTGTTGCTTGTCGTTATTATGTAACCTGTGCTTAGTTGCGCCGTATTCAGCTAAACCATTACCATTATGATCTCTATTACGATACCACCATTGGTGATAGGCCAGCAGTTTTGGATACATCTCTTTAACAAAAGTTTTATCACCATCTTGTTGATATATTTGCCAAACAGCCCAACTCGCTAGCGGAGGTTTAGTATTGCGTTCATTCCAATTGCCACCATCACCTGCGCGAGCACTGTCTTTGTTATAAAAAATAGCATCGACTACCATACCCGCGTCTTGTGATCGTAATTCATCGGACACATCAACCTGATAATCAAACATAGCGCGCACATTATCTTTCGCTAACTCAGGGTTAATCGTTGCTAAAGCATAAGCATGCTTCCAACTATCCCACGCCCATGCCCCATTAAACCAACGTGCTGTAACCGAAGGAGAAACAATGTTATTTTTCAGCTCCCCAGCAGGGCTACGCCAATTACCATGTAAGGTTTCAATACTTTTAAGCGCTAACCTTTTTAGTCCCTGGTTATATTTTTCTTGTGATAGACCATTTTCTAAATATTCTTGCCAGCGCTTTTTAGTTGCTTCAATAAAGCGTTTAGGTTCAGCTAATATGGCCAAACTCTTGTCCTGATAAGCACTGGCTTCTTCAGTTGTATGATAATAGCTTTGTGCACTATAAATCGCTTGGCGACTGTTTGCTTTTAAAGTTAATTGAGCAACACTTTCATAACTTTGATTTCCTTGAGAGAGTATTGTTCTAGTCTTAATAGAGCGTTTGATTTGATATTGTGAGCCTTTATCAAGCATTAAGTGCCAGGTTGAACGCACTTTTGGGAAAGTAAAAGCAACACTATCAACACCACTGGTTAAGTTTACCACCCAATTAGGTAAGGCCTTTTTAACTGAGAGTTTGTCATCCCATTGTGATAATAATTTTCCATGCCAACGCAACTCTAGCTCTTTGGCAATACTGGCTTTATTAAACAACTCTGTAGTAAGTAGAGCCGTTCTGTCATTGACAAAAACTAGGGACAACTCGACACTTAGATCATCAAAGCCATATTGCTGAAATAATTCACCCGGCCTTGATTGAATAACACGCTTTGCCTTTGTAAAGTCATATTGTTGATTTGTCTTACGATCAACAACTTGTAATTGCTCTAGCTTTTTAGCAATAAACACACCATATTCTTGTGCGATAACCATAGGCCCAGTAAAGCTTGCGTAATCTTCACTCATCTGTGGTAATAAGTAACCGTGCCACGCACCATTGTCTAATAGCGGGTTAAACTTCTGATTTCCATATTGATCGTAAGATTTGAACTGCAGCGGAGTGCCAGTGCGATCAATAAGGTTTTCAGTCTCCGAGCTAGCTTGAGCAATTGCTGTGATTAGAATTGTGCTTATCAAAGACAGGATTGTTCTTTTCGTTAAGTTGAGGCTATATTTGATATTCAAGTTTAGGTACTCTTCTTTTCTGAGCTACTGCATTTATTGAGATATTACATCTCTTTCTTAAAAAATTGCATAGTAATAGCGTATGGTCCATGATAAAACTATATCATGACGTTCGAATACTGTATACTGTACTATTTATAGTATAAATTCAGTTCAATTAGAGAATTTTTTGTCATGACACATACACACCTGTGGTTACGTGCTGAAACTAAACCACAAGAACAACGTACTGCTTTAACTCCAGAAAATACCAAGCAACTACTTGATGCTGGTTTTAAAGTAACTATTGAATCTTCAAGCCAAAGCATTTTTTCTATTAATGAATATCAGAATGTAGGCGCTGAAATAGCACCAGAAGGTAGCTGGGTTGATGCCCCTGAAGATGCCATTATATTAGCGCTAAAAGAATTACCTGAAGCCGATTTCCCCTTGCGTCATCAACATATATATTTTGCCCATGCTTATAAAGAACAACAAGGCTGGCAAGCATTACTGAGTCGATTTGTTAACGGTAAAGGTGAGCTTTTTGACCTTGAATACTTAGTAGATGAAAACAATCGCCGTATAGCCGCTTTTGGCTATTGGGCGGGTTATGCTGGCGCAGCTCTAGGTGTTATGGCTTGGTTAAACCAGCAGCAAAATGCTACTCCACCCCTTAAAGAAGTTAACTCTTATGTTAACCAACAAGCATTAATTGCAGATATTAATGAGTTACTTAATCGCTGTGAGTCAAAACCAAGGGTTTTGGTTATTGGGGCAAAAGGGCGTAGTGGCTCAGGTGCAGTGGCCTTAGCTAAAGCACTTTCCCTTGAAACCGTGGAGTGGGATATTGCTGAAACACAAAAAGGTGGTCCATTTGCTGAGATTTTACAAATGGATATTTTAGTCAACTGTGTTTTCATCAACCAAGATTTGCCACCTTTTATCACCAAAGAAATGTTAGACAGCAAAGAAAGAACATTATCGATGATAGTTGATGTTAGTTGTGACCCTTATGGTAGTTATAATCCACTACCCATTTATAGCGAATGCACAACCTTTAAATCACCTTGCCTTTCTTTAATTCAAGGTGATTCACCATTGGACATGATTGCTATAGATCATCTTCCTTCACTGTTACCAAAAGAAAGTAGTGAAGATTACGGTGAACAATTAGTCAAACATTTACTCACACTTAATGACCAGAGCCAAGGTGTTTGGCCAAAAGCATTAAGTTTATTTAACGACAAAACAGCAGCACTTTAAGCAGTAAGGAACCCTTATGTCAGCAACAATTCATTGGCTTGGTGTCGGTCTATCTTCTATCCCCGGCATAGAAAAGCTTGCCCATGATAATCGTAACGTTATCGTGTGGAATAGAAGCTTAGGTAAAGCACAAGCTGCGCTTTCACAAATCGCCGACAAAATTGAGATATCAACATTAGAATGGTCAGCATTAGCCAACAAGGTTAAAGCGGGTGATATCTTAATATCTATGTTACCTGCAACTATGCACATTAAAGTAGCAGAGCTTTGCTTAGAGAAAAATGCTCACTTTGTGTCAAGTAGTTATATCTCACCTGAGATGCAAGCGCTTCACCAACAAGCAAAGGAAGCTAATTTATGCTTTGTAAATGAAGTTGGTTTAGACCCAGGTTTAGATCATATACTTGCCCATGCATTGGTGGAAAACTACAAAAATAGTTCGCAATACCATAGCGACAATAAACTGTATTTCCGCTCATATTGTGGCGGTTTCCCTAAAATTGCTAACGACTTCAAATACAAATTCAGTTGGTCACCATTAGGTGTGTTAAAAGCTTTAAAATCGCCGGCAAAATGGTTAGAAAATGGTGTTGAAGGCAATTCAAATGCGCCATGGGAAGCTCTTGCTGATTATACTGTTGATTTACCTGAAGGTAGTGAAACATTTCAATGTTACCCAAATAGAGACTCATTGCCTTTCATGGAGCAATACCACTTAGCAGATGAAAATGTACAACAATTTGTTCGTGGTACATTGCGATTAGCTGGCTGGTCAGATGCTTGGGCTGAACTATTTGATAAAGTTGCTCAATTAACGTCTTCTGCTTCAGCTGAAACCGCTGAGCAAGAATTAAAAGTCATTAGTGAATCACTAGAGCGTCAATATAGCTATGAAGAGAATGAACCCGATCGTGTGGTACTTCATGTTGATTTAGAAGCTAAAAATGCAGATGGTACCGTTTGGCAGCAAAGCTACTTGCTTGACTCAAGTGGAAATGAGAAAGGTCAAGCCATGGCAAGACTCGTCTCTATTCCTGTCAGTTTCGCCATTGAATCGATACTCAATAACGTAGCAGTAAAAGGCGTCAGCGCCGCACCTCATCAAAGCAAAGAAGTTGCTTCATGGATACAGCAATTAACTGACTTAGGTGAAGTGATTACTCACCAAGTGATGAAATAAGCGGCTGATTTAGACAACAAACTTACGTAAAGAAAAGCCTATTATTGCTAACAAACCGCTTGACTAACGTTGAGCGTTTTCATTGAGTAAAAAATGAAAAAGGATTATGCACCGCATGGTCCTTTTTTTATGCAGGTGACCCGTCCTAAATAAGGTTGACACTTTTCCACGATTAAATTGGAGAGTGTTATGAAATCAATCACTAAACGAACTCAAAGAGATTAC
>NZ_SAWY01000038.1:211804-255456 GCF_006439335.1 Litorilituus lipolyticus | reverse complement strand
GGGGGTCGCGGGTTCGAGTCCCGTCCACTCCGCCAATTTTGTTAAATCATCATAACTGATGCGATGGGAACATCGTTAACTATTCAACAAGCAAGATCGCGGAGTGGTAGTTCAGTTGGTTAGAATACCGGCCTGTCACGCCGGGGGTCGCGGGTTCGAGTCCCGTCCACTCCGCCAATTTTGCAAAATCATCATAACTGATGCGATGGGAACATCGTTAACTATTCAACAAAACAAGATCGCGGAGTGGTAGTTCAGTTGGTTAGAATACCGGCCTGTCACGCCGGGGGTCGCGGGTTCGAGTCCCGTCCACTCCGCCAATTTGCTAAATTAAAATCTAATTCCCTTCTAAGATAATCTAAGCACTAAATTTTAAACTCAAGCACAAGAATATTTTCTCTATATTTAAATTAATATAAATTCGATTTTACTCTGCATTTGTACTAAATCTGTAGAGCATGCATCATATTATTCATAATCTCATAATCTCATAATCTCATAATCTCATAATCTCATAATCTCATAATCTCATAATCTCATAATCTCATAATCTCATAATTTAATTTATTTTAGCCTCGCAGTTATTTACGAATCTTAGTTTTTATATTTATTCAAACCTTAATCTAGCTTGAACACTAAGTTAAAGAGCTGTTTTACTGTTTTATTTCAACTGGATAATAGTAATAAATCTCTTTTTAATTAATCTTGATATTAAATAAATGAAAAAATAACTTGAATTAGTGGTACGACCAGTGCTTTAATCATATCTATAAATTACATAATATTCACAATAAGTGATTGGAGCTTTTTCATGCTAACTTACAAAGCACCGGTAGCAGACATTAACTTTTTACTAAAAGATGTGTTCGGCTATTACTCTCATTATCAAAAATTTCCAGAATTTGAAGAAGCCACACCAGATCTAGTTGATGCAATTTTTCAAGAATGTGCAAAATTCTGTGAAAATGAATTATTACCGTTATACCAAAGTGGTGATAAAGAAGGTTGCCAATTTGACAATGGCGTTGTTACTACGCCAAAAGGTTTTAAAGAAGCATATCAGCAATATGTTGAAGGTGGTTGGCAATCGCTATCTCATCCCGTTGAGCACGGTGGCCAAGGTCTTCCACCGTCTCTTGGCATGGTTAAATCGGAAATGATGGGTACAGCTAACTGGTCTTGGGCTATGTACCCTGGTTTAAGTCATGGAGCAATGAATACCGTTGAAACTCATGGCACTAAAGAACAAAAAGAACTGTATCTAACTCGTTTAACTGAAGGTACCTGGACTGGCACTATGTGTTTGACCGAGCCACAATGTGGTACTGATTTGGGCCAAGTTAAAACTAAAGCGATCCCTAATGGAGATGGAACATATAACATCACAGGAACAAAGATTTTTATTTCTGCTGGTGAGCATGATCTTACGGAAAATATTATTCATATCGTTTTAGCGCGTTTACCGGATGCGCCAGCAGGAACTCGTGGGATTTCATTGTTTATTGTGCCTAAGATTCAAACCGATCAGCAAGGAAATCTTGGTGAAGCGAATAATGTTACTTGTGGTTCAATTGAAGATAAAATGGGTATCAAAGCTTCTGCTACAGCGGTACTTAATTTTGACAACGCAAAAGGTGTATTGATTGGCCCTGAAAATAAAGGGTTAGAGTGCATGTTCACCTTTATGAATACAGCACGTATTGGCACAGCACTTCAAGGTGTGTGTAGTGCTGAATTAGCCTATCAAAACTCACTAATCTACGCAAAAGAACGTTTATCAATGCGTTCACTAACAGGTAAGAAAAACCCTGAACAAGTTGCCGATCCTATTATCGTGCATCCAGATGTGCGTAAAATGTTAATGACTCAAAAAGCTATTTCTGAAGGTGGCCGCGCAATGATTTACTATGCGGCCAAGTTAGTTGATGAAATTGAAATGGCGAAAACCCAAGAAGAGCGTGAACAAGCAGATGAAAGGCTTGGTTTTATCACACCTATTTTAAAAGCTTTTTTAACTGAGTTAGGTTTAGAAAGTGCAAACCATGGATTACAAATTTTTGGTGGTCATGGTTATATTAAAGAGTGGGGCATGGAGCAAATTGTACGGGATGCGAGAATTTCAACCCTGTATGAAGGAACAACAGGAATTCAAGCACTTGATTTATTAGGCAGAAAAATTCTACTTACTCGTGGGAAATCCTTGAATAACTTTACAAAAGAAGTGCTATTGTTCTGTAAAGATAAGAGTGTACTTTCAAAGAACCCTCATAAAAGACAAATGAATAAGTTTATTTGGCCATTAAGTAAAGCTGTTGCTAATTGGCAGCAGTACTCTTTACGTATTGCTCTGAAAGCGAAAAAGAACCGAGATATTGTAGGATCAGCCTCAGTTGACTACTTGATGTACTCTGGTTATATCGTTATGGGATATTTTTGGGCACAAATGGCTCAATCGGCATATGAGAAACTAGCGACTGATGTAGAAAACAGAGACTTTTATCGCGCGAAGATAAAAACAGCTGAGTTTTATTTTAACCGCATGTTACCTCGAACTAAATCTCATGCCAAAACAATGATGGAAGACCCTAAAACCTTGATGCAACTTGATCAAGAGTTGCTTTCATTTTTGTAAACTCTAATAGTTTCACCATAAAAAACGCACAATATTAATTGTGCGTTTTTTATTTTGCATCAGTTAAATAACTGAAAAATTACTTAATGCCAATCACCCAGCTGATTATTTTATTGGCTGTTTTCCTTACTTCTTCAACATTTTTCTCATGGCTTTGTTGTTTAGCTAGTAAGCTATATTTGAGTTGAGTAAAGATTGTTCTCATTAATTTAGCGTCTAATTCAGGATCTGTTTTATTAAAAAATCCGCAAATATGTTCAAATGGCAGTAATTGCGCTTGTTCATGTAATCGAGCCAGTTCTCTTAGTACTGGGCTCACTTGAATTTCAGTAAATAACAATTGTTCTACAGCGAGCGATTTAGCCTGTTTTTCAATGTGGTCTAGTAAGTAAACTGTAGTCATATCTGTAAGCTGCTCACACAAGTCAGCTTTTACAGACGATTTTCGTAAACTTGTTTTATCCGTTGAATTTAACAGTATGAAGGCTTGCTCAAGCACGCTATCACTTCGTGAGAGGATTTGTTCAGAATTATGTTTAAATGCTTGCTGAATTAACTCTTGAATATCTTTAAAATAATAAGTGGTTAAAGAAAGCTGTAAATCAGCTTGAACGGCTATCGCTCGATGGGTAGTTCCTTTAATTCCTTTTTGTGCCAATACCTCTATTGTTGCATCTAGAATTTTCTCTTTTGTTTTTTCACCTTTAGTTCGTCGCCTTATGGGAGACTTTAACGAACTTGGGATGATATTTTCGGTTTCTAATAAGGTCATAAATCTACTACCAATAATTATTAAAAATAAATTAACGCCATATTAACATTTGTTTTGCTTTACCGAAAAATAAAGATGTTATGGCTTATTACATTTAACAACAGTTTGATTACATCTTTTGTTTAGCGGCAACCAGTTCATCTGAAGCGAAGTCATCTACAGCGATTGTCCATAGGCGACTTTTTTCAGCTCGAATTAAATACTCAGCCTCAGCTTGTGAAATTGCCTTAATCTCTAAGCCTTGTTCCGCTAATTGATCAAGTTGCGTGAATGAAAGGTTTTTGCCTAGAGCTTTACATATTTTTTTAAATGCACTTTCACATTGAATAACATCATCTAATGCTTGCTCTAATTTGCCGAATACATTTGTTTCATTGCGAGTTAGGTATTGCCCTTGGCCTAGGCGGGTTCTGGCCGAATTACGATGTTGTAACAAGTGAGCAACCTGGTGATCAATGTCATCTGACGGTTTAGTTAGCCACGTACCTAAAGGGAAAATAGCCACACGTAAGCAACGTGCAACCCATCGGTTAGGAAAGTTATCTAAAAGTGCTATTATCGCTTGTTGAATGGTAAATAAGGAATCTTCAACAGCCCAGCTGACCAAAGCTAAATCCTCATTTGGACGGCCGTCATCATTGAAGCGTTTTAAGGCTGCACTAGCTAAATATAAATGGCTTAATATATCGCCCAGTCGAGCTGACATTCTTTCTTTTCTTTTTAAATCAGCACCCATAACTAACATTGAAATATCTGAAAGCATCGCGAGGTTTGCACTAAAACGCGTTAGTAACTGGTAATAACGTTTTGTTTGGTCGTTAAATGGGCTATTTAGTAAGTGAGCGCCCGTTAAAGAGCACCACATAGTACGGCTTATATTACTGATACTAAAGCCAATATGGCCAAACAATGCATGGTCAAAATCATACAGTGCTTGTATTTTATTTTTATTACTTGCTGCTTGTAACTCTGCAAGGATATAAGGATGACAACGTATAGCTCCTTGACCATAAATTATCATGCTACGCGTTAGAATATTTGCCCCTTCTACTGTTACAGCTATTGGTGCACCTTGATAGCCTCTTGCTAAATAATTATTGGGTCCCATGCAAATTCCTTTGCCGCCATGAATATCCATAGCATCAATAATTGAAGAGCGCATTTTTTCAGTTAAATGGTACTTTGAAATTGCTGAAATAACTGATGGCTTTTCACCGAGATCAATAGCACCGGTAGACATGGTTGTTACTGCATCCATTACATAAGCATTACCACCTATACGAGCTAAGGCTTCTTCAATCCCTTCCATTTTACCTATAGGCATTTTAAATTGATGTCTAACTTTACAATATGCACCAGTTGCTAGAGCCATGGCTTTAACGCCTCCCGCACTGTTTGACGGCAGAGTAATAGCCCGACCGACAGAAAGGCACTCAACCAACATTCTCCAGCCCTGGCCCGCCATTTCTTGACCCCCAATGATAAAGTCTAATGGCACAAAAACATCTTTACCTTGTGTTGGTCCATTTTGAAATGGGACATTTAATGGGAAGTGGCGTCGTCCAATGGTGATACCTTCAAGATCTGTTGGAATGAGGGCACAAGTGATGCCCAAATCAGTGGAATTACCAATTAGATGATCAGGATCTTGTAACTTAAAAGCTAATCCTAAAACAGTGGCGATTGGGGCAAGAGTAATATACCTTTTATCCCAATTTAATCTCATCCCTAGTACTTTTTCATTATTAAACTCGTCATAACAAATAACACCAGTGTCTGGAATTGCTCCGGCATCGGAGCCTGCTTCTGGGCTTGTTAAAGCAAAGCAGGGGATTTCTTCACCTACCGCTAAACGTGGTAAATAATAATCTTGTTGCTCTTTAGTGCCATATTCTTGTAAAAGTTCACCTGGGCCAAGCGAGTTAGGCACACCTACGGTGCTTGCAAGTACTGAGCTAACACCGGTTAATTTTTGTAGCACTCTTGATTGCGCATAAGCTGAAAACTCAAGTCCACCATATTTCTTTTTAATTATCATCGCGAAGAATTTATTATCTTTGAGGAATTGCCAAACTTCTGGTGATAAGTCAGCGATTTCATGAGTAGTATGCCAATCAGAAACCATTGAACACACTTCATCAACTGGGCCATCAAGAAAGCTCTGTTCTTCGCTGCTTAATCTGGGTTTAGGGTAGTTATGTAATTTTTTCCAATCTGGGTTGCCTCTAAATAATTCAGCATCGAACCAAGTTGTGCCCGCATCCAGAGCTTCTTGTTCAGTGGTTGACATTTGTGGCATGATTTTTTGAAAAAGTGAGAGTAAAGGCATGCTAATAAATTGATGTCGAATATTATCAATATTCAAAGGCAGCGCTATAACTGCAAATAGTAGCCAGGAGACAATACCAATGACATCAAAAAAACTGCCCACTGCTAAGAGCGCTATAAAACAGAAAGTGTAACTTGATAAAGAAGCTCTTACGTAAGTCATAAACCAAGTTAATGAGATTGCGATAATTAACCAAATTGTAATATCCACTATTATTCCTTTATTTAAACAACTTTACTTGATTGTCATGATTTGAGTATTAAACAAAAATTAAAGTAATTGAATTTTCGTCATATTTTCTAAATGTTATACTCTATTTATAGATCAATTAGGTTAAGATAGTAAAATAAATTTATAGTTAGTTTTGACCTGTTTTATGGTTTTCTTGTTGTAGAACAGTTTTGCTAACACATTTAGCTAATTTATTGGTTTACATCTATTTAGTTATTAATAAGTAAAGGTATTCGATTTTATGTGTGAGCTATTAGCCATGTCAGCAAATGTACCAACGGACATCTGCTTTAGTTTTAGTGGGTTAATGCAAAGGGGAGGGAATACAGGCCCTCACAGTGATGGTTGGGGAGTAACTTTTTATGAGGGGAAAGGATGTCGAAGCTTCAAAGACCCAATGCCCAGTGCCCAATCACCAATTGCGGAGTTGGTCACTAAATACCCAATGAAAAGTGAAGCCGTTGTTTGTCATATTAGGCAAGCGAATTCTGGTGCGGTGTGTTTAGAGAATACGCACCCCTTTGTTCGTCAAATGTGGGGAAGAAATTGGACTTATGCCCATAATGGTCAATTGAAAGACTTTAAAGAAAATTTACCGATAAAATTGCATTTACCTATTGGCACTACTGACAGTGAACACGCTTTTTGCTGGATATTAGATCAGCTTCATTATGAGTTTGGTGAGCAGTTGCCAGATAAAAATACACTTTTTAGTTTTATTGCTAAGTTAAGCCGTAAAATAGATACATTGGGTGTTGCCAATATTATTATTACTGATGGTGAATCTCTATTTGCCTATTGTTCTAATAATTTACATTATTTAACTCGACGCGCGCCGTTTGGTCAAGCCAGCTTGATTGATGCGGAAGTTGCTGTTGATTTTCAAAAAGAAACCACACCCAACGATATTGTATCTGTTATTGCGACTAAGCCGTTAACTGATGATGAAACGTGGATAAAGATGTTACCTAAACAATGGCAACTTTTTTGTCTCGGAGAGTCTATTGCAGGTGAAAGTTAAAACTATTTGAATTAGTAAATTATGTGATTAAGAAGTGGGGAAATAACTCCAAGCAATAAATCGACTTACTTTATTTCCCTGCGCCATTTTAATTATTTTAACTTGTTCTACTTTGGCTTTTTTAAGCGCTTGTTTTATCAAAAACAAATTGTCTTTTTGCGAAACTAAACAAGTGAACCAATAGACTTGATTTTTAAATTGTTTACTCTCTTTTACCATATTGCGAATAAAGGCAAGCTCACCACCTTCACACCATAGTTCTGCCTTTTGCCCTGAAAAGTTTAACTTTGCTGAATTTTCTTTTTGATTGTAATTTTTCTTACTGTTTAAGTTTCGCCACTTTTTCAAACTTCCTTGGTTAGCTTCCTTTAGTGACTTATGAAAGGGAGGGTTACATAACGTCATATGAAACATATCACCTTGATTTATTACACCATTGAAAATATTACTTTGCTTTGGCTGCAGTCTAGTGTGAATATGGCTTGTTAACTTATGATTGTTTTTTAAAATATTGTCAACATTTTCAAGTGATTGAGCATCTATGTCTGAAGCGATAAACTCCCATCCGTAAACTTGATAACCAAGTATTGGATAAATACAGCTTGCTCCTGTACCTATATCAAGAACGTTAACTTGCCTCGCCTGAAAGCAAGTCGGTAATTGAGAGCTTTGCAGTAAATCATTCAAATAGTGAATATAATCCACACGTCCGGGAATTGCTGGGCATAAATTTTGCTCAGGGATATCCCAAAAATCAATGTTGTATTGATGTTTTAATAACGCACAATTTAATGTTTTTACTGACTTATTGTCACTAAAGTTAATGGTTAGTTGGTTATTGTATTTATTGTTTATTAAAAGTGGCTTTAGCGCAGGTAATGACTTACATAATTCAATGAAGTCATAGCCATTATTGTGCTTGTTTTTAGGGTGAAGAACTATTTTGTTGTGAGTGTTATTTTTTGTCATAACTAAGCGTTATTACTAGGCTTATTACCTATTTTAAAGTAACCAGTATTATTAAATTGTACTGCCTCATTACGTTTCTTACCAATGAGAATAGAGCCGTCATCCATAAAGAGAAAGTTTTTCCAGTATTGCTTAAAAACAAGCCAGGTTGTTTCAATTATAAGATTTCTTTCACAACAAAAATAAACAACTGTGTTGTTATCCCAACTTAAGTGTTCTGCAATTAGAGGTGGGAGTCCATCTTCTTCGCTGTCCCATAATCCTTCCCATTTGCCTTGTTCAAGCCAATTGCTTTTATCAAAAGGCCAATCGCCTTTTTGGAAAAAATCTGGATGGTCATTATGGCGACTGATAAAGGTATCCCAAAGTACATTAGAACGTTGTACTGTCATGGGCTTTATTTTTGTTAGCTCTAGCTCATCGATAGGGAGGCTTTTGTGTTTGAAAACCCAAGCATTTTTTAATTGTTCAATGGAGAGATAGTTCATTTATAAGACCTTAATCAGACACTGATAGAATTATATCAGTTATCAATAAATAACAAAGAAAACTTTCTATTACAGTGGAGAGATTGAAAATGCAATTGTTAGTAATACTATGAATTATATGGAATAATTTTGATAAATAGTGCTTAACTATGTGAGTGTAACAGAAATAGTGAGAGTGGTACGTCCGAGTGAATTTGAATCACCGACCTCTACCATGTCAAGGTAGCGCTCTAACCAACTGAGCTACGGACGTATTATAAGGGGTGTTGATGTACTCAACGGGCGCTATGTTAGCTTTTGCAATTGTTGCTTGCAAGTAGTTTTAGAAAGAATACGTAAATATTCCTTTCAATTGCTTATATATTCGTCTAAATGTTTGCTTTTTATGCCAGTGTTGTCTTGCTATCTTGTAAAGCAAATCGGCGCTGAACAACTTTTAATCGCCAAGCAAGTAAAATTGCAGCGGTTGTTAAACCAACAATAAACCCTATCCAAAAACCGTACGGCCCCATTTTAGGAACTATCCAATCGGTTATACCTAAAATTACTCCTACAGTTAAACCAACAAACCAATATGAAACCAGCGTTATATATAAAATTGATTTTGTATCTTTATAGCCACGAAGTGCACCTGCTGAAACTACCTGAATGGTATCAGAAAACTGGTATAAGGTACTTAACAAAATTAAGCTAGCTGCAAGCTCAACAACAGCACTCTCTGTGCTATAGAACCCTGCTATTTGATGACGAAATACTACTGTGATAAAAGCAGTAAATACCGCCAAAATTAGGCCTAATAATATAGCGTAAAAGCAGTAATTTTTAGCTTCTTGTAAATTTTTCTCACCAACCGCGAACCCTACTTTTATGGTGGCGGCCATAGCGATACTTAATGGCACCATGAAGATAAGTGAGGTAAAGTTTAAAGCTATTTGGTGACTTGCAACTATTTCAGCACCAAAAGGGACCAGAATAATTGCGACTACAGAGAATAAACTTACTTCAAAAAGTAAAGATAAAGCGATAGGGATTCCTAAAGCAAGTATGACTTTAATTTCTGCAAAATTAGGCCAATAAAAGGTCGAAAATAGGCTCGCCTTTTTAAGTACTTTAGATAGAGAGCAATAAGTTAACATGCTTATAAACATGGCCCAATAAACCAAAGCAGTTGCTACGCCACAGCCTGCTCCACCTAATGCTGGCACACCTAATTTTCCATATATAAATATATAATTAGCAGGAATATTAACTAACAACCCAATGAGGCTAATTAACATGGTAGGTTTGGTATAAGACATACCTTCAGAATAGTTTCTTAAGACTAAATATAGGCAGTATCCAGGAGCACCCCACACAATATAGCCTAAATAATTGAACATTAATTCTGTTAAGTTACCTTCTAACGTTACTAGTGGTAAGACAATAGGAGCAAGTAAGTAATATAGGACTATGAGTGTCAAGCCAAATGATAAGGCTATCCAAGCTGTTTGATAGGTTTGCTCGACAACATCGGTATATTTCTTTCCGCCAGCTAGTTGAGAAACAATAGCTGCCAAGGCCATTATAACTCCATAAACGGTTAAAATAAGCGGTAACCAAATACTATTAGCTACGGCCACTGCAGCAAGGTCTGTTGCACTGACTCGACCAGCCATCACAATATCGACAAAGCCCATAAGGTTTTGAATCAGTTGAGCGATTAATATAGGGTAAGTCAGCTTTAATAAGCTTTTAGTGTGAGACTTGAATGCAGATAAGTTCATTGAGTTACTTTAAAAATCAAAAAGGGGAGGTTGCATACTAAATAAATGCTTTAGAAGTTAACTAAAGTAGCCTATTAGTTAAGGCATCATAGTAAAGATGTACTCATCAAACAAGGAGTAGTACAAAGATTAACAAAACTTTGAATTAAAAAACTTGCTCATCATCACTATCGACAACAAGTTGAACTTTTTGGCGATATTCATCAATATGCAAGTTATAGTGAATCTCTTTACAACAAGCAGGACATTCATCGTAGTAATCTTGATCACCTGAAGATGAATCAATCGTGGTATGTAAATGATGACCACAATGCGGACAAGTTATGCGTTGTTCAGTTAATTTATGTTGCATATCTTACCTCCGTTCAAAGTGTAAAAGTGTTTAGCATGTCTCATAAGTATGAGCTTTTTCATTGAAAGTGCCATGCTCTATATCAATAATAGTTAATTCTATTGAAATAGAGTCAGGACATATTATTACCTTCACGAAATTTTTAATGCAGTTGTAAAGCCATTATCCGCGACAGGGTTGCTTTTGCCTGTTCAATATAAATACCACCAAAAAGGTTGGCATGATTAAGAATATGATAGAAATTATAAATGATTTTTCTCTTTTCATAACCTGAATTTAGCGGGTACTCTGCTTGATAACCACGATAAAATTCGCTTGGAAAGCTACCAAATAATTCAGTCATTGCAATGTCAACTTCTCTATCGCCATAATAGCATGCAGGATCAAAGAGCATGGCTACTTCAGCAGTAAAACCAGTATTTCCTTGCCATAAATCACCATGCACAAGGCATGGTTCAACCTTGTGATGTAATAACGCGTCATGACATGTTTGTGCTATGTGCTCTATATCACCGAGCAGTATTGACTTTTCTGACAGTAACTGTAATTGCCAAGCTATTCTTTGATTGGCAAAAAATGTCCGCCAATTACTACTCCAGTTATTTGGTTGAATAGTTTGCCCAATAAAATTATCGTGCGGCCAACCAAATTGGCCGTGCTGTGTTTCATAATGTATTTGAGCTAACTGCTGGCCTAGTTGATACCAAAGCCTCGGTTTTGCTTTGCTAAACTCTATGTAGTCTAAAATAAGAAAGCTTTTGTCTAAACTCGTGCCTATTCCTGTTACTTTCGGGCAAGGAATGATATTTAGGGCATGCAATTTTTTTAAAGAGTAAGCTTCAGCTTGAAAGTTAGCTAAGCACTCTTTCTTGTTTAGCTTGATGAAAAAACTTCTTTGACTATCAGTAACTTTATAGGAAAGATTTAACGGAGGATCAAATTCCTCAATTGGTTGGTTAAAAGCGCCATGAGATACAGCTTCTTTGTGTAGAATTTTAAATGCTTTACCCGTTTCAATACTGATTGCTTGTTCTATACATTGCCACATAGCAATTACCAAAGATCATTGATAATGATTTTAGTATAGACGTATTCTGATTAGTGCGGGGGTTATTCATTTTCAACTTTTAAGTATTTTAATTTATTTTCAACACCATCCCATTTTTTCGCCTCTGCTAAAGGGGGTTTTAGCTCAGTTATTCTTGGCCATACTTGAGATAACTCTTTATTTAATTCGATGAACTCTTTTTGATGCTCTGGTACAGCATCTTCTTGGAATATTGCTTCAGCAGGGCACTCGATAGGGCATAAATCACAATCAATGCAATCATCGGGGTTAATGGCTAAAAAGTTTGGCCCTTCATAAAAGGCATCTGCAGGACATACCGCAACGCAGTCGGTATATTTACATAAAATACAATTGTCGGTGACAACAAAGGCCATGCGAACTCACTTTATAAAATTTTAAATTTAAAAATTGGCTGCATCATACCTTCGCTGACAGTAAATTCAATCTCTTGTTTTCACATAGGCAAACAATCAGGTAAAATGCAGCCAGATTTCCCCTTGCCAATTTTGGATCTTTAAAGATGATACGTCTAACCGATATAAAACTTCCCCTTGATCACCCTGAAGAGGCCATAGAGCAAGCTATTTTAGCTAAGCTATTAATTAGTCAAGAGCAATTAATTTCCTTCAATGTCTTTAAACGTGGTTACGATGCAAGACGTAAAAGTAATATTATTTTAATTTATACCTTAGATGTGGAAACTTCAAATGAAGCACAATTGTTATTAGATTTTGCCAGTGATAATAAAATAAAGCAGACTCCTGATATGCGCTATAAATTTGTTGCAAAAGCTGGAGAAATATCTGAACGTCCTGTCGTAATTGGTTTAGGGCCTTGCGGGTTATTCGCAGGCTTGGTATTAGCACAAATGGGTTTTAAGCCCATTATTTTAGAGCGCGGTAAAGAGGTAAGGGAAAGAACTAAAGATACTTTTGGTTTTTGGCGTAAGAAGATCCTTAATACCGAATCTAATGTTCAATTTGGTGAAGGTGGAGCTGGTACGTTTTCTGACGGTAAGCTGTATAGCCAAGTGAAAGATCCTAAACATTATAGCCGTAAAGTATTGAATGAATTTGTTGAAGCAGGCGCGCCAGAAGAAATTCTATATGTAAGTAAACCTCACATAGGTACCTTTAAATTGGTTACTATGGTTGAACAAATGCGCGCCAAAATTATAGAGTTAGGCGGTGAGGTTAGGTTTGAGCAGCGTGTTGATGAAATTCATTTTGACGATGTGGATGAAAAAAATTCTGAGCAAAAACGAGAGGTTACTGGTTTAACCTTGGCATCAGGCGAGCATATTAAAACCAAGCATATTGCATTGGCTATTGGTCATAGTGCAAGAGATACTTTTAAGATTTTACATGAGCATGGCGTGTTTATAAAAGCTAAACCATTTTCGGTAGGTTTTAGAATTGAACATGAACAATCTGTTATTGATGATGCAAGATTTGGCACAAATGCTGGTAATCCTATACTTGGTGCTGCAGATTATAAGTTAGTACATCATTGTAAAAATGGTCGTTCTGTTTATAGTTTTTGTATGTGCCCTGGAGGAACTGTAGTTGCAGCTGCTTCTGAGGAAAATCGTCTTGTGACTAATGGTATGAGCCAATATTCACGTCATGAGCGCAATGCCAACAGCGCCATTGTTGTAGGTATCGAGCCAAAAGATTTTACCGAAGATGGTGACACAAGCAATGTCTTAGCTGGCATTGACTTTCAGCGTCAACTTGAAGAAAAGGCATTTAAACTAGGCGGGGCAACATATGATGCTCCTGTACAGTTAGTTGGTGACTTTATTGCAGGTAGAAAAACTGGGGAGCATGGCAGTGTAATTCCATCTTACAAACCTGGTGTTACCTATTGTGATTTAAGCGAGGCATTGCCAGACTATGCCGTAGCAGCAATTCGTGAAGCATTACCTGCTTTTGAACGAAAAATAAAAGGTTTTTCTATGGATGAAGCCACCTTAACCGCTGTAGAAACTCGTACCTCGTCTCCCATTCAAATTACGCGAGATAAAGAAAGCTTGCAAAGTATCAATGTCAAAGGGCTTTTTCCAGCTGGAGAGGGGGCAGGTTATGCAGGGGGGATTTTATCAGCAGGTATTGATGGAATAAAAATAGCGGAAGCTATGGCACTATCTATGTGCTCTGAAAGTTAATTACTTGGTGTTAACTCTTTAATGTGAGGGATATCATGTTGTTGCCATATTGATTCTGGTAATTGACGGTGAATATTCCTTATGCTTTTCCAGATTGATTTCAGTGCAAAGTGCTTAGCTAACCATTGTGGTACGTTACCACCGGCATCGGCAATAAACTGATATTCAATATTTAAGTGATGAATTTCTTTGGTTTGTTCATTTATTCTCAAAGAAGGAGTTAACAGCCATTGAGCCTGATGAATATTAACTTTGATTATATCATCTCGCTCTTTTGGGAATAGCTGTTCTATTATTTTATCTTCGGCATCTGTAAGCGCTATCTCAACGGATAAATCTTTATTTTGCCAATACCGTGATTGGATGAAAAGCAAACGTTTTTTTATTGGCCACAATCCTTTGAATTCAATGTAAAATTGATTCTCTTGGGGTGAGTTTTGTCGAGTTATTTCACTTCTTTTGGCATTTATTAGCCAACGAGGCGTATTTTCAACGTCTTGAATAAAAAGTAAAAATGCAGAAAGGCTAGAATCAACTTGAAGTGTTGCTTTAACCTCTAATAAAGGAACATTGTCGCTATTGTATATATGACTATTACGGTAACTCACTTCAATGTGGCTATTTTTTTGCCATACACGCCATTGAGGTTTTTCTAATACTTTGTGTGCTTCATTGGTACTTTGAGCATCTTGATGATAAAGCAAACAAATGATCACAATTAAAAAATGGAATAAGCCATTTTTTCTATCTAGCCATGTCAATGTCATTAAATTTATTGGTAAAGATATTAATGGTTTATTATTACTTATTTATTTGAAAAGTGCTATCGAGCAATTTTGTCATCGCTTGTGCTGAAATAGGTTTACTGAATAAGTATCCCTGTCCAAGATCACAATTAACCTTACGTAAATATTGGCATTGCTCTTCAGTTTCAATCCCTTCGGCAACAACTTTTAGATTAAGGGCGTGTGACATAGAAATAATTGCGTTGATTAAAGCCCTATCTTTTTCTGCTGTGGCAATTTCATTAATGAAGCTTCTGTCTATTTTTATCACGTCAAATGGGTAAGTCCTTAGGTAACTTAACGACGAGTAGCCCGTACCAAAGTCATCCATCGCCATTTTTACACCCATTTGTGTAATAGAATTAAGCATACTTTCAACATAATTATACCCACTGAGTAATACCCCTTCTGTTATTTCTAATTCAAGATTACTCGCATGAACATTGTTCGCTTTAAGCGTATCATCAATAAACTGTACTAATTGTGGGTCTCTAAATTGTCTAGGTGACAAGTTCACGGCTATTTGAAAATCTTGTTGATACTCTTTATGCCACAGGGCAGTTTGTTTTAATGATTGCTCTAAAACAAATTTACCCAGTTGTATGATATTGCCTGTTTGTTCTGCAATAGCAATAAACTCATCTGGTGGTACATTCCCTAGCGCGGGGTTATTCCAACGCAATAAAGCTTCTGCTCCCATTATTTTTCCATTAGATAAATTGGTTTTTACCTGATAAAAAACGGAAAATTCATTTCTATTGAGTGCACCGTGAATTTGCTCTTCAATTGCTAAGCGTCGTTGGGCACATTGATTCATTTGTGCGGTGTAATATGAAAAGGTGTTCCTGCCACAGTTTTTAGCATCATACATCGCAGAATCTGCATTTCTAAGCAGTTCAGAAGAGTCTCTAGCATCATTGGGATAAATAGCAACACCAACACTTGCGGTGAGTAACAGCTCACGCTTATGTATAACAAACATTTCTCTAAATTGATTTAATAAATTATCAATAATAGGGTGTGCTTCATCTACACTTTTAAGTCCACCGAGAATTATTATAAATTCATCGCCGCCAAGCCTGCCCACTGTATCGACACTTCTTACTACACCACGTAGTCTGTTAGCCGCTTCTTGTAATAATCGATCGCCAGTTTCATGGCCTAACGTGTCATTTACCTTTTTAAAGTCGTCTAAGTCTAAAAATAATAAAGCGACTAACTCTTTATTACGGTTGGCTTCAATACAGGCATGTTTGAGCCTGTCGAGTGAAAGAAATCTATTTGGTAAATAAGTTAATGAATCAAAATGTGCTTGATATAAAATTTTTTCTTCATGTTTTTTTTGCACACTAATATCAGAATGAGTACCGATAAACCGTACAGCGTTATTATGTTCATCCTTTTGAATAACTTTACCGCGAGATCTTATCCACATATAGCTATTGTCTTGGCAAAGAAACCTAAACTCAATATCGTACTGACGTGCCTTGCCTTGCATATATAAATCCATGGCATTCATTGCATGGGTTATATCATCTGGATGAACTCGCTTTTTCCATTCTTCAAGAGTGTAAGGGAAGGCATCTTTTTTATAGCCTGCCATAGTGTAATATCGTTCATCATACTCAACCAAATTGGTTTTAATATGCCAATCCCATACCCCATCGTTGGCTACTTTCATCGCGAGTTGGTAACGTGTATCACTTTCTAATAATGCGCGCTCCGTTTCAACACGTTCGCTTATATCTTGCACGGTCCCTAAAACACATTCTTTATTTTCGAAAGTTATTTTTTTACCAATGACCTCTGCAGGAAAAATTGATCCATCTTTTCGTTGCAACATTACCTTTATTGCATGCTTCTCTTTACTGTTTTTACTTTGCTCAAATGAAGAGTGATCTTGATTAGGTGCTTTCATATCAAAAACGGTTAGGTTTAATAGTTCTTCGCTGCTGTAGCCTACCATTTTACAAAATGCGGGATTGACAAAAATGTAATTGCCATGAATGTCAGCAACACTAATGCCTTGTGTTGATTGCTGAGTTAGTACTTTGAAAATGTTGTCAGATTGTTCGATAAGTTGTTGTGTATCCATAGTGTCAATGTACCTGATAAGAAGCGGGCAAATTGTGTGTTTATTAAATTCCTTCTTTTTTACAATGATAGTCCATTTTGATAACTTTACCTGATATTGAATGTTGTTATTTTGTAAGTATAAATTTTATTGTTAAAAACCTTGTGTAAACCATTGAAGGCTTTTACAATCAGGCCTTAGAAAAATACTTTTTAAAAAGAGCTTTGTGCTCTTTTTTTTGTTATAAAAAATCAAGTTTAAAATTCAAGCGACGCTTGGTATGCGCCGCCACTGACTTAAGGAAAAATTCATGCCTGTTATAACTCTCCCTGATGGTTCACAACGCTCTTTTGAAAATGCAGTTTCGGTAATGGACGTTGCTCTTGATATTGGCCCTGGTTTAGCGAAAGCGACCATTGCAGGTCGTATTAATGGTGACTTAGTTGATGCTTGTGAGCTAATTAAAGATGATTCAACTTTACAATTAATTACCAGTAAAGATGATGAAGGTCTTGAGATCATTCGCCACTCTTGTGCGCATTTATTAGGACATGCTATTAAGCAGTTATGGCCAAATACTAAAATGGCTATCGGTCCGACCATAGATAATGGTTTTTATTATGATGTTGATCTGGAAGAGACTATTACAGAAGATGATTTAGTTAAACTTGAAAAGCGTATGACAGAACTTGCTCGTACGGGCTATGAAGTTATTAAGAAAACAGGCTCTTGGCAAGATGCTTACGATGCATTTTCAGAGCGTGGCGAAACTTATAAACTAGAAATTCTTGATGAAAATATCGATAAGTCTGATACACCTGCGCTTTATCATCATCAAGAATATATTGATATGTGTCGTGGTCCTCATGTACCAAGTATGCGCCATTGTCACCATTTTAAATTGATGAAAGTAGCTGGAGCTTATTGGCGTGGTGATTCAGATAATAAAATGCTGCAACGTATATACGGCACTGCTTGGGCAGATAAAAAGCAATTAAAAGCATATATCCAACGTTTAGCTGAAGCAGAAAAGCGCGACCACCGTAAAATTGGTAAAACATTAGACTTATTCCATTGGCAAGAAGAAGCGCCTGGAATGGTGTTTTGGCATAACGATGGCTGGACGATTTATACTGAACTTGAGAAGTTTGTTCGCGAAAAATTACATGAATATGATTACGACGAAGTGAAAGGTCCATTAATGATGGATCGTGTACTTTGGGAAAAATCAGGTCACTGGGAAAAATATGGCGATGCCATGTTTACTACTGAGTCTGAAAAGCGCGAATACGCGATTAAACCAATGAACTGTCCTGGTCATGTTCAAATTTTTAACCAAGGCTTAAAGTCTTACCGCGATTTGCCACTAAGAATGGGTGAATTTGGCTGTTGTCATCGTAATGAACCATCAGGCTCATTACATGGTTTAATGCGAGTGCGTGGTTTTACTCAAGATGATGCCCATATTTTCTGTACTGAAGAGCAAGTACAAGATGAAGTAAGCTTATGTATTAAAATGGTTTACGATGTCTATAAAACGTTTGGCTTTGAAGATATCATCGTTAAACTTTCTACTCGCCCTGAAAAGCGTATCGGCAGTGATGAAATTTGGGACAAAGCTGAGCAAGGCCTTGCAAATGCCCTTGATAACTTAGGTATTGCTTTTGAATATTTACCAGGAGAAGGGGCTTTTTACGGTCCTAAGATTGAATTTACTTTACAGGATTGTTTAGGACGTAATTGGCAATGTGGTACGGTGCAATTAGATTTTGCTTTACCTGGTCGTTTAGATGCTTCTTATATCGGTGAAGATGGTGAAAAACATGTTCCTGTAATGATTCACCGTGCAATTTTAGGTTCACTTGAACGTTTTATTGGTATTTTAATTGAAGAATATACCGGTAAATTCCCAACTTGGTTATCGCCAATTCAAGCAACTGTGATGAATATTACCGACAAACAGAGCAAATATTGTGAAAAAGTTGTTAAAAAACTCAAAGAAAGTGGATTTAGAGCAAAACTAGACTTGAGAAATGAGAAAATAGGCTTTAAAATCCGCGAGCACACTTTGAAGCGCGTTCCGTATTTGTTAGTTGTAGGTGACAAAGAAATGGAAGCTGGCGAAATTGCCATCCGCACACGAAGTGGTGAAGATTTAGGAAAAATGTCGATAGAAGATTTTGTTGTTAAGTTAACTGACGAAGTAAATAACCGCCAGTAAGTTAGGTTTCTATCGGTATTTATAAACAATAAGAATTAAATAAAATTATTTTTATTGCTTAGAAAGCAGAAATTTCCTTTTATTTATAGGAAAAAGTGCAGAGTTGATGAATATTAATGAGCACTTTTGACAACTAAATGAAAGGAAATAGCAATTTATAAGTAAACAAAAAAGAGTTCTTTTGGAGGAACATGGCTATTAAAGGTGGACAACGAGGCGGGCGCAAAGAGCCAGCACATCGTTTAAATGAGTTAATCACAGATATCCCAGGTAACGAAGTTCGTTTAATTAAGTTTGACGGCGAAGCTGGTGGCATTGTTACATTAAATGAAGCAATGGACCAAGCAGACGAAGCTGGTGTAGATCTAGTGGAAATAAGCCCAACCGCTAAACCTCCTGTTTGTCGAGTGATGGACTACGGCAAGTTTCTTTATGAGAAATCTAAAGAACAGAAAGAACAACGCAAGAAGCAGAAACAAATTCAGGTTAAGGAAATTAAATTCCGTCCTGGTACAGATGAAGGCGATTATCAGGTCAAACTACGCAACCTGAAACGCTTTTTAGAAGGCGGCGACAAGGTCAAGGTTACATTACGTTTCCGTGGCCGTGAAATGGCCCACCAAGAACTAGGTATAGAACTTTTAACTCGTGTTAAAAACGATTTAGAAGAGCTTACTGTAGTGGAGTTTTTCCCGCGTAAAGCGGAAGGACGCCAAATGGTGATGGTTCTAGCCCCTAAAAATAGATAAAACTTGGTTTGACAAGTAATAACTGATTTCAGTTATTCACCAACTTTATCTTTACGCTGGTAGTAAAGGCTTACAAGTAAAGTAATTGTAAAATTATTTTCGCCTTGGCTACTTAATATTTGGCATAACAATGCGGAGTTATTCACATGCCTAAAATGAAAACCAATAAAGGTGCTGCAAAGCGCTTTAAAGCAACAGCAACTGGCTATAAGTTCAAACAAGCTGGTTTACGTCATATCTTGACTAAACGTCGTACAAAAGTTAAGCGTCATTTACGTGCTAAGTGCATGATCGCTGCTTCTGACATCAAGTCAGTTAAAAAACTTTTACGTCACGGTTAATAGGAGAGATAGAAAATGGCAAGAGTAAAACGTGGTGTACAAGCTCGTGCACGTCATAAGAAGGTTTTAAAGCAAGCTAAAGGTTACTACGGTGCTCGTAGTCGCGTTTATCGCGTTGCTTTTCAAGCTGTTACTAAAGCTGGCCAATACGCATACCGTGACCGTCGTCAACGTAAGCGTCAATTCCGTCAACTTTGGATCGCTCGTATTAACGCAGCAGCTCGTCAAAATGGTTTATCTTACAGCCGTTTCATTAATGGTCTTAAAAAGGCTTCTATTGAAATCGATCGTAAGATCCTAGCTGACATTGCAGTATACGATAAAGCAGCATTCACATTCTTAGTTGAAAAAGCGCAAGCTTCTTTAGCTGCTTAGAATTGAATAAGCTTTAAATGATAAGGACGCTTTCGAGCGTCCTTTTCTTTTTTAACTAATTAACTTAAGTCACTTTAGCCCATTTACCGCGTTTAAAAGTACTCACTTATATGCATAAGCTCCGTGCTTTTACCTTGTAAATGAACTAAATTATCTCAACTTAATTTAGTTAACATTGTAAGAACTAAGTTTGAGTTTATGTAATCAATGCTATTTCATTGCTGAGATAATATTTATTACATTAACTAAATATTTTAAGATATAGGGTTTGTACCATGAGTCTTGCTGATAAAGTTTTAGCAGTAAATAATGATTTACCTATTCGCACCGATGCGCCTGTTCATAGTGGCAAGGTACGTAGTGTTTATTGGTTAACCGCTGCTGATAGTAAACGTCTTATTCAAGAAAAAGGTTATGATGTTGCACAAGATACACCATTAGCCATTATGGTTATAAGTGATCGTATTTCTGCTTTTGATTGTATTTGGCAGGGCGAGGGCGGTATGAAAGGTGTACCAGGTAAAGGTGCTGCGCTTAATGCCATTTCAAACCATTGGTTTAAGTTATTTAAAGAGCAAGGTTTAGCTGATAGTCATATTTTAGATATTCCACACCCTTTTGTCTGGATTGTCCAAAAAGCAAAGCCTGTGATGATTGAAGCAATTTGTCGTCAATATATTACGGGGTCAATGTGGCGTGCTTATTCTAAAGGTGAACGCGAATTTTGTGGTATCGAGTTACCAGAAGATTTAGCGAAAGATAGTAAGTTACCAGAGCTATTACAAACCCCTTCAACTAAGGGTATTCTTGAGGGTATTCCTGGGGTTCCTGCAGTAGATGATGTCAACATCACTCGTAAGAATATTGAAGAGAACTTTGAGGCTTTCAACTTTAAATCAGCGGATGATATAGCTTTATACGAAAAATTACTCACTCAAGGCTTTGATGTTATTTCGGCTGCTTTAGAGAAAATTGATCAAATTTTTGTTGATACTAAGTTCGAGTTTGGTTACGTAAAAGATAGCAGTGGTACTGACAAGCTCATTTATATGGATGAAGTAGGTACACCTGATTCATCACGTATATGGGATGGTGAACAGTATCGAGCTGGTAAAGTAGTCGAGAACTCTAAAGAAGGCTTTAGACAGTTATTATTAAATCATTTTCCAGATCCTGATATTTTATTGAATAAAGACAGAATGAGCGAACGTGAAAACTTAGCTCGTGATAATGAATTACCTGAATCTGTATTAATGAATGTCTCTAAAACTTATATCGATATAGCTGAAAAAATTACCGGACAAAAGATAGTCTTATCTGATAATCCTAAAGCTGAAATTATTACTATACTAAAAGAGCAATACCAATTAGTTGATTAATTAGTTTACTCTTATTTTAAATAAAAAATCCCAGCAAATGCAGGGATTTTTTTTCTATTAGTTATCACTATAGTGAAATAGATTTAATAAAAACTACTCATCGCATTGAATAATTGTCGACTGACTTGCGACAAATATATCAAACGTTAATGGTTCGGCAAGTAGACTGTCGTCAACTTTATATTCAATAAAACCTACTTGTTTAAAAAATTTAGCTAATTCTTCTTGGCTTTGCTCATTGTTTTCTAGTTGGAGCTGTGTGTAATAAGTTTTATTTCTACTATCCTCACAATCTTCAGGGTCGACAAATTCAGCTAATGGCATACTAAAGGCTGTAATGGATTGTGCTTTAGGATAATGCTTCATGATCTCGGTAATAAGATATTTGGCTACCCCTTGCTTACGGTAATTAGGTTGGACACTTATTGCTTCAAGCATAATATGAGACTTGGCTTTTTTAGTGTCTGCACTTACTGATAATGTTTCACAAAGATTTGAATCTAAGTTTTGTCCTTTAAAGTAAACATTAAGAGGGATTTCCCAGTCGGTATTACCTAGTTGTTGTTCAAGCATCTCATAGCTTTTACTTGCATCTCGGTGCTTATTTAGGGTGATCAGTTCAATTTCTGCTTTGGCTATAACGTTTTTATTTTCATCTTTTACATTAACTTCTTGAGTAAGTTGCCAATCAAAAGCTGATGTCATTTCAGGTTGTTTGAACTCTATAGATAAATTCATAATAGTTTAAAAGTACGATTGCACATACTTTGCTTGTCATAAAAAATTTCTTATATTTTCTAATAACTCGACAGACAAGTCATGTTAAATATGATGTTTTACTCTTTTTAATTTTGTTTCGGCCATTTTAAGGTATGTTTAATCGTATCTTTACTGACTATTTCAGTGCTTTGAAGTTCAATAACTTGTGCTTTTTTAAACTTGCTTAATGGAAAAGCATTTTTAGTGAGTGAATGACGCTGCATATAGCGTTCTAGTTGGCCAGAGTTTTCTAATTTTTCTAATCCTAAGTTGATGCGCTGTGCTAACTTCTTTTTCTTTAAGTTGACAAAAAAGTGCATTGTTAACGGATAACGAATTATTAACTCTTGATAAAACATCAGTTCAGGAAAACTGTTTTGAACTAACGCTAACTCAGCTTGACCTTCAAAAATACTTAAGGGGAGCAAATCGCAGCGTTTTAGTACAACCATTTGTAACATGGCATCAAAGTGTCCTGCTCGATAAACCGTTAAATCATTATGCTCAAGTATGTCAGCATCCGGCCAGTGGGAACCTTGACAAATAACATAGTTTTTTAAATCGTCAATTGACTTGACCGAAGCATACTCATCTTGAGTATCTCGCCTTATAATCATTCCTCGCCAGCCTAAGCCACCTTTAAATAACGGAAAAGGAACTTTATGCAACTTGATATCTCTTGCATTTGAAGTACCTGTCCATGCTACATCATAAAACTCTCCCATAGCGAGCAACTTAATTACACGTTCTTGTCCAGGGTGAGGTACCGTCTGTATAACTGCGTTACCATATTCGTTACTTGTTTCCATAAGTGCTAGCTTTAACAGGCCAATGAAATAGTCATGACTAGCATCATCAGGTTTTTGTTTACCAGTGGTCATGATAGTCGTAACAGCGACGCACTGTACGGTGTAAAAATATACAAGTATGAAGAAAAGGGAAGAGGTTTTCATGCTAGTACCTTAGTTAACAAGATACTAGCAAGTATAGTAAAATAGTGAAAATACGTGATTAAATTTAGAAGTTAGGGTTATTTCCCACCATTTCTAATAATTTCTTGCGCCATCTCGTCGGCAATAATACCGGTAGGGCGTTTTTCATGGTCAGCTTTAGTAAATATTTCCAATAACGTTTGGTAAATCTCTTCGACTTTCTTTGTCGATTTATCAGCACAGTAGTCATTTTCAAATGAAACATTAATGATACCACCGGCATTAATGACATAGTCAGGAGCATATAAGATGCCACGTTCAACTAAAGCTTGATCGTGTTTACTTTCAGCTAATTGGTTATTGGCACAGCCTGCAATTATTTTAACTTTAAATTGGTCAATGGTGTTATCGTTAATTGTGGCACCTAAAGCACAAGGAGCGTATATATCTGCGTCTTGATGGTAAATTTCATCAAGCTCCACGATACTAGCACCAAACTCAGTCGCTGCTTTATCAAGAGCTTCTTTACTGATATCTGTTACGATAAGTTTTGCACCGGCTTTATGAAGGTGTTCACATAAAGCAAAGCCAACACTACCAAGTCCTTGAACAGCAACAGTAAGATCTGTTAGTTCATCACGATTAAATTTATGTTTCACCGATGCTTTAATACCTAAGAACGTGCCTAAAGCGGTAAATGGGGCAGGGTTACCACTTTTTCCTTCTGTTCCTGTAACAAAGGGCGTTACTGTATTTGCAACAGCGATGTCTGCAGTCGTAATATTTACATCTTCAGCACTAAAATAGCGACCATTTAAGCCATTAAGTGCATTACCAAAAGCTTTGAATAATTTATCTGACTTTAAAGTTTTTGCATCACCAATAATGACAGATTTACCGCCGCCCATTGCTAGCCCTGCTAAGGCATTCTTATATGTCATACCTTTAGATAAACGAAGTACATCCGTCAATGCCTCTTCATCATTGACGTAGTCCCACATTCTACAACCGCCAACGGCTGCGCCTAATTTAGTGCTGTGTACAGCAATAATAGCTTTTAAACCACTATCTTCGTCGCTACAGAAAACGACTTGTTCATGATTATCAAAATCGGGTAAATCAAAAAGTGCCATTAATAAATCTCTCTATTGATTTTTGCTTTAGATAACATCCTCTCATTTGTTATTAGATTTCATTGAGTATAGGTATATTATCTGAAACATATGTTGTAATATTTCACCGCACAATAGCATTTAGCCTATATACAGGCTAGTCAGCGACTAGAATTAACGTTGAAGTCAATTTTCTCTAAGTGTTCATAAAAAGATACAATAGAGTCATATAGAGTAAAATTCACAGAGTTTGTACTAGTTGAAGAAGTATTTATAAATAAGGGTAGTAGGAAAAAGTAATGACGCAACCGAAGCAGATGACAGAAGAAGAACAACAACAATGGACAAGGGAGCAGTACCAAGTCGCAACCAAATATTTAGCGACAAAAGGTCTTATCACTCAAAGTGTTGCCGTTGAAGAGAGTCGCTATTTAGTTCCTATTTTGGCTGTCTGGAAGCTTAATTTGAATGATGGTAGTAAGGTATGGGTACTGTGTGGAGACTTACCCACTGATCATAGTAGCGTTGATGTTGCGCCTAGTGCACGAGAAGCTTTGCGTCACTTTGCATTAAAATGGCAGATGCAAGCAGAAAATCTATTCAGAGCAGATGATAAATCACAAAATGATTTTGCAAACTTATTGGTCAGCCGATCAGAAGGTCTGTACCAACTATATGATGATGAATCATTGTGGCAGAAATAACTTTTTTAGCCTGTAATTAATGTGTGAAGTAGTAATTTGCCTCCTTGGCATGGGCTATCGCTGAAGAGATCGAACATGCCATACGTTGTTTAGGCATACCTACTTCCATATACACAGATCCTATGGGTTGAAATTGCTGAGCAATGAAATACTCAACTTTATCTAAAGGCGAGGAAATATAAACTTCTTTAAGTGACAATTCTTGTGCTATCTTGAATAAAGCTTCCATGACAACTTTATCGACTTTTTTACTTCGGTAGCCCTTTACTACGGCAATTCTACTTATTTCTCCTTCAGGAGATATTCTGCCTGTTGCTATTGGTTCTTGACTGGTGTCATCGCAAACCAGCATGTGATATGCAGTTCTATCGCCTTGATCAAATTCTACATTTTTAGGGATTCTTCGCTCACAAATAAAGACTTTTTCTCTTATATTTTTTAATAATGGTGCCGCTTGTTGCCATTTAACTCTACTGATACTGTACGTCATTGTTTAACCCATTCTTGATCAAGCCATGAAATTAAATGTAGTTAATAATTTAAATGTGAGTGATTATTAATTACAAAGGTTAATTCAGACTAGTCAATAATGGATATAAATGCCAATAAAAAGTTTATAAATTAGGCTAAAGTCGTAGTGTAGCAAGGGTTTCAGGGGGGGAGGCACAAAAAAAGAAGGCAACTGCCTTCTTTTTTATTCAAAATTAAACTTTTGCAATTAACATTTATAATTCATCAATAAATGAAACAGCACGACCTATATACCCGCCAGGAGTTAATGCTTTTAATTCAGCTTTAGCTTGTTCTGGAAGCTCTAGATTATCAATGAATTCGCGCATAGAATCACCATCAACGCGCTTTCCTCTAGTCAAATCTTTAAGCTTTTCATATGGCTTTTCAATGCCGTAACGACGCATAACTGTTTGAACTGGTTCAGCAAGTACTTCCCAGTTGCTATCTAACTCAGCGGCTAAACTTTCTTCGTTTACTTGAAGTTTGCTAATACCTTTCAGTGTAGCTTGGTAAGCAATTAAGGCGTGACCAAAACCAACACCTAAGTTACGTAAAACTGTTGAGTCAGTTAAGTCACGTTGCCAGCGAGAAACGGGTAATTTTTGAGCAAGGTGGCTAAATAGCGCATTAGCAATACCTAAATTACCTTCAGAGTTTTCAAAATCAATAGGGTTAACTTTATGCGGCATTGTTGATGAACCAATTTCACCTGCAATAGTTTTTTGCTTAAAGTGACCTAGGGCAATATATCCCCAAACATCACGATCGAAGTCAATTAAAATGGTATTGAAACGAGCTACTGTGTCAAATAATTCTGCAATGTAGTCATGTGGCTCGATCTGGGTAGTAAATGCATTCCATGTTAAGCCTAATGAGTTAACAAACTCATTTGAAAACTCATGCCAGTTAACTTCTGGGTAGGCACTGATATGAGCATTGTAGTTACCTACAGCACCATTGATTTTACCTAATAATTCAATGTTAGCTATTTGCTCACGTTGACGTTGTAAACGAACATAAACGTTAGCCATTTCTTTACCTAATGTGCTAGGAGAAGCAGGCTGACCATGTGTACGACACATCATTGGAATTGATTTATATTCAACGGCTAGTGCTTTAATTTCTGCTAAAATTTCGTCAATAACAGGTAATAATACTTGCTCACGACATTCTTTTAACATTAAGCCGTGCGATAAATTGTTAATATCTTCTGAAGTACATGCAAAGTGAATAAACTCAGTAACGGCATTTAACTCAGCATTATCAGCAATTTTTTCCTTTAAGAAATATTCAACAGCTTTAACATCATGGTTAGTTGTTGCTTCAATGGTTTTAATGCGAAGAGCATCTTCTTCACTGAAGTTGCTGACAATAGCATCAAGTACTTGGTTCGCTTGTGCTGAAAAAGTTGGAACTTCATTAATTTGATCTGTATTAGCCAGTTTTTGTAACCAACGTACCTCTACGGTTACACGGTATTTAATAAGGCCAAATTCACTAAAGATTGGGCGTAATGCTTTAACTTTGCTACCGTATCTACCATCTACTGGTGATACTGCAGTTAATGCTGAAAGTTCCATAATTGATTCCTAATTGTTAATACAATAAATTTAAATAAATATTTTAATCTAACGAAGCTAAAAGTTGCTTCGCCAATTGAACTAATTTAGTTCGTGAAAACAAAATTGTTCGACGTTTTCCGCCGACTTGTCGCCACAATACAGCTGTTCTAATACCCGCAAGCAATAATGCTCTAATTCGGTATTGATTTGTTTTTTGCTTCAAGATATTAGGTTCACCCGTCACCTGTATTTTTGCGCCAAGGGGGCTAATGATATCGCTATAAATACTTGCAAAACTGGCAACAAGAGGGTCACTCGTTAGTTCATAGTGAGTTAATTGCCTTTTAGTGTCTTCAATTCGTTCAGATAATAAAGCGAGTTTTTTCGGTTGTTTAACTAACTTTCGTTCTAAATTCATTAGACTTATTAAGTAACGAGTAAACTCTGGATCTTTGACCTTATCGTTTTTATTATCGCCAAGGTGCTCGATTAATAAAATTAAACCGGCTCTAATTTTACTTAACTCACCACCATAAACCGCTAGCGTATTTTGTGGGGATGTTTCAACAATACTATTTAGTAACATCTCAAGCTCTGACTCATCGGCTTGACCTTTTCTTGATACCTGTTGAACTAGATTAGCAACTTGGCATAAAGCAGCTAACGTTATTATTTGATCTTTCATGTACGCTCTAAACTATATATAGAAAAATGGCTATAATGCCTTAATGACAATGTAAACTTTTTATCTCACTAAGGTATCGATGATACCACCACCTAGGCAGATATCATCTTGATAAAATACCACTGATTGTCCTGGTGTTACTGAACTTTGCGGCTCATCAAAATCGATGCGATATTCACCCTTATCATTGTCCAAAATAGGGGTTACCGTGCATGGTACATCGTCTTGGCGATATCGTGTTTTTACAGTGCAGTTAATCGCTTGTGTTAATTCAGTTCTGGTTACCCAATGCAATTGGTTAGCAATCAGTCCTTTTGAAAATAGCCTAGGGTGATTATGACCTTGACCTACAATTAACACGTTACGAAGTAAATCTTTTTCCACAACATACCAAGGTTCTTCACCAGCATTAGCTAAGCCACCAATACGAAGTCCCTTACGCTGACCAAGAGTGTGATACATTAAACCATCATGTTGACCTATTGCTTCACCTTCTGCTGATTCAATAACGCCAGGCTGCGCCGGTAAATATTGTGCTAAGAAATCTTTGAATTTTCGTTCGCCAATAAAGCAAATACCTGTACTATCTTTTTTATTGTGAGTAATTAATCCTGCTTGCTCTGCAATAGCACGAACTTCTGGCTTTTCAATATGCCCCACAGGAAAAAGCGTGTGGGCGAGTTGATCTTCATTTAGGGTATATAAGAAATAGCTTTGGTCTTTGTTGTTATCGTTACCGCGAACCATAACCCACTTATTATCTCTAAAGGCTCGTTGAACGTAATGGCCAGTAGCAATATAGTCTGCTTGCAAATCTTCACAAGCAAACTCTAGAAACGCTTTAAATTTAATTTCTTTGTTACACATAATATCAGGATTAGGTGTTCTACCTGCTTTGTATTCTGCTAAAAAGTATTCAAAGACATTATCCCAATATTCTGTGGCAAAATTAATTGTGTGTAACTTTATGCCTAACTTTTCACAAATTGCTTGTGCATCTTTTAGATCTTCTGCGGCAGCACAATATTCATCCGTGTCATCTTCTTCCCAGTTTTTCATGAACAATCCTTCAACTTGATAACCTTGTTGTTGAAGAAGATAAGCCGAAACAGATGAATCTACGCCACCTGACATACCGACGATTACTTTGGTTTCTTCAGGTGTTTTTACTGAATGGCTTGAACTGATTTGAGACATATAAATACTTAAAAAATTAGTGCAATATAAAAAGGCGCAAAATTATAACACGTCAATAACCTTGATTAAATAGTTGCTAAGGTTTGTATTATTCTATTACTTTATAAGCGCCATTTTTTATATTGTTAATGGTCCAATTTCCTATGCTATATCTGATTAATCTGAGGGTAGGGTAGCCAATATGAGCTGTCATTCGTCTTACTTGCCTATTTTTGCCTTCAGATATCGTTATTTCTAGCCATGATGTTGGAATCGATGCGCGTTCTCTAATAGGAGGGGTTCTTGGCCAAACATCGGGCTCTTCAATGAGTTTTATTTTGGCCGGCTGTGTCAAGCCATCTTTTAATTCAACTCCTTGCCTTAACTGAGCTAAATCTTTGTCTGTGGGAATTCCTTCAACTTGTGCCCAGTATGTTTTCTCAGTTTTCTTTTTAGGGTTAGCTATTTGATGTTGAAGTTTTCCATCATTGGTTAATAAAAGAAGACCTTCACTGTCTCTATCTAATCTACCTGCAGCATATACACCTTGAATTTCAATGTAATCTTTTAATGTTGCTCGGTTATTTTCATCGGTAAATTGGCATAAAACATCAAAAGGTTTATTAAATAGTACAATTTTTCTATTTTCTGCGACTGGTCGTACCTTCTTGTGGTGGTATGATTTTCCTTTGTTATAGCGATTGTTGTGCATCTTTATTGCCATTTTTATCGTTAAAAAACTATTAGCTAGTGGTCATGGGTATATAAATTAGAGTCAAAATACTATATTATGCGCGCAAAATATTTTTCTGTCCGATATGAATTATAATTCTAACTTTTTGAATTAATATTCATCTCTGCATTTGGCAAATTTAAATAGGAAACTCAATGAGCACTGATAACTCTAAAATCATATATACTATTACCGATGAAGCGCCAGCACTAGCAACATATTCTTTATTACCAATTATTCAGGCTTATACAGCCTCATCTGGTATCAATGTTGAAACGCGTGATATTTCATTAGCAGGTCGTGTGTTAGCTAATTTTCCTAAATATTTAACGAAAGAGCAACGTATTGATGATGCATTAGCTGAATTAGGTGAATTAGCAAAAACACCTGAAGCAAATATTATTAAATTACCAAACATTTCTGCTTCTATCCCACAACTACAAGCAACAATTAAAGAGTTACAAGCCAAAGGGTACGATTTACCTGATTATCCTGCAGAGCCTCAAAACGAAGCAGAAGAGTCAATAAAGTTAACTTATGCAAAAGTATTAGGTTCAGCAGTAAACCCAGTTTTACGTGAGGGTAACTCTGATCGTCGTGCACCTGGTTCTGTTAAACAATACGCACGCAATAACCCGCACTCAATGGGAGCATGGTCTAAAGAATCTAAATCTCATGTCGCTCACATGGCATCTGGTGATTTTTACGGTAGTGAAAAGTCAGTAACGATAAATAGTGCGACAAATGTAAGCATAGAGTTCGTGGCTGAAAATGGTGATGTTAGCGTATTAAAGTCAAAACTAGCGTTATTAGACAAAGAAATTATTGATGCGTCAGTAATGAGCAAAAAAGCATTAGTTGAGTTCTTTGAAACGGAAACCAAAAAAGCTAAAGAAGAAGATGTTTTACTTTCATTACACCTTAAAGCGACCATGATGAAAGTTTCTGACCCAATTATGTTTGGTCATGCTGTTAAAGTTTTCTATAAAGAAGTGTTTGAAAAACATGCTGAGACTTTTGAACAATTAGGTGTTGATGCTAATAATGGTATTGGTGATGTATACGCGAAAATTGCTCGTTTACCAGCAGAGAAAAAAGCAGAAATTGAAGCTGATTTACAAGCTATCTACGCAGAACGCCCAGAATTAGCAATGGTTGATTCAGACAAAGGTATTACTAACTTGCATGTACCAAGTGACGTTATTATTGATGCGTCTATGCCTGCGGCACTTCGCGCATCTGGCCAAATGTGGGGACCAGACGGTAAGCAAAAAGATACGAAATTCATGATCCCTGATCGCAACTATGCTGGAGTATTCTCTGCGGTAGTTGATTTCTGTCGTGAAAATGGTGCTTTTAACCCAACGACGATGGGCACAGTGCCTAATGTAGGTTTAATGGCTCAAAAAGCTGAAGAATATGGCTCTCATGATAAAACGTTTACCATGCAAGGTAATGGTGTAGTACGTGTAGTAAATGATAATGGTGACGTGCTTATTGAACAAAATGTTGCTCAAGGTGATATTTTCAGAATGTGTCAGGTTAAGGATGCACCAATTCAAGATTGGGTGAAGCTTGCAGTAACTAGAGCTAAAGCATCGAATACACCAGCAGTTTTTTGGTTAGATGAAAACCGAGCACACGATGCACAAATGATTAAGAAAGTGAATACCTATTTAGCTGATCATGATACAGCTGGCTTAGAACTTCAGATTCTTGCACCAGTTAAAGCATGTGAATTTACTTTAGCACGCTGTGCTAATGGTGAAGACACTATATCAGTTACAGGTAACGTGTTACGTGATTACTTAACTGATTTATTCCCTATCCTTGAATTGGGTACTTCAGCGAAGATGCTTTCGATTGTTCCATTAATGAATGGCGGCGGTTTATTTGAAACTGGTGCTGGTGGCTCTGCTCCTAAACATGTACAACAGTTTGAAAAAGAAAATCACCTTCGTTGGGATTCTTTAGGTGAGTTTTTAGCGCTTGCAGCGTCGTTAGAGCATGTAGCGGTAAGTTCTGACAATGCAAAAGCTCAAGTACTTGCTGATACTCTTGATGCTGCAACAGGTAAATTCTTAGACGAAAATAAATCTCCTTCGCGTAAAGTAAACGAGTTAGACAACCGTGGTAGTCACTTCTACTTAGGTATGTACTGGGCACAAGCTCTTGCAGAACAAAGTAAAGATGCTGAGTTAAAAGCTGCATTTACAAGTGTTGCACAAGCTTTAACTAAGCAAGAAGAAAAAATTGTTAAGGAACTTAATGATGCTCAAGGTGTAGCAATGGATATTAATGGTTATTATTTTGCTGACCCTAAATTAGCTGAAAAAGCTATGCGCCCAAGTGAAACATTAAATACTATTTTATCTGCTTTACTTTAATCTAAATGTGTAATCCTGTTTAATAACACATTTAGAAGCTAAATTTCTGAAAGGCTAAGTTAACTACTTAGCCTTTTTTTATATCTCAAGAAAATATTCAAAGTGGGCTCTTCCTTATTAGACTTTAGTCTAGCGACTAATATTCATTTTCAAAATAATCACTATCACTTCTTGGTTATTAGTCTAGCCAACAAATTTACTTTAACGTATCCCTACGTAGTGATTTTTCACTATTAAGCTTTTATGCTTCAGCACTTTATCTTAATAAAGTGATAACAATGGTAAGATTTCTTTTAGGAGAATGCTTTATGACAAGTCAAATCACAATTCCTAGTTCAGGTGAAAAAATTACGACAATAAATGGTAAATTGTCTGTTCCTAACAACCCTATCATTCCGTTTATTGAAGGAGATGGTATTGGTATTGATGTTACACCTCCTATGATTAAAGTTGTCGATGCGGCAGTTAATAAAGCTTATGGTGGAGATAAAAAGATTTCATGGATGGAAGTTTATGCCGGTGAAAAAGCGACCCAACTGTATGACTCTGAAACTTGGCTACCTGAAGAGACATTGGCTATGTTTAAGAAGTATAAAGTGGGTATAAAAGGCCCTTTAACTACACCTGTAGGTGGTGGCATGCGTTCTTTGAATGTAGCACTTAGACAAATTTTAGATTTATATGTGTGTCAGCGACCTGTGCAATGGTTTACTGGAGTACCGAGCCCAGTTAAAAAACCATGTGAAGTAGACATGGTGATCTTTAGAGAGAACACAGAAGATATATATGCCGGCATTGAATACAAAGGTGGTAGTGATGATGCCAAAAAATTATTGAATTTCCTACAAGAAGAAATGGGTGTAACAAAAATTCGTTTTACCGAAGATTGTGGCATTGGTATTAAGCCTGTTTCTAAAGAAGGAACACAAAGATTAGTAAGACAAGCCATTCAATATGCTATTGATAATGATCGTGACTCTGTAACTTTAGTACATAAGGGTAATATCATGAAGTTTACGGAAGGGGCGTTCAAAGATTGGGGCTATGAATTAGCTAAAGATGAGTTTGGTGCTCAAGAAATTAATGGTGGCCCTTGGTGCTCGTTTAATAACCCTAATACAGGTAAAGAAATTATCATCAAAGATGTTATTGCTGATGCTATGTTACAGCAAATTTTATTAAGACCTGCTGAATACAGCGTTATTGCAACTTTAAATTTAAATGGTGATTACCTATCTGATGCACTTGCTGCACAAGTGGGTGGTATTGGTATCGCTCCAGGCGCTAATTTAAGTGATGAAGTTGCTATTTTTGAGGCTACTCACGGTACTGCACCTAAATATGCAGGGAAGAATAAAGTTAACCCAGGATCTGTTATTTTATCTGCAGAAATGATGTTAAGGCATATGGGCTGGACTGATGCTGCCGATCTATTGCTAAAAGGCATGTCTGGCGCCATAGGTGCTAAAACAGTTACTTATGATTTTGAACGCTTAATGGATGGTGCGACATTAGTGACATGTTCAGAATTTGGTGACTGCATTATTGAACACATGTAATTTGATATATTTGGTCGTAAAATGAAAAAACACAGCAATTGCTGTGTTTTTCTTTGCTTAATTTTTAAGTTATACCCAACTATTCAATATCATCAATAATTGGTTTAATACTCGCTGCGTGGTGACCTTTAGGTCCTTCATTTAACTCGTAGTTAACATCCTGTCCAGCTTTTAATGTGCGGTATCCATCCATTTCAATTGTGGAGTAATGTGCAAAGATATCTTCACCACCACTCTCTGGACGTATAAAACCAAACCCCTTTGCATTATTAAACCATTTAACTGTACCGTGAGCCATACATCTACTTCCTTCTATATCCATCAGTTCTGAATTATGTTTAACTTAACCTATTCGCCAAAAAAGGCAGAAACTAAGCTATTGCATTTACACAAGCAATTGAGAGGCTAAAAATTAGCCACTTATAGAATCGTAGATAATTTCCTGAATTAGTCAAGTTAAAAAGGCAGAAATTTACGATTTTTTTATGCTTTAATAACAGAAAAGTTACAGCAAAAGTGATAACAAGAGTCTAAGATAAAGATATGAGTAACTGGAAAGAGTTCTTTGATAGTGATACTGCTGTTGAAGATGAAGTAGAAAAGCAAATAAGAGAGCCGGCTAAATACCATGTTTTCTTATTAAATGATGATTACACACCAATGGATTTTGTTGTAGAAGTGTTAAGGAAATTTTTTAATAAAAATGCTGAACAAGCAACTGAGATAATGTTAACCGTTCATTATAAAGGTAAGGGCCTTTGTGGCACATTTACTGCAGATATTGCAGAAACCAAAGTAGATCATGTTGTCCGTTTTGCTTTTGAACATGAGCACCCTCTTAAGTGCGTAGTTGAAAAAGCATAACATAGTTAATTGGAGTACCTATGCTTAACAAAGACCTAGAAATATCATTAAACTTAGCCTTTCGCCAAGCTAAAGAGTCACGCCACGAGTTTATGACGGTTGAACATTTATTATTGGCTCTTTTAGATAATCCCTCAGCGATAGAAGCACTCGGTGCATGTGGGGCGGATTTAACTCAATTACGAAAGAACTTATTAGAGTTTATTAATGAAACAACGCCAATGATTCCCGCTGGTGAAGAAGAAAGAGAAACTCAACCCACACTTGGTTTTCAACGAGTACTTCAAAGAGCCGTTTTTCACGTACAATCATCAGGTAAGAATGAAGTTAGTGGTTCAAATGTACTTGTGGCTATATTTAGTGAACAAGAATCACAAGCGGCATATATTCTTAAAAAGGCAGATATTAGCCGCTTAGATATTGTTAATTACATTTCTCATGGCATTGCTAAAGTTGATGGCCATGATTCACCAAGTCATGTAGGTGAAAACGAGCAACCTGTTGAAGAAGAGCCTAGAACTATTGAAAATTTTGCCGTTAATTTAAACGAAGAAGCTCTGAAAGGTAATATTGACCCGTTAATTGGTCGTGATGATGAACTTGAACGCACTTTACAAGTGTTAAGTCGTCGTCGTAAAAACAACCCGTTATTTGTCGGTGAAGCGGGCGTAGGTAAAACAGCTATTGCAGAAGGACTTGCCAACTTAATTGTTAATGAACAAGTCCCTGACTTCTTAAGTGACGCTACTATTTATTCATTAGACATGGGCGCATTATTAGCCGGTACAAAATACCGTGGTGACTTTGAAAAACGTTTCAAGGCTTTATTAAAAGAGCTTGAAAATGATGTAAATGCGGTACTGTTTATTGATGAAATACATACCATCATTGGTGCAGGTGCTGCTTCAGGTGGCATGATGGACGCATCAAACCTAATCAAGCCGCTATTGTCTGCTGGAAAATTACGTTGTTTAGGTTCAACGACCTATCAAGAATATCAAAGTATATTTGAAAAAGATCGCGCTCTGGCAAGGCGATTCCAAAAAATAGATATTGCTGAGCCAAGTATTGCTGATACCACTAAAATCTTACAAGGTTTGAAAGATAAATATGAATCCCATCATGGCATCCGCTATACCAATAAAGCTTTGCATGCGGCAGCTCAATTATCAGCAAAATATATTAATGAACGATTTTTACCAGATAAAGCCATAGATGTTATTGATGAAGCCGGAGCTAAGCAGCAACTAGTTGCGCCAAGTAAGCGCAAAAAAGTTATCAATAATAACGATATTGAAACCATTGTGGCAAAAATGGCGCGTGTTCCAGAGAAATCAGTATCACTTACAGAAAAAGATAGTTTGAAAAATTTAGACCGTAACTTGAAATTGGTAGTTTTTGGTCAAGATAAAGCTATTGATGAGTTAAGCTCTGTTATCAGGTTGTCACGGGCTGGTCTTGGTAATGATGAAAAACCTGTCGGTTCGTTTTTATTTGCAGGGCCTACAGGTGTGGGTAAAACAGAAATTACTCAACAGTTAGCTAAAATCTTAGGCGTCGAATTACTAAGATATGATATGTCTGAGTATATGGAAAAACATGCTGTTAGTCGTTTAATTGGTGCGCCTCCTGGTTATGTTGGTTATGAACAAGGTGGTTTACTAACTGATGCGGTATTAAAGCATCCTCATGCTGTAGTTTTATTAGATGAAATAGAAAAAGCTCATGAAGACGTATATAACATTTTATTGCAAGTCATGGATCATGGTACATTAACTGATAATAATGGTCGTAAGGCTGACTTTAGAAATATCATTTTAGTATTAACCACTAATGCTGGTGTTCAAGAAACAGTCAGACAGTCTATTGGCTTTCAACAACAAGATCACAGTCTTGATGCATTAAGCGAGATTAATAAAGTCTTTTCACCAGAATTTAGAAATCGTTTAGATAATATTGTTTGGTTTGACCATTTATCAACGGACGTTATTTTGCAAGTAGTTGATAAATTCATTGTGGAACTTCAAGCACAACTTGATGAAAAAGGTGTTTCATTAGAATTAACAAAAGGTGCGAAGGCTTGGTTAGCTGAAAAAGGCTATGATAAAGCAATGGGCGCAAGGCCAATGAGTAGATTGATTCAAGAGCAGCTTAAGAAAGAGTTAGCTAATGAGTTATTATTTGGCGAACTAACCCATGGCGGTATTGCGAAAGTCACCGTGAAAAAGGATAAGTTGGTTATTAATTTTGAGAGTAAGCAAGAGTTAGTGACTTCTAAGTAACCACTAAATATGTTTATAAAAACCTAGCGTTAGCTAGGTTTTTTTATGCCTGAAGGTTAACAAATTTAAACATTGCACAGTGCTGCACCGTGATATTTACGTGCTACATTTTATCTATTAACCATTATTTCTGTTTAAATTAATCAATTGGCGAGTGTAAACTTTTGTAAAGTCCTTTGTGAGTCGCAATGGCTTTATTTATTATGCTGGTCTTAGATTATTATCAATTAATTAATCATAGAAGTATCTGCATGATAAATAATAACTATGTTTTAAATCCATGGGATAAAAAATTTTTCAAGCCCATGTTATCTCCTTTATTTTTAGCTTGCTTAACCTTTGGCTGTGCAACCGACTCAGCTATTAGCGATAAAACTAGGAACTTACAAAGCCCAACTACGTGGCAGTCTCAAACTCAACCTGGCCATGATGTTGATTCCAGTGTTATAAGCAGCCATTCTCAAGAAGAAGTAGCTAATAACGACTTTGCTCAATTAGATGGTTGGTTAAGTAGCCTGAACGATCCTTTGTTAAGCTCAATGGTCCATTATGCATTAGAAAACAATTATCAATTAAAAGCACAATTGTCATCTATGGCTATTGCTCAACAAAAGTTAAATGTATCTGGTGCATCTGACTTACCTGAACTGTCATTAGCCATGACTAGCAGTCGAAATAAAAGAGTGAATAATTCTGTTGATAGTTATCAAACCAATAACGAACTAGGTTTACAGTTAAGTTATGAGGTTGATTTATGGGGTAAGTTATCAGATGAGCAACTACAAGATAGGCTAAACTTTGCAGCGGCTCAATCTACTTACGAGGGTAGCAAGATTAATTTGGTCGCTGAAATAGCGAGAAGTTGGTTTAACCTTGTTGAAGCCTCTCAACTATTAACTCTTTATCAAAACCGAGCAAACAACCTACAACACAACCTTTCCACCATACAAGCTTCATATCGTTTAGGTTTAAGCCAAGCGTTAGACGTTTATCTTACGCAAAATGATGTCAACCGAGAGTTTGCACGTGTTGCCGATCAAAAGCAGGTTGTATTAAGAGCAAGTAGGCAATTAGAGTTACTTATGGGGGATTACCCAAGTGCTAAATTATCAACGGATAAAACTTTACCTGTAATCACCGATGATATTCCGACCGGCTTACCGGGTGAATTATTAGCAAGAAGAACTGATATAAGAGCAACCTGGTATGAGTTACTTGCTTTAGATGCAGGGTTAGCCGTAGCCCATAAAGCAAAATTTCCTCGAATATCATTAAATGCTAATACAGGCACAAGTTCTGATGAATTATCGAGTTTACTTGATGTAGATGCATTGGCTTGGTCGTTAATTGGCAATATTACGATACCATTATTTAATGCGGGCAAGTTGGATGCTCTAGAAGAGCAAGCTCGATTACGGGTTGTGCAAAAAGAACAAGAGTATTTACACGAGGTATACCAAGCTTTTGCTAATGTGGAAGAACAAATAAGTAATAGAAGTGCATTAAAGGAACAATTTTCACATTATCGTTTAGCGAAAGATAATGCGATTGCAGCTGAAAATTTATCGTTTAATCAATACTTAAAGGGACTTGTTAGTTATACCACAGTACTTGAATCTCAACGAAGAGCTTTTGATGCCCAAACGACATTAATTCAGCTAACCAATCAGTTACTTCAAAATAGAATAGGGGTTTATGTTGCATTAGGAGGTAATTTTAATGCCTCAGATACTCCAGTATCACAAGATATTGCTGCAAAACCTCAATACTAATATCAACTTATTAAAGTGAAGAATATGAATTCATTAACAAAAAAACTTTTACCTCTCGTTGTATTGGTTGGCTTTATTCTAGTCGCTTATACGGTCACTAGTTTCCCTCCTAGTGCCAAAAAAGCAAGAACGACTAATAAACCTCAACTTATGGTTGATGTACAAACACTATCATTACGTGATTTAACGTTAGAGCTTTCCAGTTATGGTACTGTAAAACCACGAACACAGAGCATGCTATTGCCACAAGTTTCTGGTCAAATTATGGCGATCAGTCCAAATTTTCAGGAAGGAAGTTTCTTTAAAAAGGGCGAGGTGTTAGTCGAAATAGATAATCGAGATTATCAAGTTGAAATAAAGATAGCCCAAGCGACATTATTTACTGCAAAACAAGCGTTAAGTGAAGAGAGAGCAAGGGTTGAACAGGCTCTACAAGACTGGAAACGACTTGGTAATGAAGAACAAGCACCTGATCTGGTATTAAGAAAACCGCAACTTTTAGCAGCACAAGCAAATGTATTATCTGCAGAAGCAAAGTTATCTAAAGCTGAATTAGCATTAGAAAGAACGCGAATTAAAGCGCCTTATGACGGACGGATACTTAATAAATTTGTTGACTTAGGGCAAGTGATTTCGATGGGCAATCAACTGGCTGAAATATATGCGACTGATTATGTTGAAATAAGATTACCCCTTAAAAACATTGACTTACCTTATATCGATTTGCCTGAAAATGACTTGAATAATAAGCTAATAAATAAAACATATCCGCAGGTTTCAATTTTTTCAGAAATATCAATAAAGCAAGAATGGCTTGGGCATATTGTCAGAACCGAGGGTGCATTTGATCAAAACTCGCAACAGCTTTATGTTGTCGCTCAAGTTGATGATCCTTATGGCATATCGCCTCGAAATAATATGCCAATTAAAATTGGTCAATATGTTAGTGCGAGTATTAAAGGACGTACTTTAAATAATGTACTCGCTATTCCTAACAGTGCTATTTATCAAGGTAGCTATGTTTACTTAGTTAAGGATAACCGTTTAATTCGAAAAGAGCTGGTTATTGCATGGCAAAATGAAGAGCTATCACTGATAAGCAGCGGCTTGAGTGAAAATGATTTATTAGTGCTAACACCGTTAGGGCAAGTGACATCGGGTACTTTAGTCACCATATCTTCTGTGGATGGTGTTACTCGTAACAAAGCAAGTTCAGCAAACAGCAATGCAGAGAAAAAGGGTAAAGGAGAGTTTAAAAATAAAGGTAAGCATAAAGTTAACGGAGAATCAAAATGATCGCTTGGTTTGCTAGAAATCATGTCGCTGCGAATTTATTGATGATCACCATCTTATTGCTTGGTGTCATGTCTTTGAAAACTCGTATTCCGTTAGAAGTGTTTCCTGCCTTTGAATCAGATGTGATTAGCGTTAGTGTAAGCTTACGTGGTGCGACACCTGAAGATGTTGAACAAGGAATTGCAATTCGTATTGAAGAAGCGGTACAAGATTTAGAAGGTATCGAAAAAATTACCAGTAAATCAGTAGAAGGCTCTGCTTCTGTCGCCATAGAAACAGAATCTGGCTTTGATGCAAGAGAGTTACTATCAGATATAAAAAGTAGAGTTGATGCAATAAATACCTTTCCTGTTGATGCTGAAAACCCAATCATTGCGTTACAACAACGAAAGCGCGATGTCATGGCAGTGACGGTATCGTCAATTTACTCGGAAAAAGAAGTCAAAGAATTTGCCGAACAAGTTAGAGATGATTTATTACGCTTACCGCAAGTTACACAAGTTTCTTTAGATGCCGTTCGTGATTATGAAATCAGTATTGATGTTAAGCAGCATAAGCTTAGAGAATTTAATTTAACACTATCTGAGATCGCCAGTGCTATTAATGCAAGCTCTGTGGATATGTCAGCAGGTAATATTCGTTCAGAGGGCGGAGATGTGCTTGTCCGAACTAAAGGTCAGGCTTATCGAAAGGATGAATTTGATAATATTGTAATTAAAACTCACCCTGATGGCAGTATTATTAAACTAAAAGATATTGCTATTTTGACGGATGGATTTGAAGAAAACCCACTAAGAGCTCGCTTTAATGGACAACAAGCCGCATTAATTGAAGTCTTTAGAATTGGCAATCAAAGTGCAATAGAAGTTGCCGATGCTGTGAAAGCTTATATTAAAGAGCGTCAAGATGATTTACCTGAAGGATTTATTTTAAGTTATTGGGATGATGACTCACAAGTGGTAAAAGCACGTTTAAACACTTTGATATCGAATGCTTTACAAGGCGGTTTTTTAGTTTTGCTGCTATTAACCTTATTCCTTAGGCCGTCCATTGCATTCTGGGTTTCTATTGGTATTCCTATTAGTTTTATGGGCGCATTTATTATCATGCCGTTCTTCGGTATATCTTTAAATATCATGAGCTTATTTGGCTTTATCTTAGTGCTTGGTATTGTTGTTGATGATGCTATTGTCACGGGAGAGAATGTTTATCGTCACCTTGGTACATCAGAATCTGGTATTGATGCCGCTATCAAAGGCACACAAGAGGTGGCAACGCCTGTTACTTTTGGTATTTTAACTACAGTTGCTGCTTTTTTACCTTTAGGTTTTATCGAGGGACAACGCGGGGCTATGTTTGCTCAAATCCCTGTTATTGTTATTCCTGTGTTACTTTTTTCATTAATTGAATCAAAGTTTGTACTACCATCTCATCTTAAACACTTAAAGTTACGAAAAGAAAAAGTTAGTCAATCTAGGTTTTCTCAATGGCAACAAGGTTTTGCTGATGGCTTTGAAAATATTATTCTTAAGTATTACCAGCCTATTTTAACGAGAGCAGTAGAGTATCGTTTATTAACGTTGTCAATCTTTGTGGGGGTGTTCATACTTATCTTATCTTTCATTTCGAGTGGTTGGATGAAATTTACTTTCTTTCCCCGTATACCTAGTGAAACAGTTAGAGCAAGTTTAACTATGCCCGTAGGTAGTAGTTACGATGTGGTTGACTCTTATATTGTTAAAATGTCTGATGCAGCTCACGCATTACAGAAGAAATATAAAAATGGTGAAGACGAAAGTCTAATATTAAATATTTTAGCCATTACAGGTGGCCGAAGAGGCAGCAATACTGGTCAAGTTAGGTTTGAAATTCAACCCGCAGAGAAAAATATTAGTGGGATCAGTTCAAGTCAAATAGTTCGTGAATGGCGTAATGCTATTGGTCCACTTCCTGGTGCCGAGAGTGTTACTTTTAGGGCTGAATTTGGTCGTGGTGGTGATCCATTTGATGTGCAACTTGCATCAACCGATCTTAATGCATTGAAACAAGCTGCAGAAGAAGTAAAACAGAAGATTGCTACCTATCCAACAAGCTTTGAAATTGCCGACAGTTTATCTGATGGTAAAGAAGAGTTGCAAATTGAATTGACCGAACAAGGTCATGCCATGGGCTTAACAAGAGTGGGTTTAGTGAGGCAAGTAAGGGATGCCTTTTTTGGGGCTGAAGTCCAGCGAATACAAAGGGGAAGGGATGATGTTAGAGTTATGCTTCGTTTTCCTCTCGAAGAGCGACTATCTGTTGCTAATTTAACCGACATGTTGGTTGATACACCCAGTGGTAATCAGGTCCCTTTATCGCATGTTGCTCAGTTACAGCCTGGGAAAAGCCCAACAGAAATTAGGCGTATTGATAGGTATCGTACGGTGAATATCACGGCTGATATTGATAAAGAAAAAAGCAATATGTTAATTATAAATAATGATCTCGAAGATTTTCTATCTCAGTTGATGATTAAATACCCTGGTATGAGTTATAGCTTAGAAGGGGAAGCGAGAGAGCAAGCTGAATCTTTTGATAGCTTATTTATAGGTTTAATCTTTGTCTTTTTTATAATTTACTGTTTACTGGCCATACCTTTCAAATCATATAGTCAGCCGATAATAGTGATGTCAGTGATTCCTTTTGGTGCTATCGGCGCTGTTATAGGACACTGGATTATGGGTATGAACCTTACCATTATGAGTTTGTTAGGTTTGATGGCTTTAATTGGAGTTGTTGTTAATGATAGCTTAGTCCTTGTTGATTTTATTAATAAGAAAAGGTTAGCAGGCAGTAAGTTGATTTCAGCAGTGATCACCGCAGGACAGGCTAGGTTTAGGCCTGTGATGTTAACATCGTTAACCACCTTTATCGGTTTAATGCCATTACTGTTTGAAAAGGAAACACAAGCTCAGTTTTTAATTCCTATGGCTGTATCTTTAGGCTTTGGGATTATTTTTGCGACGTTTATAACATTATTATTGGTACCGATAAATTACATGTTAGTCGAAGATGTTAAAAAGTTGTTTAATATTAAAGCTTATGCAGCCAGCCCATGAATCATAAGTGATTAGCTTGTTAATTTTAGAAACTGCCTTAGGGCAGTTTTTTTATGCCTATAGGTTTTAAAAGTTGTGGTTTGAAAAAATACAGGTTTATATTCACATTAAATGTAGCTCCCAAAACTGGGCTTGAACCAGTGACACATGCTGTTATTAAGAGAGTACAGTCCATCGCTCTTCTAACTGAGCTATTGCGAGAACTTATGCATTTATACTGACTTAGTATAAAGTGTTCATGAAGATGAAATTGTAGAAAGGTAAATTGCAGGCGAAAAAAAAACTGCTAGAAGCAGGTTTATTTTCACATTAAATGTGGCTCCCCAAACTGGGCTTGAGAACCAATCAGTGACACATGCTGTTATTAAGAGAGTACAGTCCATCGCTCTTCTAACTGAGCTATTACGAGAACTTTGCACTTATACTGGCTTTGTATGAAGTGTTTATGAAGATGAAATAGTAGAAAGGTAAATTGCAGGTGAAAAAAAAACTGCTAGAAGT
>NZ_SAWY01000038.1:0-211794 GCF_006439335.1 Litorilituus lipolyticus | reverse complement strand
TCACATTAAATGTGGCTCCCCAAACTGGGCTTGAGAACCAATCAGTGACACATGCTGTTATTAAGAGAGTACAGTCCATCGCTCTTCTAATGAGCTATTACGAGAACTTTGCACTTATACTGGCTTTGTATGAAGTGTTTATGAAGATGAAATAGTAGAAAGGTAAATTGCAGGCGAAAAAAAACCTGCTAAAAGCAGGTTTATTTTCACATTAAATGTGGCTCCCCAAACTGGGCTTGAACCAGTGACACATGGATTAACAGTCCATCGCTCTACCAACTGAGCTATTGGGGAATAAACTTTTTTAACTTCTGTTTATCAGTGAAGTTGAATGTGGCTCCCCAAACTGGGCTTGAACCAGTGACACATGGATTAACAGTCCATCGCTCTACCAACTGAGCTATTGGGGAATAAACTTTTTTAACTTCTGTTTATCAGTGAAGTTGAATGTGGCTCCCCAAACTGGGTTTGAGAACCAATCAGTGACACATGCTGTTATTAAGAGAGTACAGTACATCGCTTTACCGCTCTTACATTAATCACCAATTTTTAAATTTGGCTCCCCAAACTGGGCTTGAACCAGTGACACATGGATTAACAGTCCATCGCTCTACCAACTGAGCTATTGGGGAATTGCTTTTCTTTCGATTAGCTTGCTAACCATCTTGGCTAACGGGGCGGAATATTAAAGTCCTGTGGCGCTAGTGTCAATACTAAAATCATAAAAAAATGATTTATCAGTTTGTTTGCTTGAAATATGCTCACTAAGCTTGTTTTAAATGCAACAATTGAAGTGAATTTGAACGCTTCCATTTGATTAACAGTTAACTTGTTTTACCTTATAAAACTATTAACACTTATCCACCAAAGTTGTGGATAACTTTGTGAGTTAAACTGTAACGATAAATAACATTTATAAACCATATGGGCTGCAGCAAAGTCAATGAGTTTATGACGTTTTATTTTTTATAATAAATACAATGACCTACAGAGGTTTGTTGTTTTTTTATCTAAATGGAGTGTTTTTTGTTCAAAGGGGAGTTTTATTGATACTTCTGTGTGTTAAATATTGCTTATAGGTGTTCATTTGAAAGGGATTAAAAAGTTTAATTAATTTAAAGGCTTGGTAACATCAAAGCGTTTAAAAATATTTGATTACGTTTTTTGCTTTGCTATTAAAAATAAATTCCGTCAAGCTAAGCCTATAACTATATATAATACAGTTATTCTTTTACAATATCGTCCGTCTTGCTTTTATTCTTTATTATTGAAACTTTTAATGACCAAAACTACAAAATCAGATCATGGCAAAAAGCCAGTTAATTTACTCGAAGATCCCGTAGGCAGTACTTTAAAACGTATGACCATTCCAATGATTTATGGCATGGTTTTATTAATGACCTTTAATTTAATTGATACTTTCTTTGTCAGTTTATTAGGTACTCAACCCTTAGCTGCAATAAGCTTTACTTTTCCTGTAACTTTTACCGTTATTAGTTTGACCATTGGTTTAGGTATTGGTACTTCAGCTGTTATAGCCAGATCCCTTGGCAAAAAAGATCACAGTGCAGCTAAAGATTCTGCAACAGCAGCAATGTATTTAGCTGCAGTAATCGTTGCTGCATTATCTGTTGTGGGCTATTTATTTACGGACCAATTATTCACTGCTTTGGGTGCACAAGAACAATTATTGCCATTAATTCATCAATACATGGATATTTGGTACATTGGCAGTGTATGTTTAATAGGGCCAATGATCGGTAATGCCATTTTAAGAGCCTCTGGTGATACTAAAACACCAAGTATTATTATGGGGAGTGCAGGCTTAATTAATGCAATATTAGATCCTATTTTTATATTTGGTTTAGGCCCGATTCCTGCTATGGGGATCCAAGGTGCGGCAATTGCTACATTACTTTCTTGGATATTTGGTTTGATATTTGTATTAAATATCTTAACGAAAAAGTTAAATTTAATTCATACCCATTTTTCTACGATAAAAAATTTATTACCTGCCTGTAAAAATATTTTAAAAATTGGCTTACCTGCGGCTGGCGCTAATATGTTAACGCCAATTGCTGCAGCTATTATGACTGCTATTGTTGCAACCTACGGTGAATCAGCAGTCGCAGCTTTTGGTGTTGGCTCTAGAATTGAGTCAATTGCTTGCCTTGTTGTACTTGCCATGTCGATGACATTACCACCTTTTATTAGTCAAAACTTTGGTGCAGGTTCAATGCACAGAGTAGAAGAAGCTTATAAAGTGTCAGTGAAGTTTGTGTTAGTTTGGCAGGTAGTTATCTTTGCTGTGCTTGTTGTTAGTGCGCCTTTAATTGCAAATATCTTCGCTAAAGAAGAGGCAGTTGCCGATATCATAAAATTGTTTATATGGATCTTGCCATTAGGCTACGGCCTTCAAGGAATTATCATTTTAACGAATTCGTCTTTTAATGCTTTGCATAAACCTATGGTAGCACTGGTATTGAGTATCATTAGATTATTTATTTGTTATGTACCTTTAGCATACATAGGAAGCTATTTTTATGATTTGACAGGATTTTTTGTAGGTGCATTATTAGGGAATGTTGTAATGGCAGCAATTTCATACCGACTGTTCAGTAAGCAATTTACTCAAGACTGCGTTTTATCTAAGGCTTAAACATCGTGAAATCTTTAACACTTGAATCAGATTACACACCAAGTGGCGATCAACCTACGGCTATCAAGCAGTTATTGGACGGGATCGACTCTGGATTAGCTCATCAAACATTACTAGGTGTAACAGGTTCCGGTAAAACCTTTACTATAGCGAATGTCATTGAAAAACTTAATCGACCCACCATGATGCTTGCACCTAACAAAACGTTAGCTGCGCAATTGTATGGTGAAATGAAAGAATTCTTTCCTGAAAATGCTGTGGAATATTTTGTTTCTTATTATGATTATTATCAACCTGAAGCTTACGTACCAACCACAGATACTTTTATAGAAAAAGATGCTTCAGTAAATGAGCATATTGAACAAATGCGTTTATCTGCAACTAAAGCATTATTGGAGCGCCGTGATGTCATTATTATTGCTTCTGTATCGGCAATTTATGGTTTAGGTGATCCTGATTCATATTTAAAAATGATGTTACATATCAGTGTTGGTGACATCATTAACCAACGTGATATTTTAAGGCGTTTAGCTGAGCTACAATATACTCGAAATGATGTAGCTTTTGCTCGCGCGACCTATCGGGTTAGGGGAGATGTTATTGATGTTTTTCCAGCTGAATCTGATCGCCTTGCATTAAGGATAGAATTATTTGATGAAGAAATTGAGCGTATAAGCCAATTTGATCCGCTCACGGGTCAAGTGGAACGAACACTTGCTCGAGTTACTATTTACCCCAAGACACACTATGCTACACCACGAGAAAAGATACTTGCGGCTGTTGACTCAATTAAGGTAGAGCTAAAAGATCGCTCTGCGCAATTAAAAGAAAATAATAAGTTAGTTGAAGAGCAGCGAATTACCCAAAGAACACAGTTTGATATTGAAATGATGACTGAACTTGGTTATTGCTCGGGTATTGAAAATTACTCAAGGTACCTTTCTGGTAGGGAGCCAGGTGAAGCGCCACCTACTTTATTTGACTACTTACCTAAAGATGGTTTACTCATTATTGATGAATCTCATGTCACAGTGCCACAAATTGGCGCTATGTATAAAGGTGATCGTTCACGTAAAGAAAACCTAGTTCAATATGGTTTTAGATTACCTTCGGCATTAGATAATCGACCAATGAAGTTTGATGAATTCGAAGCGTTAGCACCACAAACTATCTATGTATCAGCGACACCGAGTAATTATGAAATAGAGAAATCATCAGGTGATATTGCTGAACAAGTCGTTAGACCGACAGGTTTACTTGATCCAGAAATTGAAGTGCGCCCAGTTGAAACTCAAGTCGATGACTTGCTTTCAGAAATAAATAAGCGTGTACCTTTAAATGAGCGTGTTTTAGCCACTACATTAACCAAACGTATGGCAGAAGACTTAACTGACTATTTAGATGAGCACGGTATAAAAACGCGATACTTACATTCAGATGTAGATACCGTTGAACGTATGGAAATTATTCGAGATTTTCGTCTTGGAAAATTTGATGTCTTAATTGGCATTAACTTGTTACGTGAAGGTTTAGATATGCCAGAAGTCTCTCTAGTGGCAATTCTAGATGCAGACAAAGAAGGTTTTTTACGTTCAGAGCGGTCTTTAATACAAACTATTGGCCGTGCCGCTCGAAATATAAATGGTAAAGCTATTCTATACGCGGATAGAATTACGGGTTCAATGCGTAAAGCAATAGATGAAACAGAGCGTAGACGGGAAAAACAACACCAATATAACCTTGATAATAATATTGTCCCTAAAGGGGTTATTCGCAAGATCACTGATGTAATGGATGTTGATGGTTATAGTGACGCTAAACAGCTTGATAAAGTCGCACAGGCAACGGCTAATTACAAGGCAGATGAACCATTACTGTCAACTAAAGAAATAGACGATAAAATTGCGCAGCTTGAAAAAGAAATGTTGCAATGTGCTCAAAATCTTGAGTTTGAACAGGCCGCAGCTATTCGAGATAAAATTGCTAAATTAAGAACTCAACAATTATCGAGTTAATCATAACTATGTTTAAATAGAGCTTAATATACTAAGAATTAAGCTCATTTTTTTATGTTAAACTTAAGTTTTCAGTTTTACTTAGAGCAGGATAAAAACATTGGTCAATGCTAAGTCGATTGAGAATGAAATTATCATTAAAGTCAGTAAAATAAGCTTTTAAAGCTATTTGTTAACCTGAGCTTGATTACTTAATGTATACCTTATATTTATTGGAAGAGTCACCTTAAATCGACCATAGCATGATTACCGATGATATTGGCTACCGCATCACTATTGCAGTTTGATAAATGGCTAATATCTTCAATGATACTGTCTTGTACATCGACGGGAAATAAGAGAAATTGCTCTAAATACATATGAGCTTGTGTTTCTTTATTTGCATCGATCATTTTCATTAAACGTTTTGCAGGGTGTTTCCAAGTGGCACACATAAGAAATCCTTAACATTTCACTAAACACCTTTTAAGTCTAGAACAAGCTATATCAAGGGTTAGAAGGAATTTCTATTAAAAAAACTTTGATGGAAGATAATAATCTATAGCTAACTAAGTCATTTAAAAACTTAAACATATATAAGCTGGTAGTGATCTATAAGCTCTAGAATAGTGTATTTATTTTCCACAATGTGGACATTTTCCTGATGGATGTCCTTTTTTAATTTGCTTAATGCTTTGTCTAAGAGCCTTGCCGTCAATGTCGAGCTTTTCAGCAAGATTGTGTAATTCCTTAAGCTCTTGCTGATCTAAATGTCCATCTGAAAGGGCTTTTTCTATTTGTAGGTTAAGCTTATTTCTTCGTTCTCTTAACTCTTCACCAAAACGTGCAGCGAGCATACCTGCCGGAAGGGCAACTAAACCAATGCCAATTAACATGATAAAGGTCGATATTAACTTTCCTAAACCTGTTATTGGGACCACATCTCCATAACCGACAGTTGTCATTGTTACTACTGCCCACCATATAGATTTAAGAATACTACCGAACTGTTCAGGTTGCGCTTGACCTTCAATGATATGCATTAGACTGGCAGCTATAATGATCAATACAAATATAACTGTCATCGCTGCGACAAGGCTTTTGAACTCTTTGGCGATAACTGTGATGAAAATATTAAACCCTTTAAAGTAATGGGTGAGTTTTAATAACCTTAAAACTCTTAACAACCTTAAAGATCTTAAATCGATAGTAAAAAGTACGGCGATGATAAAAGGCAAAATTGCTATAAAGTCAATAATAGCAATAGGGGTAGTTATGTAGTTTAATCGTGCTTTTACAGGAGATAAATGTCGGTACTTGCTTGATTCAACGCAACACCATATGCGAAGTAAATATTCTATGCAAAAAATAGACAGAGAAACTATTTCAAACCAATAAAATTGCTGACGAAATTGTTGATTAAAGTCAGCTTCAGACTCGAGTATAACGGCAGAAACATTCGCAAGAATCAAAAAAATAAGAAAGAAAGTGACCGCTTTAGCCGCTAAGCTTTTCTGCGTTTCGCTTTCTAATAATTGATATGTCTTAGCCCTGAGACTGCTATTTGAAATAAGTTGTGCCTCTGACATTGTATTCCTTATTAATTGTCATTATAAAAGCGAGCGTGAAGTTATTGTAAAGAAGCCAATCAATAGTGTTTATCTATTCATAACTGATTGGATCATTGACATTATTATCAGCAAAAGCTTCTAATCTTTCTTGGCAGGCACCACATTTACCACAGGCTTTTTCTCGGCCGTTATAACAGGTCCAAGTATTACTATAATCAAGACCCATTGCGATACCATCAGTTAAGATAGCTGTTTTATTCACTTCTAAATAGGGACTAAAAATTTCAACACTCTCATAATTAGCAATTTTACATACGTCATTCATCTTTAAGACAAATTCTGGTCGACAGTCTGGATAAATGGCATGGTCACCTGAATGAGCTCCATAATAAACTTGCCCAGCACCAACGGAGACGGCATAGCCAACAGCAAGGGATAATAAAATCATGTTTCTATTAGGTACAATGGTTGATTTCATATTCTCTGCTTCGTAATGCCCCTCTGGAATCTCTATGTCATCGGTTAGAGATGAGCCTGCTAGCAATTCATTTATTGCAGATATATCAATTACTTTATGTGGAATATCAAGTTGAGTACAAACCGTTCTAGCACAAGTCAATTCTTTAACGTGACGTTGGCCGTAATCAAACGAAAGTGCGTAAACTTGTTTACCATCTTTTATTGCACGGTTTAATACGGTGAATGAATCCATGCCACCTGAATAAATAACAACAACTTTTTCAGCCATTTGTAGAGTCTCTTGAGGTATAATAATTAACAGTTATCGTGTTGCTTGAAATAGCAAAAGTATTTTACTTTAAATAAACCATAGGCTAAAGCAGAAAGTGAACCTTACTAATTATAAAATTAATGAATTTTTTCAAACGATCCAAGGGGAGGGATCATATACTGGCCAGCCCTCTATTTTTATTCGCTTGCAAGGCTGTCCTGTTGCATGTTCTTGGTGCGATACTAAGCATACTTGGGATATTGAACCGTCATTAGAAATTTCAGCCGATAAGCTACTTGCAAAATCAGCGGAAACTGAGCAATGGTCAGATTTAAGCGTAGACCAAATACTCACATTAATCGTTCAACAAAAATTTAAAGCAAAACATGTTGTAATTACTGGCGGTGAACCTTGTATGGTTGATTTAACACCTTTATGTCAAGGACTTGAACAAGCAGGGTTTAGCACTCAAATTGAAACATCAGGAACCTTTGAAATACGAACTACTGACTCGTGCTGGGTAACTGTGTCACCTAAAGTAAATATGCGTGGTGGATATGAAATATTATCGAGTGCAATGAAAAGAGCGAATGAAATTAAACACCCAGTGGCAACTGAACAACATATTGATGATTTAAAGTCATTACTATTACAACATAAAGTGACAACGACTCCTGTTTATCTACAACCGATAAGCCAGAAGCAAAGAGCTACAGAGCTTGCTATTGCTAGTTGTATAGAAAATGACTGGCGCTTATCAATTCAAGTTCACAAATATATTGGTATAGAGTAAGTTTATAAAAATAAGCTGTTTCAAATTCAATTAAGCAAGTTAGGTATTTGTTTTCTATACTAGTTAATAGGCTCAATTGGGATGAAGTCTTGTGGGGAATAAAATATCAATAATTGTCATCAGTAGCATCGTCTTTGGTGCTTTTGCCTTGCTATATGTAAATGCCAAGCATTTATGGCAAAAAGAGCAATACCCCATTGTTATAGCCGTATCTAAAACTCCTTTATCTTCACCTTTTTATGTAGCTAAAGCGATTAATGCTTTCGAGGCTACTTGTGTGTCTGTAACCTTTGAGCCAGTTATTGGCGGGCAAGCGGCTTTCTCCAAAGTGATGAACGGTGAAGCTGATTTTGGCACGAGTTCTGACTCAGTGATTGCATTTCAAAGCCTTTTATATAAAGAGTTTGTTTCTCATGCCATGTTTGTTCATTCGGATAATGATGTGAAGCTAATTTCTCGTGTTTCGGCAAACATATCTAAGATTGCAGATTTAAAAGGCAAAAAAATTGGTGTAACAAAAGGTACCGCGAGTGAATATTTTCTAAGTACTCTTTTAGCGTTACATGGTGTTTCGATAGATGAAGTGGAATTACATCATTTTAAGCCCGAGCACCTAAATAGTGCCTTTGTTAATCATGTAGTTGACTCTATCGCACCGTGGGAGCCATTTGCCTATCAAAGTGCTATGCAACTTGGCGATGATGTTATTGTGCATGATACTAAAAACTTGAATACGCTAAGCTTTAATCTAATCTCTAAACAAGCAGATAACTATGATGTGGAAAAAGCTAAATGTGTATTAGAGGCGTTAAATACAGCCATTGATTATATAGCATTACATCCTAAAAAAGCTCAAGAAATTGTCATGAGTGAACTAGGCTTAACTCCAGATTTTATTGCATGGGTTTGGCCAGACTATATTTTTAAACTGGCATTAAATCAGTCATTGCTCCTATCTATTAAATCTCAGGCTATTTGGATAAATGAAACACAAATGATGAACTTAAAAGATATACCGAATATTAATAACTTTTTAGACAGTAGAGCAATGCTACAAGTGGACCCACTTGCAGTGAATATCTCTTTATAGGCTTTAATGACATGAAGATAAATTTATCTCAACAAATTATAGTATTTTCTGTGATTTGTGCTGTCATTTTTACCATTTTGTTAATAAGCATTCTTTGGTCTTCTATCACGATAGATTTAGCATTTAAGCGCGAAAACTATGCCCAGAAAGTTGATAACCATACGAATACATTGAAGCAATTAATGATCAGCGATGATATTTATGCAATGAATTATAATGACGATAGTTGGTTATATTGGCAAAATAAACTGTCAACGTTATTAAAATTTCCGCCAAAGTTAACTGCACCTCAAAAAACCATTCAGCAAAGTCTAAAAAGCCAAAATGAAAATGTACGGCACCTTTTTGATCAAATAGCCTTAAGCAGAAGTAAGGCTGTTAATTCGTCAGTTCAAAATCATTTTAAAGTAAGACTAATGACACAATTAGAATCAATTCGTTCTGACTCTGTGCAATTATCATCTATTGTTAAAAAAGACATTCATCAAGTTATTAAACAGCAAGTAATAGTGATTATTTTTACCTTTGTATTATGTTTTTTAATTGTCATTGTTGGTGGGATAAAGCTATCAAAAATTTTTACCTTATCATTAAAAGAAGTCAAACAAGCCTTTGAAGCAAATCATAGTGGTAATTTTCAAGAAATCACACTGTCTCATCATACTGATGAATTTGAAAGTATCGCTAAAGCGTTTAATGCAATGAACAGTAAATTAAGTGAGAACACAGTATCTCTTGAGGCAATGAAGAAAATAGTAGAGGAAAAGACTAAAGTACTTCAACAGTTATCAGACACAGATCCTTTAACCAAAGTTGCTAACAGAAGGGCTTTATTTGAGCGTGGTAACATGGAGTACTCACGTGGTATACGTGGTAGCAATCAGCTGACTATTTTATTACTTGATTGCGATTTATTTAAAAGCATAAATGATAAGTACGGCCACTTGTTCGGAGACGAGGTATTAAAACATGTTTGTAACATATGTGATGAAGCAATTAGAGACATTGATTTTTTAGCTAGATATGGTGGTGAAGAGTTTATTGTGATTTTACCTGAGTGTGATATTGATGGTGGAGTAGATATAGCAAACCGTATTCAACAGTTATTAGCCCAACAGCCAATTAAAAATAACAGTAAGCTTGTAAAGCTGACTTTAAGTATCGGAGTAAGTTCATTATCAGCCAATCATGAGAGCTTTGAGGACTTAATTGGTGATGCTGATAAAGCTATGTATATAGCAAAAGAAAGAGGAAGAAACAGGGTTGAAGTATTATCCCAGTCAGCTTTGCATTAATTACCCTCTGTTAATAAAGGTTTTTGGTAACCTTGAAGATAAACGCGTTAGCAGTTCGTAATTAATAGAATCAGAGTATTTAGCGACCGTATCTACCGAAATATTTTTACCCCATAATTCAACGCTATCGCCAACGCTCACCTTAGGTAAATCGGTAATATCAATAGTGATCATATCCATAGAAACTCTACCAACCAAATACGCGATTGAGCCATTTACATAGACTGGTGTACCTGATTTAGCATTTCTTGGGTAACCATCGGCATAACCAATAGCTATGACCGCAATGATTGATGAACGGTCTGCTTGCCATGTATCGCCATAACCAACAGTTTCACCTGCTTTTACTTTTCTAATGGCGATTATCTCTGCTTCTAAGGTCATCACGGGTTCAAGGGGCTCAACTAAATCGCATTGCTCAATTGGGCTTACCCCATATAGCGCAAGGCCAAGGCGATTATAGTGACCATGACTTTCGGGCCAATTCAGTATGCCTGCAGAGTTAGCCATACTATATTGACAAGCATATTGTTCAACCAACGCTTTGACTTGCGTAATTTGTTTGGCAGTTTTAGGGTTGTTTTTGATTTCGGCGCAAGAAAAGTGGCTACATATAATTAGTTTTTTGCGGTGTTCTTCAGTTAATAACGCGATAACATCAGGCGCATCTTCTACTCTAAATCCTAACCTATTCATTCCGGTATCAATCTTTAACCAAATATCACTGCGATACGTACCTTTATCATTATTAAGCCAAGCTATTTGCGCAGCTGTGTGTAACATCAGAGATAAGTCATGCTGGATAGCAATAGCAAAGTCACTTTCTTGAAAAGGCCCTTCTAACACTAGAATGGGCGTTTTAATTCCTGCTTTACGTAATTGTATCGCTTCATCAACAAAGGCTACAGCAAAGCAAGGTACTTGCTCTTCAAGTGCTTTGGCTACTTCAATCGCGCCATGTTCGTAGCCGTTAGCTTTTATCACTGCCATTGTTTTACTGTTAGGCGCTAAAGTGGAAATATATTGATAATTGTTTTGTAGGGCTGTTAAATCAATAACGGCTTGTGTTTTACGAGAAATATAGGTCATAAAGCAGAGAAAAAGCATCACTAAAAAAACGGTATTAATAACTAGTTATTAACTAGGAATGAACCAAAAAAATACTAGGTAAATAAATATCCTATGAATGTGTATCAGTGTACCATTAGAGATTATGAATAACAGTATTTATCTGAGCTAACAGGGTCTTAGTTGATGAGTGACGAATTAGAATCGCAAACAAAATTAGTAACAACATTAAAATCAATTGCCACAGAAGGGCAAAACCCAGAGACACTTGATATAGACTTACTTGATTCATTGAATATTCTCAAAAAGATAAATAATGAAGATCAAAAAGTTGCCCTCGCTGTTAAAGATATTCTGCCTGAAGTTGCACAAACAGTTGATTTAATAGTTGAAAGTTTTAAGTCGGGTGGGCGTCTACTTTATATTGGGGCTGGAACCAGTGGTCGTCTTGGCGTACTCGATGCGGTTGAATGTCCGCCCACCTTTAGTGTTTCTTCTGAGCAAGTCGTAGGTATTCTAGCTGGTGGTGAAAAAGCAATGTATAAAGCTGTAGAAGGTGCTGAAGATAGCCAAGAGTTAGCTATTCATGATTTAAAGGCGCAACAAGTGAATGAGCAAGATGTGGTTGTGGGTATTGCGGCAAGTGGTAGAACCCCTTATGTGCTTTCTGCTATGGCGTATGCGCGTTCTGTTAATGCCAAAGTCGTGGGTATAAGTTGTAGTCCAAATGAGCGCTTTGCTCAAGACAGCCATGTAAATTTGTGTATTGAGGTTGGGCCTGAGGTATTAACTGGCTCTACAAGAATGAAATCAGGCACAGCACAAAAGCTTGTACTTAATATGTTAACAACGGCTAGTATGATCCGCTGTGGTAAAAGTTATAAAAACTTAATGATTGATGTGAATGCCAGTAATGAGAAACTTTACGCGAGAGCTGTACGTATTGTTATGCAGGCAACGGAGTGTGATGAATCAACGGCGCAGCACGCGTTAGACTTAGCGAATCATAAAACTAAAACGGCCAGCTTGATGGTACTCACTGGGCTAAATGCAGAACAAGCAGAAAAAGCTCTTTCACAAGAGCAGGGTTTTTTAAGACGAGCGATTGCGAACAATGAATAACAATGAGAATAAAGCAGTAAACTTTGAAGTGTGCGATGCGTATTTGATTGAAAAATACCAGCAAAACCTATTACCTTTTATCACTTACTGTATTGTTTGTGTATGTTTTACTCTTTTATCTATAAATAGTGCTAATGCGAAATCAGTTATTGTTGGTGCTGAACAATTTTCTCAATATCTGCCCCAGTTATCAGGTAAGCGTGTTGGCTTAGTGGTTAATCAAACTTCTGTGGTTAAAGAGCAACATTTGGTTGATGTACTATTAGCGAAAGGCGTGAATATTAAAGCCGTATTCGCACCAGAGCACGGTTTTAGAGGTAATTTAGACGCAGGTCAAACATTTAAGAATGCCACCGACAGTAAAACACAATTACCGATAATTTCAATATATGGCAAATATAAAAAACCAACACCAGAAGTATTAGCATCGTTTGATGTGATTATTTTTGACATTCAAGATGTTGGGGTTCGTTTTTATACTTATATCAGCTCAATGCATTACATGATGGAGGCAGCCGCAGATGCTAATATTCATTTCATTGTACTAGATAGACCAAACCCTAATGGAGCATATGTTGATGGTCCTATATTAGAGTCTGAATTTAGATCATTTGTTGGTATGCATAATATTCCGTTACTACATGGCATGACTGTGGGCGAGTTAGCTCAAATGTTTGTTGGTGAACAGTGGTTAAATACTCAAAAAACATTATCCTTACAGGTAGTGAAAGTGCTTAATTATCTAAAGTCAGATAGCTACCATTTACCAATTAAGCCTAGCCCTAACTTACCTAATCAACAAGCTATTGCTTTATATCCTTCTTTAGGTTTTTTTGAAGCAACACCTGTGAGTATAGGTCGGGGTACTTCGTTTCCTTTTCAAGTTATTGGTCATAACACAATACATTTAGATGATTTTAATTTTACCCCTAAATCAACACCAGGCGCAGCACTTAAGCCTAAATTGATGGATAAACAATTAAAGGGGCAGGATTTACGAAATGTTTCAGCAGGGGGCTTAGATTTATCCTATATTATTCAATGGCATCAAGCTTTTAAAGATCAGCAACTAACTTTTTTTAATCGTGCTGATTTTATGGATAAACTAAGCGGAACAGATAAGCTAAGAAACGCCATTATCTCTGGTAAAACCGAACAAGAAATTAAGGCTAGTTGGCAAGTGCCATTGCAGCTGTTTAAAACACAAAGACAACCGTATTTGTTATATCACTAGGTTATAGTGATGATTGAATATCCTCAAGAGTGTAAGGGTAGTTATAATTATGTACCGTAAAGGGAAGTTTTTTTTCACGCGTAAAAGTCTATGGACTATTTTAATGTCAGTGTTTTTTCTGACAAATTGTACCTCTCAACCACAGCCTTCACTCAAATCAAAGAACTACAGTGAGCGTATTAAATTTGTAGTATTACATTATACCGCAGGAAATTATCAAGACTCTTTAAATGCATTAACCAGCCAAGGTGAAGCAAGTGCTCATTATTTTATTCCACAATTACATGATGCCACCTATCATCAAGAAGATTTAAAGGTTATTCAGTTAGTTAGTGAAGATAAAAGAGCTTGGCACTCTGGCGAAAGTGCCTGGCAAAATAGAGAAAATTTGAACGACCAGTCTATCGGTATTGAATTAGTTAATGAAGCTCACTGTAAGCCAGTGGAGTCCCCTTTGACTACGGTAAAGCAACAGCCCGTTTGTTTTTTTCCCGATTTTCAAGCACAGCAAATTGAACTGCTTATTAATTTGTTAAAAAAGATATTAGCTGAAAACCCTGATATATCTCCAACGGCAATTGTAGGGCATAGCGATATTTCTCCTATGAGAAAGCGTGATCCTGGACCCAGATTTCCGTGGTTTCAATTATATCAATCAGGTATAGGAGCTTGGTATGACGAAGAGGTAATGATGAAGTATTACCAAACATTTAATGTTCGTTTACCGAGTCTTGCACTCATTCAAAAAGCGTTAAACACTTATGGTTATGCCATTGAATCAACGGGTTATAAAAATGCACAAACTCAAGCAGTAGTACTTGCTTTTCAACAACACTTTATGCCGTGGCATTTAACGAAAGCAGCTGATGCACGAACAGCTGCGACTATTTTTGCCTTAATAGAAAAATATTTTCCACAGCGTTTAAACGCATTAACAATGCATTACCACAATGAGTTACAAATAAAACCTGCTACTGATTTTGCGATAAAAAGAGGCCAAGTGGTCAAAACATTTCCTGAACAAAATCCCAGTAGCAGAGCGTTAGTAAATAATAGAGCATCATTTAAAGCTTATCAGGGAGCGGGTGAGATCATTATTGATAATATTTCTGCGACATCTGCAGACATGTTTGTTAATGGTGAAAAACTATCTATTGCAGAGCCTTTAATTCCTCATAAGCGTTATCGTTACAGTTTAAAAAGACGCACCCATACCGGTGACAATACTTTGATGGTTGAAAATATAAAACCTGAAGGGGCAAAATTAACAATTACCATCCCATATCCAGATTTAACTAAGCAAAAGTTTAGTACTAATAAATTTGATCGGTCTAACTCTGCCCATAACTTTACCGCAGTAGATACATTAATTAACAATGATGTCGAAAATGGCTTTCCGGGCGCTGTGTTATTGGTACAGCACAAAGGAGAAATAATTAAGCACACTGCTTATGGTTATGCGCGTAAGTATAATGATGAGGGAGCATTACTAACATTTCCCATAGTGATGGAAAAAAATACCGTCTTTGATATTGCCTCAAATACAAAAATGTTTGCCACGAATATCGCGTTAATGAAATTGATCAGTGAGGGACGTTTATCAATAGATTTACCTTTAAGCTTCTATATACCTGAGTACCAAGGGGAAGGCCGAGAGTTTATCACGGTAAAAGATATACTTACTCATCGTAGTGGCTATACACCACAAGTAAAGTTTTACGATAAAAACAATAAGCTAGGTAAGATGTTTTATTCGCAAAATAAGCAGCAAACACAACAGTTACTGATTGATAAAGTACCGCTTAGTAACCGTAGTAAAACGACGTCTGTTTATAGTGATGTTAATTATATTTTACTTGGTTTGCTTATTGAGAAAATATCAGGGGTAAGCTTAGATCAATATGTTGAGCAATTTATTTATCAGCCATTGGGTTTAGACAGTATTTTATATAACCCTCTACAAAAAGGTTGGCATAAGAACCAATTTGCAGCTACAGAAATTGCTGGCAACACAAGGGGAGGTCGTGTTCATTTTGATAATGTTAGACATCAAGTACTTCAAGGCGAAGTTCATGATGAAACGGCGTTTTATTCATTAGGTGGTGTAGCAGGACATGCGGGATTATTTTCTAACGCAGAAAGCCTAGCTGTTTTAGCTCAGGCTCTACTTAACCGTGGCGGTTATAATGAAACCCAGTTGTTTACAGCGAAAGTGTTAGATCAATTTGTTAAACCTGATGATGGTAATGGTAGCTTTGGCTTAGGTTGGCGCAGAGCAAATAATGGTGATAGAGCCTGGCATTTTGGCCCATATGCTAGCGCCCAAGCCTATGGGCACACTGGTTGGACGGGTACAGTAACGGTTATCGACCCTAAGCATGATTTAGCCATAATACTATTAACCAATGCACGCCACAGTGACATTGTTGGGGATGACAAACAGTTTCACTTTTTGGGTAAAACGTTTGAAACAGCCAAGTATGGTAGTGTGGTTTCACTTATTTATGAAGCCATTTTAACAAATAAGACCGTTAATTAACGGCTAACGTTCAAGTCGTTGGAATACTAAGTTAGCAATTGCCAAACTTGATGTTAAACCGGGTGATTCAATACCAAATAGATTAATTAAATTCTCAAGGTTATGTTGCTCTGCTCCTTGTATCATAAAGTCTTGCGCTTCATCATTTGGACCTTGAAGCTTTGGCCTTATGCCTGCGTAAGCGGGTTGCAACTTGTTTTCTTCAATGTCAGGAAGGTAGTTTTTAATAGCAGAATAAAACGTACGCCTTAACGATTCAGGGCAATCATAGTTGATATCGTCTAGGTATTGAGTATCAGGTCCAAACTTTAACCCTCCAGCCATGTCTAAGGTTGTATGAATACCTAAACCATGAGCGCTAGGAACTGGGTAGACTAGTCGATTTATCGGGCTGCGACCTTGGTAACTGAAATAACAGCCACGACAATAATGAAGTGTGGGAATATGCTTTTTAGCTAATGATGTTATATTGTTTGCCAACTCAACACTATGTAGCCCAGCACTATTTATAACTATTTTACTGTGCAGTTTAAAGGTGTCTTGTAGGCTATTAATAGTACTAATAAAGCCATTTTCTACCGGGTTTATAGATAATACCTTGGTGTTCCCAACGAACTGTCCACCATGGCTTTCAACTTCCCTTAAAAAACTTAACATCAGTTGATGGCTATCAACGATTCCGGTACTAGGTGAGAGGATTGCAGATTTCACTCCTAGGCTTGGTTCGTTAGCTTTTAACCATTGTTGGCTTACCCAGCTAAGATCATCAACATTGTTTTGTTTCGCTAATTCAATAGCTTTAGCTAAGTAATCCTCTTCTTTCCGATTAGTGGCAACCAGTAATTTACCTATATTATTAATAGGAATATGATATTTATTACAATATTCATAGAGAAGTGATTTACCTTTAACGCACAGTGTCGCTTTTAAGCTATTTGCTGGATAGTAAATACCGGCATGTATTACTTCACTATTGCGGCTACTGGTTTCTTCACCAAATGATTGGTTTTTATCGATGACTAGTACTTTTTTGTAGTGTTTACTAAGTTTTGCTGCAATGGCTAAACCAACAACGCCAGAGCCTATAATAAGTACATCAGTGCTATACATAAAACTCAATTTTTTGGTAAAAAAAGACTACTATAAAAGAATACTAGACTAGCGAGTAGTCTTTTATTTGTAAGAAGTAAAAGGGCTATCTATTAGGGCTTAATTAAAAGGGAAGTTATATGCAACGCGTTTTAGAGTTTAAAAAGCAATCGTTTTGGTCAAATCAAATTGATATGAAAGCATTGAATGAGCAAATAGCATCACTTAACCAAGAAGGGTGGTCTGTAAAGGCATTAACAGCAAATACAAGTTTTTTTGGTCGAATTAATTCATATACGATTTTATTAGAGCTTTTGGAGTGATTACTTTGTTAAGGTATTGTTTGGATTTACCTTATTAAGACCAAAGAATTATTCGAATAACTTAGAAGATGTCCTGAACGTCAATAAACTTAACGTTCAGGAACAATAGTGAAGCAGCTGAAATTAGTGCTTTGCAGTGACTTTTTGTGCATCAACCCAACGCTCTATTTTTGCAGCTAATATGGGCATAGGCAGTGAACCATCAATTAAAATTTGAGTGTGGAACTTTTTAATGTCAAAAGCCGAACCAAGTGATTTTTTAGCACTTTCGCGCATTTGCTGGATCGCTCTTTGTCCTGTTTTGTATGATAGTGCTTGTCCAGGTATACTCACATAACGTTCAACTTCAGCTTCAATATCCGAATCAGCCATTGATGAATTTTTGGTCATAAAGTCAATTGCTTGTTCTCTTGTCCAGCCTTTCGCATGCATTCCTGTATCTACCACTAAACGCATTGCGCGAAGCTGCTCATCAACTAATCGGCCATACCATTGGTAAGGATCGGTAAATAAACCCATTTCTTTACCTAGACTTTCAGCATATAGCGCCCAGCCTTCTTCATAGACAGTAAAATTACCAAATTTTCGAAATTTAGGTAAAGATTCTACTTCTTGCTGAATTGACGCTTGAAAGTGATGCCCAGGAGAGGCTTCATGAATACTTAATGTTTCAACAATAAAATTAGGCTGAGCTTTTAAATTAAAGGTATTGATATAAAAAGTACCGGGTCTTGAACCATCAGGAGCCGGAGCTTGATAACTGGCACCAGCAGATGAAGCCGCTCTAAATGCTTCAACTTCTTTTACCTGATAGTCAGCTTTAGGAAAGACTTCAAATAACTGTGATACTCGGCTGTTAATTTTATCTTTTACTCCTTCATAAGCGGCAATGACTTCTTCGGGGCTTGAGAAATAGAATTGTTCATCTTCTTTTAAGAAAGTGAAGAACTCTGCTAAGTTGCCTTTAAATCCAACCGTTTGTTTAACTTTTTTCATCTCAGCTAAAATGCGCGCAACTTCTTGTTGACCAAACTCATGGATCTCGTCTGCTGTTAAAGGCAATGTAGTATGGTGTGTGATCATATGATCATACCAAGCTTTACCGTTGGGTAAGTGAGATAGGCCTACGGTGTCACTGCCTAATGGCGCATATTCTGTCGTTAAAAAACTTAATGTTTTTTGATAAGTAGGAATGATAACGTTTTGTATCATCTGGCTGTAATCACGTGCTAAGCGTTCTTTATCATTTGTATTTATATTCGTGTTCGCTTGCAGTTGCTTTACAGGACCATAGAAAACACTGTCTTCAATATTTTTTACTAGATGAGTTTGAAATTGTGGCAATAATTTTTTGATAATTGCTTTAGGTAGTACAACACCTTTTTTAGAACCTTCACGCATTGATAAGATTGTACTGTCCATATACGCAGAAAAACCTTCAGCACGCTTCATAAAGTCGCGGTAATCTTTTTCAGTATTAAAAGGTTGGGAACTTTCTCCAGAGCCAAGCATGGCAAAGTCATTATGAATGCCGTACATCTGATTAAATGGAATATAATGTTCTGGAAACTCATAACCTGCGATAGCAACTTCGCGATCACGTTTGAAAACTTGATAGCTGAGTAAATCTTGGCCAGAGAGTTGGTTTACATCTATTGCACTTATACGGTTTAAGTATTTTTGTTCAAAAGCTATATTTTCTTCAATCGATTGTTTTGAAATAGGGGCGATAAATCTGTCGTTATAGTCGTTAACACCAACCTCAGTTGCGGTTAATGGGTCCAGTACAAGCATCTCAGTAAAGAATTGCTCTACTATTTCATTAACTTTTTTTGCTTCAAGCTGTCGGGTATTTTCTGCCTGTACTACAGGGGAGCTTTTATTTGATGAATGAGTACATCCCGTTAAACTGGTGGTTAATGCAAGTGCTATGGAAAGTGCCATGACAGATTTGTTCATTATTCGCCTCTTTATTAATAGTTTTATTGAGTTGCAACTCGCAGCCAATAAAATCGCATTTTCTACAATATACAATTTAAGTTATTATATGACTGTGATAGTGAAATGAAAAGTCGAAGTTTGATGTAACGATACGTTTTAGTCAATCTCTATAGTAAGTTACTGACTATTTGCGTAATATGCGTATTTATTTTTAGCAGAGAATTTTTATGAGTAAGTTGTTTTGGTTAGTTATCATTATCGCCATCGTTATTTTGTATTTTGTTCGTCAAAATGCCAATAAAGAGGCGTTGAAAAAGAATTTTGCAGAAGCGAAAAGTTTTTTAGCTGAGAATAAAACCGCTGAAGGTGTGGTTGAAACGAGTTCAGGTCTTCAATACAAGGTGCTTAATCAAGGTACAGGTACCGAACATCCTACTGCGCGTTCTAAAGTTGTTGTGCATTATCATGGCACTTTGTTAGATGGCACTGTATTTGACAGTTCGGTTGAACGAGGTGAGCCACTTAGCTTTGGTTTGAATCAAGTAATAAAAGGTTGGACGGAAGGAGTTCAATTGATGGTGGTTGGTGAAAAAACGCGTTTTTATATCCCAGCCAACTTAGGGTATGGCAATAGCGCAACGGGAAAAATATCAGCCGGCTCGTTACTTATTTTTGACGTTGAATTACTCGAGATAAAATAATATTAACACCTAGTGCTTTACATATTTGGCTGGATTTAGTTAGGAGGCGTAAATGGAAGGTGGTTGTTTATGTGGTGCGATTCGATATCGTGTGTTAGCTGAGCCTTTTGCCGCTGACTATTGCCACTGCAGTATTTGTCGTAAACAGACGGGCTCTGTCGTTGTAGCATGGATGGATTTTAAAAGTGAACAAGTACAATGGCTTAAAGGCCAGTTAACTTATTTTCACTCTTCTGAATTTGTTAAGCGTGGTTTCTGTCAGCAATGTGGCTCTACGGTCACATTTGGTGATTCACGTTATCAGCAATATACAACTTTGACCATAGCCTCTTTAGGTAATGCTAATCTAGTTAAACCTACTTATCATATACATACTGATGATCAAGTGAGCTGGTTAACGATACAAGATGAGTGTAAAAGATTTTTACACGGTGCGTCTGACTAAATAAAATGAAAACATCAACAGGGAGTAATGAGTGAAAGTTCTATTAATCAGCGCAAGCCAAAGGCCAAACTCAAACAGTGCAGCGATTAGTCAGTTAATCCAAAAAATACCAGTGTTAAACACAGATGATGTTGAAACAGATATATTAGATTTATCGTTATGGCCAGAGTTACTTGAGCATTATGGAATTTTAAATAATGAAAATTCTGCTCTTTTATCTAAAAAACAACAAGTTCTTGAAAAGCTTTATCAATGCGACGCAGTGGTTTTTATTGTACCTGAGTGGGGTGGCATGATCCCTCCAGCGTTAGTAAATTTACTTTTGCTAACAGCCAATGGTTCAGCTGGGGGATTACCTCTTGGCCATAAACCTGCCTTTGCTATAGGTATTTCTGCTTCTGGTGGCGGCAGCAATCCCATTAGTTTATTAAAAGCTTATGCGGCGAAGAATAGTCATTTAGTGTGGTTGCCATTACACGCTATTGTTCAAAACGTGGATGATTTTTTAACACAGTCTTGGCAACCTGAAGCTGAAGGACGTTATACTAATGTACAATCAAGAATTGATGTAGGGATAACCAGTTTACTTGTATACGCTAAGCAGTTAAAAGAAGTAAGAGAGCAACTCGTTCAGCTTTCAGTAAAACATCCATTTGGGCAATAGACTAGCTCAGTTCTAGTAAGGATAGTTTATGCGCTTTTCACGGCATATTTTTTTAATTTTATTCATATCTTTGTGCTTTTCAGACATAACGTTTGCTAGCACAGTTTATAAATACAAAGATGAAAATGGTCAATGGGTTTTTAGTGATACACCGCCAATTAATGATGTAAAAACTCAAGAGCTTATTTATAAAGAAGAAAAAGCAGAAAACCAATCAGCACCAAAAGTTTATGTTATTCCCCACGATGCAACCTATAGTGTTGTTATTAAAAATCCACTTTATATCCCTGTTGAAATAGAAATAAAAAGCGCGGGCAATGAAATTGCTTCACAATATTTAGTTATTCCTGCGCAAAAAAGTAAAACGTTAGTTGAGAATTTACTCAGCAAACCTGATTTTACTTACCGTTGGATTACTGGCGACCCAAAAGCTCAGGTAGATCACAGTGTTTATCAGTTTCCTAGTAATACAGGTAAAGCGTTAAAGATTACTCAATCATTTAATGGCAAATTCTCTCATTTTCAAACACCTAATAAATATGCTGTAGATATTGCTATGCCTGTTGGAACAGATATTACAGCTGCTAGAGCTGGGGTGGTTGTGGCGACAAAAGATAACTTTCATATGAGTGGTAAAACACGCTACTTTGTTGATAAAGCAAATTATGTCAAAGTTTTGCACACTGATGGAACATTTGCCACGTATGCTCATATCCTACAAGACACAGTAGTCGTTTCTCCTGGTGATAAAGTCGAAGTGGGCGATAAACTTGCGCGATCTGGTTCGTCAGGCTATTCAACAGGTCCTCATTTACATTTCGTTATTCGCAAGAATTATGGTTTTAAACTCAAATCTGTTCCCTTTAAGTTTTCAAACGGCAATGGAGAATATTTCACGCCAAAAGCTGGAATGCTTGTTGAGGCTAAGCCGTAAATTTATATGAGTAAACGCACATTCAAAGTTTAATTTTTTAAAAAAAGGCCATTGCTTAATCTCTTAAGCAATGGCCTTTTATTCGTATAGCTAACGTTTATTAATGAACTAACTTATCAGGTTTAGTAATTTACTCTAACCCTTCAATAATACCATTTTCTAATAGCTTGATATCGTTAGCCGCTGGCTTTTTAGGTAGGCCAGGCATACGCATAATATTACCAGTTAAAACAACTAAGAAACCCGCGCCTTCATTTATTTGAATCGAACTAACGGTAACTTCGAAATCTCGAGGTCTACCATGTAAAGTAGGATCATCAGATAATGAACTAGGTGCTTTAGCGATACAAATAGGTAAATGGGTTAAACCAAGCTGCTCAACATGTTTTAGATCTTTTTCAGCTTGTTTAGAGAAAGCAACATCTGTAGCACCGTACATAGCGCGGCTTACTTTGCGAACTTTTTCTACTACAGTTAAATCTAAATCATAAAGCGGTTGGTATGGCTTACTTTTTTCTACCGACTCCATAACAGCTTTAGCAAGTTCAATAGCACCTTTACCGCCGTTTGCATGATGAGTTGTTTCAGCGAAAGAAACGCCATGCTCTTCACATCTTGCTTTAATAAGGGCTATTTCTGCATCACTGTCTGTTGCAAAGCGGTTTAATGCAACCACAGGGTGCTTGTTAAACAATTCAACACTTTCAATGTGCTTGTCTAAGTTTTCTAAGCCTTTAGCAACGGCACTTAAATCTTCAGTTTCTAAATCCTTCTTGTCTTTTCCGCCATGCATTTTTAAAGCGCGAACTGTGGTTACAAGTACCACTGCATCAGGATCGATTTCTGCAATACGACATTTAATATCAAAGAATTTTTCAGCACCTAAGTCAAAACCAAAGCCTGCTTCGGTAATTGCCCAATCTGCATGATGCATTGCCATACGTGTAGCAATCACACTATTACAACCGTGTGCAATATTGGCGAAAGGTCCACCGTGAACAAAAGCTGGGGTACCTTCAAAACTTTGAACTAAGTTAGGCTGAAGTGCGTCACGTAGTAATGCCATCATTGCACCAGTAATGTTTAAGTCTTTTGCATGTACTGGCTTACCTTCATAGGTATAGCCTATTAAGGTTCTATCTAAGCGTGCCTTTAAGTCGTTAGCATCATCTGCTAAACATAACATTGCCATTACTTCAGATGCAGCGGTAATATCAAAACCACCCTCGCGAGGTATGCCTTGCATTTTACCACCTAAGCCAAGCACTATCTTACGTAGACTACGATCGTTCATATCCATGACACGACGCCATACTATCTGGCGAGGATCAATACTTAAGGCATTACCTTGGTATATATGATTATCAATCGCTGCTGATAATAAATTATTAGCACTGGTTATTGCATGAAAATCGCCAGTAAAGTGTAAGTTTATTTTATCACCTGGCATGATTTGACTATAACCACCACCCGTAGCACCGCCTTTCATACCCAGACATGGGCCAAGAGAAGGTTCTCTTAATGCTAAACAAACAGATTCATTTAATTGAGTGAATGCTTGACCTAAACCTATGGTTGTTGTGGTTTTACCTTCACCAGAAGGAGTAGGTGTTGTTGCAGAAACTAAAATAAGTTTGCCTTGCTTATCATTTGGCTGCTTTAAGCTATTAAGATCTATTTTGGCAACATCACGACCATAAGGAAGAACATGCTCAGGAGCAATACCAAGGTTATCGCTGATTTCAGTAATTGGTTTAGGAGTAAATTGCTGAGCAATTTCAACATCTGTAGCCATAAAAATTTTCCTTCTCGTGCGTTAGAGGGGTTGTAATAAATGTTTATAGTGTAGTAATAATCAAAAATAATACTCACTATTCATATCTTTTATGATATTTTGCCCATAGCCTATCTTGAAATGATTAACGAAAGTTTGATTTACAACAAAAGGTATACAATCTTTGCAGTGATTATTTCAATACCGGTATAAGCATTACTTTTAAGTCATTATAATTGAGAGTAGACTTTGTTAAGTTAAACGAATATTCAACAGTATGCGAATTTTATATGGAAAAAGACACCCACTCAGTACAATCAACAAAAAAAATCAATAAAGTTAATTATTCTTTTGTTGGTTCTAGTGCGGAAAAAAGGTCTTTATCAACTGACTTGGTCATTGTTGAACAACCTTTGCAGATTCGTTTATCTTGGATTTCAGGAAAGGAAAACATTGAAAAAGTGTTTTCAATAACGATGCGTACCCTAGGATATGAACGTGAATTAATTTTAGGTTTATTATTAAGTGAAGGGGTTATTCAACAAAGTAGTCAAATTGCTAGTATACAAACTGAACATAATGGCGATGATATAGAGCAAATAAATAGCGATATAAACCAGAACGCATGGTTAGTCATTTTCAGCAAAAACTTTGCCCCTAAGCTCGACTCTATTGAACAATTTCAATTGACTTACTCGAGTTGTGGTATTTGTGGTACAACATCAATCAAATCTCTTGAACTTAAAAATCCAAAACTACCAGAATTATCTAAATCTCATAGTGTTTTACCCGCAACTCTAATAGCTTTTCTTAATGAAGCTATGCGAAAGCAGCAAAGGTTATTTGATCAAACTGGTGGTGTACATGCAGCAGCTTTATTCGATGAAACTGGTCAATTACTCCATCTTCATGAAGATATTGGCCGTCATAATGCCGTTGATAAAGTTGTAGGTTCATATATAGATGAACATAACTGCGCCGCCACAAGTTTACTTGTATTAATGGTTAGCGGCAGAATCAGTTTTGAAATAGTACAAAAAGCACTTATGGCTGGGGTAAGTGTGCTTATTGGCGTAGGTGCACCATCAGATCTTGCTATACAAGGTGCTAAACGGTTTGATTTAACACTTATCGGTTTTGCAGCCGAGCATTCATTTAACGTTTATCATGGCGATTGGCGAATTACGTCATAAAATAAATAATAAAGCTGTTGATATTTATTACCAACGCAAGCAGACAAAGAGAGCAACTATGTCGAAAAATTTATCACAATTAGCCCGTAGAAAGGGCATAGAGCACACCTTGTTTCAAGAGTTAGTGCTGTCAGAGCAACAAAAGTCACCAAAAGAAAAAGAGAAATTAGCAAAAGAGTTTTTAGTGGGTGAAGCGGTAGTCTCAGGTACAGCTAGTTTTTATGATTTTATTGAAGGTGAAAACGCTGATAAAAAAGCTTATGTATGTAATGGCTCTTCGTGTTTATGTGCTGGTACACAAGAGAATATTAAGCAAAATTTAAGCGAAAAGTTCGGCGAAAATAATGTTGGACATGTTACTTGTTTAGGACGATGTGCTCAAAATGCGGCCTTTCAAATAGCGGGCAAAAACTTTTCTGCAAATGATATTGATAACCTTGCCAGTTTAGCGGAAGAGCCTGATACAAAATCAAATGAATATTATGAGGTTGCCTGTACTTTAGAGCAGCCAATACTAACGGCTGAAATTAATGATGTTGCTCAGTATTATCAGCTGTTTAATGAGTTGGTAAAAAAGTTTAGCGTTGATGATTTGCTGACTTTCGTCAGTGATTCTGGTCTTAGAGGTCGAGGTGGTGCAGGTTTTCCTACAGGCTTTAAGTGGCGCTCATGTTTAGAAGCACAAGGTGATGAAAAATATATAGTTTGCAATGCTGATGAAGGTGATGCTGGCGCTTATAGTGATCGTTATTTATTAGAGCAAAGACCTCATGCTGTAATGTTTGGCATGCTTATGTCTGGTTATTTAACAGGGGCCAAAACAGGTATTTTATATATACGTGATGAATACCCAGACGCTATTATAAATACAGAAAAAGCCATTGCTGAATTTAATCAGTTATCCATAGCATTTACTGATAATTGGCAGTTTACCTTTAAAATTGTCCGCGGTGCTGGGGCTTATATTTGTGGTGAAGAGACAGCATTATTACGATCTATAGAGGGTCAAAGGCCCGTTGTTTCGGTTAGACCACCATTCCCAACTCAAAGTGGTTTATTCGGTTGTCCTACCGTTGTTAATAATGTCGAAACATTTGGCTCCATTCATTTCATTCTAAGTGATGACTTATCAAAAACAGATAAAAACGAACATGAGCCAAGTGGCGTAACAAGATATTCTGTACTTGGTAATGGAAAATCTACAGGCTCTAAGCTTATTTCATTAGATTCAGCTTTTAACAAACCAGGTATTTATGAAGTAGCGATGGGTACCCCATTAGCTGATGTTATTTCCCTTGCCGGTGGTTTTTCAAAAGAAATTAAAGCATTGCACATTGGCGGTCCGCTTGGTGGTGTAGTACCTATTTCAGCTATTGAAAAATTAACAGTAGATTTTGAGTCTTTTGCTCAAGAAGGTTTTTTATTAGGGCACGCTAGTATTATTGGTATACCTGAATCTTTCTCTATGATTGATTATATGGCTCATTTATTTGAGTTTACTGCTGCAGAATCGTGTGGCAAGTGTTACCCCTGTCAAATCGGTTCAACACGCGGACACGAGATGGTAGAAAATGCAATATCAGGTAAACAAGCGATTGATGAAAGTTTACTCAATGATTTATTGGAAACAATGCAGCTAGGCTCGCTTTGTGCTCTGGGGGGAGGTGTTCCATTGCCTATTCAAAATATTTTACAGTATTTTGGTGATGAAATTTCGCCATTTATTGCTTCAGGTACAGCAAAACAGGAGGCAAAATAATGACAGTCTCTTCAAATAAAATAACAGACAAACGCGCATTTCTAGATGGTGTTGATTACCCGATCAAAGCAGGTGAAACCATTTTAGAATTTAGCCGCAGAGTACAAGATAGTTTTAACATTCCAACCTTATGTGACGATAGCCGCCTTGAACCTTACGGAAGTTGTCGGGTATGTTCCGTAGATGTAGCACTTGCCGCTGATGGCCCTAGACGTGTGATGGCTTCTTGCCACACACCTATTGGCGATGGTATGCATGTTTACAGCCAGTCAGAACGTGTTGTTAAGTTGAGAAAAAATATCGTTGAGCTCGTGTTAAGTGATCTGCCTGAGCAGCAATTACCACCTAAGCAAAATGAACATACTACAGAATTTGAACAAGTTGTGTTAGATACTGGCGTTACAGAAGTTCGTTTTGCTAAAGGTAAATTCAGTGTAGATAGTGTTCCAAGCGATGAGCAGGGTAGTATTGTCGATGATTCACACCCTTATATGCGTATGGATCTTACCCAATGTATAGATTGTAATCGCTGTGTACGTGCTTGTGATGAAATACAGGGCGAGCAAGTACTCAATGTAGCAGGTAGAGGCTTTGATGCACGTATTATTAAGGGCCAAGATGTGAGTTTTGACGAGTCAGATTGTGTTTCGTGTGGCGCTTGTGCGCAAACATGTCCTACAGGTGCAATAACTGATGTCTTTAGACAAAACTTACGTCAAGAAAGCTCCACTGAGCAATCTTCAATCGATAAAGTTCGCACCATTTGTTCATATTGCGGTGTTGGTTGTAATTTAGAGGTTTCAGTAAAAGATAATAAGATTTTATCTATTGAAGCTCCTAAAGATGCTGCGGTGAATTCAGGACACACCTGTTTAAAAGGACGCTATGCATGGCGCTTTTATAATCACCCAGATAGGTTAACTAAACCACTTGTTAGGCTTAATGGCGCATTAACAGAAGTGAGTTGGGATTTTGCATTTGATTATTTGGCCAAGAAAATGAACGCCATAAAATCAGAACATGGCGGTGATGCCTTAGCTGGCATTTCATCTGCACGTTGTACTAATGAAGAAAACTATTTACTACAAAAAATGATGCGTGTTGTTCTAGGCACTAATAATATAGATTGTTGTGCACGAGTTTGTCACTCACCAACGGCTTACGGTATGCAACAAAGTTTTGGTACTGGTGCCGCGACCAATTCTATTGATGATCTTAAAGAAACAAATTTCATCTTATTAATCGGTGCTAACCCAACGGCAGCACACCCAGTAACTGGCGCTAAAATTAAACAAAAAGTGCTTAAAGGCACACCGCTTATCGTGTTAGATCCGGTAAAAACTGAGTTAGCGCGTTATGCAAATTGGCATATTCAATTGCGCCCAGGAACCAATGTTGCTGTGTTAAATATGATGGCATATTACATCATTACTGAGCAGTTAATTGATCAAAGCTTCGTTGATAATAGAACAGAGGAATACCTTGCATATCGTGATGCTATTTTATCGCTAAATATGGATGAATTAGCCAATATTGCTGGGGTTGATAAAAACTTAGTTAAAGAAGCTGCAATAGCTTATGCCAAGGCAAGTCATGCCATGAGCTTCCATGGGCTGGGTGTGACAGAACATTCTCAGGGTAGTCGTGCCATCATGTGTATTGCTGATCTTGTTATGTTAACAGGTAATATTGGCCGAGCTGGCGTTGGTATGAATCCACTTCGTGGTCAAAACAACGTTCAAGGTGCTGCAGATATGGGCTGTCAACCTCATCAAGGTGCAGGCTATCTTGATGTAACGAAAGAAGATAACATTGAGTACTACAAATCACATTACGGTATTGCTCCTAATGAGTTATGGCCTACAGATGTGGGTTATAAGATCCCTGAAATGTTTAATGCGGCTTTAGCTGGTGATTTAAAAGCATTATGGATAATGGGGGAAGATGTTGTACAAACTGATCCCAACCAACACCATGTCGTGGCGAGTTTATCCAACCTTGATTTACTGGTTGTGCAAGAAATCTTTTTATCTGAAACGGCAAAAATGGCCGATGTTGTTTTACCGGGTAGCTCATTTTTAGAGAAAAACGGTACGTTTACTAACGGTGAGCGACGTGTACAAAAAGTTAATGCTGCTGTTCCCCCTAAAGAAGGCTGTAAAACAGATGGACAAATTGTCGTTGATATGATGAATGCCCTAGGATATCAGCAAGCTGACTACCACGCAGATTCTATGCTAGAAGAAATCTCACAAGTCGTGCCATTCTTTGCAGGTATTACATGGGATAATCTAGGTGAAAATGGTTTGCAATGGCCTGTTGCAAAAGATGGTACTGACACGCAAATATTGCACACTGAGCAGTTTACACGTGGCTTAGGTAAGTTTCATTTTTATGAGTTTGAAGAGAGTAAAGAGGTAGAAGAGCATGGAGCGCAATATCCATTTATCTTAACGACAAGTCGTAATCTAGAGCATTATAATGCTGGAACAATGACGCGTAGAACAGCCAATGAAATTATTGTCAGTGAAGATGTATTACTTATTAACCCTCTTGATGCAAAAGCTAAAGCGATTAAGGATAATAGCAAAGTAAGATTATATTCTGCTCGTGGTGAAATAGAGCTCACAGCAGAAATCAGTGAAAAAGTGAAATCAGGTGTTCTGTTCACTACTTTCCATTTTCCTGAGCTGATGATTAATAGAGTGACTGGTGATGTAACAGATAAACACACTAAATGCCCAGAGTATAAAGTAGTTTCAGTCGGTATTGAGCCAGCCTGCTCATAATACGGCATCGTTAGTTGATTTAAATAAAGGTACTCTTTTGAGTACCTTTTTTATTATTTGCCTTATAACTTACTTTTTAGTTACAAATATTTATCAGAAATGGTTTCTCTGATTGTAGCTTTGTACAACTTTGTTTATATTAATAGCTATATCTTATCAATTAATAGGCTCTCATCACTTACATGTCAGACCAAATGGATACTCAGGAGCTTCAATTATTTGAACTTCAGCCAGGAAAATACATTGATGTACAAATTAACCATCCCGTTGCAGTACGATTAAAACTTACTCTGATTGGCTATGAATTAGGCCGATATATTTTGATTAAATACCCCAAAGTGGTGAGTAAATCACAATACAGTGACGTATTGATCGAAGGAAATGTTGTTATTGTTCGGTATCTCATGGAAGGCAGTAAAGGCGAATGCTTTGCTTTTCGCTCGACTATCAAGAACATTACAAAATATCCAGAAAAGCATATTTATCTTGAATACCCTAAAAAAATTGAAAATCGCCAGTTACGTATGCAGCAAAGGACGACTATTCACTTGCCTTCAATGATTATGTTAGAAGACTCTAACAAAGAAAATAATACTAAAATCAATGGTGTTATTGGGGATATATCAACTAAAGGCTGTGGTTTTACCTTTGTTAGTAAAAGTAATACAACAACAGTAAAAAAACGTGATATTTTTGTTTGCCTTAAAAGCCCAACAGGGGAGGATGTAAAGATTCCAGCAAAAGTACGTAATAGTCGAAACGATGACGGTAAAGTGAATGTTGGTATTCAATTTTTAGATAATGAAGAGATAGTACCTAAGTTATTGGCTCAATTATTCATTGATACTGGCGAATGTTAACTTGCTAAACATACTTATATGCTAATTTATGGTATCCGATCATAAATAATCGTTAACTGACTAAATAACGGCTAAACCATCTTATATTAAAGATTAGTGGCTGAATAAATTTTCCTGTTCAGGTAGACTATTTCTTTTTCAAATTGCGCAGTTACGTTTCTCATCATGCGATTCATTCATACCTCTGACTGGCATTTAGGCCAGTATTTTTATGGTAAAAACCGAGCCAATGAGCATCAACAGTTTTTAAATTGGCTTATTGAACAAGTACAAACCCTTGGCATAGATGCCATTATTGTTGCAGGTGATATATTTGATACCTCAACACCGCCAAGTTATGCGCGTGAGTTGTATTTTGATTTTATTGGCAAAATACAACAGATGAATTGCCAGTTGATTATCCTCGCAGGTAATCATGATTCTGTTGCTATGTTAGGTGAATCAAAATCTTTACTCGCAAATTTATCTACGCGAGTCATAACACATGTTAACGTAGCTGATGAAAACTCAAATAAAACCAACGAACAGGTTATTACACTAAAGAACAGCAACAAAGAAGTAACGGCTGTTGTCTGTGCCGTACCATTTATCCGTCCAAGAGATGTTATTGCTAGTAAAGCCGGACAATCAGCGCAAGATAAGCAGCAAACATTACAAAGTGCTATTACAAAGCATTATAGTGAGTTATACAAACATGCAGAGCAAGTAGCTTTACAGCATAAAACTCATGAAAATCAAAATATCCCCATTATTGCAACCGGACACTTAACTGCTTTAGGTGTTTCGTTAACAGACAGCAAAAGTGATAGCGTTAGGGATATTTATATTGGTACTCTTGAAGCGTTTTCATCTCATGCATTTCCCCCAGCGGATTACATTGCACTAGGGCACATTCACCGTGCACAAAAGGTTGGTGGCACTGAACATATTAGATACTCAGGATCGCCAATCCCGTTAAGTTTTGATGAAGCAAAGCAACAGAAAAGTGTTTATTTAGTTGAATTTGAAAACAGTGAGACGCCAAAAATATCAACGATACCTATCCCATGCTTTCAACCTTTAGCCATGATTAAAACCTCATTAGAGAGCCTTGTCAGTAAAACTCAAGCATTGATTGATTCATACCAAGAAGAATTAACATCAGAGCGAAAAATTTGGTTAGATATTGAGGTGCAAAGTAGCGGCTATTTAAACGATCTTCAGCAGCGGATTGAGGAGCTAGTGCTTGAATATCCGGTTGAAGTGTTACTAGTTAGGCGCAGTAAACAAGACAGGCAAGCGATGCTACTTAGTCAAGGTGAGCAGAATAAAAATTCTTTAGCAGAGTTATCAATAGAGGATGTTTTTAACTCGAAGCTTGCTCAAGTTGATTGGCAAGACGAGGATAGTGAGAGAAAAGCAAGGTTAGGGCAGCTGTTTACAAAAATTGCTGAGCAATCGAAAGAGGAATTAACCAAGATAACTTCTGTACAGCAAGTCAATACTAATAACACTGATAATAGCCCAAGCGATGAAAAGCCAAACAATAAACGTATTAGTGATGAAAGTGTTAGTGACGCAAGTACAAATGGCGCAAGAGCAAGTGATCTAAATGTTAGTATAGAGAAGAACAAACAATGAAAATACTAACTTTACGATTTGAAAACATTAATGCTTTAAAAGGTAGCTGGAAACTAGATTTCACTGATACCCCTTTTGACGGGAATAGTCTATTTGCCATTACAGGTGCAACAGGTGCTGGTAAAACCACACTGTTAGATGCAATTTGTTTAGCCTTGTATCATAAAACGCCCCGTTTAGAAGTCTCAAAAAGTCAAAACCTATTAATGACTCGTCATACTAGTCATTGTATGGCAGAAGTTGAATTTGAAGTTCAAGGTCAAGGATATCGTGCTTTTTGGAGCCAAAAAAGAGCGCGAAATAAAGTTGATGGAAATTTGCTTGAACCTGTAGCAGAGTTAGCTCAACTTGATGGCGTTATTTTAGCCGAAAAACTTAAAGATGTTCGCGCAATGGTCGCTGAAATTACTGGCTTAAACTTTTCAAGGTTTACCAAGTCAATGATGCTGTGCCAAGGAGCCTTTTCAGCCTTTTTGAATGCCAAACCAAACGATAGAGCGCAATTATTAGAGCAGCTTACAGGCACAGAAATTTACGGTGTTATCTCACAAAAAGTATATCAAAATCATAAAGAGGCTGAGCAGAAGCTACAATTACTACAAGCTGAAACTAAAGGTGTTGAGTTACTCTCTGATGATGAAATAGAGCGAATTGAAAATGAAATAGCGCTATTAATCACTCAAGAAAAGCAAACCAATGAACAGCTTGATCGCAATCACCAACTTCAGCGCTGGTTAGCTAACGTTAATGATAATGAAAGCCAGCTAAATGATATACGTGAGCAACAAGCACAAGTAGTTAAACGACAGCAAGAGTCGAAAGAGGATTTAGCGCGTTTGAGCCAAGCAAAGCCTGCCGAAGCCTTGAGAGAACCATATAATCAATATCAACAGGCCGTTAAACAATTATCAGAATCAAGCCATACGGTTAAGCAAATTGAATCACAACTGTCAGAATCGAGTATTCAGTTAACTAAATCAATGGAAGAGCTTGCCTTAATTCAGAAAAATGTTGCATCGCAAGAATTAACCTTTAAACAAGATGAAAAAATCTTAATAGAGAAGATCACGCCGTTAGAATTACAGCTAGCACAGCAAGATGCAGCCTTACAAGCAAGTAAGACAGAACTGAATGCTTTACAACAATCTATTTCATCAATGAATAGTGCGCGTGATAAGTGTCAAGCAGAGCAAAGTGCTATCAATAAAACCTTATTGCAACAACAAACCTTTATTAGCAACAATGCCTCTTTTGAAGTTTTAAATGAAAAATTACCGCTGTGGGCAAGTCAATTTGAACATTTACAAGGTAAGTTTTTTGAGGTTCAGACTATTGAGCAACAATATAATGACCAATTAACTAATCAACAAAACCTTTTAAAGGAACAAAAGCAATTAGCAAGTAAATCTGAATCAGGCCAACAGCAAATACAGGGAATTCAGCTTGCGCTTGAGCAGGTAGAAGGAAAAAAAGAAACATTATTAAGCGAATACCAAGAAAGCTACCCATGGCTTGAATTATCAGAGAAATCACTTAATAATTCTACGGCATTAACTGACTTATTAATGCAGTTGCAGGAGCAACATCATAGCTGGCAACAAACCCAACAACTTTCAACGCGATTTATAAAATTAACCTCTGATATATTGCAACTAAATCAACAGCTAACAGAAGATGAGAAAGTTAAAGCGCAATTAACTGAAAAACTAGCTTTGATGCGTGCTGACTTTTCAGCACTCAACCAGCAGCAAACAGATGTTGAGAACTTATTAACACAGCAACGTGCCATTATGGCCTTGTCAGACCATCGAGCTAAGCTTGAGCCTAACAATGCTTGCCCATTGTGTGGTTCATTAGAGCACCCTTACATAGAAAACTATCAAATTATAAATGGTAATGAACATGAAGAGCGTTTATTAAAAATAAAAGTACATAAATCTACTTTAGAGGCAGAAGGCAAGCTACTTAATCAGCAACATAGCGACATACAGGCAACAATCAATGCCTCAATCAATAGCAAACAGGCTATGGGTGAAGAACTTCAAGCTATAGAGCAACAGTGGCAAAGTATGTCGCTAGGTCTACCCAAAGGTGTAGAACTATCGAATTCTGATCATATTGCAGAGCAAGTTCATCTAACATTAACGGTATTACAAGCAACTCAAACATTGCAAGCAACATTTATCCAAATTGAACAAGAACAGCAAAGTAAACAACAGCAACTTACGCACATTGAAAAGCAAGCAAGTGATTTGCAAAGTGATATGGCAGTACTCCAAGCCAACATAATTAATATTGAAAATAGTTTAATGACAAACAGCAAACAAGTTGAGCTGTTAAAAGCAGAGTATGAGCAGATCAAACAATCAGTGTTTAATGATATTTTATCCAATCAATTTTCTCTGCCAATTTTATCTTTTGAGCAACCAGCAGAGCAGGTAAAACCAGAAAATTCTGATGTTGAAAATGAGCAGGTTTGGCTTGCTCATTTATCAGAAAAACTTGATAACTTTTTGTCAACGAAAGAGGCAATTGAGAGTAGTGAAAAACGTTTAGTTGATATCAACCAACAATTATTTTTACACACCAGTCAACTTGAACAACTCAGTGAACAACAACAATCACTTGTTCAGCAAAATATAGCATTACAAGTCGATAACACGAATCAAAAAACGTTACGCGTTACCATGTATGGTGAGCTGAGCATTCACGGGCGCGTTGAGCAAGTAGTTGAAAATGTGAGGGAATATATAGAATCCTGCCGTAAGAAGAATAAAGCGTCATTAAAATCAATTGAAACTGAAAACCAGCAGTTAGTTCAAAAAAATCAACATTTACATGGGCAGTTATCGTCTGCTAAAGAGCAGTTTGTACGTGAAGAAATGCTCAAATCTTCTACCGAATTGAATTGGCGTGATGCTTTATCAGCTAGTGTATTTGAGAATGAACAAGCCTTTCAACTTGCCTTGATTTCGCCTGAAATTAAGGCAGATTTAGAACACTTGGCTCAGCAAATTGATGATGAAAATAAGCGAATATTGGCTTTGAAGCAGACGGCAGAAAAACAACAAACATTACTGTTACGTGAACGAGAAAATTTTGAACAACAGGGTGTAACCATACTTGGTAATGAGGAATTAACTGCCGAATTAGAGGCAAGTAAATCGCTATTGAAAAACCAGCAAATGCAGCTTGGTAGTCATCAGCAACTTATTTCTCAACATGTTGAAAATGTGAAAAAACAACAAGCCTTGTTATCTAACATAACCCGAGCTATGCGAGAGCTTGATGATTTAAGTCACTTAAATAGTTTAGTCGGTTCAGCCGATGGTGCTAAGTTTAGAAAATTTGCCCAAGGGCTAACGCTAAATTACTTAGTGCATTTAGCTAATGAGCAGCTAACTAAACTTCATGGGCGTTATCAGTTACAGTGTCAGCAAAGTGACAATTTAGCCTTGGCCGTATTAGATACATGGCAGGGAGATGTGATTCGAGATACTAAAACTTTATCAGGAGGCGAGAGTTTTCTCGTGAGTTTAGCACTAGCTTTAGCTTTATCGGATTTGGTTAGTAATAAAACCTGTATTGATTCGCTATTTTTAGATGAAGGCTTTGGCACGTTAGACAGTGATACCTTAGAAATAGCGCTTGATGCCCTTGATACCTTAAATGCTTCAGGAAAAATGATTGGTATTATTAGTCATGTTGAAGCGTTAAAAGAACGTATTGCCGTACAAATTAAAGTAGAAAAGCAAAATGGTTTAGGCATAAGTCGTTTGGATAAGCAGTTTGAATTCATTAAATCGACGGATAACTTAGCTTAGCAAGAGATATCATCTACATTTGAAAGATTTCAATTAAGGAAAAATGAGTGGAAATTTGGATTTATTTCACTTTACTTGCAGCGACCATGCAAGCAGTGCGCACCGCAGGTCAAAAACAATTGTCAGGCAAGTTGAATGCTATGGCAACTACTGGGGTACGTTATATTTATGCTTTGCCTTTTGCTTGGGGATATTTGGCGTGGTTATTAACTTATAAGGAACAATCTGCGCCGCCGCTAAACACTGAGTTTTTGCAATATGGGCTTATTGCTTGTGTCATGCAAATTATTGGTACTGCATGCTTAGTGGCAGCGTTTCGTTATCGCAATTTCGCTGTCGCGACTAGCTTAGCAAAAACAGAAGCGATTCAAGTGGCAATTGTTGGCGCGTTACTGTTTTCTGCGCAATTAAGTGGTTTAGGTTGGTTTAGCGTTATCGTCGGTGTTATTGGCGTGTTTTTAGTCTCAAAAGTAAAGTTTACCCTGCGAGAGATATTTAAAGGCTCTGATGCTGTTACGGGGATGGCCTATGGTTTAGCTGCAGGTCTTGGTTTAGCCATAACGACGTTGCTTATTCGTGAAGCAAGTCTAGCTCTAAATACGGATCTTATGATCAGTGCCGCGGTCACTTTAGTTTTTATGATAACGGTTCAAACGGTTATTTCTGTTGTTTATGTTTATATTCAAGATAAAACACAACTAGGATTAATGCTTAAACATTGGCGTTTATGTTTTTTTGTTGGCATTACTAGTGTATTAGGCTCTATTGGCTGGTTTACTGGGGCAAGCTATCAAAATGCTGCTTATGTTAAAGCCCTTGGCCAAGTTGAATTTTTTATAACTTTAGCCTTAACTTACCGTGTGTTTAAGGAAACGATTTCTTTAAAAGAGTATTTAGGGATGTTTTTAATTGTATTAAGTGTCGTTATTTTATTGTTATGGGCTTGATCCACAGCACGAGCAAGGTAAACTTTGCAGCAATGATATAGATTAACCATTGAGATATTATGAAAATTTCAGATAAAAAAGTAGTGCACTTTCATTACACATTAAAAAATGAAGCGGGTGAAGAGTTAGAGTCATCTGCAGGACATGAGCCATTAACTTACTTGCATGGCGCAAACAACACCTTAGTTGGTTTAGAAAATGCCTTAACTGATAAAGAAGTGGGTGATAAATTTTCAGTCACTCTACAACCTGAAGAAGCTTACGGTCAACGCGATGAAGCCGCAACTCAGCGTGTTCCAACAAAACATCTACAAGGTTTACCAAGTAAAAATGCTAAATGGAAACCAGGTATGGTTGCTGTAGTACATACTGAGCAAGGTCAACGTCAAGTCACTGTGCTCAAAGTAGGTAAGTTTATGGTAACCGTTGATGTGAATCCACCATTAGCCGGAAAAGTGATCACTTTTGATATCGAAGTGGTTGATGTTAGAGAGGCAACAGAAGAAGAGATCAGTCATGGCCATGTACATACAGCGGGAAGTAGCTGTGGTCATGATCACTAAAACGGTTAATTCAGTTTTATTTTAAAACTCTCGTTACCTTTAAAGCCGATATTTTCATGATATCGGCTTTTTATTACCTAAAACTTTCACAGTTTCAATTCAATTCAATTACAGTTAGGTTATGGCTTTAACTATTGTATAGCTAAGCTTATATCTGGTTAAGTTTCGTTGCATTTATGCTTATGTTGAATTCTGGCTGATCATACGTCAAAACTTAACTTGCCAAAAAACTCTGGACGGTGATAATCAGGTTGGTTAACGTCTATATTATTCCAAACCGAGTATTGCGGCTCGACTCTGCCGCCACAACGATAGAAATTGCCATACCAATGGTTAAGGTTAATTTCTTTTTTAGTGATTTCTTTAATCACATCAAAAGGTATCGTTAGTTCAATTTGCCAATGACTATCTTGTTCTTGTTCAAATTTCACAGGAGATGTAATACTACTTACACAGCTAATTTTGCTTGCTGATTCAAGTGAAATAAATTGGCGCTGTTCTCGATTAGGGCCATAAGCAATATGAAGCGTACCGCAACAGTTTACTTCCAAGTTAATATAGTCACTACCAAGTTCCCCACTAGGACTAAAGAAAAATTCAACACAAGAATCTTCGCAAATCAGCATATGGTTTAACTGTGTTTGAACGGCATAGCTATGGTTATCTTGCGCAATAATTTGTATATGCAAATGTGTTGAACTGGCTGCAAGTTTAACGCTAGTATCTTGCTTTATCCCTTGCTTAAACCATGGATATGTTGCTATGTGCAACTGGGGTATGTCTTGCCAACTAACTTGAGAAGATGTAGCGCAGCCAAATGAGCCGTTAGCGAGAGAGGGTATTGTATATTGCTTCATTTAGGGTTATTTCATCCTGTGTTAAGGCTAATGCTAATGGACGGTAATAATTAACTTTTCGTAATGTTAAAGACTTCGATGGTGGATAAATCTATCATTTTCCATTGAATGTTTAAATCATATAAAGACATACCATAGTCTTTAGTATCTAACTTACCGTGTTTGTATGCAGGCCTTGGATCTTGTGCAAGAACTTGCTCAATAAGCTGAGTAATATTTGGGTACTGGGCACTATAATGGCCTACTTGAGTTGAAGCTTGTTTACTGAATAGGATTTTTAGGGTGTTAGCTGGCTCTGTTTGAGCAAAGCCTGCTGATGCCTCTGTAATAGCATCTGAGTAGGGTAAATAAGGCTTAATATCAATAATCGGTGTATTGTTAACGAGATCAGCACCTGAAACATGAAGAATGACTTGTGATTTACCAGCAATCTTTGCAAACTCGACATGCTCAAGTTTCACTACTGACATGCCAATAGGATTAGGCCTAAACGTAGAACGTGTTGCCAAAACGCCTGTTTTAACATTGCCCCCTAATCTTGGCGGCCTAACGAGTGGTTTCCAACCCTGGTTTTGAGTTTCATGAAAAATAAAAACAAGCCAAAGGTGAGAAAACTGTTCAATGTCTTTAACTAATTCCTGATGGTTATGCTCATTCGTTAAAAAGATTTTTCCATAAGCGGCACTAACCAATCCGGGCTGTCGTGGAATCGCAAATTTTTCCTGATAAGGTGACTCGATAAAACCAATGGCGTTAACTTGGACGCTATGAATTTGATTATTCTTGTTATTTTCAGACATATTGCGAAACCGTTTTATAGAGAAACATGTGTTATTTAATATCTTTGGTTTTAAAAGCTCTTGCATAACAAATGATTATCGCGTGACACTGTTTAGCATCATTACTGGCATTTAACTTTGATAATTTTTCACTATCAAGTAATGCACAACCACTAAAAACAATTGCATTAGCGCCGTGTTGGTAGGCTTGTTGTCTGGCTTGAGTTCTTGCGTTTATTTTATCTGGCTGAGCTTGGTGAGACATAGCTTGACAATCTTGACCTTCAACAAGGCCGACAAACTTATACGGGCCAGGTAGCTCACTTTCCTTGTCATATATTTTAACTTTACTCGCTGAAAAGTAATGATCGAAATTTTCTTTATCTAGGTTAGTTGAAACAACATAGTTTGATGAACAACTGCTAAGTAGAGTTATACTTGTAAAAATCGTTAAAATAATTTTATTTTTCATTAGGATATCCTTAATACAACATAGTTAGAGGTTTATTTTAATGTTTTAAAGAAGTCTGGATTATTTCCAGCTATCCAATAATCAAACAGTCTGTCAATTGCCTTGTTTTGTTGTTTCATATAAATCCAATTTCTCATATATTGTTCAAATTGACTGTCGTTGGTATTAATCGCAAAGGCCATATAAATATCTGATATTGCGGGCTTTGGTACAACAACTGTATAGTCTGGGTGTAATAGTGTCCATGCTGACGCAGTAGGTGCGCCAAGTAACATTGCATCAATATGCTGATATTTTTCTTTAAAATACAGACGTGGAGTTGTTATTTCCCAAACTCTTGTTTTCTCAAAGTAACGTTTAACTAAATTCTTACTGAAATACATTTCAGGTATGCCAATTAATAAGTCTTCATTATTAAATAAAGGGCCCCACTGAGTGAATTCTCTACGTCTATTTTCTTTTACCACAAAAGCCAGATGTTGGCTGGAGTAGGGGACGGTTAAGGTATATTCTGCCATATTACTTGGTAATACGGGAATGCCCGTGGTCATATCAAGATAGCCTGAGGTAAGCAATTCTTTCGCTTGCTCATGGAAAATACGTACAAACTCAATAGAGACATTGAGATCATCTGCCAGCAAATTAATAATTTCAATATCAAAACCGACTAACTTTCCTTGGCTATTATGGAGAGCGTAAGGTAAATCATCACGAAAATAACCAACCCTAATAAAGCCCCTTTGTTTAATTCTACTTAAAACATCACCAGTAGGTTGATTATGCATAATGCTTTCATCTGGTGATTGTAGTACACGTGATTTAGTGTCTAATAAGATGAAGTCACGCTCTATGAATTTAGTATAACCTTGATATTGATAACTAATTTGTCCAAAGGTCACTCTCAATACAATGAAAGTTAAAATGGATACTATGGGTAGCAACGCGATAAAATATCGTGATTTTTTCCATGAAAAACGTATCTTTTTGGTCATTGAGCAAGCGACAAGTACCACTAAAGACATGGAGAAAATAACAGAGAACATAGAACTGATGCGTCCAACCATTAAATTTTCTGCAACGACAAACAAGTCAAACATGGAACTAGGTACATTGAACAATTCGAGTAAGCTTGGAATTGCTATAGTTGTTGAACCAAATAACTGAGAGACACCTGCAGTGATCAGTAATAGGTAATCTGCTATCTCAACATTTGAACCAGAAAACCAGCCAGCAAATAATGTAAATAAGATGGCTAATAACTTACCGCCTACGGGTAGGCTAAAGGTAATTGGAACAATAATACCAGGCAAGTGTTCAATACTGTCTTTACTTTTTGATGTGCTATTAGTTGAACTTTGAGTCACATTAGCGTCCAATAAGTTTGTTCGTATTAAGGTTTTAACTTTTTCAACAATAATTGGAATTACCGCAAAAAAGCTGCCAGTGGCAAAGGCAGTTAACATGGCTTGACGAGAAGCTTTAATTATTTGTAGGTAACTAAAAGGGGTTAACATTGCAATAAGTGCAGGCAAAATGACAAAACTTAATATCACAATAAGACTTGCGGCAGTGGTAATATAAACAACTAATCCATCTATTTGATCGCTATCTAAGGTTGCAACAGCGCGCTGTGCAATACAAAAGATACCAATTGGAGCAAACTTCATCACCATAGAAGTCACTGCAATAACAGCATTATTAAGACCCGTTAATGCCATTAACGCATGCTTTTTCCCTTTGACTTGCATTAAACCAATACCCAGAAAAATACTGAAAACAACAACGCTAGGAATTAAACCATTAGCAAAGGAGTAGAAAGGATTTTTAGGGATAAACAACTCAACTAAATCTAATTCAGTACGAGTTTTGATGGTATTTAAACTATAAAAGTCCGCGCTTTGCCAATGTGGAAAAGCAATAGGCGCAAGCAATATAAAACCAATGACAATAAAGACCAGCAGTAGAATATAGAATACGACTTTTTTAGATGTTTTAGCTATGTGTTGAGAAGATAAGCTACCAAAGCCGATGATAAGTGATAAGGCAATATAGGGCAGTGCGGTCATTTGTAATAACATGATAAAAGCGTTAGCGAGTGAGTTAACGCCCGGTAATACCCCAGATGAATTCATGCCGACCAATAAACCTAAAATCATCGCTGTAATGATTTGTGCTGAGAGTGGTGAATTCGTTATATATTTTATTACGTTATTCATTGTTTGTCGTTTTTATGCCCATGTTACTGTAAGAGGCTTGATTTACTAAAATATAAATGAAAAAGGTACCGAGTTATCGATACCTTTTGCACGTATTTGATTTTAGCCGAAGTGCTTTTTATTTAACACGCATTCCTGGTTTCGCGCCATCATCAGGGTTTAAAACCCAAAGATCTTTACCGCCTGGCCCTGCTGCTAGCACCATTCCTTCAGACATACCAAAGCGCATTTTTCTTGGTGCTAAATTAGCCACCATTACCGTATGCTTTCCGATTAAGTCTTCAGGTTGATAAGCGGATTTAATACCAGCAAATACTTGCCTTGTTTCAGTACCGTCTTCATCTAACCCTAGGGTTAGTTTTAACAGCTTATCAGCCTTTTCAACGTGTTCGGCATTAATGATTTTAGCAATTCTTAAGTCTATCTTTGCAAAGTCATCAAATTGAATTTCTTCAGAGATGGGATCAGCCGCCAGCGGGTTTGCTAGTGCTGCACTATTATCATTTTCAGCTTTTGCTTTTTTCTTAGCCTTTTTTGTTTCAGCTTTATTGTTATTTTTATCTGAGGTTAAGCTTTCTTTTGATGCTTCTGTCATGGCATTAATTTTATCCATATCAACACGTTGCAATAATGCTTTGAATTTGTTGATTTTATGATTAGTAAGTAATGCTTTATGACCTTCCCAAGATAACTCATCATTTAAGAAGGTTTCTGTACTGTTTGCTAATACAGGTAATACAGGCTTCAAATAGATCATTAATGTACGGAACATGTTAATGCCTAATGAACAGATATCTTGAACTTCTTGTTGCTTGCTTTCGTCTTTAACGAGCTGCCATGGTTCTTTGACCGCAATATATTCGTTGACTTTATCAGCAAGGGCCATAATTTCGCGCATACCACGGCCAAAATCACGTGATTCATAATGTGCAGCAATGCTATCGCCAGCATTCATCACTTCATCCGCTAAAGCTTGATCATCAATATTCGTTGATAACATGCCATCAAAACGTTTTGTGATGAAGCTTGCACAACGTGAAGCAATATTAACAACTTTACCAACCAAGTCTGAATTGACTCGTTGTGCGAAGTCTTCAAGGTTTAAATCTAAGTCATCAATACGGTGCGTTAATTTTGCAGCGTAGTAGTAACGTAAATATTCAGGGTTTAAATGCTCTAAATAAGTACGCCCTTTGATGAAGGTTCCTTTTGATTTTGACATTTTAGCGCCGTTAACGGTGACAAAACCATGAGCATAGACAGACGTAGGTTTTCTAAATCCAGCTCCTTCTAACATTGCTGGCCAAAATAGGCTGTGGAAATAAATAATGTCTTTACCGATAAAGTGATAAAGTTCGGCTTCAGAGTCTTCCGACCAGAAACTATCAAAGTCAATTTCTGGCTTTTTATCACATAAATTCTTAAAGCTGCCCATATAGCCAATAGGCGCATCTAACCAGACATAGAAGAATTTGCCAGGTGCGTTAGGTATCTCGAAACCAAAATAAGGTGCATCACGACTAATATCCCATTGCTGTAAACCTGACTCAAACCATTCGGCTAATTTGTTTGCCATTTCTTCTTGTAATGCACCACTGCGAGTCCAGTCTTTTAACATCTGCTCGAAAGCAGGTAAATCAAAGAAATAATGCTCAGAATCTTTTAAAACCGGTGTTGCGCCTGAAACCACAGAGCGCGGATTTAAAACTTCTGTTGGAGAATAGGTTGCACCACAATCGTCACAGCTGTCACCATTTTGATCTTCGCTTTTACATTTAGGGCAAGTGCCCTTAACAAAGCGATCAGGTAGGAACATGCCTTTTTCTGGATCGTATAATTGTGAGATTGTTCGAGTTTTAATATGACCACTTGCATGAAGTCGGTTATATATCTCTTCAGCAAAACTTTTATTTTCTTCACTATGAGTTGAATGATAGTTATCAAAGCTAATATGAAAATCTGCAAAATCAGCCATATGCTCATCACGAACAGCATTAATCATCTCTTCAGGAGATACACCTAATTCTTGCGCTTTAAGCATAATAGGTGTGCCGTGTGCATCATCAGCACAAACAAAGTAAGTTTCATTACCGCGCATACGTTGAAACCTTACCCAGATATCCGTTTGAATATGTTCGAGTAAGTGACCTAGATGTATTGAGCCGTTTGCATAAGGTAGGGCACAAGTGACTAAAATTTTACGCTTTTTATTGTTCGCGTTTGATGAAGTTTCAGATAAAATAGGATCAGACATGAATAATTAATGTTTATGATGGTAATAATGGCTGCAATAGTACAGAATTTACCGCTTATACTCAAATGATTAATAGCCTAGGTAGTTGCTATGTTTGGTAAATTTTTTTCTCGAGAACCTTCAAATAAATCTAACGTTGAGACAAATGAAAATATGGCTCAATCAACAAAGGACAATTCCCAAAATACATTAATCGATAGTGATGACAGTCAAGTTATAGAAAATGCTTTGCTACAGTATCGCTCAGAACGTTTTCCGCAAGGGATTTTAGATCAGCAATCTAAACTACGTATTGAAAAGCAATCAAGTAATATCATAAAAGTCAGCTTAACGGTGCCGTTCCCCTGTCAGGGAGAGTTAGATGAGATAGCGATTAGCTTATCTAGTGCTTTATCAAAAGAAGTGGTTTTAAATGGTCTACTTAATATTATGCCGGTACGTCAATTTCAATTAACGGGAAGCGGTCAAAATATTAAAAACATTATTGCTGTCGCATCTGGTAAAGGTGGCGTAGGAAAATCAACCACTACCGTTAACTTGGCTTATGCGTTAATGAGCGAGGGTGCCAAAGTGGGTATTCTTGATGCTGACATATATGGCCCTTCTATTCCTACTATGCTGGGGTTATCGGATGAAAAGCCGACTTCAACTGATGGCAAATATATGACTCCGCTAAAAAGTCATGGTCTTGAAGCTATGTCCATTGGCTTTTTGGTTGATAAAGATGATGCCACGGTTTGGCGAGGACCGATGGCAAGTTCGGCGTTTAATCAACTCCTCAATGAAACCGCTTGGTCAGAACTGGATTATTTACTAATAGATATGCCACCAGGAACGGGTGATATTCAATTAACTTTAGCGCAAAAGGTGCCTGTGGCAGCTGCAGTGATTGTGACTACGCCACAAGATATTGCCTTAGTTGATGCAGGGAAGGGAGTTGCAATGTTTGATAAGGTTAAAGTTCCGGTACTTGGTATAGTGGAAAACATGAGCTATCACACCTGTGAAAACTGTGGTCATCAAAGTCATATTTTCGGACAGGCAGGAGGAGTGAAGATGGCGGAACATTTTGACACTCACCTGTTAGGTCAACTGCCATTAAATATTGATATTAGACATGACGCAGATACAGGTAAATCAGACATTATAGAAAATAGCACTGGTGAAATAGCACAACAATATCGTAAGATAGCCCGCAATATTGCGGGACAGTTATATTTACAATGTGATAATAACAGTTCGCAAACACCTAATATTGAAATATCACTGATTGATTGATTGATATCAAGGCTTTAGGCTTAGCCACTAACTAACCATAAGAAAACTATTATGAGACTTTGCGATAAAGACATAGAACAATATATTAAAGATGAGCAAATACTGATAACTCCAACGCCTGATAGCTCAATGATTTCAGGGGTGAGTGTTGATATTCGCTTAGGCAATGAGTTTAGAGTATTCAAAGATCATACTGCACCTTATATAGATTTAAGCGGTCCTAAAGCGGAAGTACAACAAGCAATGAACTCCGTAATGAGTGAAGAAATATACATTGAAGATGGTGAAGCCTTTTTCTTACATCCTGGTGAATTAGCTTTAGCAGTAACTTTCGAGTCAGTTACCTTGCCTGATAATATTGTTGGCTGGTTAGACGGACGTTCATCATTAGCTCGCTTAGGATTAATGGTGCATGTAACAGCTCATCGAATAGATCCAGGTTGGTCAGGACAAATTGTATTAGAATTTTATAATAGTGGAAAACTACCTTTAGCTTTGCGTCCAAAAATGAAAATAGCTGCGCTTAATTTTGAAACCATGTCATCAAGTGCATTAAGGCCTTATAACAAGCGTGGTGATGCAAAATACAAAGATCAAAAAGGTGCCGTAGCAAGTAGAATCAGTCAAGATGAAAGTGCGTTAAGATAAAAACCTACGTATAGAGATTAAAAAAGCATAGTCTAATCGCTATGCTTTTTTATTTATTGGAAAATAACTATTTTTCTAGATTAGAAAATTTTGTAAAACAGTTTTCTAGTGCATTAATCAGCTTTTCCTTATCATGATGATGAGGCACAGTATTATGAGCAAGATCTTGATGGAGAATATTTACACGTTCAGAGTTAACTTGTAGATCTTGGGTAATAACACTATCAATAGGTAAGCTGCCAACATTATCTTCAATCCAATTTAACTTTTCATCAAGGGTTAAAGATGCGGCAGGACTTTGCTCAGGGACAATATTGTCGATGAATACGCAATGACCTTTTCGTTCAATTATTGCATTACTGATATCTCTTACTAATAAAGGAGGAATTACACTGGTTAAGAAACTTCCCGGTCCTAGAATAATTAAATCTGCATTTCTTATTGCCTCAAGACAAGATGGACTTGCTTTAACTAAGGGCGCTAACATTAAGTTTTTCGGCATTATAGGCATATCATCAACAGACAACTCGCCTAAACGACAACGTCCTTCAGGATAAAACGCCATAAGATCTGTTGGCGTTTCAGACATGGGTAGTAACTGTGTTTTAACGCGCAGGATACGTCGAACCAGATTGATAGAATCGAGAGGGGATGACTGTAAATTTTCTAGCGCGTAAAGAATTAGGTTACCAAGGTTATGGCCACCTAAATCATCTTCACCCTCAAATCTAAAATCAAATAATTGACTACCGATGGCGTTCTTATCTGCTAATTGTGTTAAACAGTTACGCAAGTCACCCCAAGCAATGGTGCTGTTTCTTTTTCTTAAGCGCCCAGTGGAGCCACCATTATCTGTAGTTGTTACAATACCGGTAAGCTTATTACCCATAAAAGATAAAGTCAGTAGTACACGTCCTAAGCCGTGTCCACCACCAATTGCAACGATGTTTAATTTTCTTAATTGCATATAAATATGATTGTGTTTTCAAATATAGTTAGTCGATATCATTAGAGCACGATATCGATAAAACAATTTTTAATAAAGTTATTCACTGTTATGGCATTGTAACATTAACCATGATTGACGCTATTTATTCTTAAAATTGATTTTATTCAAAACGGTTTAAGTTAACTAAATGAGCAAATTATTGTGCTAAGTAGTGGATTTGCTATGCAATAAATAATCAAGTTGGTGCTTAAGTAATCAGATTGTCAATTTATTGAAAAAAACAGTAAAAATTTTAAAATAACAGTTGACAGTTTAAGGGGTGCTGCTTAGAATGCGCCTCGTTTTCAGCAAGTGTTAGGTCCACCTGCAGAGGATGAATATTTAATTGCTATTAGGCCAGTGATTAAATAAACCGTTATAAAACGGGGCTATAGCTCAGCTGGGAGAGCGCTTCGCTGGCAGCGAAGAGGTCTGCGGTTCGATCCCGCATAGCTCCACCATAGAGTTTGCATCTGAGATGTAAAATTTGGAGAAATCCAAACGATAGTATTTATGTGTCCCTATCGTCTAGAGGCCTAGGACACCGCCCTTTCACGGCGGTAACAGGGGTTCGAATCCCCTTAGGGATGCCACTATTGATGGTTTGTTTTAAGCTATCGCGCAATGTGTTTCAAGGCGGGGTAGTGATTTAGAGCTTTACAGATATTTATATAAGTAGAGCATCAAGCATTATTTGTTTGATAGATAGAATTCTGGTGTAACCAGCTTGTGTCCCTATCGTCTAGAGGCCTAGGACACCGCCCTTTCACGGCGGTAACAGGGGTTCGAATCCCCTTAGGGATGCCACTTATAATATTGTGTTTTGATATTATTAGGTAAACAGTTGTTAGCTACTGTGAGTGTAAGCTTGAAAGTTAAATAGACTGCTAATGTAAAAGTTAGTTATACCTTTATTAAGGTAGATAGTTACTGGAATTATCCAGCATGTGTCCCTATCGTCTAGAGGCCTAGGACACCGCCCTTTCACGGCGGTAACAGGGGTTCGAATCCCCTTAGGGATGCCAATTTATTAATTTTATGATTAATAAAAATAGTTATTATTCTATATAAAAATAAGTACTAGAGTTTTAATTTTAATTGAGATATTTAGTTAGTTTAACTATATTAAACAATGAAAAATTAATTCTTTGAGTGTAATAACTCAAAAGATAGTTAGATTTATATCTGTGTCCCTATCGTCTAGAGGCCTAGGACACCGCCCTTTCACGGCGGTAACAGGGGTTCGAATCCCCTTAGGGATGCCACATTTTTTTGCTCATTAATTAAAATGTGAACATAAGTGAAAAAAGAAAACCTACTTAATAGTCTACTCTATTACGTAGGTTTTTTTTTGTCTAAAATTCACTCTCCTCATTATGAAAATCATTTATTGTCGACAATTATACTTAGGTCTACTTGTTATATCTTTGAAATAAGATATTATTAGCTGTATAAATCCAATGTGTCGACAATTAATGTGACTGATTATTTCTTATGTATATAGATAATCCAACCAAACAAGCTATCGTTACAACGGCTGATAAAGTCTTTGAAAAAATGCAACATGCCATCGTAGAAGGTGAAATTCCAGCTGGAAGTAAAATTAGTGAACCTGAATTGGCTAAGCATTATCAAATTAGTCGTTCTACCTTGCGTGAAGCTCTTAATCGTTTAGAGAAGTGTCACCTCATTGAACGTAAAGCAAACATAGGCTCTAGAGTGGTTGATTGTACAATTGAAGGATTACTTGAATTGTACATTACCCGTGAAGCACTTGAAGGTATGGCGTGTCGACATGCTGCATTTAATATGACTGATGAAGAGATTGCTTCTATGCAACAAATGCTAATCAATCACAGTCAAGCCAAGGCGTTACAAGAAGGTGTTGCTTATTATCAGGAAGAGGGTGATTTAGACTTTCACTATAAAATTATTCTTGGCAGCCATAACCAACAATTAATTAACCTTATTTGTGGTCAACTTTATCATTTAGTTCGCATGTATCGTTTTCAGTTTGGTATGCAGAGTGCTCGTGCAAGTCGAGCTTATGATGAACATTTACATATTTTACAAGCGATAAGTGATAGAGATGGCGAATTGGCAGAAATGTTAATGCGTCGCCATATCGCCGCTTCTCGCAAAAACATTGAACAAAAAATTGCTGAACAAAAGCTTAATACATCAGCAAAAAATTAACAGGGGAACTCAGAATGTCAACAGTATTATCACCAGGCGCAAAATTTAGACAAGCGTTAGTTAACAATAAACCTTTACAAGTCGTAGGAACTATTAACGCCTACTGCGCCATGATGGCTGAACAACTCGGACACCAAGCTATTTATTTATCTGGTGGTGGCGTTGCTAATGCATCTTATGGTTTACCTGACTTAGGTATGACTTCATTAAATGATGTAATCGCAGATGTTCAACGTATCACATCAGCTTCAAGCCTTCCTTTATTAGTGGATATTGATACGGGTTGGGGTGGTGCTTTTAATATTGCTAAAACAATCCGTGATATGGAAAAAGCGGGTGCAGCTGCCGTACATATTGAAGATCAGGTTGCACAAAAACGTTGTGGCCACCGTCCTAATAAAGAAATTGTATCTACAGAGGAAATGGTAGATCGCATTAAAGCAGCTGTAGATGCTAGAACAGATAGTGACTTTTTTATTATGGCAAGAACTGATGCTTTCGCTCAAGAAGGGTTAGAAGCTGCCTTAGAGCGCGCTAAAGCTTATGTCGCAGCAGGTGCTGATGGTATTTTTGCTGAGGCTGTTAAAACAGAAGAGCATTATAGAGCATTTACCGAAGCATTAGACGTTCCTGTTTTAGCGAATATTACCGAATTTGGTCAAACTGAATTGTGGAATAAAGAGCAATTAGGTGAGTGGGGTTGTGCCATGGTGCTTTACCCACTTTCAGCGTTTAGAGCTATGAATAAAGCCGCTGAGTCAGTTTATAAAACCCTTTTAGCTGATGGCGATCAAAAAGCTGAAATTGACAATATGCAAACCAGAATGGATTTATATGACTACCTTGGTTATCACGATTATGAACAAAAGCTAGATTCATTATTTGCTGAAGGTAAAAACAAGTAAGCAATAGTCATTACGAGATATAAACATAATAAATACAGAATATGAGGAAAGAGAGATGGTTGATAAAAAATTAGGTGGTGCAGGCTTACGTGGTCAAAGTGCAGGTGAAACGTCTTTATGCACCGTAGGCAAGTCAGGTAGTGGTTTAACTTACTGCGGCTATGATGTTTCAGACTTAGCAGATAATGCGACGTTTGAAGAAGTGGCATATTTACTATTCAATGGTGAACTACCTACTGTAGATCAATTAGCAACGTACAAAGCAGAACTTAATGGCATGCGTGATTTACCACAGGCATTGAAAGAAGTGTTGCAAAAAATACCTGCGGATGCACACCCAATGGATGTTATGCGAACAGGTTGTTCATTTTTAGGCAACCTTGAGCCAGAAATTGATTTTTCACAGCAAAATAAAGCTGCTAACCGATTGCTTGCGGCGTTTCCTGCCATTATGTGTTACTGGTATAACTATTCACATGAAGGAAAAGAAATTGATTGCGTTACTGATGAAGATTCATTAGGTGGTCATTTCTTGAAACTTTTAAACGGTGAGACACCGTCTGAACAACACCGCAGAGTTATGGATGTCTCATTAATTCTTTATGCTGAGCATGAATTTAACGCTTCTACCTTTACTGCAAGAGTATGTGCCTCGACGCTTTCAGATATGTATTCATGTATCACAGGCGCTATTGGTACTTTACGAGGCCCATTACACGGTGGTGCTAACGAAGCAGCAATGGATATGATTGAACGCTTTACTTCACCAGAAGACGCTAAAACTCAAATGGCCGGTATGTTAGAGCGTAAAGAGAAGATCATGGGCTTTGGTCATGCGATTTACCGCACCTCTGATCCACGTAATGTCATCATTAAGGCATGGTCAGAAAAGCTTGCTAAAGAAAACGGTGATACTTCTTTATACGATATCTCAGTCGCTTGTGAAGAATATATGTGGGATACCAAAAAGTTATTCTGTAATGCAGACTTCTTCCATGCATCAACTTACAATTACATGGGTATTCCTACTAAATTATTTACTCCTATTTTTGTTTGTTCACGTTTAACTGGTTGGGCAGCTCACGTTATGGAACAGCGCTCAAATAACCGTATAATTCGCCCAAGTGCCGACTATACGGGAAGCGAGCCTCGTACAGTTACCCCTATTGAGCAACGCTAATAAGTAAATCCCCTTAATTTTTCTTAGCGACTATGCATGCTAAAAGTTTAAGGGGAATTTCTCAATCAACCTACACATAGCTCACTATTTTTTAAATATTAGTGCTTGTTTTACAAATTATGTGGAAATAATTATGAACTATGAACATCGCAAACCATTGCCAGGCTCGAATATCGATTTTTTCGATACTCGTGGTGCGATTGAAGCAATAAGTCCAGGTAGTTATAGCAAATTACCTTATACCTCAAGGGTTCTAGCAGAGCAGTTAGTGCGCCGCTGTGAACCATCAACACTGACCGAATCACTTACTCAGATAATAGAAGGTAAGCAAGATCTTGATTTTCCATGGTATCCAGCACGTGTAGTTTGTCATGATATTCTTGGTCAAACAGCATTAGTGGATTTAGCAGGTCTTCGTGATGCTATTGCTGATCAAGGTGGTGACCCTGCAAAAGTAAATCCAGTAGTGCCGACCCAATTAATTGTTGATCACTCTTTGGCAGTAGAGCATGGTGGTTTTGACCCTGATGCGTTCGATAAAAATAGAGCCATAGAAGATCGCCGTAACGAAGATAGATTTCATTTTATAGAATGGACAAAGACGGCTTTTAAAAATGTTGATGTGATACCAGCTGGTAATGGCATCATGCATCAAATTAATTTAGAAAAAATGTCACCTGTCATTCAAGCACGTGATGGCGTTGCATTCCCTGATACATGTGTTGGTACCGATTCTCACACCCCCCATGTTGATGCGCTTGGTGTTATTGCGATAGGTGTTGGCGGCTTAGAAGCTGAAACGGTAATGTTAGGGCGTCCATCAATGATGCGTTTACCTAATATTGTGGGTGTGCAACTAGTTGGACAACGTCAACCTGGTATAACTGCAACAGATATTGTCTTAGCCATTACTGAATTTCTACGTAATGAAAAAGTGGTTGGAGCATATTTAGAGTTTTTTGGCGATGGTGCTCGCAGTTTATCAATTGGCGATCGCGCGACCATTTCAAATATGACACCTGAGTACGGTGCATCGGCTGGCATGTTCTATATTGATGAACAAACCATTGATTACTTGAAAATTACAGGTAGAGAGCCGGAACAAGTTGCATTAGTTGAAAACTATGCAAAGCACACAGGTTTATGGGCTGATGATTTAAAAGATGCACAATATAAACGTGTTCTAACTTTTGATTTATCCCTTGTTGGCCGAAACATGGCTGGACCATCTAATCCACACAGAAGGTTAGCGACTTCAGACCTTTCTTCTAAAGCTATTGCAAAAGATTTAGCGCAATGTAAAGCGCAAGAAGCTAATGGTGATATGCCAGATGGGGCTGTCATCATTGCAGCAATCACTTCTTGTACTAATACTTCAAATCCGCGCAATGTCGTTGCAGCCGGTCTAGTAGCTAAACGGGCTAATGAATTAGGGTTAGTACGTAAACCATGGGTTAAGTCATCATTTGCTCCAGGTTCTAAAGTGGCAAAATTGTATCTAGAAGAAGCGGGTTTACTCGCTGAAATGGAAAAACTTGGCTTTGGTATAGTCGCTTATGCATGTACTACATGTAACGGTATGTCAGGTGCGTTAGACCCGAAAATTCAGCAGGAAGTTATTGACCGTGATTTATATGCCACAGCGGTACTTTCAGGTAACCGTAACTTTGACGGTCGAATACATCCTTATGCTAAACAAGCATTTCTAGCATCACCTCCGCTTGTTGTTGCTTATGCTATAGCAGGTACGATGCGTTTTGATATCGAAAATGATGTATTAGGTCAAGATACTCAAGGAAATGACATTAGATTAAAAGACATTTGGCCGTCTGATGAAGAAATCGATTCGATTGTAAAAAACAGTGTTAAACCTGAGCAATTCAAGAAAATCTATACGCCGATGTTTGATCTAGGTGCTTTTGAGCCGGCTGAAAGCCCATTATATGATTGGCGCCCCCAAAGTACTTATATCCGCAGACCGCCATATTGGGAAGGAGCGCTTGCTGGTGAACGTACCATGAAAGGAATGCGTCCACTTGCAGTACTGGGTGATAACATTACAACGGACCATCTTTCTCCTTCAAATGCCATTATGTTAGACAGTGCTGCAGGCGCATATCTTGATAAGATGGGGTTACCTGAAGAAGACTTTAACTCATACGCAACACATCGTGGCGATCATTTAACGGCTCAACGAGCAACATTTGCCAACCCTAAACTATTTAATGAAATGTGTTTAGATGAAAATGGTGATGTTAAGCAAGGTTCATTAGCACGTATTGAACCAGAAGGTACAGAATCACGAATGTGGGAAGCCATTGAAACATATATGGAACGTAAGCAACCATTAATTATTGTTGCCGGTGCTGATTATGGCCAAGGTTCATCAAGGGATTGGGCTGCTAAAGGCGTTCGTTTGGCTGGTGTAGAAGTTATTGTTGCTGAAGGTTTCGAACGCATTCATCGAACCAATTTAATTGGCATGGGCGTATTGCCATTAGAATTCACCAATAATGAGACACGAAAAACCTTCCAAATAGATGGTACAGAAACCTTTGATGTTGAAGGTATAACCTCTCCTGGAGGCAAGATGACTGTAGTGATGACTAGAGCAAATGGTGATGTTGTTAACATAACTGTTAAATGTCGATTAGATACTGCCGAAGAAGTAATCGTTCATGCTGCTGGTGGTGTACTACAAAAATTTGCTAATGATTTTTTGCAGTCTAATGCATAAAAAATCATCAAATCATCATTCATTTTTAAATTAAATGTAAAAGCGGCTCTTTGTTTATTAAGCGCCGCTTTTTTATGACTAAAAAGGAGAGAGCAATGTCTTATGTTCCTCAAATAAAAATACCCGCAACATATATGCGCGGTGGCACTTCTAAAGGTGTCTTCTTTAATTTAACTGATTTACCAGAGCGCTGTCAGCAACCAGGCGATGCACGTGACAATATGTTACTGCGTGTTATTGGTAGTCCAGATCCCTATGGTAAACAAACTGACGGTATGGGAGGTGCTACTTCCAGTACCAGTAAAACTGTAATCTTAGCTAAATCGGAGCAAGCAGATCACGATGTCGATTATTTATTTGGACAAGTAGCTATTGATAAAGCGTTTGTTGATTGGAGCGGTAACTGCGGCAACTTAACGGCGGCTGTTGGTGCTTTTGCCATCATGTCAGGGTTAGTGGATGAAAGTAAAATTCCATCAAATGGCGTATGTACGGTTAAGATTTGGCAAAAAAATATTAGTAAAACTATCATTGCACATGTGCCTATTACTAATTCACAAGTACAAGAAACTGGTGATTTTGAACTTGATGGTGTGACTTTTCCAGCTGCTGAAGTACCGGTAGAGTTTATTGAACCAGTTGATCCTTCTGAAGCCATGTTTCCTACCTCAAATATTGTTGATCAACTAGATGTACCAGGAATAGGTTCATTCCCAGTGACTATGATAAATGCTGGTATCCCTACTATATTTTTAAATGCTGAAGATATCGGTTATCAAGGTACAGAATTACAAGAAGCGATTAACAGTGATGCAGAAGCGCTTAAACGTTTTGAAACCATTAGAGCCTATGGTGCAGTAAAAATGGGCTTGATAAAAGATATTGATGAAGCACAAGCAAGGCAACATACACCTAAAGTTGCCTTTGTAGCACCAGCAAAAACTTTTACAACGTCTAGCGGAAAAACTATAGCCAGTAATGCATTAGATTTACATGTTCGGGCACTATCTATGGGGAAACTTCATCATGCGATGATGGGAACTGCAGCTGTAGCTATTGGTACTGCGTCAGCAATTCCTGGAACGTTAGTTAATTTAGCTGCCGGTGGAGGTGAAATGGAGGCGGTTACTTTTGGTCACCCTTCAGGTTCATTAAAAGTAGGGGCACAAGCGTCTAATGCTACGGGTAACTGGATAGTTAACAAAGCTATAATGAGTAGAAGTGCTCGTGTATTAATGCAAGGCTGGGTTTTTATACCTGAAGATTCTTTTTAATACTGTAATAACATTTTGTATATATATTTTCCTAAAAACCTGAATTTTTTCAGGTTTTTTTTTAGTATTTTTCTATTTTACCACAAGGATTTGCTTTAACTTGTTGAGTTTAAGGGGTATAAATACTACAGCGTTTTTTTTAACCACAAGGAATATATTGTGAGCCGATTTTTCTTTATTAAAATTATAACAATTTTACTTTTGTTGCTTAGTTTTACTTCTTCAGCAACTACCATTGAAGTTGCTAAAAATCTAGAAATAAAAGAAGTTAATGACAAGCCGTTTAGTGAAGGCTTTTTTTCCAACAATAAATCTATCAAGATTCCAGCAGAACAATTAAATCAGCAAACAACTCAAACGATTGTTGTTCGTTATAAAGATGTCTTTGAAGATTTTGAACTAGGCCAAGACAGAGTTGTCGAATCTGAATATTTTGTGATTAAGTTCAACCTAGAAAAACAAAGTGTACTTAAGCTTAAAACTACCACCATAAATGATATTAGCGAGGCAGAATCATTTGTAAGTAAACCGGAAGTGATGTTGGTGAGTAACAATGGCGTATCAATTCCACTTACATTGGAAACGTATGCAGATTATAAACTTAAAAGGGAAGTGACCAAAGTGGTAGCAACTTTGCCTGTGGATCTGTCGGATAAACCGTCATCACCAAAAGCTGAAGAAAAAATAGCTGTTGCAATAGACAATGATATCGCTGATTTAGACGTTAAAACCGAAACGAATGATATTGATACTCGATCACAAGAATTTACAGAAAAGGTTATGGATAAAGTAGATACTTTACCTATGCTCAAATACTGGTGGCAAAAAGCCTCCGCTAAAGAAAAAGCTGAGTTTATTACTTTTATTAAAAAGCAATAAAACAGTCCAACTATAAGGCGTCAATATGTTAAACATTCCAAAAGTTTTTCAATTATGTTTATTCTTTATAACGATATATAGCGTTGAGGTGAAAGCTGACGCTCAAGTGATTGAAGTTTCCGGAGAAGGAATCATTGAAGTTGCGCCTAATAACTTTACGCTTTCTTTAACGATAAGTGAACGTGGTCGCGTGCCAGATAAACTTAAAGCTTCGGTAGATAAAAGAAGTAATATAGTTATTAATGCAGCAGAGTCAATAGGAGTCAAGGAGGAGGCCATTAACTCCGCAAGGGTTAATTTACGCGTAGTTGAAGAGAAACCAGCTATTGAATTACATGGTGTTGAAGTAAAACATAAGTTCCCATCAACTAATACTAAGCCATTAAAAGGCAGTGTTTATATAGACAGTAATGAAATATCGACACAAAAATATGAGAAGCAAAAGCCAACTTTATTTGAGTTAACTAGACGAGTAACCATTAATTTTTCTTCTATTGATGATTACGATAAATTTTTAACTCAGATAGTTAAAATACGCGTAAATCATATATCGTCATTGTCTATGACAGTTAAAGATAGTAATAAGTTATATCAGCAAGCATTAACTCAAGCAATTTCGCAGGCAAGTCAAAAAGCATCGGTTATTGCAAAACACGCTGGTGTTACTCTTGGCAAAATGGTTTATTTAAAAGAATTATCAAATAACCATTACCAACCACAATATAGTATGGCAATGATGGCTGAAGATAGTTCAGTAAGGCATAGAAGCTTGACAGGAACGAATAAAATAAAGGCGAGTGTTATCGTAAAGTTTGCCATAAATTAGTAATAATTGAATGAAAAAATACTAAATAGAAACAAAATTAGTCACTTCTATGGTAAATGTGGCTTTATTCAGTGATAAAAGCTTTAATTATGTTGGTAATTTAGGTATGTTATGCGCTTTTTGATATCAGTAAAAATTGGCGTGAGAACGAGTTCCTGTCTTTAACGACCGTTTTTGCCTCATTGTGGAATTATCGTTGAATAGTCAAACATCATTATACCCAATGCTATTAGAGCAATCGCACGCACTAATTCAAGGTGAAGAAGATATAATTGCCAATATGGCAAATTTAAGCGCATTACTTTTTGAACATCTTGATGAAGTTAATTGGGTTGGTTTTTATCGTGTTATTGAAGATGAGCTTGTGCTGGGGCCTTTTCAAGGTAAAGTGGCTTGTATTCGTATACCTTTATCTAAAGGTGTATGTGGTGCGGCAGCAAGTACTGCTAAGGTACAACGAGTAGCTGATGTTCATCAGTTTTCAGGCCATATTGCCTGTGATGCAACAACCAATTCTGAAATAGTATTACCGTTAATTGTTGAAGGTAAAGTTGTAGCTGTTTTAGATATTGATAGCACTGTATTTGATAGGTTTGATCAAAATGATCAAGAAGGTTTATCTGCAATAGTCGATTTATTGGCTAAGCATCTAACAGTAAGCTAATTTAATGAAAGAGTTTGTCGTAATACATGACTATTTAGTAACAGAAGGCATCGTAGGAGACTGGGATGGCCAAGAAGAAATCGTTGCAGAGCGTGTTAATGAAATTTATCACACCTTGTATGATCTCGCTGAAGAAGATATAGAAACAGAAGTGCTGGAAGGATTACTAGCATTAGTATGGGACACATGGATTGGCCAAGAAGCGCTACCCGAAATTGAAACAGACGATATATATGATTGGTGTCGGCATTTGCTAGACAACAGAGAACAACATCTTCAGCAAGACTAGTTAATATACTAAGACGAAGATATTTTTTAACAAGAACATTAACAGAACTTTAAAAGTTGTATTTATGGAAACTGAACTTAAACGTACAAGTACAAAAGAAATTATTGCCTATTTAACTGAGAAATTCCCTGAGTGTTTTTCAATTAAAGGCCCTGTAAAGCCATTAAAAGTTGGTATTTTTCAAGACTTAGCTGAGCGATTAGAAGGTGACGAAACAGTAAGTAAAACTCGTTTACGTCAGGCATTACGTCATTACACTAGTAGCTGGCGATACCTTAAGTCAGTAAAGCTTGGCGCTTTTCGTGTTGATGTTGATGGAAAAGAGATTGCTGAAATCGATGAAGAGCAAGCAAATTATGCCAGCAAGACATTAAAAGAGAGCCAAGAAAAATTTGGTAACAAAAAAGCGACAGACAAAGAACAGCAAAAGTCGTATAAAACTAAAGATGGTGACAAAAGCTCTAAAGGTAATAAATCAGAGGGCTCTAAGCGAGAACTTTCAAAGTCGAATAAGTTTAAACAAGTTAAGTCGACAAAAGTATCTACGCCTAAAACTGAGTCTGCACCACTAAAACCGGTAGAAGCAACTACAATTAAAGTTGGTAACAAGGTTAGAGTTCAATTGGGTAATTCACCAATGAATGCCACAATATCTGAGATATCTGGTAATGATATCAGTGTACAGCTTGATTCTGGAATGGTAATCAAGACTCAATTGAAGAATATATTTTTATAATAAGCGGTCATAGTACTGCAAGTTATGTCCCTATTTTGGAGTTAATGCATGCAAAAATTTTGTCGTATCGCAATTGCTGTTTCATTATCAATAAGTTTTTCATTTACCAGTGTCGATTCACTCGCATTTGAAAAGGCCTCTGTTCCTGAAGAGCTACCCGTATTGAGCCCTGAAAGCCAACACGCAACAGCAAGTAAACGAATATCGGCACGATTTACGCGAGCGCATTATAAAAAAGTTAAGATAAGTGATGAGTTGTCAGCGGAAGTTTTTGATCGCTATATTAAACAGCTTGATTATGCTCGTAATGTTTTTTTAGCTTCTGATATTGAAGATTTCTCTAAATACCGTGAAGATTTTGATAACGTAATAGCACGTGGAAAACTCGATGCTGCTTATGATATTTTTAACGTCAATTTACTACGTCGTTTAGAGCGTTATGAGTACGCTATTAGCTTATTAGATAAACCTTTTGATTTTACTAAAGAGGAAGTTTACAGCTTCGATAGAGAAGAGGCTCCTTGGGCTAAAACAGAAGCTGAATTGAATGAGTTATGGCGTAAAAAAGTTAAGTCTGATGCATTAAATTTAACTTTGACTGGTAAAAAGTGGGATAAGATAAAAGAGGTATTAACTAAGCGATATAGTTATGCCATTAAGCGCTTAAAGCAAAGTGAAAGTGAAGATGCTTTTCAAATTGTAATGAATAGTTTTGCTCGTGTTGTAGAGCCTCATACTTCATATTTATCACCTCGAAATGCCGAACGTTTCCAAGTTGACATGAATTTGTCACTTGAAGGTATTGGTGCCGAGCTTAGAGCGATTGAAGATTATACTGTAATCCACCGTGTTGTTACGGGCGGTCCAGCAGACAAATCTAACCAATTAAAAGCAAAAGATCGCATTGTTGGAGTCGCGCAAGGAGAAGATGACTTCGAAGATGTTATTGGATGGCGTTTAGATGATGTTGTTGAATTAATCAAAGGTCCTAAAGGTACGACTGTTCGTTTACAGGTACTTTCAGGTGAATCTGATGATGAAGCAAATATTAAAATTGTTTCTATTATCAGAGATATTATAAAACTTGAAGATAGAGCCGCTAAGTCTGAAGTTTATCAGGAGAACCCTAAACAAGCTGATTCGAAAAAACTGGGAATAATTACTATCCCTAGCTTTTATAACAACCTTTCTCGCGATGTTAAAAAAGAAATAGCCAAACTAAAAGAACAAGACGTTCAAGGTATAATCGTTGATTTACGTGGAAATGGTGGTGGTTCATTAACAGAAGCAACATTATTGACAGGTCTCTTTATTGATAAAGGACCCGTAGTTCAAATTCGCGATGGAGCAGATAGAGTTCAAGTGAACCGTGATAAAGATGGTATAAGTTATTATGATGGACCATTAACAGTAATGGTTGATAGATACAGTGCCTCAGCTTCTGAAATTTTTTCTGCTGCGATTCAAGATTATGGTCGTGGTGTGATAGTGGGTGAACATACCTTTGGTAAGGGAACTGTTCAACAACATAGAGGTTTAGGTCGTGTATATGATTTATACGAAAAGCCTTTAGGTAGCATTCAGTATACTATTGCAAAGTTCTATCGCATAAATGGTGGCAGCACGCAACATCGCGGTGTTCTACCTGATATTGCTTTTCCAAGTGCTGTAGACCCAGAAGATTGGGGTGAAAGTAAAGAAGAAAACGCGTTACCTTGGGATCAAATCAAAAAAGCCCAGTATACACCGCTAAATGATATCTCTACAGATATTGATTATTTAACATCGCTATATCAACAAAGAATTAAAGATAATCAAGAATTTAATTACTTATTGGAAGATATTGCTACGTATCAAGAAGAGAAAGATAACAAAAGTATTTCGTTGAATTTAGCTGAAAGGAAGGCTAAAAGAGAAACGAATAAGGCCAAACGCCTAGTTAGAGTAAACGAGCGTTTAGTTAATTTAGGTAAAGAAAAAGTTGAAAATCTCGATGATTTGGGTGAAGAGTTAGATGACTTAGATCCATTTTTAGATGAAACAGCGAGAATCACCTTTGACTTGATCTCTTTAGGTAAAGTTGCTAAAAAGTAATCGCTAACAAAATTAAAAGCCGCCCGTAGAGGCGGCTTTATTATTTTATTCCCATGATATTTTTATTTAGTTTTTTTGTATAAGTATGATGAAGAATAAAAGAAAATATAAAACTTATAAATAATAATAACGATAAAAGGTTCTGTTATACCATGTCTGAGTTAAATCAAGTCAAATCACCCTCTATGTTAGATGCATCCATACCGGTAATCTCTTTAATAGGGTTATTAGCACTTGCGGTTACGTTTTTTGGAGATAATTCCTCTTATGGGCCAAATCAAATAGCATTACTATTCTCTATGGGGATTGCTATTGTCATTGGTTTGAAAAATGGTCATCAATGGCATGACATGGAAAAGGCTATAGTGAAAGGTATTTCACTATCACTCGGTGCTGTGCTGATTTTATTTGCCGTAGGCTCCCTAATCGGTACTTGGTTATTATCAGGTACAGTGCCAACGATGATTTACTATGGTTTGAAAATACTTAACCCATCATGGTTTTATGCTGCAGCCTGTATAATGTGTGGTGTAGTTTCAATGAGTATAGGTAGTTCATGGACTACTGCGGCAACCATTGGTGTTGCTCTAATCGGTATAGCACAAGGGTTAGGGTTGGATCCGGCTATTACAGCTGGTGCGGTAATCTCTGGTGCTTATTTTGGTGATAAGATCTCACCACTATCAGAAACTACTAACCTTGCTCCTGCTATTGCGGGCAGTGAGTTGTTTGCCCATATTAGATATATGCTTTGGACGACGGCGCCTTCAATCCTTACCGCATTAGTTTTGTTTATTATTCTTGGTTTTAATGGGACTTCAGAAGTAAATAATGTCGCTATAGATAACTTAAGTGCGCAGTTAGCTGAACAGTTTGACATCTCAGTTTTTAATTTAATTCCTTTAATAATCTTGTTGAGCTTAGCTATTAAGAAAGTACCAGCATTTCCTGCCGTGGCTATAGGAGCTTTAGTTGGTGCTATATGGGCTTTTATGTTTCAACAAGAATTAATCATTCGATTATCTGCAGAGGGTAGTGATCAATTGACTGCGAATATTCTAGTGATATGGACAGCTTTCTTCGATGGTGTTGTGATTGAAACAGGTAATGCAGAGCTTAATGATTTGTTAAGTGGCGGCGGTATGTCGGGCATGTTAAATACTGTTTGGTTAATTATGTGTGCCTTAAGTTTTGGGGCTGTACTAGAATATTTAGGCATGCTGAAAAAATTTGTCAATGCTATTCTATCAGCAGCTAAATCAACAGGTAGCTTAATAGCGAGTACTGTCGCAACATGTATTGGTACTAACGTGATTACAGCCGATCAATATATAGCAATTGTAATGCCTGGCCGTATGTATAAAGAAGAGTATCAAGCTCGAGGGCTAGATCCTCTAGTATTAAGCCGTACTTTAGAGGATGCTGGTACTATTACTTCACCATTAATACCATGGAATACTTGTGCTGTTTATATGTCAGGTGTGTTGCTGGTTAATCCGTTAGATTATATATTCTATTGCTTCTTTAACTGGATTAATCCAATTTTAGCAGTAATCTATGGCTTTATTGGTTTTAATATCAAAACACTTGCTAAAAAAGTAACGGCGTAATAATTATTAACTTCTATTAAGTTAACTAATAGACTTTTATATTAATGCCTGCTTTGCAGGCATTTTATTTTATGACATTGAAAGGTTCACTATGACTGATTCATCTCCTCGTTTTTTATCCGACTATTCTCCATCTGATTTTAATATTTCACATGTCAATTTAACGGTTACGTTAGATGATAAGAACACACAAGTTGTAAGTGAACTATTAGTAACTAAGGCGAATGAATCTTTATGTGATTTGGTTTTAAATGGAGAGCATGTAAAGCTGATATCTATCACGTTAGAAAATCAAGCTTTATCAGCTCAGCAATATGAGATTAATGATACCCACCTAACACTGCCATCGAGCCTATTTAGCAAAACTCAAGGTGAGTTTAAAGTGGTAATCGTAACGGAAGTTAATCCTGAAGAAAATACTGCATTAGAAGGTTTATTTAAGTCTGGAGAGGCGTTTTGTACGCAGTGTGAAGCAGAAGGTTTTAGGCGTATAACTTATTATTTAGATAGACCAGATGTAATGGCTACGTTTACCACTAAAGTTATTGCCAATAAAGTCAATTATCCCTATTTGCTTGCAAATGGTAATAAAATTGATTCAGGTGATTTAGCTGAAGGGATGCACTTTGTTACTTGGTATGACCCTTTTCCAAAGCCATGTTATTTATTTGCTTTAGTAGCGGGGAATTTTGATTTATTGACAGATTCTTTTACGACGAGTTCAGGTCGAGAAGTCAATTTAGAAATTTTTGTAGATCAAGGTAACTTACATAAAGCTGAGCATGCAATGACATCATTGAAAAAGTCGATGGCATGGGATGAGCAAGTTTATGGCCTTGAATATGATCTGGATATTTACATGATTGTCGCCGTTGATTTTTTCAATATGGGTGCAATGGAGAATAAAGGTTTGAATGTATTTAATTCTAAATATGTTCTCGCTGATTCAGATTGTGCTACAGACAGCGACTATTTTAATATTGAAGCGGTAATAGCCCATGAATATTTCCATAATTGGACAGGTAACCGAGTTACTTGTCGTGATTGGTTTCAGTTAAGTTTAAAAGAAGGGTTAACTGTTTTTCGCGATCAACAATTTAGTGCTGATATGCATTCAAGTGCTGTTACTCGTATTCAAAATGTTAGGTTATTACGTGCTCAGCAATTTGCTGAAGATGCAGGGCCGATGGCTCACCCGATAAGACCGACAAAAGTTCTTGAAATGAATAACTTTTATACGCTTACCGTGTATGAAAAAGGAGCTGAGGTTATTAGAATGCTTCACACCTTAATTGGTGCGGAAAACTTCAGAAAGGGGATGGATCTATACTTTAAACGTTATGATGGAATGGCAGTTACTTGTGATGATTTTATCGACGCTATGAGTAGTGCTAGTGCTAAAGATTTATCTCAGTTCAAATTGTGGTATAGCCAATTTGGAACACCACAAATCAATGTAAGTGAAGTTTATGATACTTTAACTAAAACATACCAGTTAACTTTATCTCAACAATCGCCAGTAACAAAGTCACAACTCGATCCCAAGGCATTACATATACCCATTAAGCTTGAGTTATTGTTGCCAGATAGTGAAGGTAAAATGGCAAGTAAGAGTCATATGCTTGAGTTAACAGAGCAAGAGCAAACTTTTACATTTAATGACGTCACAACTAAACCTATAACTGCATTACTAGCCGATTTCTCTGCTCCAGTAAAACTAACTTTTGAACAAGATGAACAAAGCTTGTACACCATAATAAACCATGCACAAAATAGTTTCTGTCGTTGGGATGCAGGTCAACAGTTACTCATTTCTTATATTAAAAGGTTAACTATTGATAATGACTTTGTACTGCCTCAGGCGCTTATCAACAGTATTGATACACTACTTACTAGTAAAAATGAACATGCCTTTATAGCAGAACAGTTACAATTACCTAGTTTTGATGAAGTCGCTGGGTTAATTGATAAAGTTTCTCCACAACGCTTAGTTGAAGCCATCAAAAAGCTTTCAATATTTATAGCAAAAGGTGCGCAAGAAAACCTATTAAGAACATATCAATATTGCCAAGAGCAGGGCAGACTAGGAAATAATGTTGGTACACGCTCATTGAAAAACATATGTCTGCAATATTTATCTTTATTAACGACATCGCAGTCATTAGCTCAAAAACAATATGATTTAGCTAATAATGGACTTGTTCAAAATGAGAATATGACTGATAGCTTAGCGGCACTTACTTGCGCAGCTAAAATTAACGCTGAGTCATTAACTAATCAATTAAGCCATTTTGAGAACAAATGGCAAGACACAACACTCGTCATGGATAAGTGGTTTGCGATAAATGCGAGTGTTGAGACTGAAACCATATTCGAACATTTAGACCAGCTAATGGAACATCCGTTATTTACTCTGAAAAATCCAAATAGGGCGCGTTCATTAATAGGTGCGTTTGCAATGAATAACCCTAAGTACTTTCATTGCCCAACTGGGAGAGGATATGAGTTTTTAGCAGCGCAAATAGCAAAACTTAATACGATAAACCCACAAGTAGCATCTCGACTAATAACGCCTTTGATTCAATTTAAAAGCTTCGAGGCAAGTCATCAGATCCTAATGAAAGAGCAATTAGTGAAGCTTCATAATTTACCTGAGTTATCTAATGATCTGAAAGAAAAGTTAGATGCAGCTTTGGCTGATTGATTAATTTCGATGAATGACAGTGCTATCTGAATTTTAGTGGTTTGAGCAATGAAATATTACTTTTATCTTTCTATGTCAGCTAAAGAATTTATGCCTTATTACCAAGGTAAGGCATCAAGCATTGTGGTATTAAGTGAAAGTGGCAAGCGCATTCAATTTCCTGCAATGCACTTGAGAAGCTTTCTTGTTAGCAATGGTATTCACGGTCGATTTTGTTTAGAAACACAAAATAATAAATTTTTATCAATAAAAAAAATAAATATGTAAGTTTTTAATACCGTCCTAGAGTATTTGCTTTAAACAGTGGTCAGACCATCTTTGGGCGGTAAATACCGTGATATATTATTTAAATAAGTGTTATATCATGAACTTATAACTAATCATTACCAACTTATGGATTACGGTTTTAAACACTAGTTTAAAACATGATTTTAAATCTTCGCTTTCTATATCCAAAAGTCATTAAAATACAGTCCCTTTACAATAGATTTTTACCCTTGCCCCGAAAGGAAAATGATGCAATTATTGTTTAATCCACCTTGAATTAATGAGCTATGCTCATAAAGTGGTCAAAAAGAATAAAAAGAGCACAACCAATAAAATCATGACATTAACTCAATAATAAGAATGTGATTTATGGCGAGCGTTACAATAAGTTACTTCGCATAAATTATGACAGGGGAGAGAATAAATGAAACACAACCCTCGCAACAGCTTTAGCAAAAAACCTTTAGCTGCAGGTATCGCGGCGGCACTTTCGATGACCTTATTAGTTACTAATCCTGCTCAAGCTGCTAGGTTTGAACTTGGTGATGTACAAATTAGTTTTGACTCAACATTTAGTCTTGGTACAAGTATAAGAACCGAAGACAGAAACTGGAATGATAATGTTGGTAAATCAAACAATCTAAATAATGGTTTTGACTTTAGTCAATATCATCCAGTGATGAATCCTTACCCTGCAAGCGACACAATATGGCAAGGTGCGGGCAGTTATTCTAACAATGGTGATAATGGTGGCTTAAACTTTGATGCAGGCGAGAGCTTTTCTCAGCTAATTAAAGGTAGTCATGAACTTGATGTTAATTACGGTAACTTTGGTGTGTTCGTTCGTGGTATGTACTACTACGATTTCGCGATGATGAATAGCGATAGAGATTGGACAAATCAATTAACAGGTGAAATTAACGATCCGTGTGATGACAAAAAAGCACGTGAACAAGTTTGTAAAGATGTTCGCTTACTAGATGCTTATGCTTACGGTGATTTTCATATTGGTGATATGCCACTTTCTGTTCGTGTTGGTAACCAAGTAATCAGTTGGGGTGAAAGTACGTTAATATCTCATGGTATTAGTGAAATTAACCCGGTAGATATAGCGCGTTTAAGAGCGCCTGGTGCTGAGCTTAAAGAAGCTTTTATTCCTTTTGGTGCTGTATGGGCGTCTATTGGTGTGACAGAAAACATTAATATTGAAGGTTTTTATCAGTACAGCTGGGAACAATCAATTTTACCACCTCCTGGTAGCTACTTCTCGACAAATGACTTTGCTGGTGACGGTGGTCACGCAAATAATGTTCAATTAGGCTTTACTGGTAACCCTGATATCGATCTAGATTACTTATTAATGGGGTTAAATCAAATTGGTGATATGGTTAGAGCAGGTGATGTTGCTGCAGCATCTCAAGCTTATTTAGCTTACCCGACTAAAGTAACCCTAAGAGCACCTGGCGCCAAGGCGGAATTACGTCCTGATGACGGTGGTCAATATGGTTTGCGTCTTGCTTGGTATGTTCCAGAATTAAATGACACTGAGTTTAGTTTTTACTATGTAAATTATCATAGCCGTAGACCTTTATTCTCAGGTCAAATGGCAGATTTTACCGCCGCTTCAATCGGTACAGACTTAGCTTACATGGCACAAACAGAAATTACTGAAGAGAATTATTCTGATAACCTTTCTGCATTCTCACAAGTGAAACTTGCCTACCCTGAAGATATTCAAATGTACGCGTTAAGCTTTAACACTAACGTTGGTACTACATCGGTTGCCGGTGAGGTGAGTTTCCGTAAGGATGAGCCTTTGCAAATTGATGATGTTGAATTGTTATTTGCTGCAATGCCACAACAGTTAGCTAATGCAGGTATACCAGGATATGACTCATTAGATGGCTTATCACAGTTTAAAGATGCTAATGGCAATCCTTACGGTCCAGGTGCAACACCTGATGGCTTTATTTTATCTGATACGTTACAAGCACAGTTAACTTTAACTCATTTATTTGGGCCAACTCTTGGCGCTAACCAATTTGTAGGTTTAGTTGAGATTGGTGGTATTAATATCAATGATATTCCTAATCAGAGTGAACTTCGTTTAAATGGTCCTGGTACGGCACGTAGTGGTGAAATTTATATTGATGGCCGTCATGCTTGGGAAATCGAGCAAGTAGTACAAAATGGTGTAGAAAGTAACCCATTCCCAACCGAATTTGCTTGGGGTTATAAAGCTGTTGCTAAGTTTGAATACAATAACTTGTTCGCTGGCATAAACATGAACCCTCGTATTGTATTTTCACATGACGTAAAAGGTATCACACCAGATCCTTTATTTATGTTTATTGAAGATAGAAAATCAGTTGCAGCTGGAATAAGCTTTGATTATCAAAGCAGATGGTCAGCAGACTTCTCGTACAACAGTTTCTTTGGTGGTGTAGGCACTACAAACAAGATGGAAGATCGTGATTATGTATCTTTCAGCATTAAGTACTCTATTTAAGAAAGGCACTAATAATGAAAACAACAATGAAGAAATTACCTTTAATATCTTTAGCTGTATCAATTGCATTGTCAGGTAATGTTTTAGCAAAAACTTCACCTGAACAAGCAGCTAAGCTTGGTAAAGAACTTACGCCTATGGGCGCAGAACGCGCAGCGAATAAAGATGGTTCAATCCCTGAGTGGACTGGTGGTATTACAAAAGCACCTGCTGGTTATTCTCCAGGTGATCACCATTTAGATCCGTTTTCTGCGGATAAAGTAAAATATACTGTAACTGCCAGCAATATGGCTGAGTACAAAGACTTATTGACACCTGGTCAAGTTAAGCTATTTGAAACGTACCCTGATACATTTAAAATGAATGTTTATCAAACTCGCCGAAGTGCTTCTTTTCCTGAACATGTTTATCAAGCCGTAAAAGATAATGCCACTCGAGCAGAATTAATTGAAAATGGAAATGGTATTAAGCAAGCCGCAATTGGTGTGCCTTTTCCAATCCCAGAAAATGGGTTACAAGCAATTTGGAATCACACCTTACGTTATCGTGGTGAACAAGTTCAACGTCAAGGCGGACAAGCTGCTCCAACTGCTTCAGGAAGTTTCACCTACATCGGTTTCAACGAAACATTAATGTTACCTTATGGAACAAAAGGTGCTTCTCCAGAAGAGCTTGAAAAATCGAACATCTTATTTAAGTTTAAACAAAAGGTTACTGAGCCAGCACGTCTAGCAGGTACTGCATTATTGGTTCATGAAACCATGGATCAAATTAAAGTGCCAAGACAAGCATGGACATACAATACAGGCCAGCGTCGTGTTCGTCGTGCGCCTAATGTTGCATATGATGCACCTGGTACAGCGTCAGATGGTTTACGTACTACAGATGATTTTGATATGTATAACGGTGCACCTAATCGTTACAACTGGGAACTCAAAGGCAAGAAAGAATTGCTGATTCCTTATAACGATTACCGTTTACACAGTAACCAAGTTAAATATAAGGACATATTACAAGCAGGACATATTAATCCAGATCTTGTTCGTTATGAAAAGCATAGAGTTTGGGTTGTTGAAGCTACACTAAAAGAAAATACACGTCATACGTATAAAAAACGTGTTTTCTTTATAGATGAAGATAGTTGGCAAGTGGCTGTGACTGATATTTATGATAACCGTGATGAATTATATCGTGTTGGAGTTGCTCATGGCCTGAACTATTACGAAGTTCCTGCCCAATGGTCTACACTTGAGGTATATCATGACATTCAATCTCGTCGTTATTTAGCGATTGGTTTAGATAACGAAGCTAAAATGTATGATTTCTCTGTTGAGTTAAAAGACCGAGACTTTACACCATCGGCATTAAGACGAGAAGGTCGTAGATAAGTCATTTTAATTAACGGCTGACTATGTCAGCCGTTTTTGTTTAAACCTACACAAATAAAAATTAATTACATACACAATTTTGTTTTAGTTGAGTGCTATTTATTATGCGTTTTTTAATATTCACTATAGCTTTGCTTGTTTGTAGTTTTAGTCTGACTAGCTACGGTTTTCAAAGTGAATCTCCTTCTCCTGCCATCCAAGCACCCTTAGCTGATAAATCTTTATTATTAGATATTACTCAAGTAGGACAATCCAAACTAGTTGCTGTTGGTGAGTATGGTCATATATTGCTTTCAAATGACGGTGAAAACTGGCGTCAAGCAAATGTTCCCGTGCAGTCAACCCTAACTAGTGTGTATTTTTTAACACCTGAACTTGGCTGGGTTGTTGGTCATGATTCAACGATTTTACATACAAGCGATGGCGGTGAAAGTTGGGAAATACAGTATTTTTCCCCTGAATTAGAAAAACCTCTTTTTGATATAGCCTTTGATAATGAGAACCATGGTATTGCTGTTGGTGCTTACGGACAAACGCTTCGTACATCTGATGGCGGAAAGACATGGCAAAGTGAATTTCATCAAGAGTTTTTACTTCCCGATGATGTCGAGTATTTAGCTGAGCTAAAGCAGGAAGACGAAGAAGCATACCTTGATGAAATCGCTTTTATTTTACCGCATTTCAATAAACTGGTAAAAGATGGTCGCACGCTTTTCTTGTTAGGTGAAACAGGCATGTTGGCAAAAAGTAATGATTTCGGTGTTACTTGGCAACAGTTTGAAGATATTTATCAAGGTTCATTTTTTGGTTTAGCACGAACTAAAACAGGAAATCTTATTGTTGCAGGTCTACGTGGGCATGTATTTAGAGGTATTAAGAATGGTAGTAATTGGAATGAGATATCAACAAATACTACAGCTTTACTAAATGAAGTGCTCATCAGTAAAGACGATAGAGTACTAATTTTAGGTAATAACGGTGTTTTGTTAGAAAGCACTGATGATGGTTTAACTTATCGATTACACCCTCAAAAAGACGGTAAGTCTTTAATTGCAGGCGTGTTATTTAATGGAAAACTTATTGTTGTTTCTGATGTTGGAATAAAACAAATTTCCTTGTAGTGATAGGTTATCCGCTAATTACCTATTCGATGTTGTTCTTGTTATATTTTGTGTGGAATTATAAATACTATGAAAATCTCCCTAGCTAACCGCATAGAAGTTGCGTTATTTCGTCATCGACTTTTTGTGTTGGTACTTTTCTTTCTTACCAGTGTTTTTTTATTATTCCAAGCGAGTCAAATTAGACTTGATGCTTCGTTTACTAAAAATATTCCTCTAGAACATAGTTACATGAAAACGTATTTAAAGCATCGTGCTAATTTTGGTGGTGCAAATAATATTTTAATTTCTGTATGTGATAGTGAAGGAGATATTTTCAACCCTGAATTCTTTACTGCATTAAAGGGCGTTCACGATAAGTTATTTTTTATTCCCGGCGTAGATAGAATTCAAGTAAAGTCTTTGTTCTCACCCAGTACTCGTTTCGTTGAGGTTGTTGAAGATGGTTTTGCTGGTGGTCCTGTTATTCCGGCTGACTTTCAAGCAACTACTGAAGGTCTTGCTATTGTTAAAGGTAATATTGAAAAGGCAGGTATTGTAGGTGGTATCGTCGCGGATGATTATAGTTGCGCTATGGTAAAAGCTGCTCTGCTTGATATAAACCCTGAAACAGGAGAGAAACTAGATACACTACAAATAGCCGAAAAGCTTGAAAATGAAGTTAGGCAAAGTTATGAGAAAAACAATATAACAGTGCATATTATTGGCTTTGCTAAAATGGTTGGTGATGTTGCTCAAGGAGCTAAAGGGGTAGTTTTATTCTTTGCTATAGCAATCGCAATTACCGCGGTAATGGTGTACATCTTTTGCCATTCTATTCGTTTAACAATCCTGCCTATTTTTTGCTCTCTAATCGCTGTTGTTTGGCAGATGGGCATGCTTTCATCTCTAGGCTTTGGCCTTGATCCTATGTCTATTTTGGTACCATTTTTGGTTTTTGCTATCGGCGTGAGCCACGGCGTGCAAATGATAAACTCTGTGGTTAAAAAAGTTGGCTTAGGGTTGACTTGTACCGCTGCTGCACAAGCAAGCTTTAGAGCTTTATTGATACCAGGTGGAATTGCATTACTTTCTGATACTGTCGGTTTCTTAACATTACTATCTATTGACATAGGTATTATTAGAGAGCTTGCCATTACAGCCTCTTTAGGTGTAGCGATGATCATTTTGACCAACTTAGTATTGTTACCTGTAATGCTTTCTTACATGACAATTAAACAATCGGCAAAAGTCGGGCAATTAAAAGAAGAAAGTACTGTATGGCTCGCTTTATCAAGTTTTGCCACTAAAGGGCCTGCAGTTATCATTTTATCTATTACGGCTGCTTTATATTTGGTTGGTTTTTATAAAGGCCAAGAGTTGAAAATAGGTGAGCTTCACGCTGGTGCTCCAGCCTTACATGAAAGCTCTCGATATAATACCGATACTTTTTTAATAACAGACCGATACGCTATTAGCGTTGACTATATGTCAGTGATTATTGAAACGACGCCAGAAGCTTGTACATACTATGACATTATGTCGACTATTAACAATTTTCAATGGCGTATGGAAAACGTTGCTGGCGTTCAGTCTGCGGTTAGTTTGGCTTCAATATCAAAAATAGTGAATGCTGGATATAACGAAGGTAATCCTAAGTGGAGAGTTATTCCACGAAATCAACAAACTCTAGTGCAGTCTATAGCAAGGGTTCCTTCTTCTAGTGGCTTATTAAATAGTGATTGTAGTGTAATGCCTGTTATTCTCTTTTTAGAGGACCATAAAGCAGAAACAATTAATACTGTTATTGATGCTGTTCAAGCTGCATCAAAAGTATTAGGTACAGAACAAGTGCAGTTTAAACTTGCCTCAGGCCCCGTAGGCGTTATGGCTGCAACTAATGAAGCCGTTTCTGAAGCGCAAGTCCCGATGATGCTTTATGTATACGGAGCGGTAATTTTATTATGTTTAATTAGTTTTAGAAGTATCAGAGCTACAGCCGTTGTAATTTTACCTTTATATGTAGTATCGACATTAGCACAATGGTTAATGACCGCTTTAGATATTGGATTAACCGTTTCAACATTACCTGTAATTGCATTAGGTGTTGGTATTGGTGTTGATTATGGTATTTATATACTTTCAACCATGAGTACTAAATTAAATGAAGGTGCTAAAGTTCAAGATGCTTATTTAGCTGCCTTAAAAGAAAGGGGAAGTGCAGTTCTCATAACAGGCTTAACACTTGCCATTGGTGTTTCAACTTGGTTCTTCTCGGATTTGAAATTCCAAATGGATATGGGAATTTTATTAACTTTCATGTTTTTAGTTAATATGCTGGCAGCGATAATAGTTCTCCCCGCATTAGCTGCTTTTTTCTGGCCATCTAAAGCCGAAGAAGAAAAAGACTCTGGCGAAGTGCAAATTGCAGGAAGAACGGGAATTTAACACTTACCCAAAGCAAGGCTATAAAAAAAGTTTGTTTAATTTGATATTAAACAAACTTTTTTTTATTCACAAAACCTGCTTTTTTTGTGCATAAAAAAACAAGAATACTACTGATTAACCAGTTTCTATTTAGCAATAATGCATAAACATAGTTTATTGTAAAATAAAGTGGTCGAATCTTGTGTAAAACAAGAAGTTTTAGTGCTCCTTTCAAGAAAAAAAAACTCGCAATAGCTTAGATTTATTCATAAAATCCGTGCCATAGTCTATTCTGATAGACAGATATAAAAAAATAATATAAATCTTGTTTAAATTGCGTAAAGTAATACCCAAGATAACTAAATTAATTATTCAAGCTTTCTTTTTAAAACTCTAAGGCAAAAGGAAAACGGCATGGCGTTAGTAAACGGTTCACCATCAGTGATATTAAATAATGTATCACAATTAATTCATCAAAAAGTACCAAAGAACAGTGCTCCATTAGTAGAGCAGTTTGCCAACTTACTTTACGGTAATATTTCATCGCAAGATTTATCGCATCGAAATGATAGTGATATGTATGGTGCAACTTTGAGTTTATGGAGCTCATTGAATGAACATAAAGATGATGAGCCTGTAATTCATGTTTTTAACCCAACAGTAAGCAAGAATGGTTGGAAATCTAGCCACACTATTATTGAAATTATTGTCAAAGACATGCCCTTTTTAGTTGATTCAATACGTATCGCTTTGAACCGTCTCGGAATACCTGCGCATTTAATGTTAAATTCACCATTAAAAGTAGCCAGAACTAAAGATCTTGAAATTGCTGAGCTAGCACCTATTGTTGATACAAAAATTAAAGCGACTTCAGAAGAAACTATCTTCTTCATCGAAGTTGACCGTCAAACGAGTCAAGCTGAGCTAAATGCTATCAAGGCTGAACTTTTATCTGTTGTTGAAGATATTCAACTCACTGTTAATGATTGGCAACCAATGCTAAAACGCTTAAATGAAGTTGTTGCAGATGTTAAAAAAGCCAAATTGCCAGGCACTAAAAAAGCTAAAGATGACACCTTAGAGTTTTTATCATGGATTACTGAAAACCATTTCACATTAATGGGCTATCGTTCATATGATGTAAAAGCAGTTAAAGGTGATATTTCTTTAGAAGCGAATTTAGAATCAAGCTTAGGCTTAATGAAAAACTCTAAAGGTTTAAAATCACGCTTAGTTTCTACGTTAAGTGAAACAGGCCGTGAAGTTGCTCTGGGTAACAACCATTTAATTCTAACGAAAACAAATTCACGTTCTCGAGTTCACCGTCCAGCACAACTTGATTATATCGGCATTAAGCGTTTCGATAGCAAAGGTAACGTGGTAGGTGAAGAACGCTTTATTGGTTTATTCGGTTCAGCTTATTACACAAACAGTGCTCTAGATTTACCATTAATTAAATCTAAAGTAATTGAGGTCTGTGACTCATCTGGCTTTGCTAAAGGAACACATGCTTATAAAGCCCTTATTAATATTTTAGAAACTTACCCAAGAGATGAAATATTACAAAGCTCTGTTGAAGAACTCCTGCAAAATGTTACAGGTATTTTGCAGATGCAAGAGCGCGACTATACAGGACTTTTTGTCAGAAGAGATGCGTTTGATCGTTTCTATTCATGTATGGTTTATGTACCAAGGGAGCGTTATAACACCAAGTTACGTGTTGAGACACAAAAACTATTGAAAGAAGTTTTTAACAGCAATGAAGAAGTTGAGTTTACTACTTTCTTCTCTGAGTCTGTACACGCTAGAACTCACTACATCGTCAAAGTAAACTCTACTAAAGCAGATATAAACGTGAAAGAAATAGAAAAGAATTTGAATGAAGCTGCACGTAACTGGGATGACAAGCTAGTAACTGCACTTGCTTCTAACCTTGGTGAAGCAGATGCTAAATCATTAAGTAAAAAGTACTCAAGCTTCCCGCAAGCTTATAAAGATGAAGTTTTACCAGGTTCAGCCATTGTTGATATCGAAAAGTTAGAAAGCTTAACCGAAAGTAATAATCTTGAAATGCTTTTCTATCAACCACTTGAAGAAAAGCCTGATAGCCGTTTTGTTAAATTAAAATTATTCCATAAAGGTGAGCCAATTCACTTAAGTGATGTGTTACCAATGTTAGAAAACTTTGGTTTACGCGTCATTGGTGAAAGTCCTTATGCGATAAGAACACCAGGTGAAACAAGCTGGATACTAGATTTTTCGATGTACTTAACAGGTGATAGTAATTTTGATTTATATAAAGTACGTTCTTTATTTCAAGATGCCTTTGCTAAAGTATGGCGTGGTGATCTAGAAGATGATGGTTTTAACCGTTTAATTTTAGGTGCTGGACTTGAAGGCAGAGCTGTATCAATCTTGCGTGCATTTGCAAAATATGAACGTCAAATTGGTGGACGTTTTAGTCAAAGTTATATCGAGGATACTTTTTCAAGATACCCAAATTTAGCTGAGCTATTAATTAAATTATTTAGCTTACGTTTTGATCCTAATAGTAAGTCATCGGAGTCAGCTAAAGGGAAAGCAATTGATAAAGTATTAAATGAGATTGAAAGTTCTTTAGACAATGTTGCTAACTTGGATGATGACCGCATTATTCGTCGTTTTGTCGAAATGATAAATGCGACTATCCGTACTAACTATTATCAATTAGATGCTAATCAGGCCGAGAAATCTTATATCTCATTCAAAATTGTGCCTGAACAAATTAGTGAAATTCCATTACCTGTGCCTAAATTTGAGATCTTTGTTTATTCTCCACAAGTTGAAGGTGTTCACTTGCGTGGTGGCAAAGTTGCTCGTGGTGGCTTACGTTGGTCAGATCGCCGTGAAGACTTTAGAACCGAAGTATTGGGCTTAGTCAAAGCACAACAAGTTAAAAACACTGTTATCGTGCCAGTTGGTGCCAAGGGTGGTTTTGTTTGTAAGCAGCTTCCTGAAAGTGGCTCTAGAGAAGAAATTTTTGAAGCTGGTAAAGAATGTTATAGAACGTTTATTCGTGCCTTATTAGATATCACGGATAACATTGTTGCAGGTGAAATTGTTCCTCCTAAGGATGTTGTTCGTTTAGATGAAGATGACGCATATTTAGTTGTAGCAGCGGATAAAGGTACTGCGACTTTCTCTGATATAGCTAATGGTATCTCTGAAGAATATGACTTCTGGCTAGGTGATGCTTTTGCCTCAGGTGGTAGTGTTGGTTACGACCATAAAGCAATGGGTATTACAGCAAAAGGCGCGTGGGAATCAGTTAAACGTCATTTCAGAGAAATGGACATCGATTGTCAAAGTACTGACTTCACCTGTATCGCTGTAGGTGATATGGCTGGTGATGTATTCGGTAATGGTATGCTGTTATCTAAGCATATTCGATTACAAGCTGCTTTTAACCACATGCATATTTTTATCGACCCGAACCCAGTAGCGAAAACGTCTTACCCTGAGCGTGAGCGTTTATTCAATTTAGCGGGATGTACATGGGAAGATTACAACAAAGAATTAATTTCTAAAGGCGGTGGTATTTTTAGTCGCCATGTTAAATCGATCAAATTAACGCCTGAAATTAAAAAAATGCTTGGTACACAAAAGCAGAGTATGGCACCAAACGATCTAATTCAAGCCATCTTAACAATGGAAGTAGACTTACTTTGGAATGGTGGTATCGGTACCTACGTTAAAGGCAGCAAAGAAACACATTTAGAAGTAGGTGATCGTGCAAATGATGGCTTACGAATTAACGGTAAAGAATTAAAAGCAAAAATTGTAGGCGAGGGTGGTAACCTTGGTTTAACACAATTAGGTCGTATTGAATATGCTGCTACTGGCGGTAGAATTAATACCGATGCGGTTGATAATGCTGGTGGTGTTGATTGTTCAGATAATGAAGTAAACATTAAGATCTTGCTCAATACATTAGTTCAAAATGGTGATTTAACTGTTAAGCAACGTAACAAGCTTTTATATGATATGACTGATGAAGTAGGTGATATTGTTATTGAAGATTGTTACCGTCAAACACATTCACTGTCAATAACGGCAATGCGCGGTGTTAATCAATTAAAAGAGCAAGTTCGCTTTATTCACGAACTGGAGAGAACGGGTAAATTAGATCGCGCACTTGAGTTTATTCCTGATGATGAAGAAATTGCTGATCGTTTAGCAGAAAATAAAGGTTTAACTCGTCCAGAACTTTCAGTATTACTCGCCTATAGTAAAATGGTATTGAAAGATGATTTAGTTCATGAAGAAATCACAGATAATCCATACCATGATAGATTATTAATTGACGCATTCCCTGCGCAGCTAAGAGATAACTATCAAGCTGAAATGCAACAACATCCATTACGTGCTGAAATTATAGCGACAAAACTTGCTAATAAAATTGGCAATGATATGGGCTTTAATTTTGTTAATCGTATGCATGAAGAAACAGGTGCAACTGTGGCAGAGATTGCCAACTGTTACACTATTGCTAGTGAGGTATTTGAACTGCCACTCTTTTGGCAAAAAATCGCAACGTTAGATAATAAAATTTCTACAGCAATACAAACAGAGATGCTATTTCAATACCGTAGAACAATTAGACGTGTAACTCGTTGGTTCTTGCGCCATAGAAACAAGGCATTATCAATTGAGCAATCAATTGCACTTTATCAACCAACATTTGCGTTATTGTCTTCTAACCTTGCTGATTTTATGATCACAGAAGAAATTCAGGAGCTAGAACGAATTTCAGATGATTTAATTAACGCTGGTGTGCCTAAAGATATTGCAGTAAGAGTTTCACAGTTAAGCACGCTATTCTCTGCGATGGACATTGCTGAAGTAGCGAATGATGATGGCCGAACAATTGAACAAGTTGCTCATTTATACTTCAAGTTAGGTGTGCGTTTAGAGCTACACTGGTTCTTAGATCAAATTACCAATCAACCGGTAGGCAACCATTGGCAAGCATTAGCTCGTGCTTCATTTAGGGAAGAGCTAGACTGGCAACAGCGTTCATTAACTTCGGTAGTTTTAAGCTGTGAGTGTGATACAAAAGTTGCTGATCTTGAAACGTTACTGGATGAGTGGGTTGCAACTAATGAGCAGCCACTTGATCGTTGGAAGCATATTTTGTCAGACTTTAAAGTCGGGCAAACACATGATTTTGCAAAATTCTCAGTTGCATTACGTGAGTTGATGCTACTCAGTTTAAACTGTAGCCCAGTTATCGTTAAATAATTTAGCGCAAATGCTTTAGGGAAGTTGTAATACTTACCTTAACTGATAAAATCCTCGCCTAGCGGGGATTTTTATTTTCTCCTTTACAATTTATTCTATAACTACCTAACATTAGAGGCTCTATGTTCTATTCAGCGATACGAAAAGTTTTTTTTCATTTTGATCCAGAGAAGATTCATGAAGTTACCATCAAAGGATTAAAAAGCACTGGTTCATCACCGTTAAACTTTATGTACAAACAGTCTGTAAAAGACAAGCCTGTTAATGTCATGGGAATAAAATTTCCTAATCCAGTTGGTTTAGCTGCCGGGTTAGATAAAAATGGGGAATGTATAGATGCATTTGCTGCAATGGGCTTTGGCTTTGTCGAAGTAGGCACAGTAACTCCTAAACCACAACCAGGTAATGACAAGCCACGCATTTTCAGAATTCCACAAGCTAACGCAGTTATTAACCGTATGGGGTTTAACAACAAAGGTGTTGATTATTTAGTTGACCAAGTAAGAGCAGCTAAGTTTAAAGGCGTTATAGGTATCAACATTGGAAAAAATAAAACGACACCTGAAGAAAATGCTAAAGATGATTATATTCATTGCATGAGAAAGGTTTATGATTTCGCTACTTACATTACCGTTAATATTTCATCACCAAATACACCTGGCTTACGCTCACTGCAATATGGTGAAGCACTGGATGAATTGTTAGCTGCATTAAAAGCTGAGCAAAAACTCCTAAGTAAAGAGTATGATAAATATGTTCCAATAGCGGTAAAAATCGCGCCTGATTTAAATGAAGATGAAGTTAATTCTATCGCAGCTTCATTGATCACAAATGAGATAGATGGCGTTATTGCCACAAATACAACCTTATCAAGAGATGGTGTTGAAGGTCTTGAGCATGGTAATGAGCAAGGTGGTTTAAGCGGTGCGCCTGTTAAAGATAAAAGTACAACAGTAATTAAGTTACTTGCTAAGGCATTAGACAATAAACTTCCTATTATTGGTGTTGGCGGTATTTCTTCAAGTGATGATGCTAATGAAAAACTCGCCGCGGGTGCAAGTCTTGTACAGGTGTATACTGGTTTTATTTATCAGGGACCAGAGTTAGTTAAAGACATTGTTAAAGGCTTATAGGCTATAAATGAACTTTTGGAAGTATTTTCTTCATTTAGCTTTAGCACCTGTTTGCTCAATACTTGCTGTTTTTGTCTGTTATCTAGTACTTTACGGTGATTACTCGGTTAATGTTTTTTTACTATCAAGCATTACCATAGTTACTATTACTTTTTTGTATTCTACAAATAAAGCAATAAGATTAGTTAATGATAATGTTAACCAAAAAGCCAATATTTCTACGGCTCAGTTTGTTATAAGATTATTACTTGTAGGTGTTTTTTGGTTATTACAATTCTTAGTCACCTTAACTGCTTGGTTTTTAAAATTTTCTAGTTAACCTCAACTAGAGATAAGAAATTAGCTAGCTATTTGAAATGTATGTAAATTTAGATTTATCAGTATTCTAGCTTGGCGATTTTTCTTATTTAAAGGAAAACTAGTGCGCCAATAGCTAGTCTATTGCAAACTAATTTAACGCTGTAGTAAGGAAAATAGACAGCTAGATAGCAAGTTGTTATCCCGAGCTGAGGTTAGTTAGTGATAATGCTTAGATGATTGCAGTAAAAATATAAAAGGCCGAAATCAATCGGCCTTTTTATTGCTGGTTATTAACTTTATACGGGTTAATAACTTTCATTATGTACGCTAAGTACTGCACGCCCAGATGGATCGGCATTATCTTTAAAGCTTTCATCCCAAGCTAATGCTTCTTGTGTACTACAGGCTACAGATTTGCCACCTATAACACAGTGTGCAGCTGAGGCTAGCGGGAATTTCTCTTCAAATATACAACGATAGAAGTAAGCCTCTTTACTATCTGGTGTGTTTACAGGGAATCTATAGCTAGCACTTTCTAGTTGTTGATCTGTTACTTGAGACTCAACAAATGCTTTTAAGCCATCAATCCAAGAATAACCTACACCATCAGAAAATTGCTCTTTTTGACGCCATAAAATTTCTTTAGGTAAATAACCTTCAAAAGATTCTCGTAAAATGGCTTTCTCCATTTTGCCATTACCACACATTTTATCTTCAGGATTTATGCGCATTGCAACGTCCATAAAGTTTTTATCCAAGAAGGGGACACGAGCTTCAATTCCCCAAGCAGACATTGATTTATTTGCTCTTAAACAATCAAACTTGTGTAACCTTTCAAGTTTTCGGTTTAGTTCTTCATGAAACTCTTGTGCGTTTGGCGCTTTATGAAAATATAAATAACCACCAAATATTTCATCCGCACCTTCTCCAGAAAGCACCATCTTGATCCCCATAGCTTTAATTTTTCTTGCCATTAAATACATTGGAGTAGAGGCTCTGATTGTGGTTACGTCATAAGTTTCTAGATGATAAATAACTTCTTTAAGGGCATCGATACCTTCTTGTTCGGTAAAAATAACACTGTGATGGATGGTACCAATACTGTCGGCAACAGTTTGCGCTGCTAGCAAATCAGGAGACCCCTCAAGACCACAAGCAAACGAATGCACTTTTGGCCACCATGCTTCAGCTAAATCATTATCTTCAATACGACGAGCGGCAAACTTTTGCGTGATAGCTGAAATTAATGATGAATCTAACCCTCCTGATAAAAGTACGCCATATGGTACATCAGTCATCAAGTGACTTTTAACGGATTCTTCAAGTGCTTCTCTTAGTTTATCTTTACTGGTGGTGTTATCTTTAATTGCACCATATTGTTGCCAGTTACGCTTGTAATATTTTTCAACTCTACCAACGCGGCTATCTAAAATATGACCAGGAGGGAATTCTTCAACAGTTTTACACAGTGGCATTAATGCTTTCATTTCAGAGGCAACATAAAAGTTACCATCACTATCATAGCCGGTATAAAGTGGGATAATACCTATATGGTCTCTAGCAATTAAATAACTGTTATCATTTGCATTGTATAAACAAAAAGCAAACATTCCTTGAAGTTTGTCTACAAACTCTACGCCATGCTCTTCATATAATGGAAGAATAACTTCGCAGTCAGAACCTGTTTTAAAGCTATATTCTACTAACAGCTTTTCTGAGAGTGTTTTATGATTATATATCTCACCATTGACCGCCAATACATGAGTTTTATCATCATTATAAAGTGGTTGAGCGCCATGCTCTGTATCAACAATAGATAATCGTTCGTGCACTAAAATCGCATTGTCGTTGTTGTAAATACCCGACCAATCTGGGCCGCGATGACGTAATAAGCGAGAACATTCTAATGCTTTAGGGCGAAGTGCATCAGCACTAGTTTTTATGTCTAATATACCAAAGATCGAACACATTGAAGCGCTACTCCTTTAAATAATATAGTTAATGTCAGATTGTGAGTTCAAAACAGTAAATTCAAATAAACTGATTGAATATGGCAGGTTAGGAAGCTAAATTTAAAAAATTAAATTTGTTGTAGTACTGCAAGATTACATCAATTTAAGTATCAACAAAACTTGTTATAGACTAATTACTCAAATTGCTTCTATAGACACTTTGCCAGTTTTTTATAAAATATCAACAATATTTTTTAAATATTTAGTAAAAATAGTTATAAGCGGAGACATAATTCTATGTTGTTTAACAGAAAGTTACTAAAATTTAGGTAGCAACGGCATTAATTTGCTTATATAAATGTTAATCTTTAGCTATGAACCGCTATTACTAACTGGATGATTGCAATGAATAAAATTATAAGGTTATGTTTCATATTTATAACTTCCATAAGCGTAATGGGCTGTGCTAGTTTAGGGGTTGAGCCTTGGGAAAGAGATCTACTTGCTAAAAAAGAAATGGCATTAACGTCTTCGCCACTCGATGCCTCTTTGGACGATCACATTTATTTTAGTAAAGAAGCTTCAAGTGGTGGTAAAAGTTTTGGCGGTGGCGGTTGTGGCTGTAATTAACCTTATTAATTTATCTCATAATAATTAAGCTCTGTATTCTATGGTTCTAGGTAAAAATAAAGAAAATATTAAAGCTGCACTTTCTATTGCAACAAGTACCTTGTTAGGTATTGCAATACCGACAGAGTCAAACGCTCAACAAAGCAGTGTCACTGATGATTGGGATATCGAGAGTGCTTTTTTGTTTTACAGTGAAGCAGAGCGAGTCAGCGCTATTGAAGGTATTATTTCTGCGAATAAAACGTTTGATAACGATGAAGTGCTTAATCTTAAGTTTACTATCGACGCTTTAACAGGGGCTTCAGCTAATGGTGCAGTGGCGCAGCCATACGCACAAACATTTACTAGACCCTCAGGTCAGGGGCAATATGTAATTTCTGGAGAAGATACACCTCTTGATGATACTTTCAAAGATACACGAGTGCAGCTTAATGGCCAATGGACGCAAGCCATTGCGCAAGATTATATTTTGAGCTCTGGCGCACATTTTTCAAAGGAATATGATTATTTATCTTTAGGAATTAATAGTAATCTTGCTGTTGATTTTGACCGTAAGAACACCACGCTTTCGGCTGGATTTAGTTATTTTCATGATACTTTTAGCCCTGAAGGTGGTATACCTGTTGCTTTTGCTTCTATGTTAATTGGTGATAGTAATGACCCTGATTGGGATGAAGCCTTTGCGAAGACACGATTAACTTCAAGTGATACTAAAACCACTACAGATCTCATGCTTGGACTGACACAAGTTATTAATAGACGAATGTTGGTGCAAATGAATTATTCTTATTCAATGGTTGATGGTTACCTTACCGATCCTTTTAAAATTATCAGTGTCATAAACGAGCAGGGTATTGCCCAAGATTATATTTATGAAAAACGGCCTACAACTCGAGTTAAACAAAGTACATTCTTTCAAAGTATGTATCATTTCGAGCAGAATATTTTAGATTTATCCTACCGATATATGTGGGATGATTGGGATATTACCTCTCACACAATAGATAGCCGCTTACGTATTCCAGTTCATTTATTCTCATCTAATGAATCATATATACAGCCACACCTACGTTTCTACAAACAATCAGCAGCTCTGTTTTATCAACCCTACTTATTAGAGCAAAACGAAAGCCTTAATATTGATTATGCAAGTGCAGATTATCGAATAGGGCAGATGGTTACCTTAACTTTAGGGGTAAAGTATGGGATGTTTTTAGAAAAGGGTAATGAACTTTCGTTCAGGCTTGAATATTACCAACAAACGCCTGAGAATGCAGGGTTTGAGTCAATAGGGGTATTAAATGACCTTAATATTTATCCGGCAGTAAAAGCAATCATAGCGCAAGTTTCTTACTCGTTTTAACATGTCTATTTCAAGAAAAATCAATGTAAATTTATGTCAGCGTGATAATTCAGCATTTATACACATAAACTTTCAGGCTATGGCAAGTCCGTGTGAAATCATTATTCAAAGTCAAGATAAACAGCTAGCACAACGATTGGCTAGTAAGGTGTGTACAGAGGTTTGGAGGATTGAACACAAGTACAGTCGCTATCGTACAGACAGTTTGTGTCAACAAATTAACACCAATGGTGGGTTACCGACTCCAATAGATGAAGAAACGTTTTTATTGTTAAACTTTGCTGAGCAGTGTTATCACTTAAGTGATGGCCTGTTTGATATAACTACAGGTATATTAAGAAAAGCTTGGCAATTTTCGCCCAACCATGAAGTGCCTGAGCAAAGTAACATTGACAGTTTGTTGAAATATATTGGCTGGCAAAAAGTTAAATACAATCAACATCAAGTGACTTTACCTGAGAAAATGGAAATTGACTTTGGCGGCATTGCAAAAGAATATGCTGTTGATAAGGCCATTTTACTTGCAAAATCAATCACTGATTCACCAGTTTTAATCAATTTAGGTGGTGATTTAGCAGTAACTTCTCCACTTAAGCAGAATAAACCTTGGCAGGTCGCAATCGAACATCCCACTTTAACCAAGCAACAGCCTGATATGATCATTGCTTTAGTATCGGGCGGATTAGCAACAAGTGGAGATAGTAAACGTTACTTAATAAAAGAAGGTAAACGTTTTGGGCATGTACTTAATGCCAAAACTGGTTGGCCTATTGAAAATGCACCGCGCTCAATAACCGTTGTGGCACCACAATGTACTCAAGCAGGTGTTTTAGCAACTTTAGCGCTGCTACAAGGAGAAAGAGCAGAAAATTTCCTAAATGAACAAGAAGTTAAGTATTGGGTTAGGCGTTAATATTTCCTGTCAGTTGAAATAACAAGCAGCTAGTTTGCTTACTAGCTGCTTGTTAACTGTTTTCTAGTATATTTGGTCGAATTATTTCTCTAAATAAAAGCCAATGTGCTGGTGAAGTCTTAGTATTAATTCCTCTTTTTCAACCACATAATCTAGTTGTTTTGCAAAAGATGATAAAGCTTGTTGGATCTGATTAACAAATTTGCCATAGCCATGCGAAGTTTTGTCTTGTTCACTAGCAACAAAGATAAGTTGAATGCTATCAACTAACTTATTCGCATCCCATTTACAGGTATAGCCACCTGATGAGTGTTTAGGGTTATAACCCAACATCAACAACTCGCCATCTTTGATGACATTCTCGTCTTCAGCACGTCTTACTATTGGTACTAAGCCATTAGCGATAACAGCGCCATTATGTAAGTTGTGTTGTTTTGCTGAATTGATAAAAGCGTCAGCCACAAGGTTATATAACTCAATATATTTGTCTGATGCTGTGTCGTCTATAGTCACTAACGATCTGATCCTGCGATTTAGTGGTAAATCAACTACAGCATAAGTAAGGGCATCAGTCTCTTGTGGTAACTGTAATTTGTCAGCTAAATATCTATCTGTCATAGAACGGAATTTATGAGATTGACTGCCTTCAATACCTTTATTTTTAGCGAATAGATCGTAAGTTAAATGTTGATGATCACAAACACGAATTTGAGAAATATCAATATTTGTTTGCTTAGCAAAATCAAGTAATACATTTTTTACTTCATTATGGAATTTTGCTGACTCAACTCGGATATCATCACCATTAGCTAAAAAGATCAAAGTAATCTTTTTAGCTTTATTTGCGCCATTTACAAAAGTATTACGACTCGTATGAAATTTAGGATCGTATAAAAATAGTACTTGCTGTTTTGTTTGTGCAGTTAATTTTTCAGGGCTATAACGAACTCGAGGGAACTTATCGTTAGCAATAAATTGTGCACTTTCAATAGTTGATTTATCTGTGGCTTTAAAAAACGAATCACTTAAATGTTGATATAACGCTTCAAATGGTGTTTCAGAGCCTTTAGCAATTAATTCATCAAATGAGGCTAACAACTCATCAGTTAATGGTATCTTAGCCATTAAATATTGGTTTTCTCTTGCAGAAGAGGGAATGTAAACTTTATGTTGTAAATTTCTAGTTCTTGATACAGACATATACTCACCTATATAGTGATAAAAATAGTTAAAATTAAATTATGGCAATTATAGCGAATGAAAGTTGATTTAAGCTGATGTGAATCAACTATTAAAGTGAATGCTTAGGCTATTTTGTAATTAAATGTAACTTATTGTTGTATATGGAGTAAATACTACTTAACGTACTCGAGAAGTTGAACGTAATTCAATCAAGGAATCTAAATGAAAAAGATTAAAAATGAAGCAGAGTTAGTAAAGAAAGCCATCATTATTGGTGAAAAATATGCAATCAATCGAGGGTATAAGGGCTTTAGTTCAACTAATGCAGCTAAAGATAAAATAGAAAGTCTATATCGACTGTTAGTTAACGATAAACTTATTCAACCCTTACCTGTTGTTCAAGAAAATCAAGTCAATATGAAGCACAAGCTTGCTTTATGGCTCGCGAAGCAATTACCAAAAGATCATCCCTTGTTAAAGTGAGAATAGATGCTGAATAGAATATTTATTCTAAATATTGCTGTGTTTTAGTATTTTTTCATAGAAATCCATTGTTAACACTGCTAGATTGTCTTTGGGATTACCAATATAGGCGTCTAGCCGTAAAGAATTAGACAAAAATACATTTAAGCCAACATGAATGGCAGAAAAAAGAGAACAATTTATGTACCAAACTGACGATGTGCGCATCAATAAAATTAAAGACTTATTACCTCCTATTGCATTACTGGAACGATTTCCAGCGTCAGATGAGGCAACCGCTTCTGTAGTTGCAGGTCGTGCTGCTATTCATAATATTTTAAAGAATAAAGATGACCGCTTATTAGTTGTGATCGGCCCATGTTCTATCCATGATCCTGAAGCGGCCATTGAGTATGGTCAGCGTTTAGTAAAACTGCGCGAAAAATATAAAGACAATTTAGAAGTGGTTATGCGCGTTTATTTTGAAAAACCACGTACTACTGTTGGATGGAAAGGTCTAATTAATGACCCTTATTTGGATAATAGCTTTAAATTGAATGATGGCTTACGTATGGGACGTAAACTACTATTGGATTTGAATGAGCTTGGTTTACCAACGGCAGGTGAGTTTCTTGATATGATCACACCACAATACATGGCTGATTTTATGTGTTGGGGAGCAATTGGTGCAAGAACTACTGAATCACAAGTTCACCGTGAATTAGCTTCAGGTTTATCATGTCCTGTTGGTTTTAAAAATGGTACAGACGGCACAATAAAAATAGCAATAGATGCAATAGGTTCAGCGGCAGCATCTCATCATTTTCTTTCAGTTACGAAATTTGGTCATGCCGCTATCGTTGAAACCACAGGTAATAGTGATTGTCATATTATTTTACGTGGTGGTAAAACAACTAACTTTGATGCTGACAGTGTGCAAGAAGTGACTTCACAGTTAGATGATTCAAAACTAAATACCAAGGTTATGATTGATTTCAGTCATGCAAATTCAAACAAAAAGTTTGAAAATCAAATGCTTGTTTCAACGGATGTTAGTGAACAAATTAGCCAAGGTAATAATAATATTTTTGGCGTTATGGTCGAGAGTCACCTTGTTGAAGGGAATCAAAAGCTTATTGACGGTAAAGCACAAGTATATGGTCAAAGTATTACAGATGCGTGTATTGGATGGTCTGATACAGAAAAGATGCTTGAGCAATTGAGTCAGGCAGTACAAAACCGACGAGATTCTCGTAGCTAATCATTTCTTTATCGAAACATTCATGTTAAAACGTCTAATGAGCTTTGCTTTTAGGCGTTTTTTTTCGAGTGTTTTTTAACCTATAACTTTGGAATGAAGTAGTGCAACATATAATTGAAAAGGTATTAACTCAAATTGAATCAGTCGTTCTAGGTAAACCCAGAGAATGTCGATTAGCATTAGCATGTTTGCTAGCCAAAGGGCATTTACTAATTGAAGACCTACCTGGTATGGGGAAAACAACTTTAGCACATCAATTAGCTATTTCATTAGGTCTTAGCTATCAAAGAACGCAATTTACTAGTGATTTATTACCCTCAGATGTCATTGGCGTATCAATTTTTAATCAAGACACAAAAACCTTTGAATTACATAAAGGGCCTGTATTTAACCAGGTAGTGCTAGGCGATGAGATTAACCGTGCCAGCCCAAAAACTCAAAGTGCATTATTAGAAGCTATGGCTGAAAATCAAGTCAGTATTGATGGTGTTACTTATGATTTACCAACCCCTTTTTTCGTGATAGCAACTCAAAATCCTTTATTTCACTCAGGTACGTATCCTTTACCTGAATCTCAGCTTGATCGTTTTATGATGCGATTATCATTAGGATTTCCTGATTTAAAAGCAGAAAAGAAAATCCTACAAGGAAGTGATGATACGATTACAGGAGAACATCCAAACGTACTTAATTCTGAGCAGTTAATAGAAATGCAGCAAGCCGTTCAAAATATTACTGTGTCTTCTGATGTAATTGATTATGTTATCGCCTTATGCCAAGTCAGTCGCTATCAGTTTATGGATGATAAAAAGTTACCACAAAATAAAGCTGTTTTATCTTCTGGTTTGCAATGCGCACCTTTATCGCCACGCGCTGGAAAATCATTGTTAGCCGCTGCTAAGGCATGGGCTTATATCGATGATCGAGATTATGTTTTGCCTGATGACATTCAGGCTGTTTTTTATGAAGTGTGCCAACACAGGTTAGAGCCACAACAATATCAAAACACAGCAGGTTCTAGTTCAGCTGCGAAGCAGATATTAGGCTTAGTTGATGTCTTAAATCCACTTGCTTATTAAGTATTGGCTGTGAATATTAAGACATTTTTTAAAGATAGATTTGAGTCTTGGTTAACAAAACGTATACCTGCAAAGTCACAACATACGCTAACAAGTAAGAATATATTCATATTTCCAACAGCGTTTGGCTTTACTTATTTACTGTTTGTTTTACTGCTATTTTTACTAGGTACTAATTATCAAAATAATTTAATTATTCTATTTAGCTTCTTCTTAGCGAGCTTTTTTGTCACGGTAATGCTTCATAGTTTCTTTAATTTTTCTGGATTAACCTTACATTCAGAAAAACTTATGGCGGGTTATTGTGAGCAACGTATAGATTTTCCTATTTATATTGAAGCCCAAAAAGAACATTTCAATATTCAATTTGCCTATACAAAACCGTCAATGAAAACAAAGACTGCGGCTACCATTCATGTACAACCCGGTAGTGAATTGGTTAATTTGCCAGTATTCTCTAATGAGCGTGGGCAATTTTCATTAGGACGAATAACTGTGAGTAGTGAGTATTCTTTTGGCTTATTTAGGAGTTGGTCTAAATTAGATTTCGATCACAAGGTGTTGGTATATCCCAAGCAACGCGTGATAAACAACTTAAATACTTGGTTATCTTCTTCTACAGAGGAAAGTAAACTTGCCGGGGTGACTCAATCCTCGGATATTGGCATAGATGAGTTTTCAGAACTAAAAAACTTTATTCAGGGGGAGTCTCTGGCAAGAACTGCTTGGAAACAATTAGCTAAAGGGCAGGGGCATTTCACCAAACATTACCAAAGCCAACAAGGTGAACCATTATGGTTAACCTTAGATAATTTACCCACTAAACAACTCGAGGTGCAATTGCAATATTTAAGTTACTTGGTCAATAAATTGTCTACCAGTAATCAAGAGTTCGGGTTACTGCTCTCATCTCCTGGAAAGGCTAAGGTAAAGATCGAACCTTCATTGAGCAAAGCACATAAACAGCAATGTTTGACTGCTCTGGCTATGTATTAAGGGGGTATAAACTGTGATAGTTACTATTCAAAAAAACTCGAAAAACAAATGGCTAGGATTTAAGTGAAGATAACCCATCTTTTTAATAAGTTGCTGGTAAAGCAAGCGGTGAGTAAACCAAAGTTTTACTTAACTAGAAGTAATGCTTGGTTATTATGGCTTTCACAGCTACTTAATATCGCGTTGTTAGGTTTTGAGCTAGCATATTGGATGTTAGCCATTATATTGCTGTGTTTTTGCTTACAAGCGTTACGTATACAGCAAAATGTGAAACCCGATCATCCAAACCCAGTAAATTCTCAATTAAACTGGCTCGCGTTAAAGACTGTTTCTCCCATGGTGTTATTAATTTTTGCCTTGTTAGGGTGTATAGCAATAGCCGTAACTGCTAAAAGCTTTGGGATTTTAATTAGTATGATTCACCTGCTCAGCTTCTCTTATATATTAAAAGCGTTTGAATTAAGAAGCCGAAAAGATTTTTACCAGTTAATATTACTTGGCTTTTTTGTTTTAGCCTCTTCTTTAATTTTTACACAAAATTTATATTTTAGTATTTTAGCGTTTGCGGTACTGATGATTAATCTATTGGTACTGTTGCAGTATTTCTCTCCTTCGAATCGAGTTTTTAAAAATAGTAAGTTACAGTTCTTATTGCTTGCACAAAGCTCAGTACTCGCTGTCTTACTGTTTTTATTTTTTCCTCGACTTTCACCTTTTTGGCAAGTGCCTTTAGCTAAGTCAGCTCAAACAGGACTATCTGCGACTGTTCAACCAGGTGATATTGCCAAGCTAGCTCGCTCAAGTGAATTGGCTTTTAGGGTTGAATTTTCTGAGGACACCATACCGGCATATTCACAATTATATTGGCGTGCATTAGTGCTTGATAAATATGATGGTAGAAAATGGAGCAAGTCAAACGAGAAAAATATTTGGGGTCTCGCATTATTTCAAAAAGAGCTAAAAGGACTCGAAACTTTAGCAAGCGATGAAGCAATTTCATATCGAGTAACTGTCGAACCAAGCTTTCAACCATGGCTTTTTGCCTTACCTGTGGCGAGAACAGCTGAAACAGGTATCGATTTGCTACCTGACTATACGCTAAAAAGTAAGCGAATAGTTAGTCAAACACAAAGTTACTCGGTCACTAGTTATGTTAATCAAGCTAAGTTGCGTCCTTTAACTAAGACAGAGCAACGTATAAACCTCAGTTATCCTGTTGGCTCTAATCCCAAATTAGAAGCATTAGGAGCGCAATTAAGAGAGCAATTTCAATCACCGCAAGATAGAGCTTTAGCAGTGTTAACTCGTTTTAACGAATTGAATTATTATTACACTTTAGAGCCTCCTTTATTGGTAAATAATAGCTTAGACCAATTTTTCTTTGATACGAAAGCTGGCTTTTGCTCTCATTACGCTAGTGCTTTTACATTTTTAATGCGATCCGCAGGTGTGCCTTCGCGTATGGTAACAGGATATATGGGAGGAGAAATTAATCGTCTTAATGCTAAAGGTGGTTCAAAAGGGCATTTAAATATTTATCAATATGATGCGCATGCATGGTCTGAAATATGGTTAAAGGGAATAGGTTGGGTCAGGTATGATCCCACGGCATCGGTGGATCCTAGCAGAGTTAATCAAGGTTTTTCTGAGCGCTTAGCTGAGCAAAGAGATAATTTAGATAATAATTTCTTTAGCCTTCAGTCATTTAAACATTTTGCATGGATAAATAATCTACGCTTAACACTGGACTTATTAGATTATCAATGGACAAAACTTGTTATTGGTTATTCTGCTCAAAAGCAATATGAACTGATTAAACGTTGGTTTGGTCAAGTTCAATCTTGGACGTTTGGCTTAATTATGGTCAGCTCGATTGTGTTAGTATTATTGCTGTTATTTTTTATTAACATCTACTTGTCAAAGGTTAGAATAAAAGCAAAAGAGCGTACGCCCTGGGGGGCTTTATACAGCAAATCATTAACATTGTTAACTAAAAAAGGTTTGACTAAATCCCCAGATGAAACGGTTAATCATTTTGCTAAACAAGTTGCATTAAAATTCCCCAAAATATCAAAAACATTTTATAAGCTGAGTCATTTATTTAACCAGCTTAACTATCAACAAATTTCGCATGAGCAACAATTAGTATTGCTCTCAAAAATGAAAAATGAGTTTAAATCATTAAATCAACAAGTTAATAAGTTAAGTTATAAGAACTAATGATTTCTAAGCAAAATATTCTTTATAAGTTTTCTTCATATAATTGAAATAATTAAGATGTATTTTATGGCAATGTAAATATTCTGCCCTTGTAGTAACGGTATATTTTACCTAAGTTAATAACAGGGCAGTGATACATCTATGCTCGTACTTCCTTTTTATAGCAGACGATGATGGAGAATCAATGAATGCGTTATAAAGCAATGGAAAAACAACAAAATACACTTATAAATCACCATTTATCAAGTGCCTGTAATAGCGACAAATCTATTAAGCTTTCTGACATGAGTAAGTTAATATCGGTATTAAGTTATTTAACATTGTTTGGTTGGATTTTAGCAATGTTTTTATACGGACAGCAAAAGTCTGAATTTTCCCGGTTTCATTTAAGACAAAGCTTAGGCTTAATTATTACAGCAGCACTATTAACTTTGATCCCATTAATTGGTTGGTTTGTCAGTATCATGCTTTGTCTCATTTGGATATTTTGTGTCTATCAAGCCCTTATAGGAAATATCTACAAGTTGCCCATTTTAGGTGACTTCTTCCAGAAGAACCTCGATTTTATTGATTAACTTGTAAGCGCTTGTAATCTTGTCAAAATTTTAAGCGCATTTTACTAGAGTTCATAAGCTGCGTGTGGTTAAATTTAAGTTATTAATTTATGTTTAACTCATCGCAGGGCTTTCTTTGATTTATCTCTATCCAGCCAACAAAATGGAGCATTTGTTAGCCCTTTTTAACAAAGTTTCCCAAGTTTCTCCTTTAGGTGTGTTTGAACAAGAAGTGGTTGTTGTTCAAAATCCAGGTATGCAACATTGGCTAAACCTTGCTTTAGCTAACGAGCGCGAAATTAGTATGAATATGCGTTACGCGTTACCGGCGCAGTTTTTATGGAAGCTAATAAGAACGATAGCTAACGATGATGTGGTACCAGAGCAGTCACCTTATTCTCGAGAAGTTTTAACCTGGCGTATTTATGATATTTTGGCTTTGCAAAGTATTATTGATGATGAAGAAATGAGTGTTGCAACTCATTATTGGCGCAATGAACTTACAGCAAAGAATGAAAAGCTTGCTGATAACTTTAAACGTTATCAGTTGGCCAGACAATTAGCCGATTTGTTTGAGCAGTATCTAATTTTTAGACCCGATTGGCTTGATGCGTGGGAAAAAGGAAAAGCAATAGATGATGTTGATGCGAAAGACTATAAATGGCAGGCTAGAATTTGGCAAACATTGATACAACAACTGCCTTACAACCCCGTTGCTCTACTTGAAAATGCCATTGAAAATATAAAGCAAAATTTACCGGCATTACCTAAAAGATTAAGTTTCTTTGGCATAAATACCATGGCACCAATGTGGTTGTCATTTATTAATGCGTTAAGCCAACATATAGATGTTCATTTTTATCATTTAAATCCCTGTTTTGATTATTGGGGAGATATAAAAAGTGAAAAAGAAGCATTTCGTCAATTACGCCTGTGGACAGAAGGTGTTGAGCAAGTTGAACAATTTGTCGGTAATCCATTATTAGCGAACTTGGGCCAACAAGGGCGTGAGTTTATTGCTATGTTGCAAGAATATAGCACAGTAAATGTTGATGCTTTTGAGTTACTTAGTGAAGATGAAACTCATATTGGCAAACCTGCTCTACAGCGTATACAGCAAGATATTTTAAGCTTTAGTGATTCACGCGAAAATCCACAACGCTTATGCATAGATGAGATTAACCAAGATAATTCTATTGTGGTAACAAGTAGTCATAGTGTGCTAAGAGAAGTACAAGGGCTTCATGACTATTTATTGAGTTTATTTAATGAAGATGAATCTCTGACGCCAAAGGACATATTAGTTATGTGTCCTCAAATAGAGCAATACGCACCTTTTGTTAATGCCGTATTTACCCATGGCTGGCAAGATGTAGACAGTAAACGCCCGCCATTGCCTTGTTCTATTGCTGATAGAAGCGCATTGCATAGTGATCCTATTGTAGCTACATTTGTAGAGTTGCTTGCGCTACCCGATAGTCGCTTTCAGGTTTCGCAAATTGTCTCGTTATTACGCTTACCCGCTATCGCCAATGCGGTAAATATCCCCCTTGAATCACTCGATAAAATTGCTTTGTGGTTAGACTCGGCTTGTATACATTGGGGAATTAACCAAGAACATAAACAACAATATCTAGGTGAAGAAGCAAACAATAGTTTTACCTGGCAACAAGGGCTTTCACGATTGATTAAGGGTTTTGCCTTTTCTGATAATGATACTGTTTATCAAGAGCAACTATTGTTAGGCATTGTTGAAGGCGATGATGCGATTCTACTTGGACAACTGATGCTATTTATTGAGCAATTACAGTCGTTAAGTCAGCAGCTATTGAAAGAACGTACGCCCGCTCAGTGGCATCAATTTTTACTAGAGCAAATAGAAATTTTATTTAATCAAGAAAACAGCAAAACTCACGACGTAAGCTTCAACGTTATTACACAAGCGATTGTATCTTTAGTTGAACATTGTGAAAAAGCACAATTAACGGAGTTATTACCGTTAAATATTGTGGTTGAATTTTTAACAAATCACTTTAATCAAGGAGATGCAAGTCAACAGTTTATGGTTGGTCAGGTAACTTTTTGCTCAATGCTGCCGATGCGTAGTATTCCATTTAAAGTGATTGCTGTACTTGGACTAAATGACGGAGAATACCCAAGACAACGCCAACCATTAGGTTTTGATTTACTCTCATCATCAACAGCAAGAATGGGTGATAGATCACGAAAAGCTGACGATCGCTATTTGTTTTTAGAAGCAATTATTTCTGCTAGACAAGCGCTTTACTTAAGTTATCAAGGACGCAGTATAAAAACGAATATAGAAAAACAGCCATCTTTAGTATTAAAAGAACTAATGGAGTATCTAACATCAGCTTATGGCTGGCATTTTTCAACTGATGAGTCAACGAATAGCTCAGATGAGGGGGAATCGTTAAATAACAAGCTTTTCCAGTTACCCATGCAAGCTTTTAGTCAAAGTAATTATATGGGTAATAGAGCAAGTTTTGATAGGCACTGGTTATCTTTAGCATTATCTAATGAAGTGGAAAATCAAGGCGCTGATTTAGCAGTGATACCAGAAAATTATTCAGTTAATGACATTACTTCACTAAGTATTGATGAACTTATACGTTTCTATCAACATCCTGCTAAGTATTTTGCACAGTCTCAATTAAAACTATTTTTCCACACTAACAATGCTGCTCTCGACGATGTTGAGCCTTTTACCAGTGATTACTTAGAAAGTTATTTATTAAAACAAGCACTGGTAAAAAGTGAGCTGCAAAATAACCGCGATATAACCAGTGATGATCTTGTTCATCAGGCTTTATTATCTGGTAAATTTCCCGACTTACCTCAAACAAAGCAAACCTTGCATCAATGGCAAAACGAAAGTCAATCATTTGCAAAAGTACTCGAGCAAAAGGGCATAACCTGTATTAATAAGCTGGATTGTCAGGTTGATATAAACCTTGATGGAAAGTTACAAAATATAACTTTAATGAGTCAATTAAATGTACATGGCAATGAGCACATTATGTACAGGTACTCTACGGCAAAGTCTAAAGATTTATTGAGCCTTTATTTACAACAATTATTGATACAAGTTTGGCAAGAAACTCATTTAGCTAAAAGCTTAGCGAGTAACTCAGAGGTGGTACAAGCGCTACTTGGCGTTGAAAAATCGACAGGTTTTTACTTTAATACTAAATCTCAAAAAGTTGAACAATTTACCTTTGCACAACTTGAACAACCCGCAATACAACTTGCGCTCATGCTGAAGATCTTTTTTAAAGGGAAACAACAAGCACTATTACTCAATAGCGATTTAGCCCACGTTATGTTTACGCAAAAACGTGGGAAATTTGAAGAAATATCACAGGAAAAATTCGCTAAAACATGGCAAGGAAATCAATCAGCAAGAGGGTTAGGTGAAGACCCATACCTTGAGTACTTCTGGCCAACATGCCCAGATATTAACTTGTTTGAAGAAGATTTATGTTTAGTTTATCAAGCTATGTATAAGCAAGTCGTGAAAGTTATACACAATATCGAAGTGCCAACTTTGACAGGAGAGCATTAATGAATATGCAAAATTTATGTGCTCAAACCATCCCATTGTCAGGTAAACATTTGATTGAAGCCAGTGCTGGTACGGGTAAAACATATAATATTACGCGTATTTACTTAAGGCTCTTGTTAGAGCAAGAGTTATCCGTTGAACAAATATTATTGATGACATTTACTAAAGACGCGACTCAAGAACTAAGAGGTCGCATTGATGTTTTTATTCGTCAAGCATTAACACAATGGCATGAACTCATAGCAACAGATGAATACTTTCGTCAGATAAGTGAAAAGGTGAGTTATGAAAAAGCGCAATTTCTGTTAAAAAGGGCTTTATTGTTGCTTGATGATGCGGCAATTCATACTATCCATGGCTTTTGTCAAAAAGTACTCAATCAACATGCATTTTCCAGTGGTTTAACTTTTGATGCCACGTTATCTACCAATACTAACGATATAACATTACAAGCAACGCAAGATTGGTATCGCCAGTTGGCTAATCAAAATGAGCATGCTTTTACTTTATTGGCAGAGTTTTGGGCAACACCGACAAGCTTTCTCACCAGTTTTAGTAAAGCCATTTCACATAACCGTGAACTTACTCTTGTGCCTGTTGAGGATATTGAAAAGCAGTTCCAGCAGTTAGTTTGTGAAGCCCGTATAAGTTTGCAAACAAACTCAACTTTGTTAGAAAACCAGTTAATACTTGTTAAAAAGGGAAAAGACCAACAAGTGAGAAGAGAAGAGTTAGCTCAGCTTGTTTTATGGTTAGATGAAGTTAGTGAAAAAAATATTGGTAAGGATGAATTTATAGGTTTAGCTCAGTTCCCTGATGCCTTTATTGATGGCAGACGTTTTGGGCGCTCTAAAGAAAAAGAAGCCATTAAGAATGCTTTTGAAGTTGTTAATAACGTTAAAAATAAGTTGAAGAATTTAACGAGTACTATCACTAAAGCAAAAGCATATAACGTTGTTAGGGAGGGTATTTACCAAATACGTCTTCAATGCGCAAAGAGAAAGCAGCAGCTAAATGTTTTAGGTTTTGACGACTTAATTAATACTTTAGCGCATTGTTTAACGGCAAAAACTTCTTCAGCTGCTGAACTAGCTCAAACACTATTACAGCAATACCCCGTTGCGCTGATAGATGAATTTCAAGATACCGATCCTAACCAGTTTTCTATTTTGCAAGCTATTTATTATGGTAAAAGTAGTCAACATGATACAAGTGGCATCTTCCTCATAGGTGATCCTAAACAAGCGATATATGGCTTTCGTGGTGGTGATATCTTTGCCTATTTAAGTGCAAGAGCGGGGTGTGATTATCATTGGTTAATGGATACAAATTGGCGCTCTACACCTGAAATGGTGTCTGCTTATAATCAAGTGTTTACTAGTGCTAGTAATAAAACCGAAAATGCACAGAGTGTCTTTGGCTTTGGAATAGATTACGTGCCAGTTCTTGCTGGCAAACAGTCGCAAAAACCTTCTACAAATAAAGATTTAGCCTGTGAGAAAAGTAAAGCCTTACAGTTTATTCATTTTACTCATCAAGATGATCCAAGTGATAAAGTAAAACAAGATGCACGATTAAACATGGCACATTGGTGCGCTGAAGAAGTCCAAAGCTTACTTGCACAACACACGGTTAATCCTAAAGATATTGCTATTTTAGTAAGAGATGGTAGTGAAGCTCGAGATATTAAGCTGGCATTATCTCTGGCGAATCTAGACAGTGTTTTTCTTTCAGAGCGAGCTAATTTATTTCACAGTAAACAAGCGAAACAGTTGTTGAGTTTACTCACTGCAATTGCAGATTGTGAAAATGAATACAGTTTTGTCGCTGGACTTTGTTGTGGTTTATTAGGTATTAACGCTAGTAAACTTTATGAACTACAGCATAACGATGAACAATACCAAAATATAAAATATGATTTTATCGCTTTAAGAGCCCAATGGGCAAAATATGGTTTTATCGCGATGGCCATTAAGTTAATGCATCAATATTTTGATATAGCCAGTGATGAAAAAGATAGAAGTCTTACTAATTTAATTCATTTATTTGAATTACTACAAGCGGCAAGTCAACGCCATAATCAGCCTCATGAACTTCTACATTGGTTTGAGTTACAAATCACCATGGACAATCCAGATATTGAAGCTGAATTAAGATTAGAAAGTGATGGTGATTTAATCAGGATTATTACCCAGCATGGTTCGAAAGGGCTAGAGTATCCCGTTGTGTTTATTCCGTTCGCAACACGCCATAAAGATCCTTTAAAATTTGGCACTAAAACGGTTAATTATATTGAGTATCACAATGCTCAAGGTCAATTAGTGGTAAGCCTTGACGGTAGCCAACAAGCTAAAATGGCTATGAGTGAAGAAGCTTATGCTGAAGCTATTCGATTACTATATGTTGCCATCACAAGGGCAGAGCATCGCTGTTATATTTTATCCTGTTGTTTTGATAAGTATCACTTATCACCACTTGGACAAACTTTAAAATGGCAAGAAGAGCAAGATATTCAAACAAGTTTGCAAGCAGTGAAAGCAACAGAACCCGATAACATAGCGATTAGAGATGTATATTTTGATGATTATCAAAATGAAAAAGCTAGCTATCAAGAGTCACTACTATTAAATACAAATTCGCAAGAAATTCAATTAGCTGCGCAAGAGTTTAACGGTGATATTGAACGCGATTGGTGGTTAAGTTCATTTTCTGCACTTAGTCGTAATATGCGCCATGTCGGCATTTCATTACCCGATAGAGATAATGATACCTTGGCGAATCGAAGGTTAACTAAGGTTGAGTCAGAGCACTTGTTACGCTTTATGTTAGCCAAAGGGGCTCACAGCGGTAATTTATTGCATGATATTTTTGAGAAATGTGATTTTTCTACGCCCAAGTGGACAGAAGTTATTCATTGGCCACTGGTAAAATACGGTGAACTACCCCAAGGCTATCATCAAGCTGATTTTATTGAATGGTTAGAAGAAATTATTCACTGTCCGTTTTCAAAGCAGGCAATGTCAATAACAGATACTAGTAATGATACGTTAAAGCTGGCGTCATTATCTTTAGGTAATACTTTACGTGAAAGTGAGTTTTATTTTCCAATGCAGGGGGGGGATGTGAATATATTAAGTCATGTCCTTACTGAGCATAGAAAAGCGGCAATGAATATTAAAGGAGAAGTCTTTGAACGTTATGTACCTCCAGTAAGATTACCTGAATACAAAAAACTAACGGGAATGATGCATGGTTTTATCGATTTAATTTTTCAGCATAATGGTCAATATTTTGTTTGTGATTATAAATCCAGTCATTTAGGTAATGATTTTAATGATTATCACCATAATGCCCTATTGGAGAATATCGAATCTAATCACTATGATTTGCAGTATTTAATCTATTCACTAGCATTACACCGATACCTTAAAGACAAAATTGCAGACTATGAGTTTAACAGAGATTTTGGTGGTATTTATTACCTTTACTTAAGGGGGATGACAAATGATAAAGCATCTGCAGGTAAAGGAGTGTATTTTAGAAAGATAACTGAATCAGAAATAAGCCGTTTAGATGATTTCTTTAAAGGAAATACTCCAATGCTTAACAAAGCAGATAGCGCAATTGGCGAGGTATTACTTTAATGAAGTTAATTTACTCTACTTTTTTAGAGGCGAAAGCCCATATTGCTGAGCTTCTACCCATTGATTATTTTTTTGCCAAAGAACTGATAGATACTTTATCTATAGAACAAGATGTTGATTTGTGTTTTCACTTGTTTTTAGCATTAAACATAAGCTTAAGAGCAGGGCATACTTGTCTTCCTCTATATGAAATTGCTACAACAAAGCTAGGCTACCAATCTGATGATGATGGCAATGAGGTGACATCTGGCTATAACTTCCCTGATTTAACTTCGTTAACCCAGTTCGTTTCTCAGTTGAAGCTTGATTCGCAAAGTTTAAAGCCGGTTGTCTATTGGAAAGGTAACCTCTATTTGAGACGTTATTTTAAGTTTGAACAAGATCTCTCTATCATCATTCGTGATAAATTAGCGCTCAAATCTGAGATAGATATTGCTTTGACAAACACAATTTTAAGTCATTTATTCCCAGAACACTTTAAAGGACTGTTAGATAAAGAGGTTGATTGGCAATTTGTCGCCGTTGCAAATGCATTAAATAAGCAGTTTGCTGTAATTGCTGGTGGTCCTGGTACGGGGAAAACATATACGGTAACTAAGCTACTTGCCGCAAAAATTATGCTTGAAGAAAACAATGATTCATCAACATTAACTGAAAAGCCTTTTAATATTGCTCTGGTAGCACCAACAGGGAAAGCTGCTCAACGCCTAAGTGAATCTATCGCTAATGCGATCACAGGTTTTCAAAGTGATATCGATAGTGACATTTTACAGCAAATACCGACAAGCGCTCAAACTATCCACAGATTGCTAGGTGTTATTCATAACCAACCACATTTTAAGCACAATGAGCACAACTTATTACCTTACGATTTAGTATTGGTTGATGAAGTTTCAATGGTTGATTTACCTTTAATGTTAAGACTATTAAAGGCGCTTAAGCCTGAGTGTAGTGTGGTATTACTAGGAGATGCTGATCAGCTGCCTTCCGTGTCAACAGGGAGTGTTCTCGCCGATATAGCTCCTAAAGCTTCATTAACATATAGCAGAGAAAATATTGATTATTTAACTAGAGCTACGGCCTATCTAGCATGCGATTTATCTTCTGATACATCATCGCAACATTGCCAACCGTTAGACTATTTGAGCTTTTTAAAGAAAAGTAGACGCTTTGATGGAACTGGTGGAATTGGCCTACTTGCAAATGCGGTTATTAATGGTAATGAAGGGGATAGCTGGAAATTATTAACCCAGGAAAATCATAGAGAACTTAACTATGTTGATGCATCGTTAATTGATTGGCTTATACCTTTAGTTAATAAGTATTATCTTCCTCTTGCTCAAACTACGAATATTGAACAAGGTTTTGAATTGTTATCAAAATTTAGAGTACTTTGTGCGACTAAATCAGGTGAAATTGGCGTTGAAGCATTAAATAATTTGATTACTTATTATGTAAAGTCCTCTTTAGATAAACAATATTTACCCAATGATTTTGATAAACGCTTTTTGCCAACGGATAATCTACCGCTTTATCATGGCCAGCCAATTATGATCACCGAAAATAATTATCAATTAGGTCTCTATAATGGTGATATCGGTCTAGTTTGGCGATCAGAAAATGGCAAATTACTTGTCTATTTTGAAGATACTCAGTTCAGTACTGGTCAAGGTTTACAGTTTAGAAAGTTTATTCCAACTAGGTTGCCACATTATGACAGTGTTTATGCTATGACTATTCATAAAACACAGGGAAGTGAGTTTGAGCATGTTGCTATGGTATTACCAACGCATAACCCTTTAGGTGATGCGAATAAACTTTTATCAAGAGAGTTGCTGTATACGGCTATAACTCGGGCGAAAAAACAGTTGACCATTTCAAGCGATCTTAAGACTTGGCAAGCAGGTGTGCGTAAGAAAGTTAATCGCTTCTCAGGATTAAGGTTAAATTAACCTAGTGTTTTTATTACTGGGTTAAAGTTTTTTGTAATAAACTTTATCTAATTCGCCTGAGTCTTTTATTTGTTTGATGATAGATGAAAATTTTTGTATATCTTGTTGTAAATATGAGTTTTTTGAAATGGCTATATAGCCAGTAACTGGCGTTAAATATTGATATTGAGCAATACGTAATTTTTGGTAATTATATTTATCAATTAATGGCCTGATAGACTCCTCTCTAGCAATGAAAACATCAATGCGTCCTTTTAATAACATTTTAATCATTTGACTACGTGTTGTTATTTTGACTTTCGTTAACTCGTTATTGTTATCAAATTTTTCAAAATATCGAGCTCCGCGAACTTGTCCAATGATTAAAGACTTTAAATCTTCAAAGGAATTAATCTCAACTTTATTAGTATGAAGGGTAAAAAATGAAATAGGTTGCTTTTGAAAATTAATGCCTGGCTCTATATAAGTTAATATTTCTTCTCTTTCATCCGTTTTTAAAACCGAAACTATCATATCTGCTTGACCAGACTGCATCATCAATATGCATCTTGCCATGGGACAAGTGATAAAATTAACTTTTTTATTCAACTTTTTAGCAATTAATTTACTTAAACGAATATTACGACCAACAAATTTACCATTAACCTTATCTGCAAAAGGTGGTTCGATATATGTTGCAACATTTATAGCGTCATTCGCTTGCACGAGAGTAGGCAATAAAGCCAAGGTCAAAGGAAATATAAGAAATGATAATAACTTCATTAATACTGTCTTATTATTTTTTAACAGTTCCTTTGTGTAGGGGTTAAATACAATATAACAATAAATTAGATTGAACAGCTAGTAATGTCTAAATATTAATTACTTTTGTCACGAGACTTTGCTTATTTCTCAACATTTATTGCCTATTCTTAGTTGTCTATATTTTTTACACATTTTGCTAATTTTACACCATTTAGAAAACAGTATAGCCATAACCTTCTGTTTTTTGGAGTTATTGCCTATTAGGTATATTTAATGCATTTTATATTTCTTAATCTTAAACATTTTCAGATCAGTAGGTATTCTGATGTAGTTCGCGGTTACTGAATTGAATATTAAGAAAACATAAGCCTTTTACTGTTTTCTTAATAAAATTAGCGGATAAGACATGAGCTTTAAGGCATTCACAAATTCAGTTTTTAATATTGCTCGAAGAAGGAAAGCACTTGAAAGCTATCCTTGGTGGAGTGAGTTGAACTATGCACAAAAATTATCTGCCGGCTCGCTATTTAATTTTGGCTATGACATTGAATTTATCAGACGAGAAGATGATATTACCCTTGTTGTCATGTCTTTAGATAATGTTACCGTTACCGTAAACCAAGACGGATTAATTGATACTCACCCCGATATTAAAAGAAGGAGGAATTAATGTGCTTATTACTCAAGTTTGTCGTTCATCATCACCTGATGACTTGATATAATTTGTGTAATATAAACAAATAAAAGGGTTGTGTAATGCAGCTGCAACAGATTGATAAACAGCGTTACCGTAAAAATTTAAATTTTGTTATTGTCGGATTCATAGTGTCTCTTTTAGTATTATCACTATCCTTTGGTCAAATACTCATCAAAACCTTTTCAACTGTATCTGATGTCACGTCTAGCCAAGAAGCTTCTTATATTCAACAAGACAATACTGATGAAAGCCAACAAGTACCAAGTAATTTTAAGTATAATTTACTTGGGGTAATCCTCGGGTTATTAGCTTGTGCCAGTATTTTACATAACCTTAAAAGCAAAGCTTTCTTTAATGAAATTTATTATGTTTGGCAACTTAAACAGTTACAAAATAGTATTTACAGGCAATTAAAAAAAGTCGAAGCTAAGGCATCAGAGGGAAATGTAAACGCACTGATAATATTAAACTTTTACTATCAAAGTTTAAAACAAGTGTATTTATTAGATGACAATACGATCACTTTAACCAAGGTTGAAAATGATATAGTGAGAATTAATGACCTGATTCAAGAGCACAATATCAATGCTGATGTGTCATTATTTGAAAAAGAGTTATTAAGCAAAATATAGCCTGAAATATTAATTTACAGGTAAATTTATAAGGAGAGTAAAATGATAGGGTATGTAACATTAGGAACAAATGATTTGCTACGTGCGGTCAAGTTTTATGATGAATTGTTTGATTCCATCGGTGTTGGTAGGTTTATCGAAACAGAGCAGTTTGTCGCATGGGCTCCGAGTCCTGAGCAGCCGGGTATTTCAATAACAAAACCTTTTGATGGTAAACCAGCAACAGTCGGTAATGGTACTATGGTGGCGATGATTTTTAACTCTACAGAAGAAGTTGATGCGTTTTATCAAAAAGCTATCAGCTTAGGGGCTACTTGTGAAGGTGCTCCAGGCCCTAGAGGTGAATTGTCAGGATTTTATGCTGGTTATTTTAGAGATTTAGATGGAAATAAACTAAATGCTTTTCATATGAGCATGCCAACATAACAATAGCACTGCATTTTTTATGATCTCTTTATTGACATTCAATACAAAAAAACCAGCTTAATGCTGGTTTTTTATTAGTATTCAGGTATTGATTATCTAGCGCGGAAAATAATGCGGCCTTTTGATAAATCATATGGTGTTAATTCAACCGTAACTTTATCGCCTGTTAAAATACGGATATAGTTTTTACGCATTTTACCTGAGATATGTGCGGTGACCACATGGCCGTTTTCTAGTTCAACTCGGAACATAGTGTTTGGTAGGGTATCTAATACCGTACCTTGCATTTCAATATTTTCTTCTTTCGCCATGGGGCGCTAAACCTCTAATGTTGTGCAAGTAAACCATAAAAAACCAGCAAATATGGTGTGTTTTTACGGCCGATAAAAAAAGCTGCGCGAATGATGCCTAATTGCTAGGCTAATGTAAAGCTTTGAGCCTATTTATTTATCATTTTTACTTATTTTATTGTTTGCTTTGTCTGTTCTGCACCAAAGACCGTCAATAAATTTTTCATAAGGAAAATAACGGTTTTTATAATTCATCTTTTTACAGTCATCAATTTGATAACCAAGATACAAATACTCTTTTTGCATCTCGATGCATTGTTTTATTTGCATGAGAATTGAAAAAACACCAATGCCACTGCTTTTATATTTGGGATCATAAAAAGTGTAGACCGCTGAAAGAGCATCGGTTAAAACATCAGTAACGGCAACACAAACAAGAGTTTTACTACCATTTACATCCTGTCGCCAAGTTTCTATGAATAATTGTTTAGTGAGGGAACTTGCTAAAAAACTTTCAAATTGAGGAAAACTAGCAGGATACATAGAACCATCTTGATGACATGTATTGATATATTCTTCAAAGAGTGGATAGTATGACGCTTTCAATTGATAAGATAAGGTAATTATTAACTGTTCATTTCGTCTTAAATTTCGGCGTTGGCTTTTTGAAGGGCTAAATTGTTTGGCAATTACCCTTAGAGATTGACAAGCATTACAATTGGGGCAGTGTGGTCGATAAGCTTGATCACCACTTCGTCTGAAGCCTTGTGTCATTAACCATGAGTAACTTGCACTATTATGTAGTCTTTCATCAACGGCAATTAATAAACGTTCTTCCTTATCCTCAAGGTAATTACAGGGAAAAGTTTTAGTTATGCCTAATTTAAAGTCTGACTGTGTCATTATAGCTCTATGATTAATTCTCTAGCTGTCCAAATATCATCATTGACAGTTTGCTGTATTGATTCATGTAGTTGTCCTTTAAATATATTTCGATCAACTTCTATTGCGCCCATATTTGCAAGGAACTTATTTATGATTTGGCAATCAATAAATTTGATACCATTACTTTTTAAAAGTTGTACTAGTGCGACTAAAGCAAACTTTGAAGCATTACTTTTACTATAGAACATGGATTCACCGGAAAAAAAGCCATTAATGGCTACGCCATACAATCCACCTACAAGTTCTTTATCAAGCCATACTTCAACTGAATGTGCATAACCGAGTTGATGAAGTGACAAATAAGCCTGTTGCATTAAAGGTACAATCCAAGTCTCTTCTTGACGAAATGGCGCGTTAGCACACAATTGATTCACTTGCTCGAAGCATTTATTAATCGTTATGGTGTAAGGAGCTCGCCTTATTGCTTTACTGAGGGTTTTATTTATTTTTATATCTGAAGTTTTAATGATTGCCCGAGGGGTAGGAGACCACCACATAATTGGGTCGCCTTCATTAAACCAAGGAAATATCCCTTGAGAGTAGGCATTTAATAATCTTTTTGAGGATAAATCGCCACCAACGGCTAGTAAGCCATTAGGATCAGAAAGGGCAAATTCATCAGAGGGAAAAGCCAAACTATCATTATCGAGTTGATATAATATTTGGCTCATTTGTCCCTCTGAGATCAACTTATAGCGCGTCTAAGTATCTTTCTGCATCAAGAGCGGCCATACAGCCGGCACCAGCAGAAGTAATGGCTTGACGGTAAATATGATCAGCTACATCGCCCGCAGCAAATATACCTTCAACACTTGTTTGTGTTGCATTACCTTCAGTACCGCTGTTTATAGTTAAATAACCATCTTTCATCGCAAGTTGGTCTTTAAAAATATCAGTGTTAGGCTTATGGCCAATAGCAATGAATACACCTGCTACATCAATTTCTTCGGTGGCTTCTGATTTTGTATCTTTTAAACGTAAACCGGTTACACCCATATTGTCACCTAATACTTCATCAAGAGTTCGATCGGTATGAAGGGTGATGTTACCATTTTCGACTTTATCGAATAATCGATCCGTTAATATTTTTTCAGACCTAAAGGTATCACGACGATGAACTAAGTGAACCTCGCTGGCAATATTTGATAAATAAAGCGCTTCTTCTACAGCAGTGTTACCGCCACCAACTACCGCAACTTTTTGGTTTTTGTAAAAGAAACCATCACAAGTTGCACAGGCTGAAACACCACGACCCATAAAGGCTTCTTCAGAAGGTAAACCTAAGTATTGTGCCGATGCACCTGTACAAATGATTAATGCATCACAGGTATATTCGTTACTACCTGTTAATTTGTACGGTTTTGAAGAAAAGTCTACAGACTCAATATGATCAAAAACAATTTCAGTTTCAAATTTTTCTGCGTGCTTTTGCATACGCTCCATTAATGCTGGACCGGTAAGATCATCTGCATCACCAGGCCAGTTTTCAACGTCAGTAGTTGTGGTTAATTGGCCACCTTGTTGCATACCAGTGATCATAACTGGTTTTAAATTTGCTCTAGCAGCATATACAGCCGCAGTATAACCAGCAGGGCCAGAACCCAAAATTAATAGTGGGCAATGTCTAGCTTCACTCATGATTACTCCAATTCGGTAAAATTTGTATTAGTTAATAAGTTTGGGATGATATGTCGTTATATCAAGTCTGTATAGATGTTTAATAAAAAACATTGATGAATAAGTGTAAAGATATCTTATATGATATAAGAAAGTTTTAGGTTCTTAGAGGCTGTTGACATTAATTTGGTTGTTCCAAATGAACAAAATGCGGATGCCGCTAGTGCTAAAAATTGTCATTACTCATGGGCTGATTCTAAAATTGCCTGACTCTTCATTAAAAATGACATCGTTAGATGACTAAATAGTATATTTTTTGCCTTGATTAAGGCGATTTTATTTTTTAGCAAAATTATTAAACAAAGATAAACAGTGCCTAGTAAAGGACAAATAAAGGGCAAAAAAAATGCAAGCATTATGCTTGCATTTTTGTCTATAGTTAGCTTTTAAAGATTAAGCGTTTAAAGCTACTGTAGGCTCAACATATTCATAGCCTAAAACATCTGCTACTGGCTTGTAAGTAATTTTTCCGCCAGCAACATTTAAACCTGCTAATAAGTGTTCATCATCAAGTAATGCTTGTTTAGCCCCTTTATTAGCAATAGTAACAGCGAAAGGCATTGTTGCATTAGTTAACGCCATTGTAGATGTTCTTGCTACGCCACCAGGCATATTCGCTACACAGTAATGAACAACGCCATCTACAACATAAGTTGGCTCTTGGTGAGTTGTTGCTTTTGAAGTCTCAAAACAACCACCTTGGTCAATAGCAACATCAACAACAACGGCACCTTGCTTCATCATTTTGATATGTTCTTTAGTGACAAGCTTTGGAGCAGCAGCACCAGGGATAAGTACAGCACCAATAACTAAATCTGCTTCACCAATAAGGGTATCCATAGCATCAGCAGTTGAATAAACTGTTTTTAATCGACCATCAAATTCTGTATCTAATTGGCGTAAACGTGGCAATGAACGATCTAATATCGTTACATCAGCACCCATGCCTACAGCCATTCTTGCTGCTTGAGTGCCTACAACACCACCACCAACGATTAATACTTTAGCAGGAGCAACGCCAGGTACACCACCAAGTAAAGCACCTAAACCACCTTGAGCTTTTTCTAATGCGTGAGCACCCGCTTGAATAGACATACGGCCAGCAACTTCTGACATTGGTGCTAATAATGGTAAACCACCAGAGGCAGCGGTTACTGTTTCATAGGCGATACAAGTAGCGCCTGAAGCAACTAATAGTTCAGTTTGCTGAGGATCAGGAGCAAGATGTAAGTATGTGAAAAGAATTTGACCTGGACGTAACATCTTACACTCAACAGGTTGCGGCTCTTTCACTTTAATGATCATATCTGCTGTAGCAAATATTTCAGCTGCACTATCAATTATTTTGGCACCAGCTGTCACGTACTGTTCATTATCAAAACCAATTGAAGCGCCACCGTTATTTTCTACAATAACTTCATGGCCATTAACAATTAATTCTTTAACACCAGCAGGTGTTAATCCAATACGGTATTCGTGGTTTTTAATTTCTTTAGGTACACCAACAATCATATTTTTCTCACTCTATTTATTATTGCGTCAGGTTTACTCAACGCCGTTGTAATATTTGCGACTAGTATAATGATAAATTTGTAGAATAACCTGTCGTTATTTTGGTGTAGGCGATATATAATGCTGAAAAACTCAAATATAATGGTGATATATAAATGAGTAATTACTCTAATAAAAGCCTAGATCGCATAGATAAGAACATATTAGATGAACTACAAAAAAATGGTCGATTATCAAATGTCGAGTTATCTAAAAGGGTTGGTCTGAGTCCGACTCCTTGCCTAGAGCGGGTTAAAAGACTAGAAAAAGAACAGTACATAACTGGCTATAAAGCCATGTTAAATCCTCTTAAGTTAGATGCTGCTTTATTAGTATTAGTTGAAATTACCTTAACAAAAACAAGTCCTGATGTTTTTGATGACTTTGCTAAAGCTGTACACGAGCTTGATGTTATACAAGAATGTCATTTAGTTTCTGGTGATTTTGATTTTTTGTTGAAAACACGAGTGAAGGATATGTTAGCGTACCGAGAACTTTTAGGTGATACCTTACTGAGACTACCTGCGGTTAGTGAAAGTAGGACTTACGTTGTTATGGATGAAATAAAGTCTACGAACTTACTACCGATTAAGCGATAAAAAAGAGAGCAATAAGTGCTCTCTTTTTAACTATATAAATGTATTTAATACAATTTATATTTAAAAAATTGATCTGAACGAGCTGCCACTGCGGCGACTGCTTCTTCTGTGTCTTATTCTACTGTGTAGTTCACGACGCTTAGAGTCCAGCCAATCTTCTTTAGTAATAGTACTGTCACCAGCTCTATCTTTTTCGCGGTCACGATATTGGCAAAACTCTTCGTATGCGTCGATGTCTGGCTTTAACTCTTCAGCAACAAGCTCAATCATTATTGCATCATCTAAAAAACCTAATACTGGGATATGATCGGCAACTAAGTCTTCAGGGTCGCTAAAATAGGCTAGGGCACTAATAACATCTGAACGTTCAGGCTCAGGAATTTGCCATTCACTGTCTTCTATCATGGCGACTAGAATTTCTAATTTTGCCAAGCGTTGTCTTACAAATTCTGGCACATTATCTTTTACATCTACACTTAGACTTTTTGCATGAGCTAGAATATCAGCCTCAGACAATTTTGATGCTTCAGACTGTGCTTTTCTCATAACATCTCTAAAATGCTCGAGATCTGTTTCTTTTAATTCAAAGGTAACTTCAAATGCCATTATTTACTCCTGTATTGACATAAATATGATATACACAAATAAATCTACCAGATAATCAACACAATGCCAGCTTCTTCTTCAAGTAAGCGATAATTTTAGTAACTTTATTTTAAACGGATTAGTTTTGTTAAGTTTACAAGGGAAAGCATTTTATCTTAGTCGATAATTTGTTATTTTAGCTTACATCATAATGACTAATCCCCATGGTACGTTTAATTGTCGTCAGAATTTGTAAATAATATGGATGAATCCTCAAGCGAAGAAAGCAACAAACAGTTAACAGGAGTACAACGCCTGCTCGAAGCAGGGCTATTATTCTTTAGTGTTTTTGCTATGTTTTTGATGCTAGCTTTATTTAGCTTTGATCCTGCTGATCCTGGATGGGCGCAAACGGGCTACCAAACACCGGTAAGGAATTTGGGCGGCGCGGTTGGCGCATATTTTTCTGATTTATTACTCAATTTGTTTGGTTTTATTGCTTATACCTTACCTTTTGTCGTTGCCATTGTTGGTTGGTTATTGTTTCAAAAATTCCATCAATTAATGGAACTAGATTATTTAACACTTGGCTTGAAATTAATTGGTTTTTTCATGTTTTATTTGGGGATTACTTCAATTGCAAGTATGAACTTTGATGACATTTTTTATTTCTCAGCCGGTGGTATCTTTGGTGATGTTTTAAGTAATACATTATTACCTTATTTTTCTTTTGTTGGTAGTACATTAATCTTTTTACTTTTCACGTGTGCAGGCTTTGTCTTACTGACTGGCTTTTCTTGGATAAAATTCATCGACGCTGTTGGCCAATATACTATTGCTGCTTTTGTAGGTTTATATAATTTCCCTAAGTGGTTAAAAGCACATTTTGGTACCACTGAAGATGATATTAAAGATTCTAATGCAGAGATTGAAGAACAAGTTCATGAAGAAAAGAGCGCTAACGCTTTGATTCATCAACAACCCCCTATAGAAGAGCAAAACACTTCGTATAATTCTTCTGTTCAACCAAGTATCCAAAAGCATTTAGCTAATGATGCTGAACATGAACCTTTTGTTGATATTGATGAACTATTATCTGAACCACTTGATATAAATGTGCAGGAGCATGTCAGTGAAGGGGAAATCACCGCAGCCTTTGCTAATATAGATAAACCAAATATCGCAGACGATGAACAACTTGCAAAAAGTGACACTACATCTACTGAAATGAGTGGCAGTATTGTTGACGATAATGGTCAAGTGAATTTAGTCGCTGATGAAGAAACTTTCGTTGGGATGCCTTCAATCGATTTACTCGATAGACCTGATAAAGCACAAAATCCTGTTAACCAAGAAGAATTAGAGCAAGTCAGCCGATTAGTTGAAGCAAAATTATTAGATTTTGGTGTTAAGGCACAGGTTGTCTCTGTGTACCCAGGTCCTGTTATAACCCGCTTTGAGTTAGATTTAGCTCCAGGTGTCAAAGTCAGTAAAATTACCAGTTTATCAAAAGATTTGGCGAGAGCACTCTCTGCTATTAGTGTGCGTGTTGTTGAGGTAATCCCTGGTAAGTCGGTTATTGGCCTTGAGTTACCAAACAAACATCGAGAAATAGTACGATTAAGTGAAGTGATTGCTTGTCCTGCCTTTGAAGAGTCAAACTCTGCGTTAACTATGGTGTTAGGTAAAGATATTGCAGGTGAGCCTGTTGTTGTTGATCTAGGAAAGATGCCTCACTTGTTAGTTGCTGGTACAACGGGTTCAGGTAAGTCAGTAGGAGTAAATACAATGATCGTCAGCTTATTGTATAAATCGACTCCAGAAGATGTTCGAATGATAATGATAGACCCTAAAATGCTTGAATTAAGTGTTTATGAGGGCATACCTCACTTGTTATCTGAAGTAGTAACCGATATGAAGGATGCTGCTAATGCATTACGCTGGTGTGTTGGCGAAATGGAACGTCGTTATAAAGTCATGTCAGCCGTTGGTGTAAGAAACCTTAAAGGCTATAACAAGAAAATATTAGAAGCTAACGCTAAAGGTGAACCAATTATTGACCCGTTATGGCAACCTAGTGATGGTCTAGATCAAACAGCACCTATGCTAGAGAAACTACCAAGTATCGTCGTTATTGTTGATGAATTTGCTGACATGATGATGATCGTCGGTAAGAAAGTAGAAGAGTTAATTGCTCGTATTGCTCAAAAAGCTCGTGCTGCTGGTATTCATTTAGTGCTTGCAACACAAAGGCCTTCAGTAGATGTTATTACTGGTTTGATTAAAGCGAATATTCCCACCAGAATGGCTTTTCAGGTTTCATCTGGTTTGAACTCAAGAACTATTCTAGATCAGCAGGGCGCTGAACAATTATTAGGTATGGGAGATATGTTATATCTACCACCAGGAACTGGCGTGCCTACACGCGTACATGGTGCCTTTATTGATGATCATGAAGTACATGCTGTCGTTAAAGATTGGAAGTCACGCGGTGAACCTAATTATGTAGAAGAAATATTATCGGGTGAAAATGAGCAAGATATCTTATTACCGGGTGAACAAGCAGAAGGTGGTGAAGAAGAAGAGTTAGATACTCTTTATGATGAGGCAATATCCTTTGTTACCGAAACTCGCCGAGTATCAATTTCCAGTGTGCAACGGAAATTTAGAATTGGTTATAACCGAGCGGCACGAATTGTCGAGCAAATGGAGATGCAAGGAGTAGTTTCACAACCCGGTCACAATGGTGCACGTGAAGTCCTTGCACCACCTCCTGTGAAAGATTTTTAACAGAACAACTAAAAACTGAACAATAGATGAGTAACCATTATTCAGCCTCTGTTCAGTTTGAATCAATCATCTTATTAATTAAAGTATAAAAGTAAATAAAGTATTCATATGAAAATATCCCAATGGTTTAACACAAGTGCCTTATCGATCGCGTTAACATTTACGGTTAACTCTCCATTACTTGCAGAGCAAATTACCATAAATTCGACCATACATAGCAATCAAAGTGAACAAACTAAGCAAGCACTAATGACAAAGCTGGCTTCTGTTGATTATTTTTCAGCTAACTTTGAGCAAAGTATTAAAAGTGTTGATGGTGAGTTGATTCAAACTGGAGCAGGTAATATTTCAATTAAAAAGCCCAGCCTTGTACATTGGCAAACAACTGAGCCTGATGAAACGTTAATTATCAGCGATGGGGAAAGCCTTTGGTTTTATGACCCATTTATTGAGCAAGTTACCGCATACAGTTTAAATTCTGCTATTAAAAACACTCCAATTTTATTATTAACAAATAACGATGAAGCCTTATGGCAACATTATGATGTTACTTTATTAGCAGATAACCAAGGCAATATGATTAAAGACGGTTTTATGGTTAAAGCTAAGCAAGAGAATAGTCAGATTAAGCATTTAACTATCATCTTTAATGGTAATGAACTAACGCAGTTTTCATTTGCAGATGCCACAGGCCAAACGAGTGAAATAACGTTATCAGATTTTAATAAAGCAACAGAGCCTGCAAATTCACTGTTTTCTTTTACTGTGCCAGAAGGTGTGAGACTTGAAGACAAGCGATAATACCGGTAATACTGATAAACTACCGATGACGGAGTCTTTAGACTTTGGCGATGAGTTTGCCTCGGTAAAAGAGTCAGCCGTTAATCAGCAACACCTTAAAAGTAGTTATCAACCCCTTGCAGCTAAATTACGCCCTGAAAACCTTAAACAATATATTGGCCAACAGCATATCCTTGGTGAAGGTACTCCTTTACGACATGCAATTGAACAGGGACACTGCCACTCCTTAATATTTTGGGGACCGCCAGGTACAGGCAAAACGACCTTAGCGGAAATTATTGCACAACATTCGGATGCTGCTATCGAAAGAATATCAGCAGTCACCTCAGGTATAAAAGATATTCGTCTAGCTATAGAAAATGCTAAACAGAGAATACACGGAAAAACCACTGATAAGAAAAATAAAACCGTATTATTTGTCGATGAGGTACATCGTTTTAATAAAGCCCAGCAAGATGCCTTTTTACCACACATTGAAGATGGCACTATTATCTTTATTGGGGCAACCACAGAAAACCCAGCGTTTGAATTAAATCGTGCAATATTATCTAGGGCACGTGTTTATACACTTAAAAAGCTTAACAATGATGAACTATTGCTCGTGTTATTAAATGCTGTTGATTATTATCAAAATGATCAAAGCATATGCTTGCATATTACTGAAGAGGTTAAGCTGAGCTTGATAAAAAGAGCAGATGGTGATGCTAGACGTCTATTAAACCTGGTAGAAAACTGCGTAGATAGTTTAACTTCAACTTTTGAAGAGAATGAGCAGCAGAGCACTCAAGTCAATAATATAGAAATTACTCTAAAATTAATTAGTCAGATTTCAGGAAGTAAAATTGCTGTATATGATAAAGGTGGTGACGCTTTTTATGATTTGATCAGTGCTTTTCATAAATCAGTTAGAGGCTCCAGCCCTGATGCTGCTCTATATTGGTATGCTCGCATATTAAATGCTGGAGGTGACCCATTATACGTAGCTCGTCGCTTACTAGCTATTGCCAGTGAAGATATAGGCAACGCCGATCCTAGGGCAATGCAACTAGCAATAAATGCATGGGACACCTTTCAACGTGTTGGTCCTAGCGAAGGAGAGCGAGCTATAGCACAAGCTGCTGTTTACCTGGCTTTAGCGCCTAAAAGTAATGCTGTTTATACTGCATTTAAACAAGCATTAGCCATTGCGAAACAAACCAGTGAATTAGATGTACCCGATCATCTTAAAAATGCGACCAGTGAATTAACAAAATCTTTAGGTCATGGACAAGAATATCGTTATGCACATGATGAGCTAAATGCATTTGCTGCTGGTGAAGATTATTTTCCGGAAGCTTTAGCTCAAAGCCATGATGAATATACACAATTTTATCAGCCTACAGATAGGGGGCTAGAAAAACAGCTTAAAGAAAAGTTGAATTATTTAAAGCAATTAAATAAGGAAAGTCATGAGCAGCGCTATAAGTAATTTCACTTTATATGCCTTTGTCGCTCTTGGTGGTGCCTGTGGTGCTAGCTTAAGATTTTATATTTCACAATTAGTGTTAAATTGGCTAGGAAAGGGGTTCCCTTTTGCTACATTGCTGGTTAATATCACGGGCTCGTTTATAATGGGTGTGCTTTATCAATTAATAGAACATGAAATTCTAGATATTAGCGTGCACAGAACATTGATTGGAATTGGTTTTTTAGGTGCTTTTACTACTTTTTCAACCTTTTCATTAGATACCTTGCTCCTTTTACAACAAGGTGAAGCAGTTAAGGCCGCATTAAACATACTTTTAAATGTGAGTTTGTGTATTGCCGCTGCAGGATTTGGCTTATATCTTGTAACAACCTTAGCTAAATAACTTTATATATTAAAAATTTACGTGAATTATTATGCTTGATGCAAAACTTCTTAGAACAGATTTAGACAATGTGGCTAGCCAGTTAGCCAAACGTGATTACCAACTTGATACACAATCGCTAACTTTATTAGAAGAGCAACGTAAAGCGATTCAAGTCAAAACACAAGAATTACAAAATGAGCGTAACACACGCTCAAAGTCAATCGGCCAAGCAAAAGCACGTGGTGAAGATATTGCACCACTTTTAGCTCAGGTCAGTCAACTTGGCGCTGATTTAGACGCAGCTAAAGCCGAACAAGATGAAGTTCTTAGTAAAATTAATGCTATTGTTAGTACTATTCCTAATTTATTACATGAGTCTGTACCTGTTGGTGCCGATGAAGATGATAACGTAGAAGTAAAGCGTTGGGGTACACCAAGAGAATTCGATTTTGAAGTAAAAGATCATGTCGATTTAGGTTTAGCAGTAGATAAAGGCTTAGATTTTGAAAGTGGTGCTAAACTCGCAGGTACTCGTTTTGCGGTAATGCGTGGAAAAATTGCTAAACTGCACAGAGCATTAGCACAGTTCATGTTAGACATGCATACAGAACAGCATGGTTATCAAGAAATGTATGTGCCTTATTTAGTCAATGCTGATTCTTTATTTGGCACAGGTCAATTACCTAAATTTGGTGAAGACCTTTTTCATACAGAACTATCAAGTAAGCAATTTTCATTAATCCCAACTTCAGAAGTGCCACTAACCAACTTAGTGCGCGATGAAATTGTTGATGAAGCTGATTTACCAATCAAGATGACTGCACACACTCCATGTTTTAGATCTGAAGCTGGTTCTGGCGGTCGTGATATCCGTGGCTTAATACGCCAACATCAATTTGATAAAGTTGAAATGGTCCAAATTGTTAAGCCAGAAGATTCGTTTAACGCTTTAGATGAATTAACAGGTCATGCTGAAGCTATATTAGAAAAACTTGAATTGCCATATAGGACAATGGCTTTATGTAGTGGTGATGTTGGTTTTAGTGCCACCAAAACCTTTGATTTAGAGGTTTGGTTACCTGCTCAAAATACTTATCGAGAAATTTCATCTTGTTCAAATATGGGTGATTTCCAAGCGAGACGCATGCAAGCTCGTTATAGAAATAGTGAAACCAATAAGCCAGAATTACTCCATACCTTAAATGGTTCAGGCTTAGCAGTAGGAAGAACACTAGTTGCTATTTTAGAAAACTATCAGCAAGCTGATGGAAGCATTAAAATACCAACAGCTCTTCAATCATATATGGGTGGTGCAACTCAAATTGGTTAAGCTAACTTGATTTAAAAATGAAGCTGGTAACACTTGTTATCAGCTTTTTTTTTATGTGAAATTTATACTTCAATATTTGTGCAATTTATCTGGGCTAAATAGGGTCTTTATGAATGTAGTTTTTAAAGGAGACCAATTTGTTACGTAGTTTAATTTTACAAGGCCTATTTTTTGTCGCGGCTTTTATTTTACTCTCTTCACTGAGAGAAATGAGTATGCTCGATAAGAATACTCAAGTGAAACAGTTATCACCGGTTGAAAGCAAACAGTTCACTTCAACCACGGGAGAATTAATATCTATTGAAGCCCAAGATAAAACAACTGTTGTTTATTTCTTTGCGCCTTGGTGCCAAATTTGTCATGCAAGTATCAGTAATCTACAGTCCATTTTTGAAAATAACCGTCATGTGAATGTTATCGCGGTTGCGTTAGACTTTACTTCACAACAGGCAGTGTATGATTTTATTAGCCAACATCAATTAACATTCCCGGTGATTTTTGGTAATGAACAATTAAAGCAGCAATATGCTATTACGGCTTACCCAAGCTACTATGTTATTGATATGGACAATAAAATTATTGCTCGCTCTCTTGGTTACAGTACTGAGCTAGGCTTGTATTTACGTACACTGCTTCTGTAATTATATATTTACTCTGTTGAGTTATATTATCAATTAGATATTGGTTTCTGTTAATCAATATGCCTGCCAATAGTAGTGATCTACCCCTTGTTTGTGTACACTGTTACTTTCATTATTAACATTGTGAACTAATAAATATGCAAATTTCTGATAACTTTGATAGTGGTAATATTCGTGTCATCGATGCGACTTCTCCAGATAATATTCAACTTGAAATTAAACATGACAACCAATCTGAATTTTTCCAATGGTTTCACTTTAAATTACAAGCAGATGTAAGTGCAGACAATGAGTCTGTTGAACATGTAATTCATTTGAATAACGCAGGTAAAGCAGCTTATGTTGAGGGGTGGGAAGATTATCAAGCGGTTGCTTCATACGATCGTGACCACTGGTTTAGAGTACCTACTTCCTATGACGGGGAAAAATTAACTATTACCTTAACGCCAGAATATGATTCAGTATATTTTGCTTATTTCTCGCCTTATAGTTATGAAAGACATCAAGATTTACTTCATAGCGCGCAATTACAGCTGGATTGTCGTCTAGAAGTTTTAGGACAAACTTTAGATGGTAGAGATATGAGTCTCTTGAAAATCGGTGAAGAAGGTGAGGGTAAGCGCGTTATTTGGTTAACCGCTCGTCAACATCCTGGTGAAACCATGGCTGAGTGGTTTATTGAAGGTTTTATTGATAGGTTACTTGATGAAGATGATGGCGTAGCTAGAGCATTACTTAATAAAGCTGTGTTTTATGTTGTACCGAATATGAACCCAGATGGTAGTGTTCGTGGTCACCTAAGAACAAATGCTGTTGGCGCTAATTTAAATCGCGAATGGTTAACTCCGACAATGGAACGAAGCCCAGAAGTTTATTTAGTTCGCGAAAAAATGTTAGTTACTGGCGTGGATATGTTTTTAGATATCCATGGCGATGAAGCGCTTCCAGTAAACTTTTTAGCAGGTTGTGAAGGTGTTGTTGCCTATGATGAACGCCATAAAGCGCTTGAAGATAAATTCAAAGAAATCTTATTAGCAATTACTCCAGAATTTCAAGATGAGCGTGGTTATGATAAAGACGAGCCGGGCAAAGCTAACCCTACTGTCGGTACAAACTGGGTTGGCAATCAATTTAAATGTTTAGCTTACACTGTAGAAATGCCATTTAAAGATAATGATTTACTGCCAGATTATAGTGTGGGTTGGTCTGATACTCGCAGTAGCTTGTTAGGCCGTGATTTCTTAACGGGAATATATCACATGGTTGATGAATTACGTTAATCGCTGCATTGCTATTTAGTGAAATAAGCGATATAAAAAGATAAAAGCAATAGGTTTTAAATTTGTTAGACCTATTGCTTTTTTGTTTACACTTAAGGCTCATGAACCTTAAATGTAAATAATAATAATAAAAAATAAGATAGTGGGAGTTATTTGTGCAAGAAATTGTAAATACGATAAATGGATATATCTGGAGTTCAGCTCTGATATATTTATGTTTAGGTGCAGGGTTATTTTTTACTGTAGTCACTCGCTTTGTTCAAGTTAGACATTTTTCAGAAATGTGGCGACTATTAATGTCGGGTAAATCTTCAGAGCAGGGGATCTCTTCTTTCCAAGCGCTTGCGGTTTCATTATCTGGCCGAGTTGGGGCGGGTAATATTGCTGGTGTGGCCGCTGCTATAGGGTTTGGTGGCCCAGGCGCTGTTTTTTGGATGTGGATAGTGGCCTTTTTTGGCGCTGCAACCGCGTACATTGAATCAACCAATGCTCAAATATACAAAGAAGAGCATGATGGAAAATATCATGGTGGTCCTGCGTATTACATTGAGAAAGCAATGGGGCAAAAATGGTATGCATGGGTTTTTGCTATAGCGACAATTATTGCAACCGGTATCATGTTACCTATGGTTCAATCAAATACCATTGGCACAGCGATAGAACAAGTCTTTGGTGGTGAAGCAGTTATGTCTACTGCTTTTGGCATGATAAGCTATGCCAAACTATACACTGCAACCGCTATAGTTTTATTACTTGGATTTATTATATTTGGCGGTATTAAACGTATTGCTCATTTCACTCAAGTAGTCGTGCCATTTATGGCGTTGGCTTATATTCTTATCTCTCTTATCATAATTGGCTTAAACATCGATCAACTTCCAAGAGTTGTTATGCTTATCATTGGTGATGCATTTACTCCTATGGCAGGTGTTGGCGCTGCAATTGGTTGGGGTGTTAAACGCGGCGTTTATTCTAACGAAGCAGGGCAAGGTACTGGCCCTCATGCTGCAGCGGCTGCTGAAGTAGAACACCCAGCACAGCAAGGTCTTGTTCAAGCATTTTCTGTGTATATTGATACTTTATTCGTTTGTTCAGCAACTGCATTCATGATCCTAATTACTGGTACATATAACGTTCATGGTGTGGGTGATGCCTTCATCGTACAAAACTTGGCGGCTGATGTTATTACTAACGGTCCTGCTTATACTCAACTTGCTGTTGATAGTGTTTTCACTGGTGTAGGTAAACCATTTGTAGCGCTGGCATTATTCTTCTTTGCTTTTACAACGCTACTAGCGTATTACTTCATCGCAGAGAATAATGTTTATTACATTAAACGAACTTTAAAATTACCTGCGGCTATTTTTATTTTAAAAGTCATTATCATCTCAGCAACCTTTTATGGCACAGTTAAAGCCGCAAATATTGCTTGGGGAATGGGCGATATAGGTGTTGGCTTAATGGCATGGTTAAATATTATTGGTATCATCATAATATTCTTTATGTCTAAACCTGCACTCAAAGCACTTAAAGACTATGAAAGGCAGCAAGATGAAGGTGTTGAGCACTTCACATTTGATCCAAAAGCGTTAGGCATAGAAAATGCGACATTTTGGGAAGAAAGACTAGAAAAGTCTAGTAGTGAAAAATCAGAGACTTAATTCACTAACTGTTTGCTAGTAAGAAAGCTACCTCAATGAGGTAGCTTTTTTTTTACCTACAGTTTTAAAATTGACCTCTATTAAGCATTTATCAATTGCTGTTGCTTCATTAGTGAAATGGTAATACTTGTCAGGTATAATCTTTGCTAAAAATGGGCTTATAAAAAGGTAGAAGTATGGCTGTCATCAGTTGCCCGGGTTGTAAAAAGAAAATATCAGATAAAGCAAAAGTTTGCTCTCATTGCCAGCTTGATTTACAAGGTTTAGACGCCGATAAAATGTCGACGTTAAAGAAAATCGACCGGATAAATAAAGCACAACGCTTAATGAACTACTCATTTATTGCCATGATCTTATTTTGTGGTGGCTTTTTCATGATGTACTTTGATAATGTTGAACCCGGTTCATTTAGACATAACATTGCCATAGGTTGCGCTGCAATTGGCTTTATCATGTATATTGTCATACGAGTTATGTTGTTATTCACTAAACGTAAAAGTAATTAAATATGGATTTATTACAAACTATAGACCACATGTCTGAAGACATGTATTTACGATTAAAATGTGCTGCTGAAACAGGTAAATGGCCTGAAGGTACAACAGTAGAGCAAGCACAACGTCAAACAGCATTACAGTTAACTATGGCATACCAAGCAAGACATCTTGATAATGATCAAATGCTAACAATTGGTTCAGATGGTCAAATCGTTGAGAAAAATAAGCGCCAACTCAAGGCTGAATTTTCCAATGAGAACAAAGATGGTGAGATAACACCATGTGAAAAACCCGCTAAACCTGAAGATGAAGTTTATCTAGCTAAAGATATCAACATTGCTCGATTTACTGAAATTTGATTTTTAATAACATTCATTAGTACAACAGTGAACATAATTTATGATTTTCTCTTCATTATTTAAAAGTAAAAATAACTGGCAAAGTAAACAAAGCGCAACCAGAATTAGTGCTATTCAAAATGAACTTTCATGTAACGAACCAGCTCAAAAGCAAGTGCTTTGTGACTTATATACAAATGATGAAAGTGAGCTTGTTAGAAAAGCCGCTTTAATCAAACTAAATTCATTTGATGACTACCTAAACGCTTATAACCACAACTCACTTAAAAAAATTAAAGAGTTCGCCAAAAAACAGCTGCTATTAGTTTTACATAATGAGCATGAGATAAAGTTAAGTAGTGATGAAAAGCTGACTTTCATTCAATCTAATGAAGTATTAACTATTTCTGAATTAGAGTCTTGGTTAGCGTTAGAGCAATCAAGTGATGTTGTTTTTACTTTATTTGATCTTATAAAAGAGAAAAAACAGCAACAAGGTAAAAGCTATCAGCAATTTGTTGTAAATGTATTTACTCATCATCAAAATGAGAAAATTCAAAAAACGCTAGTTGATGAATGTGATGATGCAACGATCCTTGAGAAGCTACTAAAGAAATCGTCAATTGATATTATTAGCCAAGTAATTAATGACAAGCTTTTTGCGCAACAACAGGCTAAAGAAAAACCGATTAAAATTAAGAAACAAGTTAATCTAATCCTGTCAAAATTATTAGCCCTTAAAGATATCGTCTCTTACGAAACTTATTTAGCGAAAAAAGCGGAACTCGAAGCGCAATGGCAGAGCGCTCAAGTAGATTTCAATTATTTATTAACGGCCGACCAAGAATTATTAAACGAGAAATTTGAAGGTATTAATAAGCAGTTGGCAAAGATTTTTACTGCCAAAGCAGAGAATTACCAGCAAGAGCAAATCGCTAAACAACTTTCAGATCAAAAACATCAAGCCAGTAAAATGTTTAATGAACAATTGGTATCATTAAATAAAGCGATTACTAAAGCGGTTTTTGAAAGTCAGGAATTTAATCAGCAAGTCTTTAGAGATTCTCTAGATCAAATTCAAAAAGATATTCACAGCTCGGTATTAAATAAACAAGAGCAAAGCGCTTTATTAAATGAACTTAATTTAATTCATGAAAAACTAACCAAACTACCAGAAATTGCTGAGTCGGTTACTAAAGCAACGCACTTGATCTCTAAGATGTCTCAACTGGCTTTACCAAGTGACATTATTGAGTTAAATGAAAAGCAGAATTTGTTTTCAAAATGGCTTGCTGAGTGGCGACAAGTTGAGAATATGTCTTCAGGTATTCTACCTGAATCAATTTTGGAAGCTTATCAAGAAATTAACAATTCTTGGAAGAGTACCTTATTGCCATTACAAAATGAGCAAAAACAGATATTTTCACAGGTTAGGAAAAAACTACTGGATGTTAAACGTTTGCTATCACAAGGAAAATATAAAGTTTGTTTTGGTTTATTTAAAGGCGTTAATAAACAATACGTTTTACTGTCTGAAAAGCAGCAAGCACAACTTCAGCGTGATTATAGTCAGGTAAGTGAAAAAATTTCCGAATTAAATGATTGGGAACACTATATAGCCACACCAAGAAAGCAGGAGCTTTTAGAACAAATTCAAAGTCTTGTTGATTCACCTCTAGATAACCCGAATGATCAAGCTGCAAAAGTGAAGGCGTTTAGAAAGCAATGGAATTTACTTGGTCATGCCGATGAAGCAATTGATCATCAATTGAATGAGCAATTTAATGAAGCATGTGAACAAGCATTTGGCCCATGTAGATTATTCTATGCCGAGCAAGAAAAAGTCAGGGCTCTTCATTTAACTAAGCGTGAGGACATTTTACAGCAAGCAAGAGCGCTCGCTCAAAATACCAACACTGAGAAGAATCAAGAAATTGATTTTAAAGAGTTAGATGCACAGGTAAATAAACTTCAACAACATTGGTCTGACGCAGGTGAAGTTGATAGATCAGTTTATCGGCCATTAAATGATGAATTTAAACAATTAATTCAGCCTTTAAAAGCAATCATTAAAGAATTTCATCTTAAAAATATGACTGAGAAAAAGCAGTTAATAGATAAAGCAGAAAAAGAAACGTCAAATGAAAATGTTTTTCAAGCGATTGAGAACGTAAAGCAGTATCAAAAACAATGGCGTAATATCGGATTTTCCGGTGCACATAATGAAAATAAATTATGGCAGCAGTTTAGAAAAGTGAACGATGTGATTTTCGCTAAACGTGATGAAGTCAAAGCTGAGCAACAGCAAGTTCAAATACAGTTAGAAGAAGAGTTATTTCAGAAGTTGAATGAGCTACAAAGTCAATTCAATAAAGGTAATGCTGAACCGCTTAGCGTTTTAAAGTCTTTAAAAGTAGAAACTTTAGCGTTACATGAAGATGTTTTATCAAATAAACCTGTTTTGAAAAGTGTACTAAAACAAGTGGATGATTTTCTGACGCTTTTAAACGAAACAGAACAAGAAATTAATATCAAAGCAGATAAACAAAACTGGCAATCACTTTTTGGTTTGTTGAAAGCGTTTATCAATAAAGAGTTTTCTCCAAACCAACTAGATGAACAGCAGGGCTTTGCAGACTTATTACCTATTTGGCAAAAGCGACTATCAGAATGTTTAGTACAATCTAAAGGAGTTGAAGCTAAGCAGCGAGAAACTAAAACGCTAGAAATAGAAGTGCTAGCGCAAATTGATTCTCCACAAGAGTACCAAAACGAGCGTATGGCTGTTCAAGTACAGTTAATGCAACAACAGATGCAATCAGGTGGCTCAATAAATTTACCGAAAGATTTTGCGCAATGGTTACAATTAGGTCAACTAACCGTAGATGAGTTACCACTCTTGTCTCGATTAGAACCTGTATTTTGTCATTAATTCTTTTGGCAAGATAATAAATCAAAAGGGAGCATTTATATTAGCTCCCTTTTTTATGATGATAAGATAATTAGTGGGATAATTCTCCACGCAAATCTTGCGTGATTAGCTTTCTAACTTCATCAAAACTAATATCTAAACTTAATAAATAATGTAACTTAGTTAATGTCGCTTCTAAAGTCATGTCATTACCACTAACCACTCCGGCTTCACTTAAGGCATTGCCAGTAGCGTAGCCTGACATATTAACTTTACCTTTAATGCATTGGCTACAATTTACCACAATGATATTATTTTCTTGTGCTTTCTTTAAGCAGGCGAGTATTGCTTTATCTTGCGGTGCATTACCGACACCATAACTTCTTAGGATCAATGCTTTAACTGGTTGTCTTATTACATTTTCAATAACTTCACTGGTAATGCCTGGGTATAAGTGAACGACCCCGATAGGTTGTGGGGTAATGTTAGACAGTTTTAAACTAGCCGTATTCATCTCATTATTTGTTATGCTGCCAGCTAAAAGAGTAATATTGATACCTGCTTCCAATAACGGTTGCATGTTAGGTGAATCAAAAGCATTAAAACCATCAGCATAAGCTTTAATACAACGATTACCTCTAAATAATTTATTATTAAAAAATAAACTTACTTCATTAATAGGGTAGTTTGCTGCGATATATAAAGCGTTAAGTACATTTACTTGGCCATCAGATCTCAACTGACTTAATGGAATTTGTGAGCCTGTTACTATGACCGGTTTAGACAAGTTCTCAAACATAAATGAAAGTGCTGAACTGGTATAAGCCATAGTATCGGTACCATGCAATACAACAAAACCATCATAGTCATCATAATGCTCCTTAATATCATCGGCGATCCTTTGCCAATCAGTAGGGGTCATATTAGATGAATCGATTAAAGGATGATATTCATTAATGGTAAAGTCTGGCATTTCACTTCGGTGAAATTCAGGTAAGCTCTCAATAGATTTCGTCAAATGTCCCTTTACAGGTACAAAACCTTGCTCGCTTTGCTTCATACCTATAGTACCACCAGTATAGGCCACGTAAATTTTCTTCTTCATAGAATAGAGAGTGTTCATAATTAATTGCTTAAGATATTGTAATTATAACAAAAGAAAACGACACGCTATAGCTTGGCTAATAGGTGTCGTTTTACGATGTTAATTGTTTAATGTATCGTAATTGTTACATTACGTCACAGCTGATACATAAACTGTAAATACCTTTAGGATCATTAAATTGATTAAGTTTAGTTACTTCAGCTTTTAATGAGTTAAGTAATTGACTCATTGGTTGATTAGATAAACTCGGCACAGAAACATCAATTAACTGTGAAGAATCCTCTGATTGTACTAACTTCGCTACAAAGGTATTTCCACCAAAAAGTTTCTGTAAGAAGAAATTCTTGTGTGATGATTCTTTTTCAATCAGTAAGGTATCATAATTATCTAGATTGGCTAATTGAGCCGCTGCTACAGTTGCATCGGTTAAATTACCAAGTTCATCGACAAGACCTAACTCTTTAGCTTTTCTTCCTGACCAAACTCGGCCTTGTGCAATTTCATCAACTTGCTCAAAAGTCATGTTGCGGTTAGTCGCCACTAAGTTAATAAAGTTCTTGTAGCCTCTGTTAATGCTTAACTGAATTAATGTTGCCATTTCTTCTGTTAATGGTTGTGTAGGACCAAAGCCAGAAATATCAGTAGTACCAACGCCATCTGTATGGATGCCTAGTTTACTTAACGAGTCTTCAAACGTCATCATCATGCCAAAAATACCAATTGAGCCAGTAATTGTTGAAGGGGCAGCATAGATTTTATCTGCTGGTGCAGAAATCCAGTAGCCACCTGATGCTGCATAGGTTCCCATCGATGCTATAACAGGTTTACCTGCTTGTTTTAATAATTCAATTTCTTGACGAATTATTTCTGAGGCGTAAGCACTTCCACCTGGGCTGTCTACACGAAGTACTACAGCCTTAACGCTTTTATTATATCTAGCTTTTCGTAATAATTTGGCAGTACTGTCACCACCAATAAGTCCAGGTTTTTGCGTACCGTTTAATATGGTGCCTTTTGCAACAACAATGGCAACTTTATCAGATTGTTGACTAGTCATTGCAGGTAGGGCAGTAGTAGCGGCGAGATAGTCTTTATAGCTAATATGGCTATAACTATCACCTTTCTTGTTTTTACCTACCAAGTCAATTAATTCACTTCGCATCTCTTGACGAGTTTTTAAATGATCAACCCATTGATTATTTAATGCGTAACCTGCAAAGCTTGCATCAGCCTCATTAAACTTAGTTAATAAACTTGTTATTGAGTCATCAAAGTTATTTAGTTTTAGGTTTCTGTGCTTGGCAACATCTGTTTTATATTGCGACCATAAATCGTTTAGCCACAACTGGTTCGCCTCTTTAGCCGCTGATGACATGTCATCTCTTATATATGGTTCTACTGCAGACTTGAATGTACCTACACGAAATATATGCTGGTTGACAGCTAGTTTATCCAGCGCTGATTTAAAATACATTCTAAATCGACCATAACCTTCTAAAAGCATAAAGCCTTCTGGGTTTAACCAAATTTCATCAGCAACACTGGCAAGATAGTATTGATCTTGTGTGTATTGATCACCTAAAGCGATTATTCTTTTACCTGAAGACTTAAAGTCATCCAATGCGGCAGCTATATCTTGAAGTTTGGATAACCCAGTACGATGTAAGCCTTGTAACTGCAGTACGATTATTTCTACTCGATCATCAATTTTAGCTTTGGCAATAACATCAGTTAAATCGGATAATAATATTTCAGGACGTTCTTCTTTTTCATCTAATGCTTCTGTTAAAAAAGCTTCCATTGGGTCAATTTCAAATTTTTGCTCAACAATATCACCCACTAAATTAAGTACTAATGCAGTTTTCTCTGGAACAATAACTTGTTCAGAGTCGCTAGAAAGTACCGCGATAAAAGCAAAGAAAAATACAAAGAATACGATATTAACTATCACTTGCCTTGTTAAAGAGACTAATCGCCATAACGCAGAGAATAATCTTTTAACAATGTTAGGTTTACTACTCATAAAAACATCTTAAAATTTAATTAGAGGAATAGTATTATATTACCTTAAAGCAACGAAAACCTTAATAATCTAGATCACTTACATTGTAACTTTTTAATACATCCGAGGTTAAAAGTTTAAGGCAAGTTGTGAAATAAAATCATTCAAAACGGGTTCTTATCTTTATCTATACTAACTATTAAACACTTCTACCGAGATATTTATGAAAAATGTGTTGTTAAAGTTCTCCCAATACCATCAATGTTTTTTGAAAAAGCTGCCTTTATTTGATGGTATTCCTGCATTGTTAATTCGCTTGTACCTAGCACCAATATTTATCATGGCAGGTGTAAGTAAAATGGCAATTTTTAATGAAGAAGTATCTGGAATAGCCAGGTTTATGGCTGATCCCAATATTGTCGCTTGGTTTGGTAATACTGATTGGGGGTTAGGTTTGCCTTTTCCCATGTTATTAGCAAACCTAGTTATCCTTGTTGAGTTTGTCGGAGGATGGTTTCTACTTATAGGCTTATTAACCCGCTTAATATCTATTCCTTTAATGTTCACCATGATAGTCGCAGCAACCTCAGTACATTTGGAAAATGGCTGGTTTGCTATAACGCCAACTAATCCTGATATTAGTCCGGCAAAAGTATTAACTTGGCTTGGTAGTGACCAAGCTGAACTAAGCCTTGAAAATAGTGAAGCAACGGCTGTACGACTAGACAAAATGAGGGAGTTACTAGAAGAGAATGGTAATACAGATTGGCTTTATGAAAAGGGCTCCATCGTTGTACTTAATAATGGTATAGAGTTTTCTGTAACTTACTTTATTATGTTGTTAGCATTATTCTTCATTGGCGCAGGACGATTTACAAGTGTCGACTATTATTTATTACGTGCTCTGACAGATAGTAAGAACGCTTAAAGAAAAGTTATATTTTCTCAAATTAAAAAGGCAAACCATTTGGTTTGCCTTTTTGATGAAGGTTCGAATTTTATCGTTGAAGTAAGTAAAGTATTAAGCAAATTGTCTTCGTTTTTTCATACGCTTAACTATGTTATCTCCCCAATGATATAAAGTTAATCCAAGTAAGATAATGCTTGCGCCATATAGTAATGTTGAATTTAGAACTTCATCATTAAACAGGGTACCCAAAGTAATTGCTATAACGGGTGTAACTAATGTAATAAGTGTAACGGTACTCGCGGTTAATTTTTGTAGTACATAAAAATAAGCATAAAAACCAATCAAAGAACCAAATACTCCCAAATATAATGTCGACCAAACCGATTTACTTTGCCATTCATCAATACTAAGCGAGCCATCTAGAATAAACCAACTTATTAAAAATAGTGGTAATGAAAAGCTTAATGAACCCACAGTTGTCGCTAACGGATGAATTGCTAAACTAACACTTTTTACTAATACACCGCTCAAACTGAAAAAAAATACCGCAAACAAAATATATATGTAGCCAATATAACGACTGTTCTCGATATTTATATTATCTGAGCAAACAATGGCTAAACCAATAAATGCTATTACCATAGCTAATTGTTTTATGATTGATAATTTTGCTTCTCTCAAAATCTTCTGAGCTAAAATAGCAGACAGAATGGGTGACAAACCAAAGACCAATGACATTATCCCTGAAGATAAGTAGCTCGCCGCTAGATATGAACACATCATGCCACCAAAAATGCCCAGAGCAGAATAACTGTATAGTTTGTATGCTTTTCTATGCCAAGGGATATTTATATGCCTAACTTTAATGATTATCCCACCTAAAATTAGGGCGATGATCATTCTTAGTAATACAGCAAGACTAGGAGAAATTGATTCACTGCTCCATATTATACCGAGCGGGGTAGTTGACCATATAAGTAATACGGCTAAATAGGCAATCGTCACTGGCATTTTATTCTCCTTGTTTTATTCACGCTTGATAAATTTGCGAAAGAAGAAGAGGTTAGGGAGGCTTGAAACAAAACAGCCGCAAAATCTTCTTCTTGCGGCTGTTGAAATTTTAATTTTAATTAAGTTCAAGTAACCGCGTTAAGTCGCCAAACACGCACAACATTAAGCAGACAATTATTTATTAATTGCAGCATTGAGAGTGGTTGGTTAAACACGGTTTTAATCATCATTATGACTTAATTATTTCGTTACTGTTTTTTGTAGTTAAAAAGTATATCTTTGATAATCATAGTGGCGTTAACTACTGGTTAAGTCAAGGGAAGTTATTTACTAATTAAAACAAAATAACAAATAAAAATGATGCACGTTTGTTAAGTTACTTATAAACTTAATCAATCTTATTTGTAGTAACCCTATTTTAAAAATAATGAATATAAACCTTATAGACTTTTTGCAGCAACGCCAATCTACTCCAGTATTAACTGAGCCCGCGCCTAATGAGGATGATCTAAATAAAATTTTAGCCGCAGGTATGCGTGTACCTGATCATGGTGGATTAAAACCTTGGCATTTTACCGTTATATCAGAAGATGGTTTACAACGACTAAGTGATATTTTTGTTGAGGCAATAACCAATGAAGCTTTATCAACAGGTGATATATCAACCACGGGTACTTGTACACCGGAATTTGAAGCGAAGAAAGTTAAAACCAGTAAAATGCCATTTAGGGCTCCTTTAATCATAGTAATAGCTACCAATAAACAATCGCATGAAAAAGTACCTGAGATTGAACAACAGATAACAGCCGGATGTTGTGCTCATGCTATGCAAATGGCAGCATCATCTTTAGGATATGGTGCTATGTGGAGAACAGGCAATTTGGCTTATGATTCAACAGTTAAAGCTGGGCTAAATGTCAGTGATAAAAATGATATTGTTGGCTTTTTATATATAGGAACGCCTTGTCGAGAGCATGGCGTAAAACCAAGTAAATCTATTGAAGGGCACGTAACTTACTGGAACTAATTTTGTAGAATTTGTCTCTCATATATTGAAAGTATAAAAAAAGCCCTAATCAAGGGCTTTTTTATTAATTAACGCTATTTAATCAAGTTTATTAAAATGCAGCGTTGTTTGGTGTTCTAGGGAAAGGGATCACATCACGTACATTTTGCATACCTGTCGCATAAGCAACAAGACGCTCAAAACCTAAACCGAATCCTGAATGAGGAACGGTACCGTAACGACGTAAATCTCGATACCAGCTGTAATCAGCAGGATCTAAATTCATTTCACCAAGACGATTATCAAGAACATCTAAACGTTCTTCACGTTGACTACCACCAATGATTTCACCAATACCGGGCGCAAGAATATCCATTGCTGCTACTGTTTTACCATCATCATTTAAACGCATATAGAATGATTTAATATCTTTAGGGTAGTTTTGTAGTACAACAGGCCCATTAAAATGCTCTTCAGCTAAATAGCGTTCATGCTCAGAATTTAAATCGACGCCCCAAGATACAGGGTTTTCAAATTTCTTATCACATTGCTCTAGAATAGTGATTGCATCAGTATAATCTAAGCGAACAAATTCTGAGTTGATAACACTATTTAAACGGTCAATAACTGTTTTATCAACACGCTGTTGGAAGAATGCCATATCATCAGCACGCTCTTCTAAAACGGCTTTTAATACATATTTAAGCATCTCTTCAGCTAAATCGGCTGCGTCAGCTAAATCAGCAAAAGCAATTTCAGGTTCAACCATCCAAAACTCTGCTAAGTGTCTACTAGTATTCGAGTTTTCTGCTCTAAAAGTCGGACCAAAGGTATATACTTTAGACAAAGCATTACAGTAGGTTTCTACGTTTAATTGCCCTGATACTGTTAAGAAAGTTTCTTTACCGAAAAAGTCTTGGCTATAGTCAACTTGACCATTTTCACCACGTGGTAAATTTTCCATGTCTAAAGTGCTTACTCTAAACATTTCACCAGCCCCTTCACAGTCACTACCAGTAATTAATGGTGTACTGATCCAGAAATAACCTTTCTCATGTAAGAAGCGATGAATCGCTTGAGCTAAACAGTTTCTAACACGTGTTACTGCACCGCCAATATTAGTACGTGGACGTAGATGTGCTTGTTCTCTTAAAAACTCAATACTATGACGCTTTGCAGCCATTGGGTACGTATCAGGATCTTCAACAAAACCTAAAACTTCAACAGCCGTAGCTTGAATTTCAAAAGATTGGCCTTTACCTGGCGATTCAACCAAAATACCGGTCGCTTTAATAGCACAACCAGTGGTTAATTTTAATATTTCAGTTTGATAATTAGGTAGGTCATTAGGCACTATCGCTTGGATAGCGTCAAAGCAAGAACCGTCGTGAATGGCTAAAAACGAAATACCGGCTTTTGAATCACGGCGAGTTCTAATCCAACCGTGTACTGTAATAGTTTCATTAACAGGGTATTTTCCTGCTAATACATCAGTAATTGCTATAACTGACATTTAATGACCTCTTAAATTGCGCAAATTCTGAAAAATTTGGTTTAATACTGAAAATGGAGTGATATGTTACCTTGACAAGGTATAATTGCAATGCCTAATTAACCTTATATATAACAATATTGTCACTTAACTAAGACATTTCAATAATAGCTATTTAAAGCAGGTCATTTAGATGAAGCAAACGGTCAAAAAAAAGTGGGTAGAGCGAAGAAAAACCGTTGATGGCTGGTATTATACTAAAAACACATTAGCAGTAGTCAGTTGGTTAATTTTTCTCTTTGCACTTGTTATGTCATATTATGCAGCACCAGAAACTAATTATGGTGTGGTTCGCTATTATGATCTTGAAATTAGACAGTTTTGGTTAACACCTTTAACAGGTTATTTGTATATTTTGTTATGGCTTAGTGCGCTGGGTAGTTATTTGTCTATGATTATAGGAAAATATCGAAGTAGGCGAAAAGTCGATAACGCCGAGTATAATTTGGTTTTTCTCTTAAGCGTAAATTTAATTTGGTTAATGTATTTGCTTTATCAAATACATTTAGTGCAATAACCTCAATTGGTGTTATAGAAACTAGCGATTAAGTTTATTGCATAATAAGCCTTACAGCATTAAACCATCATTTACGCTTTATCAAAACACTCATCTTCATTTAATACCGTAGCAATCGCATTTACTAGAGTATTAATTTCTTCAGCTGTAATTATCAGTGGTGGAATGATATAGACTAGCTTACCAAAGGGTCTAATCCATACACCAAGCTCAACAAAGCGTTTTTGGATGTTTGCGACATTGACGTTCTCATGACACTCAACGGCACCAATAGTGCCAAGCACTCTGGTCGCTTTGACACGTTTATGCTTGTTTAAAGGTAGTAACGTTGCTATTAAGTGTTGTTCAATTGAATCCACTTGTTTTTGCCACTGATTTTCGATTAACAGATCAATACTGGCAATAGCGACGCTACAGGCAAGTGGATTGGCCATAAAGGTTGGTCCATGCATGAAGCATCCTGCTTCTCCTTGGCTAATAGTATTGGCGATATGCTCTGAGCAGAGTGTCGCAGCTAAGGTAATGTATCCACCAGTTAAGGTTTTACCTAAACACATAATATCTGGTGAAATATTTGCCCATTCGCAAGCGAATAGCCTTCCGGTTCTACCAAAGCCAGTAGCAATTTCATCAGCTATAAGTAAAACCTTAAACTGTGAACATAATTCACGACATTTTTTTAAATAATTTGGATGATAAAACCGCATTCCCCCAGTACCCTGTACGATAGGCTCGATAATAAAAGCGGCTAATTCGTGGTGGTGCTTCTGAAAAAGAGCGGTTAATTCAGCGGTGTCACTTTCATCCCATTCCTCATTAAAAGCAATACTTGGCTCAGGAGCAAATATATTCTTAAATAATACTTTGTCGAATATTTGATGCATTCCTGTGGCTGGATCACAGACAGACATCGCAGCAAAGGTATCGCCATGGTAGCCTTTACGTACGGTAAGTAATTTAGTTTTTGTTAACGTTATTTTAGCCTGATCACTTTGTGCATGTTGATATTGCAGTGCCATTTTAATGGCTACTTCAACAGCAACTGAGCCACTATCAGACAAAAACACTTTATCTAAATGAGCTGGTGTTAATTGTATTAACTTTTCACACAAAGTAATCGCTGGTTCATGTGTTAAACCACCAAACATTACATGAGACACTTTCGCTGCTTGTTCAGTTAAAGCGTTATTTAAAACAGGGTGGTTATAACCGTGAAGTACTGACCACCATGATGACATGCCATCGATTAATGATTCACCAGTGGCTAAGTTTATATTTACCCCTTGAGCATCTTTTACTAGGTATGAAGGAAGTGGATTCGACATCGAAGTATAGGGGTGCCAAATACTTTCTTTATCAAAATTTAGTAACGTTTCTATGTTTTCTGTCTGTTTATTGTTCATTTGTTAACTAATGTAAGCTTTTATCGTTGACAACATTCTTGTGCTGGCTAGACTACCCGTTAAGTTAACACTATGCAATTGAGTAATTATGTCACAAGCTGTTTTATCATCGGGTCAAGAGTCTAATGTTCGTCATAACTGGAATGTTAAAGAAGTAGAGGCGTTATTTGCTCTACCTTTTAATGACCTAATGTTTCAAGCCCAAACGGTTCATCGCCAAAACTTTAATGCTAACGAAGTGCAGGTTAGTACGTTATTATCAATAAAAACAGGTGCTTGCCCTGAAGATTGTAAATATTGTTCTCAAAGTGCCCGTAATAAAACTGATCTAGAAAAAGAACGGTTGTTAGCTACTGAAAAAGTATTAGAGGCTGCCAAAAAAGCAAAAGAAATGGGCTCTACGCGCTTTTGTATGGGCGCTGCATGGCGAAATCCAAAAGAACGTGACATGCCTTATGTATTAAACATGGTAAAAGGCGTAAAAGAGTTAGGTATGGAAACTTGTATGACACTAGGTATGTTATCAAAAGATCAAGCAGATCAATTACAAGATGCTGGTTTAGATTATTACAACCATAACCTAGATACTTCTCCTGAACATTATAACCAAATTATAACGACTAGAACCTATCAAGATCGATTAGATACCCTTGATAATGTGCGCTCTGCGGGTATGAAAGTCTGTAGTGGTGGTATCGTTGGTCTTGGTGAACAAGCAATCGATAGAGCATCACTACTTGTACAGTTAGCAAATTTAACGCCTCAACCTGAAAGTGTACCAATTAATATGCTAGTAAAAGTTGAAGGCACCCCACTTAGTGATGTTGATGATTTGGAAAGTTTTGATTTTATTCGCTGTATCGCTGTAGCGAGAATTATGATGCCAAAAAGCCACGTTAGGTTATCAGCAGGTCGGTCATCAATGAATGAGCAAATGCAATCCCTATGTTTCTTGGCTGGTGCAAACTCTATTTTTTATGGTTGCAAGTTACTGACGACGGAGAATCCTGAAACAGATCAAGATATTGCACTGTTTGAAAAATTAGGAATAAATACCGAAACTATTGATGATGATAGCAAAGACGTTGAATTAAAGATTAAAACAGCGGTTATTGATAATCAGCATAGTGATTTGTTCCATAACGCAGCGCAATAATATCTGATATGGCTTTTACTTTTATAAGTGAACAGTTATCACAACAGAAGAAACAGGCTCGTTATCGCCAACGAGTATGTACAAATAACAGTCGTGATAACCTTAATCACATTATTATTGAAGATAAAAGCTATATAAATTTTTCATCTAATGATTACTTAGGGCTCAATAACCACCCTTTGATAAATAGTGCCATGCAAGAAGGCGTTGATCGTTTTGGTTTGTGTGCAAGCGCTTCTAGTTTAGTCACCGGATATCAATATGCTCATCAATCACTTGAAGAAACTATTTGTCAGTGGCTAAATAAGCCCAGTTGCTTGCTTTTTTCTAGTGGCTTTTCAGCAAACTTAGCGCTGTTTCATGCGCTAGGCTCAACTCAAGCTAAATCGTCAAACAAAGCGGCATTCTTTCTTGATAAGTTAAGTCACGCTTCTATGATTGATGGCGCCTATCAAAGCCAAGGAGTTATAAAACGCTTTGCGCATAATGATATGACACAATTAGCTCGCTTTTTAGCGCAAGTGCCAGAAGATACCAATAAGTTAATAGCATCTGAAGGTGTCTTTAGTATGGATGGTGATAAAGCAGATATAAATAAGTTAAAAAAATTAGCAGAGAGTTATGATTCTTGGCTATATTTAGATGATGCTCACAGTATCGGTGTAATAGGTGATAAAGGTCAGGGTAGTAATTTCGTCACCAATATTGACATATCTATGGCCACTTTTGGTAAGGCGCTAGCAACCAGCGGTGCATTTATTGCTTGTGAGCAGGAGTTAAAAGATTATCTAACTAATTTTTCTCGGCACTATATATATTCTACGGCGATATCTCCAGCGATTGCTTGGGCGACTAAAAAGAGTATTGAACTCACTCAAAGTGAGCAGTGGCGACGTGATAAAATTGTAGAACTAAGTGAATTGTTCCTTTCGAAACTTGATCAACACATTAATGTTTTACCATCAGACTCTTCAATTCATGCCATTATTATTGGTGATGAACAAAAGGCCCTTGATGTGAGTAAAACTTTAAAGGAGCAAGGACTATGGGTTACTGCTATTAGACCACCAACCGTGGCCAATGGCACATCAAGGTTACGCGTTACCATTTGCGCAAACCATAGTCATAATGATATCAATAAGTTAGCAAGCACATTAAATAAGGCGTTAAATTACTAATGCAAAAAGAAGAAATTTGGCAAACAAGAGAAAATATCGCTAAAACTTTTGGTTTAGCAAGTCAATCATACGATGTCTCTGCTAGATTACAGCGATTTTCTGGTAAACATTTAATGCCATGGTTACCAAAAAAGTCAGATCTTACCGTGTTAGATTTAGGTTCCGGTACTGGTTTTTTTACTGATTTATTAGCGAGCAATTATCAGCAAGTTATTGGCTTAGATATATCAACCAATATGTTACGTTTTGCAAAATCTAAACGAAATGAAAATATATTATGGATAGAAGCTGATGCGCACAAAATTCCTTTGGCTGATGAAAGTGTAGACTTAATTTACTCAAACTTAGTAATTCAATGGTTTGATCCGTTAAACGTGGCTATTAATGAAATTTTAAGGGTGTTAAAGCCCGGTGGTTTGATAATTTTTACTACCTTAATTGATGGTACTTTACATGAGTTAAAATCTTCATGGAAACAAGTTGATAATGATCAACATGTTATTGATTTCAAAACTGTCGATGAAATGAATGCTTTATTCAACACTGGGCAATCTAAACTACTCGAACAAAAGTGCCAGGATATTATATTGGAATATCAAAATGTTATTCACTTAGCCAGAGAATTAAAAGGCTTGGGAGCAAATCATTTACCAAATAAAAAGAATCGTGGTTTATCAGGTAAAGATAAATGGTTCAAAATGACAGAGTTTTATCAAGACTTTTTAGAGCCAAGTGGTATTTACCCTGCGACTTATCGTTTATTTTCTGGCTTAGTGGTTAAATTAAATAATTAGTATGAAAAAACTATTTGTCACTGCAACAGATACAGACGCAGGTAAAACCTTTGTATCGTGTGCAATTATTGAATCTTTAAAACAACAAAGCAAACAAATTGCTGTTTTTAAACCGATTTCAGCAGGTTGTGATTTTGTCGATGGTATCTTGGTAAATGAAGATGCCAAACTTTTGCATGAGCATGCCAATTGCCAACAAAGTATTAACGAGATCAATCCCATTGCTTTTAAGCAGCCAATAGCCCCACATATTGCAGCACAAAGTGAAGGTTGCCAAATAACTTTAGAGAGCATAACTGATCATTTTCAACAAGTTAAGCAAAGGGCTGCTGATTATATATTAGTTGAAGGTGCAGGGGGTTGGCGTTTACCTATAGGATTTAAAAATGGTGATGGTCAATTTCTTTCAGATTTTGTCGCGTCTGAAGCGCTTCCTGTAATTCTCATCGTTAATATGAAGTTAGGTTGTTTAAATCATGCTTTATTAACGCTGCAATCAATAAAGCAATCAGGGACAGACTGTTTAGGTTGGATTTCTAACTGTGCTGTCGATGATACAATGGATAATCTAGAAGAAAATATTGAAGCCCTACAGGCATTACTGCAATTACCTATGATCGCTCACATTCCGTATTTTGATAGTAAGTTATCTTATAAAGAAAAAATTAAACAAGCTTCTGCACTCATTGATACTACAAAGTTCAACACGCTCTAGTTAAAGCGAAATAACTTTATAAAGAAAGTTATTTCGCAGCTTAACATATACACTATTGCTTCACTCTTTTGCTAATTCAGCAATACATGCCGCAGCAATAAAACCCGAACGGGTTTTGTGTTGCTCTGATTTACTGACCCGATCATCTATTTGGCTGATTAAAAGCTCTGGTAAAGTAACATTTATTTTATGACTTTTACCGAGATAGGGCGTTATATCAACATCAACTAAACCCCAAACACTGTCTATTAACCTTTGTTCAGCATTAGCAAGATGCTTATTTTGCTCCCGCCATAATGAACGTTGCTTTTCGATACTGCTAGCACTAGGCACTTTTTCACCATATTCAGCCAATATACTTAGGTGACTTTTAATCATCTCGATACTAGCAGTAAACCCTTGATCTATCCCGTTAACTTTACTTTGGCAGCCAGGTAAATCAGGCACACTCACGTTATAAGTATTGTTGTCAGTACTACTCTCTATTAAGACTGGGTATTTCATTTAGTTTTCAACTCATCATGACTCTAACAACCCCATACTACTGTTTTTTTATAACCCCGACAACCCCGCCCGGATCCAACATTAACAACCCCAATAACTCTTAAGTAAACAAACATGATAACCCTGACAACTCCTCGCTGGCTAAAGCGAGTGTTCACTTTCATGATGAGCCTCTGTTTGATTATTTGAAATGTATTTTTATAAAACACTTAATAAAGAGTTATTAGATGAGTGGTTACAGTAATTGGGTTTTTGATAATTAAATAAAGCATTATTGTTTTTTAAACCTTGTAACAAGTAAAAGTGACAAAGTTTTGCAAATAATTAAAACGGCGAGTAAATTGTTGTTTAAGCAATTATCATGGAGTACATAAATTTGTTAAAAAAACTATTAGCCAGTGTTGGTATCGGAAAAGCAACTGTTGATACTTTGTTATTAACAGATGAATTAATTGCAGGTCAAACGTTTGATATTGAAGTTATTATCAAGGGTGGAGATGTTTCTCAGCACTTAAATGGCATTGAATTAGCGATAATGGCACAAGCAAAGGCTGAAAGTGAAGTAGGCGATGAAGAAGTTACTTATAACAAAAATGTTGTTTTACAGCATTGGTTGCAAGAACTTAATGTGGAGGTTCAACCACAAGAAACGATAACACGTCATTTTTCTCTTGATCTACATAGTGAAGTGCCGGCATCAAGTTTTCATGGACAACAAATTGCTAAAGTTTGGTTGCAAACAGGCTTAGACATTAAAAATGGTATTGATGGCTCAGATAATGATCCGTTAACTATTCATCCTTCACCGACTCAACTTGCCGTGCTTGAAGTGATTGAACAAAGTGGTTATTCATTGTTTAAAATTGATCTCGAAGTCGGTGGCGTTCGAGGTGAGAATTTTTCTTCGCATTTACCTTGTTACCAAGAGTATGAATTTAAACAACAATCACGTTCATTATTTGGAGCTAAAGAAATTGAAGTAACTTTTGTCGATAATGGCCATGAAACCGGTGTGCTTATCGAAATTGATCGTCTATTTTTAGGTGATGGTTATCGTAGTATCTCAATACCTAATCATTGTAGCTCAATAGAGCAGGTACGGCCGTATATAGAAAAAATCCTTTAATTCTTATGCCTCATCCTTCCTTTTCATCTAATGGATTCTTGTTGATTAAAGATTTTTTTAATCAACAAGAGATATCTAATTTAACTCACATAGTTAATACATTTCATCGTGGATGGAAAGATAATAATGAAGAGTTTTATCAAACTAAAGCGATTAACTCTTCTGGGCTTACTGAGGGTAAATACATCAATAGCATGCAAAGGTTAGCACTATTCAAATTTTTAGCGACTAATAAGTTAGTTGATATGGTACATAGAATACTTGGTGAGCCAGCAGCTTTTATGAATACTCAATTATTTTTTGATCCGGTAACAATTGAGCAAAAGAATTATTGGCATAGAGATTTTCAATATCACTTATCAGAGCAAGAGCAGAAAATTGCATTATCAGGCAGTGAAGTCGTTCATTTTAGAATTCCTTTAGTGGATGAGCCTGGTATTGAGTTAATTTCAGGTAGCCATAAGCGCTGGGACTCTAATACTGAGTTAGCTGTACGAACGTCTCGTAATGGGCATCTTCCTCATAATGATTTAGCCAACTCTAGTGTAATTAAGCTAAATGCAGGAGATTTACTCATCTTCTCAGCCAAAATGATTCACCGAGGTTTATATGGTAATGATCGTTTAGCCTTTGATGCAATTTTTTTTGAAAGCAATCCTGCTTTGGCAAAACCAATATCGAATATTTATTTACCTAATAAACTCGATTTACAGCAGCTAGAAAATCCAACAATATTTAAAGAAACCATTAGGTTGAAACTTTAACAGTGTACATTATCTTGTGGTCTGATCACTTATCCGATATGGTATTTTAATCTTTTAGTTAATTATAATTATATTTTAATGAATCAAGATTCTTTATTTATCCCGTCTGGACACCATCAACTTCATCTAAGACATATTTATAAACACAAGGGCGGAGTGCCTGTATTAATGCTTCACGGCTCCATTGAGAACGGGAAAATTTTTTATACTGAAAAGGGTAAGGGACTTGGTTGTTATTTAGCTGAACAAGGTTTTGATGTTTATATTGCTGATTTTCGGGGAAAAGGAAAGAGTTTACCGCCAATTCATGAAGACACTAATCATGGGCAATATGAAATGATCACGGAAGATGTCCCTGAGTTACTTAATTATGTAAACAATATAACCCAACAAAAAGTACATATTATCTGCCACTCTTGGGGTGGTGTGGTATTAACTAGTTCACTTATTCGATACCCTAATCTCGTTGATTTAGTTGCCAGTAAGCTGTGTTTTGGTACTAAGCGAAGTATACGTATACGATCATTTGAAAAATTAATAAAATTGGATTTATTATGGAATAAGTTCCTACCTCATTTGGCTCGAAAAACAGGGTTTATTGATGCGGAAAAACTTAAGTTTGGAGCCGACAGTGAAACACTATCTTTTTTACAACAGTCTTCTCAATGGATAAATAAAGGTGAATGGCATGATCCTATTGATAAATATGATTACAGCGGTCAAGTTAGCCAAGTGAATTGGCCTGCAACATGGCATATTACCGGCATTAAAGATAGTTTGTTAGGAAATGCACGAGATGTTCGTGGTTTTATTGATGAATATAATAAAGACTCAAAATTTAATTTGTTAGCAAAGAAAAATGGTAACAAGTTAGATTATGATCACATTAATATTTTAACTCACCCAGAAGCGATTAATGATCACTTTCCTGATATAGTAAACTGGCTTAATCAACACACTTAAAAAGATTTATTGTTATGAAAAAACTATCAACAGTGTTATTTGCCTCTGCATTTTTATTTGGTTGTTCCGATAATGCAGGGAAAGTCAGTTTAGGTTTATTTACCACTAAAGATGTCGTTATTAAGGCTATGCTCGATCCGAAAATTTCTGGGGTAACTTGTCATGTTAGTTATGTCGAAGCTAATCTAGATTTATCAGATCCATCAGATATGAGTATTGCTTGTCGACAAACAGGACCTATAACTGAGCAACAAGTGAAGGATATTAATTTATCTAAAAATGGAGAAGTTGTCTTTAAAGAGTCTTTAAGTATATTGTTCAAAAGTTTAAAGGTACGTCGAATTTACGATGCTAAGCAGAAAACCATAATGTATCTATCGTATTCAACTAAAGAAACCTCAGGTAGTCATCATCATTCTCTTTCAACTGTTCCCTTGTTTGATACCCAAGCGTGGCAATGGGCTTTAGCGCAAAATACAGGAGAGTAACCATGCTTGGTCAATTATTTAAAAAAACTCCTGTTGTTGATGAAGGCACTCGAACTTGGATTTACGATAGTTTCTTATGGTGTTTAGAAAATTTTGATGCTGATTACTTAATCAAAGAGAGTAAAGCAATTTTACCCAGTAATGAGTATTACCCCGGTAAATGTTCAAGTGGCCAAGAAATGGCCCATACTATTTTTACCAATACCTTAAATTATGCGGGTATGTCTAACTGGCCTATAGAGCTCGTTGATATCAGTAATCATCATGTAGAACCTATGCCTCAATTATCTTTATCGTACCCGTTAAGAGGTAAGAAGAGTCAAGTTCATTATTTAGCACCCATTTATTCTATAAAAATTCCATACCAAGTAGATCAAATACGTCAACCTCAAGATTTTATTGCATATATTGTTCAGCACCTCGCAGGTATAATGCTTGCCCAACTTAATATCACTGTACCTGGTGGTAAAGAGTTACAACCACAAGCAGTCGATCTGATCGCTTGCTTTATGGGCTTCGGTGTAATATTTGCTAATACTGCTTACCAATTTAAAGGCGGTTGTGGTTCATGTAATATTAGGGCATTGAATAGGCAAAGTGCTTTACCGGAAGTCGAAACCGTTTATGCATTAGCATTATTTTGTGTCAGTAAAGGTATTAATCCAACAAGTATTAAACCTCATATGAAATCCCATTTATTTAAAACGCTGATCAGAGCGTACAAAGAAATAAATCAACATTTGAAGGATTCAAATAAAAACGAATATAAATCTCTACAAATAATCAATGAAACAACTAAATCAGCAATAACAGTTTAATTAGCAGCACTGAAAAGGAAGTCACGATGTACAAAAGTCTACTTTTATTTTTTACTTTAGCATTATCAATAAAAGTTGAAGCCAACAACTATCAAGATTGCGGCATTTCAAAAAAAGCACAGCAACTAGCAAAGTTGATCATTAATGATGATGAGCAACTTAGGCCTAGTATTCGTTGTAATAAATTATTGTCTGAAATAGCCTTAGTTAAAGCAAAAAAGATGCTTGAATTTGGTTTAGTCACTCATAACTTAGATGGAAGTCCAAATGCTTTATTAAGAGAACATAACTATAAATTACCAGATTATTATGGGACAGATTTTAACAGCAATCAGGTAGAGGCCGTTGCGGGAGGTTATTCTTCAGCAGAAGAAGTTTGGAGCTCATTCAAAGATTCAGAGGCTCATAGAGTTCATTTACTCGGTGAACACAAATTTTATGCTGAACAAGATGAGCTAGGTGTAGCATTAATTGAAGAGTGGAGTTCACCTCATGTTGAATATTGGGTTGTATATCTAACCAAGGGCTACGCAAAAAACCAAGTATATCGCAATGATCAAAGTGAAATCCCCAATAAAGCAAATTTTATCTTACAAAAAAACAATTCGATAAATTCAGTTGAACAATAAACGGATGTCTAAAAATAGAAAGGAAAGCTTATGAAAAAAATATTAGTGACATTGAGCATATTATCACTTTACGGATGCTCTACGTTATCTGTCGATACTAATTTAGGAAGGCATGTTGATCGTGCTATTAGAGCTAGTGTTGTAGAAGAATTCAGCCATAGTGAAATATTTAGCATGAATGCAAGAGCACTAGGGCCTGTTGAAACAGACTATTGTCAGCTAAACATTAGTGAACCAATGCCTTCAAAAAAATCGTTACATAAAACACTTAAAGCAGAAACACAATTTTTAGGTGGTAATGCCATCGTATATGATGAATGCAAAACCAGTACGGGCTACTTTGATTGTAAAAAATATGTTCGGTGTCGTGCTATAGCATACTTGGTTTCATATCCTTAATAAATAGAACGGGATAGTACCTTTACTATTATGGCAAAACCCAATAAGAAAGGCCCTACAAAAACCGTTGATATCTTTTGTAAGCAATGTAATCAAGTGCTTTATAAATATAGAAAAGGTGGCAAGGGGACTTTAGTAAAATGCTTTATCGAGCGAATATCAAAAGACTATACAAAAACGCCATGTATCTGTCCTAGTTGCGAAATTCAATTTGCCCGCAAAACCTTGATACGAGGTACTGCGGCTTATAAATTTATTGGTGGTAAAGTGTGGTTTAAATAATTTTACCGATAGAAATTATAAACTGAATTATTCTAACGAAAAAAGCGCCATAGAGGCGCTTTTTTACTAAATATGGTCGGAGTAGCAAGATTCGAACTTGCGACCTCACGTCCCCCAGACGCACGCGCTACCAAGCTGCGCTATACCCCGAAACATTTTCTTTATGACGAACTAGCAAACAAAAGGGAGGGATTTGCTAAGTGCCAGTATAATAATCGAAAAATATTCGAATGCAATGCTATTTATCAATTGTTAAGAAAAATAGCATGCAATTGCTGATAAATTAATCATTGTTCAGTATTAATTTACTGTTTACCCGATGTATCACTAAATTGTTTAATGTAATGAACACCATCAATCATAAGTGGAAAATCTGCATTTACAGTAATAGGGGCTTCTAGTTGTCTTGAATAGCTTTGGAAGTTACCGTTTTGGTCAATAAAAACCGACTTATCTTTATTAAAAACCATCATACCTTTTGCCGTGGTATTGGCAATAACTCTATCTTTTGTCAATGTCAGTAGATCATCGCCAGCAGCATAGTCTTGAACGGGTGTAAAACAATTTAGCCAATTTTTCATTAATGTTGGCTGTAGATCCATATGACTGGTTAAATATGTGATCTCATCAGCTTTAGTAGGCTGACTTGTTGGGTAAGCAAATAAAGCTGGTTTGGTTGATAAGCGTGTATCTTCATTAAGGTTACTCATTGAGCTAACCCAAATATAATCTTTCTGTTTTTTCTGCTTTTGTGCAAGCAGTAATGCGTCAACAAATAGCTCAAAGTGATATTGGCTTTCTTCTGATTGTGCATCGTTGCTAGAAAAATAAAATACATGCAATCCTGGCGACATCGCATTTAAATTATTAGCAAATAATATAGTTGAGATGTTTTCTAAGTCATTATGTTGCTCAAAAAGAGCATGATACCAAGGTTGTTCTTGGTCAACCATTTCAGAATTTAGTTTGGTTGATGAAGATACCGTGGTGAAAGATGTCGCTAAATTTAGTTGCTTTACTGCTTGAAACAAAACAGGAGAGGGCTTTTGTGACAAGATCTCCTCTTGATAAATACTTGGAAGTGAGTAGAAAAAATTAAACCAAGAGTCAGAATTTAAACCTGTATCAATATGTTGCTCTAATAGCATGCTAGCAGTACTTGAACGTTGCTGAAATTGCTTTAGCTGCTCAACACCTAATTGTTTGTCTGTTAATACTAAAAATGTTGAAACTTGCTCAACATCATTTGTAGAAATCATACCTTTACATTCTTTAGGTGCAATCACAGGGTAGTCAGGAATTGTCGAAGTAAAAGCTAAAGGACTGGTTTTTCTTTCTAAGTAATCTGTTAAATTGAATAAACCGTATTTTGTCAGTAATGTTTTAGCTGTTGCAGGGTAAGATAATGGCAGCATGGTATCTTGCTGTAAAATATCATAATCTAAATTAGCATCAGCCCAGATATGGCTTAGATGACTAAAGAAAAATGAAACCACTAGAAATAATACAACAACTCTTGCAAACACAGTTTTTTGTAATTGCATTAAATGCTTCCATGCAAAATTACTGATAACTAACTGAAAAGCCAGTATTACCACAGCTAAAATCGCACTAACCAAATAAAAGGTCGTCGCGTTTTCATTAATTTGCTCTGTAATTAAATCAATAATCTGACTACTTGATGAAGCGTTAAGGTGATAGCCTAATCTATTATAAATGAAAGCATCCAACACTAAGAGCAATAGACCCACAGTAAATATAATTGAGCCTGAGGTTCTAATAAATTTTGTGTGGGGAAATACTAACGTAAGTGGAAATAGTAATAATACAAAGCTGATAAAAGTTAGAAACGCAATATGACTTATCCATGTAGTAAACAAATAAGCTTGACCAAAGAGTGTCTCAGGCATTGACTCATTAAATAAGTAAAAAGATGAAAAACCTATTGCGGCAAGAATATTGAAAAAAGTGAACCAATGGCCCCAACTTATAAGGTGTAATAACTTTTTGCTGTAACTTTTATTATCAAACGAAACCATTGATATTTTTTCTTCTATGATTAATGTGAATTAATTACGTGATTTTTAGATTGATTGTTTCAATGCTCGGGTAAAATTGTCTACAATAGCAGAACGTTGATCTTCTGGAACCTGAGAAACTACGTTTGTTACCGCATTACCTAAACACATTAATGCTAAATCAGGCGTTGCTGATTCATTGACAAGCACGTCCATTAATTCTTGGATGATTTTTTCTATACGTTCATTGGAATATTTCGATACAATTGGCATGAGTTGATTTACGCGTAAATTAATAATTTTCGTAGTTTATCAAATGCCTGCACAATATACTATATAAGACAAAGACTGACTTTTATCTATGAGTTTAATAATTTCAAATATCGCGCTACATTTTCTATCAAAAATAGAAGAAACAGGAGAAGTTCAATTAAGGTTAGGGCCTGAAGAAATTGAACAAAGCCAGAAAATTACTAATTTCGTTGATGGCTTGCATGGTATATACAATGCTAAAGGCAGCAAAGCCTATGGTAGTTTTAACTCAACGACTGCTGAAGGTGATTCAGCTCGATTTGTTGATTTAATGGAAAGTTATTTAAATGAGCAACAAAGCTTTTATCAATTTAGTTGTCAGGCAGGTAATGTCTTAAAGAACGAAATTGAAAAATATGATTTAGCTGAAACTGGTTATTTAATTATTTGCCATTATGAATTTATGGGTGGCAGGTACCTATTGGCTGCTATTATTCCTATCACTGAACATTATAGTGTTGATGGTGAATTAAATATTTCTGCTGATCAACACCTTGATACCAGTAAACTTCAACTCGCTGCGAGAATTGATTTATTTGATTATCAACAAAATGCACAGGGTAATCGCTATATCTCTTTTATCAAGGGACGAGCAGGTCGTAAAGTCTCAGACTTCTTCCTTGACTTTTTAGGCTGTGAAGAAGGGTTAAACGCAAAAGAGCAAACTCAAACCCTTGTTCAAGCTGTAGAAGATTATGTTGCCGTAAATCAACTTGATGCCACAGAAAAACAAAAAACACGTAAAGACTTGCTAAATTACTGTAAAGATCAAAAAGCAAGCTCACAAGATGTATCTATTCAAGAGTTAGGTAAAGTGATTGAACCTGCAGGAGCGGAAACTGACTTTTATCAATTCTGCCAAGAGCAATCTTATCCCATTGAAGAATCTTTTCCCCATGAGCAAGCTGTTGTTAATAAAATTACTAAATACTCCGGGTATGGTAACGGTATTAGTCTAAGTTTTGAACGTAGTCATTTTGGTGAAGATGTTGTTTATAATCCGCATAATGACTCAATAACTATATTCAAAGTACCACCAAATTTAAAAGAGCAGTTATTGTCACTTTTAGCTAATCAAGATAGTGAAAGTAACGAATAAATAACATCGTTATGCGCTTACAGAACAGATAATCAGTAACGCGTAACCAGTATATCCCCATCAAAAACAATGGGTTGATAAATTAATGAAAAATAGGAATAGAAATAATGTCTATAAATGAAATTACCATCACAAGACCTGATGATTGGCACGTACATTTAAGAGATGGCGATGTTTTAACCAATACGGTTGCCGATATAAGTAGGTATTTTGGGCGCGCGATTGTTATGCCTAATCTTGTACCGCCAGTAACAAATGCTGAGCAAGCAACTGAGTATCATCAACGAATTATGGCAGCTAAACCCGCTGCACATTTTCAACCATTAATGGTTTTATATTTAACAGATAACACCACAGCACAGGATATTATTGACGCAAAGAATTCAGGTCTAGTCTTTGCAGCTAAGCTTTATCCTGCTGGAGCTACAACAAACTCATCTTCAGGCGTTACAGATGTTAATAACTTATCTGATGTATTTGCCGCTATGGAATCAGTTGGCATGCCTCTACTTATTCATGGTGAAGTAACAACAGACGATATTGATATCTTTGATAGAGAACAGGTGTTTATTGATAATATCCTTAAACCTCTCGTTGAAAATTATCCTACTCTGAAAGTCGTACTTGAACACATTACTACTAAAAATGCGGTAGATTTTGTCAAGGGAGCTAGTGATAATGTTGCCGCTACGATTACGGTTCATCATTTATTATTCAATAGAAATCACATGTTAGTTGGTGGCATTAGACCTCACTTCTTTTGTTTACCTATTTTAAAACGTAATGTACATCAACAAGCCTTAATTGAAGCTGCAACAAGTGGCAGTGCTAAATTCTTCTTAGGTACAGATTCAGCTCCCCATGCCAAGCATGCAAAAGAGTCGGCCTGTGGTTGTGCTGGTTCATATACTGCACATGCCGCAATTGAGTTATATGCTGAAGTATTTGAGAAAGAAAATGCTCTTGATAAATTAGAAGCATTTGCCAGTTTAAATGGACCTGCTTTTTATCAATTACCGGTTAACTCTGACAAAATCACATTAATTAAAACTGATTGGACAGTACCAGAAACATTATCTTTTGGAGATGATGTAGTAGTGCCGATTCGCGCCAACGAAACTATTCAATGGCAAGTACAAGATTAATATCAAGGTAACTTATTAATAATGCAATTATTTGTAGACGACTTAACAGTAATAGATTTTTCATATCTTTGCCCTAAACGTGGCATTGTCGGTGAAAGTTGGATTGTTGATGTATTGCTTGATGGCTCATTGAATGAAATGAGTATGGTGCTAGATTTTGCTGTAGTTAAGAAGCAAATAAAAGCCATCATAGATGAGGCGGTAGATCATAAATTGCTTTTACCTATACTGTCTAAGTCTGTCATCTTGAAAGAGTCTTCACATCAAGTAAATCATCAAACAATTGACTTCTTTAGTGGTGTGGGCAGTTATCATTTGCAATCACCAGCTTGCGCTTTTGCCAGTATAGAATCTAAGAGCATAACGATTGACGCTGTTACTCAGCATTTAACAAAAGTTATCTTAGAACAATTACCTGAAAACGTAGAGGGTTTAATTCTGACATTAAGACCAGAGTATATACCAGGTGATTATTATCACTATACTCACGGTTTGAAATTACATGATGGTAACTGTCAGCGAATTGCTCATGGCCACCGTTCAAAAATTCAAATATTTGTAGATGGTGAAAAAGATATTTCTCTCGAGCATCAATGGTGTCAGCGTTGGAAAGACATTTATATAGCCAGTGAAGCAGATAGAATATCACGAAAAGATATTCAGTTATCAAATGAAATTGATGAACATTTGAAACCCGATCATCAATTTTTTGCTTACAGAGCACCACAAGGAAGGTTTGATATTGCCGTTCCTACCAACATACTTGATGTTGTCGATTGTGATTCAACCGTAGAATTATTAGCAGACTTCATTGCTAGACAAATCGTCAAAGCTCAACCTGAGCTTTCAACTAGATTAAAAGTCATTGCATATGAAGGTGTTGCAAAAGGAGCAATCGTTAATGGATAACATCTTTATGAATTATAAAACTATTGTCCAAACAGCTTTTTTTACTTCTGTTTTATTAACGAGTGTTAGCGTTGAAGCAATTGATGAAATCAAACTTTCAGGAGAAATAAAGCAGGGTGGTTTAGTTGTTGGAAAAGCAACTAAAAATAGCACTGTATCGTTAAATGGAAGGCCATTAATAGTATCGGCTCAAGGTGAATACGCCTTTGGTTTCTCACGTGACGATATATCTGAATATACCTTAATTGTATCTACACCTGATGGGGAAACAAAAAGCAAAACTTTTACACCACAGGCACGTACTTACAAAGAACAGCGCATTGAAGGTATAAAGAAGAGCATCATGCAGCCTAATCCAAAAGCTATTGAGCGCTCCGCAAAAGATAGCAAACAGATTAAAGCGGCTAGAAAAATTTCCAGTGAATTAACTCACTTCGCCGAAGGTTTTATTCCACCTATTGACGGGACTATTACGGGAGTTTATGGCAGTAGAAGAGTTTATAATGGTGTGCCTAAAAGGCCTCATTATGGTTTAGATTACGCCGGAAAAATTGGTGATCCTGTAAAGGCTCCCGCTTCTGGAAAGGTGTTACTTTGGGTACCTGATATGTTTTATTCTGGCGGTACTATGATTATTGATCATGGCCAAGGTGTCAGTTCAACCTTTTTACACTTAAGTGCGTCATCAGTTAAAACAGGAGATTATGTTAAAAAAGGACAAGTAGTTGCTTCAGTTGGAAAAAGTGGCAGGGCAACTGGACCTCATTTAGATTGGCGAATTAATTGGTTTGATGTAAAAATTGATCCCGCTCTTGTTTTAAAAATAGAACCTATCAACTAAATTCGTATAATAAATGTTCTTAAGTTTAAGTGTTTCAAGCGGCTAGTTTTACTTAGAATGGTAAAGCTTTTGCCGCTTTTGTTTTTGCTTTGTCGGCACGCCTATCATAATTCTTTGTAGTTTCTACTGATGAGTGCCCCATAAGATCTTGCACGAGAAAAACATCTTCGCCGTTTTCAAGTAGTTTGGTGGCAAAAGTTCTTCGTAAGTCATGTGGCGTTAACCGTTTCAAGCCTGCTTCTTTATACCTACGAATAATAATGTCATATATTGTTTGGCCTGAAATAGGTTCATTAACCAGACGATTGCCTTTTCTTGCACGCAAAAATAAAGGGCCGGGAGCTAAACCTCGTTCATCTAACCAAGTTTGAATAATGTCTAAATTTCGATCGTGCAGGGCGTTGATACGTTCTTTATTACCTTTACCCAGTACCTTAATAGTGCCTTCACTGATATTTAAATCAGATAATAATAAGCCAGCTGCTTCATGTCTTCTTAAACCTGCACCATATACCAAAGCAATTACCGCAGCATCACGCATTGCAATAACTCCTTCTTGTGCCATACAGTAATCAATGAGAATGTTTAATTCTTCAAGTTCTAAAGCTCGACCCTTAATACTTCGAGTACCTTTAATGCGTTTTATTTCTTTAATGTGCTGATAGGTTTCTACATCAATTAATTTTTTTCGCCACGCTTCTTTAGCTACGCCTTTAAGCGCTGATAGATAAACATTGATAGTAGCTGGAGATTTACCTTGTTCAGATAGATATGAGAGAAACATTAAAATTTTTTCATAATGCAAAATAGACCAATCAACATCTTGATGGTTTTTCTTTTTAGCAAAATGTGCAGCCACAACATTTAATAATGAAGCCATGGTTATACGACTTTGTTTTGATTGTAATGATAACAAGTAAATATCAGAAGCCGTTTTACCTTCGAACATAGAATAGGACATTTATTCATACCTAATTTTGGTTTAATTTACTTTTTAGGCGTAACGCTACGTGAAAAATAAAGTTGGTTTGGCTAACTTTACTCGCAGATTTTACGTAGCGTCACGGTAAAAATATGTAAACAACTGAATATTAACCAATTATAACCATATTTATTACTTATTAAAATACATATTTTAAAAGGTTATATGTTTTACTTTATCATTTAGTTAATATTGACTTGTTATCTGTATAACTGTTTTGAACTATTGAACATAGCCTGTTTACTAATGACTGACTTAATTTAAGGAAATGCTGTTATCTAAATATAGTAAATGCTTAAAAATAAGTGTTGAGGAAGCTACAGCAAATGCTTTATTTACATTGGCGTAAGTATCAGAAACTGAATGATAATTTTTATGCGTACCTACGCCATAATATAAGTATGGAATATCATGATTGGCAAACACCCCATGATCACTTGCCATTTTCCAATTAGTTCTTCTATCTTGAATACTATTACGGCCAAAGTGCTTGAAGCCTTTTTTAACTTTAATGTCGTCAGTTTTTATTTCTTTAAATAGCTGTTGTACTAAGTCTGTCTTAGTAAACTTATCAAAGTTACCGTAAATATAATGTAATCTTTTTGTTTTATTATCGCCAGCAATCATATCCACATTGATGTTGAGCATAATACTTTCTTTTATTGCATCATTCTGTCTAATGAAACTTCTTGCTCCTAACAAGTTTATTTCTTCACCATCGGTAAATAATAGAATAATGTTATGTTTTAACGGCGTTTCTTTAATAAGCTTACCAAATGTTAATAACGCAGCTACACCTGATGCATTGTCATCTGCGCCATTATAAACATGCTTTCCTTTAACGCCTAAGTGATCATAATGAGCTGTTAATACGATATATTTATCTGAATATTGATTGCCAGGAACAAATCCAATGACATTAGCGCCCTGCTTGTTATTAAAAAAATTGTCATGGTTAAAACGGTGTAAATACTTATTCTTAAACGGTTGAATATTATAGGATTTTAACGCGTTAATTAAATAGTCTTGAGTTTTTGAACTACTATTAGTCGCAAATTTTCTCCCTTGCATATCATCACTAGACAACGCTTCTATGTACTGTAAAAGTACTTCTTGTTGGAGTTGAATACGGGAATTAACTTCATCATTCGCTAGAGATAACGAATGATGAATTGAAAGAAATAATATGATGGAAAAATACTTTTTCACTTGCTGCCTATAGAGAATATCGCTGATTTAGCATGTTATGAATCGACTATAGTTTTACTTTAGTTTCTCTTAATAAATTTAATTTAGCCAGATATAAGCGATCAATATCTTTTGCTCGATTAAGTGTTAGTGCCATTTTCATTGAGCGCTTAGCGGCTTTTAGACGATCTAGTTTATAGTACACTTTGGCCAAACCAAAATAAAATTCATGTTCATTTTCATCTAGCTTAATTGCATCGTTATAATGCATAAGTGCTTGTTCATAATTACCTTTATATAAAGCTTCATCAGCTAAAACCGCATGATAATACGGGTTTTTATTTCTAATCTTAACAATGTAATCTTCTATTCTATTAGCTTCATCTACTCGATCCTGTTTTTTTAGTAATAAAGCTAAATTAGATAAAGATGTTAGGTTATCATTTTTTAAACTAATAGCGTGTCTATATACTTTCTCAGCCTGTTCCTCAAAACCATTTAATTTATAAAGAATCCCTAAATTTCCCCAAGCCGGACTAAAGTTACTATCAGATTTTGTTGCCGCTTTGAAGTACTGATAAGCTACTTGGTAATGTTGACTAACTAACGCGTTTGCTCCTTTATTATTATAAAACATCGCTAAAACAGTTTGTTTATCGATAATACGTTTTCTAAATGACTTTTTAGCAGCATCAGGATCAAAGTCTATTTGAAAAACATCTTCACCCCAGACTACACGCAAACCAGGTGCATCTTCTTCTCTAACGATTAAATTTATATGCCCTGTTAATTGATTATATTGACCGTTTCTAACCCAGTACTCAGGTACGTCAATTTGTTGAAAATTTACATTGAGATCAGCTGCTGTAGCGAGTGCATAAGCCATCACAGTTAATGACATACAATTCGCTGTTTGACTATGATAAGCCTGCCTTGCAGTTACATTGGCATTGCCATCATATTTTAATGAGATATCCTCATGATTGAATATATGATCAAGCAAAGCATCTGCTCTATCACGAGTTCTTGGGTGTTTTTTTAATTTCTTCTCGACAAGATCAATCATGGATTGATCAAGTTTGAATATCTCTTCTTCAGTTTCTACCTGAATTACTTCTTTACTGGTGAATGAATTATCTAAATAGAGATTATTACTTTGTTTAACGTGCGTAGGTAAAGGAGCATTGATGGTAGAGCAAGAGAATGTATAGCTAGATAAAAGGATTAATGCGAATACATCTAATTTTTTCATATTTTTCACTTAATTATGGCTAAACATAATTAAAGTGTAGATCATAAAAAAATTAAGAAAAGTAAACTACGAAGATATTAATACTTTCTTACAAATTGGTTACAGTTAAAATGTCAGTATTAACGCTCACCTTTACCAAATAAATAAACAAGGTTTGTCGCAAATGCGTTTTCAGAGGTTTTAGCATTAGGGCTGTAATGATGGCGCCAATCTGCTTGTAAAGCAAAATTGCTATTGATTTTATAATGTAAGCCGACACCGCCATTTAACTGAAATTTTTTGTGGTCGTTATCTTTTTTCCACATTATTTCACCAAAACCTGCGGTTATATAAGGTCTAAAATCATTGTTCGCGTTGAAATAGTATTGTCCATTTAATCGATAGCTTTCATACGCAATTGGTTTGTTCGTTTCTATTTCTGTTAACTGTGCTTTTGAATAGCTTACTCTACTAGAGAACTGCTTAGTAAAATACAAACCTAAAGTGTATTCCGTTGTAGTACCGCCCTCAATTTTCCATGAGTCATCTAATTCAATGTGGCCAGTACCAATTGACATACCTATAATGCCAGTGTCTATTGGGTCGTTTACTCGCTTATAATTCTTACGATTTCCAGAGTAATTACCACCCTCACCTAATTGTAATGATATATTTAACTTAATTTGGTTTTCAGTATTACCAATATTATCTACTGGGACTTCATTGAAGCTTACAAAGCCAGTTCCAGCACGAATAATTTCACGACCAAATAAGTTATTAACGCCTACACTTAAGCTATCTACGGGGTCTAACAAAGCAAGCGCTGTACTCCCTAGTGCACTAGACCCCCAAACTGTACCACCACCTTCTCGGATATCCATCTCAGTATTATAAGCCCATTCACCATATGCCCAACCAAGCACAGGAGTAATCACTAAATCTTGAATAGATGGTACTTCCGCAAAGGCCTCAATACCATACTCCCAATAAAAAGTAGACATTAATGCTGAGTATAAAAATGCATCCCATTGTCTATAGCCTGACTTACGCGCTACTTGGTAATAAACGCCACCAAAATAAGGGTGACCAACAAAGTTAAGCATACCCGTATCGCGATCCCATACAGGACCTTCCTTAACATTATCAGACCATTTATTAAAAATTCCTTGTTCTTTATCCCAATTGGATATGTCCTCAGGTAATAAAGCGATCAATCCAATGACACCAAATCCATAGGCAAAGATTGAGCTGGTTTGAGACCAAAGTCTGGCACCATCTTCACCATTTCTAGGATTAAATAATGACATTTGAAATGGGGAGTTATAAAAATCTTCTGCTGGCGTTAAGTTTTCCCAGGTAGAGTTTGTCGCGGATTCTTTATAGATTTCCTCTATATTTTCAACGCTAATAGCAGGCTTTAGTTCAACGTCTGTCGTATTGGCCTGAGCAAAAAGAGAAGATGAAAGCGTCACAAGACATAAACATGATTTAGCATGTTTTTTAAGAAAGCTATCTTTAATCTTGTTCAGTTTTAACACATTCATTCCCTTATAGAATAGACATTAAAAAAAAAGCCGCTAACTGGTAGCGGCTTTTAGTATATGGCGGTGAGATAGGGATTTGAACCCTAGAAGGGCTACAAACCCTTGCTGGTTTTCAAGACCAGTGCTTTCGACCACTCAGCCATCTCACCAATTACTTTTAAAGATTACAAAGCTAGAAACAATGAAAGTTTCCTTAAAAGCGGGGCGAATTCTAAATAGTCGTTACCTATTTGTAAAGGAATAAATAAAGATAAATTAAAAAAACTTTAATTCTTGAACAATAGTCAGACGATATGCTCGTTTTTTAGCTATATCAACACAAAAATGAAACATAATTTGTAGTTAAGTTATTATTTTTAAGGTTAATATAGCTAACTATATATTGCATTGTAGGCCTTCAATTCATGAATAAAATGAATGTTCACTTTGTTAGTGGAATTAATGAGATAAACCCATCTCATTGGCAAACACTAAATGATTCAAACTGTCCGTTTGAGCAATACAATTTTTTTAATAATCTAGAGAAAAGCCAATCGGTCAATGCTAATCAAGGATGGCAGCCTCATCATTTAGTTATATCCAGTCAAGATAATGTTTTAGCTATAATGCCTATGTATATAAAGTCTCATTCTTGGGGAGAGTACGTCTTTGATTGGGCCTGGGCTGAAGCATACCAAGAACATAGTATTGATTATTACCCAAAGCTTGTCGCAACTTGCCCATTTACCCCCGTAAATAGCAAAAAGTTATTGTCTAAGGAACTTGAAATAACAAATCTATTTACTTCATTAACAGAGTATTGCCTACAAACAAACCTTAATAGTTGGCATGTTTTATATACTGAAAAAATAGCACACCCATTGCCCAGCAATATTTACGAACGTAATACCGTGCAATTTCATTGGTTTAATCGAAATTATGAATCATTCAATGACTTCGTTAGTACTTTTACCTCACGTAAGAGAAAAAATACATTAAACGAGCGTAAATCAATTAAACAACAAGGCTTAACAATACGACAATTAACAGGTAACGCTATCACAAGCGATGCTTTAACCTTCTTTTACTTAACGTATCAACTTACCTATTTAAAAAAAGGTCATCAACCGCATTTAAGTTATGAATTTTTTCAACAATGTCTGGAAAGTATGGCTGACAATATGCTGCTCATAATTGCTAATAATGGAGAAGAAGATATAGCAAGCGCACTATTCTTTTATGATGACAACCAATTGTATGGCAGATATTGGGGATGCACTAAATCATATAAAAATTTGCACTTCGAACTTTGCTACTATCGTGGAATTGAGTTTTGTATTAAAAACAACCTAATGCGCTTTAACTCAGGTACTCAAGGTGAGCACAAAATCAAACGAGGATTTGAACCCATATTAACTCACTCATATCATTGGATAAAACACTCTCACTTTAGGAGTGCTTTACATAATTTTTGCAAGCAAGAACAACAGCATATGTTAATGTATCAGCAACGATGTAGCACATTACTACCATTTAAAGTTAAAGAATAATAAAACATTATGATTGACCGACCTTATTCGCAAGCTTGTGAAAATAATAAAACACCTATATTAACAGTACTTTCAAAAGAGCTTATGCATTCAAAACATTTACTGGAAATTGGTTCAGGCACTGGCCAACACGCAGTTTATTTTGCAAAATATTTAAAACACCTTACTTGGCAACCCAGTGATTTAATAATAAATCACAAAGGTATTAATGCGTGGATAGATTCGTCCCCTACTAAAAATATTAAAAAGCCAATTGAAATTGATTTAAACACAGGTTGGAAACAAAATAGTAATATAGAACCATTCGATGCCCTTTTTACAGCCAATACACTGCATATTATAAGTTGGCCTCTTGTGATTGATTTTTTTCAGGAAGTTGCTAAAAACTTTAACTCAGGTGCCACAGTTTGTATATACGGCCCCTTCAAATACCAAGGTAAATTTACCAGTGAAAGTAACGCTAATTTTGATCTTTGGCTAAAAAATCGAGACATTAAAAGTGGGATTAGAGATATAGAAGAAATTCTAACATTAGCAGAATCAGCTAACTTAGTTTTAAAAAATGATTATGCAATGCCAGCTTATAACCAATTATTAGTTTTCACAAAACAGTAAATATCGTTAAGTAAGTATGATTACAAATGGACTTAAATCAAAAAAGCCCGTTACTTTCGTAACGGGCTTTTTCTTATATGGCGGTGAGATAGGGATTTGACACCGCTACATTAAAGACACATAACCTATTGAATATATTAAATATCGTAACATCCCGTTTAGTTTTGTGACAGATTTTTGTGGCTAAGTTTATTAAAAAACTATTCAACTAAGAACAAGCTACGCTTGTTACCAGTGAGCGAAGCGATAACATTCAAAATCTTTGATTTTGTAATAAAGTGATCGTTCATAACAAAAGTATTCTAATATGTTGTGATCTCATATTTATTGAATACTTATTTAAGAGATATTTTTACTGGTAAATCTTTTAGGTTTGGTTATTGACAATATTTTTAAATATATTAATTTGAATGGTAGGTGTTCATATTTTTTTGGCGAAAAATAATCCTTCGAAAAACCAACTAATTAAGTTGGTTTTTCTGTATCTGAAACTCCCTTTTATAATACTTAGAATAGAAAAAAATAATCAATATTCATTTTCCCCCGATATTTAGACTATTTATTAACTTTTAATACAGGGTCTATAAGTGCCTATTAACAGGAAGTTATAGATCCCCTATTGAAAAATGTCTTTTATATGATATCCCTTTAATTAGCCAAAAAAATAAAAGGATTAAATATGAATACAAACCAGTTAGATCAAATAAAAGAACTACAAAAAAAACTACATTTTGCAGAAACGAGAAATATTAGACTTGAAGCAGAATTAAAGAAATATCAACAACAATCAAACCTTAATAAATATGTTCAATTTTTTAACCGTTATCAAAAACTATTAAGAGCATTACTTAAAGAAAATAAAATGTCATTTATTATCTTATTGTTTTTATGTGAAAATATGGATAAACGAAACACGTTTCATATTACGCAAAAAGATTTAGCGAAGATTTTTAATGTTGGAGAAAGACATGTAAGACAGTCAATTGATTTATTAAAAAGTCATAAAATAATTAATGTAAAAAAAGACGGGACAACTAATTACTATATTGTTAACTCAAATATTGCTTGGAAAGGTTCATTAGAAAATAAACGTAACTCTTTATTTAAAGTTAACCCAATACTTTTAGATCTTGAAGTAGAAAAAGGATATAAGAAAATAATTAAAGTAACAGTAAAATAACTTAATTGATTTTAAGGCTTTTAGTTGCTTATATTATCTAATCCATTAATAATAAAAGGAAATAATAAGGAGGTAGATTGTGTCGTATAAACGAATTGATAATGGACATTACATATGCGTAGAAGACGGAGTTGAGTATATGTCAACTTGGAAGTTTGAAAAAGCTTTTCAAAAATCGCTTAATGATATAACAACAGCGCAATTAGCAAAGAAAAACTCTATAAATCATGAAAAAAAATGTGCAATAGAGTTTGAAAAAGCAAGAAAAATCTATGGTGATTTTGTTTATATGTATCCTATAGATTGGCTAAAAACATTATAACGTTATTTAAGGAAAAATATGAAAAAAATACTAATCGCTCTACTTCTAATTACTACTTATGGAACTGCAAATGCTAACAACCCAAATTGGGTAAACATTGGAAAAGAAGTTGCAAGTAACGGTGAGATTGAAATCATCTTTGAAGTAACTCCTTTAGCGACTTTTCCAAATAGGAATGTATGTATAAAAAGTGAAAAAAGACTAAAATACCCTCGTTTTATTATTGATGGGAAAGAAGCTGGGTATTCAAGTAATGAAGGCTATAATTTTTGTTATGATTTTTGGATGGCAAATGCTCTTGCAAAGGGTAACGAACTTGTGATCAAACAAGGTAAAAGTGAAATAAAACACTCTCTTATTGGGTTATCAAAAGCTCTACAAGAATAAAAATTAAGTAACTTCATTATTTAAACCAGAAGGTAATTATTTTAAATTATTACCTTCTCTATTAATCTCCTTTTTTAAGAGTTTCGGCATTTCTAATTCTTCATCTATTTCAACTACGTACATTTCTTTTATTTTTCGCTTTTGTCCTGCAATTATTTTTTTTAACTGAAAGTGTTCCGCTATTAGCTTGGTGTTTTGAGATCTTGAAATATTAAGCCATTCATTCACAATTTTATTAGTTTTTATTAACTCGTCATTTTGCTGAGTTAGCTTTTTAATTTGATATTGTAGCTGTTTTATTTTCTTCGATACTTCCTTTTTAAAATCATCAAATCCATTCATTTTATTTATTCCTTTTCTATAACTAACAAAGTATTACAGAAAAAAAATAAATCAATAGCTCCTTATTCATTTGTTGGTTTTGGTGTTCTCCTTCTTCGTTTTCTGGTTGTTTTTGTAGATACTTTTTCTGTTTCTTTGGTTGGTTCAATATGCTCTTGACCCGTTGGTAACGCTAACAGTTCAACCGTTTCATTATCGGCTGTTAAATCTTCAATGGTTTCAACAGCCGTTAACACTTTATCAGGTAAGTTATTATTTTTATTTTCTATCGAGTTATCAAAATCATTGAATGATTGAGCCGCTTTTTTAGCGAGTGTGGACAATATAAAACTATTTCTTTTATTAATGATTTCGCTAAACCAATCATTAATATCATTCTTGAAGCTTTTAAAAAGTAGCATAACCTTTTCCGCTTTTTCTGCACGGACTACAAACAGAGGTTTATTTTTAGTTTTTGTATTGACTGGTAAGTATTGATTGTTATCTTCATTTAATAGTTTTTTAACGGCATAGTTAAAAGCTTTTTTAGCGGTAAAGGTGGTTTTCTTTTGTGATATGCCTTTGATAACGTCAACGTCTAAAACATTAGAGATTAAAATATGTAAGTGTGAGGGTTTGCTTGGACTGGCACTTTCATTATGTAAAACGATATGAGAAACATTTTTTAATTTTTCAAAATCAATATTATTCTTTTTTGCTATTTCTTTAATAGTATACAGCCCTATTTTTTCCCATTCTTTTGTTGTTGGCTGTTTAATGTCTCTGGGCAAGGATAATACCATTGAAGTAGAAAAATTACGCACACCGCCACCACTAAGCCCGTGTGCGTTACGATAAGACTTTCTCTTATCAATTTCTTTTATAATATTTTTAGCACCATTATTTAGCACTTTGATAGCTGAATATTCGTGACTTGCTTTGTTGTTATCCGTTAAATAATTAACGTGGTTTAAAAAGCCTTTTTCACCTTGTTTTATTTGTTTAGTTTTTACGATCCAATTTTTTATCATACATAATTTTTATTTGTTCTAATTATGTAATAACACACTTTTAAAAAAATCAAAATCAGACTGACAAACACACCACTTTTCAAGATAGGGGCTTTATTTTTCGTTCCTCAAAATAAACCGCCCTACTTGTCAAAGGGTTCCCCCTTGAAACCCAAAACCGTGCCGGTTTTCAATAAAGAAAAAGAAAACAATTACAGCCGAAAACTAAACTAGGATTACTTGTTCATTAATATTCTATATTCTCTATTGTTTCTTTTAGCGCTGATATTTTGGTTGTAACCTCTGAGCCATATACATCAAAGGTTATATCGTCCCCCTTGCCGTGCCCCGCTATTTGTTTAACCAAGTTGTCGCAAAAACCTAACTGCTTAAACTTAGATAAAAAAGTATGTCTCAAACCATGAAAATCAACAAGTTTGTTATTGTTTTTTTCATTTCGTTTATCAATACCAATTTTCTTAACAACATTAAGGTTATACCACTTTGAAATAGTTACGCCCCACCCGTCTTTACCTGCAACCTTTTTACCTGCCCGTATTTGGTTAAATAATACTTTTTGTTTATCTTTTTTCCTTTGCTCCACAAAGTCTAAAAAACCTAACTCAATAAGTTTTGAATGAATAGGAATGTGACGTTCAGATGTTTCTGTTTTTAAGTCTTTATCAAATAGATTAATATAATGAATATCGTTTTCTTGTTTAAAATCATTAACAGTTAACCCTGCAATCTCGTTTAGTCTCATACCTGTATATAACGCTACTTTCGGGAACCAATAAGCGTCAATACGTATCTTTTCAGCCTCATTACTGCGTGTAGGCTTATAGTTCATTACTTTGGTTATTTCGTCACTGGTGTAGGGTCTATGTTTTGATTTACTATTTTTTGTTTCTTTTATTTTTAATCCAACAAAAAAATTACTTTTTTCAATTTTCCCTTCGTTTGAACACCAGTTTAAAAAAGCATTAAAATTAACTAAGTAACGGTTAATTGTTTTTACCGCTAATTCCTTGTTACCGTCTTTATCTGTTCGGTTAGTTTCTTTATTCATTACCGCTTTTTTTACTTCAACGGCTTTGTTTTTATCGAACTGACAAATATCAAAGTCTTCACCAATCTGTGTATATAAAAAATCAAACGATATTTGATACAGCCTAATAGCTTCGGCTTTTATGTTTTTCTTCTTTTTCTTGCTTCAAGTCTTTGATCACACGTTGAGTTTCTTTTAATGTTTCTATTATCTCCAAAAACGAGCCGTATTCAGTAGGTGAATAGGCTTTGGCTGTCACAGTATCACTAAAAGGGTTATACGACTGTTTAAAGCCCTTTAACTGCTTAATTAGGTGTTGTTTAAACTCTAATTCGATCCACGCGTGCCGTGCCATAAATCTTTTTAGTGCAATAGGTGAGTCAGTCGGGGTGTCATCCCGTAATGCTTGATAAAACTCACCGTCATAATGCTGTTCAGTAAAAAACAGCTCTGCTTCACTGGGTTTTGATAGTGGTGGTTGCTCTGTTGAGCGTTTATGAATGTCAGAATGAAACCTTGAAGATAAAAAATCATTGTAATCACCCAAATAACTGAGCATATAAGGCGCGTGGGCTATCTGCTTGTTTAAACAGAGCATTGCTTTTTTATCTTTATCATTTATGAGGGTTTCCAAGTAGTCCTCATAAACGCCCATATCACTTGTTGATACTTCATTTAATTGGTCTATTTCGTCAGAGAAAGATTGTGAAGCACTTAGTTTTTTACCCCACGACAAATAAGTATCAAACTTAGTTTTTAAGTATTTATAAAAGTCCCAATTTTCAGGTTGATAATTTTCTGGCTTGGCTTCCAAGTGGCTTAACTCCTTAAATATTTTACTTTTAATAAAAATAGCTAAATATTGCGCTACGTTAATATCGGACGTTTTAAGGGTTGAAGTAAAGTGTTTTTTATCTTTTACAAGCAAAGACTTATATTTTACAGGTATACGAAAACGAAAATAATAGTTTTTAGATTGAGGATATTGATATAAATAATGTGAAATGTTGTTCATAACTTGCCTTGTGTGACTAAGTTATGTGGCTAAGCTTTTTAAAAGCAAAAAACCCGTTGACTTTAAATTAATAAAATCAACGGGTTAATCTAAATGTGGCGGTGAGATAGGGATTTGAACCCTAGAAGGGCTACAAACCCTTGCTGGTTTTCAAGACCAGTGCTTTCGACCACTCAGCCATCTCACCAATCGTCTTAAAACAAATGCTTGCTTGAAGACGAGGCGAATATTAAAGTCTCTACTTAACGTTGTAAAGTACTATTTTACGAATTTTCACTGATTCATGATTGTTTGCTAATAAAATAGACAACTTGCTAGTAAATCAGCCAATTCATACAAATATTGAGGATTATATGACTGATAAAAACTGTCGTTGCCCATGGTTAGACTTGAGTAAACCCGATTATGTTGCTTATCATGATTACGAATGGGGAGTGCCTGTTCGTGATGATAAAAAGATGTTTGAGTTTCTTATTTTAGAGTCTGCTCAAGCGGGTTTAAGTTGGTACACAATTTTAAAAAGGCGTGAGGGTTATAAGAAAGCGTTCGCAAATTTTGATGTGGTGGAAGTTTCGCAATTTGATCAAGCAAAAGTTGAAGAGTTAATGCTAAATGATGGCATTATCAGAAACAGAGCCAAAATAAATGCAGCAATTAATAATGCAAAGGTTTTTATTGAAATTCAAAAAGAGTTTGGCAGCTTCTGCAATTATTTATGGGGCTATGTTGACAATACGCCAATAATTAATGAGATAAAAGAGTTATCTGACTACCCTGCTACAACTGAACTATCAGATGAAATTAGTAAAGATTTAAAAAAGCGAGGGATAAAATTCTTTGGCTCCACCATTTGTTATGCCCACCTGCAAGCGTGTGGTTTAATTAATGACCATGCGTTAACTTGTTATAGACGAGACCAGATGATAAACAATTAATCGTTTAAACTTACAAAGTAAACCATTAACAAAAGAATACAATTTATTATCATGTTTATGTATATTAGAGCGTAGTAATTAGAAATAACCCATGCCATAATATGTCAAGGATTGAACGGTTAACTTTACATTAAGACTTGAACTTATTAATTTTAACCCTATCTAAATAAGTATAATAATTTTTGAAGGAAAGATTATGCAATCAAATATGAATTTTCAAACAGCTAGCCAAAGTTCTGCTATTGAAATTAATAAGGTATTAAAGAATACCTATATGTTGTTATCAATGACCCTAGCCTTTAGTGCTGTTACAGCGGGTATATCGATGGCAATGAACTTGTCGCATATGACTGCGCTAGTAATGACTTTAGTAGCATTTGGATTAATGTTTGTTGTAAATAAAAAAGCAGACCAAGCAAGTGGTATTTATTGGATATTCGCTTTTACTGGTTTAATGGGTGCTTCACTTGGCCCAATGTTAAATGCTTACGCTTCTTTACCGAATGGCGGCACATTAATAATGCAAGCATTAGGCGGAACAGCACTAATCTTTTTCGCTTTATCAGGCTATGCATTAACAAGTAAAAAAGACTTCTCTTTTATGGGTGGTTTTTTAATGGTTGGTTTAATCGTAGCTATTGTTGCAAGTTTGGCGAATATCTTTTTCCAAATTCCAGCGTTATCTTTAGCAGTTAGTGCAGCTATTATCATGATTATGTCAGGTTTGATTTTATTCGATACAAGCCGCATCATTCACGGTGGAGAGCGTAACTATATTAGAGCAACAATCTCTTTATACTTAAATATTTATAATATTTTTGTGCACCTACTTCATTTATTAGGTGTTTTTGGTAGCGATGATTAATTGCCATCAAATCTAGTTTGCTTTATAGCTTATTGCTATAATGAAAAGCCTCGTTAATACGAGGCTTTTTTTATGCATCAATTTCAGGAAGTAACGTGAATAAACTCGCAGTTATTATTACATCACCTCCTAGCAGTAACTTATCTGTTACTGCTATTGAATATATTGAAGCCGCTTTAGCATTACAGATTGAGATTGTAGGGATCTTTTTTTATCAAGACGGCGTTTTACATGCTAACACCTTTGTGGAAGTTCCAACCGATGAATATCAAGCACAAGCAAAATGGTTAGCGCTAAAAAATGAATTCAATTTATCTCTTCATTTATGTGTTACTGCAGCAAGTAAACGAGGCTTACAAGTTGATGAAACCAATTCTGTTGAGCCACAATCATCTAATGTTGCGGATGCATTTGAAATTTCTGGTTTAGGTGAACTAGTAGAGTTAACTAATTATGCTGATCGGGTAATACAATTCTAATGACCAAAAAAACACTCGCTATCATTAACAGTAAAGCCCCCTATTCTTTTAACCACGGAAAAGATTCTCTCGATATTGCTTTAATTTTTGGATCGTATGAGCAAGGTATATCCTTATTTTTTCAAGGCGATGGTGTCTTTCAATTGACACCAAATCAAGACGGTGAGCAATTATCACTGAAAGATTATTTAAAAACTTTCTCAGCATTTGAGTTTTATGACATTGAAGATATTTATGTTTGCTTAGAATCGTTACATGAACGAAGTTTAACGAGCTCTTTTCATATCGAAAATGTAAAGGTGCTGCCCGCAAGAGAATTTGCACATGAATTAAAACAGCATAAACACATTTTGAGATTTTAATAGATGACGACATTACATTTAGTAAGACAATCAGCATTTAATAGCCAAGAACTCTTTCAATGCTCTCAGATTATACTACCTGCAGATATTTTAGTGCTTATAGATGATGGGTGTTACAACTTGAACCACACCCTGTTAACAAATATTAAAAACATCATCAGTGTTAAAAACATAAAAGTAATTCAACATCATGTATCAGCACGTGGTCTTAACGTGCCAGAGTTTATAGAAGTAATAAGCATGAATGAATTAGTCAATTTAACTTTTGATACAGAAAATGTGATCACATGGCAATAGAAATTAATTTTCAGAACAAAACAATATTAACTGACAAACATGGCTACCTTGAAGATTATCAAGTTTGGGATAAAGAATTAGCTACTTACTTAGCAGAATTAGATGGTGTTGAATTAACACAAGCCCACTGGGAGGTTATTCACTTTGTTAGAGAGTTTTACTTAACATACAAAACATCACCAGCAATAAGAGCTCTAACCAAAGCGATGAAAGTTGAGTTTGGGGAAGAGAAAGCTAATAGTAGATATTTATATAGATTGTTCCCAGAGGGACCAGCGAAACAAGCAACAAAATACGCAGGCTTACCAAAACCTGCGCGTTGCATTTAACAAAGTTAGTTGACTAAACTTTAATATTAACTTGGCTACCACTATTACCAGAAGGCGCTGGTACATTACTTAAATCTGCAGTTTGAATTAGTTTAATTGCCATTTGACCTTCAAGTTCTTGTTGATCTTTAGCTAGGCTTGCCGTTTTTAACGCAAAGCCAGTATCTGTGTTCGTTTGAACTGATGAAGGTGAACCTAACACGATTGACATAAATATTTCCTCAAAAGACATTCAAGACTTTATCGGCCTGAATAAGGATAAGTTTAGTTTAATTCAAAAAAAAACCTGTACAAATTGTACAGGTTTTTAATCTTACTGATTTAATATTATTTTAGAGGTAATGTTGGCACTGTAATCCCTGCCATTTCTAACATTACACGTACAACCTGACAGCTGTAACCAAACTCATTATCATACCAAACATATAATACTGCGCGATCACCGTCGACGATAGTTGCTTGTGAGTCAACTACACCAGCATATCGAGAACCAACAAGATCTGTAGATACGATTTCTGTAGAAGCCGTGTAATCAACCTGGTTTTGTAATTCTGAATCTAAAGATATTTGACGTAAGTAATCATTTAAAGCAGTTTTATCAGTTTCAGCTTTTAAATTTAAGTTCATGATAGCCATTGAAACGTTTGGCGTAGGAACACGAATAGCGTTACCTGTTAATAAACCTTTTAATTCCGGAAGTGCTTTAGACACTGCTTTTGCAGCACCAGTAGTACTAATAACCATGTTCAATGGTGCACTACGACCGCGACGAGGCGCTTTATGGTAGTTATCAATTAAGTTTTGATCATTTGTATAAGAATGAACAGTTTCAACGTGACCATTTTTAATGCCAAACTTGTCGTTGATTGCTTTTAAAACAGGTGTAATAGCGTTTGTTGTACAACTTGCTGCAGATACAATTTTATCTTCTGGTAAAATCATATCTTGGTTTACACCATAAACAATGTTTTTAATGTCACCTTTAGCTGGTGCGGTAAGTAAAACTTTAGCTACACCTTTTGATTGTAGATGCTGACCTAAACCGTCTTCATCTGACCAGATACCTGTGTTATCAACAACTAAGGCATTGTTAATGCCATGTGCAGTGTAATCAACTTCTGAAGGAGATTTAGCGTAAATAACTTTTATAAAAGCGCCGTTTGCTTTAATTACATTGTTTTCGCTATCAGTGGTGATACTTCCATTAAAAGCACCGTGAACTGAATCACGACGTAATAAGCTAGCACGCTTTTCTAAATCGTCATCGCCTTTACTTGGGCGTAAAACAATTGCACGTAAATTAAGTTTTGCATTTGGACCAGTTTGTTCAATTAACAGACGAGCAAGTAAACGACCAATACGACCAAAACCGTATAAAACAACGTCTTGGCTCTCTTGATCAATATTCTCACGAGAGATTGCAGTTAATTGTTTCTCTAAGTATTGCTCAATTGATAAGTCATTTGCTTGACCTTGATATAAGTAACTGTAAGCTAATTTACCAATATCAATTCTTGCAGGTGCTAATGTCATTGAGTTTAATGCTTCAACAAAAGGAAAGCTTTCTCTTAAACGCAACTTGTTATCTTCATGTAAGGCAACAGATTTATGTGCCTTAATAATATCGATAGGAGAAGCATTTAATAATGGGCGGCCATAAACAGATATTTCAATACCTTTATTTCTAAATAGCTGCCCTATGATAGGTTGCATATTTTCTGCAAATGTTTGACGCTCTTGCCAGCTTGCTTGATACTTTTCCTCAAGATGAGAAGTCATTATTTGAACCTTTTATTTCAGTCAATTGAACACAAACTATTATTTAAATAGTAACGTTTAAGAAAAATGATACTAAATAATAGCGGATAGTTAGATTTGGTGCGTATTGTAATGCAGCATGAAATATTTCTCTATAGGTTACAGGATTATTTTTAGCCTTTTTGGCTTATATCAAACTAAGGTATTAATAATATATTCACACGGTTTATGTGTTTTTGGCATAAAAGAATAAAGTACTCAACACAGAGAAAATGAATTAGCCGCGGTTTTTCATATTGTATTGAGTTTATGAGTTGGGGATGAATACTAAACTTAAAGAGTTAATACAGTACCGTTTATAGGTAGGTTTTGGTCCGTCATCAAAAACGTGACCTAAATGTGATTGACAGTTTTGACACCTTACTTCTGTTCTAAGCATATTATGAGAAGTATCTTGAATGTATTCTATAGCACCATCAATACCTTGGTAGAAACTTGGCCAACCACAGCCTGAGTTAAACTTCGTAGAACTGTCAAATAATACTTTTTCACAGCAAACACAAAGGTATTGTCCCACTTCCCAGTGATTATTATATTTACCGGTAAATGGTTGCTCAGTTGCAGCTAAGCGGCATACCTTATAGGCAGCTTCGCTTAGCTTATCTTTATATATATCTTCACTCACGATATTTAGTCATCTATTAATTTCATTTCACGATCAAGTGTAGACCATTCAACATGAAACTTTTTACCTGCTGGCTTATCGACTCTTTCAAAGGTGTGTGCGCCAAAGAAATCACGTTGACCTTGTAAAAGATTAGCAGGCAATACCGCTGAACGCATAGAATCATAGTAAGCCAGTGCAGAAGACAGTGCGCCTGTAGGAATACCTTTCATCGTGGCAAAACAGATAGATTTACGCCAATTATCTTGTCGCTCACTTAATTGCTTTGCAAAAAATTTATCGAGTAATAAGTTATCTAGCTTTTCATTTCTTTCAAAGGCATCAGTAATTGATTGCAAGAATATAGCTCGAATTATACAACCTGCACGCCAAATTTTTGCGATGCTAGCAAAATCGAGTGCCCAACCATGCTCTTTTGCAGCCAATTTCATTAACTGAAAGCCTTGGGCATAAGCACAAATTTTTGCACAGTAAATAGCATCATGTAGTTGTTCTATGATAGCTAAAGACTCACTTTCTGATACTGGAACATTTGAAGGTCCTGATAAATCGACACTAGCTTGTTTTCTTAACTCTTTAAATGATGAAATAGAACGTGCATAAACAGCTTGAGCAATAGTTGGCGCAGGACACCCTACTTCTAGACTACTCATAGCAGTCCATAATCCGGTACCTTTTTGCCCGGCTTTATCTAGTATTAAGTCTACCAAAGGCGTTTCTGTATCTGATGTCTTATGCCTTAATACTTCGACAGATATTTCCATTAAATAACTATCAAGTAAACCATTATTCCAAGTTTCAAAAATATCTGCTATTTCATCACACGACAAGCCGAGTCCAGATCTAAGTACATGGTATGCTTCACATATAATTTGCATATCAGCGTACTCAATACCGTTATGTACCATTTTTACATAATGTCCGGCTCCTGCTGGGCCTATATAAGCGGCACAAGGTTCACCATCCTCAATGATTTGCCCAGGTTTGTTTCGTTCAATTGGCTTACCTGTAACAACATCTACTTTAGCTGAAATCGCTTCCCAAATAGGTTTAACTCTAGCCCAAGCGTAAGGTGAGCCACTTGGCATTAAGGAAGGTCCGAATCTGGCTCCTACTTCACCACCTGAAACTGCTGAAGAAAACAAAAGGAAGTTACTTTTGTATTTCTCTTCTCTTGCTACAGTATCAACCCATAAGCTATTCCCTGTATCGATAATAATGTCATCGGGTTGAATACCTGCTCCAATCAAGTTTTCACATACTTGATCTACGGGAGCTCCAGCAGGAACACTAAGTACAATTAAATGAGGTGCTTTTAACTGAGATAATAATTCAGTATATGAAGAACAACCATAAACACGAGGCGTAGACGTTGTATTTTCATGTTCATCTTGAGCTATAACTGCTTGTACTTTTTCATCACTTAAATCAAAAGCGGCAATGTTATAACCATTATCTGCGAGGTTAAGTACAAGATTTTTACCCATTACGCCTAAGCCAATAAATCCAATGTCACACAAAATTTTATCTTGTGTCATAAGTTTTTCCTTTATGAAGTCGAGAGTGTTATTCACAATTTATTATTTTTCTAATATTCTAACATGCAATTACAAAAGTATTGTACAAATTGGCTAAAATATTCAATTAAACATAATTAATTTAGTAATTTTACATAAAAAAGGCAAAAACATGAAAATTTATGCCAAATACAGTGAGTTTAACTTGTGTTTTTTTTGAAATGATGTAATTTTACTACATAATGAATTTTAGAGGTTACAAACATGATTAAAGTTGGTATTAATGGTTTTGGCCGTATTGGCCGTTTTGTATTTAGAGCAGCAGCTGAGCGTAATGATATCGAAGTTGTCGGTATTAATGATCTTATAGATATTGACTATATGGCTTACATGCTAAAGTATGACTCAACTCATGGCCGCTTTAAAGGTACTGTGGACGTGGTAGATGGCCAATTAATTGTGAATGGCAACGTAGTACGGGTAACCGCAGAAAGAGACCCTGCAAATTTAAAATGGAATGAAATTGATGTAGATGTTGTTGTTGAATCTACAGGTTTGTTCCTAACTGATCAAACTGCACGTAAGCATATTGAAGCAGGAGCAAAACAAGTTGTACTTTCTGCCCCATCTAAAGATGATACTCCAATGTTTGTTTGTGGTGTAAATTTAGATAAATATGATGGTCAAGATATTGTTTCTAATGCATCGTGTACCACAAATTGTTTAGCACCAGTTGCAAAAGTGTTAAACGATAACTGGGGTATTGAAGACGGTTTAATGACAACTGTTCATGCAACAACCGCAACACAAAAAACAGTAGATAGCCCATCAGCAAAAGACTGGCGTGGTGGTCGTGGTGCAGGACAAAATATTATTCCTTCATCTACGGGGGCAGCTAAAGCCGTAGGTAAAGTAATCCCTGCTTTAAATGGCAAACTAACAGGTATGGCATTTCGCGTACCTACACCTGATGTGTCAGTAGTTGATTTAACTGTAAACCTTAAAAAACCAGCAAGTTATGATGAAATTTGTCAAGCAATGAGCGCAGCAGCTGAAAGTGATCTAAATGGAGTACTTGGTTATACCGAAGATGCAGTAGTTTCAAATGATTTTATTGGTGAAACTTGTACATCAGTTTTTGATGCAAAAGCTGGTATTTCACTGACCGATACTTTTGTGAAGATTGTTGCTTGGTATGATAACGAGATTGGCTATTCTAACAAAGTACTAGACTTGGTTGCTTATGTTAGTAACTATAAAAAATAATACTCTTTAGTACTTATTTCTAATAGACAAAAGGGTTAAGTATTATTTACTTAACCCTTTTTACATTGACTCATTTTAAAAATTTATTAATTTAAACATTTAATGAATGATTAATCTGTTGCAATACCGCTTGTGGATCAGCAGCCTTGGTAATGGGTCTACCTATAACCAAGTAATCAACACCAACATCAATCGCTTGTTGTGGGGTCATAATTCTTTTTTGGTCATCACTGCTTGAACCCGCTGGCCTAATTCCTGGTGTGATCAATTTAAAATCTTTACCAAGTTGTAGCTTTAATTGCTCAGCTTCCCAAGCAGAACAAACAACACCATCTAAGCCACTTTTTTGCGTTAGCTGTGCTAGAGACATGACTTGTTCAGCAGGTGTTTTAGTTATGCCTAAACCTAATAAGTCTTCTTGACCCATACTTGTTAAAACCGTTACTGCAATTAATAAAGGCGCTTCACTACCAAATTGACTTAACGCTTCACGTGATTTTATCATCATTTGTTCACCACCACTGGCATGAACATTAACCATCCAAACTCCCAGATCAGCTGCAGCTGTCACTGCTTTAGCAACAGTGTTTGGAATATCGTGAAATTTCAAATCAAGAAAAACATCAAAACCTTTTCCTGTTAATTGTTTAACGAATTCTGGACCAAAATAAGTAAACATTTCTTTGCCAACTTTTAATCGAGCATCACTTGGCTCAATACGGTCAATAAATGATAACGCCTCTGACTTTTTACCAAAGTCTAACGCCACAACTACTTTTGGATCGTTCATGATTTTTCCTATCTTTAATACAATAGATTCCCGATAAAAGACTTCGGGAATGACTGTTAATTTAGTATTAGTACTAACTAAACTTTACGCTAGCTATGATATCTAGCTTTTAAAACTAATAATGATTCGTTTCAACATGGTATAGCTCTAGAACAAAGAGATTGCACGGAACTGACGATAGTCAGTGAGTACATTCGAAGCAGTAGCTTGACCATACAAAAAGGGAATATTATTCCCCTTCTAGACCCCGCACTGGCTTAAGCTGTTCCCATTCATGGCATGAAGGACAAGACCAGTAATGTGTTGAACTATTAAAACCGCAGGTTCTACAACTATACCTGTGCTTTATATTGATATACTCACTTATTAAATCTTTTATTAAATCTAAACTAGTATTGTCAACATCATCAGACTGACTCATCTGCATTTTAATAAAGTGCTGAAAGCCCCGAATTGTCGGGCGACGTTTTAATGCAGTTAAAATAAACTCTTTAGCTTTTTTATGACCATTATTTTCTTGGATATGATTCACATAAGTAATTAATGCACTTGAGCTTGCAGTTTCGTCATAGACTTTTTTAATAAATTTATAAAAGTCATCAAGTTCATCTAGTCGAGTGTAACAATCATGCATTTGTTGAATGACATCTGGAAAAAACTCTTTATCTTGCTCATAAATTGCTTGATAACATTGTGCTGCTTGTTCACACTGATCATGATTTTCATATATTTTTGCCATAAGCCAGTTAGCTCGACATGAGTTAGGATCTAAGGCAAGTGCTTCTTCAAGTAATTCAATAACGTCAATAAACTTGTCTTGTTCAAAAGCTGTGGTTGCAAGTTCACAATAAAAGTTTGCTAAGGTATGTAGCTGTCTCTTATCATTAACTTTTTTAATCAGTTTTTTATGTGAAAGACCTTGTTGCCAGTCTTTAGTAGATTGAAAGATTTGTAATAAATAACTTATCGACTTCAAACCATAAGTCTTTGACTTAAGCAATTTAGTAAACATTTTCTCAGCTCTGTCATATAAACCAGCGCTAAGAAAATCTTTACCTAATTCAAATACGGCTTGTTGTTTTGCTTTTGTCGGTAAACCACCTAACCTAACAAGATGCTCATGTACTTTTAAAGCACGGTCTAACTCGCCACGTTTCCTAAATAAATTAGCCATAGCAAAATGTGCTTCGACACTATCATCCTCAACTTTCAATGCATCCAATAAAGAATCAATTGCTTTATCTTGTTGATTTGAAAGAAGGTAATTCAAGCCCGTTGAATATTTTATCGAGAGATCTTGCTTTTCTGTTTGTTGGTTTTGTTTGACGCTGTTACGACCCATAAACCAACCATAAGCCATGGCAACAGGTAATAGAAGAAATAGTAGCTCAATCATTTAAAACGTAATCAACCTAAAGTTATTGTTGGGGAGTTGATAAAGCTTTCTTGCCTTTACGAACTAATCGCCACACTATGGTGACTAAGATACCTATAATAAAGCCAAGAGCTGAAAATATACTTACTGCTTCAGCTACCGTTATTTCACTTCTAGCAATTAAGTAATTTAAGGTAATTATTTGATCGTTTTGACTGCCAAATATGAATGCAATTAATATAAAAAATAATAGTAAAAATAAGGTGATATATAAACGCACGGTGATTTACCTTAAATAATAGGAATAAAAAAACGGCATACTTAAAAGTATGCCGCTTATTATCTAACTTCTTAGTTCACTTTGCAATTTATGCTGCTGAAAGATTAACTCTTTCACGCAATTCTTTACCTGGCTTAAAGTGTGGAACATATTTCCCACTTAATTCAACAGACTCACCCGTTTTAGGGTTTCTACCTACACGAGGTGCACGATAATGCAATGAAAAACTACCAAAACCGCGAATTTCAATACGCTCACCTTTAGATAAAGATTGCGCCATCAACTCTAAGATTTCTTTTATTGACTTTTCAACATCTTTAGCAGGAACATGGTTTAATTTCTCTGCTAATTTTTCAATGAGTTCTGATTTGGTCATTTGACCCTCCAGTATTCACTAAGCACCGCGTCAAAGCTAGCGTTGCGCCATGAGGTGATAAAGTATAAGTAGAGTATTTATCAATACTCTACTCGCGAGTTACAACTAAATGTAACGTTACAAAGTAAACTAAAGTAAATTAGTTTTGTGCGTTTTTAAACGCTGCTGCCATTGCACTTAAACCAGTTTCTTCAGCTTGGTTTAAGTTATCCATAGCTTCACGCTCATCTGCTTGGTCTTTCGCTTTGATTGATAAGCTAATAGTACGGTTCTTACGATCCACACCCATAAACTTAGCTTCAACGCTATCACCAACAGAAAGTACTGAAGTTGCATCTTCAACACGTTCAACAGAGATATCAGCAACACGAAGGTAACCTTCAACACTTTCTGCTAATTCAATCTTAGCACCTTTAGCATCTACTTCAGCAACCTTACCTGTAACAATAGCACCTTTTTTCTTATCTGTCAGATACATATTGAATGGATCGTCTTCTGCTTGTTTAACACCAAGAGAAATACGCTCACGCTCAGGATCAACTTGTAATACGATTGCAGTGATTTCGTCACCTTTCTTGTAATCACGAACAGCTTCATCACCGCCGTTCCAAGAAATATCTGATAAGTGAACTAAACCGTCAATACCACCGTCTAAGCCGATAAAGATACCAAAGTCAGTAATTGATTTGATCTTACCTGAAACTTTATCACCTTTGTTGAAGTTTTTAGCAAACTCTTCCCAAGGGTTAGCAATACATTGCTTAAGACCTAAAGAAATACGACGACGTTCTTCATCAATTTCTAATACTAGTACTTCAACAGTATCACCTAAGTTAACAACTTTAGATGGGTGGATGTTTTTGTTTGTCCAATCCATTTCAGAAACGTGAACTAAACCTTCAACACCTTCTTGGATTTCAACAAAACAACCATAGTCAGTTAAGTTAGTTACGCGACCAGAAAGTTTAGAACCTTCTGGGTAACGGTTAGCAATTGCTACCCATGGATCTTCGCCTAACTGCTTCATACCTAGTGATACACGTGTACGTTCACGGTCAAACTTAAGTACTTTAACTTGAATTTCATCGCCAACGTTAACGATTTCACTTGGGTGCTTAACACGTTTCCAAGCCATATCAGTGATATGTAATAAACCGTCAATGCCGCCAAGATCTACGAATGCACCGTAATCTGTAAGGTTCTTAACGATACCTTTAACTTCTTGACCTTCAGCTAATGACTCAAGTAATTCATCACGTTCTGCGCTACCTTCAGCTTCGATAACTGCACGACGTGAAACAACTACGTTATTACGCTTTTGATCAAGCTTAATAACTTTGAATTCTAAATCTTTACCTTCAAGGTGAGCAGTGTCACGTACTGGACGAACATCAACTAATGAACCAGGTAAGAAAGCACGGATGTTGCTAACTTCAACTGTGAAACCACCTTTAACTTTACCGTTGATAACACCGATAACAGTTTCTTTTTCTTCGTATGCTTTTTCAAGCACTTGCCATGCTTCGTGGCGTTTTGCTTTTTCGCGAGAAAGAATTGTTTCACCGAAACCATCATCAGTTGCATCTAATGCAACATCGATCTCATCACCAACACTTACTTCTACTTCACCAGCAGTGTTTTTGAATTGATCAATTGAGATAACACTCTCAGATTTTAAGCCAGCATCAACAATTACATTGTCTTTGTTAACTTGAACGATAGTACCACGGATAATTGAACCCGGACGAGTTTCGATTTCTTTTAAACTTTCTTCAAAAAGTTGTGCAAAATTTTCAGTCATAACTTGTATATAAACTCAGTTATTAATCCAATCTACGTTCTTGTATCATGGGGTTGTTAAAATAGCCCAGTGCATCCTTACAGTAGGCCTAAAGTTATTCTTAAACATGTTAACTATAGCTAGTTTTTAGCTAATTACACGTTAAGAAGTGTATTGTAATTGTGTTAACTTTTCATTCGCAAATGACAGGACTTTATTGACGACTTCCTGTATGGAAAGGTCAGTAGAATCAAGGGTTAACGCACCTTCAGCAGGAACAAGCGGAGCAACCTTTCGGTTCTGATCTCGCTCATCTCTTTGACGTATGTCATCCAAAAGGCGCCCGATTTTAACATCAAAGCCCTTTTCTTTCAACTGATTAAATCTTCTCTCTGCTCTTTCTTCAGCGCTTGCGGTTAAAAATATCTTAACAGGTGCTTGAGGAAATACGACGGTTCCCATATCTCGACCGTCAGCTACCAAGCCAGGAGCAAGACTAAAAGCACGTTGTCTTCTTAATAGCGCTTCCCTAACTCTAGGAAATGCAGCTACTTGTGAAGCTAACGCACCAATCTCTTCAGTACGAATTGAATCAGTGACATTTTCACCTTCTAAAATTACTTTAGCTTCACCTTGACTGTTTATTTCAAATTGCACATCAAGATGTGCCGCTAAAGGAATGAGAGGCTCTTCTTCTTCTAAACTTACGTTGTGATGTTGCAGTGCAACGGCGAGGACACGATAAATTGCACCACTGTCTAATAAGTGCCAACCTAGCTGGTCTGCAACTATCCTAGCGACTGTACCTTTACCCGCACCACTAGGTCCATCTATTGTAATTACTGGAATGCTTTCCTGCATACACATTTCTCCTAACATCAAAAATCGGCGGCATTATACGAGATTTGTAACGTAAAATCGCCAAAAATATTCTCTTCTGCGATGGTTAACAAGATATTTGCGACAGTTTATCGAAATAATCAGGAAACGTTTTGGCAGTACACTTAGGATCATTTATTGTCACAGGCGTATCACTTAAAGCAACTAGAGAAAAGCACATAGCAACGCGATGATCGTTATAAGTATCTATTTCAGCATGCGTTATATCGCTAGGTGGTGTAATTGAAATAAAATCTTCTCCCTCAACAACTTCAGCGCCAACTTTGCGTAATTCAGTGGCCATAGCATTCAAGCGGTCAGTTTCTTTTACACGCCAATTATAGATGTTACGAATAGTGGTGGTGCCTGTAGCAAATAATGCTGTTGTAGCAATGGTCATGGCCGCATCAGGAATATGATTCATGTCCATATCTACAGCCGTTAAAGGTTTACCAACGACTTTGATTGATTCGTCACGCCATTGAACATCAGCACCCATTTTCTCAAGTACATCTGCAAAATGTTTATCACCTTGAACACTTAATTTACCAACACCATGAACAGTAACTTCCCCGCCTTTAATGGCACCTGCTGCTAGAAAATATGATGCTGATGATGCATCACCTTCAACCATATATTTGTCTACAGCTTGATAGGTTTGATTACCTGTCACTGAAAACGATTTGTAATCATTATTCTTAACGCTAACATTAAAACGCGACATGATATTCAGGGTAATATCTATATAGGGTTTAGATACTAAGTCACCATCAATCTTGATGTGAGTATCAGAGTTAAGTAATGGGGCAATTATCAAAATTGCGGTAAGGAATTGACTTGAAATAGAACCGTCAATCGTCACGGTATTTCCTTCAAGTGATTTTCCATGAATTTTTACTGGCGGATAGTCTTTATTTTCAAGGTAATCTATATCAGAGTTCAATTGCATTAAAGCATCAACTAAATGACCAATTGGACGCTCTTTCATTCTAGGTTCACCAGTTAAAATAAACTCACCTTCACTCGCTGCAAGTGCCGCGCATAAAGGTCGCATTGCAGTGCCGGCATTACCTAAATATAACTCTAGTGGTTCGTTTGTTTTAAAGAATCCATTGTTACCGACCACGGTACACTCTGTACCGCAGTCACTTAACGAATAATCTACGCCTAAAGTGCGTAATGCGTTTAGCATATGGTTAATATCATCACTCACTAATAAGTTGGTGATTTTTGTCTCACCATTAGCTAAAGCTGCGATGAGTAATGCTCGATTCGATAAACTTTTAGATCCGGGTAAAAAAACTTCTCCATTGATCGAGTCAATTGGATTTAATGTTAACTGCTCCACTTTACATGTTCCTCTCTTCAAACTGTTGCATAAATTCTACAAGCGCTTGCACACCTTCAATTGGCATAGCGTTGTATATGCTTGCTCGCATTCCACCGACAATTCTGTGTCCTTTTAATGCGGTTAAGCCTGCGTGTTCGGCTTCTTTTAAAAATTGGTAATTTAAAGTCTCATCTTTCAACCAAAACGGTACATTCATTTTGCTACGATACTGGTCAATAATATTATTTTGATAAAAAGTACTTTGGTCGATAGCTTTATATAATAGATCTGCTTTTGCTTGGTTTATAGTTGCAATGGCTTTTACACCTCCCTGCTCTTTTAACCATTTAAATACCACACCTGCTAAATACCATGCATACGTTGGCGGTGTATTGTACATAGAATCGTTATCGGCTGAGGTTTTATAATTCATAATGCACGGAGTTGCAGGTTGTTCATGACCAACAAGATCATCACGCACAATCACAATCGTTAAACCTGAAGGGCCAATATTTTTTTGTGCTCCAGCATAAATAAGGCCAAACTTTGAGACATCTATTTCATGAGATAAAATGGTAGAAGACATATCTGCAACTAGAGGCACGCCATTGGTTTCAGGAATTTCAAAAATCTCAATACCGTTAACGGTTTCGTTAGGACAATAATGTACATACGCCGCATCAGGGGTTAATTGCCAATCTTTTGAAGGGAGAACACTTGTTTGCTCACCACTTAAGGTAATATCGACAGTGTTTATATTGCCAAATTTTTGAGCTTCAATGGCCGCAGCCTTTGACCAAGATCCTGAAATAATATAATCAGCTGTTTTACCTTGTGGTAAAAGGTTAAGAGGAACAGCAGAAAATTGCCCCCTACCACCACCATGACAAAACAAAACGTGATAATTATCAGGGATAGACATCAATTCTCTTAAATCAAGTTCCGCTTGTTTAGCCATATCCATATATATGCTACTACGGTGACTCAATTCCATGACGGAGCTTCCCGTAGATTGCCAATTGATAAACTCTCGTTGAGCTTTTTCCATTACAGCTTTTGGTAACATGGCTGGACCAGCACAAAAATTAAATATTTCTGACATAGGTTTTCCTAATTAATAATGCTTCTGATTAAATCATCACTTAATAAATGACAGCGCTGTTCTCAAAAATTGAGATTAGATTCTTATTTATTAATATATTTGAGTAACGCTGTATTAAAATTTAAATATAAAAAAGGCGGTTATTAGCCGCCTTTTATTGTAGAACTTAGAGATTATTCCGCTGTTGTATCAGCGTTATCATCTTCGTTCTGTTGAGCATCGTGCTCTGGGCTAACTTGACCTTCAATAACTGATGGTTCGTCAGTTGTCTCGGCTTCATTGTCTTCAATTTCATCTATTCGCTGAAGCGCAACAACATGCTCATCTTCAGCTGTACGAATCATTCGAACACCTTGTGTATTTCGGCCAATAACACTTACCTCATTTACACGTGTTCTCACAAGTGTACCATTGTCAGTAATAAGCATTATTTCATCTTGCTCTTCAACTTGAACAGCACCAACAACAGGTCCGTTTCGCTCACTAACTTTTATCGAGACGACACCTTTAGTCGCTCGACTCTTAGCTGGATATTCAGCTAAATCAGTACGTTTACCATAACCATTCTGTGTAATAGTTAAGATTGCACCATCGTTCTTCGGTACAATTAGAGAAACGACTTTTTGTTCACCTTCTAGTTTGATACCTCGTACACCTGTACCTGTTCGTCCGATAGGTTTTAGTGCCCAACGTTGTTCGCCTGTTTCAGGGTCAATCTTAATTTCACCAGTCTCACTATCACGCAGTTTTTCATTAAAGCGAACAACCTTACCTGCATCAGAGAACAACATGATATCGTTATTACCATCAGTAATGTCAACACCAATCAAGGTATCATCATCACGTAAATTTAGCGCGATAATACCGTTCGCGCGTTGGTTAGAATAAGCAGTTAGTGCCGTCTTCTTAACCGTACCAGAGGCAGTTGCCATGATAATGTATTTATCTTCTTCATATTCACGAACTGGTAATATTGCGGTAATTCTTTCATCTTTTTCTAAAGGAAGAATATTTACAATTGGTCTTCCTCTTGCGGTACGGCTAGCTAATGGTAATTGATACACTTTCAGCCAATATAATTTACCGCGGTCAGAGAAACATAAAATCGTATCATGGGTATTTGCAACCAATAAACGTTCAATGAAATCTTCTTCTTTCATTTTGGTAGCCGCTTTACCTTTACCACCACGACGCTGAGCTTCATAATCTGAAAGTACTTGATACTTCACGTAACCTTCATGTGACAAAGTAACTACAACATCTTCTTCTGAAATAAGATCTTCTAGTGATAAATCATGTGAAGCATTAGTGATTTCAGTTCTTCTTTCATCACCAAATTCTTCTTTAATAGCATTTAATTCTTCACAAATAACTTCCATTAAACGCTCAGGTGAAGCAAGAATATGCATTAATTCAGCAATTACGTCTAATAACCCTTTGTACTCACTTAGAATTTTTTCATGTTCCATGCCTGAAAGTTTATATAACTGTAAATCTACAATAGCTTTTGCCTGCTCTGCAGTTAAGTAATACAAACCATCACGAATGCCATATTCTGGCTCTAACCATTCAGGGCGAGCGGCATCATTACCTGCAGCGCTAAGCATATGTTCAACATTGCCTAACTGCCAACCTTGAGAAATTAACTTTTCTTCTGATTCTTTTCTATTACTAGAACTCTTAATCATTTCGATGATTGGGTCTATATTTGCTAAGGCAATTGATAGACCTTCTAGGATATGTGCACGTTCGCGTGCTTTCCTTAATTCGAAAATGGTTCTACGCGTAACAACTTCACGACGATGTAAAACAAACGCTTCAAGCATTTCCTTTAGATTGAATATTTTTGGTTGGCCATTAGTTAATGCCACCATATTCAAACCAAACGACACTTGCATTTGAGTTAATTTATAAAGATTGTTTAGTACAACCTCACCTACATCACCACGTTTAATTTCAATAACCATACGCATACCGTCTTTATCAGACTCATCACGTAAGGCAGAAATACCTTCTAAACGTTTTTCCTTAACAAGTTCAGCCATTTTCTCAATTAAGCGAGCTTTGTTAACTTGATAAGGCAGTTCATGAACAACAATAATCTCTTTACCCGTTGTTTCATTCACTTCAATTTCAGCACGAGCACGAATTTTAATCTTACCACGTCCTGTACGGTATGCTTCTTCGATACCTGCACGACCACTTATAATGCCAGCCGTTGGGAAATCAGGCCCAGGAATATGCTGTAATAGTTCGTCAATAGTAATATCGTTGTTATCTATTAACGCTAAGCAACCATCAATGACTTCCGTTAAATTATGCGGTGGTATGTTTGTCGCCATACCAACAGCAATACCTGAAGAACCGTTAACTAAAAGCGCAGGAATACGCGTTGGCATTACAGCTGGAATATGCTCTGTGCCATCGTAGTTGGGAACGAAATCAACAGTTTCTTTATCTAAATCAGCTAATATTGAATGAGCAATTTTGTCCATTCTGATTTCGGTGTAACGCATTGCAGCGGCACTATCACCATCGACAGAACCAAAGTTACCTTGCCCATCTACTAACATGTAACGCATAGAGAATGGCTGAGCCATACGAACTATGGTGTCATAAACCGCGGTATCACCATGAGGGTGATATTTACCTATTACATCACCAACAACACGTGCTGATTTTTTATATGCTTTGTTCCAATCGTTACCTAATACATCCATCGCAAATAAAACACGACGATGCACTGGTTTTAAACCATCACGAACGTCAGGCAATGCACGCCCAACAATAACGCTCATGGCATAATCTAAATAGGAAGTTTTTAGTTCATCTTCAATATTGACTGGAACTATTTCTTTGGCCAGATCGGACATAAATTGACGGTATCCCTTAACTTATTCTTGTAGCTTGAATGATAAATATTCATCAAAACTAACATCAAAATACAAAGATTTTTATTGTTATCTTAATATTACTAATTTAGTAATCAACGCAGCATACTAGCATAAAATTTTCATATGCCATACTGCTTTATTTAATGATAATTTTTAGGCTAATTTATGTCCAATACTATGCGCATAAATTGTTCACAATCACCTTAATTTACATACAATTGATCTATCCCCTTTGTTTAAAAAACGCTTTGGTTTAGAATCGTCTCAATACTTAACCCTTTTAAATAGATTGTATTGTCCATGAATCAGACAGAAAACGTTAATCCTGAAGAAATTGAAAAGTTTGAAAGTGTTGCTCACCTTTGGTGGGATTTAAGCGGAGATTTTAAGCCGTTACACCAAATTAACCCTTTGAGAGTTCAATTCATTAATCAGCATATCGCTGAGCATCCAGTATATAAACATGAAGGCATTTTCGATAAACAAGTAATTGATGTCGGTTGTGGCGGCGGTATTTTATCAGAATCTTTAGCTAAACTAGGTGCAAAGGTGACTGGTATCGATATGGGAACTGAACCACTTAATGTAGCAAAACTTCATGCGTTAGAATCGAAATTGACTATTAATTACGAAAAAACAACAGTAGAAGACAAGGCTGCATCAAATGAAGAAGCCTTTGATATTGTTACGTGTATGGAAATGTTAGAACATGTGCCAGACCCAGCATCTGTTGTTGCCTCGTGTTCTAAACTGGTTAAACCTGGTGGACTCGTTTTCTTTTCTACATTAAATAAAAATATTAAATCTTACTTACTTGCCATTCTGGCTGCTGAGAAGATTTTAAAACTTGTACCAGAAGGAACTCACGACCATGATAAGTTCATTCGTCCTTCCCAATTGATTGCATGGTCAGAGCGAAGTAATTTAAAATGTATAGATACTTGTGGTATTCACTACAATCCAATTACCGAGAATCATACCCTTACCTCGTCGCTCGATGTAAATTACATAATTTGCTGTCGTAAAGTTAATTCATAGTGTTGTAAAAAAGACCACAATGATTAAACAATAGCCTAAACAACATTCCAACCTAACCCTCTGATATAGAGGGTTATTATTTTTTACAATCCTAAACTGTCTATCAATTAATCACTTAGCCAATTTTTAATAAAATATATTTTACCTTAAAAAAATAGTGCAAAAAAATCGTTGCTTTTATCCTATTACCAAATAAATTAGCTGTAGTAGGTTAGTAAAGACTAACCGATTTTTGTTAAGTGATTTTGAGGGTAAAAATGGCCTATTTTTCCTCTTGCAAAAAAAGCAAAACCTCATTATCTTGTGCTTATAATTATAAAAATCCCTAGATATTGTGCATTCAGTGTTCAGTTGTTATTTCAGCGCTTACAGACCTTTTTAGGTTCAAGTCAAGTGAAGGATTTTTTCATTAGGGAACAATAACAATAATTGCGTATAGGTAATTCATGAATAATAATCTTTTTGTAACTAAACGTAATGGCGAAAAAGAAGCCATTGATTTAGAGAAAATTCACCGCGTCATTGCTTGGGCTGCAGATGGTCTTGAAGATGTTTCTGTATCTCAAGTTGAATTGAAATCTCATATTCAATTTTATGATGGTATTAAGACAGAAGATATTCATGAAACCATTATTAAATCAGCTGCAGATCTAATATCAGAAGAAACTCCTGATTATCAATATCTAGCCGCACGATTAGCAGTGTTTCATTTAAGAAAAAAAGCCTATGGTCAATTTGAACCACCGAAACTGTATGATCATGTCGTTAAATTAATAGAATCAGGAAAATATGATCAGCATATTTTACAAGACTATACTGCACAAGATTTTGAAAAAATTGAAAGCTTCTTAGATCATAGTCGCGACCTTAACTTTAGCTATGCCGCGGTAAAGCAATTAGAAGGTAAATATCTCGTTCAAAACCGTGTTAGTGGTGAGATATATGAAAGTGCCCAATTCTTATATATCTTAGTTTCTGCATGTTTATTCGCAAAATATCCTGCCGAAACACGTTTGCAATATGTAGAAGATTTTTATCACGCAATTTCTCAATTTAAAATTTCACTGCCTACCCCTATTATGGCAGGCGTAAGAACACCAACAAGACAATTTTCATCTTGTGTACTAATTGAATGCGATGATAGCTTAGACTCTATCAATGCAACCTCAAGTGCTATTGTTAAATACGTATCACAGCGTGCTGGTATTGGTGTCAATGCAGGTCGTATTCGAGCCCTAGGTAGTACTATAAGAAACGGTGAGGCATTCCACACAGGATGTATCCCTTTTTATAAACACTTTCAAACAGCGGTTAAAAGCTGTTCTCAAGGTGGTGTTCGAGGTGGAGCAGCCACATTATTCTACCCACTTTGGCATTTAGAAGTTGAAAGCTTACTTGTTCTAAAGAACAACCGTGGTGTTGAAGAAAACCGAGTAAGACATCTAGATTATGGCGTACAGTTTAATAAATTAATGTATCAACGCTTAATCAAAGGTGGTTCAATAACCTTGTTTAGCCCAAGTGATGTACCTGGCCTTTATGATGCTTTCTTTGAAGATCAAGAGAAATTCGAACAGTTATATCTGCAATATGAAAATGATGAGAATATTCGTAAAAAGCGTATTAAAGCTATAGAGTTATTCACTTTATTTGCACAAGAACGTGCGAGCACAGGTCGTATCTATCTACAAAACGTTGATCACTGTAATACTCACAGCCCATTTGAACCAACAAAAGCCGCAATACGTCAAAGTAATTTATGTTTAGAAATTGCTTTACCAACAAAGCCGATGGATGACATTAATGATGAAAGTGGAGAAATTGCACTTTGTACATTGTCTGCTTTTAACTTAGGCGCAATTGACTCCCTCGATGAGCTTGAAGGTTTAGCTGATTTGGCAGTACGTGCGTTAGATAGCTTGTTAGATTATCAAGACTACCCTATTGCTGCAGCAAGAAATGCATCTATGTCACGACGTACACTAGGTATAGGTGTTATTAATTATGCATATTACTTAGCTAAAAATGGTTTATATTATTCAAACGGCAGTGCGAATAATCTAACTCATAGAACATTTGAAGCAATTCAATACTACTTGTTAAAAGCAAGTAACCTACTTGCTAAAGAGCAAGGTGCTTGCCCTAAGTTTGATGAAACACGTTTATCACAAGGCATTTTACCGATTGATACTTATAAAAAGTCAATTGATGACATTACCGGTGAAAAACTGCATTTAGACTGGGAAAGCCTAAGAGCGAGCATTAAAGAATATGGTGTTAGAAACTCAACTGTATCAGCCTTAATGCCATCAGAAACATCATCTCAAATATCAAATGCAACTAACGGTATTGAGCCTCCAAGAGGTTTAATTAGCGTTAAATCAAGTAAAGATGGTGTTTTAAAGCAAGTTGTACCTGATTATAAAAACTTAAAAGATAATTATGAATTACTCTGGAATATTCCAAGTAACGATGGTTACCTTGAATTAATTGGCATCATGCAAAAATTTGTTGACCAAACCATTTCAGCGAATACAAATTATGATCCTTCTAAATTTGAAGGTGGAAAAGTACCTGTTAAACAAATATTAAAAGATATTTTAACTGCATATAAACTAGGCGTTAAAACCATGTACTATCACAACACACGCGATGGCGCGACGGATGATGTTGAGGTAGAAGACGACGGTTGTGCTGGTGGTGCTTGTAAAATCTAACAATTTTTTCATTTTTAAAAACATATTCTAAAGCAGTATAAACTCTTTGTTTATGCTGCTATATAACGGCAATTTAGGATAAATAGTCATGCCTTATACTACCTTTAATCAAACACCAAATGATGCATTGTTAGAACCAATGTTTCTTGGTAACAGTGTTAATGTTTCTCGTTATGACCAACAACGCTTCTCTGCTTTTGAAAAGCTTATTGAAAAGCAACTCTCTTTCTTCTGGCGCCCTGAAGAAATTGATGTTTCAAAAGATAGAGCCGATTGGCAAAGTTTAACTGACTCTGAAAAGCATATATTTATCTCTAATTTGAAGTATCAGACATTACTAGACTCAATGGCTGCTCGCTCAGTTAATGCTGTTTTATTACCGTTAGTTTCATTACCTGAAGTTGAAACATGGGTTGAGACATGGGCTTTTAGTGAAACAATCCATTCTCGCTCATATACTCATATATTACGTAACCTGTTCACTGAACCTGGTGAAGTTTTTGATGATATTGTTGTTAACCCAGCTATTTTGAAACGTGCATCAAGTATCGCTAAATATTTTGATGATGTGATTTTAACAACACAATTGTTGCAATCTCAGGGTGAAGGACAATACGAAGTTGAAGGGAAAACGATTGAAGTTAACAAAAGGAAATTAAAAGAGCGCCTCTACTTAGCTGTTTGTTCAGTTAATGCCCTTGAAGCCATTAGATTCTATGTTAGTTTTGCCTGCTCATTTGCTTTTGCTGAACGAGAACTACTCGAGGGTAATGCAAAGATTATCCGTCTAATTGCACGTGATGAAGCACTTCATTTAACTGGTACCCAACATATTATTAATAACTGGGCAGCCGGCAAAGATGATCCTGAAATGAAAGTCATTAGTGAAGAAATGCGAGATGCTGGTTTGCAAATCTTCCTTGATGTTGTTGAACAAGAAAAAGAATGGGCAGAATACCTATTCAAAGATGGTTCAATGATTGGTTTAAATGCAGAAATCTTAAATCAATACATAGAATACATTTCAAATCAAAGACTTGCAGCTTTAGGTTTTGATGCACCTTTCGACATTAAAAGTAACCCGTTACCATGGATGAACGCCTATTTAGTGAGTGACAATGTACAAGTAGCTCCGCAAGAGTCTGAAATATCAAGTTATCTTGTTGGTCAAGTAGACTCAACTGTTGATGCCGATGACTTTGATGATTTTGATCTATAAAAGTGCCTACCTTCGTTAGGTGTATCGTAATCAAAGCATTATTTTATGATGAAAGATAAAAGTACACCTAACATATTAGATAAGCTTGGTGATTTAATCCCTACTATCTCTGTTAACGATCAACAGATTGCTTACAAAAATCCAAAGCAAACGTTATTGGAATGTTTAGAAGCCGCTAAAGTCGAAGTGCATTATCATTGTAGGGATGGTTTTTGTGGAGCATGTAGAGTGACACTTCGTGAAGGTGAGATTAGTTACCCTAACGGAGAACCACTTGCTTTTGTCAAAACAAATGAAATACTCCCCTGCTGTTGTGTTCCTGTTACCGATATAACGTTAGAAATTGAATAATTATAAAAGACTATAAACCACTTAAACTTTACGTTTTAATTAATTTAGCAGAAATACTATCCATTACTTTATTAAACTCAGGTAACAGAGTTTGATAAAGTGGTGCGTAGTCATCGCTTATGTTTTTATTAATCGCTTCATCTAATGCTTTTGTACATTCAAACAGTGAAGTCGCGCCCACAGAACTCGATACACCTTTCAATGTATGTACAATATGCTTTAACGCCGTATAATCTTCAGTTGAAATGGCTTGTTCCAGTTTTTTACCATCTTCATTATGATCTTCATAAAACATAGCCAAGATTTCTAAAAATAAAGCTTCGTCACCTAGCACATTATTTATGCCTATTGCTGAATCTATACCGTCAATCTGAATTTCTGGTGTTTGTTCATCATGTAAATCTAAATCTGAGAAATTATCATTCATAGTAATATATTTTCTTTTTAACTTCTTAATTGAATAACAATAAAGTTATCGTGAATAGGAAAAGTGCGATTTCTATATAATCGCTTATCGCTAATATAATAGTATGCGATTAATCTGTTGTCATACAATGTTTTTCATTTTAAATGCTCATCACCAAATGTAATCATTACATAGATAAAAATTCAGCAAGCTCTTTTGAATTAAATGGTTTTCTTAATACAGGGTAATCCCAGCTTCTATCTTCTATGGCGATATAGCCACTGATTGAATATACCTTAATCGCCGGAAATTTTTCTTTAACCATATTTACAGCTTCTTTACCTGATAAATCAGGTAGTATCATATCGGTAATAAAAATATCAAATGCAGCATCATTCGAAAGCCTTTCTATCAACTCAAATTTATTATTTGCGACAACAACGTTTGCTCCTTTGCTCTCTAAAAATAATGCTACAAATTCCGCAATGCTAACTTCATCATCAAGTACTAAAATATTGGTATTTTGATAACTTAAAAACTCATTATTACTATTTTGAGGTAAATAAGTCTCATGCAACTCTTTACATTTAAAGATCAAAGTAAAGTGTGCCCCGCCGAGATCACTTTTACCTTCTACTTGAATTTGCCCATTATGCTTGTACATCGTGCTATATACGTTAGCTAAACCTATACCATTACCTTTGTTGACTGATTTAGAACTATAAAACGGATCAAAGATTTTTGTTAAGTTTTCATTCTCTATACCTATACCGCTATCTTTTACATGTATCTCTAGTCGATTACCTTCTATCAAATTTGCAGAAATTTCTATTTGTCCACTTAAACCCTTTTCTTGAATTGCATCTTGAGCATTTAACACAATATTTAATAAAATATTAATGAACTCACCTTGTGGGAAATTAATCATGCACTGCAACTGTTCAAATTTAAATTGAATATTTATTGTGCTTAATAACAACTGTTTGAATAAATACTGGTTATCTAAGATTTCTTGAATTGGGTCAAAGGTCACCACTTTAACGGTAGGTTTTCTGGTAAACGCTAATAATCGTTCTGTGACGTCCTTCCCTTTATCTATGGCATTTTTTACTCGGTCAATATAAGTTGATATATCTTTTTCTCCCCGAGTAAACTTAAGTTCAAGCATTTCTATTGCGCCTAAAGCTACTCCAAGCACATTATTAATATCATGAGAAACATTACCAAATGTATTGCCGAGTAATGCTAACCTGTTCGAAATAATTTGTTGCTGCTCTTTTCTAAATTTTTCAGTAACATTTTCCACAATCCAGATATATATACCTTCTTGTGCTTCATAAGTAACAGATAAATCAAACACAGAATTATATTTATCAAAGCTTACGTTGGTTTGTTTAATTTGCCCTTTTTCTTTTGCGTGCTTTTTAAACTCCATATATTCAGTAATGCTAAAATTAATATAATTGAAAAGTACAGAGCTTTCTTCATCATAATGAGGAGAAATATCTTGATATACAACATTGTCATTGTCATCTATGAAGAAAATAGGCACACGAATAGTAAAATTAACCATGGCAAGTAATTTTAACTTTTCAAACATATTCTCACTGCGAGTAATATCTTTATATACGCCGAATATAGCTTTAGGATTACCAAGTGCATCTCGTTCTATTTCCGCATTTAATTCTACTTTTCGCTTTATGTTGTTTGCTAACAACAAACAAGATTTTATCTGAAATGCTTGATGATGATGAATTGCATTGTTCATCATAGTTCTAATTTTAGGCCTATCTTTTGCGATGAACAGATCAACCGCTTTATGAATAGTTGGTGTAAAATCGTTAGTCTCTAAATTATGAATTCGGAATATTTCAGCAGACCAAGTTAATGTTTCTTGTTCAATATCATAACGCCAATGTCCAGCGTTGCTTATCCGTTCAGCAAACATTAACCAATCATTTTGTTTCTTTAACTGATGCATCATTTGCTTAGTTGCACTAATATCTCTCACGGTGCCAAAAAGTAGGGATGCATCCCCTTCACTATGTTCAACTACTCTGGCAACACAATGAACCCACATCGATTTTTCAAATTTGGTTTTGATAGGGAGAGTAATATCAATTTTTTGAATCACTCCCTTAAGATGTTTTTTTAGTTGGTCAATGAACTCGTCGAAATCCTCCTGCTCAATATGTCTAGCAAGCAGGGCTGAAGAATCAATATAAGTTTCATTTTCATAACCGAGTAAAGACATTAACTTTGCCGAATAAACTACGACATCCTTTAATGGATGCCACTCAAAATAAGCATCATCGACTGCTTCTAATACTTTATGAGCAAAACTTAATGATTCTGTTTTCAAAATAGTTCATCCTCATCATCAATTGCATCAAGTTGAGGTGAATTTTGTTGCTTGACGCTTAATGATTGAAGTTGATCGACACTTACTAAGGCTTGATCTAACAGTTGAGTAACCTCAAGAAAGTTTATGTCATCTTGGCTATGCTTTTTAAGAGCGTTATGCACTAAACTTGTTAAGTATTCTTCCTGCTTCTCGCTCATATCAAGGATATGAAAACTGGTACCTATATTTTGAACGATTTCATTCATAACCTCTTGCTGATGATGCTTTGAAATTTGCACCATTTTCTTTGTTTTATAAACTGCTTCTTTTATTTGCTCTTGTACGCTAACAAGTGAATTTTTGTAGGTAATAAAGGCCATTCTTGCACCAATACATTCAATAACTGATGCTAGTGCATCAACATATATATCAGTATCAATACTGCCATCCTCAAGATTTAAAATAAAAAGCGAAACCAGCGAGTGATTAAATATAGTTCTGCTACCGAATCTATAGAGTCTAGGTTTGACTTTAAGTAGCTCCATCACTTCTATTTCAACTGGTGAACATAAACCTTTTTGAGCACTAAAAAATCTTGGCTTTTCATTGAGCGGGTAAAAAGCAATACAGCCATGTAAGCCTGTTGAATATAAATATGAAAAAACTTCATCACGTATTTGCTCGATGGAGAAACAGTTATTTAATTTCGATGTTAATTGCATGCAACTGCCATATTTCGATGCTTGTGCCATCGAAATATTGATTACATTTTCTTTTGATTTGATTTCATGCTCAAAATCATGGATTTTGTCTTGATAATCAATTAATTTTTCTAGCTTTGAATGAAGGGCTAATAAAGAAATAGGCTTGGACAAAAAGTCATCTGCCCCACACTCTAAACCTTTTAAAATTGCTTCTTCTGTTGCAAGACCTGAGTACAGGACAAACGATGTGGGAGCTTGACTATTGCCTTGATGACTTTTGATCCATTCTGACCCTTTATCTTCACCAATATTTTCATCAACTAGAGCAATATCAAACTTATCATTTTCTTCAAGCAAATCATTTGCCACTTTGATATTGCTCGCACATTTAACATCAAAAATATCTTCTAAACTTTCAGCCAATAGCTTCAGATAATCAATATTATCATCAATAATTAAGATATTATGTTTTGTCATAGTACTTTCCTTAGCTGTTTTAGACGGGGCAATTTGGGTAATGTTAGCTAATATGTAATTTAACTTTTATTATGCCAAACATAGCTAGCAGTTACAGAAGTCCCCTCTTCTATATACTCTAACGTGTCACAGAGTTGATTAACTAGTTCTATTCCCCTGCCACTTAAGGCATGAGATGTAGCTAGTTGTTCTGTATTACTTTTCATTACTTTTAAAATATTAAATCCTTTCCCACTATCTTTTATATTAACAACCATTTTTCCACCTTCTGAAAATGGAAAATACTTTAAGGAAATTAATACATAACCAGAATCTAATTTATCTAAACGATTCGTTCGTTCGTTAAAATATTGGCTAAATCCCTCTGGCGATTTTTTCAATGATGAACTCAGACCTAAAACGCCATGATCCAATGAGTTAATAAACAGTTCTGTTAATATAGTATATAAATTATGCCAGTGCTCACCAGCCCCCTCTATGTCGTTAATTTGATTCATGATCATCGGAATTGGATTTACTGTTTTTAATAGCTTGCCAGTTAAATGTAAATGCCAAGACCATGCTGGTGTTGATTGTCTGTTAAAATCTTGTTCATTTAAACTTTCAGGGATTACAGGCTTAGTATTAACAATATCTTTTATCCATCCATGACAAGGGATTGCTACAAGTGATATATCATCTTCTTGGGGAACACCAAGGCAAAATACTTCTAAACGTTCATTCACGGTAGAAACTAGATTATTCCCTGTAATCCCTTCTGTTGCTGCGTTTTCAAAACGTTCAACACCAAATAGTTCACCTTGTTCATTTCGTGCCTCAATTATTCCATCAGAAATAAAAACTACGCTATCTGACAAGTCTATATCAATAACCTCTACCTTAGCGTCAGGTAGCAACTCACGTAAAATACCCAAGGGCGGGTGTGATGATTCAAATCGTTTTCTAATCTGACCTTTATCATTATAAAGGTAACCGTCAGGAAGACCGGCATTAAAAATGTAAGCGGATTTTTCATGGTGTGAAATACAAACAAAACTTGCAGCGAAAAATAGATCCGCAGGTAATAAATGATTTAATTGTTTGTTAAGTTGAATAACAATTTCAAACAAAGAGAAACCTTTTTTCGTCATCGCTCTAAAAGTTTCGGTAACGGGAATAGCACCTATTGAAGATCTTAAACCATGACCTGTGAAGTCACCTAATAAAACATGAATGTCACCATTAGGGCATAAAGCGGTTAACTGGATATCACCACTAAAAATAGTCGCGGCTTTTTTTATCACTTGCACTCTATCTAAAGCAAAGTTTCTTGATTCAATGACTTCAGACATCATTTTCTCAGCGAGTTCAGCATCCTGCTGTTGCTCTTGTTGCAAAGTTTTAACTTGCTGGTATAAATTACTAATTCTTTGAATAGATTTAATCTTAGCTTTAAATACATTTGGAGAAAAAGGCCTAACTAAAATGCCATCACCGCCTGAATCAACACTATCAATAAACGCTTGGTCTGTATCCATACTAGTAATAAAAATAAGTGGAGCCAGATCTTTAGTACCCGACAATTTCTTTATTTGCCGGGCTGCTTCAAAGCCATCCATAATTGGCATGTTTATATCCATCAATACCAAATCAGGTTTATGGCTTATATATTTCTGTACTCCACTTGAGCCATCATTAGCTTCAATGACAGAATAATGCTCTTCTTCCAAAAGTTTAGTTAAGATCTTACATTGAGTCTTAGAGTCATCAACAATCAGTGCGAGTTTTTGATTACTGCTCATAAAGTATCAATACCAGTTATTTAATTGTCATTAAACGATGAAATTGTGCAATTTCTAAAATTTTACTTACCGTATCACTAGGGTTCTGAATGGTTAAGGTACTTGCGTACATTTCTACGTGATCTTTTAACAATAAGATCATGCCAAGTGCAGAACTATCCATATACTTCGTTTTACTAAGATCTAAAATATACTCGAGTCCTTTTTGTTGTACTTGGCTATAACAATCTCGAAACTGTTGATGTAATGAAAAATCAAAACGTTCATCAATTGAGATGATTAATTGATTACTATCGCTATGCAAACTTGAATTAACTGTCATAGTGGGCTCCCTATACGACCTAAAATTTTAAAGTGATTTGATGATTAAAATAAATCAATATCTCCCTCATCCATATTTAATTGCTTAACACTTCGTTTACTTTCTGCAAGATGTGTTTCTTGATAAACAGCCTGACACTTATCTTTCAAGCTTATTAGCTGCTGATGAACATCTGAGCTTGGTTTATTCTCAAAATCAGCCAGCACCTTACTAATGGAAAGAATGCTCTCAACATTTAGTTCAAGTGAATGTAGCGATTGTCTTGTTAAATCTTCAAATTGTAATGAGCGAACTCCTGTTGCAACAGCATCAGTTAATTTTGGTGAAAGGTTACTCAGTTTATCAACACTTGAGTTAGTATATTGGTTTAACTTGTCGACATGTTTCATCATAACCGACATTTTATTTTTAGCTTCAAGTGTTGATGTCATGTCGGCAGAGGCCATAATTTCAACGGATTGGCGTAAATTAGCAATGGTCTCTTTGGCTTGATTGATCTCATTTCTAATTTCTTGGTTTAGTTCTGTTGAATCTACTGATAACGATCTAACTTCATTGGCTACTACAGCGAAGCCACGCCCAGCATCACCAGCCCTTGCAGCTTCAATAGCAGCATTTAAAGCGAGTAGATTGGTTTGAGACGCTAAACTTTCGACTTGAGATAAGATATTGAAAATACCATCAAATTGAGTCACCATTTCATCGGTATAATTCATGGTTTCTAGGCTTTGCTTACTTGTATTAACTATAACATTTACAAAGTCATCTAGTGTTTTATCTGAGTCCTTAACAAAGTCTTCTAATGTTCCTTCACCACCCGCAAAACTATGACTATTATCAATTAACTGAAGAATCATTGATTGTTGTTCATCAGTCAAACTTTGCATCTCTTTAAAACTATCAGACATGCCAAATACAGCTTCTTCTATTAGTAACTTAGTTCTGTTTAATTCAGCCTCAATGACTTTAATTTCTTGTTGTAGAAACTGTTGCAGCTCAAATACAACGTTATGTATGAGTTCATTATCAACATCAGGGATGTATTGCTCTTTAGCAGGAGAAGAATTGGATATACTCGACTTTTCAAGTATTAAAAAATAATATCCTAAGCAAAATAGCAATAAAGTAACAACCACGAAAAACATGGCACTACTTTCTATCACTAACTGATTCACAATAATCAAAATTGTTAAGGTGAAGAATAAACCAAACATATATCGATTAATGCTCATTTAACTTCTCCTTCATCTCACTTTTTGATAATTGTGCATAATTCAAAAGAATATTAGGAATCATGTCTAGCGGAGCTTCAACAGTATGTGCTCTTAAATCAAATGCCCTACCTGGCATTCCCCAAATTAAGCTGCTGTACTTATCTTGTATAATAGTGTTTGCACCATGCTCTTTTAATCTAAGCATACTTTGCGCACCATCTTGCCCCATCCCAGTTAATAAAACCGCCTGTACATTATCTGCAAAATTAATCAATGAATCGAATAGAACATCCACGGAGGGTTTATGTCGATTTACTTCAGGTCCATCTGTTAAAGTAGTAAATAAAGCGCCATTTTTACTGACAATCTCAAGATGTTTATCTCCTGGTGCAATATATACATGACCTTCTTTGATTTTTTGACCATGATTCGCCTCTTTAACCTCTAAGGAGCAATTGTTATTGAGACGTTCGGCGAAACGTAAACTAAAAGCTTTAGGTATATGCTGGGCTATAACAATTGGCGGACTGTTTTTTGGAAGTTGTGTCAAAACTCTCTTAATTGCGTCAGTACCTCCAGTAGAGGCACCTATCGCAATAAGATGATTGGCTCGCTTAATTCCTTTAAATGAACTTGTAGATAATGTTGGATCATTTTTATTTTTTGCAACGAGGTCAACTAGCTTAAAATTTCGTTGATCAACGCTAAAAGCTTCTTGAATTTTTTCAACCAAAACATCTTGAAAGCTAGCTTGAGTAGCTAATAATTCTTGAACACTGGGTTTAGCAATAAAGTCTACAGCACCTAGTTCTAAAGCTTGTAAAGTTATATCAGCACCTTTAGTAGTCAGTGTTGACAGCATAACAACAGGCATCGGCCTAAGACGCATTAAATTTTTCAAAAATGTTATGCCATCCATTTTAGGCATTTCAACATCTAGTGTTAATACATCGGGGTTAAGCTGTTTAATGAGATCTCGTGCAACGAATGGGTCCTCTGCCTCACCAACCACCTCAATGCCGGCAGTTTGACTTAAGGACTCTTTAACAATACTCCTAATAACGGCTGAGTCATCAACTACTAAGACTTTTATCAACTCCATATAACATTGCCCTTATATACCTTTACTGCTGTCAAGGTACTGTTTCATTAACTAAAAAAGTTCAACATCACCATCAACAGGATCTTGTTCAATTTGACTACGATAATCATATTCGCGTCTAGTGATGGTATCGTTATGTAGGTTATCGAGTCTTTTAACAAACGCTCGCCCACTACTTGGCTCAAAAATAATTTTTCTAGGAAAAATATCACCAATATCCTGACTTTCAACGGGTATATTTTCTTGCTTTAAATAATGTATAGCAAAGTCAATATTCCTCTGACCTACATCAGTCATTTTGTTTAACACTTTTGCCCCGCCAAATAACTTAGCTCGTAAATTAGCCCGTCTACCACCAGATTTTAAGATGGTATTTATAAGGTGCTCCATGGCAAAGTTACCATAACGTGTAGCGTCACTCATTTTCTCCCGCTTACCCCAGTTAACTTCATGAGCTTCTTTATTGGTGATCGGTAACATAAAATGGTTCATTCCACCGATGAATGTTTTACTATCCCAGATACATGCAGAAATACATGAGCCCAATGTCGTCGATATGGCTATATGACCTGTAGTAAAATAAAACTCTCCAGGCAATATTTTTGCAACAACCATATCTCTTTGTTTGTCCCAATAATGATTTATATTGCTAAATTCAGGTAAACAAGATTGCCTACATAATTCTACTTCAGGATGATCACTTCGACGCACATAAACCTCTAAACTAATAAAAACTAATAAGGTTTTCTAAACATTGTTCTACCACTATTTTCAAAATACTTTTGGAAACTACCTAAATTCTCACTATGGCCTAGAATAAATAATCCACCGGGCGCTAATAACTCATAATAACGTGCAAACAAATCTTGCTGAGTTTCCTTGTCAAAATAAATAATGACATTACGGCAAAAAATCACATCAAATGGCCCCTTCATCGGCCAATCATGAAGTAAATTTAGCCTTTTAAAAGTAATTAGTTGCTGCAACTCTTTAGCAACTTTTACATTGTCTCTATTTTCACCTTTACCTTGATAAAAGTATTTATCAAGGTAGCTTTGTGGAATAGCCTCAATTTTATTATTGTCGTAAATGCCATTTTTTCCTTTATTTAGCACATTACTATCAATATCTGTTGCTAAAATTTTTGCATCCCATTCAGACAATTCTGCTTTTAAGACTTCAAGTAATGTCATGGCTATACTATAAGGCTCTTCACCTGTAGAGCTAGCAGAAGACCATATTCTTAGACGTTTCTTGCCATTGGCAAGTTTCTTTTTCCTTTGCAACAATGTAGGAAACTCTGTTGTTTTTAAGTAATCAAAATGATGCTGCTCTCTAAAAAAACTTGTCAAATTGGTTGTGATAGCATTAATAAAAAAATCTTTCTCTCGTTCAGGGTGTTCCTTAAGCATCTGACAATATTGTGAGAAAGAAGCAAGTTTTCTTTCTCTTATAATTCTTGTAAGCCTTCGATAGACCATTTCACGTTTATTGTCGTTTAATACAATTCCTGTGCTTTGATATACAAATTGACAAATAAAGCTAAATTCTTTATCGGTTAATTTAGCTCTATTGCTTCTGTCGACTTGCAACGTTTTATCATGAGTCGATACGGTCATCATTTAGACTAAAACTCTTCCCACTCTTGGTCTACAGGTGTTGCAGGCCTATTGCTTTTAGGGCGATTACTTAGAGAAGGAACCGCAGGACTAAATTTACTCGCTCTTGCCTTTTCGCGTTTTCTTGGAGAACGAATTGGCTGTTCTAGCTCTTCTTCTCCATTATTAAAGAAAGCAACTTGTTCAAGTAGTGCTTGAGATTGTTCTTCCATAGATTTACTTGATGCTGCAGCTTCTTCAACTAATGCTGCGTTTTGTTGGGTCATTTCATCCATTTGACTTACTGCAGCGCTAACTTCACTAATACCGGCTGATTGCTCCTTGCCTGCACTATCAATATCTGAAATCATTTTACTCACTTCTTCAATTGCCGTGACCAGTTCACCAAATGTTTGACCTGTTTCATCAACAAGCTTCGTTCCTTGACCGACAGCCTCAACACTATCATTAATTAAGCCTTTGATTTCTTTCGCTGCACCTGCTGAGCGCTGCGCTAGATTTCTTACTTCTGCGGCTACGACGGCAAAACCACGCCCCTGCTCACCTGCTCTTGCGGCTTCAACGGCAGCATTTAATGCAAGTAAATTAGTTTGAAATGCGATTTCATCAATGACACTGATAATATCTGCAATCTTTTTACTTGATTTGTTGATATCACTCATTGCAGTAATGGCACTTCGTACGACAGAGCCACCATTGCTCGCTTTATCCATAACAGAATTAGACAATTTACTCGCTTCTGTAGTGTTCTCTGCATTTTGTTGAACTGTACTGGTTAACTCTTCCATCGCAGAAGCGGTTTCTTCTAGACTTGAGGCTTGCGATTCTGTTCTATGGCTTAACTCATTATTACCTTCAGCAATTTCTCTCGCTGAATCAAAGACATTAGTGGATGCATTTCGAATCTCATCGACCATACTCGTCAGGTTTTTAATTGAACCGTTCATTGCATTCGAAAGCGCTAAAAATTCACCACCATAATCGTTACTCATTGATTGTGTTAAATCACCATCGGCAAGTGATTGAGCAATATTGATAGCGTCGGTAATAGGCTCAACTATGGCATCCATTAAGTTATTAATATTGGAACCAAGCACTTTCATGAAACCTTCATAATTACTAGTATCGATTCGGCTATCTAATGTGCCTGAAATTGCATCCGTAATTAGGTTTTCAATTTGTCCTTGGGCATCTTTCTCCTCAGTAAGATCAAGCCATTGCACAGCATTACCTACATGGTTTCCTTGATCATCTCTTAAAGCTATAGCTATCAATTGGAAGGTTAAGCCCACTACACTAATTTCTGCGGTATAGGGTAAATTATCAGGATTCCCTAATAAGTTCTGTTGGTGCGCTGGGTTTTTATGAAATGAATCAAAATTAGTACCAACAACCTTATCTACACTAAACGAAGGCAAAGCGGTTCGTAATTGCTCTTCTCTGCGGCGTAACATTGTCAATACTGCTGGATTTGCATACACAATATTTCCTTTAGTATCCGCCATCATAAGGTTAGTCGTCATCCCCTCTACGGCAGACGTCAAACGACCTACTTCAATTGATTTAGCTCTTATCTCTGTTACATCAGACCATTCTAATGAATTACCTATATAGTTTTCATTTGAATCATAAATTGCAGTAACTTTTAAGTTAAAAGTTAAATGGCTAATTTGAATATCTGTTTGATATGGCAGGTTATTCGGATCCGCTAAAAGTTTGCGTTGATGTTCAGGTTTTTTATGGAATATATCTATATTAGTGCCGATTAATGATTCTTCATCTGCTTTGAAACCTGGCCAATTGTCAGCCAATGTTTCTTCATGTTCTTTTAAAAGAATAAGTGTCGATGCATTTGCATAAGTAATATTGAAATCCCTATCAATCATCATACATGCAGTTCCTGACTGGTCTATAGCACCTTGAAGCTGAACCGCTTGATTTTCTTTTGCTCTAGTTTCAGTAACATCTGACCACTCAAGTGAATTACCAATATACTCACCATCTGAATCCATTATCGCAGTAACATTTAGTTCTATAACCAAATGCAAAATTTGAATATCTGTAGTAAAAGGTAGGTTCGATGGATCAGCTAACAATTTTCGTTGATGCTCTGGGTGTTGATGAAACATATCAATATTTATCCCCATCATTGCGTCAGCATCTGCTTTAAAACCCGGCCACTTTTTCTGGAAAGTTGCTTCGTGCTTTTTAAGTAAATCAAGTGTAGCTTGATTAAAATAGGTAATAGTAAAACCCCTATCTATCATCATGAATGCCGTCATTGATTGCTCTAAAGCACCTTGTAAACGTACAGCTAAATCATTTCCATCCTTAGTTTTCTTGTTCATCATTGCACCTTTTAGGTTACCAGTATTTGCTTGTGAGTTTTGGTTAGCAGCATTATTAGCTGCTGAAATCATAGTGGTAGACAAAGTTTTATATACAGCAGTCCATGCACGTTTAACAGATGGGGTAAAATCATCTCCTAACCCAATTGTTAAGGTTTTTATTAACGCAGCGCCTACAGTAGCGTAGTGCTCTTCTTTTGTGCCGTATTCAAGGTGTTTAACACCTAGCTTTTCAACTGCTGGAATTAATTTTTCAGGATCATTTAACAATTTAACAGCAGTATCGAGCATTGCCATAAGCTTCTTACCTTGCTCCGTTAAATCCTCAGGAAATAGAGAAGTCAGTGCAGGATCCATTTCGAATAATGTTTGATAAAATATTTCCGCAGCTTTTGGCGCTATTGGTAGTACTTTTAGCCAACTTTCCTGCACTAAACTAATTTGCTTTGGAGTCATAAATAATTTTCCTGTTTTATTTTATACTTTGTAAATCACTACTATTTTATTAATTTACTATGCTGTACCGCTCTCTTGTTCAGCTAGTTCATCAGAATTTTCTTCATCAGTTACATGTTCGATACAATAAAGGTCATCTTCATTTAACAGAGTATTGCTATCTAATAAAATAATTAACTTTTCATCGACACTTGCTAAACCTTTTAAAAAACAGCTATCAATGTGGCTACCAAATGCTGGAGCGGGTCTGATAGATTGCGGAGTAAATTTATAAACTTCTGATACGGCATCAACAACTAAGCCAACAACCATAGTTCTATGCTGATTTTTTTGGCGCAAAATTATCGTAACTGTCTGTTCGTCATATTCTAAAGCTTGATGGCCAAACCTTAGTCTCAGGTCAATTATTGGAATTATTACCCCACGAAGGTTAATAACACCTTTTAGATACTCAGGTTTATTGGGTAACTCTGTTACCGAACTCCAAACTCTTATTTCCTGTACGCAAAGAATATCAACCCCATATTCTTCACCTTGAAGCATAAATGTTAAATACTCTTTTTCACTATCTATCATGGTGTTTTCCATTACTTAACATAATAATTTACGCATGGTTGTCGTCTTTTTCTAACAACTGTAAGTTAGCAACATTTAATAATGTAACTACATTTGCTTCGGCATTAATTAGGCCTTCAATATATTGTGGAGGAACACATCCGCCAAACTGAGGCGCAGGCTTAATTTCTTCAGATTCCACATTTAATACATCGGAAACCGCATCAACAACAAAGCCCATCGTTCTAGAAGCAACATCATCTTGGTAAGTTAAAACAATTACGACAGTTGTTTCTGTATACGATGCTTCACCTATTGAAAACTTTAATCTCAAATCGATTATCGGCACAATTACTCCACGCATATTAATTACACCCTGTATATAAGTAGGTGAATTAGGAATAATTGTTGGTCGTTCCCAGCTTCTTATTTCCTCGACACATAATATATCTACCGCGTATTGCTCGTGAGATAAGGTAAAAGTTAGATATTGATCACCACTAGTAATAAAGTCTATGCCTTCTATGGAGTGCTCACCTTCTGAAGGTATTTCATTCGCCATAGCTTGTATATTCATTAAATATACTCTCCTACTTTATCTGTATGATTCGGGTATTTCTTAAGTTGTATTCTCTGTGCTTTTTCAAGAGCCATTTGGATCATGCCTGGAATATCTAAAATCATCGCTACTGAGCCATCTCCTAAAATAGTTGCACCAGAAATGCCTAATACTTGCTGATAGTTATCTTTTAAGCTCTTTATGACAACTTGTTGCTGTGCAAGTAAATCATCAACCATTAATCCGACTTTTTGCCCGTCAGATTCAACCACGACAAGTAACGCGTTATCTAAATCAGTACATTGAGAATTTATATTAAATAGTTGATATATAGGCAAAATAGGGACATTGTCATCTCTAAGTCTGTATAAGTCCATGTCGCCAGACACACGATTTAAATACTCTTTTTCTATTTGTAATGATTCGACTATTGAGATAAGCGGAATGATATATGTTTCGGTGCCGACTTTAACTAGCTGACCATCAAGAATCGCTAGTGTTAAGGGGAGATTCACTTTAAAGGTACTACCTTCACCTGGAGTAGAGTCGACCTGAATTCTACCACCGAGGGCTTGAATATTACGTTTTACTACATCCATACCGACACCACGGCCAGAAATATCGGTGACTTCTGCTGCTGTAGAAAATCCGGGCTCAAATAATAAATCAAAGACTTGGCTATCAGTGAGTGTTGCATTAGCATCAACTAAGCCTTTTTCTACAGCCTTTGAAAAAACATTTTCTCGATCAATTCCACCACCATCATCAGAGATTTCAATAACGATATTACCGCCTTGATGATAAGCATCTAGTGAGATTACTCCTTGTTTTGGCTTTCCATTTGCAAGTCTAACTTCACTAGATTCGATACCGTGATCTACAGCATTTCGTATTAAGTGAACAAGTGGATCGCCAATTTGTTCCATCACCGTTTTGTCGAGCTCTGTTTGCTCTCCTTTAATAACGAGCTCCATGTCTTTACCCGTTTTATTGGCTAAATCATGAACTAAACGAGGAAAGCGGTTAAAGGCGAAACTTATGGGTAACATACGTATGCGCATGACACTTTCTTGTAGCTCTTTGGTGTTTTGTAATAATTGTTCAAGGCCATTTGTTAAACGATCAACCTTAGACATATCAAAATCGCTACCTAACTCTGATAACATTGACTGTGTTATCACAAGTTCACCAACTAAATTAATTAAGCTATCTACTTTATCAACACCAACTCTTATCGAACCCACATCTGATTTGGCTTTAGGTTTAATCCCAGCATTACTTTCTTTAGTTACTTCAGATTGGTTAGACGTTTCCGAGTTAGAGGAAACTTCAACTCCTTGTGTTTCTTTTACTTCTTTGACTTGCTCATTTGAAGATTGTTCCAAATCTTGAACAGTTGAACTAGAGGCTAAGTTATCCGCGTCTACTATAATGATATCAAGTTCGCACTCATCCTCAACCCATTCAAAAATCTCCTTAATGTCGTCGATGCTTGCAGAACTAATTAATTTCAATTGCCAACTTAAATAAAGCTCAAGAGGATCAATGTCATTTAAAGCAGGCAAGCTTGATGAATCAGCTTCAATTGTTAATACGCCAAGCTCAGCTAATGCTGTAAATAAAAAAATGGGATCATTACCCGTTTTTGCTAAACTTAGTTCAGGTACGAAATGAATTAAATACTCTAGATCATTAGGTGATTTTACAACTTCCTCTGTATTGTCACATGCCTCTTTCGAATGATTTTTACCATCAAGGGTGGCGGTGAGTCTTTTAGAAGTTTGTTCAATCTTTTCATTATCGTACTCTTCACCATCTCTTGCCGCCTCAATCAGAAGACGAATACAATCCACAGATTCAAGTAATATCTCTGTATCTTCGCTGGTAATTTCACGCCGACCATCACGCATTTCATCCAATAAAGTTTCAACTAAATGAGTAAAGTCAGTTACATTCTCAAAACCAAATGTACCTGCTCCCCCTTTAATTGAATGAGCAGCTCGAAAGATAGAATGAATCAATTCACTATCTCCCTCTTGAAGATTTAACAACCCTGATTCCATTAATTCAAGGCCTTCAAAGCTCTCTTCTAAAAAGCTAGGAATAAATTGTGATAAATCAACCGTCATAAAGAGTACCTAGTACATTTAACGCACTACACGTTTTATAGTTGCTAAAAGCTTTTCTGGATTAAAAGGTTTCACTAACCAGCCTGTAGCACCTGCTGCTTTGCCGCGCATTTTCATGTCGGTTGAGCTTTCTGTAGTTAGCATTAAAATAGGCGTGAATTTAAAATTCGCAAGCTTTCTTAATTCAGTACAAAGTGCAATTCCATCCATATTTGGCATATTGACATCAGAAATAACTAGATCAAAGCTGTCTCCTTGAGCTTTTGATAGCCCCTCTTGACCATCTTTTGCTTCAACCGTTTGATAACCTGCACTCTTAAGTGTAAAACTCACCATGTCTCTAATAGAGTTGGAGTCATCAACAACTAACACTTTTGTCATGTGTACTTCCTCATAAAAATATCAGTAATTCTATTTGTTTGTTTATAAAGTAATTTCAAATTAATCCGAAAAATATTGCAATAAGATGGCATCTTTAATACCGAGTTGATTAATGCTTTCACGTAAGATTATGGATGTAGATTGCCACTTAATTTCTTTGCCTTGAGCAATAATATAGGTCACTACAGCGAGGATGAATTGCACACCAATAGTATCAATTCGAGTCAGTTCACTATCATCGATATTAATAACTGTATTTTCATCAATGTGTGAAATGACTTGCGTCTGGTAAGAGTCAACCTGAGCGATGGTTAACTCACTGGGAAGCTTGATCATTTTGCTATCCATTTCAATATTTTTATTATTAACCTGAATTAACTATATGACAGTTTCTAGCTAATGCAAGCTAGCAACCATGATATTTATAAACAAAAGTAACCATTTATGTATTTTGGTTATAATTCAGTCAATTCGTATGAAAAAAGAACGAGTTAATAAAAGTTTTGATCAAGTAAAATAGGTATTAAGTAAGAAAAGTAACCCAGGTTATTTACCTTGGCAGATAAATAACCATAATGATGCAAAAAATAACGATTAACCAAAATGCTTTAGTAAAAAAAGTCAATTTGGCTTTTTTGCTTTGAGGTTGTTTGATGGGAAGCTCCATACCACAACGCTCACATTGTTTTAAGTCTTCATTGTTTTTGTTTTGACAATATAAACATACTTTCATAGTAGTCAAAATCCTATTACGAGTTTTGAGATGTTAGTTGATGATAAAGTTGAGGTAAACGCATCGGCAACTGAGCAGGCCTTAAAATTTGCGTAAAACCATCACTGCCAAATAAATACGGAAGATAATCCTGGGCGTCAACATCAATCGTTATACAAAACGGTTTTATACCTAACCGCTTAGCTTCGCATATAGCTTGATGAGTATCTTCTATACCAAAGCGACCTTCATAATGATCAATATCATTAGGCTTACCATCAGTAAGTATGAGTAATAATTTCTCACTGGTGTTTTGTTCAGCAATGACTTTAGTTGCTTGGCGAATTGCAGCACCCATTCGTGTATAAAACCCTGGTTTAATAGCCTGTATCCGGCCCCTGACATCGTCATTATATTTTTCTTTAAAGTTCTTTAACATGGTAAACCGAACATTAGAACGTTTTACTGATGAAAACCCATACATAGCAAAGTTATCGCCAACGGCTTGAAGCGCTTCTCCAAAAAGTAATAGACTATCTTTGACTACATCAATAACTCGATTATCATCATCTAAATGAGAATCAGTGGACATAGATAAATCAGCCAATAACAAACAAGATAAATCTCGATGATTTCCTCTAAAGGATTGAAATAAGCCTTTTTCAGCAGTAGCTGATGTTTTACTTTCTACGTGAAAATCGAGCCAAGCAGCTAAATCAAGCTCTTCACCTTGTGGTTGTGCTTTTAGCCAATAACGAACACTTTGTAGTTGCTCAAATTGTGCTTGGATAGTTTTAGCTGTTTTTTGAAGTTTAACAGGAAGCTTGGCTGGTTTTGAGTCTCTTGGCAACATAGGCTGCAAGAGACAATGATCTTCCAGTAACACTTGTTTTCTATAATCCCATTCAGGTAGTTTTATACCATCACCTAAAGGAATATCATCTTCAGATGCAGAAGGTAAATCCAAATCGACTTTTATTTGAGCACTTTTTTGTTGCTCTTGCTGTTGAGCTAAAGTGATCTTATCTAAGTCATCAATGGTTCTTTCGTAATCTTCATCATCTTCATCGCTATCATCACTGCCCCGATCTAACTTTGAAAATTCACTCCAAGAGAACATACTTTCTAAACGAAATATCATCATGCCATTTCGTTCATCGGGTGACTCAACTCGCTCTGCTTCTTTACGAGAATTTTTAGTTTTCTTTGCCGATTTCTGCTGCTCTTTTTCTTGTTCTTCTAATGAGGATTCATCAAACTGTGCTTGCAACACTTCATCAGAACTAGCAGAAGGATATAACCAAAGATATACAGCTTTAGGTGCAAAATTAACCACAGGAAAATCACTAACAGAACCAGGCGTTAAAATAGACTGCCTAATTAATCGCTCCATTTGAGCTTCTTCCTCAGACATACCAGACAGATCGGCCCTAAGCTCGACAAATGACTGAGCTAGTCTATTATAGCGGCTATGTAAGCTAGGAAAACTTTCTAATACTTCAACAACTAGTTGCTGATTATCTTTCGCCCAATGTGTAAATTTACCACTATGATTTGCTGCCAGAACAGATAACCATATATATAAATCGTAATTAAGTTCAGTTGTTGGAAATACAGCTAATGATTCAGGTAAACGCAGACTCTCATGATCTTGCCAAGCTAAACTAACTAACTGGTTATCACCTGAAATTTTTTGAAGAAAGGTTTTTCTCGTTAAGTATTCTCTGCCTGTTGCCGCTTCAACACGTTTAACGACGTCACCACCTAAAGCACGAAAAACCATACCAACAGATTTACTTACTTCATCGAAGGTAACTCTTGCCTCATCAAATTCAGGATTTGCTTTTCGGGTAATATATTTATGCCAAAGGCCGCCGACCCATTCTTCCATAATGTTTACTATTCACAAATTATTTCAAAGATATATTCTTATTCTATCAAGTTATTTCACTGCCGTTGTGATATGGGTCAAAGCTTGAATAAATAAGAATTACTTTTGTTTAGATTAAATACAAAAAAACTAGAATATTGGTAACTTTCTTGCCATTGCACGAGATAAGTTGAGCATGCCGATTAATACAAAAGCGGCATGTAAGGTAATGAAGTAAAACAAGCTAACCATAATAGATGCTTCAAACTGGTTTGAAAATAAAAAAACTATTAATGGAAATACCACTAACATAACACCTGCAAGGCATGTTATTTGAACACTACGATACAGATGAATTTTTCCAATACCCAAGGTGTTCAAAGAAAGCTTTTTAGCTTCTTTTTGGGGCAATTGATTTTTAGTCAGACGAGAATATTGTAGTAAGTAATAGATTAAAATGAAGAAACAAACGCCTGGTAATAAAAGTAAATTAGCCAAATAAAGCGACTGGCAAATGATCGAAAACTTCGTGCTAGGACTTGTTTCTCTTTCCATAGTGTATTCCTACCCTAAATAGCTAGACTAGATAAATTAATCCAATAATCAATGGAACAACGATTACATAACTTAATAGTAGCATACGCCATAACTTAGGTGCATGCTTAAGTTCCATAAATATATCAATAATTTGCTGACCCTTTATTGATACAATTAATAACGCTACACCCACGTATATAGCTCGGCTATCGATAAATAGTGTAAGATAAACTGATATCAAAGTAAGTACTATTAATACTAGCCAGCTTATGAAAGCTAATTTAGTACTTTTATTCATAAAGTAGCTCATATAACACTCAGTCTTAAATAACGTAAATAAGTGGAAATAGAATTATCCACAACAAATCAACCATATGCCAATAACTGGCACCAGATTCAAAGCCAGATATTTTTGTGTCAGAATATTCGCCCGAAAATGCTTTTTTCGCAATAAACAACAAAATAACCATGCCTAGTAAAACATGCATTAAATGAAACATAGTGATAAGAAAATACAAAGTAAAAAAGGTATTCGTTTCTATTCCAATCCCTTGCTCAAATAAAGCAAAGTACTCCCATAGTTTTACAAAGATATAAATAAGTGCGGTTGCATCGGCCAATACAATCAAATATGCCGCTCTTTTACCTTTATTTTTGTGCATTACGTTCAAAGCTATTGCAACAAAAAAACTGCTGGTTATTAACGCTATAGTATTAACAAGCCCTGCAGTTTGATGTAATTGTTTTTTCCCTTCACTAAATAGAATTGAATTCTGCTGCTCAGCAATAGCAAAACCAATAAAAAAAATAGCAAATACAGTCAGCTCAGCCAATATGAAAAACCACATGGCCAAATCACCAGGCAATACGTGTTTATTTAAAATATCTTCACGAGTGATATTATTAGAAGAAAAGGATTCAGGCATAGTTAGTCAATTGCAACAGAAGTGTATTGTTTATAAAAGCTAATCAATATGAGCGAGTTTAACCGTGACAAAACTCGCTCATATCAATACTAATCAAAGTATATTTTAGCGACATCCATCAATGCTTTAACCGTTTGAGGGTCATCTGATAATGGTTCAGCTAAACAACAACGACAAACATCAAGAGCATTCATGCCTGAGCCAATCATACGGGCTGCATAAATTAACAATCGAGTAGAAGCAACTTCATCAAGGTCATTTTGTTCTAACCGACGAAGCGCTGTAGCAAGTTCAACTAATTTAAAGGCAAGGTGAGCATCAGCGCCAGCTTCTTTTATTAAAATTTGTTGTTCAACTTCAGCACTTGGGTAATCAAAACGTAAGGCAACAAAACGTTGTCGCGTACTAGGTTTCATACCCTTCAATAAATTTTGGTAGCCTGGGTTATATGAAACAACTAGCATAAAGCCAGGTGCGGCTTCGAGTAACTCTCCTGTTCTTTCAAGAGGTAAAACACGACGATCATCTGCTAATGGATGTAAGACTACCGTTGTATCTTTACGTGCCTCCACCACTTCATCTAAATAACAAATTCCACCTTCTCTTACGGCTTTGGTTAATGGCCCATCTTGCCAATAGGTACCATCAGGACCAATAAGATGTCTTCCTACAAGATCTGCGGCAGTTAAGTCATCATGACATGCAACAGTATAAAGTGGTTTATTTAGCTTTTCTGCCATATGCGCAACAAAACGTGTTTTACCACAACCTGTTGGACCTTTGATCAATACAGGCAACTCATGTTCGAAAGCATAATTGAATAAAGATACTTCATTCTTTTGTTCTTGATAAAAAAGATTCGATTCACTCATAATTTAAAAATTTAGTATATAGTGTAAAATTGTCACTAAAGTACTCTTCTCTACACAAAAGTACAATGCTTTAGCACGTGTTACTTGATAAAGATCAATTGCTAATATTGTCCTAACACAACTATAAAAATAAATAAAACCTACTACTATCAAATACGCCATGTATATTGTATATTTAAAATATATTAACACTCCCCATATAGGTGAAACAAAATGACTATTGGAATTGGCGGTTCAACCGCAGCAATTGAACTTGAAAAGCTATCAAACATGACGACTGATATATCCCCTATCACCGAACTAGAATTTAATAGTCGCATAGAAAAAGCTCAGCAACTAATGAAAGCACATAGCATTGATGCAATGTACCTTAATGCTGGCACAAATCTTTACTATTTCACTGGGACACGCTGGTACCCAAGTGAGCGCATGGTTGGAGCAATTTTAACTCAAAGTGGTGAATTGCATTACATAGTGCCATTTTTCGAAATTGATACCATTAAGTTGCACTTGACTATCGAAGGTAACATTCACGGCTGGCAAGAACATGAGAGCCCTTACGAGTTAACCAATGAAGTACTAGCAAATCTCGGGGTAAATACAGGTACCTTAGCTATAGATGAATCAACTAGCTTCTTTATGACAAATGGTATTCAACAAGTTAACCCACAACTAAATCTCATTGATGCAAAAGTAATTACTGCGACTTGTCGTGGCCAAAAATCAGATACTGAGATTGCTCTTTTACAACGAGCAAAAGACATGACCATGGAAGTACATAAAGCAGCAGCACGTATTTTGTATGAAGGCATTACCACAGACGAAGTGAAGCAATTTATAAATCAAGCTCATATTAAATTAGGTGCACCAGCAGGTTCATATTTTTGTATTGTTTTATTCGGTTTAGATACGTCATACCCTCACGGTGTTAAAACCCCAAAAGCATTAGATAAAAATGATGTGGTCTTGATTGATACTGGCTGCCAGTTACATGGTTATAATTCTGACATTACTCGCACATATGTATTCGGTGAACCGACTGACAGACATAGAGAAATGTGGCAAGTAGAAAAAGATGCACAAATAGCCGCATTTAATGCTGCCAAGATTGGTGTCCCTTGTGGTGATGTTGATGTAGCTGCACGTAACTTTCTAGCCGATAAAGGACTTGGCCCTGATTACGAAACTCCTGGTTGCCCGCATAGAACAGGCCATGGCGTTGGTTTAGACATTCATGAATGGCCTTATTTAGTAAGAAGCGACAGAACCCCTTTAGCTAAAGGTATGTCATTCTCAAATGAACCTATGCTTGTGATTCCTGGTGAGTTTGGTATACGCTTAGAAGATCATTTTTATATGACAGAGACAGGGGCAAAATGGTTTACTGAGCCATCTTTTAGTATCGACGATCCTTTTGGTTATGATCAGTAACTCTCTCTTTGAACAGGTAAGTTAACCCCCTTATACAAATATCAGAGCCAAACATTATTTTTAACACTTTAATGTTTGGCTATTACCGCAAACTTTAGTTAAAATCCTCACCTCTTTTTTCAAAACATAATATTATATGCACGCAATATTTGAATATATTCCTCTCATCATTTTCTTTGTGGTTAATAAATTTGCAGATATCTACTGGGCTACAGGCGCATTAATAGTGACTTCTGCACTGCAGGTGTTGTATTACGTCATAAAAAAAGAAAAAATTCCAACGCGACATTTAGTAGTATTTCTCATGGTAGCAGTATTTGGAGGACTTACTATTTTCTTCCACAATGATGCGTTTATTAAGTGGAAAGTAACAATTATAAATGGATTGTTTGCCTGTGCATTGTTGGTGAGTTATTACGGATTTAACAAAAATATCATTAAACAATTTCTCGGCGAAGCTTTAACATTACCAGATAACATATGGGCAAGGTTAAACCTTGCTTGGGCATGCTTTTTTACTTGCTGTGCCATATTGAATATTTACATAGCCTATAGCTACCCTCTAGAAACATGGGTTAACTTCAAAGTATTTGGCTTAACTGGTTTAACATTTGTTTTCGCTATCAGTTCGGTATTATTTTTATATAAGTACATGCCGCAAGAAGAAAATAAAGATGAAGAACACAATGATAAAACCTAACCCCTACTTTAAAATCATTAATCATATTGAGAGATAGTATGTTCTACCTTATATATAGCGAAGACGTTGAAAACTCTTTATCACTAAGACTTACCGTTAGAGAAAAGCATCTAGAAAGACTACGTCTACTGCAAGACGAAGGCAGATTATTAGTTGCAGGTCCATGTCCTGCCATTGATAGTGAAGATCCAGGTTCTGCTGGCTTTACTGGCTCTTTAGTTATCGCTAAATTTGAAAGTCTAGAAAAAGCTCAAGCTTGGGCAGATGTCGACCCTTATATTGAGGCAGGTGTGTATAAAAAGGTTATTGTTAAGCCATATAAAAAAGTACTGCCATCATAATTAATTCTTCATGAAGAAATATTTATGATTAGGTGAGATTTTTTGTGCAAACTCATTTGAAATAGCTTAAATTAGTAGTATCTACTTTATATTAATCAACCATGTCGCTTACAGGTAGTAATATAATCTATGTATAAAAAAGCCTTAATGACTGTGCCATTTCTGGTAATGTTTATTATATCGTCTCAAGCAGAAGCTCGTAATAAGCTTGCTGATTGTGAAGACTTAAAAAACGATGAAAGCTTATTATCCCGGTGCTTAGACGGTGTCATTGACACTTTAGATAGTGAACTTCAAACGTGGATTAATCACCATACCTTTAACCTTGAAGAAAAAGCTCTTGTTAATGGCCGCTACTCTGCGTTAAAAATGTTTAAACGTTCACAAAGCAATTTTATTAGCTTTAGGGAAAATGATTGTCGCTGGCGGTATTTGGCTATATCACCAGACAAAGGAGCAGGAATAGCTTTTAAACAATGTTTTGTTGAATTAACGAAGGCAAGAATTATCCAGTTATCCACAAAAACTGAAGCCCAGTAGCTTTAGTGGTTAATATTTTAAGCGCTAAAAGGTGTATTTAGCGCTTAAAACGGACCTTATTATTGAGTTAACATCTGTTTAGACTTTTCACAGACTTCTTGTTCATCACTTAACATCACCGCCAGCCATCGTCCTTCAGGCGAATTTTCAAGGCCAATCTTTAATATCATAGTCAATGGCACACTCAATAACATACCCACAGTGCCCAATAACCAGCCCCAAAATATTAATGATAAAAATACCACTAAGGTCGATAAACCGAGTCCCTTCCCTAAATAGCGAGGTTCAACAATATTACCCATCACCATGTTAATAACAACATAACCTAAACCTATCAAGCCAGCTTCACCAATACCAAGTTGTAATATCGCTAATGTCATTGGTGGTACTGCAGCAATGATAGAGCCAATATTTGGAATATAATTAAGTAGAAAAGCTAATACTCCCCACAGTAAGAAAAAGTCTAAACCAAAAGCCCATAACATAATTGAAACGATACAACCTGTGGCTAAACTCACTAAGGTTTTAATTGCGATATAATTGTTTACCGCCGCTAGAAAGCGTTCTATTTGGTTAAGTCGCATTTCAGGATCATCCATTGCAAAATGAAGTTTTAATGGGAAAGACGATGATTCAAAAAGCATAAAGACAACAGTTAGCACGATTAAGAAAAGGTTGGCCATGACAGAGCCAAAACCACTTAACATATCTGCAGCTAGACCCATTGCAGCGGCAGGATCAAAATACTCACTCAGTACAGAAATCGAAATATCAATATTGTATTTGGTAAAAAGTGAAGTTAACCAAACAAATTGCTCTTTCAACTGCACACGATACTCTGGCAGCTGCTGTGACAATTCATTGAGAGATTTTCCTACTAACCCCGTTAAAGAAAGTGCAACAAAGACAAAACATACTATGACAAAGATGACAGAAATGGCTTTGGGTATTCTGTATTGGCTAGCTTTTGTGATCAGCGGATTACAGATAATAGCGATAAATAATGACAGTAAAAAAGGAACAATAATACTTGCTGCAATTTTTACACCCGCTAAGATGATAAAAACCGCAGCAACTGTTACAAAGCCTTTAACGAGTGAACTACTTTTTTCCAAAGAAACCATGAATATATCCCTTGTTACTTAATAAAGGCAATATACATGACATTAACCAAATTCACTAGTTACTGTCATAACTCAATAGCCTTGTATGGATAATACACCCACCTTTTTTATTCTTTTTTAAACCAGTTTAGGTAAAGTGAGGCCCAAGCTTTGGCTGCAACCAAAGCCTT
>NZ_SAWY01000007.1 GCF_006439335.1 Litorilituus lipolyticus | reverse complement strand
GCTTAACCATACAACACCTAAGTGGTTTGTATGAAGACTGACAAACAGTAATGTCACGCACTTTGTGATTGAATAAGATAAGATTTATATCAAATTTCCGAGATTGGTCTAGTTTGTTCCTGACAAACTTAGACACTTCCTCCATCCGTGGAGGTTGTACGTTTTTTGCTTAGCGACAATAGCGACATAGAACCACCTGATCCCATTCCGAACTCAGAAGTGAAATGTGTTAGCGCCGATGGTAGTGTGGGAGTTCCCATGTGAGAGTAGGACATTGCTAAGCTCCTAATTAAGAAAACCCCGATTCGAAAGAGTCGGGGTTTTTGCTTTTCAGGTTTCGATGTTTTCAACTGGGCAAAGTTCACTTCACCTCATCCCATTCTCAACTCGTCATTCTCAACGCCTAAGATTAGCAGTAGTTAACTGTGTTTATCGCGAGGTTGATAGCGTGTGGGTGTTTATGTCTTTATATGAGAGTAAGACACTGCTAAGCACTAATTAAAGAAAAACCGTTACAGAGGAACGTTTTTTTGTTTTCCGCTATTGGTTCACCACATAGCACTATTAAGGAACTCCCTTTTAGTTAAATTGCAAATTGATAAGTAGAACATTGCAATAGCATTAACGTAAAGTTCTAGTAATAACAGAGGTCTTATATGAATTTGGTTTTTAATGCTCCTCATTGAACATTTCCAAAGCTTACTAAATCTTTAAATATCAACCGTTAAATCACCATACAAATATTATGTATAAGTAAGGTATCTGTATTTGCTATCGACTCATGAATAAAGATTGGTTACTATCTGGTCTTACCTGTTTAACGGAGAACACATGAGTAATATAAACTTTTCAAATAGAGTAGAAATATCAGTAATCGACAAGATTGCTCATGTCATATTGACTCGAGGTTCTAAACATAATGCACTTGATATGAAGATGTTTTATGGAATACGCAGCGCGATACGATATCTAAAAAAAGATAAAACCATAAGAGCTGTAGTGGTATCTGGGCAAGGTGATGACTTCTGCTCAGGATTAGATGTTAAAGCTGTTATGGGATCAAAAACTGCACCATTGAAACTCTTATTTAAGTGGCTACCTTGGCAATCAAATTTGGCTCAGTATGTTTCAACGGGTTGGCGCGATATTCCAGTACCAGTAATTGCTGTTATGCATGGCAGAAATTGGGGAGGAGGTTTACAAATAGCACTTGGTGCTGATTTTCGTATTGCTACACCTGATGCATCTATATCTATCATGGAAGCGCGATGGGGTTTGATTCCTGACATGGGAGGTACACTTCCTTTAAGGGAGCTTGTTCGTCTTGATCATGTTAAAGAGCTTGCTATGACTGGCAAAATAGTCACAGGTGAAGAAGCGCTAGGTTATGGGCTGGTTACATACGTAAAAGATGATGCTGTAAAATTTGCTCACGAGTTAGCTGAATCATTTATGCCGCTTTCACCAGATGCTATTGGAGCGGCAAAACGTTTATACAATAAGAGTTGGTGGGGCAGTGCTGGGTTAGCGCTATTAAGAGAAAGTTTCTATCAGATAAAAGTACTAATGGGTAAAAATGCAAGAATAAAAGCCCATAATCAAACTCATGAGAAGCAAAAACCTTTTAAGAGCAGAATGCGTTGGTAAGCATTTACTTATTACAGTTTAGTATTAAATTGATAGTGAAACAGGTCGGGCTAATAGAAATTACCAGTAAGTGATTCTTTAGTTTATTAAGCTAAAGCTGCTACACCTTTGTAGTTTGTATAGTGTGGTCTATGCTTTACATAATCATATCAATAATATCAGGTTTAATATGAAGCCGAATAAGAGAGTAGGTGTATGAGTAAAGTTTATAGTTTTCTTATGGTAATTCTATTTATAGTAGCCCCTTTAGCAAATGCTGACATTAGTATAAATGGTACTATAACTTCTGACTATGTGTTTCGAGGAGTAAGTCAAACGGATAGCTCTCCAGCTGTGCAGGCTGGAATAGATTATGGGCACGAAAGTGGCTTGTTCGTCGGTATTTGGGCATCTAATGTGGACTTTGGTGATGATGCAGATGCTGAAGTAGATTATTTCATTGGTTACTTAGGAGAAGTGAATGATACCTTCTCTTATGACTTTTCTTATACCTATTATACATATATTGGCTACAGCAGCAGTGATGATTCGAATTATGGGGAATTTGTATTTAATGGTTATATCGATGTCTTTACTGTGAGTTTGGCTTATACCGGTGACTATGCTAATTCTGGTGATGCAGCACAATACATCGGTGGTGCGTATGATATCGCATTTCCAAAAGAATATGTTCTGACCTTTCAAGCGGGTTATTCTTTTGGAGATGCCTTTGAAGATATTGAGTATATTGATTACAGTGCAACATTGGCTAAAACGTTTTATGACTTCGACTTTAGTGCTGCTGTGATTAATACTGATATTTCAAATGATGATAATGCAGATCTTCGTTTTGTAATAGGTGTATCTCGCAGCTTTTAACTCTCTTTAAATAGCAGTATGATGCATTCATTTATAGTATGAATCTTTGAGCTCAATATGCAACATACGCAGTCTATAGAATTAAAAGACAAACAATTAGCTAAAACTTTATCTTATGTTAATGGACAGTGGTTAGAATCAGAAAATCATGTGGCGGTAATTAATCCTGCAAATGGAGATCAAATAGCAACTGTGAGTAATCACGGGGTTAATGAAACTGAATTAGCAATAAAGCATGCTAAAGCCGCAATGGTTGCGTGGTCATCGATGACAGCGCTACACCGAGCAGAATTATTACGAAAATGGTTTAATTTGGTGATGGAACATCAAGATGACTTGGCAAATTTATTAACACAAGAGCAAGGAAAACCTATAAATGAAGCTAAAGGTGAAATTGCTTATGGCGCGTCGTTTATAGAGTGGTTTGCCGAAGAAGGGAAACGAATATATGGAGATATTATTCCTGCTCCATCAAATGATAAACGAATTATTGTTATAAAAGAGCCTGTAGGTCTTGTTACAGCGATAACTCCATGGAATTTCCCTAACGCAATGATTGCAAGAAAAGCTGCTGCAGCTCTAGCAGCTGGTTGCACATTTGTTGTACGTCCAGCTATCCAAACACCACTATCTGCATTAGCGTTGGCGGAATTGGCTGATCGCGCTGGCATACCGCCCGGTGTATTTAATGTTGTTGTTGGGACTGATGCTTCAGCTATGGGGAAAGTTCTTACGCAGCATTCTGATGTAGCAAAGTTTACTTTTACGGGTTCTACTGATGTGGGAAAAAAGCTAATTAGTCAATGTGCAACTACGGTTAAAAAAGTGTCAATGGAGCTAGGAGGCAATGCACCTTTTATTGTTTTTGATGATGCAGATATTGATGCGTCAGTGCTAGGAGCTGTGCAATCAAAATATCGTAATGCAGGGCAAACTTGCGTATGTACCAATCGGATTTTCGTGCAGAAAAAAGTATTAGCCCAATTTACCCAAAAGTACTTATTAGCGGTTAAAGAATTAACAATTGGTAATGGTTTAGACGAAGGAGTGATAGTTGGTCCTCTAATTTCTAGCGATGCTGTTAATGCAGTAGATAAAATGGTTAAAGATTCAATTGCTCTTGGGGCTAAGTTACTACTTGGTGGCAAGAGGGATAAAGCGGGTGATAATTTCTATCAGCCGACAGTTTTATCACAAGTTTCAACTGACATGCCGATTGCTAAAAATGAAATATTTGGCCCTGTCTCACCTATCATTGCATTTGAAAATGAAGAAGACGTAATTACAATGGCTAATGAGACAGAATATGGGCTAGCAGCTTACTTCTATACGAGAGATATTGGACGGATTTGGCGAGTTGCAACTAAGTTGCAGTACGGCATGATAGGAATCAATGAAGGCATCATTTCTAATACTGCTGCACCTTTTGGAGGCATGAAGCAATCAGGCTACGGACGTGAAGGTTCAAAGTATGGTTTAGATGATTATTTAGATATTAAATACTTATGTATGGGTGGCTTGAACTCATAAATTCAAGGTACTTGCGTTAAATACGGAGTTGACACTAAAGCCAGAAAAGATGGGGTGGCTAATAGGATTGAATCTACAGCAACTGAAATCACACTGTAAAGCCTTACAACTCAGCGATAGCCAATACTACAGATAAGATACTGATTAAGGTATGTTAATATCTTGACCTAACCAAGCTCTTAGTTTTTTGAGTAAACTTTTGGGGTTGATAGGTTTGGTGAGATAATCATTCATGCCCGCATTAAGACATTTTTCTTTGTCTCCTTGCATCGCATTTGCGGTCATCGCAATGATATGGATGTTTTTATTCACTTCCCCTGCATCGCCATCTCTTATTTTTTTAGTTGCTTCATAGCCATCCATTTCAGGCATTTGACAATCCATGATAACAACGGTGAAAGGCTTGCTCGTTGCATTTTTGAGTGCTTTTAATGCTTCAATACCGTTAACTGCCACATCCGCTGTTAAGTTGATATTTTTTAGCACACTCAAAGCGACCATTTGATTTACCCTATTATCTTCGACAAGTAATATACGGGTAGACTCTGGCCAGTTTATAATATCCTCGATGACAGCTATTTTACTCTTTATCTGTTGTTTCTTGGTTGAGTGGTCAGTTGATGGTGACTCAGAAACAATATGCATAACAGATAATGCATTAACTAAATCATTGGTTGTTGCTGGTTTGTAAAAAGAAGTATTGGCTCCAATTGCTGATAAGTGCTTAAGATCTATTTGCTCATCCATTGATGTCATCATCACGAGTTTCATCGCTTTATAACTTTCATTTGCTCGAATACTTTTCACCAAAGCTTCGCCATTCATATTTGTCATATTGAAATCAATTAATGCAATATCAAAGAAAGAGCCTTCATCAGAATTAAAAGATTCATAACAGTAATTCAAAGCTTGCTCACCGCTATCCGCCTCAGTGACTGTTATTCCCCAGCTTTCAAGCTGCCTGCGTAATGCGCCCCTATTTGACTGATTCTCAGCGACAATTAAAACATTACTATTTGCACAATTTATGGGTGGAACAATATCTTTCGCCGACAGACTTTTTTCAACGAGGCAAGTGATTTCAAAACAGCTACCTTTACCTACTTCACTGGTAACAGTGACATCACCATTGAGTAATTTACATAACTTTTTGGTGATACTTAGCCCTAAGCCTGTACCGCCATATTTGCGAGTTGTAGAAGCGTCTACCTGACTAAATACACCAAAAAGAGATTGAATCTTTTCTTCAGGAATTCCAATGCCAGTATCTTGAATTTTACAGGTAAAAACATAGATATCATTCTGCTCGGTCGGTTCAAGTTTAGCTAGAATCGCTATCTCACCTTGTTCGGTAAATTTAATCGCATTACTAACAATATTAGTGAGTATTTGGCGTATTCTACCTGGATCAGACTTTATCGATGATAACTGAATATCAGTTAAGTCGAGGATAATTTCAACGCCTTTTATCTGTGCTGATAGCGCGATAGATTCGGCAAAATTACCCAATAAATTGCGTAAATCAAAATCTATGTATTCAAGCTCGAGTCTACCGGCTTCAATTTTAGAGAAGTCTAGAATGTCATTGATTATTGTTAGTAACGAGTTAGCGCTAGAATTTGCTATATTTATTCTGTGTTCTTGCTCTGAAGTGAGTTCACTGCTTTTGAGTAAATTAAGCATACCTAATACACCATTCATAGGGGTTCTTATTTCATGGCTCATATTGGCTAAAAACTCAGATTTTAATCGGGTAGCTTCTTCTGCTTTTTTTAATGCTTCTGTGAGATCAGCGGCTTGGGCATTTAATGATGCTGTTTTTTCAGAAACTTGTTGTTCGAGGGCGAATACAAATTGCTTTTGTCGCTTTATTTCTGATTGTTGTAAGCGTGTACGCAAATAAATGGCTAAGAAAATAAACAGAACAACAATCAAACTATAAAGTGAATATGCCCACCAAGTCCCCCAAGGAGAAGGAGAAACATGTAAGTTAATGGAAAGTAATTTCTCACCCCATTCACCACGACCATTAGTCGCTTTTACTAAAAATCGATATGAACCACCGTCTAAGTTGGTAAAAGAGGCTGAGTTTCGATTACCTATTTCAATCCAATTGTCATCATAGCCTTCAAGCTTATAGGCGTATTGGTTCCTGTTCGGGGAAATAAAATCAAGCACGGAAAACTCGAATGAAAAAAAGTAATCAAGATAAGAGAGCTCAATATCTGTTACGTAAGAATATGGCCTTTCAAGTTTTACTGACTGGCCCATTTTACTAAAGCCAGTTAATACTATATTCGGCTCACTGTTTACGGTCTCTAACGAAGCAAGATTAAAAAATTCTATACCTCTTTGGCTACTGGTAAATAGGGTGTCATTAACACCTCTGACTAAGCTGCTTGGGTAGTAGTTCAAACCTAGAGAGCCATTTTCATTTCCGTAGTTGGTCACTTCTCCTGATAATGGTTCTAACTTTGAAACGCCTTTGTTGGTTGTTAGCCAGATGTCGCCATTACTGTCATTTGCAATAGCACGTATTAACGAAGTAGGAAGACCATCTTTTACATTAAAATGTTTGAATGTCTTTGATTCAGGTAAGAATAAATTTAAGCCTTTTTGCGTAGCTATCCAAATATCGTCGTTGTTCGCTTGGTGTATGTCTTGAACTATATTTCCTAATAAACTGCCCTCTTGATTGCTGTCACTTTTAAATGAAATTAGCTGTTGCTTAGCTTCTTGCCAGAGATGGACCCCATCACCTGTGCCAATCCACATGTTGTCCTTTTTGTCCCTAAAAATTTCAAGTATTTCAGGGTGGGATAACTTAACGGTATTATCTAAATGAGCAAACGTTTTAGTCGCTATGTCATAGAGGTATACACCATTTTTATAGGTACCAATCCATAACCTATTTTTGTGATCTAAACTTAGTGCGCGAAAATCTCTGAACTTTCTGAAGTGTTGGTCTGTTTTAGGGTAAGTGAACAATTCTAACTGTTTAGTTTCAATATTATATTTAGCTAAACCTTCATCTTGAGCAATCCATAGGTTTTTATTGTTATCGGGTAAGATAATTGGGCGCTCTGTGATGCCATTATTAGTGTAACCATTGCCAGCACTAAAAATAGGTAGAGAGAGTTTTTCTAATTGCTGAGACGCCACTTTCCAGGTAAATAACTCTGAAAGTGAAGATACAATGAAAATATCCCCATTCGCGTCGGTAGCAAGGCCGTTTGGCGCAATTAATTCTGTGCTATTAATTGATTTAAAACGACCACGCGGCATCAGTTTGTATATTCCGTGAACTTCGCTAGTAATCCATTTTGTTCCGGTATTATCTTCAAAAATGATTCTTAGCCCATTGTTATGCTCAAAATCTAACTTTTCAATTTCGTTGGTAGAGCTAGATTGACGAAATACTCCTTTAGTCGTCACAAACCATATATCACCTGTTTGGTCTTCGATCATAGAATTAACTTGACCTAAGTTATTATCAAACGGTGAAGTTACTCTAGTAAACGTACCGGATTGCATTTCAAACAAATATGGACCTTGCTGAGTTGCTACATAAAACTTTCCCTGGGAGGTTATTAAAATACTTCTAATCTCATTAGCTCCCGTTGGGGTTTTGTTCTCCGGTTGAGGAAAAAAATGCGTAAAAGTTTGCTTGTTTTTATCGAATAAATTAAGGCCATAGCTCGTTGCAATCCATAAGTTGTTACTATCGTGATCTTTAATATCCCATATCCTACTGTGAGACAGGCTTGAAGCATCGCCTTCAATCTTATCTATGAGCTTAAAACGGTTATTACCAAGATATTTACTTAAACCTTTGTCATAAGAGCCTAGCCAAACCGTTCCTTCTTGATCATGAAATAGGGATTGAATGCGGTTAGATGCGATAGAATCTTTGCGTAGAGGATCATGAATAAAATTTTCAAAATGACCTGTTGCAGGGTCATATAGATTAGCGCCACCACCCCAAGTACCGATCCATATTTTTCCATTTTGGTCTAGCATCAAGTTGCCAGCATCGTTATGTGACAAACCGCCTGGGGTTAAGCTATCGAATTCAAAAAGGGTTACTTTTCTTCCATCGTAACGCATAACACCGTTTTCAGCGGTACCAAACCAAAGTAACCCCTGAGTATCTTGAATAATTGAATAGATTTCAGATGAGACAAACCCGTCTTCTGCGGTGAGTTTTTTAATTAAATATTTATTGTTTAACCTTGAAGGGGATTCATTACAATGAGCTGGAGTAATAGCCCCTAAAACTAAGGTAACTATACAAGTAAGACGAAGATAACTTAGTAAATTAATGAGCATAAAACCTATATAATATTGTAATTCTCTGAGGTATTGGAAAAGCTAATTATTTTATAACTTTAGTTTATTTAACAGCGTAAATCTATTTTTAACAATGTAGTGATTTGAGCAGATTACATAGTGTTTAGTATGATAGCTAAGTTTATAATCAGTAATAAGTACTTATAGTTAAAACTATAACTCAATAAAATTATCATATTGGGTTGTGGTGCTACAGTAAATAAGTGTTTATAAAGAGACATTTTATACTGCCTAATAGCGTATGATTTAATTAAGGGGGGAGATTGAGATTTTAACCATTGAGCTGCAGTTTCAAGTTCACGAAACGTTTTAACTTTTGATCTTTTTTATAGGGCACGTATAAATCATTTAGTTCTTGTTGTATAAGGCTGTGCATTCAAAATGCCTTTGCGATTAAATTTTGTTTATTCAGCCATTTGTTAATTTCTTCAACGACTTGATAAGTTTCAGCTGTAGCCCTTGAAGCTATATCATCGAGTAATGTATAAAAATCTAGTCTTTGCTTGCATTCAAATTTCTTTTGCAAGCTCCATCAGCACAGAATAAGTACAGGACTAGTTTATGGTTTCGATGTTTTATTGCTTTAATTAGCGTATGGAATGTTGAAGCTCATAAAGGGTAAAGTAGCTACATACCGAATGGCTTCAAACTAATAAAAAGCTGAATTATTTTTGTAAGCTTTTGAGGCGTAGTCATATTGTCACATTAGTTTATTATTAGTGAATTATTTTCGTCACAAATAACTCATATTGTATTGCGCATTACTAAGCATTTACTTTATGAGATAAAAATATGTTAAAAAAATCACTATTAGTTTTAGCTATTTCAAGCACACTATTAATGGGGTGTAATGACGACGACACCATCGAAGTCATCAAAGAAGTGGAAGTAGTGAAGGAAGTTGAAGTCGCACCAGCGCCTATTACCCAAGTAAAAAATGTTATTTTAATGATTGGCGATGGCATGGGGGCTCAGCAAGTCGGCTTGCTTGAAGAGTATGCCCGTCGTGCGCCAAACTCGATATACAATGAGATGAATAACCAGACCGCGTTAACTAAACTGGGCCATGCAGGCCAGTTAGGTTTATCGTTGAATGCGCCTTTTGGTGCTAACGGTAGCTTAGTGGTCGATTCTGCTTGTTCAGCCTCACAGTTAGCTACAGGCGTTGCAGCAGGCTCTGAAATGGTTGGTCTTGATGAACAAGGTAATATTGTTGAAACCATTTTAGAAAAAGCAAAAAGAGCGGGTAAAGCAACAGGGTTAGTGTCAGATACCCGCATTACTCATGCAACACCAGCCGCCTTTGCCTCACATCAACCACACCGTTCACTTGAGCCCGCCATTGCAGAAGAGTTAATTTCAACCGGTATGGTTGATGTCATGTTATCAGGTGGTGCACGAGTATTTTTACCTTCAGATATTAAAACTAATAATGAGAGTCGCCAACTAATGGCTGATCTAGGTGCGCCAACTAGCGTCTATAAAAAATCGAAACGTAGTGATGACCGTAACTTAATTGTTGAAGCGAAAGAAGTGCATGGCTATAACCTTGTATTTGATGGCACACAACTAGATAACGTAACTGGCGAAAAAATCTTAGGCTTATTTGCTAATTCAGGTATGGAAGACGGTATTGCCTACACTGCCTGTAAAGCAGATAACAGCTGTAGCCAACCATCATTACGTGATATGACCCTAAAAGCATTGGATGTATTATCGCAAGATGAAGATGGCTTTTTCTTGATGATTGAAGGTGGACAAATTGACTGGGCTGGCCATGTAAACGATGCAGGATGGATGTTACATGAACTCCTAAAGTTTGATGAAGCGGTAGATGCAGTTTATGAATGGGTAAAAGATCGTAATGATACGTTAGTGGTAGTTACTGCTGATCATGAAACTGGCAGCTTTGGTTTCAGTTACACCCGCAAAGATCTACCAGCAGGAAAAGTATTAGAAGGTAATGGCATGCAAGGTCTTGAATATAAGCCGAATTTCAATTTTGGCTCATTGCATAATCTTGACCGTTTATATGCGCAAACCGGTACATTTTACGACATGATGAACCAAGTTAATGGCGATTGGGATTTTACCAATACACTAGGCTCTGAATGGGCTGACGCTGTTAATGCTCACAGTGACTTTAAGATCAGTGATGAGCAAGGTACTGCGATCACCGAACGTGAAGCGAATGAATATCATGTTGACGGCCATAAATATCTAAGCGCCACCGAGTTCCCGAAAATTAACGACTTTAAAGAGTTCTTTGTTTACGGAGATGAGCTGCACGCTAACTTAATAGGTCGTGCATTGTCAGCAGATCAAAACGTAGTTTGGGGGACAGGAACCCACACTGCAGCGCCTGTGCCAGTTTATGTTTATGGCCCGCAAGGGCTGACACAGCAATTCTCAACTATGCAACATCATGTTGATATTGCGAATAAGATGATGAGTGCATTATTGCCTGAGTAGTATGTAAGTAGTGAACTAAGAGAAATATAAAGCCCAGCGACAAAGTTTACAGGGCTTTTTACAAGAGGTTCATCATTCCAAAGATGTAATATGCATTATTGGATTTTTAGCGTTAAAAATAGCACTAACGGTGCTTGATGCATTTACAGAATATACACAGGACTGTTCATCAGAAATTTCAGGCTGTAGTGATGAATTGCCAGCAGGTATTGATTTTAAATGCAAGAAAAAATGGGGTGGCTAATGGGACTTGAACCCACGACAACCGGAATCACAATCCGGGGCTCTACCAACTGAGCTATAGCCACCACTGAGGTGTACTGTTGTACGAGTGCGCTGTGAATTATCAGCGCGGGGATTGTATTGCATTTCACTCACATTTGACAAGGAAAAGTTAAGCTTTTTCCGTGAATTTTGTAAAATCCATTAAAAAACTCTTCTTTGTTGAAAAAAGTATTGATGAAAATAGCTTGAACTTGATAATTTGAGCATTTTGTTTTCTTCAACCGTGCCTTTTTAAAGACTAGTCTGAGCGATTTTTTGTTTGTTTAATACGTTATTACTTTTTTCTTTTTTTGCCTTTAATTTATACTGGAAGCTAGTTCTCATATTAAGGTCGCTTATGTCACTTGAAAAACTCTCAGCTGAATTAAATAAACATCAACAATCGTTACCGCCTGTTGAATCATGGAATCCTAGTGATTGTGGTGATATTGATATTGAAATAAAGCGCAATGGTGATTGGTATCATGAAGGAAGTGCATTTAAACGTATGCCGTTGGTCAAGTTATTATCATCAGTCCTTATCAGGGAGCAAACTCAAAGCAATGATGATTACTTTCTCATTACACCTGTTGAAAAAATGAAAATACGTGTTGAGGATGCTCCTTTTGTGTTAACGCACTGGCATTGGCAAGATAATGAGCAAGTAATGGTTGTTGAGACCAATGTTGGAGATCGTTTTATCTTGAACAGTGAACACCCTATGGAATGTGGTGATGATGGCAGTTTATACGTAGTTGTTAGGCGTAACTTAACCGCTAAGGTGCATCGTAATGTCTATTATCAGTGGATAGATTTGGCGACAGAGCAAAAAACTGCACAAGGGGTTGAATTGATGTTTACCAGTGCAGGATGTCAATTTTCCTTAGGGAAAATAGCGTAAATATTTTAGGTGAATTCAGCTAAAAAACTTAGCGACTTCCGCATACTGGGCAATTAGCTTGCTTTTTCATGGAGAACTGTTGCCACTGATTCGACAACCCATCAAGCATATTTAATTGATTCACTTGTACTTTATTATTGGTCAGTAGTTTTATTGTTTGCAGCGCTTGCATGCCGGCGATCATTGCTAATATAGGGCCAATAATACCAATGGTTTGGCAATTATTGGCTGGCGCCTTTTCACTGGCTGGGAATAAACATTGGTAACAGGCACTATGCTCATCACGAGGATCTATAGTGAGTTGCTGACCATCAAACCCTGTTGCAGCGCCAACAATCAGTGGCGTTTTGTGTTGAATGCAGGCTTGGTTGATCATGTAGCGTGTTTGAATATTGTCTGAGCAATCAAGCACCACATCAACCATAGGTAAATAGTAATCACATAGCTCTTCATCGAGCATGTCATCTATGGCTTCAATAATGGTGTCTGGGTATTGTTCGCTGAGCTTTTCTGCTGCACATTCTGCTTTATTTTCTTCTACATTGTTTTCAGAAAAAAGAATTTGTCTAGGTAGGTTTGATGGCTCTATGGTATCGCCATCAGCAATATATAAGGTGCCAACTCCAGCAGCCGCTAAATATAAACTGGCAGGGTTGCCTAAGCCGCCTACACCTAAAATAAGTACCTTGGCATTGCGTAAGGCTAATTGACCCGACTCACCAATTTTCTTCATCATAATTTGACGTGAATATTTGAGTTGTTCTTGCGTTGTTAACACGGGGGATTTACCTTATTTATGTTTTTCCATCAAAGAGAACATTAGGACCATTGCTGAGCTTTAGCTTCGTCACTGTGCTTGGCATCCAACCATTGTTCACCTTTATCACTTTGTTCTTTTTTCCAAAAGGGCGCTTGTACTTTTAGGTAATCCATGATGAATTCATTGGCAGCAAAGGCGTCTTTTCGATGTTTACTAGTGACACCAACAAAAACAATTTGTTCGCCAACCTTTAATGCACCTATGCGGTGAATAACTTTTACTCGGCCAATATCCCAACGCTCTTTAGCTGTTGCAATGATTTTGGCAAGCGACTTTTCTGTCATGCCGGGGTAGTGTTCTAAGGTTAAAGTGCTCACCTCAGTGTCGTTATTGTTATTGCGTACGCGACCCGTAAAAGTAACTACTGCACCATCGGTAGCATTATCTTGTTCAAGCAGGGCTACTTCGTCTGCGAGTGCAAAGTCTTGATGTTGGATGGAAATTTCACTAGTCATGGTTCACTCAATCTTTAATTTATCTTTTTTGCCTATGCAGTGGTGATTAACTAAGTCATTAACGACTAGGTAATTCACCACTTAGCGTACTTTATTAACCACCAGTAACAGGGGGAAAGAAGGCCACTTCATCACCCGCTTTTACGGGATGAGATTTATCAACCATGTCGTGATTTACCGCAGAAAGTAACGACGCGTTGTTAAGTGTTTGTTGCCATTGCTCACTTCTGGCACTTAATTGTTTAATAATATCAGCAACAGTACTCAACTCATGACTTTCAAGGGTGAGTGAGTCACAATCTAACTGCTCTCGTAAAGCGGCAAAAAATACAACGTTAATCATAGGAGCTCCTAAGTGTTAATCAGTGTTTAGCTACTTGCTTGCCATTGACCTGACTTGCCACCTTCTTTTGTTAAAACTTTAATACCATGAATCTCCATTGCAGGATCAGCAGCTTTACACATATCAAATAAGGTCAGACAAGCAACGCTTACAGCTGTTAGTGCTTCCATTTCAACACCTGTTTGTCCGGTAAGTCGACATAAACTTGTTACTTTCACCTGTTTGTTTTCTGAGTCAGTCGTGAAGTCTACTTGTACTTTACTGAGCATTAGAGGGTGACATAAAGGAATTAAGTCACTGCACTTTTTAGCAGCTTGAATACCGGCAATACGAGCTACAGCAAAAACATCACCTTTTTTGTGCTTACCTGTGGTGATCAGCTCAAAGGTTTCATTATTCATACTGATAAAGCCTTGTGCTGTTGCTGTGCGTGATGTCATAGCTTTTTCTGTCACATCAACCATATTGGCTTCACCGTGTTGGTTTAAATGACTAAGTTCAGCTGCTTGGTTTGTTGTCGTCATTAGCTTCTGCTCTCACATTGTTCAGCAGTGATGTTAAGGTGCGGCACAAAATTGCAAGGTCTGTGGCTGGCATCAAGTTGCTCTTTAATGACTTTATCCCAAGCCGTTTTACACGCATTAGTTGAACCAGGTACACAGAGTACTACCGTTTTATTCGCTATGCCGCCAAACGCGCGTGATTGAATTGTTGAGGTGCCTATTTCACCTAAGGATACGTGACGAAAAACTTCACCAAATCCTTCAACAGCTTTATCGAATAATGGCATTAGCGCTTCAGGAGTATTATCACGAACGGTAAAGCCGGTGCCGCCTGTTGAAATAATCGCGTGAATATTTTCATCAGCTATCCACTTAGATACCATGGCACGCAGTTGATACACGTCATCAATAACAATCGCTTTGTCGGCTAAGTTGTGACCTGCAGCAGTTAAACGTTCAACAAGTGCTTGGCCAGATGTGTCATTTGCTTCGGTACGTGTATCAGAAACCGTAAGCACGGCAATATTTAAAGGGATGAATGATTTACCGCCATGTGCAGACATAAGTTTTTCCTTTGATTATAAAGTACCCATGTTGGCAAATTGCTGCTGCGCTAGCTGCCAATCTTGGGGGGTATTACTATTAAATAAAATGTTATTTGCTTCACCCGTTGAGGTGAGTGCTACGCTTTGATGTGGCATATTTTTTAATAAAGCCCGTATCGAAGGTGCTTGCTTGTGGTTGTTTTTCTTTTTCGCTTGATGGTTTAAGTGTTTATTATCTTGAGCAATTAAAGTTTTTCCGTTAAAGCTTTTTTCAATAAACAGCGTTAAAAAAGCATTGTTGGGTAAAAACAATGGAATATTGTGCTGCTTATTTTGGCTATCAGTAAAGAATGTTGCTTGTTGCTTTAACTCTCCTGCAAGCCTTAATGAAGTTAATGCAGAGGCTGTCATTAACGGTAAATCAACGGGGATTATTAAGAAACTGTCAGGTTGCTTCATCTGCTGTTGATTTAAATAATACAGCACACTGTAAATACCACCCACAGGGCCTGATTGCTTAATGGCGTCGGGAATTTGATACTCATCACCACTAATGACCACATCAGATAGCCCTGAATCACGAAGTAGCTGACAAGAAAAGTTGAGCATGCTTTCTTGATTTTTACGTAACAGCTTAGACTTATCTTCACCCATGCGAGAGGACAAACCGCCCGCTAAAACCACCCCTAAACATGAAGTCATCTACTTAACCGCCCAACATCGCTAGATGCTTTGTGGCCCCGGTTAATTTTTCGTGTAGAAAGTGGGTTGCTTTTTTATCAGTTAGCAGTGAAAGAATTTTTGCTTGTAATGGCGCTAAGTCATCACTTTGCAATTGTTCTCTTAACGACAAGCCTTCTTCACCAAATAAACAAAGATGCAATTTCCCACTAGAGCTTACTCTTAAACGGTTGCAGCTATTACAGAAATCCTTAGAGTAAGGCATGATCAAACCAATTTTTCCTTGGTAGTCTGGGTGATAAAATTCTTGTGCAGGGCCTGCAGATTTATTTTGAATAACGGGTAACCAGCCATCTAAAATGAGGTTTTGCTTAATTCTTGAGCCTTGTACATGTTGCGCATTGAAAAACTCTTGGTTATCGCCTGTTTGCATTAATTCAATAAAGCGCAAAGTAACAGGCGTATCTTTTAACCAATCTAAGTAAGATTGTATGTCTTTACCGCTATATTGGCGCATTAACACCGTATTTACTTTGATATCAGTGCTGCCGTCAGCTAGCGCCATATCAATACCTTTAAGGATGGTTGCTAATTTATCGTGGCCTGTTATGGCGAGAAATTGCCTAGGGTCTAAACTATCAATACTAATATTTATGGCGTCAATTCCAGCATCAAGCCACTGTGGAAGGTGCTCTGGTAACTTAAAACCGTTTGATGTTAAGGCAACTTTCTTAATGCCTTGAGTATTTTTACAGATTGATATTATTTCAGGTAAGTCTTTGCGCAAAGCAGGTTCACCACCTGTAATACGTATTTTTTCTGTACCTAATTGGGCAAAGCCATGGGTAATACGCTTGATTTCATCAAGAGAAAGGAAGTCGCGCGGCTGATTACATTCATAACCATCAGGCAAACAATAATTGCAACGAAAATTGCAAACATCGGTAATTGAGAGGCGAAGGTAGCTAAACCTACGGCCATAATTGTCTGTTAACATGTCACCTTTCCAAATAACGGGAGGCTAACGCGTTTCCTTGTTAACCCTGGTAAACAACGAATTGCTTACGGCTTTTATGACGTGCTAGTTAAATAAATAGTGAAGTTAACTAGGTTAGCGATAAAAGCTCGGTGTAAATTCTATGTGGTAAGTATATATCAGTTTTATCAAAAAATGATATTTCTTTTGTTGCTGAAAACCTTGATCCTTATCAAAGAAAATTAGCATTTACTCTATGCAATATCAGGGCAATTAAGCATACTAGCGCCAATGATGAAATTTACAGAATAAGTGAGAGTTTTTATGTCTGATTGTTGTTCAGCACCAGGTTTATTACCTTTTGAACAGGCGCTTACTAAAATGTTAGCTCAAATTACGCCGGTGACCGATGTATTAGATTTACCTGTAGAGCAGGCGTTAGGTTATGTATTAGCGAGTGATGTACTCAGCCCAATTAATGTGCCGCCACACGATAACTCGGCCATGGATGGATATGCTTTTTCTCATTCAAGTTTAGAGCAGTCTTCCACATTAACGCTTGTTGGGCGTTCAATGGCTGGTGCGCCTTTCACCGGTAAATGCGAAGCTGGTCAATGTATTCGTATTATGACTGGGGCGAAAATGCCTGATTGTTGTGACAGTGTTGAAATGCAAGAGAACTGCCAAGCAGAAGGTGAACATATTCGTTTTCTGCAAGAGAAAAAGTTTGGCTCGCATGTTAGAAAAGCTGGTGAAGATATTCAAAAAAATCAGCAGGTACTCAAGCAAGGCCATCGAGTAACACCTGTGGACATTGGTGTTTTAGCCTCTTTAGGTGTCCCTACTGTTAAAGTATTTCGTAAACTTAATGTTGCCTTAATTGCGACAGGTGATGAATTGAAGTTACCAGGACAAGCATTAACTGAAGGTGATATCTACGAAAGTAACAGTTTCGTGTTATCCGCAATGTTAGAAAAACTCCATGTTAATGTGATTAATTTTGGCATTATTAAAGATGATCTTTCGGCGATTAAGGCCGCCTTCATTGATGCAGATAAACAAGCGGACGCGGTTATTTCTTCAGGTGGGGTGTCAGTGGGTGATGCAGATTATACTAAAACTGTTTTAGATGAATTAGGTGAAATTGGTTTTTGGAAAATTGCCATGAAGCCAGGTAAACCGTTTGCTTTTGGTAAACTCGCGAATAGCGTATTTTTTGGCTTACCGGGTAATCCTGTTTCTGCCTTAGTGACCTTTCACCAGCTAGCTTTAGTTGCTTTAACAAAAATGCAAAATGCCGAACCATTAAAGCGTACAACTTTACGCGTGAAAACCACTAGCGATTTACGAAAGTCGCCTGGTCGTATGGATTTCCAGCGAGGCGTACTTTCAGTGAATGAACAAGGTGAAACGGTTGTTGCTTCTACGGGGTCACAAGGTTCAGGTATTTTATCTAGTTTAGCGCAAGCGAATTGTTTTATTGTGCTAGAGAGTGAACAAGCTAGCGTGAGCAAGAATGACTATGTAACTGTACAAATGTTCGATAATTATTTGTAGATTTTTTCTGGTGGGCTATAGTTCACAATGAATGATGTAAATGTTGTACTAGGAGAGTCGTGTTTATGGAGCATAGATTAAGTTTCGCTTCTGTAAAATTAATTAATCCTAACATTGCAGAAGTTATTGTAGACGCTGGCGTAATAGTTTCCATGGAGATGGTAGAAGAATATGAGGCTTTTTTAGGCCAAATATTTCAGCATGAGTTTGCCTTACTCGTTAATAAAATTAATCCATATGATTATTCTTTTGAGGCAAAATTATCAATAGGATCTCATGAGAAACTAAAAGCGATTGCCGTGGTTTATTACAATGAAACTGCAGAGAAAAAAGCCTCTGAGGTCGCTAATTTAAGGCAAGTCGATGGTTGGAATGTTAGGTTTTATTCTGGACTTGAACTGGGCTGGCAAGAAGGTGTTAATTGGTTAGAAGAAGAACTCAAGCAAGCTAGCTAGTGCTATTGAGTAAATTAAGTCTATTAATAAGTTAATAAAAAGCCGTTTACACTTATGTGTGAACGGCTTTTTTAATTAAATTGAATTTAACGAGTTTACAGCTGTGCGAAACACTTATCTGCAGCTGCTAATGTTTTTTCAATAATGTCATCTGTATGCGCTGTTGACAAAAAGCCGGCTTCAAATGCTGAAGGAGCTAAGTAAACCCCTTCATCTAACATTAAGTGGAAGAATTTTTTAAACTTCTCAGTATCACATGCGGTGGCTTGTGCGTATGTAGTAATTGGCTGCTCTTCTTCGGTAAAGAAAATACCGTACATGGCGCCAACGTAATTAATGTTTAAGCTAACGCCATTTCTTTCAGCTGCGGCTTTTAATCCCATCGCTAATTTTTCAGTGGCAGCGCTTAATTGTGCGTGCTTATCACCTTGAGATAACTCATTTAGTGAGGCTAAACCGGCAGCCATAGCAATTGGGTTACCTGATAATGTACCTGCTTGGTAGACCGGACCAACAGGTGCGATGAAATCCATGATTTCTTGTTTACCACCAAAAGCGCCAACTGGCATACCGCCACCAATGACTTTACCTAGTGTGGTTAAGTCTGGAGTAATGTTGTAATGGGCTTGAGCGCCACCTAGTGCCACACGAAAGCCTGTCATAACTTCATCTAAAATTAATACGCTTTTATATTCGTCACAAATTGCGCGTAAACCTTCAAGGAAGCCTTCAACTGGCGGAATACAGTTCATGTTACCTGCTACTGGTTCTACAATAATACAAGCAATTTCATCAGCATATTTAGAGAAAATTTCTTTTACTTCATCTAAATTGTTGTAACTTACTGTTAGAGTGTGTTTGGCAAAATCAGCAGGAATACCTGGAGAATTTGGTACACCCATAGTCAATGCACCTGAGCCGGCTTTTACTAATAAAGAGTCAGCATGACCATGGTAACAACCTTCAAACTTTAATATTTTATCGCGTCCGGTATAACCACGTGCTAGGCGAATGGCACTCATGGTTGCTTCAGTACCTGAACTTACCATACGTAATGATTCCATTGATGGTACAAGTTCTTTGACTTTTTCAGCCATGGTGATCTCTAGTTCAGTCGGTGCACCGAAACTTAAACCGTTTTGCGCTGTTTTTACAACGGCATCAAGAATAGCTGGGTGGTTATGTCCTAAAATCATAGGCCCCCAAGAGCCAACATAATCGATGTAGGCTTTATCGTCTGCATCATAAACATAGGCACCTTCAGCACGTTTAATAAAGCACGGGCTGCCGCCTACACCATTAAATGCACGTACTGGTGAGTTAACACCACCAGGGATAGTTTTTTGCGCTTGGGCAAATAATTGTTCAGATTTGTTCATAATTTGCTTCTTGATTATCTAAAGTAAAATGAGTGTATGGTCTGTTTTTCATTAACCATTTTTATTTGTATACCAGTTTACTGGCATTTCATATTGAGTTAATTGATCTTCAACACCTAAAGTTAAAGCAAATAACGCCATTCTCACTAAAACCCCATTTTGGGCTTGTCTGAAAATAGCTAAATTATCTAGTTCATTTAAGTCGGCATCTAACTCATTTGCCTCTGGGCGAGAGTCGCGAGGTAGCGGATGCATGATCACGGTATTGTCTTTGCAATATTGCTGATAAACACTTTTATTTAAACTAAAGTGTCCACGGTATAAATCGGCTTCATCTTTGCTAGCAAAACGTTCTTGTTGAATTCGTGTTTGGTAAATTACGTCAGCTTGTAAATTGCCTGCCATTTTATCGGTAATGATCACTTCATGGCCCGCATCAGATAATGTTGAAATAACACTATCTGGCATTTGCAATGCTTTTGGCGAAACCATAGTGATTTTAACATTGTTATATAAACTGATAAGTTTTGATAATGAATGTACTGTTCTACCGTGTTTTAAATCCCCCATGAGCACAATATTCAAGTCATCAAGACCTTTATTGAAGTGCATCATTTCAGATTGGATAGTAAATAAATCTAAAAGGGCTTGGGTTGGGTGTTCATTGGCACCATCACCGCCGTTAATCACTGGTACGGTACTACCTTGGGCAAACTCACCGACTGAGTGCATTTTAGGGTGACGCATTGCAATAACATCTGAGTAGCCACTGATCACCTGTGCGGTATCAAATAAAGATTCACCTTTACTTAATGAAGAGTTTTCTTGACCAACGGTTTCTCTGACAAAGCCACCTAATAAGTTAAATGCTGTGCCAAAACTTACGCGGGTACGCGTACTTGGTTCGAAGAATAAATTACTTAATATTGCTCCCTCAAGTACATTACAGCGTTTTTGACGTGAGGCATAAGGCGCCATTTGAGCTGATACTTGTAGGATTTTTGCAATCGCTTCGCGATCAAATTGAGATACTGACAGGATATGACTGCCTTGAAATTTCATCATCTTTTCTAGCCTAAGAGAATGTATATCATCCTAAAAAATTTGCCAGAATATAGCATAAATGCCAAAAATTGAGAACGACTATACAAGTTTGTTTACATATTTAAAGCAGGGGTGGTTAACTGTTAGTTGAGTGAGATTGCTTGAAATCGTTATTTTTCTTGACTGAAATGTTAGGAGTAGTAATAAAAGCGGCCAAGAAAAATAAGATAAAAACAATAAATGTGCTGAGATTACTTTGCTCTCTAATAGAAATATTAAAGTAAAACCATGCTTGTTCAGCCAAGCCTATAATCAAGCCTGTCAAAAAAAGTACTTTGGCAGAAGGCTCAATATAATTCGGTTTTTTATGTAAAAACCACTTGGCTGCGGTATAACCTAATGTGGGGATAAAAGTCCAAACGATGAATACAATAATCGAAAAGAATACCGCAGAAGCGGAGATATTTACTTTGTAAAATAAGCCAAAGACTAATGACAGTTGAAAAATTAAGTATCCACAATAAAGAGGTAGCATAGTATTTTTTAAAAAGTTATGGCTTTACATAAGCAAGAATGATTACGGCAAATAATATCAATACGGGGACTTCATTAAAGATACGATAAAACTTGCCTGAGCGAGTGTTTTTATCTTGTTGGAAGATTTTAACCAGCTTGAAACAGTAGCCATGATAGATAAACAAAATAATCACTAAGGTGAGTTTTATATGCAACCAAGTTGCTGCTACAAACCAAGCACTACCGTAAGCCATTATGATGGCAACACCTAGAATAAGCGTGAAAAGTGCAAAAGGAGTAACAAAAAGCAGTAAGCGCCTTTCCATGCCTTTTAATTGCTCTGACACTTCTTTTGATTGAGTTTCTGCATGATTAACAAATAAGCGCGGTAAATAAAAGATACCAGCAAACCATGCCACCATAAAAATCACATGAAATGCTTTTAACCATAAAACATTACTTAATAAAAAACTGCTCATTAAATTAATTTTCCTTCAACGAGATAATAACGAATTTGTTCAAAGGTCACGATGCCGATAAAGTCATTATGATCTTTTTGATAAATATATACACCACCTTTACGCTGCTGCACTAACGCAAGGTATGCTTCGGCAAGTGTTGCTTGGCTAGACAAAGGCAATAATTGATGTAATTGCATTTTTTCTGCTACTTGATATTCAGCTTGTTCATAGTGTTCAGGTATTTCGGGTTGAGTAATAGGATTTTCCTGGTGCTCAAGAATATTCACTAAAGGTACAGCAGCATTAAATTCAGCCCAATAATAGGTAATATCTGCTTCACTTTCTTTGTTCGATATCACCTTATTGATAATTAAGGTGTCTTGCGGTGTGCTGACTATTTCACCCGCTAGGCTTCTTTGTGTGGCATTTTCAAATAGTTTGTACTTATCTTTCATGATGGCGAGTACGCCTATTTTTTGTAATGCTTCTTCTATTGGGGGTTTATGATAAATTAAATTTTGTACATCAAGTTGCATGGTAAAGATAGAGCGATTTTCAAAGACTTGTTTTGAAATGACGCTCGCTACTGTGATAACTATCATGGCCGGTACAATAATTTCTAATTGACTAGTCAGCTCCACCACAGCTAACAATGCTGCCAATGGTGCATTTAATGTGGCTGCCATAAAACCGGCCATTCCCATTAAAATATAATCACTAGCTAGGTTTTCTCCTGGAATGATTTGCATAACAATGGCTCCTGCGCAAGCGCCAGTGATTGCACCAATACCGATAACAGGACCAACAATGCCGCCAGGAATGCCTAAACCAAGGGCAGAAATAGTCATTAGCAGCTTAGCTATAAGTAAGCTTAATAATAAACTTATTTGCCAATGATGTTCTAATGAGAAATCGATAGCACTTGATCCTGTTCCCATAGCACCAGGTACAAGATAGCCTAAACTTCCGGTAATAAAAGCGGCTAACATTAGGCGTGGGATAATATGCATTGTTGCACTACGCTTTATTAAAGTGACTAAAGACTTGTTAAATAATGCGGCGAGTATGCCAAGGAATATACCAAGAATGATTAAGAAGAAGTATTGCCCGTGACCTAAAGTTATCGTTGAAAAGTATTCAAAATGATGTGAGGTACCAAAAATCGTTTGAGTAATTAACGAACCGACAATTGCGGCTAACATCACCGGAATAAATATATGAATTTTATATTCGCGCATGATGACTTCCATGACAAAAATAACCGCGGCTATTGGGGTATTAAATGTTGCCGCAATACCTGCCGCAATACCACATGCACATAAGGTTCTTATGCTATTGTAGGGTAGCTTGAGTAAGTGGCCTAAATAACTACTACAGGCTGCACCCAAATGAACTGCGGGTCCCTCACGGCCTACAGAAAAACCAGAAGCTAAGGCAATGGCACTACCAAAAAATTGGTTTAGGGTATTTTTAAATGGCATGACGCCGTGGGCTACTTTTAAGCGGTGTAAGACAAAAGCGATACCTGTTCTTAGGTATTTGTATCCTGTTAACCAACCAATGGTTAATATAATAATCGCACCAATAATCGGTAAATCGAAACGACTTATGGAATCTAAGCTGTTATAGTTATCGCGTTTTACTAGGTATAATTGCTGAATTTCTTCAATTGTTAAGATAAATAACACTACCAATAATGCAGAGGCAGCTCCCCCAACGATGGCTAATAAGCAAATTTGCCAAGATGTTTTGGGTAAGGCTAAGTGCTTTCTGATTGCTGGGATTGAAATCATTAATTGGCCTAAGTAAGTCAAGATTTAAATATAAGGGTCAACAGCGAAAGGTTTATCAAATCGGCGTATTTGGTTTAATTTGCTGTGAATGATTATTCATTATTTCAATAGTGATGAAATAGCCAGCAGCCCTTATTCTTTCAAATATAAGGTTATTGTACGTTACAAATGAATTGGTTAGCAAAAATAAATCTTAAAATTGTCAGCCAGCGATTAGGCCCTTTTAAGTCGGCACTGTTTTTATTTCTTTTAATAAGTTTATGTGTGTTTATTGGTTATCGGTTAGGTAATTATTTTCAACAGCAGCAATTGATGACACTTGCACAACAAAAAGAAAGATTAGAGCAACTTTATGCTGAGCAATCTCAACAGCTAGCGCGTATACACACTTTAGAAGTTGAGCTTGCAGTTGAACAAATGGCTAATCAAGAAGCACAAGCTATTTTAAAAGAAACCGCAGAAGAACATTATGAAGTAAAAAAACAACTCGCTTTTTATGAAAAGGTGATGGCGCCTGAGAAGGATGCAGGCGGGTTAGTGATTGATAATGTTAAAGTGCTTGCTACTCAAAGCGCTGAACATTACCAATTTCAAGTAGCATTAGTTCAACAGCAATTAAAAAGGCGATTTAGCAAAGGTTATATTGATATATCGGTTTCTGGTAGTTTAGCAGGCAAGCCTAAACAGTTAAAATTGAAAGACATTGCAGATATTTCTAAAAAAGCTTTATCGTTTAATTTTCAGTACTTTCAAATCATTAATGGGAAGTTTACTTTACCTCAAGGGTTTACTCCTGAAGAAATTCACATTACAGCTACAGTACCTAAAGCTCGCGGACAAAAGTATTACAAGTTAGAGAAGAGTTTTCCCTGGTACATTGATGAGCAATTATAATACTTGATTAAATTGGTCAGGTTTAAGATAATTAGCCCCCTTAATTAGGCTTAATCTTTTAAGTTTATTTTATTTGTATTATTTGTAATAAGTAGAGCGCCATGTCAAACCCTGAGTTACCGATTAAATTTACTGATGCCGCAGCTAATAAAGTTTTAGCCTTGATCACAGAGGAAGAAAATCCAGCACTAAAATTACGTGTTTATGTGACAGGTGGCGGTTGCTCTGGTTTTCAATACGGTTTTACTTTTGATGAAAAAGTTAATGACGGTGATATGACGATTGAAAAACAAGGTGTGACTATGGTGATTGACCCTATGAGCCTTCAATATCTTGTTGATGGGGAAGTAGACTATCTTGAAAGCCTGGAAGGTAGCCGCTTTGTAGTGAACAATCCAAATGCATCAACAACCTGTGGTTGTGGCTCATCATTTTCAATTTAATACTTAACCTCAGCTCGAGATAACAACTTGCTTTCTAGCAGTCTATTTTCCTTACTACAGCGTTAAATTAGTTTGCAATAGACTAGCTATTGACGCACTAATTTGCCTTGTATTAAGAAAAATAGCCAAGCTAGAATAATGATAAATATTAGTTTACATACATTTCAAATAGCTAGCTAATTTCTTATCCCGAGTTGAGGTTACTTAACATATTGTAATACCCAAAACGCCGACTTTATGTCGGCGTTTTTGTGCCTTGCCTTTAAACTCATTTGTGCTGTCTTATCTCAGTCAACATTGACAATAGTATCCTTGTGCTATAGTTAAATGACTTTTCAAAACTGCAGACATATTGGTATGGAGTGCCTATGGTAGATGATAGCCAATCTTCTACGGTCGCGTTTATGCGAGAAATCTTTGCTTACTTGGGAACTAGTAAAAGTACCTTTAACTTATTGAGTTCGATACACCAAAGTTTAAAAGAAGTACTCTATGCTGAAAATTTTTATGTGGTACTAGTAAGCGCCTCTACACGTTATGTCACTTTTCCTTATTATCAAGATGTTATTGATGATATTTCCACTGATGATTTGAATTTAGTGCCCTTAGAAAAGCTTTTCAAAACATTAACCATGTATGCGATTAAAAAGAAACAGGTGGTTTGTTTAACGCGTGACGAAATAGAGATACTAGGTGAGCAAGGAGAGGTGTGTGTATTGGGAACTATTCCTGAGCAATGGCTGTGTTTTCCGTTGATTCACCAAGGTGAATTTCTAGGTGATTTTGTTATTCAATCGTACCGTAGTAGTAAAGAGTATTCTCAGCAAGATATTGATGTACTGAATTTAATTAGTCATGTTATTGCAGCAGCATTATTTTTATTTAAACAAAACGCAGAGTTAACCGATACGCTATCACAGTTACAGCAACATAAAGATCAATTAGAGGAAAAAATTCAATCAAGAACCAGTGAGTTAGAGCATACTTTGATCAGCTTGCAAGATGAGATAGAAAAAAGCAAAGAGCTGGAAGAACGGCTAAAGTTTCTAGCTTTTCATGATAATTTGACTGAATTATATAATCGCCAATATTTTCTTGAGCAAATGGAAAACTTAGCCTCAAAAAGTAAACGTGAACCAATACATGCTGTGGTCGCTTTTCTAGATCTCGATGGCTTTAAACCCATTAATGATACGTTTGGGCATGCCTGTGGAGATTACGTATTAAAGACTACCGCTCAGCGACTATTAAGCTGCTTTCGCCGGCATGACATAGTTGCTCGATTTGGTGGTGATGAATTTGTTATTTTATTAAATAATGCGATATCGAATGAAAGTTTAGTGGCAATTTTAACGCGTGTTGTGGAGGTTATTTCACAAGTCATCCACTATCAAGAAAACTCCGTAAAAATTGGTGTCAGTATTGGTGTGGCACAACACTTTAATGGTGTCATAAATCCTAGCCAATTATTAGAGCGTGCAGACTTCTCGCTTTATCAAGCGAAAGAAAAAGGCAAAGGTTGTTTTGTCTTTAATAGTAGCGTTGCTTAATGTGAACTTATCGCTATTTAATCAAGTTGATTGATAGCTATTGCACGGTAAACAATTTTTAAACATTTTGTAGCAAGATAGCTTTTTCAACTAAAAGCAAAAAAAGTTATAATAAGCCCATTAAAATGGAGACATTATGACTAAATTCACCCTAAATACTCGTTGGCTAGAACAACGTCCATATATCATTGCTGCAATTATTTCGGTACTACTTATTCTATGGATGGCATCAGGCAGCCATGCTGCTAGTTCTTCAGAATCCTTAGATGTTCAATCAGAAGCAAAGCCTCAAGTTAAAGCACAAGTCAAAGTGGAAACTTTTCATGCGAGTGATATTTTTCAAACCATTGAGCTTTACGGACGAACTGAACCAGATCGTGTTACAACATTAAAGGCAGAAGTACGTGGAAAAATTGTTAAAGTTACGGCTAAAAGAGGCTCTACAGTAACTAAGGGACAGGTCATTGCTGAAATCGCCTTAAACGATTTACCTTCACAACTCACGCGCAGTAAAGCTTTATTAAAACAACGTGAAATTGAATATAAAGGAGCGATGAAGCTTAATAAGCAAGGATATCAAGGAGAAGTGCAGTTAGCGCAAGCTTTCTCCGACCTTGAAGCGGTAAAAGCAGAGATACAAAGATTAGAGTTAGATATAAAAAATACTATTATTCGAGCGCCATTTTCTGGTGTACTGAATACGCGATATGTTGAGGTAGGAGACTATGTAGCTTCGGGTGATGATATCGCGATGATTGCTGATTTAAATCCTTTAATTGTCAGAGCTCATGTAACGGAAAAACAAATCAATAAAATAGCTGTGGGCATGAAAGCTCAAGTGCTATTGCTTAATGAACAAAGAGCACAGGGTGAACTGCGTTATATTGCTAGTGTTGCTAACGATGCCACTAATACTTTTAAGATAGAAGTAGAAATACCTAACGACGAAGGAAAGTTGCTGGCTGGGTTAAGTGGTGAAATGATTATTGAAGTGGAAGAAATGCCCGCTATTAAAATCTCTCCAGCGTTACTTGCTTTAGATGAAAAGGGCAATATCGGTGTTAAATCAGTGCATGAGAGCATAGTGCAATTTACCCCTATTAATATTATTAAAAGTGAAAGTGATGGTATTTGGTTAACGGGCTTGGGTGATCAAAGTGACATTATCACTTTAGGGCAGGGCTTTGTTAGAGCGGGTGATCGAGTAGATGCAATATTTGCCCAGCCAAGCAGTGAAACTGTTAACGACAATAACAGTAAGTAATTAGGAGTTTCTATGCTAACCCTTATTGATGCTGCGCTGCAGCGTACGCGCTCAATCTTAATGTTGTTCGTGCTTTTATTGGTATCAGGTGCAATTACTTATGCCAATATTGCAAAAGAATCAAACCCAGATATTACTATTCCAATTATTTATGTCTCTATGGTGCATGATGGCATATCGCCTGAAGATGCTGAGCGCATGTTAGTGCGTCCGATGGAAAATGAGCTTAAATCTATCGCGGGCATAAAAGAAATGAGTGCTAATGCGGGTGAAGGTCATGCTTCAGTGACTATAGAGTTTGTTGCTGGTCTTGATCCCAAAGAAGCATTGGCAGACGTGCGAGATAAAGTCACTCTAGCCAAGGCAAAATTGCCAAGCGACACAGAAGAGCCTGAAGTTCATGAAGTGACTATGGCTAACCAAGAAGCGGCAGTGACGGTTATTCTTTCAGGACCTGTAACGGAGCGCGGTTTAATTACGCTTGCTCGTTCAGTGAAAGATAAAATTGAAGCCATGCATGAAGTGCTTGAAGTTGATATTGGTGGTGATCGAGAAGACATGGTAGAAATCCTTGTTGATCCCTTATTAATGGAAAGCTATGGCTTAGATCAGGGTGATATTTATAACTTAGTAGAACGTAATAACCGTTTAGTACCTGCGGGAACTATGGATACAGGCAAAGGACGTTTCGCTATAAAAGTGCCATCAGTCTTTGAAAATATACAAGACTTACTTGAGCTACCAATTAAGGTAGATGGTGATAAAGTCATAACTTTCCAAGATGTATCAACAGTGCGTAGAGCATATAAAGATCCAACGTCTATAGCACGCCTAAATGGTCATCGTTCTATTTCGCTTGAAGTGAAAAAGCGCTCTGGCGAGAACATTATCGATACGGTAAATAAGGTCAAAGAAATTGTTGAGGAGAACCGCTTAAAGTGGCCAAATCATGTCAATGTTGATTATGTTGGTGATAAATCTGATGAAATAAAAGAGACGTTAACGGATTTACAAAATAATGTTTTTTCAGCGGTATTATTGGTTGTCATTATTATTATAGCTGCTTTAGGTACGCGTACAGCCTTACTTGTTGGTTTAGCAATTCCTGGGGCATTTTTAACAGGTATCCTTGTGATTGCTATGGCGGGAATGACGGTCAATATCGTCGTTTTATTTGGTCTTATTATGGCCGTTGGTATGCTTGTTGATGGCGCGATAGTGGTGACAGAATTTGCCGATCGCGAAATGAACGAAGGTCGCTCTCGTAAAGTGGCTTATAGTTTAGCAGCAAAAAGAATGGCATGGCCTATTATTGCCTCAACCGCGACAACATTAGCTGCATTCGCTCCCTTGATGTTCTGGCCTGGCATGATGGGCGAGTTTATGAAGTATTTGCCTTTTACTTTAATTGCCGTATTAACCGCTTCTTTAGCAATGGCGCTCATATTCGTGCCAACATTAGGTACTGTTTTTGGTAAAGCTAGAGCCATTAGTGAAAAAGAAAAGCAGCAAGTTGTTCAGGCAGAAGAAGGGGATTTATCTCAGTTAACTGGTTTTACTGGCCGTTATATTGGCTTGTTAACGTCAGCGATAAAACACCCATGGAAAGTTGTAATTGCCACTTTTGCAATTGCTTTTGTCGTGATCGTTTTATATAGCAAGTCTGGCTTAGGCATGGTTTTCTTCCCTGAAGTAGAGCCAGAGAGTGCCACCATGGTAGTTCGCTCCCATGGTGATTTATCTGTTCAAGAAAAAGATGCCATCATGTTCTCTATTGAAGATCGTATCTTAGACATGGAAGAAATCGAGACTCTATATACTAGAACAGGCGGCAACAACCAAGTAGGTACTTTTAGGGTTAACTTGGTTGATTGGCAGTTAAGACGTAGTGCCGATGACGTGATTGCCACAATACATGAGCGTACTGCTGATTTAGCAGGTGTTGAAATCGAAGTACGTAAAAATGAGAATGGCCCGCAAAGTGGTAAAGACTTGAAAATTGAACTGAGTTCACGTTTTCCAGATAAGTTACAAGACTCTGTAGGGATAATTCGTGGTGCCTTAACAGACAGTGGAAAATTCACCGCCATTGAAGATACAGGCTCAAAGCCCGGTATAGAATGGCAGTTGGTTGTTGATAGAAATAAAGCTGCGACCTATGGTGCTGATGCTGCGCTTGTTGGATCTAGTGTTCAAATGGTGACTAATGGTTTAAAGCTCGGTGAATATCGCCCCGATGATGTTGATGATGAGTTGGATATTCGAGTGCGCTTTCCTGAAGAAAAACGTAATATTAGTCGACTAGACTCATTGCGTTTAAAAACAGCTTCAGGCTTAGTACCAGTAGGTAGTTTTGTTGAACGAAAGGCAGCTCCTAAAGTTGATACCATTCGACGAGTTGATGCGAAAAGAGTTGTGACAATTCAGGCAAACTTGGTTCCTGGTGCTCAATTACAACGCGTATTACCCGTTTTGCAGCAGCAATTTCCTGAACTAGGCATTCACCCTAGTGTTGATATTGCAGTCAAAGGGCAAAATCAAGATCAGCAAGAGTCTGAAGAGTTTTTGGTGAATGCTTTTGGTATTGCGCTTTTCGTTATGGCAATGATTTTGGTGACACAGTTTAATAGTTTTTACCAAGCCTTTTTGATTTTAAGTGCGGTAGTGTTCTCAACAGTTGGGGTATTTTTAGCTTTACTTCTTGTGCAAAAGCCTTTTGGTATTGTGATGGGAGGAATAGGGGTTATTTCTCTGGCGGGGATCGTAGTGAATAACAATATTGTACTCATAGATACCTACAATGTATTAAGAAAAGAAGGTTATGCAGTTGTCGATGCCATTTTAAGAACAGGTGCTCAACGCTTGCGTCCAGTCCTATTAACAACAACGACGACTATTTTAGGCTTGATGCCAATGGTTCTGCAGGTCAACCTAGACTTTTTTGAAAGAACAATTGTTTTTGGTGCGCCTTCAACACAATGGTGGACTCAGTTAGCAACAGCGATTGCAGGTGGCTTAGCGTTTGCTACTTTACTGACACTAGTTTTAACGCCTTGTTTATTAGTATTAAGAGATAAACGAAAAGAGGCAAAATTATCGTCGATAAAGTCAGGCAGTAAGGTAACTCCCAAAAAAGTTAGTCATGCAGCGTAATAATTAGTTTTGTTCTGTAGTTATTTTATTGCGTCATGAAAAATTGACGACAATTTGATAACAGTAAAAAACTGGACTTTTAGGCAATAGCTTGCAGTAAACTAAAAACCTGTTCATCTTAATAAAAAGCTATATTGACTGTTGTGGGTATGGCTTTTCTTTGTTTTTAATAATCTGTTATTAGGCAAGTTTGTGCTAACTCACGGGAACTTTCTTTTGCAGATATAATTGCTGATCGGCTTGTTTTAGTAATTCGCTCATGGTTTTTTTACCATCGCTAACTGCTGCACCACAGCTAATAGTTACCGCAAGTGTTTTATCATGGTAGGGCATGGGGTTAGTCTGAAAATATGCCATTAATCGCTTAGCAACTTCTAATGCTTGCTGGTAACCTTGCCCTGCAAGTGTTACCACAAATTCATCGCCGGCATAACGAAAACACTTGTCATTTTCGCGAATCAAATGCTCAATGGTTTGGGCAACATAACTCAGTACGTCATCGCCACAATCGTGTCCATAAGTATCATTGATTTGTTTGAATTTATTGCAATCAATAAACAGTACTGAAAACGGGATGTTATATCGCTGCTGACGCATTAACTCTTCATTAATAGTGACCTCCATTAATCGTCTATTAGCAACGCCTGTTAATCTATCGTAATTGGCCATGTATTCGAGTTGCTCTCGAATGAGTACGTTAGATAAACATAAACTTATTTTAACTGCCAATTGCTCTAGATGAAATGTACCAAGCTGAGGATTAAACCTGTCTTTCTTTTGGTCAGCTAAGAATAAGCTTGCGAACAGCTTTCCTTCTAATATTAAGGGGATTAGTGCCGCAGAACCCGTTTGTGCTAATAATGACTCGGGGAGAATATGGTCAAGTTGCTTAATATTATTAATGAGTAGGGGCTTTTGAGCGTGTTGGTGTAACGAGTTAAGGCTCTTATCATCGATATTAAAACAATTTTCTTTATGCCAATGGGAAGTCAGGTTGTCTGTTAAAAGGTATGCAATGGGTGTAGGTTGAACAATTAATAACGCAATATCAGATAATGAGAACTTGTCTCTAATGAGGGTTAAAAGTCTCTGTAAAAGCTCATTACTGGTATGGCAAGCTAATATTTCAGTTTCAATATCAAAAAGCTTTTGTGCAATAACTTCATTAGTTCTCGAGTTTGCTAATAACTGTTGCAGTTGTTCAGCAGAATTATCCATAACTAACCATCCATAAGTAGCATTTCAATAATTTTATTCATATCTAGATTAAATTCTTCAGCTCGAACCCCTTTGACTATCGCATCGTCGCTGTTATTTAAGTCTATTTCTTGTGTGTTTAAAAAGTGATTAAGTTTTACGCTATAGAAAGAATGTACTTTAGGACTTGTAGGGCAGGTATCATTGCGCTCTTTTACTACCGCGAGCTTTTTTGATTCTAGTTGCACTAAGGTACCCACTGGGAATACACCAACACAACGAATAAAATGATCTACTAAGCTGGCATCTAAATGGTTGTTTTGTCCTAATTCACGCAGAATGGCAAAAGCTTTGTTGTGTGGGAAGCCCTTCTTGTACACACGTGTAGCTGTTAAGGCGTCGAAAATATCACAAATAGCGATCATGCGACCATATTTACTTATTTTATCGCCAGGCACATTAAACGGATAGCCGCTGCCATCGAGCTTTTCATGATGTAATGCCGCTATTTCTAATGCGAGCTTACTGATACCGGGAGTTTTTTTGATAATATCAATAGAGTGATTGGCGTGAGTTTTCATCACGGTAAACTCTTCATCCGTTAATTTCCCAGGTTTATTGAGTATTTCGTCTGGAATTTTAATTTTGCCGATATCATGTAAAAAAGCGCCAATGGCTAGTTGTTCAATGATTTTTCGGTTGAGCTTTAAGTAACGACCAAAAAGGGTGATGTATACGGAGACCGCTACGGAGTGCTCAAGTAAATATTCATCTTTTTCACGAATATTTACCATGCAAGCCAAAGAGTCAGGGTTTTCGAAAACTGCTTCAATTGACTTATTTGTTATGTCTACTACAGGGTCTAGTTCAATAGTACTACCGGTGAGAGCATCAGAAAAAAGTTGCTTTTGAATGTTTTTAGATTCATCAAAGATGACTTTCGCTTCTTTTATTTGTTCAGTAAATTTAACTTCGGGGCTTTCAGTTGCAGGAGTAGTAATTGTCTTACTTTCGTCAATAATAACAGAGTAAACTTTTTTGCTTTTTAAATTATTAATGACCGCTAGACTTTTTATATGGCCAGGAGATGTCAGAGAGAATTGCCCTTCTTGTTTGGCAATTTTAACCACGTAGTGGCCAACAGCGATCTCAGTAATTTTCTTTTCTGTCAGCATTCAACTACGCCATTATGTAAAGTTAACTTAAGAAGATATGATCTCTTATAAAATTATATTAGCTATTATTTTACTAAGGTACAATATAATTGAGTACAAACAGGGATGTATATTCAATTTTTAACTGGCTTAATTTATGCTTAATAATATTTCATCACAAAATTAAATATTGGCTGTTATGGGCCGATATAAAAGTATTGTTTTTAATGTTTCTTACTTATTTGTGTTTATTGTTTTGAAATAGGCACAGTAATCTATTGGATTGTTTAATATGCGACTTTTTTTAGTTTTCTTTTTAAGCCTTTGTTTTTCCTTATCTGCTCAGGCTTTTCAAAGTAACCTGCAAGCAGTTCAAATTTATACTGATGATCAACTATTAGATTTAATTAAAGAAAATAAGCACTTAAGTCAAGTTGTTCTTGATGAATGTCAGTTAGTTCAAGATATTGAAGCGCGTGCTAATAAAGCGAGTATGCCTTCATATCAATTTTTATGGGGCGATATGCTGGCATATGGCGTTTGTGTAAAAAAAGATATTCAGCTCGGCCTACACTATATGCACCTTGCCGCAGATCAGGGATTGGCAGAAGGCCTTGAACAGTTAGGGCGTTATTATCATGTCGGTAAATTTATGCAAGTAGACATAGATAAGGCAATTGTTTACCTCAAAACGGCAGCATCGTTAAACAACCTTGCCGCTCAAATTCGCTTAGCAAAGATATATCAACAAGGTTATGGTAGTCCGTTAGATTATCCAGCGCTTTATTCTCAGTTACATCACTCTGTTACAGACGATAAAAAAATGCATAAAGAAATTAGCCGATTACTAGAGGATTTGGCAACAAAAATGCCTGAAAAAGTGGTCACTGCAGCAAAAAGAACTGATTACACCAATTAATTATTTCAATCGCTTACACGATAATTGCTCAATTGGTTGTGATATACTTACCCCAGATTATCTATATCACTGATCAAATATTATTGTGACCTTAAATGACCCTCATGCTCAGCGTGAAGCTAAAAAATACCAGAAACCTATCGCCAGTAGAGAATTACTTCTCTCGCTAATAGAAAAGTCTTCACCGCCACCTACCTTTACCACCTTAGCTAAGCTTTTGAAATATAAAGACGATGAACAGCTAATTGGCTTAAAGCGTCGTTTAAGGGCAATGGAAAATGCTGGTCAGTTAGTTTTTAATAAATTTAAGCAATATGCTATTCCGGCTAAGAACAGTTTAATTACCGGTAAAATTATCGGGCACCGAGATGGCTTTGGTTTTTTTACGCCTGATGATGAAAATTTAGCAGATAAGCGTGGTAAAGATTTTTATGTTTCTTCCCATGAAATGCAGCGTGTTTTTCATGGTGATATTGTGCAAGCGATATTAGTGGATAGAACGGATCGTAAAGGCCGAAAAGAAGTTAAAATTATTGATGTTATTGAGGGGAGAAAAGCACCGATTGTTGGGCGCTTTTATGTCGATCATCATATTTGTATTGTAGTCCCAGAAGACAGTAAAATTAAACAAGAAATCTTGATTGACCCTAAAGCTAAGTTAGGGGCAAGGCATGGGCAAATGGTTGTGGTAGAGCTTATTCAACGGCCCACGAAACGTTCTAATGCTATAGGTAAAGTGATTGAAGTATTGGGTGATCATTTAGCACCGGGCATGGAAATTGAAATAGCGCTACGAGCTCATGATTTACCTCATCAGTTTTCACATCAAATTCAAGCTGAATTGGCTACCATTAGCGATGAGGTCATAGAAAACGATAAATTGCTGCGTAAAGATTTGCGTGATCTACCTTTAGTTACCATTGACGGTGAAGATGCCCGAGATTTTGATGATGCCGTTTATTGTCAGCCTAAGAAATCTGGAGGCTGGCGTTTATGGGTCGCTATTGCTGATGTCAGCCATTATGTAAAACATGGCAGTGCGCTTGATGAGGAAGCGATTTCACGCGGAAACTCAGTGTATTTTCCTAGCCAAGTTATTCCTATGCTGCCAGAAAAGCTGTCTAATGGTTTATGTTCGTTAAACCCTGACGTCGACAGACTTTGTATGGTGTGCGAAATGACGGTGAGTGCCGCAGGTAAGTTATCTGGTAGTCAATTCTACCCTGCTGTGATGCGCTCACACGCTCGATTTACCTATACCAAAGTGGCTGCTATCCTTGACGGTGATGAAGCTTTAATTGAGCAATATCAGCCACGAGTGGATGATTTAAAAAACCTCGAGCAAATGTATTTAGCTTTGAGTGATGCAAGAGCAAAGCGCGGGGCAATCGCCTTTGAAACACAAGAGTCTATCTTTATATTTAATGATGACAAAAAGATTGAACGTATTGAGCCATTAATTCGTAATGACGCTCATAAAATTATTGAAGAGTGTATGATTTTAGCCAATGTGGCGACGGCTAAGTTCATTGAAAAGCACAACAAGGCAGGTTTGTTTCGTGTACATGACAAACCTAGCGAAGATAAATACAATAACTTTATCAGTTATTTAACAGAGTTAGGTATTTTCCTTCCGCCAAAAGAAGAGCCTGAACCACAAGATTATTGCGATATTCTAGGACAAGTGGCTAATCGTCCTGATCAAGAATTAATCCAAACCATGTTATTACGCTCAATGCGTCAGGCGGTCTATCAAAGTGATAATTTAGGCCACTTTGGTTTAGCCTTATCATCATACAGCCACTTTACTTCTCCTATTAGACGATATCCTGATTTAGTTGTTCATCGGGTGATTAAAGCCATTTTGCAGCAACAGCATAAAGATGATGAGCTGGTTAAAAAAGCGACGGCTGGTGCCTACGATTATCAATTGCCAGAAGTCATTGAGCTGGGCGAGCATTGTTCAATGACAGAAAGACGGGCTGATGAAGCAACACGTGATGTCTCTGACTGGCTTAAGTGTGAGTTTATGCAAGATCACGTTGGTGATACCTTTACAGGGGTTATCTCAACGGTAACTAATTTTGGTATGTTTGTCCGCTTACAGGATCTCCATATTGAAGGCTTAGTTCATATTACTTCGCTCGGTAGAGATTTTTATCATTATGATGATGTGCGTATGTGTCTTACAGGTGAAAATACCGGAGTGAAATACCGTGTAGGCGACGTTGTAACTGTACAAGTTGCTGCGGTAAACCTCGATGAGAAGAAAATAGACCTCTCCTTAGGTAATAAAATAAGCAGCGCTAAGCGAGTGAGCCATTCAAAGGCGAGCAAAGGTAAAAAATCTAGCAAAAAAGCCTCAGCAACATTTGTTAAAGATAAGCCTAAAAAAACGAAAGTAAAAAAAGAAAAGAGCAAGGCAAAGAAAAGAACAGCTCGTAAAAAACGTCCAGGTAAGAATGCTCGAAAACAAGCAAAACAATAATTGCTTGTCAGTAAATGAATAATATCAGTCGATAGCCTTGTGCTATCACAGGAAAGAAACATGGCAAAGAATGAAGAAATAGTTTTTGGTATTCATGCAATCAATGCATTAATTAACAGCGCACCAGAACGTTTTATTGAACTGTGGTTGTTAAAAGGGCGTGAAGATGAGCGGTTATTACCTATTATCAATTTGGCTAGAAAATATGGCATTTCTGCTCAAATGGTACAGCGAAAAGTGCTCGATGATAAATGCAAAGGTGAGCAACACCAAGGTGTAGTCGCGCGAGTAAAACCAGGGAAAGTACTGTCTGAAAATGATTTAGATGACATTATTTCGCTTGCTGAAAAACAAAATAAGTCACCTTTCCTTCTTATTCTTGATGGCGTTACTGACCCACACAATTTAGGTGCCTGCCTAAGAAATGCAGATGCTGCGGGAGTTCAAGCGATTATTGTACCCAAAGATAATGCTGCGAAAATTACTGGTACGGTAAGAAAAGTTGCTGTAGGTGCTGCTGAAACAGTCCCTTTAGTACAAGTAACAAACTTAGCCCGAACGATGAAGCATATACAGAAAATGGGGGTTTGGATTGTCGGTACCGCAGGAGAAACAGATACCTGTCTTTATGACGTTAAGCTTTCAGGCCCTATTGCATTAGTAATGGGAGCTGAAGGCAAAGGGATGCGCCGATTAACGCGTGAAAACTGTGATCAACTGGTTAAATTACCTATGGCAGGTAGTGTTTCAAGTTTAAATGTTTCAGTAGCCACGGGTATTTGTTTATTTGAAATGGTGCGACAAAGAGCACTTTAATCTGTTTAGCATTGACTAAATTTATTACCAACTCAGTTACTGAAAGTTGTCAGTAACTGACTAATGGATCAACCTACAAGGAAAGGACTCCAATGAAAAAACTCTTTATTACTTTAATCGTAGTGGTTGCACTATGTTTAGTTTTGCCAAAAATATTTGGTGGCATAATAAAAGCTGAATACCATAATACGCTTAGCCAACTTAACCAGCACCCGGCAATAAAGGCTAAAATTAATGCTTTCACTATAGATTGGTTTAGTGGCCGAGCGACTAGTGAAATTACTTTCCTTATAGCCGATGATGACATTGAAGAAATTTCTATCATTATTGAAGATACACTGGATTTTGGCCCTATTATTTTAGCAGATGAAAAACTGCAATTTGCCATGAGCTATGTGAAATCATCAGTTAAATTAAATACCGATGTTGGTGAGTTTAATCAGCGAGTGACTAATTTCATCGATAAAAATGTTCAACTGACCAGCTTATTCACTTTTAGTAAAGATGTCATATCAAAACTTGAAGTGGCAAGTATTAATGAAACCATTGACGGAGAGAGTATTCATTCTAAACCTGCTTATGGTGAATTTACCTTATCAGATATGCGAGATTTTGACGGCGTATTTAACTGGGGTGGTATGACGATAAGTAAAGAAAATACTCGAGTTAAATTAGGAGCTGTTTCATTAGAATCTAGTCAACAAGCAATAAATGGTAATTATTTTCAAGGAAATACCTTGTCTACAGGTTACTTCAAGTTAATGGTTGAAAGTATGACTGTTGATGAAGGAGGTCAAGAAGCACTATTAACCATGAATGGGTTATCAATGAATGCCGATTCCACTGTTAATGACAATTTGATGGAAGTCGGTGTGAATTATCGTATTGATGAGCTTACTTCAGCAGGGGAAGTGTTTAGCAATGCCGATTTTGATTTGAAAGTAATACGTTTGGATGTAGATACAATGCAAGAGGCGAATGATATTTTTGCCAATTTAACTAATGATATTGACCAGCTTTCTTCTCAAGATAACATGGTAAAGTTCTCAGAGTTAGCACAAAAGTTAATTGCTAAAGAGCCAAAGCTAATTGTTGAAAACTTAAGTGTTGATACCTCAGAAGGAAAAGTTAAATCTGATCTTGTTGTGAGTATCGATAAAGAAGTCTTTGATGCTAAAAATATCATGAGTATTATGGCCGCCATCAGCGCTAAGGCAAACGGTTCTTCACCTGAGGCCTTATTATCAAAATATGGCTTGGACGCACTGGTTAATCATTATATCGAGCAAGGATTATTGGTTAGGGAGAAAGCTGATTACAGTAAACCATGATAAAAGGCGCTTATTTTTTATTCTTGTTATTATTAAAGCTTTTCTCTATAATACGCCTCCTTAATTCAGCCCGAACTTTTTGTTCCTTGCCTCTACACTGGTGTTGGCTGAGCCAGATTTTGAGGCTACAACCCATAAGGAGCTCGTAATGCGTCATTACGAAATCGTATTTATGGTTCACCCTGATCAGAGTGAACAAGTGTCTGGTATGATCCAGCGCTACACAGACTTGATCAATGCTGCTGAAGGCAAAATCCACCGTCTAGAAGACTGGGGTCGTCGTCAATTAGCATACCCAATCAATAAACTACACAAAGCACACTATGTTCTTATGAACATTGAAGCGCCACAATCAGTTATTGATGAATTAGAAACTTCTTTCCGTTATAACGATGTTGTTATTCGTAACATGATCATGCGCACTAAAGACGCGGTAACTGAAGCATCACCTATGGCTGCTGCTAAAGATGACCGTCGCGAAGCTAAGAAAGAGGTTGCTGCTGAGCCAGCTAAAGCTGAAGAAGTTACTTCTGAAGAAGCTGCTAGCGAAGAATAAGCACCCAGTGATTTTTCTTGATTAGAGTGAATGCAATGCAAGAAGCTCTACCAGAGAATAGCCTGATGTTGACAGGTATTGTTGTGAAAACACCAAAACAGTCAACAAGCCCAGCGGGTATTAGTCATAGCCAGTTTTCCATAGACCATAAGTCTATACAAAACGAAGCTGGCATGAATAGACAAGCATTTGTCAGAATACAAGTTGTAGCCACAGGTGAATTATCACACTTAACTCGTGAATTAGTTGCTGGTTGTCATGTAAAGGTGATGGGATTTATAAACCGTCATGAATCTAGAAATGGAAATCCACTTTTAGTGTTACATGCTCAGCAAATTGAAATGATTAATTAAGGTTTGACTAACATTTGTTAGTTAAATCAAATGAGGAGAACTCCATGTCTCGTTTTTTTAGACGTCGTAAGTTTTGCCGTTTCACAGCGGAAGGCGCAACATCTATCGATTATAAAGATATTGCTACTTTAAAAAACTATATCACTGAAAGTGGTAAAATCGTTCCTAGCCGTATCACTGGTACAGCTGCAAAATATCAACGCCAATTAACTCGTGCAATTAAACGCGCTCGTTACTTGTCATTGTTACCATACACCGACTTACACAAGTAAGCTAATAAGGGGTTTATAATGGAAGTAATTCTTCTAGACAAAATCGCCAAATTAGGCGGCCTTGGTGACAAGGTAACTGTTAAATCAGGTTATGCACGTAACTACTTATTACCAAAGGGTAAAGCAGTTTTTGCATCTCAAGCAAATGTTGAGCACTTTGAAGCACGTCGTGCTGAACTTGAAGCTCAATTAGCTGAAGTTTTAGCTGCTGCAGAAGCTCGCGCTGCTAAATTAACTGAATTAGCAGAAGTTACAATCGCATCAAAAGCTGGTGACGAAGGTAAGCTATTTGGTTCTATTGGTACTCGTGACATCGCTGATGCGATCACTGAAGCTGGCGTTGAAGTTGCCAAGTCTGAAGTACGTTTACCATTAGGTGCTATCCGTGAAACAGGTGAATTCGATATCGTTATTCACTTACACAATGATGTTGATACTAGCATCAAAGTGGCAGTTATCGCTGAAGCATAATCATTAATCAGTATTGTACTGATTAAGCTATAAAACGCTGTTTAGTTATTTAAAATAACGACAGCGTTTTTTTTCGTCCATAATTAGCATAAAGCATTTTAAAAAATATTAATTCAGGTTAATGCCTTTTATGAAAAGCGCAGCACTTTCAACTTTAAAATCAAATACCAACAGTAATACTTTTATTAAGTGAAAAAGCTTGCACCTGAGTCACATTAAAGGATAATGTTAATTAAGTGTTTCTTTTTGATACTTCTTTTAGATAAATAAAATAATACTAATACATGTCAATATTTACGCGGATAACGAATTTATTCTCCAAAAAACATGCCACTCAACGTGTTGGTATTGCGTTGCGACAAAATACCCTTTCTGTATGTTCAACACCCAAGCAAGATGATGAAACGGTTGTAGGCGAAGTTGTCTTTAAAGAGCAAACCATTATTGATAATGATAACTGCGCTGCCATCGAGGCAATTCAACAACAGTGTTATTTAACTGGACAAGTGTACTTAGTGTTAAATGAACAACAGTCGCAAGTTGTTCAGGTCGATAAACCCAACCTTTCTGAAGCAGAAATATTAGGTGCATTAAAGTGGCAAATAAAAGACTTAGTGACCATACCGCCTGATAATATGGTATTAGATTACTATGATGCTCCAATGATGATGGCTGGCAAAGAAAAAATTAATGTAGTCTGTGCCCCATTAGCTGAATTAAAAAAATTGGTGCAAACTGTGCATCAACATGAACTAAATATAGAGAGAATCACCACGCAAGAATTTGCTTTCGCCAATCTAGTGCCGATTAAAAATGAAGCTGTGTTACTTGTTTGTCAGCAACCAGATGAAGAAATAGTTATTATCATTGTTAAGCAAGGAAAACTCTATTTTAACCGTCGGTTACGTGGGTTTGCACAGTTGGCGAGTAAAACGGAGGAAGAACTTAGCTTTGGTGTGGTAGATAGCTTAAGTCTCGAAATTCAACGATCGACAGATTATTTTGAGCGCCAATTAAAACAAGCACCAATAAAAGAAATTCAAGTACTACTACCAATAAAGTTGGAAGGCTTCTTTGCGCGTAAATTGTCTGAGAATACCAATGTTCCTGTTACTTTGTTACCTCTGCCTAGCCCATATCACGAGCAAAGAGAGTTTGCTGTAGCCTTAGGCGCAAGTTTGCATAGGTCTGATGACGACCAAACGGAAGCTTCTTCGGAGGTACAAGATGCAGGGTAAACATTCGATTAATTTATTGCAGGCGGAATTATTGCCTGAAAAAGTTTTACTGACACTGCCTCGAGTTGTCATGTTATGGGGTGCACTGTTACTGGCTATGGTTATATGGGCCTTTGTAACTCATAGCTCAAATAAACAATTAAAATCAACTTATAGTGTTTTACAAAAGCAAAGTAATAAGCAAAGTCAGCAAGTTAACACTTTAGAAAAAAAGATAGCAAATCGAGCGCCTGATAAACAATTACAAGATAAACTGGCAACCTTAAACTTATTGATGCGACATAAACAAGGTTTGCATGGAAAGCTAACTGATACCAAGCGGACTTTTGTTGTTGGTTTTGCTAAGGCGATGCAAGAGTTATCACAAATGCATCACCCTGATATTCGTTTAACACAAATCAATATTAACTTAGATGATATGACTTTTTCAGGTTTAGCTAAGAAACCTGAAGCGGTACCTGCTTGGTTGGCAGGGTTTGAGGACTCAGTATTATTATCAGGAAAATCATTTGTTCAGTTTGAACTGACTCGAAATGAAGCGAATATGACTGAATTTACTGTGAGTTCAAAATATGCTGCGGAGGATTCAAAATGAAGCAGCAATGGCAATTATTAACAGAAAAATATTTACAGTTAACCAGCAGGGAACAGTACCTCATTTTGTTAACTGGTGTGGTGGCGGTTTGCTTCACTATTTTCTATTTGTTTATTGATGTGAAGTCCCTTGAAAACGATAAATTGAATAAACAAATATCGCAGCTCAAATCGACCAATAAAACCCAAGCTATTACCATAAAAGAGTATCAAGCTGCGCTAAAAGTTGATCCAAATACTGTCATTAAAAATAAAATTGCTCACATCGAAGATAAAATGGCGAAAGTTGATAAGCAACTATTAGCCTTAACTTCTGAATTGATTGATCCTATTCAAATGCGTCATGCGTTGTTGAAATTACTTAAGTTAGAACCTAATGTTTCATTGTTATCATTTGAATTAATTGGTGCTGTACCATTAATTACTCCACAAACTAATCAAGATGGTGAAACAGAAAATCAAAGTGATGTTATAGAGCCTTTAGTACTAGAAGAAGCAGGATTAAATCTTTATCGACATGGCATTAAAATTAAACTTTCAGGAAGTTATTTTGATCTGATGGCCTACTTACAAAAGCTAGAGCAATTGTCATGGACATTCTTTTGGCAACAATTTGATTTTACTTTGAAAGAGTATCCAGTAAATGAAGTCGAAATTGAAATTTATAGCCTAGGAACCAAGGAGGACTTCGTTGGTGTATAAGTTATTTATTATCATCATTTCATTAGTTTTTTCCTTAACACTTTGGGCAGCTAATATTGATCCAACCAAGCCTTTTGGCCAAGGTTCGTCGCAGTCTTTGGTAAAAGATGAGAGCAAACTAGTGTTAGAGTCAATTGTCCATGGTGAAGGTATTCATACCGCAGTTGTAAACGGTAAAGTATTAAGAGTAAATCAATCAATCGGAGAATATCGTCTGATTGCAGTAAATGATGATAGTGTTGTATTACGCAGTGAAACTGAGCGCCTTAAATTGTATGTTCATAAAGCATCCGTGTTAAAAAACAACAAGTAGGTTTGGCAGGTAGCAATGATAGAAAAAATGATTCCTATGAAAAAAATTCCATTACCCCTAATTGTCTCAAGCTTGCTTATAGCATTAGCTGGTTGTCAGTCAGTGCCATCACAGCCCACAGATTTTAAAGAAGGTCTGTCTGAGGCGATTGAAGATACAAAGGCGGTCAATGCGCCTAAACCGTTAACCCAGGTACCAAATTCTGTTCAGCAAGAAGTCATGCAGCAAAGCATGTCGAAAGCTAAGCAAGGGTTATTATCTGAAAAAAGACTGCAAGTAGCGGCAACAGCTGTCGAAGCAAAAGATTTTTTTAATGCCATTGTAGAAGGCTCAGCTTACAGTATAGCTATTCATCCTGATGTATCTGGACAAATTTCCCTAAATCTAACTGACGTTACTTTATCTGAAACGTTAAATGTTATTGAAGAAATTTATGGTTATGAAATTCATCAAAGCAATAACATTATTAAAGTTTATCCTTCGGGAATGCGTAGTGAAACTATTGCTCTGAACTACTTATTTTTAAAACGCTTTGGTACCTCGAGTACAAGTATTAATTCAGGTGGTGTCTCTGAAAACGATCCAAACTCTGGTGGAAATAGTAATAACAATAATAACAGCAGTGGCAATGGCAGTAATAACAACCGAAACAGTAATAACAATAACTCGAATAGCCAAACTTCTTCCAGCGGGATTAACATTTACACTGAAAATGAATCTGATTTTTGGCTTGAGTTAAAAGAAACCCTAACGGCTTTTGTTGGTACAGAAGGAGGTCGTTCAGTTATTGTTTCCCCACAAGCAGGCCTAGTGACTGTCCGTGGTATGCCTGATGAAATAAGTGCAGTGAAAAAGTTTATCACTGATACTGAAACCCATTTACATCGCCAAGTTATTATTGAAGCGAAAATAATGGAAGTGACCCTTAATGATGATTATCAACAAGGTGTTCACTGGGAGGAAGTTTTAGGTAGTCTAGGTGATACTAACTTCACTTTCCAAACTAATGGAAATATTTCAGGCAATGTTATTTCATCGGCTATTGGTGGAGCAACTAGCTTGAGTTTTTCTGGTCCAGACTTTAGTGGCGTTATAGATCTTTTGCAAACTCAGGGTAACGTACAAGTGCTCTCTAGTCCGAGAATTACTGCTACGAATAATCAAAAAGCAGTGATTAAAGTGGGTGAAGATGAGTATTTCGTGACCGAAGTCTCCAGCACAACGACAACTGGCACGGCAACAACAACTACACCAGAAGTCACACTAACACCATTTTTCTCAGGTATAGCGCTTGATGTCACTCCTCAAATAGATAAAGACGGTGATGTAGTGCTTCATGTTCACCCATCAGTTACCTTAACTGATGAGCAAAACAAGAGTATTCAGCTTGGAAGTGAAGAGCTTATTTTACCTCTAGCGCAAAGTAGTGTGCGTGAGTCAGATACTATTATTAGAGCTAAGTCAGGTGAAATTGTTGTTATTGGTGGCTTAATTGAAACTTACACTATAGATAAAGAGTCAAAAACACCGTTGTTGGGCGATATACCGATTGTTGGTGAGCTTTTTAAAAGTAAAAGTGAAACAACACAGAAGAGAGAGTTAGTGATTCTACTGAAACCTGTCGTTGTTGGTGCAGATACGTGGCAAAATCAATTACAAGATGCTCGTCAATTGCTAGATCAATGGTTTCCTGAAGAAAGTCACTTCAACGACGATAGTAATAACAACCAAGAGTAATCAGAGTATTTATAGTTAGCGATATTGATGAAAAGGTGAGGGTATAGCTTAACAATATGTATTTGTACCACTTTGGTTTGCAAGAGCTTCCCTTTACGCTGACCCCCAATACTAACTTTTTTCTAGGGCTTTCACCTCATAACGAAGCCCTAGCTGTTTTAATGACGGCTTTAAAAACTGGCGAAGGCTTTATTAAAGTAGTTGGTGAAGTCGGCACTGGTAAAACGTTATTGTGTCGAAAATTGCTAAATGAAATTCCTGAACACTTTGTTACGGCGTATATTCCTAACCCGTATTTAAACCCAAATGAGTTAAGACGTGCAGTTGCCGTTGAGCTGGGTGTTAAACAGGCGCAACGTATGTCTGTGCAGCTATTAACACAGCGTATACAAGATAAGCTACTTGAATTGCACCAAAAAGGTCACTCGGTTGTATTGATTCTAGATGAAGCACAAGCTTTACCTGAAGAAAGTTTAGAGGCGTTAAGGTTGTTTACTAACTTAGAAACAGAGACGCGTAAATTATTGCAAGTGGTATTATTTGCACAACCTGAATTAGATGAACGTTTAGGCCAGAGTGAGTTTAGACAATTACGCCAACGTATTACTTTTTCTTATCAATTGCGTGCAATGAATGAAGAAGAAGTTCAGCATTACATTCAGCATAGAATGAAGGTAGCGGGATATAAAGGTGCTGAGCTTTTTTCAAAAGCTGTTATTAAAAAAATTACCAAAGTGAGTAACGGCATTCCAAGATTGGTCAACATTTTATGCCATAAAATGCTTATGCTCGCTTATGGGCAAGGGCAATATCAAATGACGAAAAAACATTTACAAGCAGCCATAGAAGATACCGAGGGGGTTAGTTATAAGCCCCTGAGTTTGACTTATTTAGCCGTAGTCATGATAGTTCTGACAAGCTTAGTCAGCGTAATTTATTGGTCTGGAGTCTCTTTATGAGTGTTATAAATCAAATGTTAAAGGACCTAGAAGAGAGAGCTCCTGAGCAAAATCAGCAAGGTGTTGTGCCAGCACCAGCTGTAGTGAAATCATCACCGATAAAACCTATTGCAATCATAGTTACAGTAGTCGTTATTATAAATATTGTCGGCCTGTATGTTTGGCATTTGCTGCAAGAAAATAAGGCATTAAAATCTCAACAAACAATTCAGATGGCAAATGTAGAGCCTAGGACAAATGAGGCATTAAAACAGAGATCATCAGCTGAAGAAGACTCAATTCTACTAGCACAGCAAAAAAGCGAAACTAAAGCACCAGCAGATGTTGATAAGCCTTCAAAGCTTGTCAAACGAAAAGCAATGCCTGAAGAAAAGAAGGTGGCGTCTAAAGATACTGTACAAGTTAAAAGACAAAATATTGGTACAGAGCAAGTAAAGTTTAATTCTGAATCAGTTAAAGAAAGCAATTCAACAAAAGAGCCTGCTATTGTTGAGCCTATTAAGGAAGAAAATAAATCAATAGCTAATATTCCAACACCAGCGCAGCAAGTGCAGCAAAAGAAACAAACTGCAAGTATGTCTGTTTCAAGAAGACAATTAACCGCCGATGAACTGGTTTCGCAAAAATTGCAGCAAGCTGATGAAATGTTAGCAACAAGAAATGTTGCCAAAGCAGAGCAGTTACTTGAAGACGTACTTATTATTCAACCAGAGCACATTGAAGCAAGAAAAAAACTTGCGGCATTGTGGTATGGAAGAAAAGCTTATAACAAAGCGAGCAATTTACTGTCGCAAGGGGTGGCTTTAGCGCCGAATGATAGTGAATTACGTCAAATGAAAGCGCAAATATATGTTAAACAGAATAAATTTCGTTTAGCCTATAATATATTAGAGCCCCTAGCGAATGTTAAGGAAGAGGAGTATCAAGTCTTGTTAGCCAGTGTAGCGCAAGAGACTGCTCATTTTACCATGGCTATACAAAGCTACCAGCAATTGATTGATATGCAGCCCGCTGTAGGTCGTTGGTATCTTGGACAAGCAATTGTTTATGATAAAAATAGCCAATTCGATTTAGCTGGAAAAGCATATAGGCTAGCATTAGCTAAAGGTGATTTGACCAATGCTTCGGCTCAATTTGCGCAGCAAAGATTAATTGCCCTAGGGCAATAAAAAACGGCAAAGTTTAGGAGAGAAAAATGGCGGCCCCCAAATTAAAAATGCGGTTAGGTGATTTATTGGTACATGAGCATATCATTACCAATGAACAACTAATGCAGGCCTTAAATAGTCAAAAGACGTCTGGCCGTAAGTTGGGTGATACGCTTATTGAATTAGGTTATTTATCAGAAAAACAATTACTTCAGTTTTTAGCCCAACAGCTTAATGTACCTTTCTTAGATATTAGCCAACGCCAAATACCTACCTCTATCGCTAACTTACTTCCAGAAGTGCATGCTCGTCGTTTAAGGGCGCTTATTATTGAAGATAAAGGCGATTCTGTTCTGCTTGGTATGAGCGATCCCGCTGATTTAAGTGGCTTAGACCAACTCGAGAATATGCTTGCTCCTAAACGCATTGAACTTGCGGTTGTTATGGAGTCGCAGCTTTATGATGCATTTGATAGCTTGTATCGCCGTACTGCAGACATTGAATCATTTGCTTCTCAATTAGAAGAAGAGTACCAGGAAACTTCAGATTTTGACTTGTCGACCTCTTTTGTTGATGAAACAGGCGATGCTACGGTAGGCAAACTATTACAATCAGTATTTGAGGATGCTGTGCAAATGCGAGCATCAGATATTCATATTGAGCCTGATGAAAGCCAGTTACGTATTAGGCAACGTATTGATGGGGTATTACAAGAAAATATCCTTAAAGAAAATAAGATTGCTGCGGCTATGGTGCTTCGCTTAAAGCTCATGGCAGGTCTGGATATCTCTGAGAAACGTATTCCACAAGATGGTCGTTTTAATATTCAAATCAGTGGTCACAGTATTGATGTTCGTATATCAACAATGCCAGTTCAGTATGGTGAGTCTGTTGTTATGCGACTGCTTGATCAGTCAGCTGGTTTATTATCTTTTGATCAAACGGGTATGCCTGAGGATTTAATTAAGCGCGTTCGTCATCAAATCACCCGCCCTCATGGCATGGTGTTAGTTACAGGGCCAACCGGTAGTGGTAAGACAACGACATTATATGCGGCATTAAGTGAATTAAATGAAGCAAGTAAGAAGATTATTACAGTTGAAGATCCTGTGGAATATCGTTTGCCACGAGTGAACCAAGTACAAGTAAACCCTAAAATTGACTTAACATTTTCAAGCGTATTACGTACAGCATTACGACAAGATCCCGATATTATGATGGTAGGTGAGATGCGTGATCAGGAGACTGTTGAAATTGGTCTTCGAGGCGCATTAACAGGTCATTTAGTGTTATCAACCCTGCATACCAATGATGCCATCACCAGTGCCTTACGTTTAATTGATATGGGGGCCGCTGGGTTTTTAGTGGGGAGCTCTTTACGAGCAATTATTGCACAGCGATTAGTGCGTCGAGTATGTGATAATTGCACGCAAGAATATGTTCCCGATGCGCAAGAACTACTATGGTTAACTAACCTAGCCGGAGAGCAAGCAAAGCAAGCTAAATTCTCTCACGGTTCTGGCTGTCAATCATGTCAATACACTGGTTATAGAGGCCGTATTGGTGTTTTTGAACTACTAGAAATGAATGAAGGTATGATGGCCGCATTAAAAAGAGATGATAGCGAGGCATTTACTGAATTATCAAAAGCAAACCCTAGTTTTACTCCTTTAGCTAAAGCAGCGTTTGACTACGCAGTTCAAGGCATCACTTCCGTTGAAGAAGTGCTAAGACTTGTTGAAACGGTCGACGTAAGCTAACAAGGTTAATTTTGCAATATGGCATTATATAATTATACAGGTCGAAATATTAGTGGCGGTCAAATAAAGGGCAAGCTTGAAGCGGTTAGCTCGACGGCAGCGGCTGAGCAATTATTTAGACAGAATATAACGCCAACTTCAATTAATGAAGCGAAGCAAGAGTCTGAAGCTAGCTTAGCCAGTGTTGATGTAAAAGAACTTTTTGGTTTTGACAGTGTATCATTAGACGAAATGATTATTTTCTGTCGTCAAATGTATGCCTTAATGCGTTCAGGTGTGCCAATATTACGAGCGATAAATGGCATGGCTGAATCAAGTAATTCAGCGAGCTTACAAAAGGCTTTACTTGATATTGGCAAGCAACTTGAAGGTGGTTACACCTTATCTTCTGCACTAAATCAGCACACCAATATTTTTAGTTCTTTGTTTATTTCATTGATACATGTTGGTGAAAATACAGGTCAACTTGATCAGTCCTTTTTTAAGTTAACGACGTATCTAGAGCGAGAGCAAGCAACAAAAAAGCGCATTAAAACAGCACTGCGTTACCCAACAATGGTCATCATAGCACTGTCCGCTGCGCTAGTTATTTTAAATATTTGGGTTATCCCTACTTTTGCTAGTATGTTTTCAAAACTCGGTGCTGATTTACCCTGGGCGACTAAATTTATAATCGCTAGCTCAAACTTTTTTATCAATTATTGGCCTTACATGTTATTCGGAGTAATCGCGGTAATAGTTGCGCTAAGGCAATCGTTAAAAACGAAACACGGCCGATATGTTTGGGATAGGCGAAAAATTAAAATACCTATTATTGGCAGCATCATTGAACGCTCAATACTTGCACGCTTCTCTCATAGTTTTGGTATTGTATTAACGGCTGGTGTTCCAATGACATCAGGGCTTAACTTAGTGGCTGACGCAGTAGATAATAGCTTTATGAAAGAAAAAATTGTCGCCATGCGTGTTGCTATTGAAAGTGGTGAAAGTTTATTGCGTGCCGCTATTGCCAGTACATTGTTTACCCCTTTGGTATTACAAATGATCGCTGTAGGTGAAGAGACAGGTCGAGTCGATGATTTACTTAAAGAAGTCGGTGATTATTATGAAAGAGAGGTAGATTACGATTTAAGTACATTGACGGCCAGAATAGAGCCATTGTTACTTATTGTTGTTGCAGCTATGGTATTAGTGTTAGCGCTAGGTATATTTACACCTATGTGGGATATGGCCTCGGCAATGCAAGGTAAGTAATTTGAATAAATTACTGTAGGTAAAAGCCATGATAGATAAAGTTGAAAAGCGAGAAAAATCATTGGCTGAATTTATTCTTATTGTGGTGTTGTTGGCGCTTTTAATGAAAGTGTTTATTAGTTACTTTTTCGAACATCAAGAGCAAATAACAGCAACAGGTTTTACTAGCTTAGCACAAAGTTTTAATGGCACAGTTGTTGCGGTGCATGCACAATGGTTAATGGAGAAAAAACCAAATGTTGTCGCACTTGGGCAATTAAATAATTCAGAAAAACAGCTTGTTCAGGTAAACAGCCATGGTTGGTTAGATACTTATAAAAATGACTTTGCATGTGAAGAGATTTGGCGAGTAGCAATGGCGGTACCAATGTCATTGATGAAGTTATCGATAGCAGCGATCGAACTTAAACGGTCAGAAAATAACTTTCATCATTGCCGATTTATTTTATCAAGTGGGCATTTTTTTGACTATATCAGTGATACAGGGAAAGTGACAGCGGTGAGTAAAATAAATAAATAGTGAAATAAAACTCAGAGAAGCAAGTTCTAACTAAATCGTTAGCCGCAAAAAAATACGCTACACTGAGACTATAAGATTGAAAATGTTGTTTGTCGTAATTACTTGGTAGTAATTTGTTCTTAAAGAGGTTTCTGTTAATTAAATAAGTGACTTATTTAATTAAACGTTGTTACAATGGTGTTAACGATCGAATATCAAGGCTTGTGAGGCTCATATGAATAAAGTGTTTTCTCAACATAGTGTGAAAAAATTAAATAAACAGCGTGGTTTTACCTTAATCGAATTAGTGATTGTTGTTGTCATTTTAGGCTTTCTCGCAGTTACGGCTATTCCTAAATTTTTAGATTTAACGGATCAAGCTAAACAAGCCAATATTGAAGGTATGGCCGGTGGCTTTGCAACAGGTGTTTCTTTAGTTAGAGCACAATGGGAAGCAGAAGGTCGACCAACGGCTGCTAATGTGAATCGTGTTGATTATGAAGGTAGTTTTTTTGCATTAACAACTCCACCAACACCTAATACAAAAAGTATACGTCCTGGTTATCCCGTCGGGCTTGTTAATGGAAACGCAAGTACAGCAGACATGACAAATGCTCGTTGTATTGAATTGTGGCAGGGAGTTTTTGCACAGCCACCGAGTGTTTCATCTGCGGTAGCTGATTTGAATAATCCAGCATTAAGTATAGATTACTTAGCAGATACAACTAACGTTGAATTAACTGATTCTGCTGGTGTGGTGCAGAGTTTTACCGGCTGCGTGTTCTACTTGAAAGAATCTTTAGATAAAAATGCAGCAGGAAGCTTTGTAACCCCTGGAGGCAGTACTGCTGTTGGCAATAATTTCACTTACAATGCGGCAAATAGTGAAGTGGTAGTTTACGTTAATACGCCATAAGTACTTGACGTTAAAGACTATTTTATAGATAGTATTTTTTAATGATTTTTAAAGATGTATAGGGCTTAAAATGAAGTATTCAATGAAAAATAAAGCACAACAAGGTTTTACGTTAATAGAATTAGTAGTGGTAATTGTTATCCTTGGTATTTTAGCGGTTACAGCGGCGCCAAAATTTATTAATTTACAAGATGATGCACAAACAGCAACTATGCAAGGTGTTGAAGCTGCATTATCTAGCGCTTCAGCATTAGTACATAGTAAATCGTTAATTGCCGGAAATGATGACTTATCATTTTCAGGTGGTGATGCTAATGCAACGGTAGTCGTTGATGGCGCAGGTAATACAGTTCAGTTAGAGTATGGTTATCCTGACGATACTGAAGCCGAGTGGAATAAAATTGTAGATTTAAACAGCAATGATTTCACTTTTGATGTAGCTTCAGTTGCTAATACTGTAATCATTCATCCAGCTAATAAAATTCCAGCTGATCTAACTGGAGGCTTACCTGCTAATGATGTACCTTCAGCAGATGTTAACTGTATTGCATATTACACTATGCCTATTGCAGCAAATACTGAACCTACCATTAGTCACATACCATGTATCTAATGTAGCTTATTTTCAAAAAGGAGAGCTTCGGCTCTCCTTTTTTGCTTTAACTGCCTTATTTTGTTAAAAATATAACTTTGTTTATGCTGTATAATTAAGTACATGAAATCTCAATCTGGTTTTACCTTAGTTGAACTTGTGACCGTTATTATCTTGCTAGGGATATTAGCGGTTAATGTGCTACCTAAATTTGATGGCACTAATGCTTATGAAGCGCATAGTCATAGGGCGCAGTTAATTTCAGCGCTACGCTTAACACAGCAGCGTGCCATGCAGCAAACTCGTCAAGATATAGCCTCGGGTAATAATTATTGCCACCATTTAATTATTGAAAATACTCGTTACGGTGTGCCAAATCGTAATGATTGTGATGATATTACCCTTGATGGTGATTGGCATGAAGACAAAGATATCACGGGGCATGTAGTTAATAGCCGATATAATATTACTTTTAGTGTGTCATTTGTCGGAAATGCCGTAATCGCTTTTGATTGGTTAGGTCGGCCTCTTGGTGGCTGCGGTAATGGTTGTACAATTGACGTAGCCAGTGGTGTGGAAACACTGTCGATACAAATAGAACCTGAGGGCTATATTCATGGCCTGTAATAAAAACAAGCTTCTTTCGCAACAGGTTAAACCAAAAAACCGAGGGTTTACTTTAATAGAAATCATTTTATCCATTGTGGTATTAGCGATTTCACTCTCTATTATTTCTACCTTAATAGCGCCAACTGAAGAGCAAAGTGCCGATGCTATTTTGCAAATTAAAGCAGCAGAGCTAGCACAAAGTTTAATGAATGATATTAATAGTCGGGCATATGATAATCGCTCTGATATGGCTGGTGGTAGACATCGCTGTGGAGAAGTGGATCAACCTGCATGCTCTATAGCGCTAGGCCCTGATAATGGTGTTGATGGTCGAGATAATGATGGCGAAGACCCTAATGATGTAAATACCTTTGATGATGTTGATGACTTTGACGGTTTTACCTTAAAAGTAAACGCGATAAATGCAGGTTTAGATTCTGGTTATACCAGTTTTGATCTTAATGTTTCAGTTGAATACGCCGGCGGGGATTTAGGTTTAGCGGCGATAAATGCCAAAAAAATAACCGTAGTAGTAACTACTCCTTTAGGGACTGATATTGAGTTTGCTAGCCATAAGGCGAACTTTTGATGAAAAAATCAGTTCAATCTTTTATGCATAAACATAGGCCTTTATTTAAGCAAAGCGCAGGCTTTACTCTAATGGAACTTATTATTGTTATTATCCTACTTGGGGTAATGGCAGTGGGTATTACAGGTTTTATAAAGTTAACCACTCAAACTTACTTAAATGTAAGTGAACGAGATGAGTTGATTTCAAGTGCGCGCTTTGTTGTTGAAAGGCTTAATCGAGAATTACGAAATGCAGTACCTAATAGTATACGACAAATTAATACTGTCACTGAGCAATGCTTGGAGTTCACTCCTATAGTAGCAAGTACGGTATATACTGATATTCCTGTAAGCCCACAAAATAGTGATACATTAGAGGTCATCCCATTTATTGATATTGATGGTAATGATTATGTCTGTGCTAATTGCAACGACTCCATAGCGGTATACCCAACGAATGTCTTGGGGCAAGATATTTATAATAGCAATAACAACAAACGCTTCTCACTTGATAGTTACACTTTGCCAATAGCGCCCTCTCAGGTGGCAACTTTGACATTAGATAGTGCAGAAAGTTTTGCTGCGCATTCACCCACAAGCCGTGCTTATATTATTAATTCTCCAATTTCCTATTGTGTCATTTTAACTGGTGGCGAGGCTAAAATAGAGCGCTTTAGTAACTATTATTTGCTGCAAAATCAGCTAGGTTCAAATGATTTACTAGCCTTGGGTGCTAGTAGGAGCTTAATGGCTGAAAGTCTTGCTTACACTCAAGGAGAGCTACCATTTACTGTAGTGAATGCCACTTTACAACGTAATGCGGTTATTCAAATTAAGCTCATTTTTACCCGTGAGGGAGAGCGTGTCGTGTTTGATAATGCAGTACATATTAATAATGTTCCATAGCAATCATATGTAGTTCTAAGTTAGAAATATTGCTAAGTCAGACAGATAGCGTTACCTTTTAATAAATAACAGATTTTTGTTCTTATAGAATAAAGTGAATTAACAGTATATTACGGAGCCAGGTAGTAGAGCTAAATTATGATGAAGTATAACGCTCATTTCAGGCAGAGATATATGACCCAATCGCACTCTCAGCAGGGGAGTGCACTTATGCTGTCATTATTTATTATCATAGTGCTTTTACTGTTAGGTAGTGCTTTAGTGAAAGTACTATCGACAAGTAGCGAAACTATTGCCCAAGAAGTCATAGGCACTCGGGCACTAATGGCAGCTAATTCGGGTATGCAGGCCCATCTACAGTTAACCTTTCCCTTAAATGGAGCTAATGCATGTCCTGCTGATGATACTTATGATTTATCGGGCGTTGACGGCTTAGATCATTGTCGAGCGATGGTAAATTGCAATTTGTACAACACACACGAAATGGTGAACTACTATCGTTTAACAAGTACTGGGGAGTGTGGTAGTAGTGCGATTGCTGATCAATCAATTGGTGTTGTTCGCAGTAGTCGTACAATTCAAGTAGAAGCGAGGAGTTTGTAAGTGAAACTGTATATCAAAGCAATATGCCTTTCACTTATACTGTTGAGTACACAGGTTCTTGCTGTTTGCTCAGACTTTATGAGCTTTGTAACCCTAAACGAAGCAGGCAAAGTTGGTTTTATAGAAATCAAATTGTTAGATGCATCAATACCAGCTTCAACCTACAATACTTGGTCTGTACAGATATGTAGAAGTAAAAAAGGGGAGTGTAGTGGTCCGTTACCACTCTCATCAGGCGTATTATCAAATGATGTTTACCTTTTAATTCCCACAAGCTTTATTCCAAGCAATGAAGCTTTTGATATTTTAATGACAGATAGTAGTGGTAACACTATTGATTATTTAAGTGTTGGTTATACAGCTCAGCGAGATAATAGTTGTAACCTTACATATGATTGGACTGCATCAGTATCAAATTCACATGATTATAGAAGATCACCTGATGGTACTGGAAACTGGGGCAATGCAGGAAATGGTAATTCAGGAGGTAATACAGGAGGAGGATCAAACGAGGGTGATTCAGGTGTATATTTAACGATTTCTGATGATACAGTTCAGCAAGGAGAGACTTTAAGTTTTACGGTATCACTATCTTCAACCTTAACTAATAACGTTACTTTTAATTATCAAACCTTGAATAATACGGCTCTGGCAGGTACGCATTATAACGGTGCATCTGGAACAGCAACAATTGCAGCAAATACATTGTCAACGACTATTTCTATAAACACATTCGATGTTGGAGACAATACTACAAGGGACCTTAATTTATTTATAGATGGCTCGACGAATGCCTCCATCAGAGATCATTTTGGTAATGGTGTTATTACACCCTATGTCGCCCCTCCTCCCAGTTGTGATGTACTATTCCCAGGATTAAACCCGTTCGGTACAATCACTGCGTTAAATAGTGATAGTGAATTTAAAGATACTAGTGAATGTAATGGCATTACATGTAGTAAAGCTGATGTTATTGCTGTTACAGAAGCTCGAATCCCTACCATACCATCTGGTGGAGTGAACCTAGGCAGTTTTAATTCTAATTCATTATCAGATACTGATTATAACTTTTTCAATAGTTGGAATAATAGCAATACTCAGGTGACTTATGGTGATAGCAGCGGAACGGCTGTAGTTTATATTAAGAGTTCAAATGATGTGATTCTGCCTGATAATACTGAAATAAACTCATCAGGCTTACCAGCAAATGTTTTGGTTGTTATTGAAAGTGATACTAAGATAGAAATTGGAAAAGAGTCAGAGATTAAGGCTTTTCTATATCTTGTATCGCCAGAGATAAAAATTAATGAAGAAGTAGAAATTAGTGGCGCTATTACAGTTGAGACAGATAAGCTGGTTGTTGAATCAGATAGCGAGTTTAAATTCTCAACGTCAGACTTGAATAACTTTAATCCTCACGGTTTTTGTGATGAGGTTCCTGCTATAGCGCCAATACTCGAATATACCTTTGATCAATGTAGCTATAATGGTACTTCTGGAGAAGTGATTGATAGTATTGGTACTCATCATGGAACAGCAATAAACGGTTTAACTACAGCTTATAACGGTCAAATTGAGAATTCTGTTGATATCGTGGATGGGCAACATCATGTAGAGACATCGCTATTGCTTCCTTCAAGCTACAGTGTTTCGACTTGGTTTAAAAAGCCAACCGCTACTGATGGTAATCGGTATTTTGTTTTAGGGGCGATGGAAGCAGGCGGGGATTTATTATATTTAGATGGCCAAAATAATTGGTTATGGGGTGTTTATGATGGCACTGGCTCAACAGACGGTACTTACCAATTTGGTAACTTAGATAATAACTGGCACCACCTTATGCTTGTTTACGGTGCAGGTCAAACTCAACTCTACATTGATGGTGTGTTAGTTGATACGGTTAATCGCATGCCTTCAGGCACCCTCAAGTATATTGGTACTTCGTTTGATGAAGTAGGTACAAGTTCACCACAGGGGTTTAGAGCACCTTTAGATGAATTTCTAGTCTATGATTCAGCGTTATCCCTAAGCAAAATACAAGAGATATATAACAACCAATTGGCTGGGAATAATTACGATGGTACTCCTAGAGCGCCTGTTTCTTGTTCTTCTTTAATTGCTGAGTATAAATTTGAACAAACAGATTTTAGTAGTCAAATAAACGATACCAGTGGCAACAATAATCACGCAGAAAACATTTTTGGTGGTTTATCTACACCTGATGGTAAGTATTGTCGAGGCTTTGAGAGCGAAAGCTGGAATGATTATAACGGTATAACAGATGCCTTTAGAGCAGGCCCAACAATAAATGAAGTTGGCATTCAAGGCACAATAAGCTTTTGGTTTAATAGTTCAATTGACTGGGATCAAGGGCATGAACGAGTACTCTTTGATGCTAGTAAGGTAATATCTGGTCCTGATAAGTTTTTTGTCTTAGAAATTCAACAAGACGGACGGTTAAAGTTTGCTTTTGAAGATTCTGCTGATAGTGATTTTGTCTTAATTGAAGGTAGTAATAATCGTGTTAGGGATACTTGGTATTATGTCACAGTATCATGGGACTTTAGCAATGATAGTTTTGCAATTTATGTTGATGGGACCTTAAGAATACAAGAAACTCGAAATACTAATGGTGCTTTGGGTGAACTTAATCGTATTGTTTTTGGTGATAACTCTTCCAATTATACGCAAGCAGGTAATTCTGTTATAGCGTCACCTTACTCTTCTCGTGGCGACTATGATGAAGTGAGAATTTACAATAAAGTTTTATCACTTGCTGAAATACAAACAGATATGAACGATAGTGCAGGCTGTGAGAGTATTTTAGATCATTTTGAAATAGATACCTTAGATGGCGAAGGGCTAACGTGCCAAGCTGATAATATTACCATTCGCGCTTGTGCTGATGTAGATTGTAACACTTTAAATACTGACAATTTCACCGTCGACTTATTAGTTAATGGTGCTGCTAAAAAGACCATTAACTTTTCCGGAGGGAGTGTTAATACTGATTATACTCATACTCTAGTAGGTAACGCGGCGTTAAGTTTAGCTCAAGGTTATGAATGTAGAAATACCAGTGGAACGCCATGTGATGTCGATTTTAAAGCCGCAGGCTTTATTATTGATAATGCATTAGGTGATGGCATTCCTACGCAACTATCAGGAAAACCATCCAATGTTGAGTACAATGCTCGTAATTTATTTATACAGGCCGTTAAAACCGATGATAATAGCGGTGCATGTGTAGGCTTATTTCCTGATGGTGGTGATATACCGATAAACCTTTCATATACTTGTCATAGTGATAGCAGTGAATGCAATAATGAGTTAATACTAACAAGTAATAGCAACCCTCATCCGATCACAGAGGTAATTTCTAGTTCTGAATTGCATTTTAATACTGAATCAAAAGCTTTTTTTGATATTAACTACCCTGATGCCGGTAAATTAATACTTAATGCCCAAAAAACGGTGCAAGTGTTCGATGATGAAGGAAACACTGAAAATTTAGATTTGTCGGTTTCATCAAATCCGTTTGTTGTGCGCCCGTTTGCGTTTAAATTTGATCTGAATGATGCCAGTGCTATTTCACAAGATGGTTTGGGCGCACCTGATCCTAATGGCTCGGTATTTAAAACCGCAGGTGAAACTTTTACGTTAACTGCAACAGCAGTGCAGTGGGCGAGCGGACAAGATATTAGCTCACCATATGATGGTCAGCCTAATGATTTGACCTCAGTATCGGGTAATACTATTGCACGGCATTTTGATAATGAGCAGTTAGACATTAGTCATGCCTTAGCAGCTCCTTTGCCCGGAAATGTAGGTGACTTTACCCAAGAAACATTTAACTTATTGAGTGATAGTGTTTTAGAAAATGAATTTAAATTTAGTGAAGTCGGTATTATTGATATCAGCATTAAAATCGATGATGATGATTACTTAGGAGCTGGAGCTGTAAACGGTTTAGTAAAAAATGTTGGCCGCTTTATTCCTGCATATTTTTTACAAACGGTAAATGATACAGGCACATTATCAGCTAATCATAATGCTGTTTGTAATAATGAAGTCTGGGCCTATGCAGGACAAAACATCACTCAAGGTGGAGCAACAACAGGGGCTATCACTTATGCAGCAGCAGACGCACCTGAAATTATGATTACTGCGTATAACCTAAATGATGTTGTTACACAAAACTATACTGGAGTAGGATTCACAAAATTAACGGCTGCAGGTATTACCATATTTGAGCCCACTCAAGATGATATTCAATTACGAGAATCTCCTGTTGATGCCGATGATAAAGTCAACATTACTTCTGAAATGAATGCTGGAAATGATCCGGTTGTTGGCCCAAACAATGGCGAGTTAATTTATACTTTTAACAGTACAGATCACTTTATTTATGAGCATAATGCTCGTTCAGAATTAGTCCCATTTCCTGCAAACATTCCATTTGAGATTGACTCTATTATAGATAGCGATGACGTAGCTTTATACGCAGGATCAAGTGCTAGCATTACGCCAATAGAGAAAGTGGTTACGCAAGGGGTAGAAGTGCGCTTTGGACGGTGGCTTATGGAGAATAGCTTCGCACCAGAAACGCAAGATTTACCTATGCCGATGTTTATTCAACACTTTAATGGCGTTGATTACATTAACAACCCTGCTGAGAATTGCTTAGTACCATTAATTGCGAATAAAACGACCTTAGGTGCTATTGGTAGTGGTGGTCTAACCTTATGGGATTATCGTTTAGTTGACTTGAATAATGGCGATAACTTACAACCTCAACATACCGATGCAAGTGTGGATGGTATTACCGCATTTACAGCAGGAGTATACAGAGAAAGTGGCGCTTTCCCTGCATTGAAGTTTTCAGCGCCACCACCAGTTAATCGACAAGGAGCACTACGAGTCGAATATGAAGTACCGCCTTGGTTGAAATTTGATTGGACGGGTGATGGTAACTTTATTGATAACCCGAATGCTACGCTAACGTTTGGCTTATACCGAGGCAATGATCGCATTATTTATCAACGAGAAGTAGACAGATAATCCATTAAGTTATTTGGTTGAATAATGTACTCATAATTAAAAAAAGTAATGGTGATATTATCCGTTACTTTTTTTTACGTATTTTCTCTTGGTATCGCTTGTTTTCTATCAAAAAAAGCAACACTTTCCTTTAATACTAAGGTATGATTGTTCGATCTGTGATTGTGAAGATCACTCGCTTTAATTAATTGGCCAATTTTATAGGATATTTCGCCCCTATGTTTAAAAAATTACGCGGCATGTTTTCTAACGACTTATCCATCGATTTAGGAACTGCAAACACTCTTATTTATGTCAAAGATCAGGGCATAGTATTAAATGAACCTTCAGTAGTTGCTATTAGACAAGACCGCGCTGGTGGTTCAAAAAGTGTCGCTGCGGTAGGTGTTGCGGCTAAGCAAATGCTAGGCCGTACTCCGGGTAATATTGAAGCTATTCGACCAATGAAAGATGGCGTAATCGCTAACTTTTTTGTCACTGAGAAGATGTTACAGCACTTTATTAAGCAGGTGCACAGTAATAACTTTCTTCGCCCTAGTCCTCGTGTATTAGTTTGTGTTCCTTGTGGTTCTACACAAGTTGAGCGTCGCGCAATTCGTGAATCCGCAATGGGGGCAGGGGCTCGTGAAGTGTATTTAATTGACGAGCCTATGGCAGCAGCAATTGGTGCTGGAATGCCTGTATCAGAAGCAACTGGCTCTATGGTTGTTGATATTGGTGGTGGTACCACAGAAGTAGGCATTATTTCATTAAATGGCGTAGTGTATTCATCATCAGTTCGTATTGGTGGTGACAAATTCGATGAAGCGATTATTAATTATGTACGTCGTAACTTTGGTAGCTTAATTGGTGAAGCAACCGCTGAACGCATAAAACATGAGATTGGCTCTGCATACCCAGGTGAAGAACTAGTTGAAATTGAAGTACGTGGCCGTAATTTAGCAGAAGGCGTTCCTCGCAGCTTCACACTTAATAGCAATGAAATTTTAGAAGCATTACAAGAACCGTTAACAGGTATTGTTAGTGCTATTATGGTTGCTTTAGAGCAATCTCCACCTGAATTGGCTTCTGATATTTCAGAACGAGGTATGGTGCTTACCGGTGGTGGTGCGCTACTAAAAGATTTAGATCGTTTATTGATGGAAGAAACAGGGATTCCTGTTGTGGTTGCTGAAGACCCGCTAACATGTGTAGCTCGTGGCGGTGGTAAGGCATTAGAAATGATTGATATGCATGGGGGAGATTTGTTCTCCTACGAATAAAAACTATAAATTCTCTTTGTTATTTAGCTCTATTACTTCGTTAAAGGTACTCATTGGCAAAAGCCAACTCCGTGCCTTTGCCTCGTACTAGAACTGAATAGCTTTGACAATTTAGCAGTTTAGATAAAGTATTTTATTTTAGGTACTTCACTAACAAACGGCATTTTAGTTCCCCTATGAATCCAATTTTTAAACATGGCCCTTCTCCACAGCACCGACTTATCTTGGTGCTGTGCTGTTCTGCGGCTTTGATATTTTTTGATCATAAAATGTCGAGTTTTGATATTGTGCGAGGTTACTTACAATCAATTGTAAGTCCATTACAGTATATGGCAAATGCGCCAAAGCAGATGATGACTTGGGGCGCTGAAAATCTTGTTACCCGCCAACGTCTAATGGCTGAAAATGAAGTGTACCGCAAAAATGAGTTGTCATTTCATGAGCAATCAATGCAACTTAATATCATTAAGCAAGAAAATGAACGTTTACGGTCATTACTTGCGTCTCCAGTAAAACCCGATATTAAAAAAATGTTTGCTGAGATATTGTCAGTAGATAGTGACCCTTATACCCATCAAGTCGTAATCAATCGCGGTGCTAGTGATGGCGTGTATGAGGGCCAACCAGTACTTGATGAAAAGGGTATAGTCGGTCAAATTTTACATGTAGGAGCACGAAGCTCCCGTGTTATTTTGATTACTGATGTTACTCATGCCGTCCCTGTTCGAATACAGCGTAATGGTTTGCGATTAACGGCAACGGGCACAGGAAGGATTGATTTACTAATTCATAATTTTGTTGCTCATAGCGCGGATATTAAAGAAGGTGATTTAATTGTTACTTCGGGGCTAGGCGGAAAATACCCTGAGGGCTACCCTGTTGCAAGAGTAAGCCGTGTCAGCAATGACGAAACTAGAGAGTTCATGCGAGTGTTTAGTAAGCCAGTGGCGCAGATTGATCGTTTAAGGTATGTGTTATTGTTATCAAAAGAGAAGCCTGTCAGTATTTTCGCACCGAAAACAACGAGTGATAATTCAAGCAAAGCTATCAACCAGTCGGAGCGTAAATAATGTTTTCTCATAACGGCATTATTATTGTTTTTACACTACTCATTGCGCTCATGGCGAGTATTATGCCAATGCCATTAAGTGTTGATGCCTTTCGACCTGATTGGGTCTTAATTGTATTAGTGTACTGGTGCTTAGCATTACCCAGTAAGATTAATATTATTACTGCTTGGTTTATGGGCTTTATCCTTGATGTCTTGTTAGGCTCTGTACTCGGTGTACATGCAGCAGCAATGGCTTTGTCTGTTTATATTGTGGTGGTTAATTTTCAAAAGATTCGTAACTTTTCCGTGTGGCAGCAAGCATTAATTATTGGTGTACTTGCGGCGTTATATCACTTACTGGTTTTCTGGATGCAACGCTTTTTAAATGATGCCGTATTTTTAACGAGCTATTTATATCCTGTAATTACCAGTGTTGTCTTGTGGCCTTGGGTGTTTTTGTTATTACGTCGTGTACGTCGTCATTTTAAGATAATGTAATTATGAACAAACAACTAATATTAGCTTCGCAATCGCCTCGGCGAAAAAGTTTATTAAGTCAGTTAGGTTATCAGTTTGAAACTATTGCTGCTGATATCGACGAAACTCAATATGGCAATGAAAATGCTGAATGCTATGTTGAGCGGTTAGCTAAAGAAAAAGCGCAATATGTTTTTGATTTATTGGCTAATCAAGACAATAGTTTAGTAATAGGCTCTGATACTTGTGTGGTGTGTGAAGAACGAATATTTGGTAAACCAAAAGATTTAGCAGATAGCATTGAAATGTTGTCTTCTCTGTCTGGAAAAAGTCATCAGGTATTAACAGCCATTGCTTTAGTCGGCAAAAACTCGATTACTTGCGATGTCGTAACGACAAAAGTATTTTTCAAAACCTTAACGGAAGATGAAATAAAACAGTATTGGCAGACTGCAGAGCCACAAGATAAAGCAGGCTCATATGCAATTCAAGGCATAGCTGGACAGTTCGTTAAGTCAATTCAGGGCAGTTATTCTGCCGTTGTTGGTTTACCGTTATTTGAATGTGCTCAAATGTTATCAAAGGCGGGATTATCAAGTATTTTACCAATGTCTACAGAGTAAATTTCGCTTTTAAGACATTTTTTCTTTCTCAGATTTTCAACTAAGGCAGCAATCATGACCGCAGAATTATTAATCAATGTCACGCCAAGTGAAACACGTGTTGCTTTAATTGAGAATGGCTCATTGCAAGAAGTGCATATAGAGCGAGAAGCAAAGCGCGGTATTGTTGGTAACATATATTTAGGTAAAGTGATTCGAGTGTTGCCAGGTATGCAGGCAGCTTTTGTTGATATTAACTTAGAAAAAGCAGCATTTTTACACGCCTCAGATATCAATTCTAAATTAATGCTCAAAGAAGAGGGTGAGCAAACAGCTGACATTCGCTCTCTTGTTCATGAAGGGCAATATATTATGGTGCAAGTGGTGAAAGATCCACTTGGCTCTAAAGGTGCTCGATTAACAACAGATATAACTATCGCATCCCGCTATTTAGTGCTTATGCCCCATGCAACTCACGCAGGAATATCGCAACGAATAGAAGATGAAGCTGAGCGAAAACGCTTAAAAACTATTGTTAGCCCGTATTGTGATGAACATCAAGGCTTTATTGTACGAACAGCGGGTGAAGGCGCTGGCGAAATAGAGCTCAAACATGATGCTGAGTTTTTACGTCGTGTTTGGCAGAAAGTGTTAGAGCGCAAACAACGCAAACAAGTAAAGTTGCCTTTATATCAAGACTTGCCACTATCTTCTCGTGTGCTTAGAGACTTTGTAGGTATCGAACTTGAACGCATTCGCGTTGATTCAAAGTTAACCTATGATCAACTGGCAGGTTTTACTCAAGAGTTTGTACCTGAGTTAACCTCATTGCTTGAATACTATCCTGGTGAGCGACCAATATTTGATTTGTTCTCTGTTGAAAGAGAAATACAACGAGCACTACACAGAAAAATAGAATTAAAGTCTGGTGGCTATTTAATTATTGATCAAACTGAAGCCATGACAACCATTGATATTAATACAGGTGCTTTTGTTGGACACCGTAATTTAGAAGATACAATTTTCAGTACTAATATTGAAGCGACACAAGCAATTGCAAGACAATTAAGATTACGTAATTTAGGTGGCATTATCATTGTTGACTTTATCGATATGCATGATGCTGACCACAAACGCAGAGTGTTACATAGTCTTGATATGGCAATGAGCAAAGATAAGGTAAAATACTCTATACAAGGCTTTTCTTCATTAGGTCTTGTTGAAATGACCCGAAAACGAACGCGTGAAAGCTTAGAACATGTACTTTGTGATGAATGCCCAGTTTGTACAGGTCGTGGAAATTTAAAAACCGTTGAAACTGTTTGCTTTGAAATACTGCGAGAAATTGTCCGAGTTAATAGAGCCCATGATGCTGATAAATTTATCGTTTATGCTTCACCTGCCGTTAGTGAGTTTTTAGTTAACGATGAGTATCATAACCTAGGTGAAGTTGAAGTCTTTATTGGCAAGTTAATCAAAGTTCAAGTTGAGCCGATGTATAATCAAGAGCAATTTGATGTTGTTATGATGTGATCAAGTTCAGCAGTATTTATCAACTAAAACTAACTTTTATTAACAATGTAAATCTAAAGCATAAGTGTAATTAGGAAAATAACCCCTAAATGAGTATAACTAGTGTATCGAATCGTTGGCTAAATCGCCTGTATAAAACCATTGCCATTTTGTTGGTAATGGTCGCAGTGCTACTTAGTGCATTTCGATTACTACTGCCTTATGTAGGTAATTATCGTGCTGATTTGCAAGACTACATCAATGACAACAATCAAACTCAAATAAGTATCGGTTCGCTAAGCATGACTTGGCAACGTTTTGGTCCTGTACTTATAGTTAATAACGTTAATCTAATTGATACCGAGCAGGCGTTTGTCTTCATTGAAAGAATTGAATCAAAAATTGACTTTTGGGGCTCACTAACTCAGCAACGATTAGTGTCGAGCAATTTAGTCATAAAAGGCGCTAATGTTAAAGTAGACCAAGGGTTATGGTCGAATCAAGCCTCTGAACAAAGTAATACTCCTAGCCAAGAAGCTAATGAAGATGCTGATAGTTTCTCAATGGTAACCAATATATTTCTTAATCGATTAAATAAATTCTCGATTCATGATAGTGATATTGTTGTGCACAATGAATCTCTTAAACGTGATATTCATATTAATAATTTGCAGTGGTTGAACACAGATGACTTGCATCAAGCTCAAGGCAGCATAGTTATTAATGAATTGAGCTCTAATAATGTGCAACTTTCTCTAAACCTGATTGGAGAGAATAGTGCAGATCTCAGTGGTCAAATCTATGTTGAAGCGAACAATTTAGATATAACCCCTTGGTTAGACTCTGTTTTAGCAGTTGAAAATGACAATACCAAATCAGATATTAGTTTTGCAGTTTGGTTAAATGTTAGAAACAGTGCTGTAGAACGATTACAAGCTAAACTCAATGAAAACAATATTCAGTGGCTTATTAATGAAAAACAACAAAAACTAAGTTTAGGCGAAGGGCAGTTACTTTTAGTAAAAGGGAAGGAATCCAAAAGCTTTAGATTGTTTAGTACGCCATTGATGTTGCAATTTAATGAGCAACCAAAGCAAGAGTTTACTATTTCAATGAATAAGTTAAATGATATGTTTTCTGCATATGTATCATCAGTAGACTTATCATTACTAGGGCAAATAGGCCCATTAATCACAGAAGATCAAGGAACGCGAGATCTCTTTAGCCAACTATCACTTTCAGGACAGGTCACAGACATATACTTAGCGAGTCATTCTGATGATTTACAAATAGTTGCTGATTTTTCTTCTTTATCTAATCAATTTAGCCACGGTATTCCTGCGCTAGAAAATCTAAATGGCAATGTCAGTTATGCTGGTAAAGAATTGTTTGTTAATATCAATGGACAAGAAGGTGCTTTAGATTTTGCTCAGCATTTTGTTGCTCCAATCTCATATCAAACACTTGCCGCACAGCTAAATGTTTCTTTTATGGAGACAGGTTGGCGGTTAGCGGTAAATTCCCTCGATTTTGCCTCCTCAGAACTTAAGCTTTCTGCACAGGTAGAGGTTGATTCACCCAATGATGGTGAAGCAACGATGGCCTTAATGGCTGACATTCAGCAAGGTAATGCGGCTCTTGCCGGACATTATTATCCATTATCATTGATGAGTGATAATTTGGTTGGTTATTTAAACTCAGCAATAGTTGATGGCACTATTGAGCAAGCGCAAGTTTTAGTAAACGGGCCGTTATCTCATTTTCCGTTTTCCGATGGCAGTGGTATTTTTGTCGTTGATGCCGAGTTAACCGATAGTACCTTTAAATTTGCTAGTGACTGGCCAGAAATCTCTGACTTTTCAGCCAATCTAAACTTCACAAATAACTCAATGATGATAACTGGCCGTAAAGGCTTGCTTTCAGGACTTGATGTTACTGGTGTTCGTGCTGGGATTGATGAGCTATCCGGTGAACAATTGTTAAAAGTCGATGCAAAAATACAACCATCTAACGCAGATCATATAGCAAACTTAATGGATCAAAGCCCATTAAGAGATACCGTTGGTGCGACACTTGAGCAGCTACAAATATCGGGTGATGTAAGTGGCGACTTCTCATTAAAATTACCACTGAAAGATGTTTCTCAAAGTGTCGCGAGTGGTGCAATAAATTTTGCGGATAATCAAGTCGCTTTACAAACGCCACGTATGGACTTTAGCCAAGTTAATGGCCAGTTATTCTTTGAAAATGAAGTCATAACAACAAAAGGATTATCATTACTTTGGCAAGGATTACCAATTAATCTGGATGTCAAAGGCCTAAATAAAGATGATTATTATGATACTGACATTGTTATGCAAGCCATATGGCAAGAAGCTGATTATCAGCAACATGTGCCTGATTTATTGAAGAAGTATAGTGCGGGCCAGCTGCCTTGGTCTGGTACTTTGTCATTACATCAACACCATCAAGAAGGCTTTTCATATAACTTAGCCATCTCTTCAGACTTAGCGGGCAGTATACTTCACCTACCTAAACCCTACGGTAAAAAAGCCGAACAAAAAAACAGCTTTGTAGTCACTGCAAACGGGCAAATGGCACGTTCAACCATCAATGCACAACTTGGTGAAGAGATGAGTTTTTATGGTGTACTAAATCATGAAGAGACCCGTTTTAGCAGAGCCCATTTGGTCTTGGGTAATGAGAAAATGCTGTTGCCAATGAATGGTTTTCATATTACTACCAAGCTAGAACAAGCTAAGTTCTCTCATTGGCAGCCATTAATTAGTGATATTATTGATTCAGTTAGTGAAACAAATGAGCCTAATCATGATGATGCTCAAAACAATGCTTCACCTTTATTTGCGGTACCTGAGCGTATCAGAGGGACAATTGGTGAATTAACCGTCTTAGGGCAAACTTTAAACAATGTTTCCTTTAATTTATTTGATAAAGAAGATTGGTGGTTATTACAGTTAAATGCCAAAGAAACACGCAGCCAATTGAAGTTTTATCCTCACTGGTATGAGCAAGGGGTTGATATAAATGCTGAGTTTGTCCATTTAACCCCTAAAATTATTGAGCAGGCTGAACAAGACAAGATAGGTGATGAACCTGAAAATACAGTATCTGATATTATCACTAATGATATTGTATTTAATAACATTCCAAAAATATCATTTCGCTGTGATCGCTGTCAAATTGGCCGCCTAAATTTAGGAGAAGTTAGTTTCTCTGTTGAGCGAGCACATGATGATCTCATTGAGTTTAATAATTTTATCGCAAAACGTGATAACACAGTTTTAGGCTTTTCTGGTAATTGGCGACATAACCAACAAGAATCTATTACTCAATTTAGCGGTGATTTAGAAGTTGATAGTATTGAAAATGAATTAAACCAGTTAGGCTATGAGTCCATTATTCGAGACAGCGGTGGTGTACTAGATTTCAATTTAAATTGGAATGGCGGACCACATGATTTTGAAATAGCACAAAGTAATGGTCAATTTAGTGCTGATATAGACGATGGCTATTTAGCTGATGTGAGTGATAAAGCACGCATATTTTCAGTGTTGAGCTTGCAGTCATTAGTAAGAAAGTTAACGTTAGATTTTAGGGACATTTTTAGTGATGGTATGTTCTATAGCGCCATTGAAGGTGAGTATCAGCTTAAAAAGGGCGTTTTGTATACTGACAGTACTGAAATGAATGGTACTGCAGGTGATTTATATATGACAGGGAATACCAATTTAGCTACTGGAATATTGGATTATAAAATGTCATATAAGCCTAACCTAACATCAAGTTTGCCTGTGCTAGCTTGGATTGCTACATTGAATCCTGTGACCTTTTTGGCTGGCGTTGCTATTGATCAAGTGATTAAATCGCAAGTGGTTTCTGAATTCACCTTTGAGCTAACAGGTAATGTATCAGATCCAAACTTTAGAGAGGTCGATCGTAAAAGTAAGGATGTTAGTGTTGGGAGAAAAACACCGCCTGAGATTGTTGATAGCCCTGTAAAACCAGAGAAGAATAACAAGTCGAAAGAACCTGATAAGCGGATGAGGCAATACAAGCAGTCTGATAGCCAAAATGAATTACCAGAAAAAATAAAAGATGATTCATAGTCACTAACAAGAAAATAAACTTAGCTTAAAAAAGCCTACTAACCCAAAAGTAAAAGATGATTAAACTAACAGCAATTCAATTATGCTCTAAGCCTGATGTAAGTGCTAACTTACAGGCGATAAGAGAACAGATAGAGAAAATGAAGAGTCTGCAAGAAACTGACGTAACAGCTAATTTAGTTGTTTTGCCAGAATGCTGCTTATATTTTGGTGGGCGAGATAGTGAGCAACTTGAATTGGCAAAATCATCGCAACCCTCTAACAAGTTAATGAGTAGTTTAGCTGAGATAGCACAGCAATTTAATATTTACTTAGTGGCAGGTTCAATTCCTGTTTTAACCTCTGCTCAAGATAAATTTACCAATCAGTGTTGTGTTTTTAGCCCTCAAGGAGAATTATTATCAAGCTATGATAAGATTCATTTGTTTGATGTTGATGTAGCAGACAGCGAAGCTAACTATCGTGAATCACGTTTTACAAAGGCGGGAACAGAAGCAAAAGTGGTTAATACACCCTTTGCAGATATTGGTTTATCAATATGCTTTGATTTACGTTTCCCGCTATTGTTTCAGCAATTAGCAAAACTTGGTGCTTCTGTGATAACCGTTCCTAGCGCTTTTACGCGTGTTACAGGTAAAGCACATTGGGAAACCTTACTAAAAGCGCGAGCAATTGAGAATCAGGCTTATATTGTTGCCTCAGCGCAAGAGGGAATTCATGCAAATGGCAGGGAAACATGGGGGCATTCGATGATCATTAGCCCATGGGGTGAAGTGCTAGATTGCTTGCCTGAAGGTGAAGGCTACGTAAGCGCAGTATTTGAGTTAGAAAAAGTTAATCATATTCGCCAAAGTATGCCTTTGGTGTCGAATTTATTATTAAAGTAGAGTTGGGTAAGTCTTAAATGAATAATGTTGAGCAGTCATTGTTAGCTGAGAGTAATATTGATGAAGAGGTCTTATCAGCCACTTTAAACCGTATGCAAGATAGAAAAGTTGATTATGCAGATTTGTATTTTCAATCAAGCTTGCATGAGTCATGGGTATTAGAAGATGGCATCGTCAAAGAAGGCTCTTATAATATTGAGCGCGGTGTAGGTGTACGAGCTATTTCAGGTGAGAAAACAGGCTTTGCCTATTCTGATGATATTTCAATCGTTGCTCTACAAAAAGCGGCCGATGCAGCTAAAGGTATTGCAGATCAGGCTAATGGCGTTAAGGTCAAAGCATTTTCTCGACAATCACCTATCCAAGTTTATCAATCTGTTGAACCCCTTGGTAGCCTTACTCAAGAGCAAAAGATTGAATTGCTACATCAAGTTGAGGCGCATGCAAGGCAGGTAGATAGCCGTGTTACTCAAGTGATTGTCAGTCTTTCAGGTGTTTATGAAAAGGTATTAGTGGCAGCAACTGATGGAACTTACGGCACCGACATTCGCCCTTTGGTACGGTTAAATTGTTCGGTTTTAGTTGAAGACCAAGGCAAACGTGAACGCGCAAGTGCTGGCGGTGGCGCTCGCACTGATTACAGTTATTTCTTTGAGGTTGAGCAAGGCAAAGCTCGTTATTTGGCATTTGCAGAAGAAGCTGTTCGCCAAGCACTCGTTAACTTAGTGGCTATTGAAGCACCGGCTGGCACATACCCAGTGGTATTAGGTGCGGGTTGGCCAGGTGTGTTATTACATGAAGCGGTTGGCCATGGCTTAGAAGGTGACTTTAACCGTAAAGGCTCTTCAGCTTTTTCTGGCAAAGTGGGTGAGCAAGTAACCTCTGAACTTTGTACTATTGTTGATGATGGCACTTTGGCAAATAAGCGTGGTTCTATTTCTATGGATGATGAAGGTACGCCGGGTCAATATAATATTCTGATAGAAAAAGGTGTTTTAAAAGGCTACATGCAAGATAAGCACAATGCGGCTTTAATGGGGGTTAACCCTACAGGCAATGGTCGACGTGAATCTTATGCACATCTGCCAATGCCACGAATGACAAATACCTATATGTTGGCTGGTGAATCAGAACCAGAAGATATTATCAAATCAGTGAAAAAAGGCATCTATGCGCCGAACTTTGCCGGTGGGCAGGTTGATATTACATCAGGAAAGTTTGTCTTTACCAGTTCTGAAGCCTATTTAATTGAAGATGGTGAAATTACTTCTCCTGTTAAAGGGGCAACATTGATAGGTAGTGGTCCTGAGGCTATGAAAAAAGTCAGTATGGTCGGTAATGATTTAAAGCTTGATGCCGGTGTTGGTGTTTGTGGCAAAGATGGTCAGAGTGTTCCTGTTGGTGTAGGTCAGCCTACATTAAAAGTTGATGAAATGACTATAGGTGGTACTCAGTAACTATAGAAATGACTCATAGGGTAAATTCTTAACTAGTTGATGAATCAAGTTAATTTAATATAGGTATACAATAGGGTATTTAATTATATTGATCTAGATCAATAAAAGCTGTTCAATTCCCGTAAATATCGGTATGATGCGCGTCTTTTTTATACTCATTGTGAGTGTGTAGTTAAGGAATTTAAAGATGTCACATAACGAAGATTTTAAAGATAGCTCATCTAAGCGTCATTTATTTATGGTTGTAACAGCTCTTGTTGCCTTACCTTTATTACCAATGCTAATGGGTTGGTTCACGTTATTAGCATAAACTTTAAGCGCAATTAAGACGCTAAATAAAGATTATAAAAAAGCGGTAATTAGTGAAACTAATTACCGCTTTTGTTTTTCATAACAATCCAAATTAATAGAGTTGCCGTGTGATATTAACTATGCTCTTTTAGATAGGCGAACAAATTTTGGTAATGCTTACCTAATTTTTCTGCTTTCTTTTCTTTACTCGCATGTCTAACTAGTTGCCTAAGCTTTTGTCTTTCCATCGTTGGTTTTTCCACTAAAGCAGCTTCAATGGCTTCATTACCTTGCTCAATTAACTCATCACGTAAGTTCTCTAAACGAACAAATTTAGCGGTTTCTTGCTGATGCTTGTTTGCCATAACATCAATTGCTTGGTGTATGGGGGCTAAATCAGTTTCCAATAAAATTTTTGCAATATGGCGAATGTGACGGCGTAAAGCTTCATGCTTATTGGTGATTTTGTCAGCAACAATCATGGCATCTAATAATTCATCAGTAAGGGGGAGTCGACTGCGTTGATGCTTCGACATTTCCACTAATTTTTGCGCAAAATCTTGCAGTTCGTGCATTTCGCGTTTTATTTCGGTTTTACTTTTTAATTCTTGCTCTAAATCGTCGATATCGTTAGCTGAGTGGGGCATAATAATAGTTATCAAAAGTGGATTGCATTTATAGTGTTAGCCAATTATACCATTAATATACTCACAAGCTAAATTTGAAGTAGAGTAAATAACCGTAGAAAGAAAATATGACCGTAGCCAGTAAAGCAAATGATCAATTAACAAAGCAACTTGATGAAGTAAAAACAAGGGTTGCTACCGTGCTAGATTTAGCAAAAAGTTTGGGTGCAGATGGTGCCGAGGTTGCTATGAGCCGCCAACAAGGTTTAAGTGTTGGTACGCGCATGGGAGAAGTTGAGAATGTTGAATTTACCAATGATGGTGCTTTAGGTATTACGGTATATAAACAAGGTAGAAAAGGTAGTGCATCGACTGCAGATCTTTCTGACGGAGCACTAAAGCAAGCAGTACAAGCAGCAGTAAATATTGCTAAATATACTTCGGTTGATGATTGCTCTGGCCTCGCAGATAAAGCCATGTTGGAGATGAATCCGAAAGATTTAGATTTATATCACCCACAAGAGCTAACTACAGAGCAAGCTATTGAAATAGCTAAAGAGTGTGAACAAAGCGCTTTAAGTGCAGATAAGCGTATTACAAACTCAGATGGTGCAAGCTTAGATAGTTTTTCTGGCTTTAAAGTCTATGGTAATAGTCATGGTCAACTAGTGGGATATCCAAGCACCCGACATAGCTTAAGTTGTGTCATGATTGCCAGTGATGGTGAGGATATGCAACGTGATTATGCATACACTGTAAATCGAGATTTCAATTTACTTGAGGATGCTAAAGGCATAGGGCTTCAAGCATCACAAGAAGTACTTTCAAGATTAAACGCACAAAAATTATCGACAGCAAAGGTACCTGTGCTTTTTCGTGCCGATATCGCTAACTCTATTTGGGGGCACTTTATTGCAGCCATTAGCGGTGGTAACTTATACCGTAAGTCATCATTTTTACTCGATCAGCTTGGTAATGACATTTTTCCTGATTTCTTAAATATTACTGAACGTCCACATATTGCCAAAGCATTAGCGAGCAGTTCATTTGATAATGAAGGTGTAGCGACAGTTGATAGAAATATCATTACTCAAGGTGCATTAGAAACTTATCTATTAACGAGTTATTCAGCAAGAAAACTGGGGTTAAGCACTACAGGTCACGCGGGCGGCATTCATAACTGGTTAGTCGAAGCAGGCGGACATTCGGGCGATTTTGACGCCATGTTAAAAACCTTGGGCACTGGCTTATTAGTAACTGAGTTAATGGGTCAAGGTGTAAATGTGGTAAATGGTGATTACTCTCGTGGTGCTGCAGGTTTCTGGGTAGAAAATGGCGAGATAAAATACCCCGTCAGTGAGATTACTATTGCTGGAAATTTATCACAAATGTTTAAAGGAATTGTTGCTGTAGGCTCTGATGTCGACCTTCGTGGAAGTATTAGAACAGGTTCAATCTTAATTGACGAAATGCAAGTTGCAGGGCATTAGTGAGTAAACTATTTAGATAAAAGGTTTAAATAAAAGGTAATGGTGTGTTACTGCTGAAATTATTAGGTAAGCAGTAGCGTAGCCGTACCAAGAAAGGCAAAGATACCAACCACATCTGTCACTGTGGTAATAATGACACTGCCTGCTAATGCTGGGTCGATATTCATTTTCTTCAGTATTAAAGGAATACCTACTCCGGCAAGACCTGCTGCCGTCATGTTCATTAGCATGGCAAAAGCAATGATACCGCCTAGCATTAAATCTTGTTTCCAAATGGCCACAACACTGGCAATAAGCACGGCCCATATAATACCATTTAAAAAACCAATGGCCGCTTCTTTATAAAGTAATGCTTTGGCATTACTTTCACCAACATGACCTAAAGCGATACCACGAATAACAAGGGTTAAGGTTTGATTGCCGGCTACTCCGCCCATACTTGGTACAAGTGAGTTTAATACGGCGAGGATAGCAAGTTGCGCAAAAATACCTTCGAACATACTAGTGACGGCCACGGCCATTAACGCCGTAATTAAATTAACACCTAACCATAGTGAGCGTTGTTTAGTACTTTTTAATACCGGTGCAAAAGTATCAGCCTCATCATCTAAACCCGCCATACTCATCATGGAATGTTCGGCTTCTTCTCTGATGACATCAATAACATCATCAATGGTGATACGACCAAGTAAGTGACCTTTTTGATCTATAACAGGAGCTGAAAGCCAATCATGACGTTCAAATAGCTGGGCGACATCTTGCTCGGTTAATTCTGCTAACACCGCTTCTACGTCATCATCGATTAAGGTTGATACGATAATTTCAGGCTTAGCTGTTACAATGGCGGCAAGAGAAACGGCACCAATGAAGTGATTATTTCTATCGACCACATAAAATGAATCGGTGGATTCAGGAAGTTCACCCTTTAATCTAAGGTAACGCAGTACTACATCTACACTGACATCAGGTCGTAGAGTAATTGTATCGGTATTCATGATACCGCCAGCGGTATCTTCCTCATAAGATAGTGCCGTTTCAACGCGACTTCTATCTTGAGAATCCATGGAGTTAAGCACTTCTTTGTAAACGCTATCTGGAAGCGTTCTTAGTACTTCTGCTAAATCATCGACATCCATGCCTTCTGCAACTGCGGCCAGTTTTTCTGGTCGCATACTTTTTAAAATACCTTTACGTACTTCTTCACTGAGCTCTTCTAACACTTCACCATGAAAGTCAGGATCAATCAGTTGCCAAAGAACAGGACGGCTTTTGGCGGGTGAAGACTCAAGGATCAGAGCAAGGTCGAATGCAGGCATGTGCTGTAATAACTTACGCACATAGACAAACATACCACTACCAAGGGCTTCGTTAACTTGCTGTAAGCGTTGTTGGTTGTATTCTTGCTCTGTAATTTCTGGCATAGCGACTCTGTTTATTTTCTAAATACACATAAAAATGTGAATGTTGGCAACAAAGGGAAACAGGTTGATTTAAAAGCATAGAAGAAAGCTATGTTTTTCAAACCGCTACATGATGTATGAATTAAGTTTATCGTAACTCTGTGGTTTTATCAGCAATTTTATGATGAATTAAAAAAGAATGTCTGTGTAACTATTCACTTTCATCAAATTTATCGCTAATGAGTTGGCAAATTTCTGAAAGCGCTTGCTGAGCATCTTCACCTTCGGTTGTGATGTTAACAGTTTTTCCTTGAGCACCTGCGAGTAACATTAATGCCATAATACTACTGGCATCAGCAGTTTTATCTTCTAATTCTAAGGTGATTTTGGCACTAAACTTTTGGCTTAATTGAGCAAGCTTTGTTGCTGCTCGTGCATGTAAGCCTAATTTATTACAAATCATCACCTGTTGAGAATGCATAAAGGTAAACCTTATCAGTTAAATTGAGTGCACTTATGTTGATTTAACGTCAATATCGCGATGATGACTTTGAATATCCTCTCGCTCTTTTCTAAAATTATTGGCTAGTAACTCGGCGATATACACTGATCTATGCTTACCGCCAGTACAGCCAATGGCAATAGTGACATAACTACGGTTATTGCGCTCTAGATGAGGTAACCAGGTCATCATAAAGCTATTAATTTGCCAGACGAATTTTGTCACGATGGGCTGGCTAGCTAAAAAGTCTTTGACGCCTTGATCAAGCCCAGTTTGTCCCTTTAATGATTTCTCCCAAAATGGGTTTGGTAAAAATCGCGCATCGAAAACATAATCAGCATCAACCGGTATACCATGTTTGAAACCAAATGATTGAAAAACTAAAACCATGGAACCAGTTTTTTTGCCTAAGATTCTTTCTCTGACAAGATCCGCTAACTGGTGTGGTGTTAACTGGCTGGTATTAATGTATAAATCAGCGCTAGTGGAAATGGGTTCAAGCAATTTTTTTTCTAAAGCAATCGCTTGATCGAGTGCAATATTCTCTTTAATTAAAGGGTGTAAACGACGCGTCTCACTGAAGCGGCGGATCAAATCATTATCATCAGCATCTAAATATAAAGTGGTAACTTCAACAGCGTTAGGCAAATAACCGATAATTTCAGGAATATCCTGAGGATCATTCGGTAAGTTTCGTACGTCTAGGCTAACGGCAACCGTTTCATAATCATTGATTACCGTATGTGTTAAAGCGGGTAATAAATTCACCGGAATATTATCAACGCAGTAATAGCCTAAATCTTCTAAAACTCTAAGAGCAACGGATTTACCAGAGCCAGATCGTCCACTGACAATAATTAATTTCATCTTTATACCTAAGCTTTTTTGAGACATAACTAAATGATTGAGAAGGCTGTTTTTTAGCTTGCTTGCTGTACCAAATCATATAATTGCTTGTCATTTGAACACTTTCTTACTTGCTTTAATGTTTGCTTATCACTGAAGAGTTTAGCAATACTTTGCAGTGTATCTAGGTGTTCTTTACAGCGATCTTCAGGGACAAATAAACTAATAAAGATATCAACATCACGATTATCAATAGCATCAAAATCTATCGCTTCTTCGGTTGTAAGTAGCACTGCTACGGCTTTATTTGTATGGGTCAATCGGCCATGAGGAATAGCAATGCCATTACCAATCCCAGTACTTCCCATTTTCTCTCGATCAAGCAAGCTATCCAGAAGGTCGCCTGGATCTGCGTTGCCGACTTCACTGGCCGCTATTTGACAAATTTTTTCTAGAATGCGTTTTTTACTTGCAGCTGGAACTGCACAAGACGTGCAGTTCAGCGTTAAAATATCTTGTAATTTCATAGTTCAGATAAAGCAAAGCTTTAGTGATGGGCGATTTTGCCCTTATGTTTGAGGATTTGACGGTCTAACTTATCAACAAGTGTATCTATTGATGCATACATGTCAGCGTTTACAGAAGAAGCGAAAACTTCATTCCCACTCATGTGTACTGTTGCTTCAGCTTTTTGGTCTAGTTTTTCTACGGTTAGTACCACATGCACATTGTTTATATGATCAAAGTGCCTTTCAAGTTTTGCAAACTTTGTATTAACGTATTCTTTTAAAGAGCTGGTTACTTCAACGTGATGTCCAGAAAGATTAATTTGCATAAGCTGTATCCTTTTTTGTTCTATAAGAGACTTTTTCGCTGGTTAGACGGCGGAATAGATAATGATTCTCTATATTTAGCTATAGTTCGCCTAGCCACTTTAATGCCTTGTTCTGCTAATAAATCTGCCATTTTACTATCACTTAACGGTTTGGCAGGTGTTTCCGCTAAGATGAGTTTTTTAATGAGTGAGCGTATAGCTGTTGATGAACATTCGCCGCCATTTTCAGTACTAACATGACTTGAGAAGAAATACTTAAGCTCAAATATTCCTCGAGGTGTATGCATGTATTTTTGCGTGGTTACCCGTGATATGGTTGACTCATGCATATCTACTGCTTCTGCAATATCGTTGAGTACCATAGGGCGCATCGCTTCTGCTCCGTGCTCTAAAAAGCCTTGTTGGCGTTGTACGATGCAATTAGACACCTTAAGAAGCGTGTCATTGCGCGATTCTAGACTTTTGATAAACCACTTAGCTTCTTGTAAGTTTGCACGAATAAATTGCCCATCAGTTGAGGACTTCATGGTCTTTGTCATCGCTGCGTATTGCTGATTAATTGATAACTTAGGCGCACTATCAGAGTTTAGCTCAACAACCCAACGACCATTTTTCTTTTCAACAGAAACATCAGGAATGACGTATTGATCATCACCTTTTATCACAGCATCGCCAGGGCGGGGATTTAAACTTTGAATTAAACGCATGACTTCACGCAATTGATCTTCTTTAAGTTTAGTCTTACGCATTAATTGACGATAATCGCGATTACCTAATAGGTCGATATGCTCATGAATGATACGTTTACTTTCTTCAAGAAATGGCGTGTCTTTATCAAACTGATTTAATTGAATTAGCAAACATTCAGGAATAGAGCGTGCAGCAACCCCAATCGGATCAAACATATTAATTCGTTTAAGAACAGCTTCAACTTCATCAAGCTCAAGATCTTCAATACCCACACTTTCTAAGATATCTTCAGCTGATACGGTTAAATAACCAGCATCATCTACGGCTTCAATAATGGCAGTTGCCACGGTTTTATCGGTATCTGAAAACGGAGTTAATTCCATTTGCCAAAGTAAGTGATCTTGAATTGAATCGGTGGTCTCACCTTGATAAGTAAAATCATCAGCTGGGCTACTTACAGCCCCTGTATTCGATACACCTGCGCTGTAACTTTCTTCCCATGTAGTATCGATATTAAGCTCTTCTGGAATGTCATTTTTTTCCATCGCTTCAGTGGTACTAATTTCATCAATACTTGCGCTGGCTTCTACTTCAGGCGTGTCTACTCGTTCAGGTATTGCTTCGGCTGAATAAGCCTCTTCTAAATTATTTTGATCGGAATTGCTTTCACTGGTTTGACTTTCTTCGACTTCCAGTAGCGGGTTACTTTCTAGTGCTTCTTGAATTTCTTGTTGTAGCTCTAACGTAGATAGCTGCAAAAGCTTTATAGCTTGTTGCAGTTGTGGCGTCATGGTTAATTGTTGTCCAATTCTAAGCTGTAATGTTGGGCGCATCTAGGTTTAACTTTTTCCTGTTCTAATTAATATAGCTGAGTTTGTTTATTTGTTATTTAACTATAGCGTGAATTGCTCGCCAAGGTATACATCTCTGACCTTTTGATTCGCTAGAATTTGATCTGCATTACCTTCTGCGATAATTTCTCCATGACTAACAATATAAGCATGTTCACAAACGTCTAAAGTTTCTCGCACATTGTGGTCAGTAATTAAGATGCCAATGCCTCTTTGCTTTAAGTGTATGATGATTTTTTTGATGTCGCCAACGGAAATTGGGTCAACTCCAGCAAAAGGTTCATCTAAAAGGATAAATTCTGGATCGGCGGCTAATGCTCTAGCGATTTCAACTCGGCGTCTTTCACCACCGGATAAACTCATGCCTAAGTTATCTTTGATATGACAAATATTAAACTCTTCAAGTAAATGTTCCAGCTTTTCAGCACGTTGCTGCTCAGATAATTCTTTTTGAGTTTGTAAAATGGCCATTATATTTTCAGTTACGGTTAATTTTCTGAAAATGGAGGCTTCTTGAGGTAAGTAGCCAATACCCTGGCGAGCTCTTTCATGCATAGGTGCCAAAGTGAGGTCTTGTTCATTTAGAATAATTTGCCCATGATCATTAGGAACTAAGCCAACAATCATATAAAAAGAAGTTGTTTTTCCTGCACCATTGGGCCCAAGTAAACCGACAATTTGCCCAGACTCAACTTGTAAACTAACACTCTTAACAACTTGTCTGCCTTTATAGGACTTTGCTAGAGCGTCGGCAATTAAAATTGAAGGCGTTGTCGTTGAAGCATTAGTTGTTGTCACTGTTATCGCCTTGTTTCTTTTTATCTTTCTTATCTTTCTTATCTTTTTGGTTTTTCAAAATAGTAGGTTGTAATATGGTGGTTACGGCTTCATTACTATTACTTTCTGCTTCAAGTTTTTCATTTAGGGTATTGTAAGTAATTTTACTACCACTAACTTCACTACCTGCTTGTTTTACTACAGCATTACCTGAGACAGTAATAAGATTAATATTTGGTTGATACTTTATTTCATCTGCTTGTAGACTGATTAAGCTACCATCTTCTAGCTGTTGTTGGAAAATTGCAGGTTTACCCTTTGCAAGGTAAATATCAGCTTTCTCGACTTCGGTGTCTTTGTTATTACTAAACACTTGAACAATATCAGCCTTGATAGAAATTGAACCTTGTTGAATATTTACATCGTCTAAGTAACTGGCAATTTTATTTTTTAAATCAGCTGATTGTCGTTGTGACTTTATCGTGATTTCTTGCTCTAAATCTTTTTTAGCAGCCAGCGTTGAGTGACTAAAAAGCATAGTGCTAGCGAGGAATAATAATCCTACCTTGACCTTACGAGGTAAAGAAAGGGCTGTTGAGTTTTCGTAAAATTTAATCATCATTATTCTTTTTATAAATTGTGCGTACATGTTCGGTTAATGTCATTTGCTTGGTGTTTAGGTCAATAATTAACCCTGAACCATACATAGTAAAATCTTTACCAATTACCATCACCGTTTGTTCGGAACTGATGATATTTGTAGTCAGGTCGAGTTCTAAATACTTACAGTGAATTTCTTCAATTAAACTGTGTTCCTCTGTCGATTTTAACCGTACTCGGTGGTTTAATACTACTCTATTATCTTTATACAGTGTTGCTTCTTTTGCCGTTAACTTCCATGGTTCACTAGTATTTTTGGGATGCAAGGTATAGTCAGGCAATTCAAAATGTGTCATCGCAAGTGTTGAATAGTGCTCCATACGATCAGCTTCAATAGTATGCGATAACTTTCCAGTGTCCGTATAAATATTACTCTTTAATGATTCGGCAATGAAATCTGGAGATAGTTCATCATCGATGATACTTTCTTCTTCGTTTAGCGCACTTCGCCATTCAATAATGCCATAAATCATGGCACTTAAAAGTAGAACAAAAAGTGCTAAACTATTCAGTCGATTCATACACTCGCGCCTGTGGCCGTCAAAAGAGTATTTTGGCTTTGCATAATCAAATCACACACTTCTCTTACCGCGCCAAATCCGCCGCGGGTAAACGTAGTGAAGTCGGCACCATTAAGCACTAAGGGGTGAGCATCTGAAACACTAACACCTAAACCAACGTGCTCTATACAGGGTAGATCAGGCATGTCATCACCAATATAAGCAATGTTTGACATATTAATATTTAATTGTTGTGCTAATGTGATTAAGGCAGGGAGTTTATCTTCTTGTCCTTGAATGATGTGAGCAACGTTAAGTGCTTTCATGCGATTTTCTACAATGGCAGATGTTCGACCTGTAATAATTGCCACTTGCACACCACTTGCGCCTAGTGCCTTTACGCCAAAGCCATCTTTCGTATGAAACGCTTTGAGTTCTTCGCCTTGATTACCAAGATAGATTCTGCCGTCTGAAAAAACACCATCAACATCACAAACGAGTAATTTAATATGCTTAGCTTTTTCTAAGACATTTGTTGAAACGTCACCATATAAGGTATTCACTTTACAAAACTCCAGAACTAAGCAAGTCGTGCATATTCATCGCACCGACGGGTTGATTTAAATGATTAATGATAATCAAGCCATTGATCTTCTTATCTTCCATTATTTTTAACGCTTGAGCTGCCAGCATTTCTTCTTGCGCAGTACTTGGTGATGTCGTCATTACCGTGCTGATTTTATCATGATGGATATCTATCTTTTCATCAAGAATTCGACGTAAATCACCATCTGTGAAAATACCTTGTAAATTGTTTTTTTCATTCACGATGGCGGTCATTCCAAGACCTTTTAATGACATTTCAACAAGAGCATCTTTTATTAAAGCGCTTTCTGAAACCACAGGTAAACGCTCACCCTTATGCATAATGTCACTCAATCGTAAAAGCAGACGTTTGCCTAAACTGCCACCAGGGTGAGATAGTGCAAAGTCATCTGCAGTAAAACCGCGAGCATTGAGTAATGCAACAGCCAAGGCGTCGCCCATAACCAATGTTGCAGTGGTACTGGATGTTGGCGCTAAGCCTAATGGGCAGGCTTCTTCTGACACTTTAATGCAAACATGAGTGTCAGCAAGTTGTGCTAAAGTTGATGTTTCGTTTCCTGTCATAGAAATTAGCTTGGCACCAATGCGCTTAATCACGGGAATAATTGCTAATACTTCATGAGTTTCACCTGAGTTAGATATAGTTAGCACGACATCTTCACTGGTGATCATGCCTAAATCACCATGACTTGCTTCACCTGGGTGAACAAAAAACGCTGGGGTACCGGTACTTGCAAGTGTTGCTGCTATTTTACCACCAATATGACCGGATTTACCCATGCCAATAACTATCACACGACCTTTACAGTGATACATGAGTTGGCATGCCTGTTCAAACTTATCATCAATATATTGCAACAAGTCTGCAATAGCCTGTTGCTCTATATTAATTACATTTTTCGCTAACTGTTTAAAATCTTTCATAAAAGCGTTTCTTGATTAGTTGTTTATTTGGCTAAAAAGTAATACTTGATACGCGACAAAGGTAAGTAATAATAAGGCGCCTTTTGCTCGAGTAATTCTAAAGTAACCGAATTTACGGCTAAAGCATAATACAAACAGCAGTAAGGTCACACCCAACATGTATGGAGCATCTCGTGTTGCGGCTAGAGCATCGATATTACCAGGGGCTATTATACCGGCAAGGGATAAGACCGCTAAAATATTGAAGATGTTTGAGCCAATAATATTACCTAATGCTAAATCATCTTCTTTTTTGATGATACTCATAATGCTGGCGGCAAGCTCAGGCAAACTGGTGCCAATAGCAACAATCGTTAGACCTATGACTAAATCACTAATACCGAATGCTTTGGCTATATAAACAGATGAGTCGACTAAATAACTGGCGCTGGTAGGTAATATAATTAAGCCGACGATGACCCACATGATAGAAAACTTTAATTCAACAGGCTCAGCCACATCTTGTTCTGCTTCAATAATTAAAGGGTCATCACTTTTTTTTCCTTTGGTTCTTTTTAAGGTGATTATTAATAAGGCAGCGATGTAAATAAAAAAACCAATGAATAGTTGTAATCCTTCACTAAAGCTAAAATATTGATCAAATAAAATTAAATAAGCGATGGCTGAAATGATGAGAATGAGTGGGATTTCACGCTTAACCGTTTGAGAGGAAACGGTTAAAGGCTGCATTAATGCTGTAATACCAAGCACTAAAGCTATATTCGTTATATTAGAACCGATAGCATTACCAATAGCTAAGTTTGGTGTACCTTGTAAAGACGCGGTTGCTGCGGTCATCATTTCGGGGGCAGAAGAGCCCATTGCGACAATAGTTAAGCCAATGATCATTGGCGATATCCCTAAATTTCTTGCAAGGGATGAGGCGCCAAAGACAAATTTGTCTGCACTCCATACTAAAGCAACTAAGGACATCGCTAAAATTAAAACTTGTTGTAACATTCAAAACTCCACAGATGATACCAATTACCATTGGTATAAGGGGTAAATTGTCGCTGGTTGCGCCGCAAAAAAAAAGTAATTAATGCCTAAAGCAGGTAAAAAATTGTTATTTTGCCTTACTTTTGAACAATAAGATTGGAAAAATGATCATTTACTTACAAATGAGGTGATTTTTCTTACATAAAATCTAAGTTATTTGCGTTATTTCTAATGAACAATTTTTGTTGCTCAGGTAAAATCAACTTCAGTTAGGCTCGTGCCAGCTCCTTTTAATAACATTGATGTTTAATAAATGACAAACTCATTATCTTCAACCAATTTAGTTGAAATTGAAAACCTCACATTCAGCCGTGGCGAACGAATTATCTATAATGATATTAGCTTGTCTATCCCAAAGGGAAAAGTGACTGCCATTATGGGGCCCAGTGGTATTGGTAAAACAACTTTATTGAGATTGATCGGTGGCCAGTTAACGCCTGATAGCGGCAATATTTATTTTGAAGATAAAAATATCCCTAAGCTTTCTCGAAATGATTTATACGAAACGAGAAAGCGAATGAGTATGTTATTTCAAAGCGGTGCATTGTTTACTGACATGAGTGTCTATGACAATATCGCATTTCCTATTAGAGAGCACACGCAATTACCAGAAAATATTATTGAGAAAATAGTCTTAATGAAATTAGAGGCTGTTGGGCTTCGAGGGGCAAGGCACCTTCAACCTAGTGAACTTTCTGGCGGTATGGCAAGACGCGTCGCTTTGGCTCGAGCAATTGCGCTTGATCCTGAGTTAATTTTATATGATGAACCCTTTGCCGGACAAGATCCTATTTCGATGGGGGTAATTGTGCGCTTAATTCGCTCATTAAATGATGCTTTAGGACTGACTTCTGTGGTTGTTTCTCATGATGTTCCTGAAGTAATGAGCATCGCAGACTACATTTATATCGTCGCTGAACAACGCGTTATCGGGCAGGGAACTCCTGAACAAGTTCTTGCTGATAATTCTGCTTTGGTACAGCAGTTTGTTCAAGGGGAGTCTGATGGGCCGGTACCTTTCCACTTCCCCGCATCTGATTATCAAGGCGAATTAGTTAAAGGCAATAACGCAACATGATGAATAAAATTGAGCAGCTCGGTCGTATTACTATTGCGCAAATAACTGGGCTAGGTAGAGCTGTTATAACCTTAAGTTCTGCCTTAATGCATATGCCAAACCCAAGAAAGGGTTTACCGTTATTGTTACAGCAATTGTACAGTGTCGGGGTAATGTCACTGATAATCATTGTCGTCTCTGGTGCATTCATTGGCATGGTTTTGGCTTTACAAGGTTATACTATTTTGGTGAGTTATGGCGCTGAAGCCAGCTTAGGACCAATGGTTGCCTTATCACTATTAAGAGAATTAGGTCCCGTGGTCGCTGCACTGCTATTTGCGGGACGAGCAGGTTCTGCACTGACCGCTGAGATCGGTTTGATGAAGGCGACTGAACAGTTATCTAGTCTTGAAATGATGGCAGTAGATCCGCTAAGACGAGTTATTGCTCCTAGGTTTTGGGCTGGATTTATAAGCTTACCTTTGTTAGCAGCAATTTTTTCTATGGTCGGGATTTTTGGTGCTCATTTAGTTGGGGTTGACTGGTTAGGGGTTGATTCAGGCACCTTTTGGTCTGTTATGCAAGATCAAGTTGATTTTAATAAAGATATCATGAATGGCATTATTAAAAGTCTTGTTTTTGCTTTTGTTGTTACTTGGATCGCGGTTTATAAAGGCTATGATTGTGAACCGACGTCTGAGGGTATAAGTAAAGCAACCACTGCAACAGTGGTACAGTCATCCTTGTTAGTATTAGGGTTAGATTTTATTTTAACGGCACTTATGTTTACAAAGTAAGTGGCTATTTAGTTAACTAACAGTGATGTTAGTTGATGATTTTCAAAGAGTATTGGTGAAGACATGGTGTCTAAGAAAGTTGAGTTGTGGGTAGGTTTTTTTGTTGCATTGGGATTGGCTGCATTATTGGTGTTGTCTCTGAAAGTGGCTAATACTGGTATAGCAGGCAGTGGTGCAAGTTATAATTTATTTGCAAAGTTTGATAATATTGGCGGTTTAAAGGTACGCTCACCAGTAAAAGTTGGTGGGGTTGTCGTGGGTCGAGTGAGCGATATCTCTCTTGATGATGAAGATTATACGCCTATTGTCACTTTAGAAATTTATACAGACTATAATAACTTTTCAGAAGCGACGTCAGTGGCTATCTTAACTTCTGGTTTGCTAGGAGAGCAATATGTTGGCCTGCAACCTGGCTTTATTGACGAGTCTTTAGATACGTTGCAACCCGGTGACTATATAGAAGATACTAAACCCGCTTTAGTACTTGAGGAGTTAATAGGACAGTTTTTATTTAGCCAAGGAAGTGGTGACGAGTAATGAGTAAAAAGAGAAAGGTTATGAGTTTTTTTTCAACGAGTATGGCAACAAATAAACTAGCACAGTGGATTTCACGTCTTACTGTAAGTCTAGTTATTGCTACTAGCGTCAATGTTAGTTGGGCAAATGAGCTTTTAGCTGATCAATCTAATCCTTATCACATGATTAAGGAAGTTGCCGGTATTACTTTTAAACGTTTTGCTGATGAACAACAGGCCATACAAGCTAACCCAAATCTTTTAAAAAACATAGTTCGTGAGGAGTTAATGCCTTATGTAAACTATAAATATTCAGCCTTTAAGGTAATAGGTAAACATCTTAAAAAAACAACTGATGCAGAAAGGCGTGCTTTTGTTCCTGTTTTTAAAGAGTATTTAGTTACTTCTTATGCGCAGGTTTTTACGTTATATGATAATCAAGAAGTTGAATTTGCCCCTGCGCGTGATTTTTCAGGTAAGAAAATTGTTGCGGTGAATACTATAGTGGTGATGCCAGGTAGAGATAATATTGATGTTTCATTTAAAGTAAGAAAAAATAAAAAAACACAAAAATGGGCAGCATACGATATGGTCGCTGAAGGGGTAAGTTTACTTGATTCGAAGCAAGCTGAACTTGGCAGCATTATTAGGCAAAAAGGACTTCCTTATGTGACCCAAATGCTTAAAAAGAAAAGTGAGCGAGATATTGTTTTTAAAAACAGCAATAAATCTACAGCCGCCAAAAGCAGTGTTGATGCATTAAAAAAGGGTTAGCCGTTGAGTGATATAAAGTTACATTTTACCGATGAAATAGCATATCTCACTGGTGAACTTACCCGCCACACATTACTGACTATTTCAGTTAACGATGTGAAGTCACTTTGTTCAACTGATTATAGGTTAATTGATTTATCGGCATTAAATGCGGTAGATACCGCAGGACTTGCTTGGTTGTTTAACCTGCTTGAACAAGCACAGGCTTTATCTTGTCAGATCCAATTTACCCAGTTACCTGTAAAATTAAAAAACTTAATACAACTTAGTGGTGTTAAGGGATTATTGCCCATAAAATAATGGCAAAGAAATCTATTGAGTAAACGAGTAGAGTGCTTATACTCTGTTTAGTAAAAAATATTAGGAGAAAACCTTGGAAACAAATGAAGTAGAAGCGCTAGTAAGGCAATTAATATCAAATGCATTAGAGCTAGATGAGTTAAAAGTTAGTTTTGACGGTTCTCAGTGTAGTATTGTTGCTGTCAGTGATATCTTTGACTCATTAAGTCGCGTTAAGCGTCAACAGGCTGTATTAGCGCCATTAGCCGATATCATCCAAGAAGGAAAAGTTCACGCTGTTTCTGTGAAAACATTTAATAATCAGCAGTGGCAACGTGATAAATTATTTAACAGTTAGTTTTACCTTGATTGTGTATACTAACCTCGGTTTTTATTTTTAAGTAAGTAGTAAGTTATTTTGGACGCATTTAAAGTTATTGGTGGAAATCCACTACGCGGCGACGTTGTTATCTCAGGGGCAAAGAATGCAGCCCTACCTATTTTAATGTCGGCACTATTATCAAAAACACCAATAGTTTTTTCTAATGTTCCGCGGTTGAACGATATATTAACAACGGTAAAGTTGTTAACTCAACTTGGTGCTAAAACAGAGTGGTTATCAGAAGATAAGTTATCCATTGATGCTTCAACTATTGATTTATGTCGCGCACCTTATGACTTAGTGAAGACAATGCGAGCATCTATTTTGGTGTTAGGCCCATTGCTTGCACGTATGGGTCATGCAGAAGTTTCATTGCCGGGTGGTTGTGCAATTGGTGCAAGGCCTGTTGATCTTCATATTCAAGGCTTAAAACTAATGGGCGCTGATATTGAAGTTGAAAACGGCTATATCGTGGCTAAAAAAGAAGGTCGATTGACAGGTGCAAACATTTTCATGGACACCGTCAGTGTTACGGGTACTGAGAATTTAATGATGGCAGCCGCTTTAGCTGAAGGGACTACAGTCATTGAAAATGCGGCAAGAGAGCCTGAAATTGTTGATTTGGCAGAATGCTTAATTAGCATGGGCGCGAAAGTGTCGGGCGCTGGTACGGATACTTTAGTTATTGAAGGTGTTAGTGAATTACAAGGTAGTCAATATCGGGTAATGCCAGATCGAATTGAGACAGGAACATTCCTAGTCGCAGCTGCTGTTACTCAAGGGCATATAAAGTGCTTAAACACCGATCCCACATCTATGGAAGCTGTGTTGAGTAAATTGCAGGAAGCGGGTGCTGAGATTACTACAGGGGCAGATTGGATAGAATTAAATATGCCATCACCTGCAAAAGCTGTAAATGTACGAACTGCGCCACATCCGGCTTTTCCTACTGATATGCAAGCTCAGTTTATGACTCTCAATGTACTTGCTCAAGGAACCGCAACGGTTATCGAAACTATTTTTGAGAATCGTTTTATGCATGTTCCTGAATTACAACGTATGGGGGCTGATATCTCTTTAGAGGGTAATACTGCTATTGTTAAAGGTGTGGAAGAATTGCATGGAGCCCAAGTAATGGCTACCGATTTAAGAGCCTCAGCAAGTTTAGTGATTGCAGGTTTAGTCGCTAAATCGCCAACACAGGTTGATAGGATCTATCATATTGATCGTGGCTACTTGCGTATTGAAGATAAGTTGCAAGGATTAGGCGCTGATATTACCCGAATAGAAGCCTAGTTAATTATTTGAAAAGCTGCCAATGGCAGCTTTTTTTTATTGTATTTATCTTGGGTTATAGCGCCCTAAACTAAGAATATCGTTAGGGTCAATTGCAGCCTTTAATTGATTAACGGTTTGCCAAAAATCACTTTCTTTATCAAGCAGCCATTGTTGCTGATCTATATTCAGTCGATAGGGAACAAAGCCTTTTTTTAGTCCCGCAATGACCAGTTCTTTCAAACAAGCGTGCGCATCTTTAACCGCTTGAGGGTTGTTTAAATCAAAAACGATTGGAATAGTACTATCAACACAGTCATGCCTTAAATTTGTGAAAGTGATGAACGGTTCAATATTATATTTGGGGCAGGTTTCACGGACAAAATTGATAAACTCACGCATATTTTTTGCTTTCATGGTTATTAATGGAGCATACCAAAGTAATCCACAATTATCTTCGCTGGGTGATAAGTTCTTTTTATCAAAGGATGCTGCTTGATTATGTCGCCAGTAGGCGAGTTTTAAGGCAACGGTATTCGGCTTACCTAGCATGATTTCTTTACCTTTATCAAATGAATCAAGCTGTTCAGCGGCCATAGAGAGTATAGCAATACGCTTTACTAGCCAGCGCGGAATTATACTAATAAGCTTTTTAGGTAAAGTGATTTGTAGGCTATTTGAATAGACTCGTTTACATGGCATTTTTTTGAAAATACTATCAACTTCTTGTTGTACTACTTTTACGACACCTTTACTTCCATAGATACTACCGACGACTGTCCAACAAGGAGCTTGCTGTTTTTTAGCGAGGTGTTTTACTTCTTCAAGGGACAAGTTATGCTGCTCACAACCGTGAGGGTTTTTGGCAAACATAGAAAGTAATCGTCTTTGATCTAATAAATTAATGGAGCCGACAATACCTTCATAGTCTTGTAAGGTTTGCCTAATTAATGGCACAACCTCTTCGAGTAAAGCATCATCTTCTATTTGTATAAAAAATGAGACAAATGCAGGTTTTAATTTAGCCAATCGGATAGTCATTTGTGTGGCAATGGCAAAATTAGATTGCGTGAATAAACCATCTAAATAAGGTCCTAAGCCCCATTTAAAGGTTTTATCAGCAAACTTCTCTGTTGATTGATCAAGTTCACAAATAGCTGAATGAAAAGGTCTGCCATCAGCCCAATAACCATGAATACTCGTTACAGCGCCAAAATGATCAGTATATGGAGTGATTCCATATCCTCGCTCTAGCGCATTGGCAAGTATTGAGCAATTAGGCCCTGCACCAGTAACAGGTACCATGTAATCATGATTATTTTGTCGTAGATAATCACTTAATTGCTGTTGAGTTACACCGGGTTCAAGGGTCACTAATCCTAATGTCTCATCAAAATGGCTAATATTTGTTAATGCACTCAAATCTAATAATACGACATTATTTTCAATGCTGGCTGGTTGACTCGTGCCATAACCCCAATTGTTACCTGTACTTATTGGATAAATAGTAAACTTTAGTGATGGTTGATGCGAAAACTGGTTTGCTAAGTTCAACAGTAATTGTATTTCAGTCGCTTTTGCTACTTTCACTACGGCAATAATGTTGCGTTGTTTGCCATCGAGCTGATTAAGCCCCTCGGTACCTTGAAGGTAAATGTTTAGTATGGATTCGTCGCTAGATATAATGGTTGAATTTGATAAGGTTTCTTCGATTGTGCTGAGTATCTTTGCTGACATTTATAAGCTCCATAATGATGTCTTTTGCAATAATGTGATAGGTGAGGGTGATTAGCCTAGTTGTTCTAGTTGCTGGCAAATATCTAACTCGATAGTTTGATAGAGGCTTTTAAATCCAGGAGATAAATTACTCATGAAAATATCAGGGCTAATATAATATGGGGCTCTTAAGCCATGGTATTCAACAGGTGCGCCTAATTGCTGGAAGGTTATGCCTATAAATTTCATACTGCGAGCTAAACGCGGCTCCATCATTACATAGACATGGCGAATACCTGTATTCATGCCCATGGTCGCCGCAGCCATGTATAGACCTATGGCAATAAAAGGAAAACAACGTAATTCTGTTTCGGAATAGGATGTTTCACTGATAACACCAGTACCTGAACCTTTGAACTTATCTGCTTGACGGCGTCTAAAATCAGACTTTACCGCTAGACGTGATATTTCGGCTATTTCAGCACGATTAAAACGTTCCGGGCTTAAATTGGCATTGGTAATTGAGCTCATACAATATTTTTCAATAGGAAGCAGCTGGTCAGGGCCACCTGACTTTACTAAACGCACACAACTGGTAAAAGTATTAGAAGGTTTATGCTTTATCAGTGAAAATATGGATTGCTCATCAAACTCATCTTTCTCTTCACCATCTTCCCTGATATCTTCAAAAGCCAACTCCTCGCAATAAACGTTGTGCCGAATTTTAAATACTTCACTTCTTAATTCTTCACTGGTAGCAATTTGAGGTTGCAGAAATTGGGTAAAATGATCGGCAATACTATGCGCTTCTCTACTGGCCTTTATAGACACAATTTTCTTGGTAATATCACCAAGAACTGGAGTTTTAAGTAAGCGCTTGTTCCAATTCATCTTTATTCCATCAAGAATTATTTAAATGGTTTGTCCTGTGCCTAGAGTCGGTACAACCAAAGTAAAAAACTACTGACTAGGTAAACTAACACTAGTATAGCTGCTTCCTTGAAGATAGCCGTATTTTTGACTAATAAATAATCGTGGTGAAACGAGTTAAAGTAAGATTTCTTGTAATGCGGGCTGGCTTAAAAAATTATTGGGGCTTGCTGATGCACCGTAAGCACCTGACTGAAAAACAATAAAGTAATCACCTTGGCTAGCTTTGGTTAAGGTAACATTGTCTGCGAGAACATCTAACGGGGTACATAATGGACCGACGACAGTAACAGTTTCTTCTTGGTCAGTTTTGCTTGATTTACATTGCTCAAGCATCACAGGATAATTCTTTCGAATTACCTGGCCAAAATTGCCTGAATTAGCCAAGTGGTGATGTAAGCCGCCATCACAAACCAAGTATTGTGTACCACGAGATATTTTTTTATCAATAACTTTAGTCACGTAGAGGCCGGCTTCTGCGACTAAATATCTGCCTAATTCCATTACAATATCAATACCTGATAATGCACTTGAGTACTGTGCTAATAAGCTAGATAGATGTTGACATACTTTTTCTACATCTAAAGGTGACTCATGATTAAAGTAAGGTACGCCTAAGCCACCACCAATATTAATATATGCAAGTGGTTGATGGTTATTTTCATACGCTAATGTGATTAAGTTATTCGCTAAGGAGAGGGTTTGTTGGTGACATTCAATAATGGCATCTGCATTGAGGTTTTGTGAGCCACTATAGATATGAAAACCACACAGCTTAATGTAGTTTTTGTTTATATTTTTAAGCACTGATTCAACTTGTTCCTCATCAATACCAAAAGGCTTTGCACCACCTGACATTTTCATGCCAGAGGCTTTTAATTCGAATTTAGGGTTTATACGAATTGCTATATTGGCTGTTCTTCTCAAGCTAGCTGCTATGGTTTCGATCTTAGATATTTCTGATGCAGATTCAACATGTAGCGTTACATTGGCAATAATAGCAGAGCGCAAATCTTGAGGTGTTTTTCCTGGGCCAGCAAAGCTAATGTCCGTTGCAGAAATATTTGTTTGCAAGGCCAGAAGCATTTCTTTATTCGATGCAACATCAAAGCCTGAAACATGTTGAGAAATCATATGTACCAAGCTTGGCAAAGGGTTAGCTTTAATGGCGTAGTGCAATTTTACTTGTTGAGGTAATAGTGCTTTTAATGACGTTACCCTATCAATGATTTGTTTTTTATCGTAGACATAGAAAGGCGTACTCCCTAAGAGCTGGGCAATATCATCAATAGAGAGGCCTGCCACTGAAAGTGAATTATTTTGTTGTGCGAAACTGTGATGATGTGGCATTTTATTATCGATTTTCATAGTGATAGCGTTATTTATTAATCTTAGCTGTTTGTAAGTTAGCTAGGTAGTCTAATCTCAACTTATTTCTGTCGATTTTTCCATTGGCATTTATGGGTAATTCATTAATGAAATGGAATTCTTTGGGGAGCATATAATTAGCTAGTTGCTCTTTACAGTGACGCAAAAGTTTTTTCTCTAATTGCTTTGAGTCAAGTTTAGCTTTTAGAGGTTGTGCTAGTTGCACATACGCGATAATAACTTGCCCTAATATGTCAACGGGTTTACCGAAAACAACTGCATTTAATATTTCAGTTAATTGTAAAAGACACTCTTCAATTTCAGTAGGGCTGACACGATAGCCTGATGTTTTTATCATTTCATCTTTTCTGCCAACAAAGTATAAGAAACCATCACTATCTTTTTTTACATAATCGCCAGAGAAAACAGCCATTTCTTTGCAAGCACCAAAAGATTTGAAACGCTCCTGCGTTTTAGCAATGTCTTGCCAATAACCTAAAGTCACCAACGGTCCAATATGAATTAACTGACCTGTTTCATCAACATCACATTCAGAGCCATCTGCTCGTATGACTTTAATTACCGCGTTGGGGATTGCTTTACCTATAGAGCCAATCCTTTTGTCGATTTCATTTGGTGTGAGATAAGTAGACCGGAAAGCTTCTGTTAATCCATACATTAGAAAGGGAGTTGCTGTAGGCATTCTATCTCTTAATGTTTGCAAGCAATGTTGAGCTAATACACCACCTGAATTAGTAAAATAACGAATAGATTTAGCTTGTTCATCCCATTCAATTTCACACAGTTGCGACCAAAGAGCAGGTACTGCGGCTAAACCAGTAACTTTATACTTTTTAACCGCTTTAATGACATCTTGAGGAAATAAGTAGTCGAGTAAAATACACTGTGCGCCCACTAAAAAACTACTGATAAGTTGATTTAAACCATAGTCAAAACTAAAAGGTAGTACAGCAAGGATTTTATCTTGTGAGGTGTTTTGTAAATATTGACTGACTGATTCTGCTCCGAGGATTAGGTTTTGATGACTAACCATTATACCTTTGGGTTTACCTGTGCTGCCTGAGGTATATAGAATGCAGGCAATATCATTGGTTGAAGGTGTTGTACTAGCGAGGAGTGTTTGCTTTATCGTTTTTGAGTCACTTGGCCATGGGATGAAGTTAATGTTTGCAAAACTATCACAAAGTAAAGCAAGCTCTTGTGTATCAGCATCAGTGACTATAATGGTTTCAACGGAATGCAATGATGATAAAACCTTTGACAAACCGCTTAATCTTGCTTTATTAGTTACCAATGTTTGTACTTGGCAATCATCAATAATATGTTGTACTTGTGCGGCTTTTAAAACAGGGTTAATTGGCACAAAAATGAGACTTGCGCTAGAGCAAGCAAACATAGTGATAACATTTTCACTGTTTTTGTTTAGATAAATGCCAATACGTTGTTTGGGCGTACTTATGTTGGCTAAATGATAAGAGAACTGTTCAATTTGAGTGTTTAATTGCTGATAGGTTAAACAACATTCATTAACTTGAAGCGCTATGGCATGTGGACTTGAACCTGCACTTTGTTTAACTAGCTCATGAATATAGTTAAGCATTTATCATCCTGATTGCTAAGACTTTAGGAAAGTTCCTAAAGGGTATTATGGCAATGATATTACTGATCAATCAAGTAGTAATTTGGGTGAAAACTTTAATTTAATTAGTTCGTTAGCTTTAGAGCTAATGTTAAGTATGCTTATAAGCAAGCTTAATTGGCACTATCTCAAGAGCAGTCTGTAAACCTACTTTGTATAGGTCATGCTTTTGTTCTTTATTCATTTTAAAGTCGACCGCAGAGTACTCACCTATATTAATAACAATGGTGTTATGCCAAAAATTTTCATTAATGTATTCACGTGAAATTGTGGTCATAAAGGTTCTGATAAGTAGCGTGACATAATTAAATATAGGGAAAATACCATTGACATTTAAGTTGTCGTATTCGTGCTCACCACGTAACCTAAAGCAAAGTACAGGGGTGCCTTGGTGATCCCAGTCCCTATGCAGAGCATCTTCAGAAAGGATGCTGCCATCGACCATAATGCGTTTACCAAAAGGCTTAAAGCTAAACACTAACGGTATTGACATGGAAAAACGCACCGCTTGTGATACTTTCATGTCTGGAGTGCGCTCAGCATCAAATATTACGGGTTTACCATTAGTTACATCGGTCGCGACAATATGTAACTTCATTTTTAATTGAGAAAAGGTCTTGCCTTGCAAGTGTAAATCAACCCACTTTTCAAAGGCATCACCAGAACTCAGACCGCCATGGCGAATTAATTTAACTAAAGAAAATTCTCTAAACTGATTGTAGTTTGTTTGTAGGGCTATTCTCTTAATGTCATTGATAGATAGACCTGAGGCGTAGAAGCTAGCAATAATACTACCGCCTGAAACACCGACGAGATCAGTAAAAGGCACATCTAAAATCTCTAATGCTTTAAGAACACCTAAATGCGCAGGGAGACGTGTTCCTCCTCCGGCAAAAATAGGTACAATGCTCTTGTACATTCAGTCTCCTTAGTACTTTAGTAACAATAAGCTAAAAACTCTTCTATGCTGTCTGTAGTGTGATAATTAGATGATAAAGAATTTAACGGTGCTATTAGTGAGTTAATTTGCAATATCTTGTGCTTAAGTATGGACAATGTTAGTAATTTTGCGAAACTGAGAATTAATTAAATAATTTACAAAGTAATAAGTAAAGTGATCTTAGGGTCTAGGGTAGGAAACAATGGAACGTTCAATTCAGTGGCTTATATTAATCTCTCTAGCAATGAGTTTTCACTGTAGAGCTGACTTAGTGCAGGTTATTGCAAAAGTTAAACCCGCTGTGGTTGGTATTGGTACTCATACTCCAACCAATAGACCACAAAATGTTTTGCGCGGTACCGGCTTTGTTATTGGTGATGGCAGTTATGTGGTAACTAATGCCCATGTTTTACCAGACATGCTTAATGATGAGTTATTAGAAGAAATGGCTGTTTTTATTGGCTCAGGGAAAGAGGCAAAGGTTAGACAAGCAGACATAGTAGCAACTTCCCAACGTTATGACTTAGCAGTGCTCAAGTTAAAAGGGCCGCCACTCCCCGCCTTAACCTTAGCTCATGATGAATTTCTCCCTGATGGGAGTGCTATTGCGTTTACTGGCTTCCCTATTGGTGCTGTATTGGGATTATACCCAGTCACTCATCGGGGTATTATTGCGAGTATTACACCAACAATAGTACCAGTGCCTTCCGCTGGACAAATTAGTATCAAAATGTTGAAAAGTTTACGCAATCCATATCTAGTTTATCAATTAGATGCAACGGCTTATCCTGGAAATAGTGGAAGTGCTATGTATGACCAACACACCGGGCATGTTGTTGGAATCATTAATAAGGTTTTTGTACAAGAGACGAAAGAAGCCGTGATTGCTAAACCGAGTGGTATTACTTATGCCATCCCAGTTAAGTATTTACGTCAGATATTGAAAGAGCATGATATCTCTATTTAAGTCGAAAGGTAAATTAACGTTAATCTACCTTGCTTTAAAGCGGCATGAATATTATTCGCCAATATTTCCGCTGTGTTTTGTATGTTCAACCTTAGGGTAAAGTTCTGATAGTGGTACTAATTCAATATTATTTTGCGCTAAAGTCGGAATGAGTTTCTGTAGATTCTCAACTGTTTCAGGGTGAGGGTGCGCAATGGCAATAGCAATTTGTCGTTTTTTAGCAAATTGAATTAATTCAGAAAATTGCCCTTTAATGTACTCACTATCTAAATGATTATCTAAGAAAACGTGACGTGCTTTTACTGGTACACCAAAGTCTTTTGCTGCTTGTTCTGCTTGTGAGCCAGGGCTAGTTTTACTATCGAGGAAAAAAAGTTCATGTTGTTTTAAAAATAACATAGTCCAAGCCATTGGCTCATATAACTGAGTTAAACGGCTACCCATATGGTTATTAATACCAATCGCGAAAGGGATTTCATCATAGGATTTCTGTAAGCTTTCATATATCGCCTTTTCGTCCATATCAATAGTTAAAGCACCGGGTCCTAATTTTTTGCCGTTGGTTGCTTCCATAGGGATATGCAGTAGGACTTCATGATGACTTTTATTCGCGGCTAGCGCTAATTTTTTGCCATATGTCGTATGGGGTAGTATTGAATAAGTAATATCTCCGGGAAGGTTCAATGCGTGCCTATCGGTATAGCGATAACCCATATCATCAATAACAATAGCGACTTTAGCAGGTGAATTGGCTAATACGGAAAAGGTAAAAACGCAGTTACATAGAAGAAGAGAAAATAGTTTTTGCATGATGAGAATTATTCTTTTTATAGGAAAATATTGGGAAACAAGTAAAACGGTAACATTAAAGCAAAACTATTTACACCATAGTTTAGGATTCACTGCTTTACCACGATGACGAATTTCAAAGTAAAGTCCTGATTGCTCTTGGCCGCCACTTTGTCCAACTAATGCGATAGGTTCGCCTGTTTCAACTCTATCGCCCACCGATTTTAATAGTGTTTGATTATGGGCGTATAGACTCATATAGCCGTTACCATGATCGATTACCGTTAATAAACCATAGCCTTTCAACCAGTCAGAAAACAATATAGTGCCATTGTGAATGGAGTGTACTTGCCTGCCAATTGGTGCAGATATCAGCATGCCTTTCCAGGTTAAATAGCCTTGCTTTCGGCTACCAAAGCGGTGCAACATACGACCTTTTACAGGCCAAGATAATTTGCGCTTTAATTTACTAAGCCCAGTTAAATTTATTTCGGCTTGAATAAGCTCGCTAAGTTTTTGTAAAGCAGCATTTAAATTGTTTTCTTCTGATTTTAGTTTAGCTAATTGTTGTTGACTTGATAGTAATTGCTTACTTAAATTTGCTAATGTTTTACTTCGCTTGGCTTTAGTGCTCTTTAATAATTGTGCTTGCTGATTTTGGTGGATTTTAAGCTGCTCAAGTTGGTCTATTTGCTCTTGATGCTCAGTGCTAACTTGCAGTAACTGCGCTATGGTAGCTTGATAGTTTTCTATTTCTTCTATGCGAGCTTTGTTGAGATAATGATAGTAGCTAACGGTACGCTGTATTTTTTCACTTTGTTCTTGATTGAGTAGCAACTTTAAATAGTCGTGTTGGCCTGTGGTATAGGCTGAACGTAATTGCTTGGCAAGTAAGGTTTCTTGCTTGAGTTTTTCTTGTTCGAGTTGCTGCTTTTGTTTTGCTAATACATTTATTTGTTGCTGGCGTTCACTGAGCTGCTTTTCGATATTATTAATGGCTCTAGCGACTTTAGCTATGGCCATATCATCTCGTTTCAACTCTTTTTCAAGTGTACTTCGCTTCTTGTTTGTGTCAAAAATATTTGACTCTTGTTTAGCTATTGCCTTTTGGACATTTTCGAGTTTTGCTTTATTTTCTTGCTGAGCTTTTTCATTTGCGTCAATTTTTTCAGCGGCAAAAACAGGCACATTAACAAGGAATAAGCTTGCACAAAGCAAGCTTATTCTTGTGATGTAGCACTTTTTAATTTTTCGCCAAGGCTTAGATAAACAACAATTTTTTCTCATGGTCACTGAGTGTAATGATTTATAGCTTACTTGGCTAGCCTCATTAAAATAGAACCTGTCATTTCTTGTGGTTGCTCCATACCTAAAAGGTGTAATAAAGTCGGGGAAATATCACTTAAAGTGCCGCTCTCTGCAGCTACTGCTTGGCGACCAACGTAAATAAGCGGTACTGGTTCACAAGTATGAGCGGTATGCGCTTGACCCGTTGTGTCATCGAGCATTTGCTCTGCGTTGCCATGATCTGCAGTAATTAAACATTCTCCGCCGGTTTTTTTCAGAGCTTTAACCACTCTACCTACAGCATGATCTACTGCTTCACAAGCTTTAACTGCGGCATTGAAGTCACCTGTATGACCTACCATATCGCCATTAGGATAATTACAAATAATCACATCGTGTTCACCGCTTTCAATGGCGGCAACTAACTTATCTGTAAGTTGGCCAGAGTTCATCTCTGGTTGAAGATCGTATGTTGCGACATCAGGTGAAGGCACAAGAATACGTTCTTCGCCGGTAAAAGTATCTTCTTTACCGCCACTAAAGAAAAAAGTGACATGAGCATACTTTTCGGTCTCTGAAATGCGTAATTGTGTTTTTTGGTGTTTAGCTAACCATTCACCTAAAACATTATTTAATGCTTCAGGTGCAAAGGCGCAACTGGTTTTAATATCAGCTGAGTATTGAGTTAACATGACAAAATCTGCAATATTTGGCACTTTGTTGCGGTTAAAACCATCGAAATCTTGCTCGGTAAAACAGCGAGTAAACTGACGTGCTCTATCTGCTCTAAAGTTCATAAATATCATGGCATCGCCATCATTCACTTCAATGGCATTATTCTGTTGGTCAGTGATGACGCTGGCGCTGACAAATTCATCATTTTCATCACGCTCATAGGCTGCTTGTAATGCTGAAATCGCGTCAGAGTATTGGTGTTCGGCCTTGCCTTCAACCATAAGGTTGTAGGCTTTTTCAACGCGATCCCAACGCTGATCTCTATCCATAGCGTAATAACGACCAACCACAGAAGCAATCTGCGCTTGAACGTCATCACTTTCACTTATTTCAGCGAGTATTTTCTGAGCTTTTTCTAGAGAAGATTGTGCGCTTCTTGGTGGTGTATCACGACCATCCAGAAAAGCATGTAAATATATTCGCTTAGCACCTCGTTGTTTCGCTAATTGTAAAGTGGCGAAAAGGTGATCTTCGTGACTATGTACACCGCCTGGGGATAACAGGCCAAAAACATGCACGGCTCCATTATTTGCTACTGCTTTATCTATTGCCTGACAAAGTGCAGTATTTGATTGAAAATCACCTTCTGCTATGGCTTTAGTTATCCGAGTAAAATCTTGGTATACCACTCGACCCGCACCTAAATTGACATGACCAACTTCTGAATTACCCATTTGGCCTTCTGGTAAGCCAACAGCCATACCAGATGTATTAATTAACATGTTTGGGTAATTAGCGGTTAAATCATCGAGAACAGGAGTGTTTGCTTGTAAAATGGCATTAGCTTTACTGTCTTTTCTATAGCCCCAGCCATCTAATATCATTAATACCATTGATTTTTTATTCGCCATGAGAGTGTCCTGCAGTGTCGTTAATTGCGAGTGATAAATTAAATTGGCGTTATTGTACACGCTCGAAAAGTCTTATTCATCAAAGAAATGTTTCAAAGCAGTTTACTAAAAGGCATATCAGCAGGGTTAAGCTCGCATTTATAATAGACTTGGGTATAATGTGCCGATTCGAAATTTAAGATAGATATGGTTGAGATAAATGGAAGAATTCCTTACGTTTGCAGGTAACAACCCTGTATTAAGTGCTGTTTGGGTTGCGCTAGTTGTAATGATAATTGTGACAACGATTAAAATGAAAATGTCACCTATTAAACAAATTAGCCCACAAGATTTAACTTTTCTAGTAAATAGAGAAGAAGGCATGACATTAGATATACGTGCTGAAAAAGAGTTTAAAACTAGCCATATTCTAGATGCGGTAAATTTATCTAATGAAAAAATTAGTCAAAATGGATTTACTAGCCTTGAAAAGCATAAAGATAAACCCATCATTGTAGTGTGCACAGCAGGAATTAGTGCGGCGAAAGTGGCTAACGATTTATTCAAAGCGGGCTTTGAGAAAGTAAGTATCCTTAAAGGGGGTATGAATGCTTGGATTAACGCTGGTTTACCTGTAAGCAAAAACTAATAATACTATTGAGGTAGTTTTAATGGCAACAGTTGATATATATACCAAGGCGTATTGTCCATATTGCACGAGGGCGTTGGCGTTATTAACGCAAAAATCCGTTGCATATAATGAAATTAAAATTGATGTTAATCCTGAGTTACGTGAAAAAATGATTGAGCGTAGCAATGGCGGTTATACCGTACCTCAAATATTTATTAACAATAAACATGTTGGTGGCTGTGATGAACTCATGGCATTAGAGTACAACCAACAGTTAGACCCATTACTGAATGAACAAGCAAAAGCTTGATTTGAACTATTATAATTTAGGAGCCCATCATGGCTGAAGAAAACCAAACAGAACAAGCTGCCGCTGCTGCAGGTCCACAATTTGCAATTCAACGTGTATATACAAAAGATGTTTCTTTTGAAACACCTAACTCACCAGCTATTTTCCAAAAAGATTGGCAACCAGAAATTAAGTTAGACTTAGATACGCGTTCTAACAAACTTGCTGAAGATACTTATGAAGTAGTATTAGCAGTGACTGTTACTGCAACAGTTGAAGGTCAAACAGCCTTTTTAGCGGAAGTTCAACAAGCAGGTATTTTTACTATTGCTAATATGGAAGATGCGCAAATTGCTCAAACAATAGGTGCTTTCTGCCCAACAACATTATTCCCATATGCGCGTGAAAGTGTAGCAAACCTAGTTAACCGTGGTTCATTCCCACAGTTTAACTTAGCGCCAGTTAACTTTGATGCACTATATGCTTCATATGTACAACAGCAAGCTGCTCAAGCACAAGCAAATGTTCCTGAGAGCACTGAAACTCACTAATTTATTTAGCTCATAATTTCCCAAAGGTTGTCGATGACTTTATCTGCAAAAATTACGGTTCTTGGTGCTGGCTCTTATGGGACAGCCCTTGCTATTTGTTTGGCGAGAAATGGTCATCAAACGTTGCTTTGGGGTCGCGACTCGACTCATGTAGAACAAATGGTTGCTACAAGGGAAAACGCTAAGTATTTACCAGGATGCACTTTTCCAGAAAGTTTGCACTTAGTGTCGAATTTAGCTGAAGCAGTGCAAGCGAGTGATAAGATCTTGCTAGTCGTACCAAGTCATGCGTTTGGTAATATGCTTAAACAGATAAAACCTTTGCTTAGAGCCGATGTAAAAATTGCTTGGGCAACTAAAGGTTTAGATCCTGAGTCAGGTGATTTATTGCAAACGGTGGCACAAAAAGAACTCGGTGAAGATGTATCATTAGCTGTGTTATCAGGGCCTACTTTTGCAAAAGAAATGGCAGCAGGTTTACCCACTGCTATTTCACTTTCCTCGAATGATGAAGCGTTTGTTGCTGAAGTTTCTGATTTATTACATTGTGAAAAGCGTTTTCGAGTCTACTCTAATACTGACTTTATTGGTGTACAACTTGGTGGCGCAGTAAAGAATGTTATTGCTATTGCTGCCGGTATTGCAGATGGCATAGGTTTTGGTGCTAATGCAAGAACCGCACTGATTACACGTGGTTTAGCAGAGATGACTCGTCTTGGTTTAGCATTAAATGCCCAACCTGCTACCTTTATGGGCATGGCTGGTTTAGGTGATTTAGTGCTAACGTGTACGGATAACCAATCGCGCAATCGCCGATTTGGTTTAGCGTTGGGGCAAGGTCTTGAAGTTGAGCAAGCTATGACTGATATAGGTCAGGTGGTTGAGGGTTATCGAAACACCAAAGAAGTTTACATGTTGGCACAACGTAATAGTGTCGAGATGCCAATTATCGAGCAAGTCTATCAAGTATTGTATCAAGGCAAAGATGCCAAGTTAGCTGCAGCAGATTTGCTCTCTAGAGATAAGAAATTTGAATAGCTAATATTAGTTAACAAGATTCTAAAAAGCCCTTAATCATTTGAATAAGGGCTTTTTTTATCTGTTATTTTATCGCTTAGTCATACTGCTACACCGCATTTGGAAAACCAAGTTGACGCCACGCATCGTAGACAATAACAGCGGTGGCGTTTGATAAATTCATGCTGCGGCTGTCTTTAAGCATTGGAATTCGGATTTTATCTTCATCAGGGATTTGTACCCGAACCTCTTCAGGTAAACCACTTGTTTCTGAGCCAAACAGCAGATAATCACCTTCTTTAAACGAAACATCGTGATAAAAGTTTGTTGCTTTGGTTGTAATGGCTAATACACGTTCGGGGTTTTCGTGTTGTAAGAAAGCAGCGTAATCTGCATGACGTTGAATTGCAGCAAATTCATGATAATCTAAACCAGCTCTTTTTAACTTTTTATCATCTAAATCAAAACCTAACGGTTCAATTAAATGTAATCTGAAGCCTGAATTGGCGCAAAGGCGAATAATATTACCTGTATTAGGTGGGATTTGTGGTTGAAAGAGAACAACGTCAAGCATGAGTGATATCACGTAAATTAATCATAATATTATTATACCCAAACACAATGAATTTTAGAATGTTAGCAACAAATGGGTTATTAATATCTCTCATTTTATTACTATACTGAACATAAATGTAGACAGCGGTTTGTACTGTAATTACTCACGATTCAATATTTAACGAGGAACGTTTATCTTGGAAAATAAGACACTGTCATCAGAAGATTATGCCTTTTGGGTGCGATTAGCGGCTATTTTCTCTACAAGTGTTGCACTGCTGCTTGTGGCTATTAAGCTTTACGCTTGGTTGGTTACCGATTCTAGTGCTATGTTAGCCTCGACTACTGACTCTATACTCGACTTATTTGCATCGGTTATGAATATAGTTATTCTGCGTTTTGCTTTAGCGCCTGCAGATAAAGAGCATAGTTTTGGTCATGGTAAAGCTGAGAGTTTAGCCGGCCTAGTACAAGCGGCCTTTGTGCTTGGTTCTGCAATTATCTTAATATTTAGTGGTATGTCCCGTTTAATTAACCCACAGTTTATTGTACGTAGTGAAGTGGCTATATGGGTGACAGTTGCGGCAATTGTTTTAACGATTTTTTTAGTAATTTTTCAACGATTTGTTATTAACAAAACGGGGTCTATTATTATCAGCGGTGATGCGCTGCATTATCAGTCAGATTTATTTTTAAACTTAGGGGTGTTGGCTGCTATTTTTCTCAGTCAGGGGATCTGGTTACAAGCTGATGGTGCATTTACTATTGCGGTAGCGATTTACTTATTGATTGGTGCAGGAAAAATTATTTTCCAAAGTGTTGGTCAATTAATGGATCGAGAGTTAGCTGATGAGGATTTAGAAAAGATAAGAGAAATTACCTTAGCCCATAGCCAAGCGAAGGGCATTCATGAATTGAGAACAAGGCAAGCCGGAGCACAACGCTTTATTCAGTTTCACTTAGAGTTAGATGACAACTTATCCTTATACGAGGCTCATGCTATTGGTGATCAAATCGAAGAAACATTGCTGGAAGCGTTTAAGCCGTGCGAAATATTCATTCATCATGATCCAAGCTCAGTGGTACAGAGTGAATTACAGCAGCAAGTTAACTAACCTCAGTTCGGGATAACAACTTGCTTTCTAGCAGTCTATTTTCCTTACTACAGCGTTAAATTAGTTTGCAATAGACTAGCTATTAACGCACTAATTTGCCTTGTATTAAGAAAAATAGCCAATCTAGAATAATGATAAATATAAATTTACATACATTTCAAATAGCTAGCTAATTTCTTATCCCGAGTTGAGGTTAGCTAACCCTTCTTCATTTATTTACATTGGGAGAACCAGTTTAAACAGGTGTTCAATGCGTGTGTTCGAATGGTGTCTGTTTCAAAAAATAGCTCATGATATGCCTGTTCTATGGTAATGGGTGAAGCTGAAGCGCAAAAATCTGGCTTTACCCTATAAAGCTGTTGGCAAAATTCATGCTGAGCATCATTATCAATGATCAAATCGTTACTGGCCTGTAGCACTAGGATAGGGGTGGAAATGTCTTTGAGGTTAGCAAATATTGCTTGTTGAGCTTTAAAGCTCTCAATTAGCCACTGTAAGGTAACGCCACCTAACTGTATTACGGGAGTTGATTGATACAAATCTACAAATACGCTATATCGCCGAGCAGAGTGCGTTAAATGATTTTCTTCAAATGTGACTGCTTGGTAGTCTTTTTGACCTAAGAAATACCAAGAGTCGTTGCTTAAGCGTTTATTTATGCTATTGGCTATCTTCAGGGCTTGAAAGGTAATGCTTTTAGGGAAGTTGCCCGCATTAAAACCAAACATGGGTGAGGCTAGGGCTGCTGCTTGAATCGGTATGGTATTTTCTTGTAAATATCGTGTAGCGATGGCTGCACCCATAGAGTGAGCTAATAGATAAGTCACAGACTTATCAAGTGTTGTTGATATATTTTCGATGAAATATTTTACATCGCAAACATAGTCTTGAAAGTTATTAACATAACCCTTGTTATGGTTTGATTGCAGCCGCTCTGATAATCCTTGGCCACGGTGATCTAGGATAAAAATGTTATAGCCTTGATTAAAAAGATCATAACTAAGTTCTTGGTACTTTAGGTAACTTTCACATCGACCAGGAATAATAATTATTTTTTTACTGTGATTAGAGTGAATAAAGTAGGCATAGTTAATGCGAATATTGTTCACTCCTTCAAAGCAAGAAAACTGACCTGTTTGCCAAAAATCAGCAATAACAGTTTGAAGATTTCCATCAAGCTGTTGTTCACTACAGAAGCTTACATTTTGGACCATTTAATATCTCAACATATTATCTAATAGCCTACTTTACTGATTAACTTGGCTTTTAGGAAGTTCTATTGTTACGGCTAATCCTTGGTGCTCTTTGTTTGTTAGACTAATATTTTGTGCAAATATTTTTCCTTGGTGCGCCGTAATAGCCTGCTTGGCTATGGCTAGGCCTAACCCTGTGCCACCTGTTTCTCTATCGCGAGCGCTATTCACACGATAAAAAGCAGTAAATATTTTTACTAATGCATCTTCAGGAACACCGTTACCCGAATCACTTATTGTTAAAGATAGCTGGTGATTATTGTCTATCAAGGCAATTTTGATAGTGGAGTTTTGAGTTGTATGCTTAATAGCATTTATTAGTACATTGGTTATTGCACCACTGAGTAAGTGACTATCACCTTGAATAGTAATATCTTCTTTAGCATTACATTCAATATTAACTTGTTTATTTTCTGCGAGTAGCTGCTGATCTGAAATAATTGATTTTAATAAACGTGTAAAACTGAAAGAAGCTATATTAAGGGGCTTAAAAGAATTCTCTAATCGAGAAAGTGTTAGAACGTGGGCGATCATTTCATCGAGTTGATTAATCTCTTTCTGACAGCGTTCAAAGTACTGTTCTTGATCTTCTCCCTTTTGCTGTGCAAGCGCCAAAGCCATTTGTAAGCGAGTTAGTGGCGAGCGCAGCTCATGTGAGACATCTCCTAGCAATCGCTGTTGTGCTGAAATATTGGTTTCGAGTTTATCAGCCATTTGGTTAAAACACCTGGCTAAACCACCTAATTCATCTTGCCTAGTATTAAGACCAGTTACTCGTGTGCTTAAGTCTCCTTGTGCAATTTTTAATGTTGCGTCTTTCATTTTTAAAACTGGTTTACTTAGGGAGCGGGCTAACACGATACATAGCGTAAAACTAATGGTAAGTGGGATCATTAATTTTAACCAAAGAGGCATCTCTTTTAAAAAGTGCTGGAAGGTTTTTCGTGGCATCTTTTTGGAGACGAAAAGTAAGGTTTGTTGATTCTTATAGATAACAGGTATTGGTCCTGTAATTCTTGTATGGCTATAAACAACAGATTGTAGAGTGTCATTTTCACGCGTCTGAATATGCTTTTTTAATATGTCATTGAAACGGCCTTTTTGTTTGGATAGTTTATCAACCTTTAGTCTGTCTGAGGGAAGTTGAGTCCAAAGTGTAAGGTCAGTTCTTCGATGCTTTTTCCGTTTATGATTATTTTGTATTTGTGCAAAAGGGTTTTGGGCTAATTTAGCCTTTATGCGATTTAAAAAGTGTAAATCTTCTTTATTTACTTGCTCTGCTACAATGCTAATGTTGTCATCATTAAGCAATTGGTTGGTAATAAAACGACTTACAGTGATTGATGTTAACGTAATAAACCAAAACCACAGAAAAAGTTTGACGCTGAAAGATGAAAGGTAACGTCGTATTGAAATTAAGCTCATGATAAATCACCTGATAAAAAGATATATCCAGCACCACGAATGGTTTTGATTTTATCAGTGTCACTAAAAGGCAATAGCTTACGTCTGATGTTACTTACATGAACATCGATGCTTCTATCAAATGGAGCTAATTTTCTTCCTAATACTTGCTCTGATAACTGAGCTTTACTGACAATCTCACCTTGATGTTGCATCAAGATTGTCAGTACTTGATATTCAGTGCTTGTTAACTCAACAGCTTGCGAATGACAGGTAGCTTGATGTGTTGCATGATTTAGCTTAACGCCGTTAATAGACAGGGTTTGTTCAGCATTTGGGTGGCTTTGTAAGTCTTGTGTAATGGCTATTCGTCTTAAAATTGCTTTGATACGAGCGAGTAACTCTTGATGATGAAATGGTTTCGCGAGGTAGTCATCAGCGCCAAGCTCAAGCCCGAGTACTCTGTCATTATCATCACCTTTTGCTGTCAACATAAGCACAGGTGTTTTATGTTGATCACCTAATGCTTTTAGCACTTCAAAGCCATTCAGTTTAGGCATCATGACATCAAGTAAAATAATATCGTATGACTGACTTAATGCTTGCTTTAAGCCTGATTGCCCATCAAAACAACAATCTACAGAATACTGGTGCATACCAAGAAATGCGGTAAGTAACTCAGCAAGCTCTTTATCATCATCAATTAATAGTAATCGTTTATTATTCAAAGCAACCTCTCTTTTTAGCTATGGGTAGTTTACCTTAGCTAGAATATTACGCACACCAACAAAGTGAACTTTACTAAATCTTTACACTTGCTTTGCGTTTCTTTGCATTGCCTTGAATATAATGATTACAACAATTACATGAATTATCTTAGTGCAAGGTTTATTTATGTATTTGGAATTTAGCTATTATTTAATTGAGGATAGATCATGAAAAGTATATTAAAAGTAACTATGAAGCCAATGGTGTTAATTGCAACGTTGTTATTAAGCCAAACGTCTTATGCTCAGGGGGCTAGTGACAATTTAACGTTTGATAATGACTATCGCGCCCAACATATGGGCAAGTTTAAACATGGTGGGAAAGACAAGCTTTTTAGAAAAATGGCCAAAGTACTGGAGTTAACTGATAGTCAGAAAGAGCAAATTAAAACGATTAAGTTATCTGCTAAAGAACAAAACCAAACATTAAAAGAGTCATTAAAGCAAATGAAAGTGGAACAAAAAGCATTAATACATGCTGATGTTTTTGATGAGCATGCTTTTACTGCGCTATTTAATGCTTATCAGCCTACTATTGCTCAAGCAGCTTTAGCTAAGGCAAAAACAAAGCATGCTATTTATAATGTACTAACAGCTGAGCAAAAAGCGAAGTGGCAAACATTTATGGATAAAAAGCAGCAGCGTAGAAAGAAAGGTTAACCTTGTAAACTGAAAGAAAATATCTTTGACATTTGGCTTTCTACTGGTTTATCACCAACCTTAGCTGGTAGAAAACGCCATTTTTTGATTGCAGCTCGAATAGAGTTTTTAAAGTAATTAACTCTATTTTGTTGCACAAAACTAATGTTCTTAACATTACCTTGCTTATCGATGGTGAAGTTAACCTTCACTTCAACTTCAATACCTTTACGCTTAGCTAAACTTGGGTAAACTGGCTCAGCAGTTTTAATTTGCTCGGCTTCATACCATATCGGTTTTTTTACTTGTTCAACTGACAGCGTAGGTCTGCTTGTTGGTAAGCTTTCTAATTGCGCTAACTCTTCAAAAATATCATTTCGTGGCGTTGTCATTGGCTCTGCGGCTAATTCAGCGATTTGAGCTTGATAAGGGTTTTTAAATGAACTGTTGCGGGCAAGATCTTGCTCACTGCTTAACGCTAGCTCAATACGAGATGGAGAGTTATCAGTCAATTCAATGGATTTATTGACTGGAGGAGTTAATAACTTTTTATGCGATAAACTAGCATCAGCACCGGAAAAGTTAGTTTGTTTGACAGATTTAGTCGTTAAACTTTCGCTAGTTAAATCAGCTTGTTGGTTTGCATCTGCTGTAACAACATGCGCTGCTGTTGGTTCAAGTTTTACATTAACAGGGCTTGTATTGCTGGCAGTCTCAATAAGTCGTTTTGCCGATGTTTCAGTAGTTAAAACATCAGTAGCATAATCCTTCGTATGGGCCTGTCGCCTTGGAGCCGCTTCATTAACTAAACTTTCTTGTTTACTTATCGGCTCTTTAATTGTCTGCTGAATGTTGGTTTGTGATGGTTGTTCAGTAACAGCCACTTCAGCCAGCTTGTTATCATTGAAAATAGTATATTCTTTAACAAACTTGCTAGCAGGTTGCTCTTCTTGCTGATTCGCTAACAATTGTTGGGCGATGCTATCGTCTGCCAAAGCTGTTGAATTGCTCAGGGAGTTACTACTTTTATTTTTATTAGATTTTTTTGCCTGAACAGGTGTATTACTTGGGTTATTCCAAGGAAATTCATTGGTCCATTTTTGCGCATATGGAAAAGTAAGCAGTTTATTACTCATGATGAACATAACGGCAAAAAATATGCTGATGCCAGCGAACCATTTACTGACATCATTACTTGGAGCACAGTGATGACCTACTAGCCTTAATACACGTTGCTTTAAATCTCCACCTGATGCTGCCATCGCCATACTTGGTATTGTATGGTGGTGTCTATTTGCGCATAAAGAGGCTGTGTCGGCCAATGTATGCGCATAAGCGATTGGGTCACCACAATGTTGCACAGCAATATCATCGCTACAATATTCACGCTCATTACGCATTTGTTTTGCTATCCAGCTCACACCTGGATGGAAGAAAAACAATAACTCAATAATGGTTTGAATTAAATTAACCAAATAGTCGTGGCGGCGGATGTGCGCTAACTCATGTAGCATCAGCATTTCAAGCTGAGCAGCATTTAAACCACTGACCATACTAGCAGGAATTAATACGACAGGCTTTAACCAACCAATCGCCATAGGGACATCAATTTTTAATGAGATAAGTAGCTTTGGCGTTTTCTTTAAATTGATTTGCTGTGCTAATTCGCTAAAGCGATCTAATAAAGCTTGCTCTGGCATTATGCTGCCACTAGCAGGTAACTTATTTACGTTACGCATTTCAATCAATAGCTTAGCAGCTAATGAAAAAACACAAACCATCCATAACAATGATATATAGGGTAGAGAATGTGCAACCAAGGATGGGAGCAATTCTTGGTAATTTAGTAAAGTATTCTCTTGCGTTAGTTCATTTACAAGTGTGGTTAGTGCTAACGGAGAGCTCCCTGAGGTTTGCATAATTGCATCATCAGGAAAAACAATAATAAAGGTGGTAATAGCCAGCACTAAGTTTGCTAACATTGCTGATGCTGATAGTGCATAGCGTAATTGAGATTTACTTTTATCAATTACTAACAAAGCTGTTTTTAATGCAATAGCCACTAATGCCCCTTGCCACAAAAAGTGCAATAAGGTTAGCGCTAAGCTATAAAAATATGGCGTTGTTAATAAATGTTCAAGCATGTATTAAGTTTGTTTACTGTTACTTTTCAAGTGAATTTAAAAGTTGACGAATATCATCAATTTCTTGAGCGCTGGTAGATTCATCAATAGCTCTCATGACTAATTTTGATGTAGAACCACCAAAAGCTTTACTAATAAGATCTTTGATGAGAGAAGATTGTGTATGCATTTCACTGTTTGCAGCAGCATATACGTGAGCTCGGTTGCTCTCATCTCTAATAACCAGTGATTTCTCATGCATAATTTGCAAGATTTTTAGTACAGTTGTATAACCTGTTCTTTGAGATGTACTAACTGCTTCGTGGATTTGTCTTACCGTTGCTGGGCCTATTTGCCATAGCACATTAAGTAATGTTAATTCAGCCTCTGTAGGCTTTACTGCAGAATTATCACGCGCCATTTACTTTTCCTTTTGAGCTTACTCGCCTATTGATAAAAACATGATCTACAAACTTAAAATTTGTTCATCATTGTAACAAGATACGAACTTAATCGTATCTTGTGTAGAATAAATGAGCAACCTTTTTATTTGTACTGTTATAACTTATTGTTTAGTCACTGTATTATTACGTCTATTTGTTATTCACTGTTGCGTAAAGCTCACCTAAGCGGGTTACAGTACCTGGTCCAGCATTGCTGTCAAACTCGATCATGTCCGGTGAAAAAGTACTCACCACAGTAGAGCCTAACTTGAAGCGTCCCATTTCATCGCCTTTTTCGAAGGTGATGGCATCAACGCCAGAGGCTGGGTACTTCCAGCGGAAAATATCTTTACCTGCAGGTGGGGTAATGGTGCCTGCCCAGGTGGTTTCAATACTGGCTACAATAGTAGCGCCAACTAATACCATAGCTAGTTGACCAAATTGCGTATCAAAAATAGCAACAACACGCTCATTACGCGCAAATAAGTCAGGTACATTGCGAGCAGTTAATGGGTTAACAGAGAATAACTCTCCAGGCACGTAAATCATTTCACGTAAGGTCGCTGCCATGGGCATATGAATTCTGTGATAGTCTTTAGGAGCAAGATATATACAAGAGAATTTGCCTCCTTGAAAGGGAGCTGCAGTTTGAGCGTCACCACCAAGTAATGATGTTAAACTGTAATCAAATCCTTTGGCTTGAATAAGTTGACCATCAACAATATCACCTTGTTGGCTGATAGCACCATCAACAGGGTAACACAGTGTGTCTTCATCACTATCTATTGTACGAGCACCTTCTTCAAGTTCACGAGTAAAGAAGTCGTTAAAGGTTTCAAAATCACTGGCATTTTTTAATTTTGCCTCGCTCATATTAATATCATAAGCTTTGATAAATTGACTAATAGCCTTGGTAGTTAACCAGCCCATTTTGGCTGCGGCAAATTTACCAACTAAACGTGATAAAAAGTGCTTAGGCATAATGTATTGCAAAGCAATTTTTATTTTGTCTGTAAATGAATTTTGTGAAGACACTTGGTTTCCTTAATCGTTAAAGCGAGATGTTAATTTGTTTTCACCTAAGCTACCTAGTATTCGTTGAAAACTAGCTAAGCGCTTGGTGGTTATTTCATTATTTTTTTCTGCGGCTATTAGTGCGCAGCCAGGATCATTTTGATGTTTACAATCTCTGAATTTGCACATGCCCAGAAAAGGAGAAAATTCAATAAAGCCATGATATACCTGTTCAGGTGTTAAATGCCATAGGCCAAATTCTCGAATACCGGGGGAGTCTATTAAGTCGCCACCGTCATTAAAGTGATATAAGCGAGCTACGGTTGTGGTATGTTGACCAAGGCCTGAGTTTTCTGAGACTTCTTGTGTTAACAAGCCTAAATCAGGCATTAATGCGTTGACTAGAGTCGATTTACCCACGCCTGATTGGCCGACAAAAATACTAGTATGAGAAGCTAACTGGTCTTTCACAACATCAATACCGTGATTTGATTTACTGCTAGCGTAGAGTACTTGATAGCCGATATTACGATAAATTTGCAATTGTTGCTCAATTTCATTCTGTTTTTCTTGGGATATTTCAGTCAATAAATCGACTTTATTTAACACAATGACAGGTGTGATACCTGTTTGTTCTGCTGCAACTAAGTAACGATCAATAATGTCACTGTTAAATACCGGTAAAACGGATGATACAATTAAAATCTGACTAATATTAGCCGCTATGGGCTTTAAACCATCGTAAACATCAGGGCGAGAGAGCATAGAATCTCTTTCATGCACTGCTTCAATAATGCCACTTATGCTGTGTTCGGTTTCTTTTCCTTGACGCCATTGGACTTTATCACCACATACAAGAGAATCGATTGAACGTCTTAGATTACACCTGAAAATATTACCTTCACTGCTTTCAACATCAGCATGTTGGCCAAAGCGGCTAATAATGGTGCCAGTTTGAGGGGCACTCAGCTCATTATCTTGCCAGTGAATTTGTTCATTTTGTTTAGTCTTGCTTTTCTGACCATGAAGCTTTTTGTCATGGTTAGCTTTTATTCTTCTCAATTGACCTTTTGTTAATTTTTTTGCTTTAGCCATATTAGATAGTCATTTTGCTCATTTACCTTGGAATAAATTCAGCCTAAATTTACGGCCATACATTGCATTTTTTTAAAAGTATTATACCTTACTCACGAAAGAAATATCATCGCGATAATATCTGAAGTATTATACTTACAATTGTCTACCAATGCTTGTGCATTTTTTAAGGGAAATTTATGACGTGTAGTGACTCAAATTTAATCTGGCTTGATCTAGAAATGACAGGGTTAGAACCTGAAACTGATGTGATTTTGGAAATTGCTACCATCATTACAGATAGTCAATTAAATATTATTGCTCAAGGCCCTGTTTTTGCGATTAAGCAATCTGACGAGGTGCTAGATAACATGAGTGAGTGGTGCATTGAGCATCATGGTAAATCAGGTTTAACGAAACGCTGTCGTGAGAGTCAAATATCTTTAGCAGAAGCAACTGAGCAAACGCTTGCTTTTGTTAGGGAGCATGTAACACCTGGTAAATCTCCTATGTGTGGCAATAGTATAGGTCAAGATAGACGATTTATTAATAAGTATATGCCTGATTTTGAAGACTTTTTTCACTATAGAAATTTAGATGTAAGTACGGTAAAAGAGCTAGCACGTCGTTGGAAACCAGAAGTGCTTGATAAAGTTGTTAAAACCGGTGCACATTTGGCACTTGATGATATTAAAGAGTCTATCGCTGAACTTAAGGTATATCGTCAGCACTTTTTTAAAGAGTAAGCTAGTGTGTTAACCATTACTAATAAATGGTTAACTTCTTAGTTAACTGGTTGGTAATATTAGTTAATGTTTCATTTAATTGAATATTATCAACGGCATAGTCAATAGTGATTTGTGGAAGTGTTACTTTAGATTTAGCACTAACAAACCTTAACTTTTCAACACCTAAAGAGATTTTTTTACCTACTTCATTTGCTGTTTCTAAATCGATTTTGGGAACTAACAAGAGAAATTCATCAAAGCTAATTCGAGAAGATAAACCACTTTCATCAACATAACTTGCTACTTTATTTGCCACTTTATTTAAAATGACATCGGCTAACAATAAGCCATAATCTTGTGAGAATTGGTCAAAATTATTCACTTTGACTAAAATGGCATTCATCGAAGGTTGATTGTCTTGCTTTAACCAAGCATCAATATGACGAACAATTGCATCTTTGTTAAACAGCCCCGTCACTGGATCTAAATCGACGGTTTGCTTAGTGCTTGCTAACTCCTTATTCAGCTGTTGGTTAACTTTATGAGCAAGCTGCAACTGCTTTTTTAATTGCTCTTGTTGTAGTTTAAATGCTTGTGTGGCCGCCTCTAATGATTCAACGGCTTCTTTTACTTCCAGTTTATCATCTGAGAGTAATTGAGGAATGCTAGTGTCAAAGTTTGAAATGAGAATATCTGCAGAATCGCTACTTAACTTAGAGCTTTTCTCAGTAGTGCAAAGTAATTTATGTAAGTCAGTAATAATGTCAAAGCGAAATTTACTTTGTTCAAGGACATGATTTTTATAGAGAGACTCCATAAAGAAACTATCAAGCTTGCTAGATACTAATAATTGCTCATTTATACTCTTACTTAAACTAGGGTTATTTTGTTTGTTGTATTCATAGCCCACCGCATAATTAATTGGGTTGACGGGTAAATCCCATTGTTTAAGTTGTTCAACGGTGAGAGCCATTACTTGCTCTGCTTCTTGTATAGAGTCGTGATACTTCATCTGTTTATTTATTCACATCTATAAGGCAGAACCATTCTCTCGGAAATGATAAGAAAAATCTAGTGATTTAATGTAACTCATTTTTACATGATATATTGTATTTTCTTCTTTGACTTTTCTTTTCTTTAAAGTTTGTTAGAGTATCAAAGTCTTCAATACTGAGCTGTTACCATGAATAAATTATATACCTTTTTACTGTGCACTTTTTTAGTTTCATGCAGTATATCAAATAGCAATAGCGTAAATCCAAATGATGCAAACAGTAAGTTAAAGCAACTTATTGAAACCCATGAAATATTTTATCAAGAAAGCAGCCCTTTCAATAAGGATGTTGCAGGTGAAAATAACGCAAAATTACCTGATTTGTCGGCAAGTAATTTGGCTGACTTATACAAAAAAAGATTAGATATTTATCAATCCCTAATGGCATTAGATAAAGCACAGCTTAGCAAAGAAAATCAAATCAATTGGTCAGTACTGACTTATAGCTTAAAAAACCAGCTAGATAGCTATAACAACAAAGAGCACTATATGCCATTAACGGCTGAGTCAGGTTTTCATGTCTGGATTGCCAATATAGCTCGCCGAGTTAACTTTAAAACAACTCAAGATTACCAAGACTATATCGCGAGATTAAAAGCGATCCCTCATTATTTCCAACAGCAAATAAGCTGGATGGAGCAAGGTATTCAAGAAGGAATTACCCAACCAAAAGTGGTGCTAATGGGGTTTGAGCAATCAATAGCTGCTTATATAAAGTCTGACGTTGAGGAAAGTGGTTATTTTAAGCCTTTTAAAAATATGTCTGATCAAGTTTCTGCCGAACAACAAGAAAAACTAAAGCGAGAAGCAAGACAAGTGTTAGCCACCATGGTTATGCCTGCATATCAAGGTTTTTATGATTATATGGTTGATACCTACCAAGTAAAAGCGCGTGAAAATATTGCCGCGGCCAGTTTACCCAATGGTGAATCATATTATCAAAACCGTGTTGCGCACTATACAACTCTACCCTTAACTGCTGAGGAAGTGCACCAAAAAGGTCTTGCGGAAGTAAAGCGCATAAGAGCAGAAATGGATGAAATTATTAAATCAGTTGAATTTAATGGTAGCTTTAAGGACTTTGTTAATTTTTTACGAACGGATCCACAGTTTTATGCAAAAACACCTCAAGCATTGATAAAAGAAGCATCTTATATAGCAAAACAAATGGATGCTAAATTACCAGCTTTGTTTAAAACATTACCCAGAACGCCATATGGTGTGATTCCTGTTCCAGCAAATATTGCACCTAAATACACTACTGGTCGCTATTCAGGACCATCAAGAGACGATCAGCCAGGAAATTATTGGGTTAATACTTACCGTTTAGATAGAAGGCCACTTTATGTCTTAACGGCGCTAACATTACATGAAGCGGTGCCAGGGCATCATTTACAAATTGCTTTAGCAAAAGAAATGAAAGATGTACCTAAATTTCGAAATCGTACTTATATATCTGCTTTTGGTGAAGGTTGGGGCTTATATTCAGAGTACTTAGGAATAGAGGCCGGTATGTATGAAGATCCTTATCATGATTTTGGTCGATTAACTTATGAAATGTGGCGTGCATGTCGCTTAGTGGTGGATACTGGTATGCATACTCAAGGTTGGAGTCGTCAACAAGCAATGGACTTCTTGGCAGATAATACAGCATTATCATTACATAATGTTAAGACTGAGATTGATCGCTATATTTCTTGGCCGGGGCAAGCGTTATCTTACAAAATTGGTGAGTTAACGATTAAGCGATTACGTATGCAGGCTGAATCGGAGCTAGGTGGAGAATTTGATTTAAGAGAATTTCATGATGAAATTTTAAAGAATGGTTCAATGCCATTATCAATGCTTGAACAAGTGATTAAAGAATACCTTGAAAATAAGAAAAAATTAATAAAACAAAAAGCATAGAAAGAGAGGAAGGCACGCAAAGAAATCGGAAGGATTCTTCGATAGAAAGAAGCTAAATAAGATAAGCCCCCACTATATCTAATCTGGCAGTCCCGCTATCATAGGTTTCCCTTTAGACCGGTAACTTTGCGTCTCTAGTTTTCACTAGGTTTGCCCTTGTCGAGTATTAGTACTCACCTTCATTATAGGATATGTGCAAACGATGTAAACTAAAAGAAAGTTTACACAAGGTTAATGTCGTTAATTAGTTGTGAATTACTATTTTAACTTGTTGTTTTTACTGAATATAAAAAAGTGATATTTTGGTGGTTTTTTTGATTAAGACATACGTTTTTGCTTTGTTTTTGCTAGTTTTTTTATACTGTTCACCTGTTTTCTCTGAGCAAATTAAAGCTAATGAGCAAACCTTGCTCATTGATCAGGTCGCTTTGTATTTAGCAAAAGATAAAGAAGAGCTCAAAGAAGAACAGATCACATCTCTTTCAAAGAAAATAATCCCTAATAAGCATCAATATCCAAGTGATATCATCGCCAAACTATTTTTGTTACTCGCTGATGTTGCGACTAATGAAGGGGACATAGAAAAAGCTTATCAATTTGCTCTCGACGGCCTTGCCGTGAATACTTCGCACACTAAAATAAGATTATGCTTAACGTTAAAGTTAGCGGAAGTTTATGTGGCAAAAAAGCAATATAAAGATTTATTACATGTCGCTGAACAGGCTGTTATTCAAAGTGGTGCAATTAAGAATATTAAATATAGTCTTTTCGCTTTAGGGTATCGTAGTGTGGCTTTCGCTATGTTGGGTCAGCATCAAAAAACATTAGCCGACTTGAAGCAAGTAGAGTTAAGTATTTCATCAAATAAAGTTTTTTCTGAGCATATTGAGTTGTTAACTATCCTAGCTACGGCTTATCAAGCCCTAGGTGATTTTCATACCTCGCTGACTATGCAGAATAAAATCTTAACCTTAAGGTACGAACTGTCACGCACCGCAAATATTGATCAAACCTATATGCGATTAGCGCAAGCAAATTTGTCTTTGATGCGCCTAGATGAAGCATACAATCATTTTTGGGAAGCAAAGAGGTTTGCAAGGGATAAAGAAGCTGATATTAGTGTTGCATATGCTCAGCAAGGGTTAGGTATTGTGTTATTTATGCAAAACGAATTCAATAAGGCATTGGTGGAATTAGAAAGTGCAAATGACACTTTTAAGCAAAAGAATGTAACCTCATCATATATTGAAACCGCAATCTATATAGCAAAAATTAAATTTAATGCATACCAACTTGAACAAGCTTATAACATTTTAGATGAACTCCAGGCTCTAATTAAAGAAAGTGAAATGAAACTTGAGTTTATTGATTTTTATCAAATGGTTGCTCAAATGCATTTCAATAAAAACAATTTTAAACAAGCATTTTTGTGGCAAGAAAAATACAGCATACTCCTTCAAAAGAAAAATCAACAAAGTCAAAATATAGCAACGACACCTTATTACTTTTCTCTTTCAAAGGTAAATAATAGCCTTGAAAAACGACAATCATTAGAACAAGCAAGAGAATTGACGATAAAAATGGCTGAAGAAAGTGAATTAAGTACCAGCTTTGCTAACAAATATCAAAAACAACAGCGCATAATTTTGATTTTATCCTTTGTTTGCTTTTTATTGATGATTACGTTGATGTTTTTCTATCTTAGCATAAGAGCAAAGCGAATATCTTTGGTGTATCAAGAAGCTGAAAACCCAACCAACTTCTTTTTAAAATCCATGCAAACTAAGCATACATATCAATTACTTTATAAAAAAGCTCGTCTACATCAATACCCAATTACAGTGGTTTACTTTACTATTGAAAATTGGCAGGAATTAGAGTTTCGATTCAATAAAAAATCTATTCTTAATGAGGTGGGTAAGGATATTGCACAAGTAATATCTGAACATCTAGATGAGTTTGATTGTGCAGGTATATTGAATCGGGGTGAATATTTATTACTGTTTGAATACCAAAATGAAGATGATATTACTCAAAAAGTTGATAAACTATCCAAAGCATTGCAACTGAGGTTTATTCCCAGTATTGGTGACTTTTCAATATTGAGTAGGTATGCGATTAAAACCCCTAGCTTTAAAGATATAGATCCTTATATGTTTTTAGCCAAATTAACTGAAGCAGAAGAGCTATAAAAGGTGACATGATGTTTTTTGTCCTCTCTATAACGGTACTTTTTGTCATTATAAGTGCGTACTTTTTTCTAAGAGCTGAAAAGTTTCAGCGTATCATTATTGGTCAAAAGCGAGAGACCAGCTCAACATTGAAAGAAAATAAAGGTCTAGTGGACTCTATGGCGCTTTTAGCAACAAAGAATGAAGAGTTTGCCAAAAACAGATTAATTCGTTTAAAAGAAAGAGCTCAAGAGCAGCAGAATGATGCTTTAATTCATTATTATGAGCTGATTTCACCAATGGTGAATAATTATGCAGCAATTTTTCGTGATTGTTTGAAAGGTAAAGGCAGGTTGCAAAGCATAAGTAAGAAATGTTTTGATAATTGTGATGAAAAAACATTTAAAGAGTTTATTAAGCTTTTAAAAAATGAAAAGCAAACAAAGCGCTTTTGGTCTGCAAATAACTTAAATGGCTTTATTTCATTAGTCGAAGCGCTACTTATTTTGCATGAAGAGCAGAGTAAAGTTATTATTTCTGCTAACGATGTAGCTAGCAAACAGTTGTTAATAAAAAAAGCAGCGAACAGCAAATAGTTTCATCTACTCTATAATCAAGATTCATCTAATCCCCCCTTTGAATAAGAGGCTTAAAATATGACAACTTTTTTCCAAAAAGTGTTAGGTACATTGTTTCTAATAGCGCTTTCCTTTCAAATTAATGCAACTGAGAAAGGCTCAAATGCGGCTAAAAAAGATGGTGAGGCAGATAAAAACTCATGGTCTGTCAATGCTCCTCAGGGAGAATTTAAATCTGCCAGCATTGATGTTAATTCAGGCACTTGGATGAATGTTGATGTTAGCCCTGATGGCAATCAAATTGTATTTGATTTGCTTGGTGATATTTATTTACTGCCAATGGATGGTGGCGAAGCAAAACCATTAATGACTGATATTGCTTGGCAGATGCAGCCTAGGTTTAGTCCTGATGGTAAGTATATTGCTTTTACTTCGGATCAAGGTGGTGGTGATAACTTATGGGTAATGAATCGTGATGGAACAAATGCAAAGGCAGTAACGAATGAAACATTCCGTTTATTAAATAGTCCTTCGTGGTCACCTGATAGCGAATACCTAGTTGGTCGTAAACACTTTACCGGAACTCGTTCATTGGGAGCAGGAGAAGTTTGGTTATACCATAAGACTGGCGGTAAAGGTGTCAAATTAACTAAAAGAGCTAATGAACAAAAAGATTTAGGAGAAGCGAGCTTTTCGCATGATGGAAAGTATGTATATTTCTCTCAAGATGCAACGCCGGGGAAAACATTTCATTATTCAAAAGACTCAATTAAAGGCATTTATAAAATAAAACGCTTAGAGCTCGCTACAGGCGAAATTACCACGGTTATATCAGGGAAAGGTGGTGCAATAAGGCCAACGCCTTCTCCTGATGGTCGGTATTTAGCATTTATAAGTCGTGATGATTTTCAATCAAATCTTTATTTATATGATCTTAAAAGCGGTGAAGAAAAGAAAATATATAGTGATCTAGAGCGTGATATGCAAGAAACATGGGCAATACATGGTGTGTATCCTACTATTGCTTGGCTGCCTGAAAGTGATGGTTTAGTTTTCTGGGATGATGGCAAAATAAAGCGATTATCTTTAGGTGATAAACAAGCTAAGACGATTGAGTTTCATGTAAAAACCACCAAAAAGATTCAAAAAGCATTACATTTTGAGCAACAAATCGAACAAGACAGCTTTACTACTAAAATGTTACGCGACGTCGAGGTTTCACCTGATGGTAAATATGTTGTTTTTGAATCGATGGGGCATATTTACACACGAAAATTATCAGGGGGGAAAGCAAAACGTCTGACTCGTCAGAATAGTCATTTTGAGCTAAACCCGAGCTTTTCTAGAGATGGCAAGAAAATAGTCTATGTTACTTGGAATGATGAAAAGCAAGGGCAGGTTAGAGTTATTTCTGCCCGAGGCGGAAAAAGTAAATCGCTGCTTAAAGAGCCTGGAAAGTATATTGAGCCAAGCTTTTCACCTGATGGTAAACAGATTGTTTATCGCAAAGTGAAAGGTGGTTTTATCACTGATCCTAAATGGGGCTTAAATCAAGGTGTTTATCTGGTGTCAGCTAAAGGTGAATCTAAAAAGACGAAAGCTAAATTGATTACTGAGCGTGGCGTGAAACCTCATTTTGGTTCAACCAATAATAAAATATATGTACTTCGTTCAGGTAAAAAACCACATTTAGTGAGTGTTGATATTCAAACGCAGAAAGAGCAGAAATTATATCAAGGAAAATTCGCGACAGAATATAGAGTATCTCCAAATGGAAAGTACTTAGCGTTTGCAGAGCGATTTAATGTTTTTGTTACCCCGTTGATTGAACGTGGTGATGTTATTGATATTGGTCCAAAAGCTAAAAATTTACCAATTAAAAAATTATCCAACAGAGCAGGTGAAGGTATAAGCTGGAACAAAAAATCAGATCAGTTGTACTGGAACTTAGGCGCGACCTTATATCAAAGCAATATCAAAGGCTTATTTGATATATTAGAGGGTGAGCTTGATGAAAAAAGTCAAGACGACACAATCAAAAAGACGAACTTAGCTTATCAGAAAAAAGTGGACATACCATCGGGTCTTATTGCTTTTGTTGGTGGTAAAGTCATTACCATGGAAGGTGAAAATATTTTTGAAAATGGTGTTGTGCTAGTTGAGGGGAATAAAATAATAGCAGTAGGTGAACAAGGTGAAGTTAACATACCAAGTTCAGCGAAAAAGGTTGATATTAAAGGAAAGAGCATTGTGCCAGGCTTTATTGATGCCCATGCTCATGGTTCACAAGGACAAAATGAAATCATCCCGCAACAGAATTGGAAAAACTATGCAAGCTTAGCTTTTGGCGTTACTACAATTCATGATCCATCAAATGACACCACTGAGTTTTTTGCAGCCAGTGAAATGCAAAAAGCCGGTAAAATAGTTGCGCCAAGATTATACTCTACCGGTACTATTTTATATGGTGCGACCTTACCAGGTTATACTTCCCATGTTGATAGTTTAGATGACGCTAGTTTTCATGTAGAACGATTAAAAGCTGCGGGCGCATTTAGTGTTAAAAGTTACAATCAGCCTCGTCGTAATCAAAGACAACAGTTTATTCAAGCCGCACGTGACTTAAATATGTTAGTTGTGCCAGAAGGTGGGTCTTTATTACAACATAATTTAACTATGGTTGTTGATGGCCATACTACTTTAGAACATTCAATTCCTGTGGCAAAAATTTACGATGATATTAAGCAATTATGGTCTCAATCAGAAATGGCTTACACACCAACATTAGGTGTCGCTTATGGTGGTATTTGGGGGGAGCACTATTGGTATGATAAAACCGATGTTTGGTTACACCCTAGATTGAGCAAATTTGTTCCAAGTGAGTATTTAGATCCCCGAGCAATGAGAAGAAGCAAAGCTCCACATCATCACTATAACCATATCAATGTGGCAAAAGGCGCTAAAGAGCTACAAGATCTAGGTATTAAAGTGAATGCTGGTGGGCATGGTCAACGCGAAGGTTTAGCGATGCACTGGGAAATATGGATGATGGCGCAAGGTGGTATGACTCCTTTAGAAGCATTAAAAACAGCAACTATATCTCCAGCAAAAACATTAGGTTTATCAAAGCAACTAGGCTCTATAAAAGTAGGTAAATTGGCAGACTTAGTGGTAATCGATGGTGATGTATCCAAAGATATTCGCTTAACAGATAATGTTGTATTTACTATGGTTAATGGTCGTTTATATAACGCTGAAACGATGAATGAAGTGGGCAATTATGATCATAAGCGTGATGCCTTTTACTTTGAGCACTAATGCCGTTTAGATCAATAAAGAGATAAATACTTATAACATGTGCATAAAAGCTATATAGAATGGAGTGAATCTGAAGAAGTTTCTAAATGGAGAAACCAACCAATAAATCTATAATAAATTTGGTTGATTACATGGGGGTTTTATGTTGTTGCAGTTGTCGTTAGCTAAAAAAATAAATTTAGCATTTACGCTAATTGGTGTCGTATTTTTAAGTACAACCATCTTCTTTTTTTATGATGATGAAAAGAAGTTAGCTGAACACTTTGTTGAGCGTAATTTAGAGAGCTTAGCGTTAAATTATTTTGACTCTGTTAATACCATGATGTTAACAGGCACTATAGCTAACAGACAGTTAATACAAGATAAAATCCTCAGCCAAGATGATATCGTTGAAGCAAGAATATTACGCTCAGCTTCGTTAAATAAAGTTTTTGGTACCGGGCATGCCGATCAAAGTGCTAAAAGCTCATTTGAGCAAGAAGGCTTAGCCGGACAAAAAGCTTTTGAGCAGTTCTCTCAGGACGGTAAGCGAATGATGAGCTTTATTATGCCGATTAAGGCTAGTAAAGACTATCGTGGTACTAACTGTTTAAACTGCCATCAAGTCGAAGAAAACCAAGTGTTAGGTGCGGTAAAACTTACCTATGACTTATCTCGTGTTGATAGTGATATTGCTAGCTCAATAACACAAGCGACTATTTTACAACTGGTTATCACCCTTATTTGCTTTGTTGCATTAAGTTTAATTTTGAAAAAGCTGATTTTTGTTCGTTTAAAAAGATTAAGCAAAACCATTCAAACTGTAGAGAAAGATTTAGATTTAAATAAACAAATCACTGTTTATCATGATGATGAGTTAGGAGCCGTTAGTTCTGCGTTAAATAATATGATGGCGAAGTTTAAGCAAAGCTTTATCTCAATTTCTGGCGCAACTGAACAACTAATCGAGTCAGCTAAAAACGTTGATGAAATCTCCTCTTTAACGCGTTCTGCCGTTTTAGAGCAGAAAAATGGCACCGACTCTGTTGCGGCGGCAATCAATGAACTCGATGCGTCAGCGAATGAAGTGCAACACAATACTCAAAGTGCCGCCGATAAATCAGTCACAGCAAATGAAAGGGCGTCACAAGGTTTAGCACTAGTTGAGCAAGCTAAAAAAGGAATAAATGAGCTACGTGATAAGGTAAATGAAAATACCGATATGATCACTGAGCTGAGTAGTAAAACCAATGAAGTCGGCTCTGTTTTAGAAGTCATAACTGCTATTGCAGAGCAAACTAACCTGTTAGCGCTTAATGCGGCTATTGAAGCGGCACGAGCTGGAGAGCAAGGGCGAGGCTTTGCTGTTGTTGCAGATGAAGTCCGTTCATTAGCAAATCGAACCCGTGAATCAATCGAGCAAATAAACGCCACTATTAGCACTTTACAAGTAGGGGCTCAAGGCGCTGTTGATTCGATGAACGAGGTTAGTCAGCAGGCTAATGAAAAAGCGGATGATGTTGCGAATGTAGCTAACCTACTTGTTAATATTAGTGAAGAAATTAGAGAGTTGGATGAGCTTAATTGTCAAATCTCTAGTGCTGCAAAACAACAAAACTTGGCGGCTGATGAAATCAACATGAATGTTGTTTCTATCAGTAATGTAGCGGAAAAGTCTAGTGAGGATGCTATTCGAGGTAAAGAGATTAGTGAGCAATTACTTGCATTGGCCTATGAATTAAATGTTCAATTAGCTAAGTTTAAATTGTAGCTCACTTGCATTCTTGTTCAAAACAGCTGATATTTAATAGTCTACATAGTGTATTAAACCAAATATTTTTCAATATGAGCTGTTTTAACTTTACTAGTAAAAGCGTTAAACAATTACAGGGATTAGTTAAGTCTCTCTGTTTTCTTTTTATGGTGCTTTGTTTTCCAACCCTTGCGTCAACTTCTGCTTCTTTTTCTTATACCGAATTTAATATTGCCTTTATTTTAGGTATTAGCTTACCTGTATTATTATTCGCTGTGTTAATGCGAAATCTTGTATCAATTAAATGGCAATATTTAGCTGCCATAACCTTAGCCATTTTTGTCTTTTTCTTTGGGCAAGTGCTCGAGCATTCATTTCAATTACAGCTGAGTTTATCTGCAGCGAGTGTTTATATTGCTTTAGTTTGTTTGTGGCCATTGGCGAGTGAACGAGATGACAGTTTAGCTTTGGGTGTCGTTTGCCAGCGTAAATCACTTGTGACTTGGTTTATACATGGCATTAAAGTTTTGATAGCTATTTTCCTTGTCGCACTGTGGTTTATAGAGTTAGCAGTTACCAATGCTGCTTTTAGTTTTGGCCTTTATGCTGGCGCAGTTTTACTGGTGAGTTTTACCCAAGCCGTGTCGTTGAAAAACGTTGCTGAGAAAGATTACACGGTATTTTCTCGTTTAATGATTCAATTTATTCTTCATAGTGCCTTTGCCTTAACGTTAGGGTTATATATAAATGGTATTTCCAGTTACTACTGGGTGGTGATAGCATTACTGTTAAGCTATGTGGTCACTTTAGCCAATGGCTGTTGGTTATTAATGCAAAATATATTGCTGCTACTAAAAGGCTCTCAAAGCAATGAAAAGCTCAGTAGTGAAGAACTATTTCACTATAGCTTAGATCCAGCAACTAATTTGCCTATGGCTCAACAGGCGTTCCAGATATTCGAGGATAAATTAGCGAAAGATCACAATAAACGATACGCCGTAGTTATTTTTAATCCGGTTAATTTTCAGCAAGTAAACAATGTATTAGGTCATCGAAATTCTGATATTTTACTGTCGCAATTAGCTTATTGCTTACAGCAACAAGCCTCTGGCAATCAAGATTTGTTGAGATTTGGTTATAATCCAGAAGCAATAAGGATGGCTCGGTTACAGGGATTAAACTTTTTGGTGGTCTTTGATCTTGCTAATACGGAACATGAGGCACACTATGCAATTAATGAGTTATGTCAGGACTTAGCTGATAGCGTACCTAGTGCTATGTCTTTTAAAAGTTTTTCGTTAAATTTTAAACTAGCCTTTGGTGTTTCCATTTCAGGTGAAGACGGCAGTAATGTAAATGATTTAATATCGTACGCCGAAGATGCCTTATTAACCAGCATGAATAAACAACGGATGATTAGCTATTTTGATAGTGAAAGCTTGCTTTATACACAACAGCAATTATCAAGAATGGAATTGCTTAAAGCAGATATTCACGATGAAAATTTATTTTGGTACTTACAGCCACAAATAAATATCAATGAGGCTGAAATCTATGGATTGCAATTAAAAGTTCATTGGTATGAAAACGAAAACCGACCTCTAGAGCTTGAAGAGTTTATTCTTGTGGCTGAGCACAGCGGCGATGTTTACCTTCTTACTAAGCAAATGTTATCCCAAGCTTTTAAAGTGTTATATTCTCTTCATCAAAAAGGTTATTACTACACTGTATCTGTTACCTTAACGAGTGATTCTTTACTTGAAGTTGATTTGGTGGAATATATTGAAACGTTGATGGAGAGGTTTCATATTTTAGGAAAGTACTTAGTTATTGAGTTAGCAGAAGAAGCGATACTTGAGGCGACTGACAGGGCGAAAGCCATTATTGGCCAATTAAGAGCCCTAGAGATTTCAATTGCAATCTCTGGCTTTTCTGGTAGTTATGAGTCATTACGTTATTTGAGAAAAATGGCGGTTCAACAAGTTAAAATTAATTGTCAGGCTCTTGCAGAAAGTGATGACAATCGTGTTGATAAAGCGATTATTAATTCTTTGGTAAACTTGAGCAGAACTATGAAGCTGCCACTCATTGGAACAGATTTAAGTGATGCTGTTGCACTTGATGCTTATAAAAAAATGGGTGGTAGTATTGCTCAAGGGGAAGAAGTTTATACTGGTATTGTGCCTGATGAATTAACTATTTGGCTCAAAAAGTGGAATGAGCTCAATCCTAAAAAAAGGTAATAGGTCAGTTAATAGCGCTACATTAGCGTAGCGCTGTGAGTAGCTTATTGTTTTAGGTGCTACTCAATATCGAGTGCTTCGGGAGATAAGATCATCCCTGTATTGTCAGCGTATAAATGGTCATCTGGTAAAATAGTCACGCCAGCAAAATTAATGGCGGCATCGCATTCACCAATATCTTGGTCGTCAGCTCCTACAGGGATAGATACCAGAGCTTGGATGCCAATATCTACATCTTCAATTGCATCAACATCTCTGACACTACCAAAGCAAACTATGCCTTCCCAACCATTACTTTCTGCAAGTTGTGCTATTTCTATATCAATTAATGCTCTGCGAGTAGAGCCACCACCGTCAATGACTAATATTTTTCCTTCGCCGTCTTCTTGCAATACCTGTTGTATTAAGCCCATATTCTCGAAGCATTTTATGGTAACAACTTTACCACCGAAGGAACTTCTGCCACCATAATTACTGAAAATAGGGTCTACTACATCAATTAAGTCAGCGTAAATATTACAAAGTTCAGAAGTATTGTATTGCATAATAAGCCTCTTAGGCAGCTGTCCAATAATTATATTCAGTATATCTTGTTATGACTAAAATAAAACTACTATTTAGTATGGTATTACTTGAATTTAAAGGCAAAAGACTCTTTAATAGCTAAACGAAGCTATTAAATCATTATTGCTGTTTATTATGCCCTTACTGATAGAACCACAAGCACTACTTTATTTGATGCAATCGTTGGTCTTTATCGTCTTGGCATTTGTTTTTTTTATGTACTTGCGCACTTTTTCTCGTCAGTACACTAAATATTGGTTAGTTAGTTTATTAACTATAACAAGCTCTTACTTTATTCGAGCTGTGATCCCATATCACAATGGTGTAGTAATTGATAATTCGCATCTACTTATAGTACCAACGCTATTGGTGGTTGCACAATACACGGCTTTATTATTTTTATTTGCCGGGGTATATAATGCTAAAACAAATCTAAAGCCTTCGAAAAGTGTTTTTATTTTTGCTTTCAGTTTTATTGTCGTTTTTTCAATTATTAGTCATAGTTTTTTTGCCTTCGATAGTAAGAATGCTTTTAATCATTTCTATCTGACGGTAAGTTTACCTAACTTTGTTTTTAGTGCCTGTTTTCTCGCCTTATCCTTCTATTTGTTTGTTGATAAAAAGCCGCATTTTTCCAGTAAAGTGCTAATGTATTTTGCTTTTATTTTAGGTTTGAGATATTTATTTTATTCTTTTGTTTCAATTCTAGCGTTAACTGAGCCTTGGTTTAAACAGCTTAGTTTTGCATTAAAATATTTTGATGTTGGGGCGACTACAGTACTAGGCTTCATTTTGCTGGTATGGATGCAAGGCGCTGAACGTTTTGCTGCTTTAAATGCGATCAGTCGTGCTCAGTATTTAGGTAAACATGATTCGCTAACTGGAGCACTTAATCGAGAGCAAGTCATGGCAAGGCTATCGGAGGTGATGGTCAATACATTAGAAAATAAAAAAGCATTAGCGGTATTTCTTATTGATATTAAGCAGTTTAAGTTTATTAATGACACCTATGGTTTAAAAGTTGGAGACTACTTACTCGGGGAAATTGCTAATCGATTAAATAATAGTATATTCCTTCCTCAGGCTGTAGGTCGTTTAAGTGGCGACTCTTTCATGTTTGTGCTTGAATTTGAGCACTTATCTCATGTAGAGCGAGCGGTAACACATATCCATGAAATGATTAATAAGGCATTTTACTGCAATCAACAAGAGATACATATTCAAGCAAGTTTAGGGTACTGTTTTTACCCTGAGCATGCTAATAACGCCGAAGACTTATTACAAAAAGCTAATTTAGCATTGCATCATGCAGAGACGAATAACCTCGCGTCTGTTGCTTTTCAAGAAGGCATGCAGGCTCATGGTCGACATTTATTGATCATGGAGAAGCAATTAAAAGCAGCAATTGTGAATGATGAGTTTATTCTTTATTTTCAACCGCAATTAAACTTACTGACCAACAAACTTGAAGGGGTTGAAGCGTTAGTACGTTGGCAACATCCAGAAAAAGGCTTGCTCTTACCGGCTGATTTTTTAGCAGATCTTGAAGAATTAGGTATGCATAATGAGTTTGACCAATATATTTTGGCTAAAGCGTGTAAGCATAACGCAAAATGGTTTGAACAATACCATCGTCGAGTTGCTATTGCCGTAAATATAACAGCGATTGAATTTCAGGATGAAAAACTTGTCGCCTCAATTCAATCTTTGTTGCAAGAGTATCAATTACCTCCTAAATACCTTGAGTTAGAAATAACAGAAAATGTTGTAATGACTGATATTTATCAAGGAATGGAAACTATTGTTAAATTGCAAAATATGGGTATTAAAGTCTCTATCGATGATTTTGGTACTGGTTACTCTTCACTGTCATATTTACGTGAACTCCCCATAGATAAAATTAAAATTGATAGAAGCTTTATTCAAGAAGTGGCTAGTAATGATTCAGATTTAACTATAGTCAAGTCTATGGTTGAGTTATCCCATGGTTTAGGTAAACGTGTACTTGCTGAGGGCGTTGAAACGGATGAGCAGTTAAATGTATTGCGTCATCTAGGTTGTGACGCTGTTCAAGGGTACTTTATTAGTAAGCCTTTACCAGAGAATGATTTATTACAATACTTTACCCCCAAGCATAACAATTAGTGTATTCCTCCTTATTGCTTTTGGTTTAGCTATTTATAAAATATATAATTACAACAATGATTTCCCTCAACTATTTTGTTCTTTTGCCGTTACAAATATTCAGAGTTGTCTATAATTAGTTTATACGGATAGATGTCACGTAGTTTTAGTGAAAATAGTATTTACTTTTTATATAGGAATATTAAGTAGATAGCAGAAGAATAAATAAAATATTAGTCTTTAAGGATAACGTTTATATGTTGATTAAGCATAAGTTGATTGCCAATACTGCTGTATTAATTGTTGCCATGGTATTGATGCTTTTATTATTAAATTATGAGAGTACATCCTTGCAGCATGATCTAGCGGTTGCTGAAGATATAGGAAATGTAAAAAGCTCTGTATTACAGCTCAGACGAAATGAAAAAGATTTTTTGGCGAGAAAAGATCTCAAATATTCAGAGCAGTTCAATAAGAATATGAAGCTGTTAATGCAACAAATTGATACCTTAGAAAAAGATTTTATAGCTATTGGGGTTGAAGTGAACGAAATTGCTACCATGCGTTCTGTGCTGAACCAGTATGGCAAGTATTTTGGTGAATTAGTAAAGCTTCAGCAACGTATTGGTTTAAATCCTAAAGCAGGTCTATACGGTAATTTGCGTGGAGCAGTACATGATGTCGAAACATTGATAGGCTCTGATGATTTTCAGTTATTAAGTCAAATGTTACAGCTACGTCGTAATGAGAAAGACTTTATGCTGCGTCTTGATGAGAAGTATATTGCTCGTTTATCGGGTAATGTTGATAAGTTATTAGCATCATTAGCTAATAGTTCTTTTGAAGATAGTAAAAAGGAAGAGATAGCTTCACTCATTGGTAGTTATAAAAGTGCTTTTCTTGATTTGACTGACGCACAAAAAGAGTTAGGTTTAAATTCTAAGTCAGGCATGTTAGGGCAAGTAAGAACTACAGTACATAAAGTGGACAGTAATTTGTCGCAATTAGTGCGTATTAGTAAGGAGACTGTTGAAGAAAATATTCAATTTATTAATACCTTAGCTTATAGTTTATTTACGGTGGTGTTAATTATTTCTTTAACAAGTGCTTTACTGATCAGCAAGAGCATCTTATCTCGTATTGACTCGTTAAGAACGTCAATGGGGAAAATTGCACAGGATAATGATTTAACTGTTGATGTAACGATAGAAGGTAATGATGAATTAGCCGAAATGGCAGATGCGTTTAAACAAATGTTAGCAAGTTTTAGAGCACTAATTCATGAAGTGAACCATTCTGTTGAAACGCTTAATTCAGCAACGGGAAGTTTAGCCGAGAACATTTATAACGCTAATGAAGGCGTAGAAACTCAAATGCAACAAACCGACCTAGTTGCAACGGCGGTGACAGAAATGGTTGCAACCGTTGAAGAGATAGCCTCTAACACTCAAGAGGCTGCCCATAAAGCTGAAGTGACTAATAATAACGCTGATAAAGGTAAAGCGGGCGTTGAACAAACGATAGAGAAAATAGGGCAACTTTCAGAAAAACTATTAGATTCTGAGGCCGTTGTAAAAGAGCTTGAGAAAGAAAGTATCACCATTGCCTCAGTACTTGATGTTATCCGTGGTATTGCAGAGCAAACTAACTTATTGGCATTAAATGCCGCTATCGAAGCTGCTCGTGCTGGCGAACAAGGTCGTGGTTTTGCTGTTGTTGCGGATGAGGTAAGAACATTAGCAAGTAGAACTCAAGATTCCACCCAAGAGATTGAGACGATAATAGGTTTACTGCAAAATAGAACGCAAGAAATCGTGACTTTGATGGCGGCTTGTCGTTCACAAGGCGAAGAAAGTGCGACACAAGCAAGTTCTACAGGTGCTATGTTAGACGAAATAACACAAGATGTTGCGTTAATCATGGATATGAATAGTGCTATTGCAACTGCAATTCAAGAGCAAACATCAGTAGCAACAGAGGTGAATCAACATGTAGTGACTATTCGTGATGTAACAGAGCAATCTGCAGACTCATCGAAACAAAATGAGCACATGAGTGAAGAGTTATCTCAACAGGCGGAAGTCTTGCAAAATGAAGTCAGTCGTTTTCATGTCTAACCATTAGTATAAGGTTAATATGCAGCAATAGTGTTTTAACCTTATTCAATAAAAAACGCCTGAATATTCAGGCGTTTTTTTTATTAATGAGATTTGTTTTACTATGAGGATAAAGTAAGTGCTAAAGTTGCTTAAAATCTATCATTGCCTCTCGAGAGTGACCACTTTCTTTTAACTTGTTTAAATACTCTTGCCAATATAAATCATGATTCTTTGCTATATCAAGTAAGAAATCGTGACCATAAATAGTAGAGTCTCCATCATCGAATATAAATCTTGAACCGTGCTTTGCAACACTTTCAATACGGATAATATTCACTTGCTTTTTATGGGTTATCAGAGCGATTTCATTTCCTTTAGCTTTGGGCTGATTAGGAGAAAACACTCTAATATATTCATAAGGCAAAGTAATACTTAGCTCACTATTATCATCTTCTATAAACAGCGTGGTTAACGTGCTTTGCTGCTTGTTTAAAGTAAAACGGAGTACTTTCATGACTTACTCTATTTATTTACTAATCTATGTTTAAAGGATAAAGCGACTTAAGTCTTCATCTTTCACAACGTTATTTAGGGTGCTTTCAACATAGGTTTTATCAATTGTGATAGTTTCGCCGCTACGTTGATCTGCATTGAAGGATAAATCTTCAACTAATCGTTCCATCATAGTGTGTAATCGACGGGCACCGATATTTTCCGTTGTTTCATTTACTTGCCATGCGGCTTCTGCAATCGCTTTAATACCATCATCGCTAAACTGTACATTTACACCTTCTGTGGCGAGTAGGGCGCTATATTGCTCGGTTAATGAAGCAAAAGGTTCTGTTAATATTCGAACAAAGTCTTCAGAACTTAGCGCTTGTAATTCTACACGAATAGGTAATCTACCTTGTAATTCAGGAATTAAATCTGACGGTTTCGCCATTTGGAAAGCGCCAGAAGCAACGAACAAAATATGATTGGTTTTAATCATGCCGTGTTTAGTGCTTACGGTTGAACCTTCAACTAGTGGTAATAAATCTCGTTGGACACCTTCACGTGATACGTCGGGACCTGAGCTATCACCACGTTTACAAATTTTGTCAATTTCATCAATAAAGACAATGCCATTTTGTTCAACAGCATCAATTGCCTGTTGCTTAATATCATCTTGGTTGACCATTTTGGCTGCTTCTTCTTCACGTAAGGCTTTTAATGCATCTTTGATTTTAAGTTTACGCTTTTTGGTTTTATCACTCGACATGCTTTGAAACATGTTTTGTAACTGAGAAGTCATATCTTCCATACCCGGAGGTGCCATGATCTCTACACCCATTGGTGGTGCAGCTAAATCCAATTCAACTTCTTTATCGTCAAGTTTTCCTTCTCGTAATTTTTTACGAAATACTTGGCGAGTGCTACTGTTTTCGCTGGCTTCGTCATTGCCAAAACCATCTCTAGCTGGTGGTAATAAAATATCAAGAATGCGCTCTTCAGCTGCTTCTTCGGCAAGATGAGTGACCCGTTCCATTTCATCTTCTTTGATCATCTTTATTGCCATATCGGCAAGATCACGGATAATAGTTTCTACTTCTTTACCAACATAGCCGACTTCTGTAAATTTTGTCGCTTCAACTTTAATGAAAGGAGCACGCGCAAGTTTAGCTAAGCGGCGAGCTATTTCTGTTTTACCTACACCAGTAGGTCCGATCATTAAAATATTCTTAGGAGTCACTTCAGTGCGTAAGTCTTGGTTTAATTGCATTCTGCGCCAGCGGTTACGAAGTGCGATAGCAACGGCACGCTTAGCATCACTTTGACCAATAATGTGGCTATCTAATTCGTGAACAATTTCACGAGGAGTCATATTAGACATATTTTTTTTCCTCTCGATTTGTCTAAGCTCGGCTTAAACAAAGTATTCTTTTATAATAATGGCTAGATTGAAACAGTGTTTATAGTTCGTCAATGGTGTGTTCTAAATTAGTGAAAACACAGATATTGCCTGCAATAGTTAATGATTTTTCAACAATTTCTTTCGCGCTAAGCTCAGTATTTTCTAATAATGCTGTTGCCGCCGACTGGGCAAAATTTCCACCACTACCTATAGCGATTAGATCATGCTCAGGTTGTACAACATCACCGTTACCCGTAATGATTAAAGAGGCTGTTTCATCTGCCACTGCAAGTAAAGCCTCTAATTTACGTAGCGCGCGGTCACTACGCCAATCTTTGGCGAGTTCAACGGCTGCTTTGGTTAGGTGCCCTTGATGTTGCTCTAATTTACTTTCGAAGCGCTCAAATAAAGTAAATGCATCAGCAGTGCCGCCAGCAAAACCTGCTAGTACCTTGTTGTTATATAAACGGCGAACTTTTTTAGCGTTACCTTTCATGACGGTGTTACCAAGCGAAACTTGGCCATCTCCACCAATGGCCACTTTGCCATTACGTCTAACTGATACAATAGTAGTCACAATAAACCTCAAGTTAATAATATTTGCAATCATGCCTAAGGTTATTAGGCATGAGAGAAGATTCTAATGATAATTAAGTTGGGATCTTTATGGCTATTTCAAGGAGGGAGTTAAATTATTTCCATAACCAAATTTGGCAATGATTGATATTATTTCGCTTTAATTTATTTTTATCTTTTTCAGCCATACGCTTACGTGGGTATGGGCCTAGCGCCACTTTGTACCAAGTTCCGTTTTTACCTGTTGAGGGTTGAATAATGGCTTCTAAACCCGCGAAAGCGATGTTTGCTTTCAATACTTCAGCCTGCTTTTGGGTCTTAAATGAACCACATTGCATTTTGTAAGGCCCGCCTTGTTCTACTTCATACTCGCCAACTTCAACTTGCTTATTTTCAAGATCTTTTACATAAGTCCATTTTTCTTTAGGTGGTTTAGGCAGGGAGTTAGCCTTTTTATCTGGTGACTTTTTCGATTCTGTTACTTTTTCAGGTGCATTTTGAATAGGTGTTTTGGTTTCAGGGCTATTTTTTAATGCCCAAAGGCCATAAGCAAAACCACATAATAGTAAAATAACTAAAACGCCGACAATCTTCGTTTTTACAGTAGCCACAGGCTGTGCTTTTTTACCTTTTTTTTGTGGTTTTTTTTTCTTCTTTGCTGGAGAGCGGGAAATATAATCTTGGTTTGACATGGAAAACTTTATTAGGGTAATACAAAAAGTGTTTGATTATTTTAACTGAGTCATATCAAAAGAACAGAGCTAGATCATTTTATTTACAATAAAGTTAGAATGAGCGCTACCAAATAGTCATTGGCTTACCAACTTAGTTCCATTGGGTCTATATCTATGCTCCAGCGCACCTTGTTTTGCCACTCGTTTGCCGCGACATTCGCTAAAATTTCTAATATTGCTTGATGTAGCGCTTTTCGACTTTTTGATTGAATGATTAAGTGATAACGATATTTTCCGGATTTTTTCTCCATAGCTGCAGGTACTGGTCCGGCAAACTCACAGTCGGTAAAATTATGAGCAGACATTTCACGCAGGAATTTATCGGGATAGGACGGGTAGTTAGCATCTGCTCGAATTAATGCTTGAAAACTAAAAGGAGGTAATAATGCTTGTTGGCGTTCAGTTATGCCTTGTTGAGCAAAGTGATGATAGCCATTATGTACCAAGTCTTGTAATAACGGATGTTCAGGATAGTTAGTTTGAATGAGAACTCTACCGGGTTTACTCGCACGTCCTGCTCGACCTGCTACTTGAATAAGTAGTTGTGCCATTTGCTCGCTAGCTCGAAAATCAAAGCTAAATAGTGCGCCATCGGCATCAAGTACTGCAACCAGTGTTACATCAGGAAAATGATGGCCTTTGGCAAGCATTTGGGTGCCAACTAAAATATTGTATTTTTTATCACTCACTTCTTGCAGTAACTTAGTTAACTCGCCTTTGCGCCGGGTACTATCTCGATCTACACGGACAATGTTGGCTTGAGGGAATATAGTTTCTAATTTTTCTTCTAACTGCTCAGTACCTTGGCCGACAGGGGCAATCCGAACACTGCCACAGCTAGGGCATTGCGGTGGGATACGTTTTTGGCTGCCACAGTGATGACATATGAGTAATTGTTGTTTTTGATGCAAGGTATAAGATTTATCACAGCGTACGCAATTGGCTAACCAGTGACACTCCTGACAATTAATTGCGGGCGCATAACCTCGACGGTTCAAAAATAATAATACTTGCTCACCACGGTTAATGGTGAGTTCTATTTGCTTTTTTAATGTGCCTGATAAACCAAACTCCATTTGCTCTTGATTGACGTCGATTAACGCCATTTTTGCTTGGTGGCTTTTTCCTGCTCGTTTGGTTAATTGGTGGTAAGTAAACTTTCCCGAAAGGGCATTTTGCAAGGTTTCAAAGCTTGGGGTCGCGCTGCCAAGCACAATGGGGATATTGAGTTGTTTTGCCCTTAAAATGGCAATATCTCGTCCGTGATAACGAAAACTGTCTTGTTGTTTTAGTGAATTATCATGTTCTTCATCGACAATAATTAGCCCCAAATTGTGTAATGGGGAAAAAATGGCAGAACGCGTTCCTATGACTATTGCCGCGTGATTTTGTTGGGCATTAAACCAAGTATTTAAGCGTTCTTGATCATTTAAGCCTGAATGGTGCAAACAAATGGGCACATTAAAGCGTTGCTCAAATCGGCTTAACGTTTGAGGCGTTAGACCTATTTCAGGTACTATTACCAATACTTGTTTACTTTGCTGAAGTATTTTCTCCATGGCTTGTAAGTAAACTTCTGTTTTACCACTACCTGTTACGCCGTCAACTAGATGGCATGCATAGCTTGCAACTGTATTGTTGATTGCGCTCACAATAATAGCTTGCTCGGCTGATAATCTAAGTTTATCTTCGGTATTTAATGCATTTTCTTGCCAGTTAAATGAACGATTCTCTTGTTGTTTTTCACAAATAAAGGCTTTGCTATCTAAGGCATTTAATTGGCTTTTGTTATAGCCTAAGGTGCGTAATTCAGACCAACTAATACCTTGTTGTTTCGCTATGAGTTGATAAAGCGCAGCTTGTTTGGGTGCTTTTTTTATGAGGTTTTCAATATCCGTTTTGGCAATATCATCTGTCGCGTGCCAAACCATAGGAGGTTTTAAATCAACTTTTTCTATTTGTCTAAGAATAACAGGTAATGCTTGCTGAAAGACGTCACCTATAGGATGGTGATAATAGTGTGCACATAGTTGGAGAAAGCTAACTAAGGGCAGGCTCAAGTGAAAGTTATCATTTAGCCTCGCTGAAATTGCTTTAATCTTATTTTCTTCAAAAGTGTTTTCATTTTCAACACCGATGACTATACCAATGACTTTTCTATGACCAAAAGGGACAACAATACGTTCACCAAGCTTAATGATTGGCTGCTGAAGTGCCTCAGGAACACTGTAAGTGAACAATTGTCTCATTGGGACAGGAATGGCAACTTGTATGTATTGTTTAGTCACGGTGGCTAGCTTTGGTTTTTAATGTGGTTATTTTGACTCTTTGCTGACAAGGTGCAAGCATCAATCGCATTTTTTTCGTAATAACTAAGAAAACGATTTTTTTGTCATATTTATGACTACTTTTTGTTGAAGTTGCGCGGATGATCATTTATTATTCGCCCCCATTAATTTTAACTCGTATGGTGCTTAGCGTTTTATTGATTGTAATTATTGATAAATGACTAGGTGGCGATGCGCCCATTTCTCGAAAGAGATAGAGGTTCCCATGAAAGAAGGTATTCACCCTAAGTACGTTGAGATCAAGGCAAACTGTTCTTGTGGTAACGTAATTAACACTCGTTCAACTCGTTCAGCAGACATCCACTTAGATGTATGTTCAGAATGTCACCCATTCTACACTGGTAAGCAAAAAGCTGCTGAGACTGGTGGTCGTGTTGACAAGTTCAACAAGCGTTTTGGTGCTCTTTCTAAGAAGTAATTCTTGGTTAAAGACCTTAAACGAAAAAGCGCCTTTTGGCGCTTTTTTTGTTTTTGTTGACCTATTTTTTGCGGTTAAAAAATTTAGCAATATTTGCCCATAAAAAAGCCCTGCGAATTGCTGGGCTTTTACTTACTCATCGTTTTGAAACGAACTTAGTGGGCTATTACACTTTTAACGCTTTGTTTATCATTAAACTAATGTATGCATCGAGTGCTTTTTGGTTATCGTTTTTACCAAAGCCCATAGAAGATGATTTATCTAATATGCTTGTTAGTTGACCTAAGGCAGCTGTTTTAGATAAGTTATCATAGCTAGACTTGCCCTTAACACCTGCAATGGCAATTAAACGCTTAACGTATTCAATTTGAACATTTTGGCTTAATGAGCTTGCCGTTTTCTTATCAACAAAAATAGCATTGGTTAAATCATTCATTACACTAGATAATGAATATTCATTACCATAGAGGCTTGTATCAGAAATTCGTTTCAATACATTTTTGTGCAATAGCTGATCTAAGACTGATTTTTGCATATTTAAAATCATGTCATGGGCTTTAGGATCTTCATTTTCCCCATAATGATTAAAACCACGACGTTGATGTTGCATATAGCTATACAGCGGCTGCATTGTCGTTAACGTATCTGCTGCAAAAACATGTTTAGTCAGTGCTTGCATAGCTTCTTTCTGCGTAGCAGCTGGTACAGGAGTATAAGGTTGAACTTGCTTTTCAGCATTAACATAACTACGCTCAACGTAAACACCACCAATTTGTCTTGAAATGATTTGCGCTTGGCGACGGTACTGACCAAATAAAGAATTGGCAGAAGTCAATAATTGCTGATAAGAGTTACCTTCTTTAAGAGTCTTATCTTTAAGATCAACTAATAAACTCTCAATTAAAGCCATTCGTTCAACACCGTAAGCAACAGGATTTGATGATAAATCACCTGTCATAATACGAGGATCAATATGGCGACCCGGTGATCTCATATCGTCAGCATCGTTACCAAAAGCTAATGCAGCTTCAGAAGAACGACTTAATATATTGTCTAATCTTGCTTGTTCAGCATCCGCTGAATCTAGTGCAACTGAGTAACCGTATTCAATTGCCCAATCATCATATGGGCCTGGTTCAGTTTGGAAGTAATCGCCTTGCTCCTTACCAATTGGTGCAACGTTAATCGGAGCATAATCCATGACGGAACCCGTTAATACACCTTGGGTTACTGATTTATCATGAATTTTATTTTCATCCCATAAAATAGAAGCTTTCATATTATGGTTTAAACCTAGAGTGTGGCCTACTTCATGTAGCACTAAAGAGCGTAAAGCTTCTTTGATTAAGGCTTTCTTTTCTAAGTCAGCTGTTGCAAGACCAGCATTATCAACAGCTATTTGATCAAACATCACTTGACCTAAAATCATATTTTGTTGCATTTCATGACCGGCACTACAATGTAATGCGTCATTATCTTTGCTGCCAGTAAAGTGCGGAGCATCATCTTGCTCAGCTTCATAACCTAAGCTGCTCGCACCTTGGCTATATAAACTATTATATATCCAACGGTTCTTCATAAAGACATACTCAAGCATGATATCTGCACCAAGCATCTCACCGGTTAGTGGGTTTGCCAATGAAGGGCCATAACCGCCAAATCTTGGTTGAGGTGATGAAGTCCAACGTAATACATTATAGTTAATGTCTGCTGCATCCCATGTTGCATCATCAGGTTGAACTTTTACTTGCAGAGCATTTTTAAATCCTGCTTTTTCAAATGATGAGTTCCATGCTAAAACACCTTCTTTGATGGTTTCGCGCCATTCATGCGGTGTGGTATTTTCTATCCACCAAACAATTGGTTCAACAGGTTCAGAAACCTCAGCTGTTTTATCTTGTTTCTCAAGGTTCCAACGTTTGATAACATCGCGATAAGGTGCCCAGTCGCTTGAGGTCATTTTATCGTACTGATGGGTGAAATAACCTACACGAGCATCATCATAACGAGGGGCAAATTCTTCTTTTGGTAATTCAACAAAAGAGTGCTGCAGCTTAATTGATACTGAACGAGGATCTGAAACTGCATTTGAACCATAAACGCTTGGGTTAGCATTATTAAATACATAATCTACAATCACATCAACGTTATCTTCATAAGCTCTTTTATGAAGGATACGAGATTTTTTATCGTTCATTTTACCTAATTTAAAGCGCTTTTTAGCATTCTTATCGTTTACGCGTGCCCATGGTGAAACTTTATGTAACGCTTCGCTTAAAAAGAGTTTGTTTACTTTTAAGGCAATTTGACCGTCTTCTTCTTTTTCAATTTTTAAGCTGGCTAACACGGCTTCACTGATGTTGGCATCTTTAGCACGGCTAATTGGATTATTTTCATCGAACAAATATCTAGGAGTTTTGGTGATAATGTCAATGCGATCGAAATAGCGTCTAAATTCAATCACTTTTACGCCACGGTAGCCACCTCTAAAATGACCTGCATCAGCCAAACCATCAACGGTTTGAGCAAAGTGTAATAGTGGTGTATCTAGCTGCTCTTCTTTGATAAGCATCAGCGTGTCACCAGTTTTTTTATCTTGATAAAAATTGAAAAGACCTTCTGTTGCTGTCTTTTTCTCTATCATTTGCGCGAGAGTTTTTTCTTCTTTTTTATCTTTTTTATCTGACTTTTTTGCATCGCCAGCATAAGCCATTTGACTTGATGTTAAAGCGATAGCTAATGCCATAGAAAGGCTTGTAAGTTTCATTTAGGGATCCCTGTTTGTATTTCTTTTAGTTATAGTACTTATTGTATCGAAAAAGATAATAGTACCAGAATGCTAAATAAGCACGCTCTTATTTGTAGCGTTAACAAACCAGTTTAGGTAAAAGCCTGTCATAGGTTAAGATACAAAAAGTAACAAGATGTTAATAATGAAAGTCTAATTAATTTAAAAATCATTTAAACCTTTTCGTTTAACCTAGCATCTCACTAATTAACAATGTAAAAGCAACGTAATTTATTAAGAGAATATAACGCTTGGACACAACAAAAATTATTGATGCCCAACCGCTGTTTGCTAAAAGCCAAAATAATAAAGAACAAGATTGGCAAGAGCTTGAGTGGATAACACAAGCTAAACATGGCTCTCAAGTGGCATTTCATCATTTATATGAAAAACATCATAAGCAGATTTATGCATTGTGCTGGCGCATGCTGGCTGATAAAGAAAGTGCCGAAGATGTATGCCAAGAAGTGTTCGTTGTGCTTTGGCAAAAAATAGGCAATTTTCGTGGCGAAAGTAAATTCAGTACTTGGCTACATAGTGTCGCAACCAATGTTGTGCTCGGACATTTACGTAAGCATAAAACCTGGCTGCAAAAGATTTTTAGTATTGAAGATCAAGGTAATGCAACGCAAGAAGAATCAGTACCAATGAATGATGACTCTGGCTTAGATGTATTAGACAAACAAATAGCAAGATTACCAGAACGAGCACGCATCGTTTTTGTATTATTTGCCGTAGAAGGTTATCGCCACGAAGAAATTGCAAAAATGCTAAAAATGGCGGTGGGCTCAAGTAAATCACAATATCACCGCGCAAAAACGTTACTAAAGCAGTGGTTGGTAGAAGCAGAACAAGAGGAGTTTTGTCATGACTAAAGAAATATCAGACAAAGCATTACAAGATAGAATTGATTGTTTACCAAAAGAGATTTCACCAGAGCGCGATTTATGGGCAGGGATTGAAAAAGCGACTCATAACAAAAAGCAGATAGCGGCCAATGATAATAAGTTTTTTACACCAAGCACTTGGGCGGCCTCTATTGTGGTTGCGGTACTTGTTACCTGGTTAGGTTTTTCTTCTCAGCAAGGGGGATTATCAACCCCTCAATTAGTGCAGAAAAATCCAGAAAGTGGCGATACCGTGTCATCTGTTGAAAAACAAGGTACAGAACTTGTTGGTTTTATGGAAGACAGCTTTAACCAGCAAAAGCAAGCGATGTTAGTGAGTTTTGGCCAACCTAATTTAGCTCAATTGCCTGAAGCGATGCAAACTCAATTATCGCAACTTGCTTCAGCTAGAAAATCTATTAAACAAGCATTAGTTAATGATGAAAACAATGTTGACTTGTTAAATTTATTAGATTTTACCCAACAGCAGGAATTGAAATTAATACAGCAGCTATATCGTCCTCAATTACAAAGCATTTAACTCTTCTTAATAGGTTATTTGCAGGAAAGCATAGTTATTACATTAGTAACTCAAAGTTACTACGGAACAAATATATCGAATAGGTTGTTGACACATGTGTCAGCAAAAACAACAGAGGTTATTATGAATCGTTTTATCAGTGCATTATCTCATTCTCTTTTACTTTCAGGGCTTTTTATTAGTAGCCAAGTGTTAGCAAATGAAACTATTTCACAAAGTCTGTCAGCTGATGAAGTCAGTAGCATTAGTATTGAAAATCAAAGTGGTACGGTTAAAGTTATTGGCTGGAATAAAGATAAAGTCACTATATCGGGTCAATTAGATGAAAAAGCAGAAGAGTTGATTTTCGAACAACGTGGCGCGCAAATTTTTATTAAGGTGGAATATCCTAATATGGAGCGCTGGACTTCAAGTGGTACCAACCTTATCGTAAAAGCACCTAAAAACCTTCGATTTGATTTAGCCTCAATTTCGAGTGATTTTTCCTTAAATAATCTTCACGGTGGTATTGAAGCGAAGACCGTTAGTGGTGATATTGATGGTGATGAGTTAACAGAGCAAATTGAGCTATCAACCATTAGTGGTAATGTCACGACGAAAGATCTTAGCGGTAAAATTTCACTGTCATCAGTCAGTGGAGATATTGATGATAAAAATTCTAATGGTCGTTTACAACTACAATCTGTTAGCGGTGAAATTGAGGTAAAGACTAAAGCAGCTGAAGTCTTTGTTAATAATGTTTCAGGAAGTACTAACCTTAAGCTAGATGAGATTTTAGAGCTGAGAATTTCCACTGTCAGTGGTGATGTTGAAGCAAAGCTTCATTTAAAAGATAAAGGTTTATTAAAAGCATCAAGTGTTAGTGGTGATGTGGAGTTTGCGTTTCAGCAAGGTGTTGATGCCAATTTTCGATTGAAATCTAATGTCGGCGGAGACTTGGTAAACAAGTTAACTGACGATGAAGCTGAGCACCCTAAGTATGGCCCAGGAGCGAAATTAAATTTTCAGACAGGGCAGGGTAATGCTAGTGTTAGTGCGAATAGCGTTAGCGGTAATATCGTAGTCAAAAGTCAATAATTTATCTAAGTGACATGATTAATTAATGTCACTTTTTACTAATTTCTGCTACATTAGCTGTCCTTTTTTCAAGCCTCTTTATAGAGCAATAGTTAGGTAGGATTCAGCTAATGGCAGATAAAAAGCCAGGTAAATTTGCTAAAGAAAAGCAATTTATCAAAGATAAACAAATTGATGAGTTAAAAGTTCCCCCACACTCATTAGAAGCTGAACAATCTGTCCTTGGTGGTTTATTACTTGATAATGAAACTTGGGATCGAGTGGCTGAAAAAACTGTAGCAGAAGACTTTTATAGTCGTTCCCACCGACTAATTTTTGAAACCATAGGCGCGTTAATTGAACTTGGTGAACCAGTTGATTTAATAACACTTTCTGAAGCCTTAGAAAATGATCAAAAATTAGATGATGCAGGTGGTTTTGTTTATCTCGCTGAGATGATGAAAAACACCCCGAGTGCTGCCAATATCACTGCTTACGCTGATATTGTTCGTGAACGTGCGGTCACTCGAGAAATGATCAGTGTTGCCAATGAAATCGCAGAAGCGGGTTATGATACTCAAGGTCGAAGTAGTGCTGATTTACTTGATTTAGCAGAAACTAAAGTGTTCGCCATTGCCGAGAAGCGGGCAAATAAATCAGAAGGACCTGAAAGTATTAACTCCGTGTTAGAGAAGACGGTGGATAGAATTGAAAAGTTGTGTTCAACACCTTCAGGTGGTGTAACAGGGGTTTCTAGTGGCTTTGCTGATTTAGATAAAATGACTGCTGGTTTACAAAAATCAGATTTAATTATTGTTGCAGCACGTCCTTCCATGGGTAAAACCACCTTTGCTATGAACTTGGCTGAACATGCAGCAATGACAGAAGATAAGCCAGCCTTAATCTTCAGTTTAGAAATGCCTTCCGATCAAATTATGATGAGGATGCTTGCATCACTAGGCCGTATTGACCAAACTAAAATTCGTACAGGGCAATTGAATGACGAGGATTGGGCACGTTTATCTTCTACGATGGGCTTATTGATTGAAAACGGTAAGATGTTTATTGATGATGCTGCAGGTTTAACGCCAACAGAAGTACGTTCAAGAGCTCGTAGAATTCATCGTGATCATGGTGGCATCAGTATGATAATGATTGACTACCTTCAGTTGATGCGTGCACCACAATTTTCCGATAACCGTACCTTAGAGATTGCTGAGATTTCACGCTCACTCAAAGCATTAGCAAAAGAATTACAGGTGCCTGTTGTTGCACTTTCGCAGCTGAACCGTAGTTTGGAGCAACGTGCTGATAAACGACCTGTTAACTCAGATCTTCGTGAATCAGGCTCAATTGAGCAAGATGCCGATTTGATCATGTTTATTTATCGTGATGAGGTTTATCACGATGATAGTGAATTTAAAGGCATGGCTGAAATAATCATAGGTAAACAACGTAACGGACCTATTGGTCGTGTGCCTCTAACATTCCAAGGTCAGTTTTCTCGTTTTGATAACTATGCTGGTCCGCATGTTCTTGAAGAAGACTAATCAGCTAAAGCTTAGTTTTATATGCTGAGCTTGGGATAATTAAATGTTGAGATAAGTAGAGTTGAGTTTTTATTCACCGTGTAGGGTTGCGACCAGTGTTCGTTGACCTGCATGGTTTCTATGTTCCCCTAAATATATTCCTTGCCATACCCCTAAATTTAGCCTGCCGTTGGTAATAGGTATGCTCAAACTACTCCCTAAAGTACTCGCTTTAATATGAGCTGGCATATCATCGCTGCCTTCATAAGTATGCCGATAATAAGTAGCATTTTCGGGAACAAACTGATTAAAGTGCGCTTCCATATCTGTTCTAACAGTCGGGTCTGCATTTTCATTAATGGTTAATGAGGCTGAGCTATGCTTAATAAATAAATGCAAAATACCCTGTTGCATACCGGCTAGTTTTGGTAATTGTTGCGCTATTTCATCTGTGACTAAATGAAATCCTCGTTTTTTTGCAGCTAGAGTCAATTCAGTTTGTGCCCACATGTATCCCCCTAATTTTTTAACAAGGTGTTAAATGGCTTGAATGAAGTTATTAAGTTATACGCTATATTCGAGCGTGGAAACATAATAAGTGGAGAATTTTCTCATGAACAATGTTTTATTGGTAAAGAACAGCATTTTTTAGTTGCTGAAAGGCTTTGATGACTTCTGGAATAAGCTGCTTGATAGTATCTTGCTGGTAATTGTTATTAGCGTAACGTGCATAGAGGGTTTTGTATATTCCTTTTGAACCTAGACGTTTTCTCGTAACAAGAGACTGTAAGCTGATACTATTAACGAGCCAATCGGGTAGCACAGCAACGCCCATATTTGCTGCGGCCATTTGCAACATAACATGGCTATTTTTAACTTGCTTGATTGCTTTAGGCTGGATATTTTGTGCATTCAAAAACAGCGAGAATATGTCGAGTTGTTCTGGTGGTAACGGGTAAGTTAGCAAGGTTAATTTTTTAAAATCAATGGCTTGAATGGTGTCATCTGTTGGTTTATTAGCCATGCTTACATCTTCTTTCGTTGCAGAATGAGTTGGCATTGATACTTCTTTAGCCATCACGGCAATCACTTCAAATTGCCCAATTTCAGCGTAATTAAAGATATCATCATCCGTTTTGACATCAGTAAATAAAATATCGACTTGCTGTTGTTGAGTCCTATTAAAAAAACCTTCATCTAAATATTCAATCGTTAAATTTTTATGTCGTTCGTTAAACTTAGACGTGATAGGTAAGAGCCACTGAAAACATGCATGACATGCTATGGCAAGTTTCAGGTGGTTAATGGATGCTAATGGTGCTTTTAGCTGCTGAGCTGTATGCTCTATTTCGGGTATTACGGTGTTAGCTAATGCTAATAACATTTCACCCGCTTGAGTAAACTCAAGAGGTTGAGTATTTCTAATGAAAAGTGACTTCTCAATTCTTTGCTCTAAATCTTTAATTTGATGAGACAAGGCTGACTGACTGGTAAAAAGCTGTTCAGCCGCTTTTTTAATACTTCCCGTCGCGTTTAGTGCTCGTATTGTTTTTAAGTGTTTGATTTCAAACATAATGAAATTAATTCATATCCCTATTGAATTTTTTGCGCTTGTTTAATTCTGCAGATTTCTTAAAGTATAACCATTCAAACGTCTAGACGTCTATATGTTTTTGGGCAAATTATTTAAACAGAATTAACAGGAGAGTTAACAATGCACATTCATAACTTAGGGTTTCCGCGTATCGGTGCGAAGAGAGAGTTAAAATTTTCATTAGAGAAGTATTGGCGAGGGGAAATCACTCAGGCAGAATTTTTAACTAGCTGTAAACAGTTACGCCAACAGAATTGGCAGTTACAGCATGATGCAGGTGTTGAGTGGTTACCTGTTGGCGATTTTGCTCATTATGATCATGTTCTTAATACAACTTTAATGCTTGGCTTAGCACCTGAGCGGTTTGTTGCTAATGATAGCAATGCGTTAGATCTTGAATTTAGAGTGGCTCGTGGGCAAGCGCCTAGTGGCTGTCAATGTGCAGCAAGTGATATGACTAAATGGTTCAATACTAACTATCATTATATTGTTCCAGAGTTAAATGAAAATTTGCTTGCATCATTAACGCCAGTGAATGCTCAATCATTAATTTCTCAGTGTGAAGAGGCTAAACAGGTATCAGATAAAACCAAAGCGGTGCTATTGGGGCCGATAAGTTATTTATATTTAAGTGTTTGCCAAGATGAAGAGAAACTGTCTTTATTGCCTGCATTATTGGTTCGTTATCGAGCCTTATTGGAGCAGTTATCATTAGCTGGTATTACGTGGCTACAACTTGATGAACCAGTACTAGGTTTAGAGCTAGATGAAATATGGCAAGATGCTTTCACATCAGCGTATCAGCAGCTAGATAAGGGCAGGTTAAAATTACTATTGACGAGTTATTTTGCCTCTATAGATCATCATGTGGAGTTAATAAAACCTCTTGATTTTGATGGTTTACATATCGATCTCGTAACACAAGAAAAAGATGTTACGGCTATAGTTAATGCTTTACCAGAGCACTGGGTTATTTCATTAGGTGTTATCAATGGGCGGAATATTTGGAAAACAGATTTGGTCTCTGTATATCAAAAGTTACAGCCTTTATATCGTCAATTAAATGATCGTTTATGGATTGCTCCATCATGCTCGCTATTGCACTCTCCAGTTGATCTGCAACAAGAAAGTAAACTTGATGCGGAATTCAAATCATGGCTGGCTTTCGCAAAGCAAAAATGTGAAGAATTAACTCTGTTAAAGTACGCCCTTGAACATGAAAACAGTGATGAAATTACCTTATACTCAAATGCTGCCCTAGCACGATGTGTGTCAAAGCGTATTCATAATGAGTCTGTACGAACGAGGATTAATGGATTATCGCATGATGATTTTCATCGTAAACAAAGCTTTCTGGAACGCAAAGTGGTTCAACAAAAAGCATTGAATTTACCGATTTTACCCACAACGACCATTGGTTCATTCCCACAAACAGGAGATATAAGAGAGGTAAGGGCTAAATGGCGTAGAAAAGAAATAACAGAGAAGCAATATCAATCTTTAATTGAAGAAGAGATCCGCAATACAATTATCAAGCAAGAAGATATTGGTTTAGATGTACTGGTTCATGGGGAAGCAGAACGTAATGACATGGTAGAGTATTTTGGCGAGTTACTTGAAGGTGTTGCGTTTACCCAATTTGCCTGGGTACAAAGTTATGGTTCTCGTTGTGTTAAGCCGCCGATTATATTTGGTGATGTTAGTCGCAAGCAAGCGATGACTATATCTTGGATTAATTACGCACAATCCTTAACAGATAGGCCAGTAAAAGCCATGTTAACTGGCCCTATTACTATTTTGTGCTGGTCTTTTGTCAGAGATGATATTAGTCGAGAAGACGTCGCTAAACAAATAGCATTAGCTATAAGCGATGAAGTAGTTGATTTAGTTGATAATGGCACACAGATAATTCAAATTGATGAGCCTGCTATTAGAGAAGGCATGCCAATTAAGCAAAGTGAATGGCAAAGCTATTTATCTTGGGCTACTGCAGCCTTTTGTTTGTCAGCGGCAAAAGCACCAGCAAAAACACAGATTCATAGTCATATGTGTTATTCGGAGTTTAATGATATTTTACCTGCCATTATAGCACTGGATGCTGATGTATTAACCGTAGAAACAACTCGTTCAAATATGGCTTTATTAGATGCTTTTGATGAGCAGGCATACCCAAATGATTTGGGGCCGGGTGTCTATGATATTCATACGCCTAATGTACCTGAAGTCGACTGGATGGTTGACCTTTTAGAAAAAGCGCAAAAGTATATTCCAATTGAGAGGCTTTGGGTTAACCCTGATTGCGGTCTGAAAACACGCAGTTGGCAAGAAACAAAATTAGCATTAGAAAATATGGTTACTGCTGTGAAAAAGTTGCGTTCAGCATACAGTAATTAGACTTTATTATAAAAGGAGAGCAGTTATATTGCTCCCCTTTTATTAATGGTAATAGTAAAAGTAACAGAAATAGTTACTGGAATAGAAGGTAGTGATTAATCTTGCTCGTGGAGCCAAGCAGCATGACGAGGTGCTTTTTTCGTTTCTGCCCATTCATTAATCATGTCTTGAGCAACCTCATTAAGCTGTTTGTATTGCTCTTTGGTACCTGTATTGGCTGAAAGTTCAAGGCGGTGACCATTTGGATCGAAAAAGTAAATCGACTTAAACACACCATGGTTTGTTGGTCCAAGTACATCAACGCCTTTACTCACTAACTCTTCCTTTGCCGCTATTAATGCTTCAACACTGGCAACACGCATTGCAATATGCTGAACCCATTCAGGAGTATTGGTATCACGACCCATGGTTGGTGAATTAGGTAATTCAAAAAAAGCTAACACATTCTCATCACCAGCATCTAGAAAAATATGCATGTAAGGATCAGGTGCTTTGGTTGACGGAACTTGGTCTTCGGCAATTGCTAACACTAAATCCATATTCAGTTTATCTTTATACCATTGAGTTGTTTCTTTTGCGTCGTTGCAGCGATAGGCAACGTGATGAATCTTTTCAATATTAATCATAAGTCGACTTCTTTATTTGAACTAATTATTGGCTTATTACAATTGCGCCCTTGTATAGTTTCATTCTAATCATAAAGTCGTGTTAGGTGCTAATTTAGTCATGATTTTCTCTTTGCATAGGCGTCAGCTTGTGTTGACGCCTGTAAAAGATTAATTACATTACTACGTTTTGAACTAAACAAGAATAACGGTTTTACTACCATTTAAACAAACTCGCTGCTCAGCATGAAAGCGCACCGCGTGACTTAACGCAGTGGCTTCAATATCGTGGCCCATATGTACCATTTGCTCTATGGTAAAGGTATGGTTAATGGGCTTAACTTCTTGAACAATAATAGGTCCTTCGTCAAGATCAGCAGTAACATAATGCGCGGTTGCTCCGATAACTTTAACACCGCGCTTGTGAGCTTGATGGTACGGCTTCGCTCCTTTAAAACTGGGTAAAAAGGAATGGTGAATATTAATAGCTTTACCTTGAAGCTGTCGACATAAACTGTCTGATAATATCTGCATATAACGTGCTAAAACCAATAAGTCAGCATGATATTTATTCATGATACTAAGCATTTGTTGTTCTTGTTGAGCTTTAGTATCAGAAGTAATAGGTAGATGATAAAAAGGAATTTGATGCCAATTTGCTAACGAGCTACAGTCATTATGATTTGAAACTATGGCAACGATATTGACAGGTAAAGCGCCAGACTTCCATTTGGTTAATAGTGATACTAAGCAATGATCATCTTTTGATACGGCAATGACAATATTGGGCACATCTTGTTTTTTTCTGAGCCGATAAGTCATGTTAAGTGGTTTAGCTAACTCATCTAATGCTTGGATAAATTCATCTTCAGCAACGGTTAGATTTCTATCATCAAATGCTATTCGAGAAAAAAACGTATCAGTATAAGGGTCACTATATTGTGATGTTTCAGTAATAAATGCGCCATGTAAAAATAAGCTTTGTGATACTTTTGCTAAGACTCCTGAGCTATCAGGACATTGCCAAGTAAGAATGTATTCGTTTGTTGTTATCATTTGAGCTAATAAGAAAAAGTGAGAGTTAACTCATCATTCTATATTTTCAATAAAAGCACTAACGATTTCATAGCTTTTGTTGATATAGCTATGCATAAAAAGGTTATATTTATTTATGTATTTTATGCTTGTTTTTAATAAAGAGTTGTTCAACCTTGTCTCTGGCCCAAGGTGTTTTTCTAAGGAACTTTAAGCTCGATTGAATGCTTGGATCGTGGGTGAAGCACTTTATTTTAATTTCTTTACCTAAAGCCTCGAACCCAAAGTAAGCTTCAAGCTCAGTTACGATGGTTTTAAGTGTAATGCCATGTAGTGGGTTATAAGGCTGGTTATCCATTGTTGTTCGCAGGTAGAGGAAATTGAATTGTAAATGATATCATGTTTGATCATAAAGAAATAAGCAGTAAAAATTACCTTGTACAAGCAGCAAACTTGCACAAGGTACTTCAGTTCAAACCATTATGAGAAATATTGAGTTAACTCATCATTTCCGCCTATATGTTTTCCGTCAATGAATATTTGCGGGGTTGTTTCTGCATTACATACGGCTCGTAAACCTGAGATAGAAATATTTTTACCCACTTCTAACTCATCATAGCTCAGACCTTTATCGGCTAATAATGCTTTTGCCTTGGTGCAGTGACTGCAACCAGGTTTGCCAAACAATGTAATTTCAGTTTTTTGAATGGCTTCTGGGTTAATGTAATTAAGCATAGTATCAGCATCAGATACTTCAAAAGGGTCTCCTGGTAGATCAGGTTCGATGAACATTTTTTCAATGACACCATTTTTAACTAGCATAGCGTAACGCCAACTTCGTTTACCAAAGCCCAGTTCCTTTTTATCAACGAGTAAACCCATACCTTCGGTGAATTCACCATTACCATCAGGTATTAAACTGATGTTTTCTGCTTGTTGATCTTTCGCCCAAGCATTCATAACAAAAGTATCGTTAACGGAGATACAAATAATTTCATCCACGCCATTTTCAGAAAACTTACTGGCTAGCTCATTGTAACGAGGCAAATGAGTAGATGAACATGTTGGTGTGAATGCCCCAGGTAAAGAAAAAACGACAACTGTTTTATTGGCGAATATTTCTTGAGTATCGCGCTTATTCCACCCTGATTCCGTCATGATTGGAAATGTAACGCTTGGAACGGTTTGACCTGAAATGTCTGTAAACATATTGCTCTCCTGGCTTTAATTTAAGTACTAGATTTTATGAATTTGTAAGTTGAATTTATTATCAACTTTTATTTATGTTTAATAAATTAGATATAATTGATGATAACAATCTAAAAAATAGATTGCAGTTGGTTTTCTTGATATTACCTATAATAGTTAAAGTAAAAAAATTTACTGCAAGCGAGTCACTTGCGCTGCGTAGTCATTACATGATAAATTCTTGGGTAAAGTTGTATATACAATTAGGTTGATAGCATGAATTCAAGCTTCCACGTGAGCGAAGGGCATATAGGTATGTTGATAAGCATGCCGCACAATGGACAAAAAATTCCAAATGATATTGCTCAAAATATGACAGAGAAAGCTTCTACAGTGCCTGATACAGATTGGTACATGGACAAGCTTTATGACTTTGCCAAAGGTATGGGTATCTCAATAATCTCGCCGACCTATAGTCGATATGTTATCGATTTAAACCGTGATATTTCAGGTGAAAACTTATATCCAGGTGCAAATAGCACTGAATTGTGCCCAACGACAGCATTTGATCTTGCTCCGCTCTACAAAGCAGGAAAAGAGCCTTGTAAAGAAGAAATTGCTAGAAGAATAGCTTTGTATTGGCAGCCTTATCACCAGTGTATCGATGAGTTGTTAGAAAAAATGCTGACGAAGCATAACAAGGTGGTTTTGCTTGATGCTCATTCTATTTTGTCTGAAGTACCACGATTTTTTGAAGGTAGGTTGCCTGATTTTAATTTTGGCAGCGCAAATGGGGCAAGTTGTAGTGCAGCACTGATGGAAAAAGTCACAAGTTTAGATCTATCTCCTTATTCGAGCGTGGTAAACGGTCGCTTTAAAGGTGGCTATATTACAAGAGCTTATGGAAAACCTAACAGAAATATACATGCGATACAGTTAGAGCTTTCTCAACATACTTATATGAAAGAGCCGAGCAATGTATTTGACGAAGAAAAAGCAAATAATGTGAAGGCAAAGTTAAAAGACTTCGTCTCTTGCTTAGCTGATTTTGCACAAGAGTAACGTTTAATTAAGCATTCAAAGATAATGAAGTAGGTAATATGAAACTATATGCAGAAAGAATCTTATTAGCTGATGGCTGGGCAAAAGATAAGACTATTATTATTAAGCAAGGGCTTATTAGTGAAATAGTTTCTGGCAAACAAGATGATGCGCAAGTTGCTAATGGACCCGTTATTCCAGGTATGATTAATTGTCATTCCCACGCATTTCAACGTGCGTTTGCTGGTTTTAGCGAACAAGGAAGTGAAGGGCAGGATAGCTTTTGGACTTGGCGAAAAATCATGTATCAGTTCTTAGCACAATTAACTGATGAAGACGCTAAAGTTATTGCAAAGCAATTATATATTGAGATGTTGAAAATGGGATACACCCGTGTAGCTGAATTTCACTACTTGCATCATGATATCGATGGCTCAACATACAGTGAAAGCAATAATATCAATGGGTTAGCATCGATGGCTAAAGCAATATTTGATGCGGCTCAAGAATCAGGTATCGGATTAACGCTATTGCCAGTGTTATACCGGCATAGTGGCTTTGGCGAGCTAGCTCCAACAGACGGGCAAAAGCGCTTTATAAACTCTACAGCACAATTTAATAACTTAGTTTCTGATTGTCATAAATTAAGTACTTCGTATCGTAATACTAATGTTGGTATTGCTCCGCATTCACTAAGAGCCGTAGATAAAGATTCATTACAATCTGCAATAGCACATGTGAGAAGCTTAGATCATAAAGCGCCAATTCATATTCATATCAGTGAACAGCAAAAAGAAGTGGAAGACTGTCTTGCTCATTATGGAAAAAGACCAGTGCAATGGCTACTTGATAATATAGATGTTGACCAGCATTGGTGTTTGATACATGCCACGCACATTGATGATAATGAGTGCGCGGGTATGGTTGAAAAGAAAGTGATTGCCGGAATTTGTCCGACAACCGAGGCCAATCTAGGTGATGGAATTTTTCCTACTACTGAGTTTATGGCTCAAAATGGTACTATTGCCATTGGTTCAGACAGTCATATTTCAGTGAATCCCATTGAAGAGTTACGCTGGTTAGAATACGCGCAACGGTTAATTAAACAACAAAGAGCTATTTTAGCCAATAACCAGCAGGCTTCTGTAGGACTAAATTTGTGGCAACAAGCGGCAATAGGTGGAGCTCAAAGTACTAGCTCCAATACTGGCGACTTAGCCATTGGTAAGCAAGCCGACTTAGTGGTGCTAAGTGCAAGACAAAGCCAACTGTTTGCTCACTCTGACCAGCACCTTATGGATAGTATCATTTTTGCCAGTCAAGATAACCCTGTTCAAGATGTTATGGTAAATGGCGAGTGGGTCATTCAAGCCGCGATGCATAATGAGCAGCTAGAAAGTGAACAGCAATTTGCTACATTATTAAAAAAGTTATCAGAGTCGAGTCATTAGGACTGGTATTTAACTAGCTATATTTTTTATCCCCAGTTTAGCTGGGGATAAATATCAATATTAAATCTTAAACCTTTGTATCGTTAAAATAGGGCTCGATACTTTCCTATAACGTCACATGTTTTATTTTCATTGGCGATATGAAAGATTTGATCACGCTCTGGTTTTGAGCAGTAAGTGAAATAGAACTCTTTTATTGCCTTTCTTGATGAAGTAATTTGCTTTAAATGTGTTATTTCTCTTTCTGAAAATGTTACAAATTCAGGTTTTAATTCATCAAAAATCTTCTCTGGTCTTAGTCGTACTTTTGTATCACTAAACTCATTGAAGGCTTCTTTCACACTTGCCATATGTTTATTATAAAATGCAGTAACTTCGGGCTGCGGATAGAAATGTAAATAGACTGCAATAGCAACGATTAAGATCAATAAATTCTTCATAGTATGTCGTATTATGTTTAATAGTTATTGTGTTATATTAACAAGCTAATAATTAGTTATTAACTCTCTAATAAAACGAATTAAACGCGATCATATCAGAAAATGAGCAAAGTATGATACTTGTTCATCATTATTCGCGAAGTAAGGAATAATCGTGGAATCATCAGACGTCAAATCAGAACGTTCGAAATCACCTCAAGAGCGCATTCCTGTGAAAAATGTCAAAATTCATGGGCAAAAAAACCGCGGTAAAGAAAGATATAAGCCGGGCGATCAAATTTATGTAAGAAAAGTATCTGGCTTTTTCCAAAAGTTAAGGCAACGCATGAATTTGGTATACTTTGCCTTTTTCTTATTGTTGCCTTGGTTACAATTTAATGGCCATCAAGCGGTGTTATTCGATATTGCCGAGCAACGCTTTACCCTGTGGAGCTTAACTTTATGGCCACAAGATCTTACTTTACTTGCTTGGATATTTATTTTAGGTGCCTTTCTACTCTTTTTTGTGACCACCTTTTTAGGACGAGTTTGGTGTGGTTATATGTGCCCACAAACGGTTTGGACGTTTATTTTTATTTGGTTCGAAGAAAGAATTGAAGGCACAGCAAATCAACGACGTAAGCTTGATCAGCAGCCACTAAATGCCAATAAGTTTATCCGTAAATTTCTAAAACATGGTGCGTGGCTCTTATTTTCATTATTTACTGCAATGACCTTTGCTGGGTATTTCTCACCTATGCAAGAGCTGTTTATTAACGTTTTTACCTTTAATACCAGCGCAATGATGGCAGGAATATTGTTTTTCTTTACCTTGGCCACCTATGGTAATGCTGGCTGGATGCGTGAAACTGTATGCTTGCATATGTGTCCATATGCACGCTTTCAATCAGCGATGTTTGATAAAGATACTCTTACTGTCGCCTATGACAAAGAACGTGGTGAAAATCGTGGTGCGAGGGGGCGCAAGCAAGATCATAAATCTATGGGGTTAGGCGATTGTATTGACTGTAATTTATGTGTAGAAGTGTGCCCAACCGGAATTGATATTCGAAACGGCTTACAATACGAATGTATTAACTGTGGATCGTGCGTCGATGCTTGTTCTGGGGTGATGACGCGGATGAATTACCCTCAAGGTTTAATTCGCTATACTACTGAACATGAATTGGCTGGCAAGAAAGTCCACTTAGTTCGTTCAAAGCTTATAGGCTATGCTGTGTTGTTATTAATTATGACGACTATGTTGGTATTAGAAATTGTCAACAGAGTACCTTTGTCTCTCGATATCATTCGTGATCGAACTGAGCTTGCGAAAGAGAACTTTAATGGTGACATTGAAAATGTTTACACCTTGAAAATCTTAAATATGTCGCAAACAGATAATGTTTATAAACTGTCAGTAAAAGGCATAGAAAATACTCAATGGCATGGTAAACAAGAAGTACTAGTAGAAGCCGCAACGGTTTACACGTTACCTATTAGTATTTCCGTTGATCCTTACGAGCTTAAATCGTTAATGACAGATATTACCTTTGTTGTTGAACAAGCTTCCGATGAAGATGTAAGGATCGAACAAGAAAGTCGATTCTTTAACAAACGCTAATGGCTGCTTTTGATTTCGCTTCATTGTCACCTGATGTGATCATTGATGGCCTAGAAAGTGTGGGATTCGTTGTAGATAGCGGCTTATTGCCGCTAAACAGCTTTGAAAACAGAGTTTATCAATTTCATGATGATAATTTAGTTAAATACGTTACTAAGTTTTATCGTCCTCAACGTTGGCAACTTCAACAAATAGAAGAAGAGCATGACTTTTCTTTTGAATTAGCAGAGCAAGAATTACCAATTGTAGCGCCCTTAAAAATAGCAGGGGAAAGCTTATTCGAGCATCAAGGGTATCGATTTGCTGTATTTCCATGTCGAGGCGGCCGTATATTTGAAGTTGATAATCTAGAGCAACTCGAATGGATGGGGCGATTTATTGGTCGCATTCATGCAGTTTCAGCTACAAATAGCTTTAACTATCGTCCAGCATTTACAACGCAAGAGTTGCTTTATCAAGCGAAAAACATCATTAAAGATTCGCAATTTGTTCCTGCGCATTTGCAAGTGCCTTTCTTCACGATTCTTGAGCAAGTTATCGCTTTAGCTAGTGAACAATACAAAGCGATTGATTCTATAAAGCAAATTAGGCTGCATGGCGATTGTCATGCAGGCAATATTTTGTGGCGTGATGAAGGGCCTCACTTTGTTGATCTGGATGACTGTAGAACGGGTCCCGCTGTGCAAGATTTATGGATGATGCTCTCAGGTGATAGACAGCAGCAGTTATTGCAACTTGACACGTTACTTATGGGCTATGAAGAGTTCCACAGCTTTGAAAACAAAGAACTTCAGTTGATTGAAGCATTACGTACCATGCGAGTGGTGAATTACATGGCATGGTTGTGTAAGCGCTGGCAAGATCCTGCCTTTCCAAGGAATTTCCCATGGTTTAATACAGAAAAGTATTGGGAACAGCAAATTTTAATGTTGAAAGAACAATTTTCTGCACTGCAGCAACCCGCGTTAAGTTTGCAAAATTTTTAATCGCTACCCCGTTAAAAATAAGGTAAATTTAGTCAAGCAACTAAATACTATTCGTTAGGAAAAACTATGAAAAAAATGTTTCGACCTTTTTTGGTCTTTTTAATGCCATTATTCGCTCTTTCTATGTCAGCTTGTGCAGAACAATATACCGACGGCAAGCAATACACTACAGTGAGTGAGCAGGCATCAAGTAAAAAAGAAGTGAGAGAATATTTTTCAGTATACTGCGGTCATTGTTTTAAGTTTGAACCGTTTATGGCCTCAGTGAAAAAGTCATTACCTGAAGGTGTTAAGTTTGAAAGAAATCATGTTGATTTTTTACGCGCAGCAAGTCCTAAAATTCAGCAAATGGTTAGTAAAGCGGTTGTTGTTGCTGAGCAGTTAGACATGGAAGATAAGCTCATTGTCGCCATTTTTAACTATATTCATATTCAACGTGCAGTGATCACCTCAGAGAAGGACTTACGTAACATTTTTGTGCTTAATGGTGCTGATGGTGACAAATTTGATAAATTAATGAAGAGCTTTGCGGTCAATGGAAAAGCAAAAGCAATGAAGAAAAACCAAGATACTATGTCACAAAAGAGAGCATTAACTGGTGTTCCTACGGTAATTGTTAATGGTAAGTATAAGATCAATGCTGATAAATTAGATAAAAATAATTTTGAACAAGATTATAAAAATTTAGTGAAATACTTAAGTGCGTTAGATTAAATAAAAAGATATGCGAGAAGGCTGCCTAGGCAGCCTTTTTTATAGGCAAAATAAAGTTTTTAAGCGACTTAACCATTCAATTCAATAATGGTTACAGTTGTCTCTATTGGCTGGCCTTTTCGATACATTTTCACTTTTACTTTTGTATTTGGTGTTGTCTCAGCAATAATATCTAATGCTTGGGTAATACTGGCAATAGGTTGCTCGCCAATTTGATAAATAATATCGCCAGCTTGAATTCCTGCTAGTTTTGCTGGGCTATTTTCGATAACACTTTCTACAATAAACCCTTTAAGATCGGTATAGTATTGGTTGGAAACAATGCCTAGCCAGCCTCTTACCACTTTACCGTTCTCAATAATTTGCCGCATAACTTTATGGGCTAATTGGTAAGGTACAGCAAAGAAAATCCCTTGAATTTCTAACTGGTGATTTGGGTTGTTTTGAGTAAATTTTCTAGAATTAATTCCTACTAGAATCCCGTTACTGTTAATGAGTGCGCCGCCAGAGTTACCTTCATTGATAGCTGCATCCATTTGCAAGAATTCTAAATAACTGGTGGTACTTAAACCATTCCTACCTGTTGCGCTGATGATACCTTGAGTAACTGTTTGACCAAGGTTCAATGGGTTTCCGATGGCTAATACTATGTCACCTGCAAGGGGTTGTTGCTCTGGTTTTTGTGGAATGACTGGTAAATCTGTCACATTAATTTTAATTACCGCTAAATCGGTAAATCTATCGAACCCTATCAACTCTCCTGGATAGCGCTGGCCATTTTGCAATAACACCCAAATCAAGTCTGCTTGTTGAATAACGTGCATGTTAGTTAAAATGTAGCCATTGCTGTCCATAATGACACCTGAGCCTAGCCTAGTACTTGCTCTAGGTTGATGACCATAGCGAGGATTATTCTCAATTTTTTCAGAGTATATATTGACTACCGCAGGACTTGCTAAGCTTACTGCTTTAGCAAAAGATAAAGCTTGCTGCTCTTTTGGACTTTGTGAAAATAAAGGGCTTGATTGTAACCCAGGAAACAATTCTGGCTTGAGGAGAATAAGCGCGACGGCGAATAGAACGCCATAACTTACAGCATTTAGGATGTACTTTACTATATCAAAAATTTTCACGGGCTTTTTAATTTGGTTTTTTTTCAGTGTAACATAAAAAAAACCAATGACATGAGTAATCAGTCATTGGTTTTAGCGTCAATCGCATGATTTAAAGTTAAGCGAATGTTTAGCGAATCATTAAATATTGTGCTTGTTCATCACGAATGATATTTAGCGCAACAACACCTTTTTTATCTTTTAAGAATTCTCTTAATTGAATGATATTTTTGGTGCGTGTTCTATTCACCCCCGTAATAATATCGCCATTACGTAATCCAGCAAGTTGTGCAGGAGATTGTGGTGCAACCTCTTCAATGACAATGCCTTTGTTATCCGAACTATTTTTTAATTTAGCTCCTTCAAGCATTCTATGTATAGAGGCAGCCGCTACATTAGTGCCTTGTGACTGCTTAAGTTTAACAGTGAAGGTTTCATCGTCTCCGTCACGAATAACGGTTAATTTAACTTTTTTACCAGCACCTATAGAACCTATTTTTCCTCTTAGCTCGCTAAATGATCTAATTGATTTACCATTAATTTTAACAATAACATCACCAGCTTTTAAGCCCGCTTCATCAGCTGCAGAGTCTGCTGCTACCATTTCAATGAATGCGCCTTGGTTAGTTTCAAGCTCCATCGCTTTTGCAATACCACTGTCGACACTTCGACCCGATACGCCTAAGACGCCACGACGAACTTCACCAAACTCAATGATCTGTTTCACTAAGTTATGCATCATATTACTTGGAATGGCAAAGCCGATACCGACATTACCACCATTGGGACCAAGAATAGCCGTGTTAATTCCTATTAGCTCACCACGTAAATTAACTAAAGCACCGCCTGAGTTGCCGCTGTTAATTGCGGCATCTGTTTGAATAAAATCTTCATAATTTTCGATATTTAAGTTACTTCTGCCTAATGCACTAACAATACCAGACGTTACGGTTTGACCTAAGCCGAACGGACTACCTATAGCTACAGTAAAGTCACCTACTCGTAAGCTGTCAGAGTCAGATATTTTAATCTCAGCTAAATTTTCAGCATCTACTTGCAATAAAGCAATATCACTTTCTTCATCAGCACCAAGTTTAGTTGCTTCTAATTGGCGACCATCTTTTAAGGTGATTAGGATTTCATCAGCATTATTAATCACATGATTATTGGTAACAATATATCCAGAATCACTATCAATAATGACACCCGAACCGAGCCCTCGAAAAGGACGCTCTTGAGGTTGGCCTTGATTTCGATTACCGAAGAAAAACTTGAAAGCGTCAGGTACATTTTGTTGAACTTTTTGAGTGCCTTTAACTGAAATACTGACCACAGCAGGGGTCGCCTTTTCGAGCATAGGAGCTAAACTAGGCATAGTTTGACCATCAACCGATGAAGGCCAGCTTGCGTAAGCAGGTGCTTGAGTCAAGGCTAATGAAGAGGATAATAAGGCGGCGGTGATTAAAAAGGATAATTTTTTCATACTTAAGAGTTCTCCTAATAACAGCAGAATGATATCAATAAACGGGATAACTCCATCAAAATGATAAAGTTATCCACAAAAATGTGTTTATGTTACGTCTTAAGGGTAGACTTTTGAACGCAGTGATAGTTCCTTGAAGCTTAATTGCTATTTGTAACAGTTTGTTTCTTATCAACAAATAAACCACTTGGGTTACTTGAGTAATCTAATGGTGGCTCAGTGATCTCTGAAGAGTTATCCTCAGTTCGCTTCTGGTGCCTTAAAGCTGCGGTCTGAGCTAATTGTTCTTGGGTTTCTTGTGAAAAGAATGGTAAATCAGCCTCTTCAATATGAGACGCTTTTTGTAATAGCTGAGTACTCTCTTCCATTTGTTTCATTGCTGTTTGGCAGGTGCTGTTCATTTGTTCTAATAACTGAGCTGAACTGGCTAAATGATCTGCAACATCAAGTTTATACTGGGTAAGAGCCGCTTCACTTTGGCTAGCTTGTTCGGCTAGTTTTCTCTGTGCTTGGCTAGAGTTTGAAAAGAAGCGATGAGCAAAAAAGCCAATAATACCGCCAACGATTAATAAGGCTAGAGATAAAACTACATTCATAGGTGTACCTTTCATTGTAATTGGAAATATAATAAGTCGTTCAACATGCGAATAACTTAACCATAACTATACTCTGTGTAACGTGGTATAAATAGAGATATAGAGTATATTTTTGCAAATTTTCCTTTTTCAAGCGTGATGCGAATAAATAATTAAGATGGCCAGTTAATGATTAAGCTTTCTCCTTTAGCTAAGTATAAACAAGATTTACAACAAGACGATTTTCTTTTTGATGCAGCCCAAGAAAATGCTGTTAAGCATTTGCAGCGACTTTATGATGAATTATTAAGTCAACCTATTGCTGTTTCAGGCTTTAAAAAAGTGCTTAATCGTTGGAAAAAAATATACGTTAAGCAAGAAGTAAAGCCAGTTAAAGGCTTGTATTTTTGGGGCGGTGTTGGCCGAGGAAAAACTTACTTAGTCGATACATTTTATGACTGCCTACCGTTTGATAATAAGATGCGTGTTCATTTTCATCGATTCATGCATAGAGTGCATCAAGAGTTAAAAGGTTTATCTGGTCAATCTGATCCTTTAAAAATTATTGCAAAAAAATTTGCTCAAGAAACACAGATAATTTGCTTTGATGAGTTTTTTGTTTCTGATATTACCGACGCAATGATTTTAGGCACATTATTTGAAGAGCTCTTTGCTCATAATGTCACTTTAGTTGCTACCTCAAATATTATTCCTGATGAGTTGTACCGTAATGGCTTACAAAGAGAGCGATTTTTACCTGCTATTAAATTAATTAATGAACACACAGATATTATTAACGTTGATAGTGGAGTCGACTATCGATTACGAACCCTAGAACAGGCAGAAATTTTTCATTATCCTCTGGATGAACAAGCGAGTGAAAACTTAGCTCATTATTTTAAGCAGCTCGCTTGTGAAGTTGGAGAGCATAATGTTGATATTGAGATTAACAATCGCCAATTAAGAACTGTATCGGTTGCACAAGGTGTTGTGTATTTTGATTTTTCAGTGTTATGTGAAAGTGCCAGAAGCCAAAGTGATTATATGGAGATTAGTCAACTATATCACACAGTATTAATGGCTAATGTAAAACAAATGGGGGCTGATACAGATGATGCCACTAGGCGTTTTATTGCTTTAGTGGATGAATTTTATGAGCGTAATGTGAAGCTGATCATGTCAGCGGAGTTTGCTCTTGAAGAGCTCTATAGTGGCGGTCGACTAGCGTTTGAATTTAAACGCTGTTTGAGTCGACTTCAAGAAATGCAGTCTCATGATTATTTAGCGAGTGAACATTTGCCCTAACTTAAGATTTTTTAACTGATTCTTTGTTATCACTTTCTTTAAGGTCTATAGTAATAGGGTTGCTACTTTGTATATTATTCATCCTCCTTTTAAGGCACTCTAATGGAACAAACTAGAGTTAAAACATGGAAGTTCACAGCGCTGTTTATCACAGTTTTTTTATTGTTAAGCTACGTGTTGCTCATTAGTTCATTATCTAAAAACTTCTCCATCGAGCAAATTGGAGAAACGCCAATAGAGGTCAGTAAAAGTCAGTTGGTGATCACGCAAGGTTATGCAAAAATATTACCGGCCTTGTTATTAAAACCTCAAAGTTATCTGTATCAGGGTAAAACTTATATTCCCCATAGAGAACTCTCAGATAAAGTAACTATTTATTCCCTCAGCTCATTAATTATTTCTGCCATTGTTGATGTAGCGATCCCCATATTTGCTCTCTTTATTATGGCGTTAACCTCAATTGCATTAAATGCGGCTTATCAAACAAAACGAGTTAATAAAGCTTTACGGCCGATTTGTAATAAAGTTGATAATATTATTGCGAGTTATCAGTATGGTGAGGAACATAGAACCAACACCGCTAATATTTCAGAACTTCATCACTCTCTCGACGCCTTACATCTTATTGCTAAAGATTATCGCTCTAATGCTGAAGAAAGTATTTTTTGTGACAAGCTTACTAAGCTAGTAGATCGCTATAATTTTTTAACTCATATCGATAAGCAAATTAAACTCTCAGCAGATGATAACCAAAAAAGTGGTTTATTATTCATCGATTTAGATGGTTTTAAACAAGTGAATGACTCATATGGTCATTCGTTTGGTGATGAAGTATTAATTCAAGTAGCAGAACGACTACGCTCAATTGTTCGTCGTCAAAATTTAAGTTTTACACAAGATGATACGGAGCTTGGATACAACTTGGCGCGCTTAGGTGGAGATGAGTTTACTTTATTCATTCAGACCTTAGAGACTTTAGAGTAAGCTGTCGATGTAGCAAGACATGTATTACAAGAACTAGAAAGAGATTTTATTTTAGGAAATAAAACTATCAAGATAAGTGCTAGCGTGGGCATTGCTGTTTATCCAGATAGTGCCTCAACACCTCATGCATTAATTCAAATGGCTGATGTTGCGATGTACCGTGCTAAAACAGACGGTCGAGGTATTTATCGGATATACTCACCTGAAATGGGAGCGAATATGAGGCGCTACCATTATTTGTTAGATGAAATGCGCTTAGCGATAGATTCAGGTAATTTCTTTTTAACTTTCCAACCGGTGATTAATGTAGATGGTTGTCACATTAATTATTTTGAAGCCCTGGTGAGGTGGCAACACCCAGTTGAAGGCACTATTACTCCTGATGAGTTTATTCCAATTGCTGAAAATTCTAATTTGATTTTAGAGCTTGGTGATTGGATTTTAGATGAAGCCTGTAGGCAAATGGCAGCTTGGTATAATGCGGGTATGAAAAGCGCACGAATATCGGTCAATATTTCTGCCGTTCAATTAAAGTATAAGGCACTTAGTGAGTGGGTGTTAACTTCACTTCAAAAAACAGCACTTCCTCCGACTTCTCTTATGTTAGAAATCACTGAGAGTTGTTTTATTGATGCACCTGATGAAGCCATTCGCGAACTTGAAAAATTAAGACAGGCAGGGGTTATCGTTGCTATTGATGATTTCGGTACAGGTTTTAGTTCGTTGGCCGTTTTAGGTAATCTTCCAGTAGATGTGCTTAAAATCGATAAGTTGTTTGTTTCTGAAGCGATGAACAATAAAAAATACAACAAAATCCTCCACTCTATTGTGGATATGGCTAAGCAATTAGAATTAAAAGTTGTTGCTGAAGGTATTGAGCACGTTGAACAATTTGAATTGTTAAAGTCGTTAGGTGTTAAATATATTCAAGGTTATCTCATTAGTCGGCCGCAACGATCATCTGTAGTGGGTGAGAAAATTTTTGATCAAGGCTACAGTGGCTTGGCGCAAACAGGTACAAGTACCTGGTTGCCTCAAACTTCTCGTTTAACCAGCGGTAGAATATTACAAAGTAAAGCGGCCTCGTAAGTTAATACATTAAGGTATAAAGCTTTCTACGATATTTATTAGCTAAGGGATCACCATCTGGCAACGATTTTAGAATATCTAGTAGTAATTCTTTGCTTTTCGCTTTTGCCTGAGATTCGTCATTGCTCGCTTGTTGCACATGTCTAAATAGCAACGCTAATGCTTCTTCATTTCGATTAACCTGACTGTACTGAGCTGAAAGTTGATGAATTAAATTAGCATCTTGTGAGTTATCTTGTAACTCTTGTTCAAGTGCTTGTATCTCAGGGGAATTCGCGGCTTGAGAGGCCAGTTCAAGTTTTGCTATCAAACTTTTATAGTAAGCGTCTTGATCAACCATTTTTATGGTATCAAGTAATGCTTGAGCATCGGCAATCTTACCTAGTTGAATGTAAACATCAGTTAAAACAAGCTTTATATCTGCTCTATTTCCGTTTTGTTCAGTATCTAATGTATAAGCTTTGCAAATGGCTGTATTAGCCTCACTAAGGTTATTATCAGCTAATGCTTCGACAGCTTGTTTAAGTAATATATCTTGTGGTTTAGGTAAATGCTTACCCAAAAACTCTTCAATATTTTCATCTGTTTGCGGGCCAGAAAGGCCGTCTACGGGTTGACTATCTTTAATAAGAACAGCCGTAGGTAAGCCTTGAATGCCAAATTGTTGAGCTATTTGTCCTTGAGTTTGGCAATCAACAGTAGCCAAAATAACATGCTCATCAAACGCTGCTGTTTTTGTTGTTAATTTATCTTTTAGTTCAATACTTTCTGGTATTTGTTCTGCCCAGAACGAGACAAGGATAAGTTTTTCTTTTGACTGCTCAACAATGATTTGTTGAAAGTTATCTAACGTTATTTCGATTATATTTGAGTTCACGCGAATGCCTACATTGATAAATTAAATTGTTTGTTAAAATTATAGCTGAACAAAAACTTAGCTAAGCCATGATAAACCATAGTAAACCAACACCTAAAATTAAACGGTAAATAACGAAAGGCATCATGCCTAATTTATCGAGTAATATTAGAAAATAGTGAATACATGCGTAAGCACTAATAAATGCGAGTAAACTGCCTAATCCCATCGTCATCCAGTTAACTGCCTCAGTAGACGTTATTAACTTCATCGCCAAGTATCCGCCTGTCATAATAATCGCTGGGATAGATAATAAGAATGAGAATCGTGCAGCATTATCTCGGCTTAGACCAAGTATGAGGCCAATAGTCATTGTAATGCCTGAACGAGAAGTTCCAGGTATCAATGCAATCGCTTGCGCAAGACCAATTAGCATCGCTCCTTTAAAGCCAATGCTTTCGAGAGAGTTATTTTCTTTGGCTTTTATGTCGGCAAAACCAAGTAAAAAACCAAATATTAATGTAGTAGCAGCAATTACCAGAGCTGAACGTAAATGTTCTTCAATAAAGTCAGCAGCAAGTAACCCCACCAAACCTAATGGAATAGATGCTAATAGAATCCACCATGCTAGCTTACCATCGAAGCTACCACTATGTTTACTAGGACCAAAACCTATAGTGCCAATCCATGCAATAATCATAGAGCCTACTTCTTTACGAAAATATAACATGACCGCGAATAACGTACCTACATGTACTGCAACATCAAACGCTTGTCCTTGGTCTTGCCAGCCGAGTAGTTGAGAGGGCAAAATTAAGTGAGCAGAGCTTGAGATAGGCAAAAACTCTGTGAGCCCTTGCAGAATAGCTAAAATAATAATTTCTAATGTGCTCATTGAGGTGATTATTCCTTTTCATTGCCTGAATGTTTATTAAGTAGATACATCATAGGTTTTGCTATGCTACCAGCAGTTATTAACAATATTGAGCTGTTGGCTTTCTTTATCATATTGTTGCCATAGCTCTTGATAACTTTTTTTAAGTACCGGATGACATAATGTTGGCGCTACCTCACTAAGAGGCCATAATACAAAAGCATTGGTACAAATTTCAGCTCTAGGGATCTGAGCTGGTGATTCCAGAATAAGATCGTCATATAGCAGTATATCGAGATCTAAAGTACGTGGACTATACTTTTGGGCATTTTCACTACGGCCATGAGCAAATTCAATATCCCGTAATATCTTAGTGACCTGTTTAATTGACTGTGAGCAATGTAAACCGACCACCATATTATAAAAAGGTGCGCCAGCAAAACCCACAGCTTCACTTTCGTACAAAGAGGATAATATCAACTTGGAAAAGTGAATATTAAAAGCATCAGCAATGGCGTGTAAGCCTTGAGTTATATAGTGCTCTCTATTAATACTACTACCAACAGAGATATAGATTTGTGCCATTAACCAGCTTGGCCTCTCTCAATTTCAACACCCACGGTTTCTGTATTATGAACCGCGCCTGGCTTGTTTATAGTCAGTTTTAGCCATGGTATTGCATATTGACTCATTAAGAAGCTGGCTAATCTTTCTGCAAGTGTTTCGATAAGATCTACAGGGTTTTGATTGGCAAACTTTTCTATTTCAGTCGAAATTTCAGCATAATCAAGTGTTTTTGCTAATTCATCATTTTCTGCAGCGGCAGCTGTATTCCAGCCCATGGCCAAATCAATTACTAACGTTTGCTTGATTTCTTTTTCCCATTGATAAAAACCAATGGTGGTTTGTATACGTAAACCTTTTATTAATACCTTATCCATTTTACTTATGACCTTGGCAACTAACTTACATTGAAAAGTTACAAAATAAAGGCGAGTTTACCTTTCTAGGTCTAGAAAAACTAGCGCATAACAAGATAGAATATCAATTAACCTACTTTTTGAACTAGATAATGGATGTTTTCTCAAAAATGTTGCTTGTAACCTTTGCCATGATTGTCGTTGCTTATTTAATAGGCTCGATTTCTAGTGCTATTTTGATATGCAAGTTTTTGCGATTGCCCGATCCTCGAACTACAGGTTCAAAAAACCCTGGAGCTACTAATGTATTGCGCATAAGCAATAAGTTAACCGCTGCAACGGTGTTATTTTTGGATGTTTTAAAAGGTACAATTCCTGTCTGGGGAGCGTATTTTTTGAAAGTTGAGCCAATTTATCTCGGTGTGATTGGTGTTGCCGCTTGCTTAGGGCACATGTACCCCATCTTCTTTGGCTTTAAAGGCGGAAAAGCCGTTGCAACAGCACTTGGCACGCTTCTACCTATTGGCTTTACGTTAGGTGCCTTGTTGATTGTCACTTGGATTAGTGTGGTTAAGTGGAGTAAATATTCAAGCTTAGGAGCTATTGTTACTGTTGCTGTCGCTCCGGTATACGTTTATTTCTTAAAGCCTTTATATGTTTATCCTACGATTATGCTCAGTGTTCTAATCATATTAAGGCATCGTGCTAATATTGTTCGCTTAATCAAAGGTACTGAAAGTAAAATTAGCCATAAAATTTAATGATTATGCTTTGATATCAACTGGCGGTAGTGTGTCAAGAGGCCACCTTGGCTTAGCTTTGAAAGTTAGCTCTTCTAATTGTCCTGTTTGTAAACGTTGTAAACCAGCATAAGCAATCATTGCACCATTATCAGTACAAAATTCAGGTCTAGGATAAAACACCTCACCACCAAGTTTTTCTGTAGTTATGGCAAGTTTCTCACGCAAGCTTGTGTTAGCGCTGACACCACCAGCAATGACTAGTCGCTTCAGCCCCTCTTGTTTTAGAGCACGCTTACATTTTATCGCTAAGGTATCAACCACCGCTTGCTGAAAGGCATTAGCGATATCGGCAAAGGTTTGCGCTTTTTCAGCCTCACTTAAATGTTCAGTTTCTTTTCTCACTAAAGTACCTGCGGCAGTTTTTAAACCACTGAAACTAAAATCAAGCCCAGGCCTATCAGTCATTGGTCTAGGTAACTTGAAACGACCCACTTCACCTTGTTCAGCCATCTTCGCAAGTACAGGACCACCAGGGTAATCAAGGCCAAGTAGCTTGGCCGTTTTATCAAATGCCTCGCCAGCAGCATCATCAACTGATTCACCTAACAGTTTGTATTCACCAATACCGTCAACGCGAACTAGCATGGTGTGACCACCAGAGACCAGTAAAGCCACAAAAGGGAATTCTGGTACATTGTCTTCTAGCATAGGAGCAAGTAAATGTCCTTCCATATGATGCACTGGTATCGCAGGTAGATTCCAACCATAAGCTAAACTTCTGCCAATTGAACAGCCCACTAATAAAGCACCAACAAGCCCTGGCCCAGCAGTGTAAGCAACGCCATCTAGATCTTGCGGAGTTAAATTAGCTTCTGCTAACACTTCTTTAATGAGCGGAATGGTCTTTCTCACGTGATCGCGAGAAGCAAGTTCAGGCACAACACCACCATAATCTGCATGAACCGCAATTTGGCTATACAGGCGATGAGACATAATGCCCAACTTATCGTCATAAATAGCTATACCGGTTTCATCACATGATGTTTCAATGCCTAAAATGCGCATAAATTTGCTCTCTGGGTGAAAATTAATCGCGGCGATTTTACCTTGTTCAAAAGCTATAAACCAGTATAAAGGTGATAAAAGTAAAATTGATCTTTACGCCAACCCGCGGTTAGTAGTAGAATACGTCACCCATTTTTAATAGAGCGGGTGAAGTTAAGGTTTTTATGGTGTTATCCTAAATAATAAAAACCGAAGACATTCATCGATTTATATAGATATATACTAAGGTAATAAAGTACATGCCAGTAATTAAAGTAAGAGAGAACGAACCATTTGACGTAGCATTACGTCGTTTTAAGCGTTCATGTGAGAAAGCAGGTATCCTTTCAGAAGTTCGTCGTCGCGAATGTTATGAAAAGCCAACTTGGGAACGTAAACGTAAGAAAGCAGCTGCTGTTAAACGTGCTGCTAAAAAAGTTTCTCGTGAGAACGCTCGTCGCGTTCGCATGTACTAAGTTTACCTTAGTAATTTTTTGAAGATAGAGCTTATAGATGAGTCTCTTAATTCAATTAAAAGATGAAATGAAAAATGCCATGCGTGCTAAAGACAAATTACGTCTTGGCGTTATTCGCATGGCATTGTCAGCTGTTAAGCAGGCTGAAATTGATCACGATACCGAAGCAACAGACGAAAATATCATTGCAGTTTTAACTAAAATGGTTAAGCAACGCAAAGAGTCTATTGCCATGTACAAAGACGGTGGACGTGATGAATTAGCTGATAAAGAAGCTGCTGAAGTGAAAGCTTTAGAAGACTTTTTACCACAAGCGCTTAGCAATGACGAAATTGCCCTCTTAATAAAACAAGCGATTACTGACTCAGGCGCTGCATCAATGGCAGATATGGGTAAAGTAATGGCTATATTAAAGCCTAAAATGCAAGGTAGAGCGGACATGGGCGCAGTTAGCGGCCAAGTGAGAGCAGCCTTAAACGCATAGCTTTAAAGAACTTGATAAAACCGTAATCATGTTGTGATTGCGGTTTTTTATTGCCTGCAATTTGTGTAGACTATTGCCTCTTCATTCTCATGAGTTTTGACTTTAATGGCCGGACGTATTTCTCGACAATTTATTGATGATTTGCTCTCAAGAGCTGATATTGTTGAGCTAGTAGATAGTCGGGTGCCTCTAAAAAAAGCAGGTAAGAACTACCAAGCTTGCTGCCCTTTTCACAGTGAAAAATCTCCCTCATTTACCGTGAGCCAAGATAAGCAGTTTTATCACTGCTTTGGTTGTGGTGAGCACGGCAATGCTATTTCCTTTTTAATGGAGTTTGATCGACTAGATTTTATTGATGCAGTTGAAGAGCTTGCTTCACATTGCAGTATGGAAGTCGTAAGAGAAGAAAATCATGCAAGTCCAGCAGAGCAACGAAGACAGCAGCAGGTTTACCAACAAAAACAAGATGACTATGAACTGCTAACGCAGGTGAGTCGCTTTTACCAACAACAATTAAAACAAGCTCATGATAAAGATGTCGCTATAAGTTATTTAAAAGGACGTGGTTTAAGTGGCGAAGTGGTGAAGCGTTTTGCCATGGGATATATCAGTGATAGTTGGGACGGCATGATGAAAACTTTTGGCCAAAACCCGCAAGTAAGTCAGCAATTGGTTGATTTAGGAATGGCGATACAAGGTGATAAAAACCGACCTTATGATCGGTTTCGTGGTCGCATTATGTTCCCAATTCGTGATAAACGTGGACGCGTTATTGGTTTTGGGGGCCGAGTACTTGGTGATGAAAAGCCTAAATATTTAAACTCTCCAGAAACACGCATTTATCATAAAGGGCAAGAACTTTACGGTCTTTACGAAGCTAAACAAGCGAACAAGCAACTCAAGCGTTTAGTGGTGGTTGAAGGGTATATGGATGTTGTCGCTTTAGCTCAACATGGCGTGGATTATGCCGTTGCTTCACTGGGTACTTCAACTACACCTGAGCAACTGCAAACATTATTTAGAACTGTGACAGAAGTTATCTGTTGCTATGATGGTGATAGAGCAGGGCGAGATGCGGCCTGGCGCGCTATGGAAAATGCATTACCCTTGATCCGAGATGGCTTCTCTTTAAAGTTTGTCTTCTTACCTGATGGTGAAGATCCTGACTCACTCATTCGTGAGCAGGGCCAGGCAGCATTTGAAACAATCCTTGATTCAGCAATGCCATTATCTAAATTCCTTTTTGATCATTTGATGAAACAAGTCGACATGAACTCTTTAGAGGGACGTGCTGCGTTGGTAGAATCTTTTCAACCTTACCTAGCGAAGTTACCAGCTAGCGTACTAAAAGATGCTATTTTAAATGATATTGCCAATAAATTTGGTACAGGTAGTGAACAATTTTTAGCTAAATTAAATAAAAATATTCAACCCAATCAAAAAGTTAAGAAACAAAAAACGTCATCTAAAGTCACCCCTGTAAGATTAGCTATTGCATTATTGCTTGAGAATCCCCATATCGTCACAGCATTGCCTGATATTTCAGTGTTGCAACCACTCGATACGCCAGGCATTCCTTTATTAATTGAGCTATTACAGGTTTGTCAGCAAAGGCCTGATATAAAAACAGCCCAATTATTAGAAGGATATAGAGACACGCCTCAGGGTAAACAGCTAGCAAAATTAATGTGCTGGCAACATCATGTTGAACCGGAAGCTGTCGAAGAAGTCTTTCTCGATAGTATTGAGAAGTTACTAAATGACTTTGTCGAACAACGTGCCGAATTTTTACTACAAAAAGCGCGTTCTGGGCAAATGACTAATGAAGAAAAACAAGAGCTTCAAGCAATATTGAATGCTTAGCAATATTTATGTTGCTAACTGCTATACTTAATAGCAATTATTGCGTGAAGAATTTGAATTAGTAAGTATGTAAAGACAACATAATTAACTAGAAATAGTACAAAAAATTCGCTATAATTTTCGGCTTTATTGTGCACGCTAGCGTTTAAATGCACATACTTTGCTATCCTATTTTTAATATACAGGTGGACACTCGTCAATGGATCAAGCTCCTCAATCTAGACTTAAAGACTTAATAACCAAAGGTAAAGAACAAGGTTATTTAACGTTTGCGCAAGTTAACGACCATCTTCCTCAAGACATTATCGACTCAGACCAAGTTGAAGACATTGTAAGAATGATCAACGACATGGGTATTCAAGTATTTGAAAATGCACCAGATACTGACACCCTAATGATGAGTGAAGCGAATACCGATGAAGATGCAGCCGAAGCTGCGGCTCAGGCACTTGCTACAGTAGAGAGTGAGATTGGCCGAACAACAGATCCTGTGCGTATGTATATGCGTGAAATGGGTACTGTAGAGCTATTAACCCGTAAAGGTGAGATAGTCATTGCTAAACGTATCGAGGAAGGTATTAAAGAAGTACAACGTAGTGTTTCTGAATACCCACCTGCAATCAATTACTTACTAGAAATGTGGGATAACTTTGAAGCAGAAGAAATACGTTTAACTGATATTATTTCTGGCTTTTTAGACCCTGATGCTGAAGATGATGATGTTGCAGCTGCTGCAACGCATGTTGGTTCAGAGTTATCAAAAGAAGATCTTGCAGATGAAGACGATGAAGCAGGTTCTGATGGTGACAGTGATGATGATGAAGAAGAAGAAGATACAGGTCCAGATCCTGAGTTAGCACGTGAAAAATTCAATGCATTAAGAGCGGCTCACGAAAATGCTAATGCCATTATTGAAAAGAATGGCCGAGGCCATAAAGACTCTTTAGCGGCAATTGATGCTGTGGCAGAAGTATTTAAAGAGTTTCGATTAATTCCTAAATTATTTGATAAGTTAGTGAAGAATATGCGTAGTGTTATGGACAGACTACGTGTTCAAGAGCGTTTAATCATGAAGCACTGTGTTGTTGGTGCTGGTATGCCTAAAACAACCTTCATTAAAATTTTCCCAGGTAATGAAACATCAAAAGAATGGTTTGAAGCAGAAAAAGCGGCTGGCCATCCTTACTCAGCAAAATTAAGTGATATTGAAGCTGATGTAGAGCGTTGTATCTACAAACTTAACCAAGTTGAAGAAGAAACTTTCTTAAATATTCACGGTATTAAAGATATTAACCGTAGAATGTCTATTGGTGAAGCGAAAGCTCGCCGTGCTAAAAAAGAAATGGTAGAAGCTAACTTACGTTTAGTTATTTCAATTGCTAAAAAGTACACTAACCGTGGTTTACAGTTCTTGGATCTAATTCAAGAAGGTAATATTGGTTTAATGAAAGCGGTAGATAAGTTTGAATATCGCCGTGGCTATAAGTTCTCTACTTATGCAACGTGGTGGATTCGTCAAGCAATTACTCGGTCTATTGCTGACCAAGCTCGTACTATTCGTATTCCTGTGCATATGATTGAAACCATTAACAAGTTAAATCGTGTTTCACGTCAGATGTTACAAGAAATGGGACGTGAGCCAACGCCAGAAGAATTAGCAGAACGTATGATAATGCCTGAAGATAAAATTCGTAAGGTATTAAAAATAGCGAAAGAGCCTATTTCAATGGAAACACCAATCGGTGATGATGAAGATTCGCACTTAGGTGACTTCATTGAAGATGGTAGTGGTGAACTTCCTGTTGACTCTGCGACATCTGAAAACCTTAAAGGTGCTACGCATGAAGTATTAGCTGGCTTAACAGCGCGTGAAGCAAAAGTATTAAGAATGCGATTTGGTATTGATATGAATACAGATCATACCTTAGAAGAGGTAGGTAAGCAGTTTGATGTTACCCGTGAACGTATTCGTCAAATAGAAGCAAAAGCATTGCGTAAATTACGCCACCCATCACGTTCTGAGCAACTGAAGAGTTTCTTAGACGGTGAGTAAACTTTGGTGCTAGACGCCGAGTGACAATGATAATAAAGAGCAATTTAGCGTAAGTTAAATTGCTCTTTTTTGTTTTACGGGGAAAAAAAGCTAATGAACGGTTCTACTCAATCATTAAACAAGATAAGATTTACTAAGCATATAATTAAAAATAAAGGAATACACATGCGTACGTTAAGCATTGTTTGTTTGTCAGCACTACTGGCATTGCCTGTTGTTGCAAAAGAGACCAAAACTTTTGAAATTACACCATTTGCCGGATATCGATTTGGTGGTGATTTTGATTATGGTGAAGACGATTCAACCACGCGTTTAAAGCTTGAAGAAACAACAAGTTTTGGTTTACTTACCGCATGGAAGTTTGATTCCAACAGGCAAGGTGAAGTATTAATTAGCCATTACTCAACAAATTTTTCTCAGCATAGTGATTTTATTCCAACAGATGATGAGCTTGCTATTACCTATGCTCATGTTGGTGGTAATGTCACAGTTTCTAAATCAAGTTTTGCTACTTGGCATGTAGCTGGTGGATTGGGCTTTACTCATATGTCTCCACAAGATAATCAGCTAGATAATGAAACTCGATTTTCTATGAATTTAGGCTTGATTGGCAAAATACCTGTTTCTGAAAATATTAGTTTGCATTTATCAGGACGACTTTATGGTACATTTTTTAATTCAGACAGTACTATCTTTTGTAATGAAGAAAACTGCTTGATTTCAATATCGAGTGATTTATGGGTGCAGCAAGAGTTAGCCGCAGGTATTAGCGTCGCTTTTTAATGCTAACTTAAGGTTTAGCATGCTTAGGGTTACTTAGGAATTTCTGATCCGTAAGTGATTTTAGAAAAGCTAATAAATCTTGTTTATCTTGTTCACTCATTTCAAAGCCCTTCACGAAAGGGCTTTTTAATGGGTTTTTTCTGCCATCGCCAAGGAACGTACCGTTGGTTATGTTTCTACCACCTTGTGCGTAAAATTCCAATACTTCATCAAGCGTTGCAATACTACCGTCGTGCATATAGGGTGCAGAAACTTCGATATTTCTTAATGTAGGCGCCCTAAAACGACCATTATCACGCGAAAGTGTGCTAATTTCAGCTAACCCAATATCCTTCTGAGGATAACTGTCATTAACATTATATAACCCCGTATTGTGAAAGGGGCGTCTGTCTAACAGTTGCTTTTCATGGCTAGTTGATTGGGTGAAATTAAAGCCACCATGACAATGATGACACTCTAATTTTTCTGAAAAGAATAAGTTCATACCACGTAAAGCTGAAGCTGAAATTGCATTGTCATCATTTGCATAAGCATACTGATCAAAAGGTGAATTCAGCGAGATTAAACTGCGGACAAAACTAGCAAGAGCCTTGTTGATTAGATCAAAGCTGATAGCTTTTGGCGTTTCTATGGCGAAAGCTTGCTTGAATAACATAACATACTCACCTTGCTGAAAGCGCTGCAATACGGCTGCTTCATGATGGGTAATACCAAGCTCAATGGGATCTTCACCAAACATGGGTAATATGATTTGTTGTTCAATTGAGGTTAAGCCATCATGAGCCCAAGTCAGTGTTTTGTTATAAGCAATATTAACCAGAGCAGGGGAGTTGCGTCTGTGTTGTTGACCTGTAGAGCCAATAGAGGTTTTTAATGGTTCGGCAAAGGCATTTTGTTGTAAATGACAACTGGCACATGATTGCTGCTTATTTGCTGAAAGATTTTTATCATAAAAAAGAAACTTGCCAAGCGTGACCTTCGCTTCTGACATGGGGTTATCTGCTGGTACATGGGGCTTAGGGAACCCACTAATAATATCCCAACGATAAGGCTTGTTAGTGTCGACTTTAGAGCAAGAAACTACAAGGAACGTTAATACTATGATGAGAATAGTTTTTACCAATATGTTCATTATAACGACTCTTGTTTGTAATGAGCAGGCTGAGTAAAAAGACTATTTTCACTGAGTAAATTTTTGATTAATTGCTGACAATTTTTATTCTCTGGTGAGGATTGACAACTGGTTTCAGCAGAGAGTTTTATGCCTTGTATTAAAGCTGATAAATCAAAAGAAATTTTATTATTTGTTTTTGAAATAGGCAGTTGATAAGTATATCTATTATGATATAAGCACTCCTGCTTTGGCGCTCTAAGTGGGCTACTTGCTTTACAGCCAACAGAGCCCAAATGAAATAACCAACTTTCATTGGCCGAAGTCATTTCTAATCGTAAAAACTTGTGCCCTTTTTGCCAACCCCAAAACATGGATGGAATATTTAATGGGCTTTCTTGAGTTAGTGGGTTTAAATGGTTAACGGCAAAAGGTAATCCGAGAGTAAAGCGTATTTGGCTGGCTTGTTCGTATATATCATTAAAAACTAATTGCCAATTTTCTTGGTTGGTATCTGCACAATATTCGCCTAATAACGCGATTTCTTCAGTTTGATAAGATGATTTTATTAAGGTAGGTTTTAACCATATGTCATTAACTTTAATTTCTATTGAACTAATAAAAAACTGTAGTTGATTGAACTGCCATTGAGAGTTACCCATAGCAAAATCACGATTGCATTGCAGAGATTCACCGTTAAAGTGAGGTGTGAACTCTATTGAATTGAAAGCTTTTGCTTTTTCCTTGAGAGCACCGTCACAGGCAGCAAGGAAAAAAATTAATGCTAGTATTAAAATTCGATTAAGTGGAGAAAATAACATCAACTTGGTTACCATCAGTTAGCTATAGCAAAGAGGTTGGCTTTGCTGTATAAAGTATAAATTAACAATATTGTAACATTTTGAACGTGATTATATAATAGCTTATTATCTAAGCACAGGTGCATCGCTGTAAATGCACTAAAAACTTTAAAAACCCATATAATTAAATAATGGAATATTATGCTGAATTTGCACCGTAAACTATCAAGCCTAGCGATAACCGCTGGACTAATTTCTAGTTTTTTATCACCTAGCCTATTAGCTCACTCAGAGCATGACAAAGCAAGGTTTGTTTCTGTAGAAGGGCAAGATCTAGGGAAGTGTGATAATGTACTTCGTCCTTGTAAGTCAATAGCTTATGCAGTTCAGCAAGCGAACAAGGGAGATAAAGTATTAATTTCTGCTGGCAAATATGTCATTAATTCGAGTGAAGAATTATTTTATTTGAAAAGTGAGATCGTACCAGTGTTAGGCGGCTATAACCGCTTTGATCACTTTCAAAGCCAAAGCCCTAACAGTAATGTTACTACCTTATCTGGAGTGCCAAGTGAACTTGTAGCGAGTTTACGTAAAAAAGGCTTTTCGGTTATTGCAGATGGAAAATCAAGAGATTTTCATGAAGCCGTTCAAGAGAAGCTAGCTGCCTATAACATGCTTAACCAAAGCCAAAAAAATCAAACTTGTGTGAATAATCTGGCGGGCGCCTTTGAATGTCATAACATTGATCTATTATCCCATATGGCACTGAGTGATTTTTCAACTAAACCAAGTTCAGTAAGCGACATATGGGGACATGTAGATTTAAATAATCATAATGAATACGCCATTGTAGGCTTACGAAACGGTGTGGCTGTGGTTAATGTTACCGATCCAAGTAACCCTGTCGAAGTAGGCACTATAGCAGGTAAGTCAGATATGTGGCGAGACATCAAGGTATACCAATATTTTGATGAAAGCATAAACCTATGGCGCGCATATGCTTATGCAACATTAGATGGCACAACAGACTATGTTCATATTATTGACTTGAATCATTTACCTCACTCAATCAGCTTAGTTAAAAGAAGTAAAGTTGTTGCACAGGCCCATAATGTTTACATCACAAATGTCGATCATAGTTTAAATACTGCATTACCTGGCAAAATACCTAGCCTACAATTAACAGGTGCAAATACCTTTTCGGGAGCGTTTCATAGTTATTCATTAGAAAACCCTGAAACTTTGAGTTTATTAACCAATAACTCAGCAGGCAATGGCTATACCCATGATGGCTCATCTATAGTTATAACAGATGAACGCGTGAAAAATGATTGTCAGTCTGATGCTGAATCTTGCGATATTTTTATTGATTTTAATGAAAAAGAAATGAAGCTTTGGGACATTACAGAAGTGAATAATGCCAAGCTATTAGGTAGTGCTGAATATAATGATGTATCTAAAGCAAACCAATATGTTCATTCGGGTTGGGGCACTGAAGATCAGCAGTTTATTTTTCTTCACGATGAATTTGATGAATACCGAGGTGGCTTAAACTCTACCGTGAGAATATTTGAAATTAGCGACCTAGCTAATCCTCAACAAGTTGGCCAGTGGACAGGTTCAACACGAGCCATTGATCATAATGGTTTCGTGCGAGGAAATCGCTATTATATGTCTAACTATGAACGTGGTTTAACCGTTTTAGATATTACAGACCCTGCAACACCAACAGAAATAGGCTTTTTTGATACTTTTACGCCATCAAACAGCGCAAGCTTTAATGGTGCTTGGGGAACTTATCCTTACTTACCTTCAGGTAATATTCTAATAAGTGATATTAATAGTGGCTTATATGTTCTTAAAGATAATACGTTGGCGACAACCCAAGGTACTATTTCATTTGAAACTGCTGCGGTATCAACAGAGCAAGGTGAAACACTAACGCTTAATGTAAACCGTTCAGCGAGTAATGATAGCGCCACTACGGTCTCAGTTAACTATGAAGTTTTTGAAGGTAGCGCAAAATCAGGTGAAGACTTTTTGGTAAGTAACGGGACATTAACATGGCAAGCAAATGATAATACTGTTAAAACTATTACTATTGATATCGCTGCTGCAGATGTATCGACAGAGTTTGAAGAATCATTTTACCTGCGTTTATATAACCCAACAAATGGTGCAGCTATTGCTTCGCCTTCCTATACCACGGTAAATATTGCCGGTGAGATTGATACAGGCGCTGCAAGCTTTATTCAAAGTGAGCAATCATTCCCAGAGAACCAGCAAAATATAACTGTTGAAGTGTCTAGGGATGGTAGTAGCTCAGGAGAGTTGTCTGTCAATTATTCCCTCCATGGTGGCAGCGCTACAATTAATGAAGATGTTGAAGAAACTTCTGGTACTCTTACCTGGCAAGATGGTGATAATGCCAATAAGACTATTAGCTTAGCCATTATTGACGACGATATAGAAGAAGAAACTGAGCAATTCTCACTGGTATTATCATCAAATGAAAATAATGATTTAGGAGCTAATACGAGTATGTTGATTAGCATTTCAGATGATGATAGTAATACTGCACCTGTTGTTGTTATTGCTGAAAACTTTGAGGTAAACACAGGGCAAACAGTAACCCTTTCGGTTGTTTCAGTTACTGATGCTGAAAATGATGAATTAACTTATTTGTGGGAGCAAACTGCTGGCACTAACGTAACGATATCAGACGGTGATAAACAAACAGCTAGCTTTGTCGCTCCTTCACAAGCTGGAGAGTTAAGCTTCACTTTAACTGCAACTGATACCAAAGGTGCACAAAGTAGCGATACCCTTACTGTAACAGTGGTTACGGCACCAGTTACTGTTGAACCTCCAGCACCTAAATCTAGCAGTGGTGGCAGTTTTGGCTTCTTATTTACTTATATGGTTGGCATGGTTTTCTTGATGCGTAGTAAGCTAATTGCTAAGAAGTGAGAATAAGCACAATAGAATTAAACAAAGTAATAGCATGAAGGCAGTACGCTTTTTGCTGTTACTTTGTTAAACGTTATTTAAGCTTTTGTTTAATAATGCGCCAATCAGAAGTGAATTAAGAAAAAATTATAATTCTGATAGTGACAATAAAAATAAAAATGCTTATACTGCACGCGCTTTAATGAAGAGCTTTTCCCAAAAGCGATTGATTAAAGTTTTATTTATTTCAAATAAGTAAATTTGGCCCCTTAGCTCAGCTGGTTAGAGCGCCCGACTCATAATCGGTAGGTCCAGTGTTCAAGTCACTGAGGGGCCACCATCTTTTCTTACTTTTCTAGTAAGTAACTGCAAACATAAATTTTCTGGGCCACTTATAGGCCACCTTAGACATTACTTTATCTAAATTTCTAGTGTTAGCTATTACCACACTGCGGACATTAATAGATGGAGGTTTAAAGTTAATTCGGATTAGATTTTGTATCGTTCACACCCTAATATCCCACACCATTATTGGCTCCTTAGATAAATTAAAGGTTATGCTCTTTTTTGATATTATCCATTAACCCTAAAATAACAGGGCTTTCTGTGATGAATCGCGCTGTAGCGGCAGTTTCAACAAAGATAGGATCTAATTCATTTGGGTTTATAATAAACTCACAATTAGGTTCTTTTAAAAATTTAAGGTCAAAACCAAATGTAGGAACTCCTTCTTTAATACTCATTGAAACCGCTGAACGAATTAAATCGATGGTTTTATCAACACCTTTTCGTTTTTTATCAAAATGTGCGTTTCCTGATTTATTGGCTACATAAGCAATGACTTGCTGCCTTGTTACTGTTTCTTTGTTAATAAAAAATACGGGTTGCTTTAGAAAAGCACTTAACCTAAGAGTCTCTCTTTGGTCAGGATGGTAATTATCTAAACAAACAGCATTTGCACCTTTATTTACAATAAATGCTGATAAATAGATACCTAGAACCGTAGTCCCTCCACTTTGGAAGAATTCAATTCGTCCTTTTTTGTTTGCCTTTTCAATAGGTTTATTATTAGGTCCTTCAATTTCCAGTTTATACTTTCTTGGGTTGGCGACCTGCTGTAAAGTATTGTAAATAAGGAAACTACGAAGTATTGTGCCTGTATTCCTAATGTCAGCATTTGTTAAATCTTCCTTTTGCCACATTGCTTTAAGAATATGAAAATCCTCATAAGTTACAATATCTAGCTCTTTATTCATTTCCATTTTAAATTTCTACCATTAAATATAACGCTCATTATGAGTCCTCCTTCACAATCAAATAAATGTGAATGTGATAACAGGTTATGGTATTGATAACATTTTTTTTGTTTTATCAACGGCAGCCGTTATTGTACTTAGATTTGAATCGCCATCAGTTTTTGGGTATAGAAAATCAAAATCAATACCCTGAATCTTTAGATAGCTAAGAATTTCGGCTTTAAACTTTGCTGGTATTTTATAAAGCTTCCTACCGTATTCATAGGTATCAGATGAAGATGTGTACATAATTTGATCTAACAAAGTAGGTTCATTTATATAAACAAAAGTACCTTTTTGATTAAGTATTCTTTGACTGAAGACTATTTCATCCAATTTAAGTATCGGTGTTGATATAGCAACCTCACGATCTATAACTGTCATTTTATCTTTCATTAATATAGCAACTTCTTCATTAGTCATCACAGAGCCATCAGGCTTAGATACAAAACTTCGATGCCCTCCGCTTTTAAAGAATGAATACATATTTTTAACAAATTTATAGATATCGTATTCATAAACTATACAATCTTGTTCTGGAAACTCTTGGCAAGCAAAATATAAAGCCACTTTTGGGTCAGCAGAAAAATCAATTAAATTTGTTGGTAAACCATAATGTTGTGCAAGGTAAGCTATCGTATTCAAGGATAGCTTTTTTGAACCTAATGACAATAGGTTTTGATAAAACACATCTAAGATCTCTAATGACTGACTACTATATTCTGAATCATCAATAACGGGTAAGGGTATTATTGTGTTATGACCCACATTTGTATCTTCCCATTTTAATTGAGTGTTTTGTTGTAGGTAATATCTATAAAATGTAGAAATACCTACAAAGTTATAATCAGCCATACCTCTATAACAAATATCAGAATTACTAATTTCCTTTTTTAATAAGATTTTTTCTATTTCCTCAAAAGTATTTAATTCCTTTTGATACCATTGTCTGTATTCAAATGTAGGTAATCTCATATTGATTTTTCAACCATCCATATTTTAATCGCTAATTTTACTGTTCAATAACGGCGTTTATACGCTTTAAGTAATATTTGATAATATATCAGTTTTAATCATTTTAATTTAACTGATTAAACATTAGAAAATATATGGCAAAAGAATTTAAGCTAACGTCAACTACGCGCACTGAGAAGTCATTAACAGTAATCTGTTTACGCTAATTCTTACCACACACTTTTTACTTGTAAGGCATATATTGAGTATTTATAAAGAAACAAAGAAAATTATATAGTTCATTTAAAATGGGTTAATCAGCAATAAACTGCCGCAGAAACTCTAATTTAGATAACACTATTTTCCAGGGTCGATTATCCCGTATGGCTATATTAGCTTTGTTATCTATATAGGTGATGAGATGGTTGCCCCGAAGTGAGGGTACAACATTTGTTCAGATCGAAGAACACTAGAAATCAACTAAACGATTCAATGCATTTGCTAGTTGTTCTTCAAAATTTATCTCTTGAAATCTAACCAATTTGTACTTTTCTAATTTTTGAATAAATCTATCTCTTTCTCCTCTTTTCATCTTTCTTGTAACAACTATTAAACTTTCATGCCTTGCAAGCTGTAACCGAAGCCTTTCTTCAATGGTAAAGCCTCTGCTAGTTTTCGGCACATAGAAAATTGAAATAGGACTAAAGTGTTTATGCAGTTCCAAAGCACTATGAAAAGTTATGGCTTCTCGTTGCTCCCCTCTTTTATGCCTAATTTCTATTCTAGTAGTTGGTTTTTCTGGCAAAGCCTCCTTTCCATCAGCTAACCTTTTTAAGTTCAGGTACTTAATATGCTTTTCCTTATCGTAATGCACATACATTCGAGAGGAGTCATTAGAACCAAAATAGAAATTACTTCCCCCATCAAAATGAGTAATCCCCCTGCTTGTACTCATTCCATACACAAACAAATTTTCATGGAGTACCCCATAAATATCAAAGGTGGTTTCTAGTAAAGTAATCCTGCACTTATCAAATATGCATTCTATAGACTCTCCTACAATTGAGGTTAAATGGTCAACTACAAAAGGCCAATCTGATTTATTTCGGTTCACATCAACCCTGACAAAATTCATATTAAGACCTTTGGGTGCAAATTGAATCAACAAATTAGAATCCTCTGTAGGGTCATCTTGAACTTGGTTTCCATCACAGCCTAACCCTACACTTATCTTATGCGTAACTGCATATCGTTTATCTTTAAACCAAAGTTCAGGACAACCCGCTATATTAGGCTTTCTACCACTTAATATTGCATCAATGTCTTCTTGCACATTGATACCTAGGTTTCTGAGTACCTGAGAGCGCTTTGAAGGCTCTATATCAAAGGTGAATGACAACTTATCTATAAACATCTCAGAAATACCTATACGGCTCCGTCTTGAGGTCAAAGGTTGTGAAAATACTCTTTGTATATTATCTTGCCTAGAACTACACCTATTCCTACTAGTTCTTTTAACCATGTGTTTATTACCTGTATCATTTGCACTAATACCCCCTTAATAGATATAAGGCTTATTTATTGTGTTTGAGACATCAATCGGCTTTCTAGAAATTTGAGTACTTCTGATTGTGGGTATAGGACGCGCCCGCCAACTTTAACGAACTTCAAATTGTAACGACCTTCACTACGCCATACGGCTAAAGTCTTTGCTGTTACGCCTATCCAGTTCGCGACCTCTTCAGGTTTTAAGAATTGTTCATTTATGTTCATGCTATTTACTCCTGTTTAATTGATGTAAATAGTTAACCATGTTGATAAATATACGGGGTCCCCAGAAATAGGGCTGTAACTATTGGGGGGAGGTGTTAGTAGAGGAGGCTAAGTCAGATAGGAATTGATGCATTAATACAGCATTTGCTAGGTTTTGAGTCACTCTCTCCACCTTCTTCGTTTGGATGTTTCCTTCGTTCTCTTTAGGAAATAAAAGTGAATCCATATACTTATTTCCGTACTTTTTATTACATATCAATGCATATAAAGTCAGATCAATATATGCAAGTACTTGGTAGCTAATTAGTTCATCAAAGTTATGTTTATTTACTATGCGTTTGAAACGGGTTGGTTTAATCCTTTCATAAGTTTTATCAGGTCCGTAAAAGCCTCTAGTTCGCTTGCCACTAACTTTATTGATTGATTTACACCAAAGAGATTCTCTCTTAATAAAGTGGGTTAGCTCTTTAATAATAGTGTCAGGGTTTGCTTGGTGGTTTATTGATATCACAGAGTTCCTTCTGGAGTGTAATGCTTTTTCAATCTCATCAAAATTACCTAATTTCTCATAGGTATTTTGACTATCGTTTATCGAAGGGGTGAGAATTGGAGAATCTAAGGGAGGACAGATAAACTTTTCTGTTTGGAAGCAAACAGATAAACCTAGCCTAGCTTTTGATACGCTAAATGTATCAACCCATTTAGTGAAATTGATTTCATTGAACTTAACTATGCTATTTAATAGTGCAGCTCTTTGGCTTAATACTATAAGCCATGTTTCTGCTGAGTACGATTCTGTTTCTCTATAAAGATTTAAGGAAAATCCATTAGGTAGATTGTATTGTAGGTTTGTGTCTCCTATTTTTGCTCGCACTTCCAATAAATACATTCAAGTTCCTTGTAATGAGCTAACCCTTATCAAGTATCAAAAATTGCTAATAGTGCAGTTTTTGACGAAAAACGAGTATAAAAGGTTATTAAGCTTGTCGCTCCTACCAGCTTATACAAGTTTAGTTTACCACCGATGTTTCATACAAGCAGACGTCTGTCCAGCTTGCTCCATCATCACTTTCACAAAACTTATAAGGGACTTGCCCCCTAAATGTAACTGGCTTTGTCATTTCTCTAACATCTTGAAGCTGTACTATGCCTGAGCACACTTGAGAGCTTCCCCTTACTTTGTCACCATCTTTATAAACAATACCGCTATAACTTCCATACCTTTGCAGGAATATGTCTACACAAATGCCTCCTACAGCGGTACCATGGTTAGTAAAGAAGCATTGTACATCGCCTCTACCATTGATATTGCATTCATGAACAATTCTAGGCTTTTTCTCAGGTAAGCTATATATATAAGCTGAAACTGAACTGGCAGTTAAGGCTAAAGCTATTAAGGACTTGGCTAGAGTACTTAAGCCTTTGACTTTTTTATAAAGGAGCGTGAAATCAGGGAGCTTAGGAAGGGAGGGGAGGTCTAATGTCTTATGTTGAGCTGTAGCTTCATCCCATAGGGTTTCATTACTTTGTGGTGAATCTTCTATTTCTTCAGAATTATTTATCTGTTCGGGAGTTGATTCATCTTTTTTTGTTATCGGCTTTACTTTGACAACTTTGCAATATACGCCTTGATTATTAAATTGCTCCCATAGTTTTAAAGCTTTAGTCGAGGACAAGTTCTCATGGATTACTTCTCCACGTATAAGTACTTTTTCTATTAGGTTTTCGTTTAAATTTAGACTAGAAAGTAGTGCGATTAAGTTTTGTTCATTGTAATCATCAGATACTTTTCCTGTAAAGATTAGGAAGTGGCTTTGCTCGGTACTTGTCATCTTATTATCCCTAATATTGATTGCTGCTCATATACATAATTAGTTATTACTCACTTGCTCATCATCATTTGAGTTAAGTAAGGCGAACAGAAGCTTTCTCTTTTTGTCGCTATCCATATTGCTTATCGTATCAATGAGGTTAGCATTTAGAGTGCTGTCGGATTCTTTAATGCCTGCTAATATAAGAAACTTATCTTCTATCCTTTGGGCTGGTTCTCTCAACTCTTCAGGCGTTAGTACTGTATAGCCAGCAGTAACATCATCCCGTTTAGTTTTATGATTGGTTAGCCGCTTTAATGTATAAGTACCTATATTTAAACTTTCAGCGATAGAAGTAAATGTTCTCCTAAGATCATGTAAAGTGAAATTGATTTCTGATTTTTCAGATATAGCTTTTATGACCTTTTTGGGCTCTCTGATTTGCCCTAATTCATTATCAGCATCGAAAACAAATGTTGAGTTACTTATTACAGCTTTACGCCTCTTTAAGATTGAATATGTATAGCTTGATAATGGCAGCTCAAGTGGATCACCGTTCTTAGTCTTATCAATATAAAAAGACCTTTCTTTAAAGTCGACTCTATCCCAAGTGAGGTTAAGAAGTTCCTGCTTTCGTAGCCCCGTTAACAAGCATATCTCTAAAAAATCACACACTCCAATGGTAAAGTTATTTCTAAATAAGGCAGCTTCCTTTCTTGTTTCTCTGATAGCATTAAACCAGCCCTTAAAGTCCGACTGTTTAATTCTTGAGGTTTTTCGGTCAACTTTATTCCAAGACCTTAAGTGACTTAAGACCTTTACAGGGTTGGATTTGAAAATGGCATTGTTGTCAATGTCTCTATACTCAAACGATGCAAAGTTGAAAAGAGCTCTAAGAACTCTCATAGCACCATCTGCTTGAGACTTGCTATTGGCTGAAGCTTTTCGATGAATCGTTTTTATATCTTCTTCTTGAAGACTTAGGAGAGGTTTTGATTTCCAATCATCAAAGTAGTTATCGATTAAAGATTGATAACTAATAACAGTTTTCGGAGCCAAGGGCTTATGCTTAAAGTAATCAGCTAATACTTGATTTAGTGTTATAAGTTCTAGTTCTGATTGCTTACGTTTAGCATTAGGGTTTACACCTTGATTAATTGTATTTAGCTCTTCTATTGCTTGCTTTCTTGCATTAGCAATAGTCATAGTGGGGAACTCTCCTAATGAAACATTATATTCCTTTCCACTTTGCTTTTTTCTAACAGTAAACTTTTTCTTTCCTGAGGGATGAACAATTAATACTAACTCTGATATTTGAGTATCATAATAACGTTTCTTGCTCTTCTCTGGCTTGATTGCTTCAAGCTTAGATTTGATGAATGAGAACTTATTATCCATGATTGCTCCATGCAGATCGGACGGTCTAAAGTTTAATGTAAAAATAGACCGCCAATGGGCCGCCATAAAGATTAATTTAGCGCAAAAATAATTAAAGAAGGTTAATAACCAAGTTGAGGTTTTATCTTTAATTTCAGCACTTTGTTAACTTTAGCGGAATCAGGTAATTAAGCAAGGAACTATTGAGATAAAAACTCATAATCGGTAGGTCCAGTGTTCAAGTCACTGAGGGGCCACCACTTTCCTCCTTAGTTAATTACTTATAAAACTTTCAAATTTAGTACTTTTGAGCATATAGTTACTGCATTCAAACTCATTATTCTCCCTTAGGATTCTCTCATGATTGATTTTCGTTCAGACACAGTCACAACCCCTTGCGCTAAGATGCGTACAGCTATGGCTAATGCATCGGTTGGTGATGATGTCTATGGCGATGATCCGAGTGTTAATGCTTTAGAAGAGTGGTCAGCTCAAAGACATGGTTTTGAAGCGGCTTTGTTTTGTAGCTCAGGAACACAGGCTAACTTACTGGCGTTAATGTCACACTGTGAACGGGGAGATGAATACCTTTGTGGGCAGCAAGCGCATAATTATCAGTTTGAGGGCGGTGGTGCTGCAGTATTAGGATCTATTCAGCCGCAACCTATTGCAAATGAACCTGATGGCACTCTTTGTTTAACAAAGTTGAAGCAGGCGATTAAGCCTGATGATTTTCACTTTGCTCGCACTAAATTGATTAGTATTGAAAATACCATTAATGGCAAGGTATTGCCTTTAAGGTATTTAACAAGTCTTAGTGAATTTGCTAAGTCTGAAGGTTTAGCTTTACATTTAGATGGTGCGCGCGTTTACAATGCCGCGGTGGCGCTAAATGTCGATATTACTGATATTGCCAAAAATTTTGACACTATGACCATTTGTTTATCTAAAGGCTTAGGTGCCCCCATTGGTTCATTACTGTTTGGGAGTAAAGCATTTATTGCTAAGGCAAGACGCTGGCGAAAAATGCTAGGTGGCGGTATGCGACAAGTTGGCATTTTAGCCGCAGTAGCAGAAATAGCCTTAAAAGAGAATGTTGAGCGATTAACAGAAGATCATAACAACGCTAAATACCTTGCCGAGCAGTTAAACCAAATAGATGGCATTAAGGTTAATGTAAACTTTGTTGAAACGAATATGGTCTTTGCAACTTTGCATGCCTCACATAACATTGCTGATATTGCTAACAAGTTATTGAATAAAAATATACGTATTACTGCTGGTAGCCCTTTAAGGCTTGTAACACATTTGAATATATCAAAGTCTGATATTGATTTTTTTATCAAAGAGTTAACTCAATTGATAAAGTAAATCATTAAACAAAGCCATTACTTTAAACGTCCGCGTGTACCGCGCTCTTGATTAACTTGCATTTTTGCTAAAATGGCATCCTCAATATTAATGCCTTGCCAGTGGGCAATATCGAGTACACGTAAAATAATATCGGCAAGCTCTTCTTTAAAGGCAGGCGTTGGCTCTTCATGGCGACATTCATTAATTGCTTCCCCCACTTCAGAAGCAACTAGGGCTAGGGCTTCTAACACTGATTTATTATGCCAACCCATAGATTCAACCCACTGGTAATTTTTTTCTGCTATATCATTAATATTCATGTTAATTGCTCTTATTTTTTGAATGGTTATACGCGCTAAACGTTTATTTTAAATACTGTTTAGAATTAATAACAAAACCTTAATATATTCTATACTTGAGTAAATTGATGTAAATAGTTAACGAATAAGGGCTTAACATGGCAGACTGGCTAAAAAATTTAAAAATTCGTGATGCGCTTGTCGCAATTATCAGTGTTGCTCTACTTAGTTTAACGGTTACAACTATACTGCTAAATAATCAAATATTTACCAATGTCTCAGAAACGAGTATCGAAGAAGATATCTTACCTAATCAGTTAGCTAAGGTTGAAGCAAGAATTCGTTCACAATTAAGTCCTCCACTTTCCTTGTCAAAATCGATTACCCAAAATCAGTACTTATTAGACTGGGCTCTCAATAATGAGCCAGTAGAAGAACAAGCTAATGTAATCAATTTCTTAAAGACAATGCAGGAAAAGAATGATGCATTGGTGGTTTTTTGGGTGTCTAATATTAGTAAAAATTATTACAACAATGGTGGGTTACTTAAGCAAATAAATGATGTTGATGATGCTTGGTTTAATAATTTTTTAGCAAGTAATAAGCCCTTTGAAATTGCATTTGACTATGAGGAAGGTACTAAGCAATTAACAGCCTTTGTAAATTATAGGGTGGCTGTAGCAGGTCAGAATTTAGCTGTGGCTGGCTTGGGGTATTCTGTAAATGAAATCAGTGAAGATATACTCACAAATAAGGTGGGAGAAACAGGTTTTGTCTTCGTTACTGACACTCAAGGTAAAGTGATAATTCATCCTGAATTGCCTAACTTAAAGCAACGTCAGCTAAGGGAGTTTGATGGCTTTGCCAATATTTCAGATAAATTGCTGCAGAAAAGTGATAGTTATGTTTTTGATCGTGTATTGAAAGATGGCATTGAATATTATGTTGCTAGTGTTGGTATTACTGAACTGAACTGGAAAATTATTGCAATGCTGCCAGTTGATGAACCTATGTCAAAAATACGTTCAGCATTAACCACAACGGCTACCGTGAACATTTTGATTGCATTATTGTTTATCTTTTTGATGATTTTTATGGCTAAGCGGATCACTAAACCAGTGATTGATATTGGTGATAGGCTGCTAGAAATGGCTAACCAAGGCGGTGATTTAACGCAGCGTTTAGATGAAAACAGAAAAGACGAAGTGGGCGTGCTAGCGAAAGGTTTTAATGCCATTTTAGAAAAGGTTAGTCAGATTATTAATGATATTAAAGAAGTGGAACGAGTTATGGAAACTTCTTTCTTACAATTAAGAGGTACATCGGATGAAATTAATGAAAGTGTCAGTTTACAACAGTTAGAAACTGATTCGGTTGCATCGGCTACCACCCAAATGAATCATAGTATTAATGAAGTAAGTAAGTTGGCACATACTACGGCAGATAAAACAGAATCTACACAAAATCGCGTGATGCAAACTGATGAGCAAGTTCATGAAACTAATAATGTGATGGGCGAATTACATTGTAGTAATGAAAGTACCCAACAAGTTATTAGTCAATTAGCTGAGCAAACTCAAACAATTGGCTCAGTTGTTGAAACAATTAACGGTATATCTGAGCAAACAAACTTACTTGCATTAAATGCTGCGATTGAAGCTGCCAGAGCAGGCGAGCAAGGACGAGGCTTTGCTGTAGTTGCAGACGAGGTCAGAACGTTGGCCGCTAGAACACAAGACTCAACGGCTGAGATAAAACAAGTGATTGAGAACTTACAAAATCAAGCGAGAGAAGCTGTAGATTCCATGAATAAAAATACGAACTTAGCGAATCAAGGGCAAGATAAAACGAATCAAGCAAGTGATGATTTAAAACTTGTCGTGAGTGAAATAAATGAAATCACTGAAATGAATACTCAGGTAGCAACTGCAACGCAAGAGCAAGCCAATGTAATTGGTGAATTGAATGTCAATATATCGAAAATTGCTGATATGGCCATTAATGTTTCTCATCTTTCTGATAATACCAAAGAAACAATTGAGAGCTTAAATCAACAATGTCAGCAGCTAGATGAGCTGGTTTCACAGTTTAAAACGTCATAACAATCTTTATTCTATAACTGCCTATTATTGCGATATAGCTATTCTCTAGGTATATCGCATTGTTTTTATTTAACCTAAGTTCAGCATAAATAATTCAAGCTAATCGGTGAATAACCAGCACAGAGCGATGACTTTATTTGTCACGTTTCACTGATTTAAGTACTATGTAGCTAAATTTATTATAAAAACGGAAATGTCCTATGAAATTATTCTCTACAATAGTGGTTGCTGGCTTATTAACTATTACTGCTGCCAATGCACAACCTGCTAAATCGATGAAGCACGCTAAGAAAACAACTGAGCTGCGCCAAGCTATTTTTCAATTAATGGCAAGCAATATGGGCCCTATGGGAGCAATGGCTAAGGGTAAAATTCCTGTTGATGCTGATAGAGTTGCCACCAATGCACTACGTTTAGAGCAATTTTCATATATGTTAAATGACTACTTTAAAACCGACACAAGTAAATTTGATGTAAAAACAGAAGCACTACCTAAAGCATGGACTGATAAAGCTACTTTTGAAGATAAAGTGAATGCTTTAACTCAAGCTTCTAAAAAACTTCAGGCGGCTGCCAAATCAGGCGATGAAGGTAAAATTAAAAAAGCTATTGGCGGTGTAGGTAAAACTTGTGGTGGTTGTCACGATGTTTTCAAAAAAGACTAAGTAGCATTAGTTAATAACGACATAAAAAAACAGCTGATAAAGCTGTTTTTTTATGTCTGAAATCTTATTATTAATAATAGAACTCTTCCATGGGCGGGGGATTAACCACGACAAGCCAATAAATAAAAGCACAGGCTAGAATTGCGATGAATAACGCGAGTATGAGCTTTGAATGGGGTATTTCATCACTTTCGTTTAGACCAAGCGAAGGCTTTTTGCCCGTTACCATAGCTTTAGTTAAGTGTTGATTTTTTATAAGTTTGTAGAAAACTATAGCGGCCACATGTAACGCAATTGCTGCTAGGATAAAATCAAAAGTGTTAAAGTGAAGCGTTCTCATAAGTGAGTCTACTTCTGCCCCTGCACTGTTGAAATATGGGCCAGAAGTAAATACTTCATCATCAACAAATAACCCACTCACACCTTGTACTAATACGAGGGATAACATAGCAAATACCATCAAACCGCCTAAGGGATTGTGACCCGCATAGACTTGGTCTTTATGCTTAAGATATCGGATTATCTTTTTAGGAGTAGGGAAAAAACTAAAAAAACGTGCATGTTGAGGCCCAACAAAACCCCAAACAAGTCTAAAACTTACCAAGGCTAACACTAAGTAGCCAAGCTTTAAGTGCCAATCAATATAATCGGTCCCTAACTCAGATGTTAACCACAACAACATAATACTTGTTGCAAAGCTCCAGTGAAAAATTCGTAAAGGTAAATCCCAAATAAGATAGTGTTTATTCATTTGACGCGCGCTAATCACTTAAAGGTATGTTGATAATTGAAGTTATTTTACCGTGATCTTAAGCGAAGAAAGAAGTTATTTTGTGTAAAGTTAGCATTTGAGCTAACTCAGAAATAGACAAAAGCATGAAGCCCAACATAATAGCTTATAGAATATGAAGGAGAGATCGCATTACTTCAATTTTTTCGTTGGAGGTGTTGCCATAACCAATGTATTGCGGTGAACCATGGATAATAAAAGGGCTAATATTGAGAGGGAGTTTATATTTTGATTTAATTTGATGGGCCCAGCTTGAGTCCACAAACATAATATCTGCTCTATCGTTTATTAATAATGAGAATAAAGCCACATCTTCTCTTGGATTGGTCACATAATACGAAACAGGCATAATATGACTATTGAGAGTCGCAATGAATTCAGTAAATTCTTTAGGGTATTCGTAGTCTTGTGCAATGATTATTCGACTATTTTGAAAAGCTTGTATCTCCTTGATATCATAAAAAGATAATTTTTCAGCCGTAACAGCCGTAATATTCCAATAGGCAATGGCATGATTGAATAACGTTAATCCGTCTTTATTATCAACAAATAAAGCAAAGTCTATTAACCCTTTTTTGACTAATGTTAAGCAGCGCTTGAACGGAAGCTCATAAAAATTGAAAGTTATACCTAAAGAACCTGATGCCCCTTGAAGTTTGGCAATAGTTTCTCCTTTAATTACTTTGTTTTCTGTAAAAGCAAAAGGACGCCACTCTTCGTAGCATATATTTAGGTTATTGCTTTCTTGGGCAACTACGCACGTGCTTGCAATACAGAAAATTATAATAATCCAAAATAACTTCATAACAAAGATTGTGTTGCTAAGTCTACATATCAGTTTAGTAGTATTTTTGAGCAATGAACAATTTAAAGATTATTTAATATGAACTGCATTTTGCAGAAGGTGCCTTTAAATTATAAAGGCACAGAGTGATGATTGTTTTGTCTTATATCTTAAGTATCTCGACAGTAACTCTGGGGTGAGAGCACCTTGTATTGCTAAAGAAGGTATTAAGTTAAATCCCTGCTTTTGATAAAAACTTGTTAAATCTTCTGAGGCAAATAACACAATTGAGTGATGGTTTGCTTTGCATGTGTTGAGTAGGAGTTTGGCCAAGCCTTGCTTTTGATAATTAGACTCAACAACTAAGCCATGCAATAAGCATTGTGTGTTGTTTTTAGTGATTTTAGAAACAATTGTACTGGCAATAATCCGGCTATTCTTTTTAATGGTGTAAATGCTATCAAAACCTTTTAAGCGAGTAGAAAACTGATTGCTTTTATAAAAACGCAATACGGCCTTCTTTTCGGATTTATCAGCACAAATTACGACTTTAGATTCAGATAAAAGTTCATTACTAGCCATGTTATTGCTGCTTATCAACTCTTACGGTTCCATCCGTCAGGTATACCATTCTTACCTTGTCTTTTGCCTGAAAAAGCATGTTTTTATCCAAATCTTGAATCACCATGAAAGTGTTCTTTTCGGTGGTGATCATTAGTTCAACGAGCTGAATAATCTTACGCTTTTGCTTGTTGTTTTTGTTGTTTGCAACAGAGGCACCAATTAAGGCACCCAAAACGGTAGCAATATCTTGACCACTGCCACCGCCAAATTGGTGACCAATAGCGCCCCCAATTAAAGCGCCACCAAATACATGCCAGCCGTTATGTTGATCTTTGACTAACTCTTCTTGGCTAATGTGTCTTACTGACTCAACTTGACCAAAGAGCACCTTTTCTACAGGCACAGCTTTATTACGATCATAATCAGCCATCACATTGAAGCTAAACAAGAGTAATAATAAGTAGAGTACTTTATTCATGTTTAATGCCTTTTATCAAGTGTAAGTGTTTACCAACTAACAAACTCTTTCTGCTTGGTTTTTCTAATTTCTGTTTCATCAGCCCATTCAACTAAGCCACTTTGTAAATCCATTAATCGCATTGTAAATTTATAGTAGACATCTGACTGGTCTTTATTTGATTTTACTATACTCGCTAAATTACCGTATAGCATGTATTGAGCACCTATTTGTTGACCAAACTGAACCGCTTTATTTGTATCAACCATGCCGCCAGTTTGCTGAAATTGTATTTGCTCTCGTGCAGCGGTCACTCTGCCCATATCAACAAAACGAAACTTTCCTGAACGCAATAATTTAGTCGAAATAGAATCGGTAATTGACTCGGTATCAATATGCTCACTGGTTTTATTTTTAATTCCCTCAACAAATATCACCGGGCGAGTGTTTGCGGTTAATGTGCCGACAACGGGAGATACCAGTAATGAATCGGTCATTTGGCTTGCAACTTTCTGCAAGTCTGTTGAAGCAAAATTAATATCCGTTGTTTCAACAGCTGTGGCATCGCCATAGCGGATAACTGACTTATTAGTACAAGCGGTAGTAACGGTTAAAGTAAGCGCTATGGTACTGAAGGCAATTAATTTATTCATAATATAATCCTTGTATTTCGTAATATTCGATAATGTGTTTACTGTAATTTGGCAATTAAAACTTAAAGGCTTTTTCTGGCACTTCTCGCACATAAAGGTTAAATGATACAGCTTCTAGGGTAGGCGCTAGGCCTTTAACTGCTGTTGTTTGCATACCGTGAAGTTCAAGTGGCTGCCATGGCGTTTTTCTTGCTTCAACAGCAAAACCGTCTTTATCAAACCAATTAAAGTGGTATTGCAATTGTAATGATTTTTGATAATGACTGGTGAGCTGTAAATTCACTTCAAGTAATTCGTTTCGTGTCCTTGTTTTTATATCGCTGATAGTCAGTTGTGAGGATAGCTTTTCGTTATCAACTTTTAAGTGTTGACTAAAGTTTTGCTCTGAAGATAATTCGTCAGAACCTATGCCTGAAGTAACTGGTGGAACATTTTTACAGCCAGTTATAATTAAAGTAATAACTACTGCTAAGAAGTGGTAAATACTTGGCCTAAACATGTTAACTCCTTTACGTTATAAATTAATGATTTGGTAATCAGTGTTGTGACCGATTGCCGTCATCGTTATTAAGGTTTTTCTATTGGCTTTCACTAATACGGGTACTTCTTTGGTAACGCCGTTAATGTGTATAGCAATAGTTTGTTTACCCGTAGGTACAGAGAGCTGACTGATGGATATACTATCGGGCAACGTACTCCAACTGCGAGTGTCAGCATGCTCTGTTGCTATGTTATAAAGACTAGCGAGAATATTACCCACATCACCATTTTTTCGACTTAGCTGTTGGCGAATTTCTTCTTTAGTAATAAGTCGTGCTATTTGGCGTGCGACAATAATGGGCATATCATCTTTTAGTTGCTTAGCGGCAAGAGATTGTATGCGAACAAGCTCTTGTGCCAAATAGCGCTGTTCTTTAAAGGATACAGCTGCAGGTGAATAATGCGTGAGCACATTTTGATAAGTGGGAATGGCCACACTATAAAAGCGCATGTCGTGATGGCTGGTATATATTGGTAAGTTTAAAGAAAACTCAGTTTTATTATTGACGATGCCACGTTCAAATATAACTACAATTTGCCCTGTTTTTTCAGATATCGCCTTTTGACGCAGTAAGGGAGTAGGGGAAAAGCGTGCTTTCATTAGAGCTACATCGTTCGACATTTGTAGTTGATTTGCTAAACGCCAGACATCTTGTTGAATAAATTGATTTTCTGGTGTGATCTCTAAGGCTTTTTTATAATCAATGTAGGCATCATTACTTTGTCCTGCTGCCTCATAAAGTAAGGCGGATAAGTAAAAGGTGAATGCATTTTGAAAACCGTTTTTAATATTGCCAATAGCATTATCCATTGAGGGAAAACTATTAGCCCAGTGTTGCTGAGTGACGCCTTGTTGCTGTAACTGTTGTTGATATTGGTACAATTCATTCTTGTTGTTCTTTAAGGCATTTTCTTGTACTAAATTAGCTCGCCTTACTTCAACGAGCGCTGCAGAAAGGTTGTGTTGGTTTAGGTAGTTTAACGATTGATAACTATGCAACATACTCTGCTCATAAGCAGGTACATCATAGCGAGTGGCATTATCGTTACTGATGATTGCTTGTGCATTTTCCACTCCTTTGCTGAGCTGATATTTTGCTTTGTTATTTTCTTTTTGAATCAGTTGATAGGCTTGCTCAAAGTCTTTCTCACTGACTAGATACTCTTTTGACAAATAGCTTAAGCGCCCTTTCTCAAGTAAGTGCAAATTGTAATTTGTGTCAAAATCATATTTTTCCGGTAACAAGCTTAGTGCCTGAACATAATGACCTTGTTGCTGAGCGTGTTTTACTTTTTGCATTTGCTGATGATAACTTGAAAACAAATCAGAGAAATGGCTAGAAGTACAACCTGACAGAGTTAATGCAACAAATAATGATGCAAGGTAAGCGTAAAATGTTTTCATCATGAGTTAAGCTTATTCTGTTACTCGAAATTCACAAGACTAACTTTGTGTGAAAAATGTAATAAAGTCAGCTGAAGTTGTACGTATTGCTCGCTAATGTTATTGAGTCTGATCTAGATTAAAGCCCATAATTCAATAGTCGTTTATAATTTCTACTATGAATAATTTTTTTTTGACTTTATATGGCGCTTCAAGCTGCACGCATTAGCAGTAAAATAGGCTTTTTCGCTCTATTTTTACTCGCACCACTATTAGATATTTTTCGATATGATGTGGATTTAGGTCACATCATCTTGTTTGGCCATGCTTGGACTATCAGCATTGACTCTATTCTCTATGGAGGAGGTGATAGTGTTGATGCTGCAATCAAGATATTCTCAAGAGTTCTTATACCGGGTATGGCTTTTGTGGCAATTACCGGTTATTTAATATGGAAATTTGGCAGGATTTACTGTGGTTGGTTATGCCCGCATTTCTCTGTTGTTGAGCTAGTAAACGACTTAATGCTTAAGCAATTAAACCGAGTGACTATTTGGGAAAAAGCCTCTATTACTAACAAGAAATTGCTACCAAGAATTATCGTCGGTATTGCTGCTGTTGCTATGGCTTTCCTCTGGGCGGTTGCTTTAGTCACCTATTTAGTTAACCCTACCGAAGTACTTTCAGGCATTGTTAATTTCAATTTAGGCTTTGGTACGTCACTATTTATTTGTGTCGCTACTTTTGTCTTTAGTGCCGATTTTATTTTTGCGCGTCATTTATTCTGTAAATATGGTTGTGCTTTAGGTTTGTTCCAAAGCTTAATTTGGATGGCGAATAATAAAGCGATGGTGATCAAGTTTGATAGAGCTCGTGCCAAAGCCTGTCGAGATTGTATTAACTATCATGAGCATAAGCCATGTGATCAAGCATGCCCAATGCGTTTACCAACACGAAATATGAAGCGGGCAAAGTTTACTTGCACACAATGCGTTCAATGTGTTTCTGCGTGTAATCAAGTGCAAAAAGATAATCCTGAAGGTGGTTTATTGTCATGGGTTAGCGGGGAAGAGGCTAAAGAAGTTGATCGCCCAGCGAGCAAGTACAAAATTGATGAAATTGATATAAAAGAAATTAAATAACCTTATTGCAAAAACGGACTCATTATCTATGATGAGTAACTCTTTAATTTTTCTAACAGGAATGTTTATGAAAATGATCAGTGCGATACTCGCGACAGGTTTACTATTCTCAATGCCAAGCTTTGCCAAAGAAGTGGTGGTTGAAATCTATAAGAAGAAATTTATTCCTGCTGAAATTACCATTGAAGCAGGGGACACGGTTATTTGGAAAAATATCGAAAAACGTCAATACCATAATGTTTGGTTTAAGTCGCTCGATGCAGAAGAGCCTGACTACTTTTTCCCTGATGAAAGTTATCAACGTACTTTTGATGAAGCAGGAAAGTTTCCTTATGAATGTGGGCCTCACCCAAAAATGACTGGAGTTGTAACCGTTAAACAGCCCTAATTCTATGACGTCATAAAAGTGATGTGTTTTTACTTATAAATGAGAGCAGCAAAGTGATGAGTTTCTGCTAAATTTAGACTAGATGTGATTGTTGTGAGGAAAGGAGAATAACAATTTAATACATGTTTAGTTGAATATTTAACCGAAATATCCTTATAAATTGAGTGGTTAAGGGCATTTTAATTTTTTTATTAATCTACTATTGTTTGATGTAGCGCAAGGATCACTATTTTTAAGCAACATTTTTTTACATATTTTAAGAAACTTGATTTCAGTCAAGATGTCCCCCCCGTTAAGCAAGCTATTATCAGTTTGCTTTTTAATACTTATTGCATGAATTATTTCATTAAGGAAAAACACCATGTCAGAGAGCTTTACTAAAGGCATGGCAAGGAATATTTATTATGGGGGAGCCGTGTTCTTCTTCCTAATATTCCTAGCTTTGACTTTTCATACTACAAAAGAGATGCCCAAAAGGGATCATCGACACAACATTACTGAAGCTGTAGAACGCGGAAAAGAGCTTTGGGAAGTGAACAACTGTGTTGGTTGTCATTCTTTAATTGGTGAAGGTGCATACTTTGCGCCAGAACTTGCAAACGTTTATGACCGCCGTGGCGGTAAAGATGGTTTTAAAGCCTTCTTTTCTGGTTGGATGAAATCTCAACCGTTAAACATTCCTGGTCGTCGTCAAATGCCTAACTTCCACTTAACAGATCAAGAAATTGATGATCTGGCTGAGTTCTTAAAGTGGACATCAGAGCTTGATGATAATAACTGGCCACCAAACATAGAGGGTTAATGGCGTGAGTACTTTAAAATATCAATCGCAAGCCGTAGCAAAACCTTATTTTGTTTTCGCTCTGATCTTGTTTGTCGGCCAAATCTTATTTGGTTTATTAATGGGTCTGCAATATGTTGTAGGTGACATTGTTGGTGGTTTAATTCCATTTAACGTTGCTCGCATGGTGCATACTAACTTACTAATTGTCTGGTTATTGTTTGGCTTTATGGGTGCTGCGTATTATTTAGTACCTGAAGAAGCAGAAACCGAACTTCACAGCCCTAAATTAGCTATTGCCTTATTCTGGATATTTGCCGGCGCAGGTGTTGCTACTATATTAGGTTACTTATTAGTTCCTTATTCAACATTAGCTCATTACACAATGAACGAACTATGGCCAACCATGGGACGTGAATTCCTTGAGCAACCAACTATCACTAAAATTGGTATTGTTGTTGTCGCTTTAGGCTTCTTATATAACTTAGGTATGACTATTTTGAAAGGCCGTAAAACAGCTATCAACATGGTTTTATTAACAGGTTTAATTGGTTTAGCGGTATTCTTCTTATTCGCATTCTACAACCCTTCAAACTTAGCATTAGATAAGTACTTCTGGTGGTTCGTTGTTCACTTATGGGTAGAAGGTGTTTGGGAATTAATCATGGGCGCTATCTTAGCTTATGTATTAATCAAAATTACTGGTGTTGACCGTGAAGTGATTGAGAAGTGGTTATATGTTGTTATCGCTATGGCGTTAATCACAGGTATTTTAGGTACTGGTCACCACTTCTACTGGTTAATGACGCCTGAGTACTGGCAGTGGGTTGGTTCTATCTTCTCTGCATTAGAGCCGTTACCTTTCTTCGCTATGGTACTTTACGCATTTAACATGGTTAACCGTCGTCGTCGTGAACATCCTAACAAAGCTGCTACATTATGGGCGTTAGGTACTGCGGTAATGGCATTCTTAGGTGCTGGTGTATGGGGCTTCTTACACACGTTATCGTTTGTAAACTACTATACACATGGTTCTCAAATCACAGCAGCTCACGGTCATATGGCTTTCTACGGTGCTTATGCAATGATTGTTATGACAATTATTTCTTATGCAATGCCTAAGATTCGTGGTATCGGTGAAGCAATGCCTAACCGTGCACAAGTTGTTGAGATGTGGGGCTTCTGGTTAATGACAGTATCAATGGTATTCATTACCTTGTTCTTAACTGGCGCTGGTATCCTTCAAGTATGGTTACAACGTTTACCTGAGTCTGGTGAAGCATTAAGCTTCATGGCAACTCAAGATAAATTAGCTATTTTCTACTGGTTACGTGAAATTGCTGGTGTATTCTTCCTAATCGGATTAATCGCTTACTTAGCAAGTTTCTTTGTAACGGAAAAAGAAGCAGAAGCTTAATTTATTCATAACGTAAATATGTTGAAAAGCCGTAACGAAAGTTACGGCTTTTTTTTGCTTAAAAAAATTGTGCTGTTAACTTATCGACAAAGCTCTATTTATCTCAATAAATCTTCAATTCATCGATTAACGGTATAATCTAGCCACGTAAGCAAGTAGTTTGTCATCTATGCTTAGTGATATTTGTTTTGATCACGTTTAATAATTTTATAAGGAATAAAGATGTCTTGTGTAAAAATTATAAGCTCTATTGTTGGCTTCTACCTTGTTGCAGGGTTGGCTATTGCACACGGTAATCAGACAGATCAAGCAGGGCGTTCTGAACGAGATATAGCTCGAGATCCGTTAAGTCAGGGGCCTGCTATTGTAAAAATGGTTGGCATTACTCAAGGGATGGAGGTGCTTGATGTTCTTGGCGGAGGGGGATATTACAGCGAATTACTAAGCAAAGAAGTTGGTGAAAGCGGTAAGGTATATTTGCATAATAACCAAGCCTATATGCCGTATGTGGAGAAAGAGCTTACGACAAGGTTAGCATCGAATCGTTTGAGTAACGTTGTACGATGGGATAAAGAAACGAAAAACCTTGAGTTGAAGAATGAGCAATTTGATGCGGTATTTTTTGTGCTTGGTTATCATGATTTGTATCATAAAACTAAAGGCTGGGATATTGATAAAGATAGCTTTCTTGAACAATTGCATCACGGATTGAAAGTCGGCGGTAAGTTGCTGGTTATAGACCATTCTGCCAAGCATGGCAGCGGTACTAAGTATTCTCAGCAAGGCCATCGAATTGATGTGGAATATGTCAAAAAAGAATTAGCACAAAAGGGCTTTAAACTAATTAAACAAAGTGATTTATTGGCAAACTTAAAGGATGACAGGTTAATTTCGCCTTTTGCAAAAGAGATTCGCCGTAAAACTGATCGATTTATTTTGTTATTTGAAAAAAAATAACACGTTTTTATTAAAGGGTTTTAGATGAAATATAAAGCAAGAAAACTGGTTGTCATAGTATATGCTGTCTGTGTCTCATTCTTTGCCATGGCAGAAGAAAGTTATGAGCGCAAGCCGATTATTGACAGTAAACAAACGTCAAAACACAGTACTAAAATAAATGGTAAAAAAATAAAGTACACCGCAACAACAGGTACTCAACCTGTGTGGGATGAAGAGGGTACACCAACGGCAAGCTTGTTTTATACTTATTACCAACGTACTGACATAGACAATAATACCAAGCGTCCTTTACTTATTTCATTTAATGGTGGCCCAGGCTCTGCTTCAGTATGGATGCACGTCGCGTACACTGGTCCGAAAGTATTGAATGTTGATGATGAAGGCTATCCGCTGCAGCCTTATGGTGTTAAATCTAATCCTTATTCTATTTTAGACGTAGCAGATATTGTTTTTGTTAATCCTGTTAATACTGGTTATTCAAGAGTTCTTCCTGATAAAGAAGGCAAAATGCCAAGTAAAGAACAGCAAAAGAAAATGTTTTTCGGTGTGAATGCTGATGTAAAGTATTTAGCGGACTGGATTTCTACTTTTGTAACTCGAAACAACCGCTGGCGTTCTCCAAAATATTTAATCGGTGAAAGCTATGGTACAACTCGCGTTTCAGGTTTAGCACTTGAGCTTCAACGTAGACAGTGGATGTATGTTAATGGCGTAATTTTAGTTTCACCAACAGATATTGGTATTAAACGTGAAGGCCCAGTAAAAGCGGCAAATAGATTACCGTACTTTGCAGCGACTGCTTGGTATCACAAAGCTTTGCCTGAAGATTTACAGCAACTAACATTAAACGACTTGCTGGCCCAAGTTGAACCATTTACCGTGAATGAATACTTACCTGCACTAGCGAAAGGTGGTTTTATTGGTGATGAAGAAAAACAGGATATTGCAAAAAAAGTTGCTAAATACTCTGGCCTTTCTGTTGATGAAGTATTGAATAATAACTTGGATATTGAAAACAGTTATTTTTGGAAAGAATTGTTAAGAAGTAGAAAATTTACTGTTGGTCGTTTAGATTCTCGTTATTTAGGCATAGATGAAAAAGTGTCGGGCTCACGACCAGATTACAATGCTGAACTTACTTCTTGGCTTCATAGTTTTACTCCTGCTATTAATTATTATCTTCGTGAAGAGCTAAATTACGTCACAGATTTAAAATACAATATGTTTGGTAATGTTCACCCTTGGGATAGAACTAAAAATAAAACGGGTCAAAATTTACGTTTAGCTATGGCGCAAAACCCTTATTTGAATGTCATGCTTCAGTCTGGGTATTTTGATGGTGCAACGAATTATTTCGATGCTAAGTACACAATGTGGCAACTTGACCCAAGTGGCTTAATGAAAGATCGCCTATCTTTTAAAGGTTATGAAAGTGGACATATGATGTATTTGCGTCGCCAAGATTTACAAGAAGCAAATCAAGATATTCGTGACTTTATCCAGCAGAGTTTACCTACAGCTAATCAAGCGGCAAAATACTAAATTAAATTGCATACCCTAATTTGAGCTAAACTCGTACCAATCAAAGATGGTGAATATACTTCACCATCTTCCCTCTAAATTTTTTAAACTTCGCTAAAACCCTTTAGTGATTTATTTATAAGCAAAGTTCCTGTATAATGCGCGCCCAATTATAGTCCCATTCATATTTTGCTACTTATGTAGCACATACATGATAGTAACAGCGAGTAACGCCTGTGTTAGATAAGTTAAGAAATATTGCAATCATCGCCCATGTTGACCATGGTAAAACGACTTTAGTAGATAAACTACTAGAGCAATCAGGTACGTTGGGTGAGCGTTCAGATCATGACGAACGTGTTATGGATTCAAACGATATCGAAAAAGAGCGTGGTATTACCATACTTGCTAAAAATACAGCGATTAACTGGAATGACTACCGCGTTAATATTGTAGATACTCCGGGTCACGCCGATTTTGGTGGTGAAGTTGAGCGTGTTATGTCAATGGTTGACTGTGTATTATTGATTGTTGATGCGCAAGAAGGCCCAATGCCGCAAACGCGCTTCGTTACACAAAAAGCTTTTGCTCAAGGGTTAAAGCCAATTGTTGTTATTAACAAAATTGATAAGCCTGGTTCTCGTCCTGATTGGGTTATGGACCAAGTTTTTGAGTTATTTGATAACTTAGGTGCTACAGATGAACAGTTAGACTTTAAAGTGGTTTATGCTTCAGCAATTAATGGTTGGGCAACACTTGAAGAAGGTGAAACTGGTTCAGACATGACGCCTTTATTTGAAACCATTGTTGAAGAAGTGCCTGCACCTGATGCTGATCCTGAAGGCTCTTTTCAAATGCAGATCTCTCAACTTGATTACAGCTCATACTTAGGTGTAATCGGTGTAGGTCGAGTTACTCGTGGTAGTGTTAAGCCTAACCAACAAGTTACAGTACAATGTGCCGCAGGTAACATTCATAACGGCAAAGTTGGTAAAGTATTTGGTTACTTAGGCCTAGATCGTCACGAAGTAGAAGAAGCACATGCTGGTGATATCATTGCTATTACGGGTTTAGGCGAACTAAAAATTTCAGATACCATTTGTTGTCCAAATGAAGTTGAAAGCTTACCTGCTTTATCAATTGATGAACCAACGATTAACATGACTTTCCAAGTTAATACTTCACCATTTTGTGGTAAAGAAGGTAAGTTTGTAACGTCACGTAATATCAAAGATCGCTTAGAAAAAGAATTGGTTCATAACGTGGCTTTACGTGTTGAGCAGTTAGATGATCCAGATAAATTTAAAGTATCAGGTCGTGGTGAATTACATTTAGGCATATTAATTGAAAATATGCGACGTGAAGGCTTTGAGTTAGCTGTTTCTCGTCCAGAAGTAATTGAACGTGAAATTGATGGTGTATTACAAGAACCTTATGAAACAGTAACTATTGATGTTGAAGAGCAACATCAAGGTACTATCATGGAGAAAATGGGCGTTCGTAAAGCAGAATTAACTGATATGGCACCAGATGGTACTGGTCGTATCCGTATGGACTTTATCATGCCAAGCCGTGGTTTAATCGGTTTCCAAACTGAGTTCATGACCATTACGTCAGGTTCTGGTTTGATTTACCATACTTTTTATGAATACGGGCCTCACAAGGGCGGCGATATCGGACAGCGCTTAAACGGTGTTATGATTGCAAACGCGACAGGTAAAGCGTTAACAAATGCTATTTTTAACTTGCAGTCTCGTGGTCGCATGATGATTGGTCATGGTGTTGAAGTGTACGAAGGACAAATTGTTGGTATTCATAGCCGAGATAATGATTTAACGGTTAACGTACTTAAAGGTAAGCAATTAACTAACGTTCGTTCTTCAGGTTCAGATGAAGCGCAAGTATTAACACCTGCTATTGATATGACTTTAGAACAAGCTTTAGAGTTTATTGATAATGACGAATTAGTTGAAGTGACTCCTGATAATATTCGTATTCGCAAGAAGTCGCTTAAAGAAAGTGATCGTAAGCGTGAAAGCAGAGCGCCTAAGTAAGCTTTTCTCACTCTGCGGGTAAATGAAAAAACGGTAATGTGCTCATTACCGTTTTTTTATGCGCTAAATATTAGATTCCTAAATGTAAGTGTTGAGTTTTTGCCCTAGCTAATAGAGTTAATAGTTAAATTTAGGTTTGTTTGGTTTGTAAGACATATCTGCAATTACTGTCAGATATTTTTCTGTTTGAAAAAGTTGACCAACAAAACAGGTTTTAAGTTATTGTTTTGTTGAAATAAAAAAATAGGAGTAATATTTTAAATATTTTGTTACTTCTAAAAGGCGTTTTTCACTGTGCAGAACTAAAAAAATTAATCTATTATTTTAATAGTTAGAGGCTATCTGATAGTACGTTTTATCTTACCTAGTGAAGTAATGATGCACTAGGCTCAACAAAAGGATTTGCATTATGTCCCCAGCACAACTTAAGAAACTTCAAGAATTGAGCCAAATATTTAGTCAGGGTAAAGCGAACCCTAAACAAATCCAACAATTGTCAGCATTGTTAGCTCAAATCAATCAATTTGAAGATGAGCACCCCCCACAAACTACAGATGATGTAGCATTTGTTGCTGCTCCAAGGTTTGGCTAACAAAAGCTGTTGATGTTAGCCTGTGTTTTTGTAGGTTGCAGCATCTATTATCGCCCATAAGTGAAAGATACCAGCGATTATTGCTGGTATTATAAAATACCATAGAAAATAACCACCAAAACAAACAATTGCGAAAATTAAAGCCGCAAAAATTCTTCCTTGAACTAATTGCCCTAACCCCGGGAAAAATACAGTACATAATGCTGCGATAACGTTACCCGCAGAACCTTGACTTGCCATAATAAAACCTCTTCATAGTCACTATGAGTAATAATAGTGAAACTAGTAAATTAATAACTGTTATCATAATATAAACTTACACAATCTAGTAACTTAAATTTGTTAACAAATATGAGCTTACCAAAGCATTTTCCAAGTAAGGAATCTCTTTTGAGCGGACATCGAAAAATAGTAGTGTTTTTGACATTTTTCACACAGCGTTTAAAACAAGAGCAATTACCCGTCGTTGCTGGGTACTTGTCATATGTGTCGTTAATGTCACTAGTTCCGTTGCTTGTAGTGATGTTGTCAGTCATGACTGCTTTTCCTTTGTTTGCTGAATTACAGCAATCTGTAGAGGCTTTTGTCTACCAAAATTTTGTTCCCGCAGCTGGCGATGTGGTTCAGCAATATCTATCAGGTTTTGTGAGTAATGCTTCGAAAATGTCGGCTGTCGCAATTCTCTTTTTATTTATTGTCGCGTTGTTGTTGATTTCAGCTATTGATAAAACGTTAAATAAAATTTGGCGAGTTACGCAAAAACGAAGAACGATTACTTCATTGGCATTGTATTGGATGGTATTAACACTTGGACCAATTTTTGTTGGAGCAAGCATTGCATTAACCTCGTATATTATTTCTCTGGTATCGCTTGGTGATTACGACGTGTTTGGCCTGACTAATATCGTTATTCGTTTATTACCACTTTTAGCTTCAGTTTTGGCCTTTATTATTTTGTACATGGCGGTTCCAAATAAAGAGGTGCCATTTAAATATGCTGCAGGTGGTGCTTTCATAGCAGGAATGCTCTTTGAGTTTGCTAAAAAAATGTTTGCATTGTACCTAACCGCCTTTCCATCATATCAGGCTATTTATGGTGCATTAGCTACAGTACCAATACTTTTCTTATGGGTGTATTTATCTTGGCTAATAGTGTTAGCCGGTGCGATATTTAGTGTGACCTTGCAAGAGTTTTCAGGGCGATTAAAACAAAGTGATAGATAAAAATATAAAGTAAGTACATTACCTGTTTTAGATACAGCAAAATAGGCGATAGCGTCTAAACTAAGTAAAGTATAAGTCATTGTTACTTTATAACGTTTATGAGCAGAGCTTTATATGCACCGATCAAGCCCTATCATAGGGAGTGGTTAGCAGTAGATAGCATTCACCAGATATATATCGAACAATCAGGAAATCCTGAAGGCATTGCTGTGATATATCTTCATGACGGCCCTGGAATGGGAAGTTGTGATGAAGCTCGTCGCTTTTTTGATCCTGAAGTTTATCGCATTATTGTTATTGATCAACGCGGTTGTGGTCGTTCAATACCTGCTCCTTGTCTTATTGATAACACCACCGATTTTTTATTGGCTGATCTTGAAAAGGTTCGTCAATACCTTGGTGTCAGCAAATGGCTAATATTTGGTAGCAATTGGGGAGCAACTCTAGCTTTACTCTATACGATTAAATATAAAGCATGTGTCTATGGCTTGATACTTAACGGGGTATTTCTTGCAACTAAAGAAGAGCTGTACTGGCGATATGGGAAAGAAGGGCTTGCCAGGCTGTTTGCTGACTATTTTGATGAATTACTAAAAGGAGTTCAACAAGTACCAAATGAAGGTGAACGCAGTATAGTTACTAATGTTTATCAAAATTGTTTTTCAGGCAAGAATGAATTAGCTATTTTATCGGCATGTAAGGCTTGGTATTGCTGGCATAGACGTATTGAAACATTAGAAACCCTAACACATGAAGAGTGCCATGCTATTACAGCACAGCAAACTCACCAAGCATTATGTTTTGCCCAAGTTGCAAACCACTATTTCACTAAACAATGCTTCCTTCCCGAAGATTACATAACTGAAAATATTGAAGAATGTAGCTTCATTCCCGCCACGATAATACAGGGTCGTTATGATTTTCTTTGCCGAATTAGCAGTGCAGAAAAGCTTATGCCTTTGTGGTCAAGAGCACGCTTACAAATTGTACCAAAAACAGGACATAGCATGCTTGAAGCAGAAAAGATCAGTGCTATATGTCAGTCTACAGATGCCATGGCATCTTTTTTAAACCAAGCAAATCTTATTTAAGGCATCAAAAAACTTTATCAGCTTTGAATGGGTTTGTTAGTATAACGATTTTCGAAAATGAGTAAAAAGCAATGATAGCGTTAATACAGCGAGTTTCTCGAGCAAGTGTCACTGTAGAAGAACAAGTCATAGGTGAAATAGCACAGGGCTTGTTAGTATTGTTAGCGATTGAGCCTGAAGACAACGAAACAAAAGCAAAGCGTTTAGCTCAAAGAGTTGCTGGTTATCGAGTCTTCAATGATGAAAATGGTAAAATGAACTTAAATGTAGAACAAGCAGGTGGTGATTTACTGGTTGTTTCTCAATTTACCTTAGCCGCAGATACTAATAGCGGTTTACGCCCTAGCTTTACTACGGCAGCGAATCCCGAATTAAGCGAACACTTATACGAGTATTTTACTCATCAGTTACGTGAAAAGGGTTTTAAAGCACCTACAGGTGAATTTGCTGCAGATATGAAAGTTGAACTCATTAATGATGGTCCAGTTACCTTCCAGTTAACCATTTAGTGTTACCCAACCACTGTTTAATTTTTAGCTAATTAAACTACCACTTTTGATTTAGTGGTGTTATAATCTCGCGCCCATTAAGTTTGAGAGCAGACCTTATTGCCTAAAGTCTGTACTTAATGGGAGAATGAAAAGGCAGTGACGGGTCAAATTTCTGGCCTTGAATTTAAATTTACTTTCTTGATTTTTCTTAACTTTTTTTGGAGTGAAGTGAGAAAAGAAAGTATTAGCGGAGCAAAAATCAATGATCCAAATGCAATCACAGCTGAATGTTGCTGATAACAGTGGCGCTAAGCGTGTTCAATGTATAAAGGTTCTTGGTGGCTCGCACCGTCGCTATGCACGTATTGGTGACATCATTAAAGTTGCCGTGAAGGAAGCAAGTCCTCGCGGTAAAGTAAAAAAAGGTGATGTTGTTACTGCGGTAGTGGTGCGCACTAAGAAAGGTGTTCGTCGTACAGATGGTTCTGCCATCCGTTTTGATGAAAACGCGGCTGTTGTGTTAAATGCAAACTTACAGCCAATTGGTACTCGTATTTTCGGGCCTGTGACACGTGAACTTCGTAATGAGAAATTTATGAAGATCGTATCATTAGCACCAGAAGTACTATAAGGAGTCACGATAATGGCATCTAAGATTCGTCGTGATGATGAAGTAATCGTACTTGCGGGTAAAGACAAGGGCAAAACTGGTAAAGTTACTAAAGTTCTTGTTGAAGACAGCAAAGTATACGTAGAAGGCGTTAACTTAATCAAAAAGCACACTAAGCCTGTACCTCAGTTACAGCAGCCTGGTGGCATTGTTGAGAAAGAAGCACCTTTGCATGTTTCTAACGTAGCAATCCTTAACCCTAAAACGGGTAAGGCTGATCGCGTTGGTTTTAGATTTGAAGACGGCAAAAAAGTACGTTTTTTCAAGTCTGATAACGAATTAGTTTAATAATTGGAGTAAACGATGGCGAAACTGCATGATTTTTACAAAGATACAGTTGTAGCAGAACTTTCTAATAAGTTCGGTTATAAAAGTGTCATGCAAGTCCCTCGGATTGAAAAGATCACCCTTAATATGGGTGTTGGTGAAGCAATTTCTGACAAGAAAGTGTTAGAGCACGCCACAAATGATCTTACTGCAATCTCAGGTCAAAAGCCGATCACGACAGTAGCACGCAAATCAGTTGCGGGCTTCAAAATTCGTGAAGGCTATCCTATAGGTACAAAAGTAACTCTACGCGGCGAGCGTATGTGGGAATTCTTAGAACGTTTAATCTCTATTTCAATTCCTCGTATCCGTGACTTCCGTGGCTTAAACCCTAAGTCATTCGATGGTCGTGGTAACTACAGCATGGGCGTTCGTGAGCAAATCATCTTCCCTGAAATCGATTACGATAAAATCGATAAAATTCGCGGATTAGATATCACTATTACTACTAGCGCGAAAGACAACGAAGAAGGACACGCATTATTGTCTGCCTTCAATTTCCCGTTTAAGAAGAAGGTGTAGAGTTATGGCTAAAGCGTCAATGAAAGCTCGTGAAGCAAAACGTACTAAACTAGTAGCTCAGTACGCTGAAAAGCGTCGTGCGTTAAAAGAAATCATCTCAAATGTTAACTCTTCTGAAGAAGAGCGTTGGGATGCAGTATTGAAACTTCAAAGTTTACCTCGTGATTCATCAAGTAGCCGTCAACGTAATCGTTGTAACGTTACTGGTCGTCCACATGGTTACTTACGTAAGTTCGGTTTAAGCCGAATCAAGTTGCGTGAAGCAACTATGCGTGGTGAAGTTCCAGGTCTTAAGAAAGCTAGTTGGTAATTCACGGGAGTAAATGGTTATGATGACTGATCCTATCGCGGACATGTTTACACGCATCCGCAACGGTCAATCTGCAGCAAAAGTTGCAGTACAAATGCCATCTTCAAAAGTTAAAGTTGCAATTGCTAACTTGCTTAAAGAAGAAGGTTATATTTCAGATTACACAGTAGCTGAAGGTGTTAAGCCTGAGTTATCTGTAACTTTGAAGTATTTTGAAGGTAAAGAAGTAATTGAAAAGATCAAGCGTGTTTCACGTCCTGGTCTTCGCGTATACAAAAGCTGTGATGAACTTCCACAAGTTCTTGCAGGTATGGGTATCGCAATCGTATCTACTTCAAAAGGTTTGATGACAGATCGCGCCGCTCGCAATGCGGGTATTGGCGGTGAAATCATCGGTTTCGTAGAGTAAGGAGCAAATTATGTCTCGTGTTGCAAAAGCACCTGTCGCTGTTCCTGCTGGCGTTACCGTAACGTTATCAGGTCAAGACATCACAGTTAAAGGTCCAGTAGGTGAACTTTCTCACACTGTTCACGGTTTAGTTAAGGTATCTCAAGAAGAGAATAACTTAGTAACAACTGTAGCTGAAGAAAGTAAGCAAGCTTGGGCTCAAGCCGGTACTGCACGCGCTTTAATCAACAACATGGTTGAAGGTGTGAGTAAAGGTTTTGAAAAGAAATTAGTTTTACAGGGTGTTGGTTACCGTGCAAAAGCTGCTGGTAAGGCGTTAGACTTATCTTTAGGTTTTTCACACCCAATCAAACATGAAATTCCAGCTGGAATTACTGTTGAAACTCCTAGCCAAACTGAAATCACACTTAAAGGTGCTGATAAGCAGTTAGTTGGTCAAACCGCTGCGAACATTCGCGCATACCGTAAGCCAGAGCCTTATAAAGGTAAAGGTGTACGTTACGCTGATGAATACGTTCGTCGTAAAGAAGCTAAGAAGAAGTAGGGTAATACTATGGATAAGAAAACATCTCGTTTGCGCCGCGCTAAACGCGCTCGTGCAAAAATCAGCGAGTTGGGTGCGAATCGTTTAGTTGTATTCCGTACTCCTCGTCACATTTACGCTCAATTAATCGCTCCTACGGGTTCTGAAGTAATCGCTGCGGCGTCTACTGTAGACAAAGAAGTTCGTGGTTCAATTGAAAAAACAGGTAATGTTGCCGCTGCTGCTGCAGTAGGTAAAGCAATTGCTGAACGTGCAAAAGCAAAAGGCGTTGAGTCTGTAGCATTTGATCGTTCAGGTTTCCGTTACCACGGTCGCGTTAAAGCATTAGCAGAAGCAGCTCGCGAAGCTGGTCTTCAGTTCTAGGGGTTTGATAATGGCTAATCATAATCAAGAAAACTCACAACAAAGTGATATGGCTGAAAAGCTAATCGCCGTTAACCGCGTATCAAAAGTGGTTAAAGGTGGTCGCATTTTCAGTTTCACCGCATTAACAGTAGTTGGTGACGGAAATGGTCGTGTTGGTTTTGGTTACGGTAAAGCACGTGAAGTGCCTGCTGCAATCCAAAAAGCAATGGAAAAAGCACGTCGTAACATAGTAACAGTTGACTTGAAGGGTACTACTCTTCAACACCCTATCAAGGGTCGTCATTCTGGTTCTAAAGTTTACATGCAACCAGCTTCTGAAGGTACAGGTATCATCGCCGGTGGCGCGATGCGTGCAGTACTTGAAGTTGCAGGCGTTCAGAACGTATTGTCAAAAGCATACGGTTCTACTAACCCAATCAACGTAGTTCGCGCTACTGTTTCTGCCCTAGCGAATATGCATTCGCCAGAAGGCATGGCAGCTAAACGTGGCAAAAGCGTTGAAGACATTTTGGGGTAATTGAGCATGTCTAAAACAGTAAAAGTAACACAAGTGAAGAGCTCTATTGGTCGTTTACCAAAGCACAGAGCTACATTAAGAGGCCTTGGTCTACGTCGTATCAACCATACAGTTGAGTTAGAAGATACTCCTTCTGTACGTGGTATGATTAACAAGGTTTATTACATGGTTAAGGTGGAGGATTAATAATGCATTTAAATACTTTATCCCCTGCACCGGGATCTAAAAAAGCTAAGAAACGCTGCGGTCGTGGTATTGGTTCTGGCATCGGTAAAACTGGTGGTCGTGGTCACAAAGGTCAGAAGTCTCGTTCTGGCGGTAGTGTGCGTCCTGGTTTTGAAGGTGGTCAAATGCCTTTAAAACAACGTTTACCTAAGTTTGGTTTTACTTCACGTAAGTCTTTAGTTCGCGCTGAAGTTCGTTTACATGAATTAAACCTAATTGAAGGCGATGTTGTAGATATCCATGCACTTAAAGACGCTGGTCTTATCAGCCGTAACATTGAAACAGCAAAAATCATGCTGTCTGGCGAAATTACTCGCAAGATCACTGTTCGTGGCTTAGGCGTAACTAAAGGTGCTCGTGCAGCTATTGAAGCTGCCGGTGGTAAAATCGAGGAATAATACAGAATGGCTACACCAGGAATGGATAATAAAGGCGCAGGCGGTTTGTCTGAGCTAAAACAAAGATTATGGTTCGTATTCGTTGCGATAGTTGTGCTTCGTTTAGGGTCATTTGTACCAATCCCTGGTATTGACGCCGCTGTATTAGCTCAGTTCTTTGAACAACAAAAGGGCACCGTTGTAGAGATGTTTAATATGTTCTCTGGCGGTGCACTTGAGCGAGCCTCAGTATTGGCTCTAGGTATTATGCCGTACATCTCAGCTTCTATCATTATGCAATTGCTTACGGTTATGCACCCAGCAATGGCAGAGTTGAAAAAAGAAGGTGAAGCTGGACGACGTAAAATCAGTCAATACACACGCTACGGCACATTAGTTCTAGCAACAGTTCAATCGATTGCGATTGCGAGAAGTTTACCTGATATGATGCAAGGCTTAGTTATTAATGCTGGCTTTGGTTTCTATTTCACTGCGGTAGTAAGTTTGGTCACTGGTACTATGTTTTTAATGTGGTTAGGTGAGCAAATTACAGAACGCGGTATTGGTAATGGTATCTCAATCATTATCTTCGCTGGTATTGTTGCTGGCATGCCTTCAGCTGTTGGTCAAACAGCTGAGATGGCGCGTCAAGGTGAAATGCACCCATTAGTATTATTGCTTATTGGCGTTGTGGTATTTGCAGTAACTTTCTTAGTTGTATTTGTGGAACGTGGTCAACGACGTATTGTTGTAAACTACGCTAAACGTCAGCAAGGCCGTAAGGTATTTGCTGCACAAAGTACACATTTACCATTGAAAGTGAATATGGCTGGTGTAATTCCAGCTATCTTTGCCTCAAGTCTTATCTTGTTCCCCGGCACAATTGCGAGCTGGTTTGGTCAAGGTGACGGCCCCGTTGCAGATTTCTTGCAAGGACTATCTGGTGCAATGTCCCCAGGTCAACCTTTGTATGTAATGATGCTTGCGGCAGCAATTATATTTTTCTGTTTCTTCTACACGGCATTGGTTTTCAATCCGCGTGAAACAGCAGATAACTTGAAAAAGTCAGGTGCGTTCATTCCAGGGATTCGTCCAGGTGAACAAACATCCAAATACATTGATAAAGTAATGACACGTTTAACCTTAGCTGGTGCGATGTATATTACCTTTGTCTGTTTGGTTCCTGAGTTTATGATGATGGCATGGGACGTACAGTTCTATTTTGGTGGTACATCACTACTAATTATTGTTGTTGTTATCATGGACTTTATGGCACAAGTACAAACGCATATGATGTCTCATCAATATGATAGTGTGCTTAAAAAAGCTAACCTTAAAGGCTACGGCCGTTAGGCTAAAGCTAGGTAAACGGAGTATAAAATGAAAGTACGTGCATCCGTAAAAAAGATTTGTCGTAACTGTAAAGTGGTAAAGCGTAAGGGCGTTATTCGCGTTCTTTGTGCAGAGCCAAAGCACAAACAACGTCAAGGTTAATTTTAACCTAAGCGAAAGCTAAATCTTTTAGGAGTGGCATTATGCAGATATTTCTGTATAATGCCGCTTCGATTTGCGAAAAAGAGTCTGGTTGAGTATCCTAACGGGCTTTTCAACCAATTAATTTTAAATTTTTATAGGAGATGTGTTAGTGGCCCGTATCGCTGGCATTAACATCCCTGATCGTAAGCATGCAGTAATCGCCATTACTGCGATTTACGGTATCGGTGCAACCCGTGCAAAAGCAATTTGTGCGGCAACTGGTATCGCTGAATCAACGAAGATCAGTGAATTAGACGAAGCTCAAATTGATTTGCTTCGTGCAGAAGTGGATAAATTCACCGTAGAAGGTGATTTACGCCGTGAAGTTTCAATGAACATTAAACGTCTTATGGATTTAGGTTGTTTCCGTGGCATTCGTCACCGTCGCAGTCTTCCTCTACGTGGTCAACGCACTAAAACAAATGCGCGTACACGTAAAGGTCCTCGTAAGCCAATTAAGAAGTAAGAGGAACTAGACAATGGCTAAAACCCCAGTTCGTACGCGTAAACGCGTAAAAAAACAAGTTGCTGATGGCATGGCTCATATCCATGCTTCTTTCAACAACACAATCGTGACTCTTACAGATCGTCAAGGTAATGCTTTATCTTGGGCGACTGCAGGTGGTTCAGGTTTCCGTGGTTCACGTAAATCTACACCTTTTGCTGCGCAAGTAGCTGCAGATCGCGCTGGCGCTGCTGCAAAAGAGTTTGGCTTGAAGAATATTGAAGTGTTCGTTAAAGGTCCAGGTCCAGGTCGTGAATCTGCTATCCGTGCCTTAAATGCTGCTGGTTTTAAAATCACCAACATTACAGACGTTACACCAATTCCTCATAATGGTTGTCGTCCTCCTAAGAAACGTCGCGTTTAATCGCTCTTTTTAGGATAGTTGGAGAAAGAAAATGGCAAGATATTTAGGTCCTAAGTTAAAGCTTAGCCGTCGTGAAGGTACAGATTTGTTCCTTAAAAGCGGTGTTAGAGCTATTGACACTAAATGTAAAATCGAAACAATTCCTGGTCAGCACGGCGCCCGTCGCGGTCGTTTATCTGATTACGGTGTTCAACTTCGTGAAAAACAAAAAGTTCGTCGTATTTACGGTGTACTTGAGAAACAATTTAGTAATTACTACAAAGAAGCGGCACGTTTAAAAGGTAATACAGGTGAAAACTTGTTACAACTTTTAGAAAAACGCTTAGATAACGTTGTATACCGTATGGGCTATGCAAGCACTCGTGCTGAAGCTCGTCAATTAGTTAGCCATAAGGCTATCGTAGTAAACGGCGTTGTAGTTAATATTCCATCTTTCACTGTTAAAGCTGAAGATGTGGTTTCTGTTCGTGAGAAATCTAAAACTCAAGCACGTATCATCGCTGCTTTAGAATTAGCTGAACAACGCGAGAAGCCTGTCTGGGTAGAAGTAGATAACAAGAAGCTTGAAGGCGTGTTCAAACGTGTTCCAGATCGTGCTGATTTATCTGCGGAAATTAATGAACAGTTGATTGTTGAACTTTACTCTAAGTAAAGTTGCACTTTAAGAGAGGACATATATGCAGGGTTCTGTAACCGAATTCCTTAGACCACGCTTAGTAGGCATTGAAACCGTTAGTGCTCGTCGTGCTAAGGTAACTTTAGAGCCATTAGAACGTGGTTTTGGTCACACTTTAGGTAATGCTTTACGCCGTATCCTTTTATCTTCAATGCCAGGTTGTGCTGTAACTGAAGTTGAAATTGACGGTGTATTACACGAGTACAGTAGTAAAGAAGGTGTTCAAGAAGACATCATCGAAATATTGTTAAACCTTAAAGGGCTTGCAGTTATTTTAGAAGGCAAAGATGAAGCCGTTCTGACCTTAACTAAGTCTGGTGAAGGCCCTGTAACGGCAGCTGATATTCAGCATGATGGCGATGTAACTATTGCTAATCCAGATCATGTTATCTGCACCTTAACAGGTGATGGCTCTATCAGCATGCGTATTAAAGTTGAAATGGGACGTGGTTATGTTCCAGCTTCTACGCGCCGTGATGCCGAGGAAGAAGATCGTGCTATTGGTCGTTTGTTGGTTGATGCCTCATTCAGTCCTGTAGTAAGAATTGCTTATGATGTTGATTCTGCACGTGTTGAACAACGTACAGATTTAGACAAATTAGTATTAGACATGGAAACTAACGGTACGTTAGATCCAGAAGAAGCAATCCGTCGTGCTTCAACCATTTTAGCTGAACAGCTAGATGCGTTTGTTGAACTACGTGATATTAAAGAAGTTGAGCAAGTGGAAGAGAAACCATTGTTTGACCCTATTTTGCTTCGTCCTGTTGATGACTTAGAGTTAACTGTTCGTTCAGCTAACTGTCTAAAAGCAGAAGCAATTCAATATATTGGTGATTTAGTACAACGTGCTGAAGTTGAGCTTCTTAAAACGCCTAATTTAGGTAAGAAGTCTTTAACTGAAATCAAAGACGTTTTAGCGTCTCGTGGTTTATCTTTAGGTATGCGCTTAGAAAATTGGCCGCCTGAAAGCATCGTTGACAACGACTAGTTCGATCATCGTTTTTTTAATAGTTTGAGAGAAGGATTAACTTATGCGTCATCGTCACAGCGGTCGCCAGTTAAACCGTAATAGCAGTCATCGTAAAGCGATGTTCCGCAATATGGCAAGCTCTTTAGTTAAGCACGGCGTTATCAAAACGACTGTTGCTAAAGCTAAAGAACTACGTATGGTAGTTGAGCCATTGATTACATTGGCCAAAACCGACAGTGTTGCAAACCGCCGTTTAGCGTTTGCTCGTACACAAGACAAAGAAGTAGTAGGTATTTTATTCAGCGAACTTGGTGCACGTTACCAAGATCGCCCAGGTGGTTACACTCGCATTTTAAAATGTGGTTTCCGTACTGGTGATAAAGCGCCTATGGCTTACATTGAGTTAGTAGACCGCCCAGTAGTAGAAGATGCTCCTGAAGTAGTTGAAGAGTCAGCTGAAGCTTAAGCAATCGCTTAATCTTCATGATTTAAAAACCGAGCTATATGCTCGGTTTTTTATTGCTCATGTTATATCAAATAACTAGCGTTAATAGGCAAATATACCCTGTTGGTATCTTACTTACTTGACCTATGCGTTAATACACCGTATAAATTTAGATCCTGTAATTTACCTCGCTAGCGAAACAGAGTATGTCATCAAGAAACCCTATTATTGCCGTCACTGGTTCATCTGGAGCCGGTACGTCAACGACAACATCATCGTTTGAACATATCTTTAGAACATTAGGTATTAGCTCTGTTAATGTTGAAGGGGATAGCTTTCACCGCTTTTCACGCCAAGAAATGGATATGGAGAAAAGAAAAGCTAAAGAGTCTGGTGAGAATATTAGTTATTTCGGAGATAAGGCAAATGATTTTGAAGCTCTAGAACGGCTATTTCGCGATTATGGTGAACATGGTAAAGGTAAAACCAGACGTTATTTACACACCTTTGATGAAGCTGTACCTTATAACCAAATGCCTGGTACTTTCACCCCTTGGGAAGATTTAGGGGAGGGCACAGATTTACTTTATTATGAAGGACTTCATGGTGGCGTGGTAACTGACACAATTGATGTGGCTAAGCATGTTGATTTGCTAATAGGCATGGTACCAATCGTTAACTTAGAATGGATTCAAAAAATTATTCGCGATACCAATAAACGTGGTCACAGCAGAGAAGCTGTTACAGCCAGTATCGTTAGAAGTATGGAAGATTATATTTCTTTTATCACGCCACAATTCTCACGTACGCACATTAATTTTCAGCGTGTCCCTACCGTTGATACTTCCAACCCATTTAGTGCTAAAGCCATCCCTTCCCTAGATGAAAGCTTTGTAGTTATTCGCTTTAGAGAAGTCAAGAATGTCGATTTTCAGTACTACCTAAGAATGATTGATGGTTCATTTATGTCTAGGGTCAGTACATTAGTGGTACCAGGTGGTAAAATGGGATTGGCAATGGAATTAATTTTAACCCCCTTAATACGTGATCTCATCGAAAGAAAAACGCAAGCTAATAAGCAGTTAGATTGGATGAGCGACCTTTAAACGAACAAATAGAGATTTCCCTTTATTTATACTAAGAGTGATCTAACTCATTTTATGGTCAAACTACCAAATCAACCGAGTTATCAACATGCGTGTGAAATTATAGATAATTTTGCACTATCTTTTTGGTTGCCTTTACTCGAAACCCTACAGGAAGATTACGCCTTAGGTGCTGGGCAATGGCATCGAATTAATGAGGGTGGGAATGCCTTATTTGACTTGAACGACGCATATATTGTTAAAGTAGTACCACCCAATTGGATCTCGCAAGGATTAAAAGAGATCGATATAAATAGCATCCTTGTTGAAGATCTTTCGGTTGAGCGACCTGCACTTATCGCACATGGTGAAATCAATGGCTGGTTATACCTTGTGATGACAAAGCTTTCAGGTATTTGTTTAGCAGAAATCTGGCCAGGGTTAACTCAGCAAGAAAAACTCCCAATTATTAAGCAAGTCGGTCAACTGATGCGAGAATTCAGTCAAGTTAAGCCTCTTCAGGTTTCTTGTTTGTCGGTTGATTGGTCAACATATATTGCGCGATTAAAAGAAGACTGCTTAGCTAGGCATAAAAGAAACAAGCTTGATGACCATCTGTATCAACAAATTACCTCATACTTAGAAGAGCATTTATCAGATCTTCAAATTGATAATAATTGTTTCATCCACATGGATTTGCATCCTTGGAACTTAATGGCACAGCAAAACGGCTCTCAGTGGGCTATTAGCGGTGTTCTCGATTTTGGCGATGCAATTATAGGAAAAAGCCATCTGTATGAAGTATTAACTCCCTGTTGCTTTATGGTGCAAGGCGATAAAGTCCTTTATAAAGCGATGATAGAGCAATATGGAATTATAAGTACTGAGAAAATGGATGAGATGCAGGATGTACTCATGTCACTAGCATTAATCAGAGAAGCCTCAGACATAAATTTCGTCATGGGACAGGTACCTAAGATAGGTAAGCGCGATAATTGGTCAACTATCGCGCGAGAGCTATTCCCCTTAATAAATTAATTATTTTGAAGGGGAGCTATTTTTTATCTAATCTTTATTTCTAATTTCAAAGTCATGGGTGATATTAACTTTCTCTGCTAACATCAAAGCTACAGAGCAATATTTGTCAGCAGATAAACTTACAGCTCGCTCGACATGTTTTTCTGCAATATCTTTTCCAGTCACTACAAAGTGTAGGTGAATGTCTTTAAATAGCTTAGGAACGCTATCAACACGTGTTCCGGTAATCTCAACATAACATTCATCAACCTGTTGGCGTGTTTTTTGTAAAATGCTGACAACATCAACCGATGAGCAACCGCCGAGCGATATGAGAACATTTTCTAAAGGGCTTGGTGCTAGATTACCGCCATTTGCATCAAGAACCATCGTATGACCACTTGCTGATGTACCCAAAAAAAGCTCTTCACCGAGCCACTTTACTTGTGCTTTCATTGTAAAATCTCTTAATTAAAAAGGAGAGGGGATAACCACTATATTACCAAAGATTTATTGCGCCAACCTTACAATATTATTGTGTAAGTCTAAGCAATATCTAGTTTATTCGTCTTGTTTCGTAAGGAGGGTATTTATTACGCTATCAAATAGGTTTTTGATAAGGCCAGCAAATTCTTTAATGAATGTTCTCTGTTCGGCGGTTACAGGATTATTAACAACGCCACTTAGAATTTCTTCTAAGTCATATACAATAGCATCAACTTCTCGAATTATTGCATTACGTTGATTGAAGGAGAGAGTTGAATTTTGACTACAAACCATGATGATTTGTTCACTGAGCTCAATTTCTATTACTTCCATCACAGACTCTGAGTCTTCAGCTGTGGCAGAGTTTTCAAACAAACTCAAATGCTCAGTGAGGTATTCTATAATGTGAATATAACCTTCAGTGTCTGTAACCATAATATTAATTGTTACCTTTGAGAAAATTCAAACTACTTTCGTTTGATTATAGCAGCTTAAAATTGTTTGTAATTTCTACTACTCAGTTTATACCACAGATGAACAATAAAGGAATGTAAAAAGAAAAAAAATGAATAGCTACAATAAAAAAGCACCTTGTTCTGTTAGAGTGAGAACAAGGTGCTTTAGGTATGGTGTATGCTATTTATACAATATTGGCTTGTTTGCAATTATAAACTAATGCGTGTGCCCTTATCGCCTTTGCCGACAGCAACATCAAGGAATGCCCCTTTAATTTGAGGTCCAACAATAGCAATATTTTTAACGCCATCAACTAACACTGATAATGCTTCTTCTACCTTAGGTATCATACCGCCTTGGATAACTCCTTCGTTGATTAGTTCACGCGCTTCTTGTTCGTTGACATGGGCAATACGTGTATCTTCATCACCGAGTTCACCGTATATGGCTCCTACAGCAGTAGTAAGTAGTAATAAGTCTGCTTTAAGCGCTCTGGCAATTTGCACAACCGTCGTATCTGCATTGATATTAAAAATACGCCCAGAGTCCTCTTCTACGCCTAAGGTGGCAATAACAGGGACTAAGCCTAATTCAGTTAACTGCGTTAATAATGCCGCATTAACTGAGGCTACATCACCCACTTCACCAAAATCAATAGGTTTGTCACCAGCACCTGACATTACTCTAGGCGGTCGTTTAGTTGCCGTAACAAGCTTTCCAGATGCACCATTACAAGCAAAAGCATTAACACCAACCTGCTGTAACTCTTGTGCTAAGCTTACGTTTACTTCTCCGCAAATGGCTTGTTTAACAACAAGTAAATCAGCTTCACTGGTAATTCTTCGTCCAGCGACTTTATTTGGCACTAAACCATGCTTTTCTTGTAATTCATTGACCTGTGGGCCGCCGCCATGCAACAGCACTACACGCCAGCCAGCATCAACAAGATCCTTTACATTAGCGGCGATACCACTACGTTCAACTTCACCTTGTAATACATCGCCGCCGACTTTTACGACAGCGATAGGTTGATGACTTTGATTGTCAGTCATAATAAAGCCTTATTTATGGCCAAATACCAGGCTGATCAAGACCAAACGAAGCATCTTTACCTGTCATTAAATTGAAGCTTTGAATGGCTTGCCCAGCACCACCTTTAACAAGGTTATCTATTGCTGTGATACACGCTAAGGTACGTTGACCTGTAACTTCGTCAATACGAACACTGATACCTACTTCAACACGAATAGTATTTTTAACGGCTACCACTTCAGGGCTTTGACCTACAGGCATAACGATAACACTACGCTGATCGGCATAGTATTCTTCATATAGTTTTTGAATATCAGCTTCTGAAAAGTTTTCAGGCAAGTCTAATTGTGAAATAGCTAAAATACCACGAACAAGCGGAGCTGATACTGGGATAAAATCAAGAGAGGTATTGCTTGCGCCCGCTTTACCTAATGTTTGTAAAATTTCAGCTCTGTGCTGATGTTGTAGCGTTTTGTATGCTTTTAAGTTATTTGTGCGTACAGGGTGATGCGTACCTTCAATTGGACGAACACCAGAACCAGATGAGCCAGTCATGGCTACTGTTCTAACGTTACTATCAACCAGAATACCTGCCTTAGCTAATGGTAATAAACCAACAGCAATACCTGTCGCAAAACAACCAGGGCTTGCAACATATTGAGCTTCTTTAATGGCTTCAGCGTTTAGCTCAGGCATACCGTAAGTAAACGTACCTAATCGCTCTGCACACGGATGCTCAGGAGCGTAATCGCGAATGTAGTCATCCAAACTATCTAAACGGAAGTCACCTGATAAATCAATGATACGAACACCTGTATCAAACAACTCCATCGCTACGCGAGCAGTAATGATGTGTGGCATCGCTAAGAAAACAATATCAGCACCTTCGACACAAGCTTGTGGTGTAATATCTTCAATAACTAGGTCAGTTTTATCTAAACCAAATAAAGAACGATGAACTTGACCAATGGTTTTTCCAACGTAGTCTTTACTTGAAACACGTAATACTTCTACATCATCACGGACAATTAAGTGGCGAAGTAATTCTGCAGCGCCATAGCCTGCGCCGCCAATAATCGATACTTTAGTTTTGCTCATGAGTTTCCTCTTTTATTCAGTGATTAATCGCTGTTATATGATAGCTGATTAATTAATGACTGGTCATTAAGCGGACCAGTATGACGCTTTATCATTAAATCTATTTATAATTCACAAGGTATAACCATTAATGCAGCACGTTGGTTGATACCAACATTGGCATTAGGAAATACAATGCTTTCACCTTCATGGGTGGTTTGATAGTTTTGTTCATCTTCAGCTAACAAAGTGCCTGCTGGGTACCCAGTAAAGTTACTGACATCGTCAGCAACATTAAGCTTAAAGTTATCTGTATATTTAGTGATGTCACCTAACACTTTAAATAAATTAAAGTCGGCATTATCGAATTCTTTAAGCGCTATAGCTTCATTGCTAACAAATGCCGATAGGGTATTGTAAGCAGCTGCAAATTTAGACATGTCATTTTCACCAAATCCTCTTACTTTGCCGAGCTCTACTGTGAAGGCGTGGGCTGAGAAATTGGCGCTGCTGTAGTATGAGAAAGTCCCGCTGGGAGCATGACCAAATAATATAGTACTGACCCCACATGCTCGCATAAAGGCGAGTTGTTCTTTGTCCCAAGGTTTATCACCCTGGTAAGGGTAAATAGCGAACTTCTCATGTTTTGAAGGTCTAATGGCTGTGTGCAGATCATAGTGATACGTTGTAGCTCCGTTTGACGCAAAGTCGCTACCAACATGATTAAAAAAGTTACTAACGTATGTTTCTAATTTTTCAGCACGTTCTTTTTCATAACATGGCGCAATATCGTTATATTTTCCACAGAATAAGCGATTCAAGTTTTCAACAGAAAAACGTTTACTTATGTTCATTGACACTGGGTTACCAATAATGAATAAAGTACGGTGAGCCACATGACGTCTACCTTGCACAATATCTTTAAGCATTTGGTTGACTATTTCGATAGGCGCAGTTTCATTACCGTGAATACCTGATGAAATAACAATATTCTTTAACGGCAGTGCAAGTTCATTTGGTTCTATTACTATTACACCGATATCAAGTAACTTAGCTGTCGCTTGAGAAAGAGAAAATGTCAAAGAGGCATTTTCTTGATTTTCTAAACCTTGCTCGAATGGTTGAGTTATTGCAAGAAAGTCACCCGTTTCTTTAAAGGCATTAAAAGCTTCAGTAAACTCTGCTGAAGAGGCATTGATTAACGGTGTTTTAGTAGTCATTAGAATGATAATCCAGGGCTAAGTGATTCAGGTAACGCTACTTTTTCAACTTCTACAGAAGAAATCGGGAATGCGCAGTAATCTGCTGCATAATAAGCGCCAGCTCTGTGGTTACCACTGGCACCAATGCCACCAAACGGTGCTGCACTGTTTGCGCCAGTCGTTGGGCGGTTACGGTTTACAATACCTGCACGAATGCGGCTTAAAAATTGTTGCCATAACGCTTCACTGTCGCTCAGTAAGCCAGCAGATAGACCAAAGCTAGTGGCATTAGCTTGTTCAATAGCTTGCTCAAATGTGTCGTAGCGATAAACTTTTAGTAAAGGACCAAAATGCTCTTCATCAGGAATGTTGGCAACGTTAGTGACTTCAACTATTGAAGGTGTAACAAAACCGGTACCTGCAGTGTGCTTCATCTCAACCAGTACATTGCCACCTAAATCGATTAACTCTTGTTGAGCTGCAACTAATCCAAGGGCTGCCTTTTCAGAGATAAGCGAGCTAATAAATGCATCACTATCATCATATGGACCACTTTTTATTTGTTGAGTCACTTCAACTAAGCGCGCTAAAATAGCATCGCCTGTTTCATTATTTTCTAAGAATAAGCGTCTTGCACAAGTACAACGTTGACCTGTGGTAACAAAAGCAGATTGAATAATGTCATGCACTGTTGCATCTATATCTGTAACATCTTTAACGATTAGAGGATTATTCCCGCCCATTTCTAACGCCAAAATTTTACCTGGCTGACCGGCAAATTGTTGATGTAAAATATGTCCTGTCGCTGAGCTACCTGTAAAGAATAACCCGTCTATACCTGAGTGACTTGCTAACGCTTTACCGGTTTCAACTTCACCTTGAACCATATTGATAACACCATCGGGCAAACCTGCTTTTTGCCATAGTTTCATAGTGATCTGAGCAACGAGAGGTGTTAATTCACTTGGCTTAAATACAACGGTATTACCTGCAAGTAAAGCCGGAACAATGTGGCTGTTTGGTAAATGTGCAGGGAAGTTATATGGACCAAATACAGCAACTACGCCGTGCGGTCTGTGTCTAATATATGCTTTTGCACCAGGCATAGGGTTTTCAACAGTGCCAGTACGCTCATTAAAAGCGCGAACCGAGATGCCTACTTTACCTACCATAGCACCAATTTCAGTTCTGGTTTCCCAAAGTAAACGACCTGTTTCTTGTGCAATGGCGGTCGCTAATTCTTCTTTATGTTCAGCTAACACTTCAGCGAATTTTTCAACAATAGCCAAACGTTGTTCGAACGTCTTGTCAGCCCATTGATAAAAGGCTTCACGTGAAGAGGAAATGGCTTGCTCAACTTGGTCTGCTGTTGCAGATTCGCCTTGCCATAACTGCTCATTATTAGCTGGGTTAGTTGAAACGAAGGTATGGCCTTTGCCTGCTTGCCAATTGCCTTGGATGAAATGCGTATGAGTTGACATATTTATTCCTAATAATCTTTTAAGGGTTAGTTAGAAACTAAGCGAACCCAGTCACCTTCTTTCACTAGTAATGCATCAGCAACTTCTTGGCTGATCACAACTTGCTCGGCAGTTGCTCGTAATGAAAGGGGAGCTTGTGTCGCTCTAAAATTTGCTACGTCACTGTTACAAATAATATAGTTATCTGTGGATTGCACGTCACCGATAATCACTTGGCAACGCTTACTTTTATTAATGGTTTTAATATTTTTGATATCAGCTTCGACAGTTGGACCACCGTCAAAAATATCAACATAACCACGTCGTGAGAACCCTTCGGCTTCTAACAAACGCACTGCTGGAACAGTATGCGGATGTACTTGGTTAATCACTGCTTGCGCATCTTTACTAAGTAAATTGACATAAATAGGGTATTTCGGCATTAATTCAGCAATAAACACTTTTTTACCGATACCTGTTAAGTAGTCAGCTGTGGGAAAGTCCATCGAAAAGAAGTGCTCTTCTAGCCATGCCCAAAATGGAGAACGTCCCTCATCATCTGAAACACCGCGCATTTCAGCAATGACAGTTTCAGAAAATCTTTCTTGATGCTCTGTAATAAATAAGAAACGAAAACGCGATAAGAAGCGGCCATTATTATTTTTACGGTGGCTCTCACTTAGGAATAAGGTACAAATTTCTGTTGCGCCAGTATAATCATTACACAATGAGAGTGTTTCTACTGTGTTATAGATATTGAGTTCACGAGAATTATGGACAACTTTACCTAGATGATAGTGATAAAAGGCATCTTCTAAACCGACAGCTGCTTCTATACCACTAGTCCCTACAACTTGGCCTGTTTCTGTATCTTCCATAACAAATAGGTAGCCTTCATCACCTGGCTGGCATACTGTTTTAGAAAATGAAGTTTCAGCACGAGCTATTTTGTTTTGTAATAACTCTTCGTTTACGGGTAATGAGGTAAATCCATGGCCAGATTCCACGGCAATCTGATGCAATGCTTCATAGTCATTTTTCTGAATAGGACGTACGATGATCATAAAATGCTCTCAATGATTACTTTGAAGAAAATGGCATAAGTAACAATACTTATGCCATAGGAAGGGGAAGTTAATTAACCTGCAATTTTAGCAACGGCTTTTTCAAAACGTGCTAAACCTTCAACGATATCTTCATCAGGAATTACTAATGATGGAGCAAAACGTACAATGTTAGCGCCAGCAACTAATGTCATTACGCCTTCTGCCATTGCAGCAACTAAGAAGTCTTTTGCTTTACCTTGGTAGTTTTCATTTAAAACGGCACCAATTAGTAAGCCTTTACCGCGGATTTCAGTAAATACATTGTATTTAGCATTGATAGCATTTAAACCATCAACGTATAGTTGTGATTTAGCTTTAACGCCAGCGTATACTTCATCAGTGTTTACCGTATCAAAAACAGCTTCACCTACAGCACAAGCTAACGGGTTACCACCATAAGTACTACCATGAGTACCAATTTTTAAGTGCTTAGCAATTTCTGTTGTAGTTAACATAGCGCCGATAGGGAAACCGCCACCTAAACCTTTTGCTGAAGTAAGAATATCAGGTGTTACACCTAAATCTTGGTAAGCATATAAAGTACCTAAACGGCCAATACCTGTCTGAACTTCATCAAATATTAATAAAGCATTATGTTGATCACATAAATCACGTACACCTTGAATAAACTCAGGTGTTGGTGAAACAATACCACCTTCACCTTGTAATGGTTCAATCATTACAGCACAAGTTTTATCAGAGATTAGTGCTTTTAAACTATCTAAATTGTTGTATTCAGCATGGTCAATAGCACCTGGCTTAGGACCAAAGCCATCAGAATAAGCTGCTTGACCACCTACTGTAACAGTAAAGAAAGTACGACCATGGAAGCCTTGTTTAAACGCAATGATTTGTGACTTATCTTCACCGTGAACATCTAAAGCCCAGCGACGAGCAAGTTTTAATGCCGCTTCGTTTGACTCTGCACCAGAGTTGGAAAAATAAACTTTATCAGCGAAAGTATTATCAACAAGCTTCTTAGCTAAGCGTAATGCAGGTTCATTTGTCATGACATTCGATAAGTGCCAAATTTTCTCGCCTTGTTCTTTTAAAGCGTTTACTAATGCTGGGTGGCAGTGACCTAAACAATTTACCGCAATACCGCCAGCAAAATCGATTAGTTCATTATCTTGTTGATCCCACACTCGAGAGCCTTGACCACGTACTGGAATAACCGCTGAAGGTGCGTAGTTTGGCACCATAACATCATCAAATAATTCGCGACCAACAGGAAAATGTTCTGACATTTTAAAATCCTCATATTTAGTGGGTAAAAGTTTTTAAATAGTAATAGAGATAAAGCTTACTTTATTTTGCTTCATTTAGTTAATGCACTGAGCAAATAATGTTTAACTATTTAAAAAATAGGCGCATATTATGACAGATTATAGCTAGTTTGTCTTGTGTTGTTGGGCTGAAGCCCTTGTAAAATAAGGGTTTGACGGGTTTTATTCAGTTATAATGAATATTTATGGTGCAGTTATTAATTAAACAGAGGCTGATCATCTGTTAAAAGCTATGAGCTTGCATTTACCCTGTGAATAATATGTGCTTCTCATAAATAATCAGAAATAAATTGATGAAAAGTTACTAAAATGTCGTTTTTTTAGCTGAAATTGAGTTTAATATGATCAATATCACTCTTTTTCAGTAAAGCGATTTCGCTTGGATTTAGGTTTACAGACTGCAATAAAGCTTTGGTTTCATCAGCATTGATCAATTCGTCTTTTGCCAAGCTACGAAATGTGACAAAGGCCTTTGCTTTAGCAACAACCTCAGCAATTGGACACATTTTTTTGGTATCTTCTGCATAAGCTAAATCAAATATTGCCTCAGTGATCCTCAAATGCTCAAAGTTCATCTGTTCAATTAAGTCTGCTGACAGTTTTGCACTACGTAAAACGATCTGTTCCAACAGAATATCAGGCGAGGCTTCTATTTTGACTAATATATTATGTAGACGCTTATCTTTATTGTTATAGGCATCTTTTAGTTGTTCGCTATGCATCTCATTAAACGTAGTGAGAAAACAACGAGTAACAGCTAGTTGGCCTATATTTGATAACATGCCAGCGGTAAAGGCGGTAAATGAATCAAGTTCTAGCTTTGCGGCTAAAGCTTTTGCCGCTAAGGCAACAGATAAACTATCGTTCCATAATTTTCTTTTCATCAAACCGTATGGTGCAGTGCTGGTAGGTAGCCAATGTTTCAAAATGAATGTTGGCATTACAAGTTTTAGATTATCTAGCCCAATATAACTTAAAGCAAGTTTACCATCAGTTACTTGAACATCGGCACGTTTGCGATACTGTGGTTTATTAACAAGATTAATTAAGTCGTTATTAAGCCAGGGTAAAGAAGTTGCAAGTGGGTAAATACGGTTAACAGAGGCAGCTCTTTTTGACAATATTTCTAAAATATCAGGAGCAGCATCTTCTATACCTAAAATGGTGTGGTATAAATGTTCTTTGCTATCGAAATCTTCATTAATTTTACTGCGGACTTGATCAAAGAAACGTTGGGTAATTTGTTGCCTAAAGTGTGCTTCACCGTGATCAGCAATTATTTTATTTTGTTGGGCTTCAAGCTCTACGTCTAATAATTCTCTACGTCTATTTTCTTGCTCACTTCCTTGATGCTTCACTGTGGCAACTTTACCGTTGCGTTTTTCAGCGTAATCTTTGCCGATGGATAAACTAATCGCACGTTGGTAAAGAGAAGAAGTAAGGTCTTGATTATCGAAAATTTGCATAGAGTTTGCTTTTAATGATCCATATATCGAATTGCTAGATATTATTTTTTAAGTTTATCGTTTTCTAAAAAGAAAGCACGTATATAATGAAAAAACATAATAAAATATTCGTGTACAGTATAAATTAAGTTATCGGATAGTTTTTGTATTCCTTGATAAAATTCTCTAACAGTTGATGTCCTTGCTCAGTAAGAATTGATTCAGGATGAAACTGTACACTGGCAATAGGATAGTGCTTATGCTTTAACGCCATTATCTCATTAGTATTTGTCCAAGCAGTAATTTCCAAATCAGCGGGTAAACTATCTCTATCAACAATAAGTGAATGGTACCTTGTGACGGATAGTGGTAGGGCTAAATTTGTGAAGAGACCACTATTATTATGCTGTATTTGACTTACTTTACCATGCATGACTTGTGCGGCTTTTTCTACCTTACCACCAAAGTGTTGTGCAATGCATTGATGCCCTAAGCAAACACCTAAAATAGGGATGATATTTGCATAGTGTGCAATAACCGCTAGGGAAATTCCGGCACTATCAGGATCGCAAGGACCAGGAGAAATAACGATAAACTGAGGAACAAGTGATTCAATATCCTTAATCGTCACTTCGTCATTACGCTTAACGATTACCTCTTCTCCAAGCGCTTGAAAATAATGCACTAAATTGAAGGTAAATGAATCGTAGTTATCGATCATTAAAATCAAAAGGGAAGCCTATTACATAGAGGTAGTGAACAACGCGGCTATTCTAATGTTTTTGTATGGAAGTGGCAATGCTACAAATCAGATGACACTGGTGCTGTTAAGAATAAAGGGGATTAAAGCAAAATAAGGATTAAAATAAAAAAGTAAGAAACCAGCGTGTGTTCCAGTTTCTTACTTTTAGTGTGGAGACGTTATTTTAGCTATTAAAATTTAGCAGTTAACTGTACCCATAACTTGTCTGTATCAGTGTGAAGATCTTCTGCACTGAAGTTAGCGTACTTAACTAGCACACCGTAGTTTTTGTTAAATGCGTAAGTACCTACTAAGTTTAATTCATTACCGAAATCTAAACCATCAACGTCAGATGAATAGTCATGGTATGTAGCAGCTAGTTTAACACCTGCAAATTTACCTTTAGCTGTTAAGTAGATATCTTCTAAACCTTGGCCTGGAGTGCCCAAGAATTTATCTGCCCAACCATTGAACTTATGCTTTGTTGCTAGAGGAGTATTGAAACCAACACCATTATCACTACCAAGTAACTCATAACCACCTAACACAGTAACAGGACCAAATTTAGTACCAACTTCCGCATTGATGTAAGTTGCTGTGTAACTTGCTGGGTTATCACCGTTGTCACTTTGCGAAGCAAGGCTGGCGTTAACAAATACAGGGCCAAACTTACCGTTATAAAGTGCACCATAAGTACTTGTTGAGTTAGCTACTGCTGTATCATAGTCTAAGATGTAAGCAAAACCGGCAACTTTGTGCTGCTTATTGAATTTGTAGTTAACATTCGCTAAATGGAAATCACCCTTAACATTACCACCTAAAATGCTGTTAATGTTATGAATGTAGCCATAATCTACTGATAAAGCACCCGCTTTGTATTGTCCACGAACACCATCATAAGTTTGTTCGTTTTGACGCCAACCTACACCACCTACAAAACGCTGGTTGTTGTGTAAAATGCGTTGACGACCAGCAATTGCACTAAAACCATTATTAGCATATTTAACAAATGCTTGGTTTACATCAGTACCTTGAGGATCAGCAACAACTGGGTATTCAGTTTGGCCATTTGTTTTGCTGTTGTAGTCATCAACTAATGCATCAACTTTGTCTACTTCAAGACCAAGAGAAAAGTTTTGATATGAACCTGTGTTAATTGTAATACGGCTTTTTAATGTTAAAGCGTCAGCCGTTTTATCGATACCATCTTGGTCAACACCTTCATAACGTGCGCGGAAGTTAACTTTTACTTTGCTATCAGAAAGTGCTGCAGAAATATCTTTACCGTGTTTTGTTTCGCCTGCGAATGCTGTAGGAGCAGCTAGTATAGAGGCTGCTACTAAAGATAAAGCAAATTTACCTGTTTTCATAATAATATCCTAATGTCATGTTTTATAAAAAATATGTTATTTGGTTTTTATTGTTATTATTTGTAACCAACTTACTGCTTGGGTGAATTTTTGCACTCGGCTCACTTTGAATGTTTGATTTAAATCAAGTTGTGAAAGTAAGTTATTTAATAGATTAAAAATCTTGATTTGCATCAAGTTTACTACGACTTTGGTCTATATTCCTCTATCGTTTTTAAATAAATAATGAAATGATTAAAGGCTCAGCTTGCGTTTTACTCTTTTCTGACCCACCTTTAAGTATGCATTAACTGTATTTTAGGGGGCTTAGGTGCCAATAGAGCGACGTCAAGTTCAGGAAAAAGTTACCAAATTACTTAAAGAGTTGTCTGTTGCTCAACAGTGCTCTTTAAGTGAAGTAAATCGCTATGGTTATACGCTGGCTTTTGTTCGACAAAATGAAAATGGTAAATTAGCTGTTGTGCAGCTTAATGAAGGTATTTTAACAATTGATGATGACGGTGAGATTGATCACCAGCCTGATATCACGTTAAGACATTAATCGAACTTGATTGCTATTAATTATAAGTAGATAACGTAAATGCATGTTGTTTATACCCATTGAAGAATGCTTTCATTAAACCATGTAGATAAGTGCTGGTTGGCATAGAGGATGGTTTTTGTCATTAAAGTTATGTGCAGGCCCAAACTCATAAACAACAGGGGAAATTTTTAAGGGGTTTTTCTTCAGACAATAGCCAAACTTATAATGTTTAATCTTTTTTTGTTATGTTGTTTTTCATAACTTAATGTTATGGTGGATAATAAGTAAGCGGGCAATCTTTCACGGACGATTCAGTTATTGTTTAAAGTATTAATTCAGCGTTTTTATCGCCTATTTCTTTCCTTATGGCTCTTCATGTTTATTCATTCAGCGGCAGCTGAAGGGATAGATATTAATGGTGTTTCGTTAGCTGAATATAACGAGCAACTTTATCTTAAACCGTGGCAAGGTTATCAAGATTTATTAGCTATATCTCCACAATTTAATCAAATGTCACATGAAGATAAATTATGGTGGCTAATTCGAAAAATAGAAGCTGAACATTTATTATTTTTTTATGAAGATTTTAAGCAAACTTTACAGCAAGTAAATGACGTATTGTCAGAAGATCCTACTAGCAATTTACCGTCAGAAATTACAATTACTATCAATTTGTTTTCGGGTATTTTGCAGCAAAAAGAAAGCCAATATACTGAAGCGATCACAACTTTAGAATTAGCGTTAACCCAAGCGAAACAACATAATAATCTTCGTTTAGCGATACGAGCAAAACAAGAATTAGCGTATACCTTAAGTTTAACAGAGCATTTTGAAAATTCATTAGCAGATCTTCAGCTTGCCTATATAGATGCCTTTGCTTTAAAAAATGACTTTTTGATAGCGACTATTAATGAAGTATATGGCGCTATATATGGTTATATGAACGATTATGCGAAGTCGATTAATTATTATGAAAAAGCATTGGCAAGCTATTTGATTTTAGGCTATCCAAGCTATATTGCCGATGCCTTGAACGGATTAGCTGCCACATACCGTTATTGGGATAAGTATGAGCTGGCTGTTGAGCATTACGAACGATATAGACAAGTAGTCACTCAGTTTAATAACCCTGAGATATTGTTTTTTGCTGATTATGGTTTAGGGATGACGTTAGCTGAACAAGGTCAATGTGCTCGGGCTATTACGGTCATTGATCGCGCTTTAGCTTTAAAAGGACATGATGACTATAAGGCTGAACTATATAAACGAAAAGCAGAGTGTTTGATTGAATTTTCTCGGTTAGATGAAGCTGAAGTAGCAATTAACCATGCCAATACAATATTTAAAATGATACCTGAGTTAGTAGATACAAGGTGGCAAAATGAAGTAATGCTCATTGCTGCTAAACTAGCCTATGCGCAAGATAATTACCAAAAAGCTTATCAATTATTAGATCAATATCACCAAAAGAATACTGCGTTAGTCTTAGAGAAATCTTCAGAGCGGTTAGCTAAATTAAAAAGTAATTTAGAATTAGAAAGGCAAGGCGTAGAATCTGCTTTACTGCAACAAAGAGCAAAAGTACTTGAATTGCAGGTCAATCAGCAAATGCAGCGCAATGAATTACAAACGTATATCATTTTTTTCTCGGTGGTATTTTTATTACTTATTATTGTTGTACTAGTTTTACAACAGCGCAGCGCTAAAAAAATTAACAACCTTTCGGTTATTGAACCTTTAACAGGGTTGTTTAATCGCCGCTATAGTTTTGCCTATTTGGATAAATTACTCTCCTCCTCTTCGTGGAATAAAAACCATGTAGCCGTATTGCTAGTAGATATTGCTGATCTTAAAAGCATTAATAACTTATATGGTGAGGCTTTTGGTGATACGGTTATTAAAAGTATTGCCACTATCACTCAAAATGCATTAAGAGGTGAAGATGTGGTAGGCAGGATTGCTGGAGGTGAGTTTTTATGTATTTTATCTCGCTTAGGGACAGAGCAAGAAATTCAAGTATCTGAACGTATTGTTGAAAATGTCGCAAGGCAGGACTTTCGTTGTAATGGTAAGAAAGTTGATGTTGCTGTAAATATTGGTATTGCTATTCGAAATGCCGAAACTCATGATAGCGCAACACTTTACTCACAAGCTGATGAAGCATTAACCGAGGCAAAAAAATTAGCCACAGGGCAAGTCTTTCGCTATCGACGTTTTATGGTTCATCCTCAGCAAGATCATGATTTGCCAAAAAAGAAACTTTAAAGTAAAAATTTATCTTTGCCAGTAGTTACTTTTGCTCAAAAAACGCTTATTAAGCTTATAAACAAATATGAGCTCCTCCTTGAAGATCAGTAATCAACCGTTTTGTTTTTAATATTTTCTTAATCGAAATAACTCTGCACCACACTCAACCAACCCCTTGTAATTGCGCTCTAAAATGGTGCAACTTTTTACCTTTTTGTTAATGAAATGTATTAAACGTGCTGATTTTTAATGGTTTTATTTTATGGCATGTGATTTGTATTGTGATAGTTAGTGCTCATAATGCTAAAAAATAAGAGGTAATAATGAAACTAATTAGCGCAATAATTAAGCCTTTCAAATTGGATGATGTCAGAGAGGCTATTTCGGAAATTGGGGTTGAAGGTATCACTGTTAGTGAAGTTAAAGGGTTTGGCCGTCAAAAAGGGCATACTGAGCTTTATCGTGGTGCTGAATATCAAGTGGATTTCTTACCCAAAGTAAAACTAGAAATAGCGGTAAATGATGATGTGGTAGAGCGTTTAGTTGAAACCATCACTAAAGCGGCCTATACCGGGAAAATCGGTGACGGAAAAATCTTTGTTTATGACCTAGAGCAAGCCGTACGAATTCGTACAGGCGAGCAAGACTCTGAAGCAATTTAATCAATTTAAGGGCTAATCATGGAACAGAATATTTTTCATTTACAATATGCACTCGATACATTTTATTTCTTAATTTGTGGTGCGCTAGTTATGTGGATGGCAGCAGGCTTTTCAATGCTTGAAGCCGGCTTGGTTCGAGCAAAAAATACCACAGAAATTTTAACGAAAAACGTCGCTTTATACGCTATCTCTTGTATTGCCTATTTAACCATAGGTTATGACATTATGTATGGTGGAGGCGTTTTCCTTTCAGGTATTGAAACCGTTGATCCTAGTAAGGTTTTAGAAGATTTTACAAAACGAGAAGATGGTTTTACTGGTGGTGCAATCTACTCTGCAGCTTCTGATTTCTTCTTCCAAGTTGTATTTGTTGCAACAGCGATGTCAATCGTTTCGGGTGCCGTAGCAGAACGCATGAAGTTATGGGCATTTTTAGCCTTTACCGTGGTGTTAACGGCATTTATTTACCCAATGGAAGGTAGTTGGACATGGGGTGGTAATGCTGTGTTTGGTTTATTTACTCTATCTGACCTAGGTTTCTCTGACTTTGCTGGTTCAGGTATTGTACATATGGCAGGTGCTTCTGCAGCATTAGCAGGAGTATTGCTACTTGGTGCTCGTAAAGGAAAATACACAAAAGATGGTCGAATCAATGCGATTCCAGGTGCTAACTTACCACTGGCCACGTTAGGAACTTTTATTTTATGGATGGGCTGGTTTGGCTTTAACGGTGGCTCAGTATTGAAGTTAGGTGATATTGCCAACTCTCATGCTGTGGCAATGGTCTTTTTAAATACCAATGCGGCAGCAGCTGCTGGAGCCGTGTCAGCGTTGGTCTTTGCTAAATTACTATTTAAAAAGGCTGACTTAACTATGACATTAAATGGTGCTTTAGCTGGTTTAGTTGCTATTACTGCAGAGCCATCTACACCTACAGCATTACAAGCAACCTTGTTCGGTGCCATTGCTGGGGTAATTGTTGTTGTATCAATTATTGGTTTAGATAAATTACGTATTGATGATCCTGTTGGTGCTATTTCTGTACACGGAGTTGTCGGCTTATTTGGCTTGTTGTTAGTACCAGTGACTAACAGTGGTTCAACTTTCAGTGGACAATTAATTGGTGCTGCGACAATTTTTGTTTGGGTATTTGCAACAAGTTTTGTTGTATGGTTTATCCTTAAACAAGTCATTGGTATTCGCGTGACAGCTGAAGAAGAGTATGAAGGCGTAGATAAAGCGGATTGTGGTATGGAAGCTTATCCGGAGTTTACTCGAGGTTAATTCTTAACTTAGCACTGTGTTGTCCTGATATAGGTTGACACTTTTTTTCTAAAACGCCTGATGAATTTCATCAGGCGTTTTGTATTTTAAGGCCATATGAGGC
>NZ_SAWY01000006.1 GCF_006439335.1 Litorilituus lipolyticus | reverse complement strand
AGCGATTGAGTAATCTCTTTGAGTTCGTTTAGTGATTGATTTCATAACACTCTCCAATTTAATCGTGGAAAAGTGTCAACCTTATTTAGGCCGGGTCATAAGCGACAAAAAAAGCGAAACCTAAGGGTTTCGCTTTTTTATTTGGTAAGCAGTATTTTGAATTAATACGTAAGGTTAGTCACCTTCATATTCAAGTAATGCAGTAACAGAAAGGCCTAAATCTTTTAACTTATCTTCGCCACCTAAATCAGGAAGTGAAATAATAAAAGCACTATGACTTGTTGTAGCACCAATTTTTCTGATTAATTTAGTTGTTGCTTCAATGGTTCCGCCAGTTGCTAATAAATCATCAACAATCAAAACATTATCATCTGCCGTTAATGCATCTTGATGAATTTCTAAAGTATCAGTACCATATTCCAGTTGATAATCTTGTGCGTAAGTGGCTCTTGGCAGTTTGCCTGGCTTACGTACTGGAACAAACCCTACGCCTAACGCTAAGGCAAGTGGTGCACCAAACAAGAAACCTCTCGCTTCTGTGCCTACAACTTTAGTAAAGCCTTGCCCTTCATATCTTTTCTTTAAAAGCTCTATAGATAATTCAAATGCCTGAGCATTATCTAATATTCCTGTTACATCTCTAAATAGAATTCCTTTTTTAGGATAATCTTCTATTGTGTGTACAGCATTTAATAGCGTATTTTTTTCTTCTACATTCATAGTATTTATAACAATTGATAATTAGTTTTTAGAGGTAAAATATATCAGTTTTTTATTCATAGCGTAAGTCAGAACGCAAAAAAAACATAACCAAATGGTCAAGATTAGGTGTTATTTAAAACAACTGTTTACATTGATACTTTTTATTGTTCAGCTAATGCTGTACCTTATCCCTGTTTTTAATCACTAACTAGTTCTTATGTACCCTATTCAATATACCGAACCTGTGTTTCGCCCACCGAGCGAATGGAAAAGCTTAATTTTGCAAGTCACCAATGGCTGTTCTTGGAATAAATGTACCTTTTGTGACATGTATACCAGCGAAAACAAGAAATTTAAGCCTAAAAAATTGGAACAACTTGAGCAGGAATTAATACAAGTTGCTAGCTCGGGAATCACAACGAGACGGGTATTTTTAGCTGATGGTGACGCGATGATGTTACCTTTTAATCGATTAAAAGATATTTTATTGCTAATTAAAAAATATATCCCCACTGTATCACGTGTTTCAAGCTACTGTTTACCCAGAAATTTACATAATAAAACCGTAGAGCAATTGGCTGAACTCAAACACCTCGGATTAAAGCTGATGTATGTCGGCTGTGAAAGTGGTGATGATGAAGTACTTGAATTGGTTGAAAAAGGCGAAACATTTGAAAGCTCTCTTGCTGCACTAAATAAAATTAAGCAAGCAGGTATGAAAAGCTCTGTCATGATATTAAACGGCCTTGGTGGACCAACCTTATCAAAACAACATGCTATTAATTCTGCCAAACTGATGAACGCAGCTCAGCCTAACTATCTCTCTACCCTAGTGGTATCATTTCCTCTTGGCGAGCAGCGATTTGCCGCCCGATTTAACCAACGTCAACAATCACTTTTTAGACAGTTAACACAAGCTGAATTATTCGAAGAAATGGCGACTTTATTAAATGAACTTGAGTTAAAGCAAACTATTTTTCGCTCAGATCACGCATCAAATTATTTAGTACTTAAAGGTATTCTTGGAGATGACAAAGAGAAGCTACTAGCACAAGTCAATGAAGCCATTGAGCAACCAACAAATGTTAATTTACGTGAAGAGTGGCAAAGGGGCTTGTAACTAAGTACAAAATTTTAAGTCTAGAGCTTGTGGTTTCACCATTCAATGAAACCACAAAGAACCATACAATGAGCTATACCTTCTGCAAGCCAAAAGACAGTATCTTGTTCACTAACTCACGGTTTGAGCTTAAGTCGCCTTTTAGTTTAGCAGCTGCTTTTTCTATCGCACTAAAAAATTGCTTTGCTTTTTCTGTTTCAGGATAACGATGACTAAGTGCTTCAATATCTGTTGAAAACTCCATGCCATATAACACATATAAGTAATTCTCTAGTTTAAAAATTTCATATCCACTATAAAAGTCTAAAGCATTGGGCAATTGTGTTTTCCATAACTCTAGCCGCTCTAACAAAGTATCAGGTGTTGTTTCAGCCTTCCTGTTATCAAGCCAAAACTGATTATCATCACGTCTTGAAAGGTAATAATGCAATTTGACAAAATCAATGACACTTTCCCAGCTTAACTTAATACGTTCATTGAACTGTTTCGCGACAATATTCATAGTATTTTTTTGAGTTGGAAATTGAGCAGCTAACATTTTTGCTGTAGCATCAAAAACCAGTAAACCTGTAGCTTCAAGTGGCTCAACAAAGCCTTGAGCTAAACCTAATGCTGCACAGTTTTTATGCCAGAACTTCTCCCTATGGCCAATATTCATAGGGATAAGGCGCGTTGGGTATTTATCTGCCATCGGCCCTACATAAGCTCTCAAGGCTTTTTCTGCTTCTTCATGGCTAGTATATTTAGAAGAATAAACATGCCCTACACCACGTCTTTCTAGAAGACCAATATCCCAGATCCACCCTGCTTCCATTGCGGTAGAAATAGTATATGAAGGGATAGTCGCATCTTCACTTTCATAAGGTATTTGAATGGTTAGTGCATGATCAACAAACAAAACATCGCTTTTATCAACAAAAGGTACACCTAATGTTTTGCCTAACAGTAAACAATCAAACCCTGTACAATCAACGAAAAAGTCCCCCGAAATTTCCCCTTTCTCTTTAGTGATAACAGAGTGTATTTCGCCATCATCATTTAGACAGACTTCTTCAACATGAGCTTTAATATGCTGCACACCATGTCGCTCAACAGCATTCTTAGTTAATAATGCTGAAAATTTATTAGCATCTAAGTGGTAGCCATATGAGGTAATGCCCTCATATTCTGGAGTCGTAATTTTTTTAGGCGCTAATTCTGCATCGCACACGATACCCTGCAATGAAACACAATCAGCAAAAGAGCGCCCTTCACCTGCCAAGCCTTTTAACCAATAAGGTGTAGCATCAAAATGATCTATTTCTGGGTAATCAAAAAGGTGATGGTAATAACTACTATGCTCATTCGTCGGGTTATCTAACCAATCAACAAACTTTATACCTTGTTTGAAAGTTGCATCGCAATGTTTAAAAAACTCAGTTTCTGTTATACCTAAATCTTTTAGTGTATTGCGCATCATAGGTACAGTGCCTTCACCTACACCTATTGTTGGAATATTAGGAGACTCTATTAACGTAACTTTTACGCCGTCAGCTGCATTGGGCCTTAATTGCTTTGCTAAATGGCTCGCAGCTAACCAACCCGCTGTTCCGCCACCGACGATAACGATATGTGATATTTTCTTCTCTTTTGCTTGCATAGTGCCCCCTATTAATACCAATAATTATAAACAATAGCGTAATTATTGAAGTAATAATTTAATCTGAATCAAAAAAAATGACAACGCTGTCAACTCAGGTACCAATCAGACACTTTAAATTTTTAGCATAATATTATTGCTGTCTGGACAAGCTGGAGTTAGGTAAAAGTAACAAAATCATTGCGCCAACCAATGCTGATAAGGCAGCAACATTAAAGGAGTGTGTTGCTCCTGCTCCGTCTAACCAAAGCAAACCAGCAATATAAGCGCCAATTGCACCACCCAAACCATAAACACCGCCTAGATATATTGCTTGACCTCTACCTTGTTGAGCACTATTAAAATACTCAGATAAAAACTGCATACTGGCACTATGGTATACCGCAAAACTTGCCGCATGGAAAAGCTGGCTTAAGGTAAGTAACCATAAAGTGTCACCATAGTTTCCTGAGATATACCAACGGATAGAGGTAACAAATAGACTTATGAATAATAGTCCTTTGACATTAAAATATTTAAATAGCTTACCTGCTAATATGAAAATAATGATCTCAGCAAGTACACCTAAAGAAATTAATAAGCCTACGGCATATCCTGGGTAGCCCATATCACGTAAATACAGAGCAAAAAAACTATAATAAGGGCCAAAACTAATTTGCAGTAAAATCCCTGCGACAAAGAAAACTATAAAAGGAAGTTTGAAAAGTTTAGCAAAAATAGTTGCTTGAGTAATACTTTTACTTTGCCCTTGAACAGGTTGCTTTAACATCAAGGTTGAAATTAATAAGCTTATTAGCAATAAGCAACCTACGGTTATAAAAGCCTGATAAGAAAAAGCACTGATGACTTCACCCGTAAGAATAGCCAGTGCAATAAAGCCTAAACTCCCCCATAGACGAATTCTTGCGTATATTTTGCCGCTACGTCGAACAGACGTTAATGTCAGAACTTCTAATTGAGGTAAAATAGCTGTCCAGAACAAGCTAAATAAAGCTAAAGACAAGGTGATTGGCCAGAAGGCATCAAGCCAATACAAGAAAATAAAACTTATCAGTGCTAACAAAGCACCTAATTGAATAATCGCTAACTGACGACCACTTTTATCAGCAAGCATTGCCCAAAGGCTTGGCGCAATTATTTTTGTTGCAGTGATAATGGCAAGTATTTCGCCCACTTCAAGAGAATTAAACCCTTTCCCATCTAAAAAAACAGATAAAAACGGTGTCACTAAACCGAGTAAAGCAAAATAAAAAAAGTAACTAGTTGATAAGCGAGTAAATAATGACAAAACAGTTAGTGCAGGCTGTTAAAATAAAAGGTGAGTATATCGCACTATTTTGTTTATTGCTGACCAATTAGTCAATAAATCCTAATTGGTCAGCAAAAAGTACTGTTATTCTGTAATAATTGGAGTTTCACAGTTTACATCAGCATTCTGAGCACGATGACGTAAAAAGTGATCCATTAAGGTTAATGCTAACATTGCTTCAGCAATAGGAACAGCTCGAATACCAACACATGGATCATGTCGACCTTTTGTAATGATGTCAGTTGCTTCACCTGATAAATCAACTGTTTTACCGCTAACACCAATACTAGACGTTGGCTTTAGTGCTAAATGAGCAACTATTTGCTGACCCGACGAAATACCACCGAGTACACCACCCGCATGATTACTAGCAAAACCTTCAGGCGTTAACTCGTCTCGGTGCTCAGAGCCTTTTTGCTCGACAACACCAAAACCATCACCAACTTCAACACCTTTTACCGCATTAATACTCATTAAGCCATGAGCTATATCAGCATCTAAACGATCAAATATAGGCTCTCCAAGCCCTACTGGAACATTAGTCGCAACAACCGTTACCTTTGCACCTATAGAGTCTTTTTCTTTTATAATTTTGCGTAATAATTCGTCTAAGTTATCGAGCTTGTCAGTATCCGCGAAAAAGAACGGGTTTTCTTCAACAGACTTCCAGTCCACTTTTGTTAAATCAAACTCATCGTTTGCAATAGCTGAAGCTTTAACATCACCAATTTGTGTAACGCAAGCTTGAATTTTCATACCAAACTTTTCTGCTAAATACTTTTTCGCTACAGCTCCTGCAGCAACACGCATTGCTGTTTCACGTGCAGAAGAGCGACCACCGCCTCGATAATCACGTAAACCATACTTTTGCCAATAGGTGTAATCAGCATGACCAGGTCTAAAACTTTGGGCTATATTACCGTAATCTTTAGAACGTTGGTCAGTATTTTCTATAAGTAAGCCAATAGGTGTTCCGGTGGTTTTCCCTTCAAACACACCTGACATAATCTTAACTTCGTCTGCCTCTCGACGAGCAGTGGTGTACCTTGAAGTACCGGGACGTCGGCGATCTAGATCAACTTGTAAATCAGCTTCTGAAATTTCAATTCCAGGAGGGCAACCATCAATAATTGCCCCTAACCCTAATCCATGACTTTCTCCAAAAGAAGTCACTGTAAATAATTTCCCGAAAGTATTACCTGACATGCTACAAACCGCCTGTTTTTTTATGCTTTATATTTACTTACTAAATAAAGTATTAATTAACTTTTATTATTCTATTGTCTTTTTAAAACGCTTTAGTGCTTTAGTGCTTTAGCTCTTTAAAGCAGCCTCAAAAAGCGCTTTATGTTTTTCTAATTGCTTTTTGGTGAGTGAAAACACACCATGACCACCACGCTCAAATGTTAACCAAGTAAAATCAACCTCAGGATAGGTTGATTCAACATGAGTTTGTGAATTACCCACTTCACAAATCAATAGACCACCATCATTTAAGTGCCCTGCACTCTCTGCGAGTATCACTCGAACAATATCAAGGCCATCTGCCCCACAACCCAAGCCCATTTCAGGCTCATGTGTGAACTCAGTTGGTAAGCTCTCAATGTCTTGTTCATCTACATATGGAGGATTAGTAACAATTAAATCATATTTTTGCCCTACAACCCCAGAGAAAACATCAGATTGAATTGGAATAACTTGTTCACTTAAACCATGATTTTCAATATTTATTTGGGCAACATTGAGAGCATCAACTGATAAATCCACAGCATCGACCTCAGCTTCAGGAAAATAACTCGCACATGCAATTGCAATGCAACCACTACCTGTACATAAATCTAAGATGCGCTCTGGTGGCTTTTCACTAGTTAAAAAGGGAGCAAAGTGCTGTTCGATGAGTTCACCAATAGGTGAGCGAGGTACTAAGACCCTTTCATCAACATAAAAAGGTAACTGAGCAAAATACGCTAAATTGGTAATGTAAGGTACTGGCAGCTGCTCTGTTATACGACGCTCAAATAACGCTAATATTTGTTGCTTTTCATTCGTTAGTAGCCGGCAAGTCATGATGGCTTCATTCAACTCATCAGGTAATGATAACGCATACATAATCAAAGTTAATGCTTCACTATAAGCATTATCGTTACCGTGACCATAAAAAAGTTCAGCCTGATTAAATAGACTAGCACCGAAGCGACAAAAATCAGCCACAGTATGTAGTTGAACAAGCGCTTCTTCTTGGTTATCAATTGACACGTATTGATCCTATTAATTAACAATGTGGTTAAACAGCGATATGCTTGTATTTCACCACCAATGATTTACACTGCCGCCATGAAAGACAACGACTCATTACGCAGCTTACTTAAAAAGCAACAGAAATCGCCTAAGCATACCGTTTCTGAAAACGATAAAATGTTGTTTAGCGATGCTATTGGCAAGGTCAAGCCTATGGTGGTGGACACCATACACCCAGTCAAAAAAAGCAGCAAGCCCAAAACTCACTTTGATGATAAAAAAAATCATCAAGCAAAAGCTGAGTTTCACTTTTCAGATGAATTCGAACCTAATTTGAATAAAAAAGGGCCTATGCAATATGTTCGTGACGACGTTGATAGTTTTGAAGTTAAAAACTTACGACGAGGTTATTATGCACCAGATTTAATTCTCGATCTGCACGGGTTAGATCAACATCAAGCTAAGAAAGAAATCGCCGCACTATTATTTGCCTGTCAAAAAGAACATGCACAATGTATTTGTATCGTACACGGTATTGGTTCAAATATATTAAAAAATAAAGTTCCGCACTGGTTAGTACAACACCCTGACGTTATGGCATTTCATCAAGCACCATTAGAATGGGGTGGTAATGGTGCTTTATTAGCATTAATTGAATTAAAAGATAAATTTAATAAAACGTAATGTGTTACACATATTAGATAGTATGTTGTTGGATAGTTAAACTATTAACACAAATCTAACGGTGAAATTAACCTCACCAACTCCCCTTTCATCTGTTTAACATCGTAATCTATCTCTGCTATTGCTGCCGTTGCAAAAATCGGCGCATTTTCAGGGTTGGTAAACTCTGCGACTAAATAACTGACTAACGGCATATGAGAAACAATCAATATTGCATGACCAGAATTAATTGATTCATCACTAAGCTGCTCACAATATCCATCAATAAAATCGTGCACCTGCTGTGCACTGTCATTTGGCGTAATAAAATCTAGTGTAGAGCTTGATAGGCCGGTATTCTGTCCAGAAGACGTTAGGCTAGATAGCATTATGGAAGCTGTTTGTTGCGCCCTTTCATAGGGGCTAACAAATACCTCATGAATATCGTTACTCATATTGAGTAACCACTTGCCCATTAATTGCGCTTCAATTTGCCCTTGCTTTGTTAATGAACGTTGAAAATCGCTCATATGATGAAAAGTTGAAATGGGTTCAGCTTCGCCATGGCGCATTATGAATATTTGCATTTTATCTCCCGCACTTCAAAAATCGCGGATAATATCAAAGATTTATTTACTTTTTAGTTAACAAATAGTTGAGTCAATGTTTATTTTACAGCTATAGTAATAGCATTACGCTATATTCAATAGCAATGACTATTTATACTCTGAAGCAAATTGCTTCAATACAACGCTATTTTAATAGTATTAAATAATAATAACATCACTAATCTACGCTTTGCTGTATAAAGTGTTCTTAGGAGCCAAGGTTGAAGCAAAGTCCCAATGATTTAAAGGAATACCAGCCTCTCAAATTAAAAAATGGTTTGCGGGTTCTCCTTATTAGTAATACTGAATCAGACAAAGCAGCCGCAGCCCTCGCCGTAAATGTTGGTCACTTTAATGATCCTAAAGATAGAGAAGGTCTAGCACATTTTCTCGAGCACATGCTATTTCTTGGTACAGAAAAATACCCTGACGGTAGTGAATATCAGCACTTCATTAGCCAACACGGTGGTAGTAATAATGCGTGGACAGCCACAGAACATACCTGCTTCTTTTTTGATATCCAAGGGAAATTCCTAGCACCTGCCCTAGACCGCTTTAGCCAATTCTTTACTTCGCCACTACTTAGTGAAGAGTTTGTGCAGTCTGAACGTCAAAATATTGATGCCGAATTTAAAATGAAGCTCAAGGACGACATCCGTCGTCTTTATGATGTACATAAAGAAACAATAAACCCAAATCACCCTTTTGCTAAATTCTCCGTTGGAAATATTGAGACTCTCGAAGATAGAAATGGGCAAAGTGTAAGTAGTGAAGTTCGCAATTTTTTTGAGATGCACTATAACGCCGACAGTATGACGTTAGCGGTTGAGGGTCCTCAATCCATTGCAGAACTAGAAAGCATGGTTTGTGAATTATTTAGCGGTATAGCAAACTCAAACAAACCTCAAGTACCTATTACTGAGCCTTTATACAAAATAGAACATCAAAAAATCCAAATAAATGTTTGTCCAATAAGAAATGATCATCAACTTATTATTAGCTTCGCTATGAATAGTATTGATGATTTATATAAAACCAAACCAGAATCAATTATTGCTTATTTATTAGGTCATGAAGGTGAAGGTAGTATCCTTTCCTTATTGAAAAAACAGCAATGGGGCCTAGGACTAACAGCTGGTTCAGGTATTAATGGTTCGAATTTTAAAGACTTTAATATCAGCATTTCATTAACTGAATTGGGTGAACAACATATTGAGGACATTATTGAAATTGTTTTCAGTTATTTACACCATGTCAATGCCAATGACATAGCTGAATTTTATTATGAAGAAAAACAAAAGATTTCTGATATTGCATTTATATATCATGAAAAAATGCGACCATTAGATAGTGTCAGCCAGCTTGTAATTAACATGCATCACTATCCGGTGGATGATTATATTTATGGTGATTACATAATGACAGAGCTTATTCAAGATGAAGTTCAAGGTCTGTTAAAAGCACTAACCCCTAGTAACATGCGTATTATTCATATTTCTCAAAATAATGAATTCGATAAAACCAGTTTTTGGTACAAAGCACCTTATCAGGTCAATACTATTTGTGAGCGTAAAATAAATCACTGGCTAAATACCTTACAAACAACTTCCGCTAATACAAATTGGTGCAAACAATTACATTTACCTCGTAAAAACCCTTACATTGTTGCTGAACCAGAAGTTTACCCAAATCAACAAAAAATCTCGTTAGTTCCTTGTAAGATAGTTGAAGAAAGTGGCTTAACCGTTTGGTATAAGCAAGATAACACCTTTAAAGTTCCCAAAGGTTATATTTACATAGGCATTGATTCACCCCATGCAGTTAAGAGCATTGAAACAATTGCAATGACTAGACTCTTTGTTGATTTATATACAGATACTGTCATAGAAGAAAATTATGATGCAGAGCTTGCGGGTATTCATTATCACCTTTATGCGCACCAAGGCGGCGTAACATTACAATTATCAGGCATGAGTGAAAAACAAAACCTTTTACTTGATAAGCTATTGATTCGATTAAAGCATCACAATGTATCTAAAGAACAGTTTACACTCTTTAAAAAGCAATCGATAAAGCATTGGCATAACAGTGATAAGAGTAAATCAATTTCTTTGTTATTTTCTCAGTTAAGTTCATTAATGCAGCCGAACAACCCAAGTAGTGAAGCATTAATCACGGCGCTAGAGAATGTAGAATATGCTGACTACATTGACTTTACTCATCATCTTTTTGATAAAGTCAACTTAGAAGTCCTCATACACGGAAACTGGTTGGAGAATTCAGCGCATGAAATTGCTTTCAATTTAAAAAAACATTTTCAGCGACATATTAATGCTAATTATGCCGTTCAATGCCCTGTACTTGATTTACATAATCAGCAAACGTTATTTTTGCCAATTCATTTAGCGGAGCATGATTATGCAAGTGTTATGTACACTCCTATGCCCGTTAAGGATAACTTAACTATTGCACTCACCATGATTGCTAGTCACTTACTCTCTCCTGTATTTTTTCAAGAAATGAGAACTGACAAACAATATGGCTATTTAGTGGGTGTGGGTTATGTTCCAATAAATCAATATCCTGGTATTGCTTTTTATATACAGTCACCACACACCAATTCGATTGATTTAAGTGTTGCCATCGAAGAATTTATTGATCGTTGTTTAGAGCATATTTTTGCCATGAGTAAAGAGAAGTGGCAACATTTTACTAATGGCTTGGCGGGTCAATTACAAGAAAAAGACCATAATCTACGTATAAAGAGCCAGCGCTTTTGGGCCTCTATTTGCAATGATGATACTGAGTTCGCACATAAAGAAAACCTTTTAAATACGATTTTGTCTCTATCAATTGAGCAGGTTATTACTTTTATTCGCGAACAATTATTTAGCAGCAATTCACCAGATCGTCTGATCTTACTCTCATCAAAAGCAAATGAACCTTCTTTAGAAAAAGCTTTTGAACTGCAGCTTTTAAGTACACTAAATGGAAAAATAATAAACAATCACCTTATTTTTACAAAAAATAGTCAAAGAAAATACTAAAATTGTCGATATAGCAATAACATAGATTGACTTACCCTAAGCTTTACTTGTAATGTTTAGATGATAAAAGTTTGTAACAATCATTTTGTTAACAAGCGTTGATCCTTTAATTTATTATTTTTGATTAGTAGAGTTATAACTTGCTTAATGCTTTTTTTAAAATTTGTTGTATTTGGACTCAACGATTTCTCCGCTTGATTTCTACATGCTTATTCAAGATTAATAAACTGAATTTACGTACTATCACTGTTCTATCTTTTGCAGTAATCTCATCTTCAGCAATAGCTCAATCAGTATCTCCCCCAACATCGACACAAGAGCAAAATTTTCAGACCATCCCTACGGGTACATTAAAGTTTAGTCACCTTTCTTCTAGTGACGGACTATCAAGCAGTAACGTATTTGCCATAAGCCAAGATGCTCAAGGTTACCTGTGGATAGGCACAGAAGATGGTTTAAATAGGTATGATGGCCAAAACTTTAAAACTTACCGACATCAAGCAACTGATCCTCACTCAATCAGTGCTAACCTTATAAGAAAAGTTTTTATTGATAGTAGTAATACGCTATGGGTAGGCACACAAAACGGGCTAAGTCGTTATAATAGAGAACTTGATAATTTTGACAATTTCACACATATACCCGAAGAAAAAAGCACACTCAAAGATAATGTAATCTGGGATATTTACCAAGATAATGATTCATTAATTTGGGTATCAACTGAAAAAGGCTTGCATACAGTTAATCTAAAAAATGAAACCATGTCTTTTAATAGGATTAATATTGCAGGGCTTAATAAAGAACTCACCGAAATAAAAACCATTTACCATGATAAGGCGAATAACAATTACTGGTTCGGAAGCTTTGATAAGGGTATACACATATTAAACAAAGATATTGTAAGTGGTGACAATATAAAAGACTCATCAACTTATTCAGGCTCATTGCAAAAAAAGAATAAGTTTGACCTAACTATAGATGCAGACTCCCTATTTGAAGTTCAGGAGATTGATAAGAAATTATGGTTGGCTACAGACAATGGTTTATTTGTCGTAAAGGTAGATAATGATAATAATTATACCCTTGTTTCACATATAACAACTGAGCATGGTTTGTTATCAAATCATATTCGAGCGATAGAACAATACGATAACAATAATGTTTGGCTGGCAACTAATAAAGGATTAAATGTCATTAGCCTACTTAATGATGAAATCACTTCTCACCAAAATAATAGCAATAGTTTTTCTCTTTCTGAAAACTGGTTAATGGCTAGTTTTAAAGATAAAAATAATACTTTATGGCTTGCAAGCTATGGTGGAGGATTAAATAAATACTCCCCTTTGACAGCTAAGTTTCATCATGAATTATCTATTGAAAGTCAAAATTATAGGGTCGAGTCTTTCGCTGAGTTTCCAGATGGCACTCTTTATTTCTCCACAGAACGTCACGGGTTGTTTAAACTTAAAGATAAGGAAATATCTTCTATACCTCTTCCAATTGAAGAGAATATTTGGCAAATAATCAGAGTAAAATCAAATTTATATTTAAGAACAGAGTTGGGCAAACTATACAGTTTCACCCCTGGAACTAACAATACTCTAGAAATACCTGTATGGCAGAAGCAATCTAAATTCACAATAAATCAAAAACTTATTTCACTTGGTGACTCTTTGTGGTTTATTAATGAAAAGGGGATTTTATCAAAATTTTCTACTACTCATTATGGTTTTGAACGGTTTCCTAACTTTAATAGTTTAATTACTTTACAGCAAGAAGGTAATAATATTTGGTTAGCGACAGAATCTGGTGAACTCATTACTATAGATACACGAAAAAACAACTCCCTTGTAAAAAAGTTAGCGATTCCTAAAAATATAGACGTAAATCAAGTAGCGACTTTAACTGTTGGTAAAAAATACACTTGGTTGGGTACTAACTCTCAAGGCGTGGTTGCCATAGATATAGGCACTAACCAAATTACAGTCTTTAATGAGAATAATAAATTAAAAAATAACTATATTGCATCTATATTAATAGATTCTGAAGAACGGGCATGGGTTGCTACAAATAAAAATATTTCAGTAATAGATCCTGTTAATACAGAGGTGATGCATATTGATACTGACTTTCTATTATTTGAACCTGAATTTATTAAATACTCTTCTTTTAAATCTAGTGGCGATAAACTCTTCTTTGGTAGTCCGCAAGGATTTTATCATTTTTTACCTGAAGAACTTTTACAAATAAAACAAGATATATCTACACCTGTACTTAGTAATCTTTATATTGCTAACAAAAAAATTTCTATTAAAAAACAAAACAAACCGCAATCTAAAAATAGTTTTGTAAAAGATTTACATCAATTATTTTTACCTCATCAAATAAAAAAGAAGTCATATTTATTAAATAAACACCTAAACACTAAAACTAATATCAGTTTAGAGCATAATCACTCCCCTATTGGTTTTGAGTTTGTTTCACCTAACGCCAAAATACCAAGCCAATTAAAATATCGATATAAATTAAAGGGACTTGAAACACAATGGGTAGAAGCTGATCCAAGAACAAATAGAGCTACATATACGAATTTAGCACCTGGATCATATACGTTTGTTATAGAAGCATTTGATATTCAGAGTTTGGCAAGTAAAAAAAGTAAAGCTATAAACATTGAAGTACTTCCACCATGGTGGTTAACTAAGGCTGCTATATTTGTCTATGCCCTTTTAGCAACTTTAGTCATTAGTTTTATCTTCCAACAAGTTAACAATCGTAGGTTATACCATTTACGCATTAAGCAGAACGAAGAGCGTTTAAAGCTATCGCTTTGGGGTAGTGGCGATGAAATGTGGGATTGGAATATATCTACAGGTAAAATATATCGTTCTAATATATGGGGAATGCTTGAATTCCCTCAAGATGGTCAACGCAATGAGTTTGGTAAAGTTGAAGCTGAAGATACCTCGAATGAGCCAAGCAAAAACAAGCAAGAATCTTTTCCGTTAACTAATATTCACCATCATGACTTAGAAAGAGTTAACAATACGCTCAATCAACATTTTTGTGGTAGAAGCGAACACTTTGAAACAACTTACCGCGTAAAGGATAAAAATAGTCAGTGGATTTGGATTTTAGATCGCGGCAAAGTCGTAGAAAGAGATGAGGATGGTTCACCCACTCGGATGACAGGTACATTAAAAGACATCAGCAAAATTAAGCAAACAGAAGAAAGATTAAAATTGTTTGCTAAATGTATTGAAAATATATCAGATGCCATGGTGATTTATGATAAAAACTTCCAACTTGTTGATATCAACAAAGCTTTTACTAAGATCACAGGAAAAAATAAAGAAGATGTTATTGGTGAACCGTTACAGTTTCGTCAATACCCAGAAAGCTTTGTCGCCAATGTCAAACGCGAGTTAACAGAAAGAGGCTATTGGCATAATGAAATAGAAAGTAAGCGAGAAAATGGTAGTACTTATATCACTGATTTAAATCTAGATGTTATCTACGATGAAAATGGTAATATTTCTCACTATGTAGGTATTTTCTCAGATATTACTAAGCGTAAATCAACAGAGTTAGAGTTAAGGCGACTAGCAAACTCTGATACCTTAACGGGTTTACCTAACCGCTCATTATTCCAAGCAAATCAAACTAAACTAGTGAATAACAAAGAGCGTCATGCACTACTGGTATTTGACTTAGATAACTTTAAGAAAATCAATGACTCATTAGGGCACCAAATTGGTGATGCTATTTTATGTAAAATAGCTGAACGACTATTAAATCTTGGCAGAAAACAAGATACAGTTTATCGCTTAGGTGGAGACGAATTTAGTATTCTTATTGAGAATACAAATGATATCCATACTATCACTACCATTGCTAACGAAGTCCTAGCAACAATTGCACGCCCGTTTAAAGTCAAATCTCAAGAGATTGTTTTGTATAGTAGTATCGGTATTGTTTTATATCCTGATGATGGTTTAGGACCTCATGAGTTATTAAAAAATGCTGATACAGCAATGTATCATGCTAAGAATTCCGGTGGTAACCGCTACCAATTCTTTAGTGACTCAATGAACAAGAAAGCGGTACAACGTTTCAAAGTAGAAAACCTAATAAGGTTAGGTTTAAAGGAAGATGCGTTTACTGTATTTTATCAACCTAAGATCGCTATTAAAACTGGCAAAATTGCAGGCATGGAAGCATTAGTGCGTTATGAAACTCCTTCCCACGGCTTTTTAAGCCCTGCTGAATTTATTCCTATTTCTGAGGAAACAGGACAAATCCTAGAAATTGGTGAAGTTGTCTTAAGAAAGGCTTGTTTTGCTACCAAAAAATGGGTCGACAATAACCTATTTTCAGGTCGTGTTGCCGTCAACCTTTCTGCAGTGCAATTTAGCCAAGCCAATTTAGTGTCTATTATTGAAAACATATTAAAAGAAAGCCAATTACCTGCAAAGTACCTTGAACTTGAAATAACAGAAGGTACAGTTATGGACTCCCCTAAAAAAGCAATCGAAACAATGCAGCAACTTAGGGCTATGGGCATTCATTTGTCGCTCGACGATTTTGGTACAGGTTATTCTTCTTTAGCTTATTTAAAGCAATTCCCAATTAACACCTTAAAAATTGACAAAGCTTTTGTTGACGATATTGAGCAATCAGAACAAGGCAGAAATATGGTTGCCACAATAGTTACTATTGCCCACAATCTAGATATGCAGGTAGTCGCTGAAGGTGTTGAAACCAATAGCCAGTTAGACTTCCTTTCAACATTAGGCTGTGAGCAGCTTCAAGGCTTTTTATACAGCAAACCGCTCGCTGAAAACAAATTCCAACAGTACTTGCTTTCTCATCAAATAACCAATAAATCTACCGTGTTTACTAACTAACCCCTTTCTCTGACACTTGCACTGCGTCAAAAAAACATCACATCACTAGGAACCAGCTAAAGTCTACTCAATTCCACTTTTTGGATAAATCTAATGGTCTTTCACAGACTGCACTGTTGCTCGCGTAAAGCACATATAACATTAGTACTTTAGTGCTATTTTCTTTTTTTGGCACAAGTTTCGCATTATTTGACATGAAAATTATAAGAATTGATTTATCAATCGAACTAACTTTAACCTCAAATAAAGGAAAACTTATGCTAACTTCAATCATTTTTTCTATGGCACTTGCTACTGCACCAATTACAGAGCAAGACACTCAAACATCAACCAGTTCTTCGCTCCATTCCCAACTGCAAACTTTCCTTGTTGGTGATAAAAGAGGTTCCATCAGAATCGGCGATAAAAGAGGCTCTATCAGAATCGGCGATAAAAGAGGTTCCATCAGAATCGGCGATAAAAGAGGCTCTATCAGAATCGGCGATAAAAGAGGTTCTATCAGAATCGGCGATAAAAGAGGTTCTATCCGTATATAAGTAAGGAGCCAACATGCTTAATATGTTCAAACTATTTTTTGCGCTAAATAAAGCAGAAAAGAAAAAAGAGAATCCAATAGCAAAAAGTATTGAGATAAGAGAGATGCCAGCTAGTTCTTGGTGGTCTTAGCGATATGATTGTGTTGAAATATTAACGCTAACCTCCAAAGGGATGGCGTTTTTTTTTGCGCTAAGCGTTAAACAATACCGATTGAATTGAAATAAATCGTGCTGATTGAACTCGTTTCTTCATCGTAAACATTGGCCAAGCTAAGGGGCCAAACATTAAACCTGCTAAAGCCCAGCGTTTTCGTCCTAATCCAGAGAAAGTGGCCTGAAAATAAAAAAACATTGAGCAGCCTAGACAACTCAAAAGTACAGCTAAAAATAACATAACAACTCTACAACTTTCTAATGCTATAAAATGATAACTTTATGGTAGGCACCATAAAAAACCACGGCAATATAAAGAAAAGCTCACTGCCTTGCAAGATTAATTTATAAACAATGTTTATTAATTCTAATCAACTAATATTTCTACTGACGCTAAAAATAAAAAGAGGCAAATCTATGCCCCTTTTTTTGAAAAACATCTTAAGTTCATGGCAACAAAAAGACCTTGATTTTTAAGAGGTTATTATAAGTTTTACATTAGCTGTAGTATTTTTCACCTTTTTCAGCCATAGCAACTAATGCTTCACAAGGTGAAAATCTATCCCCATGTTCTTTTGTCCACTGATTTAACTGGCTCACCACATTTTGTGCACCTAAAGCATCTAAATATCTAAAAGGTCCTCCTAAAAATGGTGGAAAGCCAATACCAAATATTGCACCGATATCACCATCTCTCGCATTGCGAACTATGCCCTCATCTAAACATCTAGCAGCTTCATTTAGCATCATAAAGGTACAACGTTTTGATATTTCTTCAGAGTCAAGTTTGCCTGATGGTGTAATGCTTAATAGAGAATAAATAGATTCATCAACTTGCTTACCACCCTTCTTAAATAGTTTCTTCAAGGGTGAGACTTTCTCTGTTGAATAACGGTAAAAACCTTTTCCTGATTTTTTACCTAAACGGCCATCTTCAAGCAACTTACCAAATGCATCAGGAGGTGAGAATCTGTCCCCTAAATCAGCTTGAAGAATTGGTCCAATCTTCGCGCCTACATCAATGCCTACTTCATCAAGTAATTGCATCGGCCCAACAGGGAAACCAAATGAAACAAGTGCATTATCTAACTTATCAATGGGCTCACCTGAAAGCAGTAGAATAGCAGCTTCGTTCATGTAAGGAGCTAAAATACGGTTTACATAAAAACCTGCTTTATCTTTAACAACAATCGGGGTTTTCCCTTGCTTTTTAGCAAAAGCTACCGTTGTTGAAATCGTTTTATCAGAAGTTCCTTCATGAGGGATAATTTCAGCCAAAGGCATTTTATCGACAGGAGAAAAATAATGAAGCCCTATAACGTTTTCAGGGCGAGATGCTTTAGCCGCAATTTTTCCTATGGGTAAACTAGAAGTATTACTGGCGAAAATTGTATTCTCTTTAGCGTTATCTTCAACATCTGTAACCATTTTCTGCTTTAAAGATAAGTCTTCAAATACGGCTTCAATAACAATATCTAGGTTTTTAAAACCTTTATAGTCAACAGTACCGGTAATCATAGCTAACTGCTTTTGCATTTCACTTTTAAGCATAAAACGGCGTTTAACTTTTTTATTCAACAGGTCATAACTATACTTCAGCGCATGACCAATACCGTTATGATTTATATCTTTAATTCTTGCGGGAACATTTGCTTTCGTTGCAGTAACAAAGGCAATGCCGCCCCCCATCAAACCGCCACCAAGCACACCTGCATTGACTATTTTCTCTGGCATTACATCAGCAACACCCTGCTCTTTTTTCATCTCAGTTGTTGCAAAAAATAGTTGTCTTAGCTGTGCTGAAACATCTGTCATGGCTAACTCACCAAAATGATCGGCCTCAACTTGATAACCTTGAGCACTCGAAGATTCAATGCCCGTTCTAATGCAATCAATAATTTTAATGGGTGCAGGATAATTACCTTTTGTTTTAGATAATACAGATTTAGTCGCTTGCTTAAACACAATATTACGACCCGCAGCATTATTTTCTAATAACTTATCCATGAAGCTTACTTTACGCTTCGATGCACCTTGTGTTTTCTTAGAAACCTTACCTGATAATGCTAATTTTTCAGCGGTTTCGAGTAAAATACTTTCTGGTACTACATCATTTACTAAACCAGCTTTAAGTGCTTGCTTTGCGCGTAACTGTTTGCCCGTTAGCATCATATCAAGCGCTTTTTGAATGCCTACTAACTTAGGCAGCCTTTGTGTACCACCACTACCAGGCAATAAGCCTAATTGCACCTCTGGTAAGCCAAGTGCTGTTTTAGGGTTGTCGGTACATACTCTTCCATGACAAGCCAATGCTAACTCTAAACCACCACCTAAGCATGGCCCATCAATCGCTGCAACCACAGGTATATCTAATTGCTCTAATTGAGAAAATATCATTTGACCTTGCCTAGACAAAGCAACGACTTCTTCTTGGGTCTCACAACTGTCAATCATATTAATATCTGCACCAGCAACAAAAGAGCCTTGTTTACCACTGCAAATGACAACACCTGTAATACTACTATCAGCCTTAATTTCAGCTAATACTTGAGCAACTTGCTCTGCAAATTCTGCTTTTAGTGTATTCATTGTCTCACCAACAACATCCATCACTAAACGCGCAATACCATTTTCCTGCTTAACTAAACTGAAAGCACTTTCTATTGTTTTATTATCAGTCATTAATCTGTCTCCACAACCATTGCAGCACCAAGGCCACCTGCAGCGCAAGCTGTTGTTAGGCCAACACCACCGCCACGTCGTTTAAGTTCATTCAAGGTTTGTGTTATTAATCTTGCCCCTGTTGCTGCAAAAGGGTGACCATAAGCAATAGAGCCCCCCATTACATTGAACTTGGTCATATCAATTTCACCAATTGCTTTGTCTCTACCTAAATGCTCCTGAGCAAACTTTTTACTAGCAAACATCTTCATATTAGCTAAAGCTTGTGCTGCAAAAGCCTCATGCATTTCAACTAAATCTAAATCTGCTAATTCCATGCCTGCACGCTTTAATGCAATAGGGGTTGCATGGCTTGGACCCATTAACATGTCTTGCCACACATCTATTGCCGCAAAACCATAACTACGAATATAACCAAGCGGTTGGTAACCTAATTCTTTTGCCCTTCCTTCTCGCATCAATAATATAGCTGCTGCACCATCTGTCAGCGGAGTACTTGTTGCTGCGGTCACTGTGCCATGCTTTCTATCAAACACTGGGCGTAATTTGCTATAACTTCCTAACTCTGAATTCTCACGAATACAATTATCTTTTTCTATGAAACCTTTATAGGGTTCGCTGTGTGCGACCATCACTTCATCAGCTAACTTTCCTTCTGCCCAGCTTTGCGTTGCTAGCGTATGAGAGCGGTGGGCTAATGCATCTTGATCTTCACGTGATATTTGATAGGTCTTTGCCATTTGCTCCGCAGTCTGCCCCATAGATATCCCTGTAGAATATTCAGCTACTGCAGGTGCAACAGGTAAAATATCTTTAAACCCTAGTTTGCGAATTAACGCTATTTTTTGCCCTAAAGTTTTAGTTTTACTTAAATCTAAAAGTGTTTTAGCAAACTTTTTAGAAACACCAATGGGTGCTACAGATGAAGAATCAGCACCACCGGCAATACCAACATCAACAACCCCTGCCATAATTGACTCAGCTACATTTACTGTAGATTGAAAGCTGGTAGCACAAGCCCTAGAAACACTATAAGCATCGGTATGAACATTCATTCCAGTACCTAATACTATTTCACGAGCAATATTGGGTGCTTCTGGCATTTGCACAACCTGACCAAAGACAAGTTGTTCAACAACAGCAGGATCAATATCATGCTTTTTCATTAATTCGTTAACAACAATCTTGCCTAAGTCTACAGCAGGAACACCATGAAATGCGGTAGCTTGCTTAGCAAATGGCGTTCTAAGTCCTGCTACTATAGCTATACGTTCGCCATTTGAAGTGGCTAGTTTTTTTGCTGTCATCAAATTCTCCATCTCTATGTATAAACCAATAAAGGTACTGACCATTTATATGGTTGAGTTTTTTAACATTGATTTTGAATAGTAATTTTTACAAAACCAAGAGGTCTGACCTGTCAATATTATTTGATTCTATCTCACTGACAGAAAATTACAATCCCCTATTTTGACCTCTGCTACTTACTCAAAAAAGTAATCCTCAAATTAATTCCCTAAGAAGGAAATCAATAATTAGGCAAAGTGTTGTTACAAAATTACTATTAGTGTCTTCTTTATACTTGTTTTTTTTAACTTCAGCCCTATGTATACTGTTACGTCGTTTATTAATGATTAAACATTGATGTTTAAAGCAGTAATTTAGCCCCTAATAGAAAGATAGAACAAGTATGGCAATAGAACATTTTTCCGCATTAAAACAACACTTATCAACACAAATTATTGGCCAACAAGCATTAGTTGAAAATTTACTTATTGCTTTACTCGCAGATGGTCACTTAATTGTTGAAGGACCACCAGGACTTGCTAAAACGAGAGCTGTAAATGCCCTTGCCGATGGCCTTGAAGCTGACTTTCATCGTATACAATTTACCCCTGATCTTTTACCTGCTGATTTAACAGGTACAGATATTTACCGCCCTGAAGATGGTAGCTTTGTTTTCCAACAAGGTCCTTTATTTCAAAACCTTGTACTAGCCGATGAAATTAACCGCGCACCTGCCAAGGTTCAATCAGCGTTATTAGAAGCAATGGCAGAAGGACAAATCACTGTTGGTCGAAAAACCTACCAACTACCTGAATTGTTTCTTGTTATGGCAACACAAAACCCTATTGAACAAGAGGGAACCTATCCTCTACCAGAGGCTCAGTTAGATCGATTTTTAATGCATTTAGAAATTGATTATCCAGATGCTGAAAGCGAACTAGATATTTTAAAGTTAAACCGTGGTGAGGCTATTTCTAATCAAGGTTCGGCTGATGAAGAGCAAAAATCAGCTTTACGTGTATTAAGTCAAGATGAAATATTTTTAGCTAGAAAAGAAGTATTAAATATTCATATGGCTCCTTCCCTAGAGAAGTATCTGGTAGATCTAATCATTGCAACTCGACAACCTGAAAAATATGATGACAAACTTAAATCATGGTTAGCTTTTGGTGCGAGTCCTCGAGCAACCATTGCGCTTGATCGTTGTGCACGTGCTAGAGCTTGGTTACACAATAGAGACTTTGTCAGCCCAGAAGATATTCAAGCAGTATTTCATAATGTACTTCGACATAGAATTTTACTAAGTTATCAGGCTGAAGCAGAAGGGATAACAGCAAACCAATTATTAGATCATTTACTTAATCTAGTTGCCGTAGCATAACGGTATCTAACCTAAATAATGTTATTTTTTTCATAATTAAATCAGTAATATCAATTGAGATAAAGTACCTTTATGTGGTTTAAGCAAATATTATCTAATAAAAGTCAAAGTAAAAATCAAAATGCTGATTGTGAACAAATTTTAGCGAGCATCCAAAGTAATGGCGTTGATCTATCAATGCCAGAGTTACTGCAATATCAAAGTAAAACTGCATTAATTAATTTAACTGCAAAGAAAAATATTCATGGCCGTCAATCTGGTAACTACTTATCTCGTAGTAAAGGTCGAGGAATGGAGTTTGATGAAGTCCGTCATTACCAAACGGGTGATGATATTCGCGCAATAGACTGGCGTGTCACTGCGAGGACAGGAAAAACGCATACCAAACTATTTAGAGAAGAAATTGAAAGACCAGTTTTAATTGCAACGGATCTCTCCAGTAATATGCATTTTGGTAGCAAACTTTTGCTAAAATCAGTCCAAGCGTCACATTTAGCCGCCCTAGTTGCATGGCACGCAAAAGAACGTGGTGACAGATTAGGCGGTATTGTCTTTAATCAAACTCAACATAAAGAATTAAAACCACGTAGCAGAAAAGAAGGTGTTCTTCATTATTTGCATGCACTTACCTCAGTTCACCAAAGTTCAAAATCACATAGCCACAAAGTTAATTCAGGCATCATTAGCAACAGTTCACTACCTCTAGAAGATGAATCAAATGTAGCTATGCCAGTTGAAAAAGAAAGTTTTGAAGATAATTTTGAAAGAAATTGTGCTCGTATTAGGCAACTAGCTAAGCCTGGTTCCCTTGTCTATTTCATTACTGATGCCCAAGCGCTTAATCCAAATAATACAAATCATGCAATTTTAAGGCATTTAAGCCAAATATCACAACATTGTGAACTAGTTATTTGTTTAATTAGTGATCCTTTAGAACACACATTACCCGATAGTGATATAAAATGTCCTGTAAATATTACTGACGGGATTGAAAAACAGCAATTAACCCTTGGAGATACGAAAACATCTGCTGAATACCAGCAAGCCGCTTCAAGTTTAATGCATCATAAAAAACAGCGACTTTCTGAAACAGGTGCGAGAGTAGTAGAGATCTGTACTGGAACTCCCCTAGAAGAACAACTTAGCGCAGGTGGTATTCAATGAAATCTTTTATAAGTATAAGGTCAATATTGCTTAGTTTAGTGTTTAGTTTCTCGACACAAGTACCCCTTGTATTAGCAAATACTCCTCAGCAATTGCCCGCAGCAGGTCAACCCTCTGCTTCACCACTACAATTAAATGATATTCACTTACCTGAAAAGGTAAGCCAACTGCCAATATCGTATGGTTGGTGGTTATTACTATTACTCATTGCCATTGCCATTTATTTTTCAGTACGCAAATTTAAACAACACAAACAGCGCAACAAATACAAAAACCAAGCAATAAAGTTACTTTCAACATCAATGAATAGCGAAGAGGTTATTACATTATTAAAGTGGGCAGCATTGCAATACTTCCCTCGCGCTCAGTTAAGTAAATTATATGGTGAGCAGTTTCAGCAATTTTTAATGGAACAATTACCTAAAAAGCACCAACAACAATTTTCAGCATTAACATCAGACAGTTTTAGCATTCAATATCAACAACATAGTAATGCACCAAATGAACAGTGCTATCAAGCCGCAAAACTGTGGCTAGCACAAGCTCTCCCTCCTAAAGTAAAAGTAGTAAAAGGAGGCATTGATGATTAATTTCGCATGGCCTTGGCTTTTAGCGTTACTTCCATTGCCCTTATTTGTTTATTTTCTACCTGCGAAAAAAACAAAGCAAGCCACTAGCGCTTTAAAAATGCCAACACTTATCAGAGTTTCTAACGAGGTAACTGTTTCATCACAAAGTAAGAAACTGCCAATGTTATTGCTAATGACTTGTTGGATACTTGTTGTCGTTGCACTTAGTAGACCGCAATGGTTAGGCGATGCCATAGACATACCTACACAAGGTAGAGAAATGATGATAGCCGTTGACTTATCAGGCAGCATGCAAATCGAAGATATGCAGTTAAATAACAGTACAGTTAACCGATTAACTATGCTCAAAGTTGTTTTAGGTGACTTTATAGAAAGGCGAGTGGGCGATCGTCTAGGCTTAATTCTCTTTGGTGATGATGCTTACATGCAAACGCCGATGACTTTTGATAGAAAAACTGTCAAACAAATGCTTGATGAAAGCGAATTAGGCTTAGTGGGAAGAAAAACAGCCATCGGTGATGCAATTGCTTTAGCGGTAAAGCGCTTTGATGAAAAGAAAGAATCAAACAAAGTATTACTGCTTTTAACTGATGGTCAAAATACTGCTGGCAAGATATCGCCAGAGCAAGCTTTAGAACTCGCTGTAGCAAAAGATATAACGATTTATACTGTCGGGATCGGTGCTGAAGTCATGATACAACAATCACTATTCGGTAGCCGCAGGGTAAACCCTTCTAGCGAGTTAGACGAGCAAAGTTTAGCAGAAATTGCCGAAAAAACGGGTGGTAAATATTTCCGCGCCAAAGACAGCCAAGGAATGAGTGAAATCTACAACTTACTTGATCAACTTGAGCCTATTGAACAAGATCAACAGCAAATGCGCCCGCTTTCTGCATTATTTTATTGGCCATTAGCTATTGCGACAATTATTACTACATTAGCCATATTAATGATGAATTTTAAAAGCTTAATACCTACAGCAAGACAACATTCTAAATCATCTTCCTATTCAAGTATTGGTAAACGATAATATGACTTTTGATTTCAACCAATTTATTGAACATTTTCATTTTGTAAGGCCGTGGTGGCTAATAACATTTTCTGTGTTATTACTCATTATTTATGTACTTAAGAAACAACGACACTTCAACTCACCATGGCAGCAATTACTGCCTAAGCATCTAGCCAATGTTGTACTTGAAACATCTGATAATAATGCAACAAACAAGCAAAGATTTTTTGCATTCAGTAGCCCAATAGTTAAACCTTTAATCATCGGAACTTGTGTCATTTTTGCTCTTGCTGGCCCTGCATGGCAAAAACTGCCACAACCAGTTTATCAGCTAGAAAGAGGCTCTGTGCTTATAATGGATATGTCATATTCAATGTACGCTACAGATATAAAACCTAACCGATTAACCCGAGCAAGGTTTAAAGCAATCGACTTACTTAACACCCTAAATGAAGGTGAAATAGGTTTGATCGCCTATGCTGGCGATGCATTCACTATAAGCCCTCTTACGCAAGATATTAAAAATATTGAGTTATTGCTCCCTTCTCTATCGCCTGAAATTATGCCTGTCCTTGGTGCTAATGCCTTTGCCGCTTTATCAATGGCTCACGAAACACTCATTAATGCAGGTCATGTAACGGGTGATATTTATTGGTTTACTGACGATATTGATAATGAAGAAATGTCAGACGTGTTTGATTGGGCTAAAACATATGGCCACAGAGTCAATATTTTAGGTATTGGTACTCCAAATGGAGCGCCAATTAAATTAAACTCAGGTGAATTACTCAAAGATCGCTCTGGTGCAATTGTGGTACCTAAATTACCAGAGGGTAAACTTGCTTCCATCGCCAAGCGTGCTCAAGGTAAATACAGTACAATCACCCATGGCGATGAAGATATACGCTTATTGGTACAACAAGCTAAAAACAATGACACTGATAACCGTACTCAAGATAAAAAGGAGCAACATTTGCAGCAAGGTGACCAATATTACGAACAAGGTCCTTGGCTGCTTATTATCATTTTACCTTTAGTATTAAGTTATTTTCGTCGTGGCGTACTGCTATCCCTTGCACCGATAGTACCGTTATTTTTAATCTCAAGTGTTTTAAACTCTCAAAACGCCTTAGCCAATAATTCAGCAGCGGAACAAGCTATTCAAACAACCCCACAAGTTGTAACAGATAGCGCGACAGCTTCTACTCATCAGCCAGAATCTAAAGTAAAAACCTTGTGGAATAACCTTTGGCAAACTCCAGATCAGCAAGGGCAAAAGCATTTTGAGCAACAGCAATACCAGCAAGCAGCAAATCAATTTGACAATACACAATGGCAAGGAAGTGCCCATTACAAAGCTGGCAATTACCCAAAAGCTCTTGAAGCTTTTAAACAAAGTGAAAGCAGTGATGCACTATACAACCAAGGAAATGCTTTAGCCCAAATGCAACAATTTGATCAAGCTATAGATGCATATAAAAAGGCTTTAGCTAAAGACCCAACCTTAACAGACGCTAAAGAAAATATCGAAAAGATAGAAGAGCTAAAAAAACAACAAGAACAGCAACAACAACAGCAAGGCGAGCAGCAGCAAGGCGAGCAACAGCAAAGCGAGCAGCAGCAAAGCGAGCAGCAGCAAAGCGAGCAGCAGCAAGGCGAACAACAGCAAAGCGAACAACAGCAAAGCGAACAACAGCAAAGCGAACAACAGCAAAGCGAACAACAGCAAAGCGAACAACAGCAAAGTGAGCAACTGCAAGGTGAAGTGTCAGATGAAGACTCTGAGTCACCAGCAAATGAAAAAGCAGCAACTAGCAAATTGTTAGACAAACAAGCAAAAGAAACTGAACAAAAACATCAACAACTATTAAATAAAGTGACTGATGATCCTTACTTGCTACTACGTAATAAAATGAAATTAGAGTATCAAAAAAGGCAGCAAGGTGGTTCAAGAAAAGGAGCAGAAAAGCAGTGGTAATATCTAAGGCAATTCAAACATTAAATTTTTGTACATTTGTATTTCTAATGACGTTAAGTCATTCAACATATGCATTAACTAATGTAACTGCGACAGTTGATAAAAACCCTGTAATGCATAATGAGTCAATAGTATTAACAGTCATTGCCGATGACGATGTTGAAAGAAACCAACTTGATACTTCACCGCTATTAAAAGATTTTATTGTGGGTCAAACATCCGTTAGCTCTCAAACGACTATGGTGAACTTCAAAACCAGTAGAACAACAAGCTGGCAAATACTGCTGATAGCGAGAAAAACAGGGAAGCTAACAATTCCTGCATTAGAGATTGAAGGTAACTTTAGCCAGCCTATTACTCTTGAAGTTTTACAGCAATCAGAACACGACAATAAAAACCAACAAGATATTTTTATTACTAGTGAATTATCTCGTCATGAAGTTTTTGTTCAACAACTACTGACCCTGACATTAAAACTACATTTTTCTGTTGAACTGAAAAGTGGCAACTTAACTGAGCCTGAATTAGCTGGCGCTACTGTTGAAAAAATTGGGCAAGATCAACAATCAGATACCATTATCAACGGTAAACGTTACCGCGTTATTGAACAAACCTACGCCATTACACCAGAAAAAAGCGGTACATTTGATTTAGCCGCCCCTATGTTTTCTGGTGAAGTTATGATGCCATCAAGAAGGCGTTCTAATTTCTTAAGTTTTGCTGAAACAAAACCTGTAAGTATTTTGGGCGAGAAAATGGAATTAGTGGTTAAACCAATTCCTGATAGCTTTATTAACCAAAGCCAAAATAATAAACAAATGAGTTGGTTGCCGAGTGAATTATTATCATTGCACCAAGAATGGCAAGCAAATGGTCAAGACTATATGGTAGGAGAGCCAATTACGAGAACAATTACCTTAACTGCGGCGGGCTTATCTAAAGCGCAACTGCCCGTCATCAATATGAAAGCGGCAAAAGGCTTGAAAGTATACCCAGACCAAGCGCAATTACACTCAAATCTAACGAAAGAGCGATTAGTAAGTCAAAAAGTACAAAATTTTGCTTTAGTGGCAAGTCATGCTGGGCGTTTTATACTACCTGAGATTCGTATAACTTGGTTTAATACAGTAACCAACAAAATTGAACACGCAACGTTACCAGAACAAACGATAACAGTAAAAGAAAACCCTGATGCGCCAAACTCGAATTTAACAAATATTGCCACAACCCAACCAGCAAAAAGCTCTAACAATGAAGCAATAGCCCCCTCATTATCTCCTAGCTCAAAGCAAGCACATTTACCGTCATCAGAAACAAATAACTTACAATGGTTATTTCTAGGATTATGGGTTGTAACCCTGCTGGCATGGCTTATACATGTCAGCTTAATTAAGCAGAGAAAGCCTAATACACCTTTAGCAGAATCAACACACGATAGTGGTCAAAGTTATATTAAGCTACTCGCTGCATGTAAAAAAGGCCAAGCACAACTAACGCTTGATTTGATAATACCTTGGCTCAACCATAGTTTAAAACTCTCTGGTTCTGCTCAAATTACAACAATAGCCCAAGCACAAGCAGTTGTATCTGAACAAAACTTCTCAACAGCCCTCAATGAATTGCAACAGCATTTGTTTGGCAAAAATGCCATTTCTGGAGCGCCAAATTGGCAAGGCGATATGCTGTTATCTGCCATTCAACAATTTAATAAAAGACAACAAACGCCGACATCTACCTCATTGCAACTAAACCCTTAATTGACTCGCACTAGCACTTTTTCATAAGTGCTAGTTTTTCTCTAGGCGGTAATTATTTGCAATATAATATTTACCATCACATGACTAAATTCAAACAATAAAACATAAGTCATTTGCTAGAGCGTGTTGCTCTTTGTGGTACAGATGTTGTTCGAATTAAACCTGATTTAATCAAGGCGTAGCGATTGATGTATAGTTGTTCTATATAAATGAGCTACAACAATGAGTAAATCACGTTTGAACGAATCCTACGGACAGCGTCCATTTGAAATTTCTACGGCGTTATTGCCTATTTATGGGGAATCACCACATTACATAGACTCTTCCTTGTATAAATATCAAATTTTCTGCTGCAAAAGTGTACATCAAAGTTCAACACGCTCTAATATTAAATTAATTAATTTTTTTGAAATATATTCAGCAAACGTCAGGTCTTAACTAACATGATTACAAAACAAGTTAGATATGAGGCGCTAGTTAAAGCGCTACACGGTGATTTATACCGGTATGCTTATTGGCTTTGTCACGAAAAACAAGTGGCTGAAGACTTAGTGCAAGAAACTTTTCTTCGCGCATGGCGAGCCTTAGACTCATTAAAGGATGAGAAAGCTGCTAAATCATGGTTAATCACTATTTTACGTAGAGAGAACGCTAGACGTTTTGAGCGAAAGCGTTTTGACATGGGAGAATTTGATGAAGCATCAATTACTGATAATCAATCACTCAGTAATGAGCAAAACATTGAAAACTCTTGGTTAAGAGAAAAAATAGCACAACTACCTGCAGAATACTCAGAGCCTTTAGTATTACAGGTATTAGGAGGTTTTAGTGGTGAAGATATTGCTTCAATCCTCAATTTAAACAAGAACACAGTTATGACCCGCTTATTTAGAGCAAGAAATCAATTGAAAGAAGCACTAGAGGCTGAACCAGAACAACGAGGTTTATACAATGGATGATTTACAATTTAGACGTACCATTTACGCCGATCCTAAAAGCCAAGATGAAGCTCTACTTGCTGCTCTTCAAGCTGATCCAACCAAAAAGCAATTTGCTCAAGAGTTAAACCAACTCGATGATAAAATTGCTCAGGCTTTGAATATACCTGTACCTGATGATTTATCAGACAAATTAATTTTGCGTCAAACCTTAGCAAGCCATCAAGTACAAAAACGTAAAAAACGCTTCCACCTTGCCCTAGCAGCTTCTGTAGCTATTACTGCAGGTTTACTTGTTAACTTCACTCTTTTTTCGAGTGCTCACTCCAATTTAGGTGATTATGCCTTGGCTCATGTTTATCATGAACAAGGTGATTTTTCTAATAGTGATACTGCTAGAGTTGACTTAACATCACTCAATAAAAAAATGGCAGCATTTAATGGCAACTTTACCAGCTCAGTAGGTCAATTGCTTTCAGCTGACTACTGTCGCTTTGATGGCATGAAAAGCTTACATCTAGTTTTTCAAGGAAAGACTAGCCCTGTTACCGTCTTCGTGGTTCCTAAAAACGATCAACTTAGCTTTAGTGATAGCTTTTCTGATAATAAACTTGTTGGTCAGTCTGCCGCTTTTGATAAAGCCAATGTCATTGTCGTAGGCGACAAAAATGAACCATTGTCTACTTGGCAAGAAAAGCTTGGCAATAATATCTCATGGTCAATATAACGCTCTAATGCTAAGAAAACAAAGACAGTAAAAAGGCTAGTAAAAACTAGCCTTTTTTGTTTTGAATTATTTGAAATTCTCGTCTTTATTTATGATGATTTAACATCGAATCAAATACCGACTCCATATCATCAGAGACTGTTTTATCCATCATACTAACAATGTAAATCGCCAATGAGCACATTATAAAGCCCGGTACAATTTCATAAACAATGGAGCTTAGCGAAGTCCCATTAATAGTTATTGGTGCATAAATCCAGAATAAAACCGTTGCAGCACCGGTAACAATACCGGCTAGCGCACCATTTTTAGTCATTTTAGACCAATACAAACTACCAATAACAACAGGACCAAATGCCGCACCAAACCCTGCCCATGCATTACTTACTAAACTTAATATTGTGCTGTTGCGATCGTAAGCTAAAAAGATTGCCACTAAAGCAACAATCAATACTGAAATTCGGCCAACAAGCACCAACTGTTTTTCGCTTGCTTCTTTGTTTAAAAAAGCTTGATAAAAGTCGCCAGTCAATGAGCTTGATGTCACTAACAATTGAGATGAAATTGTACTCATAATCGCAGCTAGAATGGCGGCTAATAAAAAGCCTGCAACTAACGGGTTAAATAACAATTGTGAAAGCACAATAAAAATGGTTTCAGCATCATCAAGCGCGATCCCGGTTTTGTCTACGTAGGCTATACCTGCAAAACCTGTAGCCATAGCACCAATAAGCGAGACTATCATCCAACTCATACCAATACGTCTGGCTGTAGGCATATCTTTTACACTGCGAATCGCCATAAATCGCACTATGATATGCGGCTGGCCAAAGTAACCTAAACCCCATGCCATCGCAGAGATTATCCCCAATACCGTCATACCACTAAAAGCATTTAGTAATTCAGGATTAATTTGATTAATGCTCGCATGTACTTCATCAACGCCACCTACCTCAATGATAGTAACGACCGGAACTAAAACTAAAGCAATAAACATGATACAGCCTTGCACAAAGTCAGTCAGGCTTACAGCAAGAAAGCCACCAAATAAAGTATAAGCAACAACAACCCCTGCAGTAACATATAAACCAATCTCATATGACATACCAAATGAGCTTTCAAATAATTTACCGCCAGCAACAATGCCGCTAGAGGTATATAACGTGAAGAAGACTACGATAACGATTGAAGATACAACACGTAACAAACGTGTTTTATCCTCAAACCTGTTTTCAAAAAAGTCAGGCAATGTAATAGAATTATTTGCCAGCTCGGTATACGTTCTTAATCTTGGTGCTACAACCAAATAGTTTAAAAATGCGCCGATGATAAGACCAATAGCAATCCAAAGGCTATTTATACCAGACAAATACATAGCCCCAGGAAGGCCCATTAACATCCAACCGCTCATGTCAGAAGCGCCTGCTGATAAGGCTGCAACACTCGGTGATAAGCTTCTACCACCTAACATATATCCAGAAACATCACTGGTTGATTTTCGATAGGCATACAAGCCAATACCTAGCATCACAATAAAATAAATCGCTAATGAAAGCAGAGTGCCAAATTCCAAAATATCACCCGTAAATAGCTAAAATAAAGTCGCTTAACCTACCAAGAATGACACTAAAAAGATACTGTCATAATAAAAATGTATAAATTATAAAAATAAATAACAAAACTAATGAAAATTAACGCGCTTTACCATATATTCAGTAGTATGAATCTTTTACGAATTAGATAATCAAGAATTTATGTATTTTTATGCCGCTAGACAGCCAATTTTAGATAAGAATAAAAAGCTATTTGCCTACGAGTTATTATTTAGGGATAGCCTTGATAATGTCTTTCCTGATGTAGATGGTGATGAAGCAACCAGTAAAATGATTGAGGCTAGCCAATTCAATATGGGTATTAGTGAATTTACTGGTAGCAAACCCGCGTTTATTAATTTTACTCAAGAAACGCTGACTCAAGGCTATGCGGAAATGCTGGCACCTGAAGAAGTCGTTATAGAAGTACTAGAAACAGTAAAACCAGGTAAAAAGCTACTTGCACAATGTAAAGAACTCCACAGAAAAGGTTATACCATTGCCCTAGATGACTATGAACACCAAAGTGTTTGGGGGCATTTCTATCCGTACATTAAAATTATTAAAATTGATATACAATCAAGTAGCTTAGATGAAATTAAACAGGTCATCACTGCTACAAAAGATCATACCCATATTCAACTGCTTGCTGAAAAAGTAGAGACTTACGAAGAATATAATCAATTACTACAAATGGGCTTCGAATATTTCCAAGGCTTCTTTTTCGCCAAACCTGAAGTAGTAAAAACTAAAACGTTATCACCATCTCAGTTAGCAATGGCTGAACTACTTTATGAAACGTCAAAAACTGAGTTAGATCTAAATAGTATTACCAGTGTTTTTGAACGTGATGTATCACTCTCATATAAGTTATTGCGTTATGCAAACTCGGCAATTTTTAGACGTAGAAACGAAATATCTACGATAAAACAAGCGCTGGTAATTTTAGGCTCAGGTGAACTTAAGCGCTTCCTAGGCTTAATGTTCGCTGTTACTGCTAACCCAGACAAACCGACAGAACTCATTAAACTTGCCATGACAAGAGCTAAATTCTGTGAATTAGTTGCTCAAGATATCAGATCAGAAATAGATGTATCGATTGCATTTTTAACGGGCTTATTATCTATGATTGATGCGATATTAGATGAATCCATGGAAAGCATAATGGAAAAACTGCCACTTGCTCAAGACATTAAAGATCCACTACTTACTAAGAAAGGTCCTATGGCAGCCTTAATTAAGCTGGTTGAGTTAATAGAGCATGCTGATTGGGATAAAACTAATTTAGTCATTGAAAAGTTAAAACTTGATAAAGATAAAGCGGTTGAACATTACAATCAAGCACTGGCCTGGGCAGATGAACAAACTGACTTAGCTGGTTAACATCAAGTTGACTTCATATACGGTTCAACATAAAAAAGGAGCTTAACGCTCCTTTTTTTATGTATGACCCGTCCTAAATAAGGTTGACACTTTTCCACGATTAAATTGGAGAGTGTTATGAAATCAATCACTAAACGAACTCAAAGAGATTA
>NZ_SAWY01000005.1 GCF_006439335.1 Litorilituus lipolyticus | reverse complement strand
GAGTGAGTGCCCACACAAATTGCATGATAACTAATTGTTAAAGAATTTGTTCCGTATGGAACGCTGATTAATCGCATTCGTTAATCAGTGAACTTCGTAAGCTTTGCCCCGAAGCGGATGCGCATTGTACGCTTCCCAGTTTCGATGTCAACGTTTATTTTATAAAAAAGTGATTTATTTTTCAATTCACTTTTTAACGTTAACTGGGTTAAATGTTCCTTAATCAAATCACTTAACTTGTCAAAACAGACCTTTCATCTTCTTGATACGGCCTACTATGTATTTCCTATACAAACCTTCCTGAGTTGCCCCGTGGAAGTGGATGCGCATTCTAGAGACTTTTAGTTTAAGGTCAACCATTATTTTCACAAAAAGAACTGTTTGTTCAAAAAGCCAGCAAAAGTAGGTGAAAGCACTGCAATTACTCTACTCTTTCATCAATAATCCTTATAAATACTTTAGTTTTGCTTATAAAAATGCTTTTTAATTACGAATTGTTATTATCAAAAATATTTGATAGCTTTAATGAATTGGTATTACTGCCGCAGTCTTCTTATAATAATAAAATGCCACTACTAATAGAAAGAGCATACAAACAAGGGAACACTATGAACATCTCCATAAAAGATATACCTCATTCGCTGAAGCAAGCTTCCTTAGCTCTTGCACTTTCTTGCTTTTTGTTGCCTATCACGACTATTAATGCTAAAGAAATAGCTATATATCGATGGGTAGATAAAAACAACGTGGTACACTTTAGTCAAAACCTACCGAAAACTGACGAGTATACAGAATTGAGCACTGTATCTTCTTTTAAGGCGCTCTCTAAAGAAGAGAGAAAATTAAAAAAAGATGCTGAACAAGCAGCACAAGCTGAACAAGATCTAGCGCAATCAGAACAAAAAAGAGATGAAGCTAATAAAGAGTTGTTTGAAAAAAATTGTAAAGCAGCAAAACTTAATATTAAGATGCTTAGTTCTTTTGAAGATGTACTGGTTAGTGAAACATCAGAAGATGGTAAATCTACAAATCGAGCTCTGACTAAAGAAGAAAAAGATGAAAAACTCGAACTCAGTAAAAAGCATGTAGATCTATATTGTATTGATTAAGTTTACTAGCATAATAAACATTCCATCATAGAAAAAAGAGCCTGATTAATTTGTATTAAATCAGGCTTTTTTATTTTATACAGAATACTATCTAAAACTAAGCACTTCTCCTTCTAGCTGGAGCTTAATTATTGAGCCTTTTGTAAATTCATTTGCTAGTAGTTTCTGTGCTAATGGGTTTTCAACTTCCTGTTGTATGGCCCGCTTAAGTGGCCGTGCGCCAAAAATAGGATCAAAACCAGCTTCTGCTATTTTTCTTAACGCCTCAGGTGCGATAACCAGTGTTAGTTCTTGTTCAGCCAATCTATTTGCAAGTGATTGTAGTTGAATATCGGCAATTTTCTCTATTTGCTCACTAACTAGCGGATGAAAAACAACGGACTCATCAACCCTATTTATAAACTCAGGTTTAAAGTGATGACCTAGCTCATTCATCACACTTGCTTTCATTTGCTCATATTGGCTATCACTACCAAACCCTTGAATAATATCGGAGCCAATATTTGATGTCATAATAATAACAGTGTTTTTAAAGTCTACGGTGCGGCCTTGTCCATCAGTTAGTCGACCATCATCTAAAACTTGCAATAAAATATTGAAAACGTCGGGATGAGCCTTCTCCACTTCATCAAGTAAAATAACGGAATACGGCTTACGTCTCACGGCTTCTGTTAAGTAACCACCTTCTTCATAACCAACATAGCCTGGAGGTGCTCCAACTAGCCTAGCAACTGAGTGCTTCTCCATAAACTCAGACATATCTACACGAATTAAGGAATCTTCGCTATCAAATAAAAAGTAAGCAAGCGCTTTCGTTAACTCTGTTTTACCGACACCTGTTGGTCCAAGAAATAAAAATGAACCTATGGGCTGATTTGGATCAGATAGCCCCGCTCGAGATCGGCGTATGGCATTTGATACTGAGCCCACCGCTTCGCTTTGCCCGATAACTCGCTTATGAAGTTCTTGCTCCATATGGAGTAACTTATCTCTTTCTTGCTCGAGCATTTTAGCAACAGGGATGCCTGTTGCTCTACTTAGCACGTCGGCAATTTCAATATCGGTAACTTTATTCGCTAATAGACTCATTTCTTGCATTTCAGCTTGACTTGCAAGGTCAAGTTGCTTTTCAAGCTCGGGTAATTTTCCATACTGTAATTCCGACATGCGATTTAAATCACCAGTTCGCCTTGCTGATTCAAGCTCAATCCTTGCTTGTTCTAACTCTTCTTTAATTGCTTGTGTACCATATAAAGCTGCCTTTTCTGTAGTCCATATTTCATCAAGTTCATCATATTTTTGCTGGTTTGAAGCTATTTGTTCTGAGATTAAACTTAAACGTTTTATTGAGGCATCATCAGAGTCTTTCTCGAGTGCTTTCTGTTCAAGTTTTAATTGTATTAATTTACGCTCTAATCGATCTAAATCTTCAGGTTTAGAGTCCATTTGTAAACGAATACTTGAAGCAGCTTCATCAATTAAATCAATTGCTTTATCTGGAAGTTGTCTATCACTTATATAACGATGAGAAAGGGATGCTGCTGCAACAATTGCTGGGTCGGTTATATTTACTGAGTGATGTAATTCGTAACGCTCTTTTAACCCACGTAAAATTGCAATAGTATCTTCTACGCTTGGTTCATCGACGAGTACTTTCTGAAAGCGACGCTCTAATGCAGCATCTTTCTCAATATATTGACGGTACTCATCTAATGTGGTTGCCCCAACACAGTGTAGATCTCCGCGAGCAAGTGCCGGTTTTAGCATATTGCCTGCATCCATTGCCCCATCGGTTTTACCTGCACCAACCATAGTATGAAGTTCATCTATAAATAAGATGACTTGACCTTCTTCATGGGCTAGTTCATTCAATACCGCCTTGAGTCTTTCCTCAAATTCTCCTCGATATTTTGCACCTGCCACAAGTGCCCCCATATCTAAAGATAACACTCGTTTATTTTTTAAACCTTCTGGTACCTCATGATCAACAATACGTTGAGCCAACCCTTCAACGATTGCCGTTTTCCCAACACCAGGCTGACCGATTAACACGGGGTTATTTTTAGTTCTACGCTGTAAAACTTGTAAAGTACGTCGAATTTCATCATCTCGACCAATGACTGGGTCTAGTTTGCCTTGTTCTGCTCTTTCAGTAAGGTCAACGGTGTATTTTTGCAATGCTTGACGCACATCTTCAGCGTTTTGTTCTTCAACTTTTTGGCCACCTCGTATGTGATCAATTGCTGATTTTAACCTTTGCTCTGTCGCACCTAACGACGCTAAAATTTTGCCAAGCGCCCCTTTATCTTCAATTGCGGCTAACAAAAATATTTCAGATGAAATGAATTTATCACCCATTTTTTGGGCATGTTTATCACATAAATTAAAAATACGACCTGAGGCAGCAGATAACTGCACATCGCCGCCAGAACCTTGTACTTGAGCAAGACCATTAAGCGCTTCTTCTAACTGAGTTCTCAGTGAGCGAATATCAATTCCTGCGCTCTTAAGCAAAGGTAATATAGAGTTTCCATTTTGATTTAGTAATGCCATCATCAAATGTAACGGCTCAATGAATTGATGATCTTTGCCTAAGGCTAACGATTGTGCGTCTGCAATAGACTCTTGAAAAGATTGGGTAAAACGATCTAAACGCATAATATTTCTCCTAGCTATAGTAATGTTATATGGCTAAAAGAAATTTTTTCAATGTGTTTTATTAATAAAATTAATGAGGTTATTTTCTAGAAATAAGAGTTGCCATTCTTCCAGTTACCGATTCTCTTCGGTATGAATAGTATTTGTTTGATAATGAATAAGTACATTCTGGCAGTTGCATAATATGCGTAACGCCAAGTTGGCGTAACTGAATCTTGGCAATCTTGTGTAGATCAGCTAAGTACTTTTCATCAGAAAGTGGTTTAAAAGCACAGTGAAAATTTGTTGATTGAGTAATGAATGCAGAATATACATCAACGCCCACTTCAAAGGCCTTCTTACCAATACAAGGTCCTAACCAAGCAATAACCTCAGAATTACACGCCTGCATTTGCCTTAATGTATTATCAATAATATTTCCAGCAAGAGGACGCCAACCACCATGAATTGCAGCAATTTCATTGCCTTGTTTACAACTAAGTAAGATTGGCAAGCAATCAGCAGTCATAATAGCTAACGCGATATCTTTGTTTCGAGTGATGCAAGCATCTGCGGATATCACGTCATTAGAAACATGGTCAATTGTGACCACATCAGTTTTATGAACTTGATTCAACCATTGAATAGACAAGTTTGGGTTTACAGTTTGTTGGGCAAGGATCTCAGTTAAAGTGTTTCTATTCTTTAAAACAAGCTGCCTATCGTCATTTACATGTAGGCCAAGATTAAATGATTGAAAGTCAGTTAAAGCATCACTATTACAAGTAATATCAAGCAAAGGATGAATGCGTGATGTTTGTGCAGCCAGAACATTTTGTTCTGGCCAATTAATAAAATGAATCCCATTCATTGTCATATTTGTATCTAAAAACAATCCTTACGCATTAATATTCCTCTGCTGCATTCTTTTTATTATCTTGTTGTAGCACACTAACTAATTCAACAAAATCTTCTGGTAGCTCAGCATGCCAAGTCATTTGTTCGCCCGTTATCGGATGAAATAATGATAACATCGCTGCGTGGAGAGCTTGTCTTTTAAAGCCCCTTAATACGTCAAGCAATTCCGGGGTTGCATTTTTAGGAGGACGAGGTCTACCGCCATAAACAGGATCACCAACAAGAGGGTGAGAAATGTGAGACATATGAACACGTATTTGGTGAGTTCGCCCGGTTTCTAAGCGCAACCTTAAACGTGTATGTAACCGATACTTCTCCATTACTCTATAATGAGTCACTGACGGTCTACCAGAGAATGTAACCGCCATATGTGTTCGTTTTGTTGCATGTCGCCCAATTGGTTCATCAACAACACCACCTGCTGTCATAATACCATTTGCTACCGCTTCATATTCACGGGTTATTTCTCTTAACTGTAGAGCTTCAACCAAATTAGTTTGCGCCGCAATCGTTTTAGCAACAACCATTAAGCCTGTAGTATCTTTATCTAAACGATGCACTATACCTGCTCGAGGTACTACTTCTAATTCAGGACAATGATGTAATAATGCGTTCAGTACAGTACCGTCTGGATTACCGGCACCAGGATGTACAACAAGACCCGCAGGCTTATTGATTACTAAAATGTCATCATCTTCATAAACAATATTTAAAGGAATATCTTGTGCTTCAAAACGTATTTCAGCCTCAACCTGAGCATCAATTGTAATGATTTCGCCACCATACATCTTCTCTCTTGGGCGATCTAATACTTCGCCATTAACGGTGACACAACCAGCGAGTATCCAATCTTTTAGCCTAGAACGTGAATAATCGGGGAACATTTGCGCAAGAGTTTGGTCTAACCGCTTACCTAAACACGACTCAGGAACACTATCTTTATGTTGAATAATTTCAGACATTAAATTCTCTTTAACTTACCATTAATTGATTAGATTAACCCTTATATAACCCCATACTTCATTGCAAAGATGGTCTATCGACAATCAAATTGTCATTTGCACTGTGCAAGGCTGGAATGCTAGGTTAGAATGCATTGCTATATTTTACCCTTTTCTGTTTGGGTTTGATATTAATTTTAACGAATAACAAAGTAGTGATAACAAAGTTCATGGAAAAATTGACTATAAAAATTATATTAACCCTTCTCATTTTGTCTTTAACAGCCTGTTCTTCAATAGAAAAAGAAGAAGAAGTTGTACCTGACAAATCAGCCCAAGCTTTGTTTGTTGATGCACGTTCTGCTTTAGATAGCGGTTTATATCAAAAAGCAATTCAAATTTTAAGTGCTATCGACTCACGATTTCCATTTGGTCCAATTTCTCACCAAGTACAGTTAGATTTAATCTACGCGTATTATAAAAGCGGTGATAGTGCGCAAGGTATCGCATTGGCTGATAGATTTCTTAGGTTAAACCCGAACAACTCGAATGTTGATTATGTGTATTACATGCGCGCCTTAATTAATTTATCAACGGAAGATAATTTATTTCAAGATTTAGCAGGCATTGATAGATCAGATCGCGATCCAAGTGCTTCTCGTAGCGCTTTTGATGACTTTAAACGCATTGTAACTGAGTTTCCAAATAGCAAATATGCTGCCGATGCTCGCATGAGAATGATTGAAGTTAAATCACGATTAGCCCAATATGAGCTTGCAGTAGCTAAATTTTACTTAAAACGTGATGCTTATGCCTCTGCTGCTAATCGAGCTCGATATGTTGTTGAATACTTTTCGCCAAGTGTTGAAGTAGAGCAAGCATTAGAATTAATGATAGAGTGCTATGAAAAACTTGAATTAGACGATATGAAGAAGAATGCACTGCAAGTGTTAGCAGCAAACTATCCAAGCAACAAACTAGTTAACTAATAATAGTTGTTAGCTTTTAAAACAAAAAACGCGAAGCTAATAACTTCGCGTTTTTTAATGGTTAACTTTTAAAAACTCTATTTATAATAAAGAGTGTTTCTGGCGACAACGAAAATAAACTAACACACCACCTAGCATAATCAACCAATAAGTATTTGGTTCAGGTACAACAGTAACAACAGTAAACAAACTAGGGTCTCTCGCCCAAACGGAAATATGAGATATTGCTGTTTTGCCAAAGGTATCTTTCATATCGAAGCTACCTGACAAATTATATGGAACTGTTAAATCAATACCTCCGCCTAGTTCATTTTTAATGATATTAAAGTTAAAGTCATAAACGACAAACTCAGGGCCTGCTTTAAAAATAAAGGCTAAATGATCAAAAAAACCGTTGCCAAAAAGAGGAAATAATTTTTCGACAATATCAACATCTGGCATAATGGACCAAGTCCCCATGGAACAATTATCCCCATTGATAGAAGTATTATCAGCACAGCTAAATTGAACATTTAGGATTGTGGCAATATCAATACTGATGTCTTCTCCTTCTTCATTTTTAAGGCCCATACCGGCTGTAGCATAATCAAAACCACCTAAGCCACCATCATCCTTACCAAGGTAAACCCAGCCTGGATCGTTTACCCCATCACTTTCAATTCCACCGACACCACTGATGTCTTGTAAATCAGACAACTCAATAAAAGCTAAATTACTTCCACCATCATGCTGAGGATCAAAAACAGTATTGATAGGATTTAATGCTCCATCTGAATTACCCTTTTTCTGAGGTTGACCATTTAGTAAACCATCCTGGTATTGGCCAATGTTAACACTAGGTAAGGGTTGATCATTTCCACTAAAAAAACCTTCACAGGATGTCGCCTCCCTTCCATTACTACCGTATGATGAATTAGGAGGTGGAATAGCTGACAGATCAAGTGTTGGTCCGCCTGAAGCCAGCTGCATTGTAGTTAAAGTCACATCTGAAAATGCTTCATCACCTGCACATAATGTTGTTGCCGTTACTGATGGGCTAAAGAGCATTAACACCGTAATACATATACTTAATAAAAATCTCATCATAATCCCTCGATAAAACTCAATAAGAAAAGCAATAAATCACGCCACTTTTAGTTAGCAATAAAGCCTTAAAAATTGTTTCGGACCCTAAAATAGAGTTTGCTAGTTTGTATTAATACATAAAATAAATGCATAAATTGCACCAAAGCCAATTTTGTTAACATAATCACAAAGTTGACAATCGTTCAAAAATCAAGCCGGCCAATAATGTAAAAAAAGCTGACACAAGATCAGCTTTTCACTAAAAGAAATGAGGTTAAAAAGGAATTTTAAATAGCGTCTTGGTTCTCTTCACCAGTACGAATTCGAATAATACGTTCTACATCGGTAATAAATATTTTGCCATCACCTATTTTACCCGTTTGCGCGGTTTCTAAAATAGTTTCTACGCAACGCTCTACATCTTCAGTAGCAATAACAATTTCTAATTTAACTTTGGGTAAAAAATCCACCATGTATTCAGCACCTCGATATAACTCAGTGTGCCCCTTTTGTCGCCCAAATCCTTTGACTTCAGAAACGGTCATGCCTGTAACGCCGATCTCACCTAATGCTTCTCTAACATCATCCATTTTGAAGGGCTTAATAATTGCTTCGATTTTTTTCATGTTAAATTATCTTTTCGTGGCTAGTTAATTACTATTATTACAGCGTGTTTAAAGTATTTTAGCAATATCCAATTTTATAATAATTTTTGGTAAACTACCTAAGACTTATTATTAATCCTCTTTTGGGAATAGACATGACCTCAGCATGCACAATTGATGAACACAGCATCATCAAAGAAATGAAAGTACTTAATAAAATTGATGTTAACTTTGAAATTAAAAGACGAGTCGACTTTATCAAATCACAGTTGAAAAAGTCTGGACTCAAAAATTTGGTCTTGGGCATTAGTGGCGGTGTCGATTCATCAACTTGTGGCCGTTTAGCTCAGTTAGCAATAGATGAACTGAATGCAGAGAGTGAACAGGAAAATAACGAGCCTTATAAATTCATTGCTGTGAGATTACCATACAGTGTTCAAGCAGATGAAGACGATGCGCAACAGGCTATAAGCTTCATCAAGCCAAGCAAAGTGGTAACAACTAATGTATTAGCTGGTAGTGACGGAGTACATGCTGAAGTTTTACAAGCTCTAGATAGTGAAGGGCTTTTAACAGCCAATGAAAGTCAAATTGATTTCTCAAAAGGTAACGTTAAAGCAAGAATACGTATGGTTAGCCAATACCATATTGCTGGTATTCTAGGCGCATTAGTTATTGGTACCGATCATAGCGCAGAAAATATTACCGGATTTTTTACTAAGTGGGGTGATGGTGCGTGTGATTTAGCCCCTTTATTTGGTCTATCAAAAAGACAAGTCCGAGAGCTAGCAAGCTATTTAGGTGCACCAAGCATTTTAGTCACTAAAGCCCCTACAGCAGATTTAGAAGATTTAGAGCCTGGAAAAACAGATGAAGATGCTCTAGGGATTAGCTATGATCAACTTGATGACTTTCTTGAAGGTAAAGTCGTAGAAGATCATATTAAGCAGCATATTATCAGTATTTATTTAAAGACCCAGCATAAAAGAAAAGCGATCCCAACTATCTATGATAACTAGCACTTACAAGTAAAATAAACAGACTTGGCATAATCCATTTTATTGACTATAACTTAACTTAGGAACGTTATATTGTATAAAATGGATTTTATATGCTTAGACTTGCTCGCACTAAAAAACTTTCTCAAAACCACTTAAATAAAGGTAGCTTAATAAAAGCTAATTTCGGGGTTACTTTACTCGAATTAATAACTTCTGTTTCTATTGCTTCTATATTAACTACGGTAGCATTGCCTAGTTTAAATGAGTTTTTAGTTAAACTGCGGGTTAATAATGAAATATCTATGCTTCAAAGAAGTCTATTAACCACTAGAAACTATGCCATAAATACCGATAATAATGTCATTATGTGCCCTCTTACAAACAGCGGTGATTGCTCTACTGACTGGCAGGCAGAAATAAGTGTTTTTATCGATTTAAATAACAATAAACGATTTGATAAAAGTGATAACGAGAGAATAGTAGCGACGAAAGAAGCAATAACCTTAGGTGATAAATTAGTTTATGGCAAAGGGCGAACTAAAGTGATTTATAAACCAACTGGCCATTTATCAGGTTTAAGCAATGGGACTTTTCGCTATTGCCCAAAAGATTTTCCTACAACATTGTCTAGAGGTATTGTTGTTGCGCGTTCAGGGCGTTTTTATAGCACATCTGATATTAACAACGATATGATTGATGAAACCAGAAATAATAAAGCACTTAGTTGTGAATAACCAATTACCATTAAGGTTTTTTTAAGCTACTAGAAAGAATAAAGCGAAAGTGCTATAAAGATATATTAATAAGTAGTACCGAGCAAGGCAGCTTTCTATGCAAGCAGACAAATTAAAAAATTTAACCACAGTAACTCCCTCCCTTTCTCGTGCCGCAAAAAAGAAAACTGTTGGTTTTACCCTTATTGAGTTTATGGTAACTCTTGTTATCGCGGGTATTATTACTACCATAGCTCTACCTAACTTGGGTGAATTTATCGTTAAAATGCGAGTTGGTAATGAAGTTTCTGAAATGCAGCGATTGCTCATGACCGCACGAAATATGGCCATCAATACCGAACAAAACGTAACGGTTTGCCCAATGAATGCCAATGCATGTACAGGCGCGAACAATTGGTTAGGCAATATCGGTGTTATTGCAGCTGATGGCACAGTAATAAAGCAAAAAGAGGCAATTAGCTCTGGCGATAACCTTGTCTTTGCAGACAACAACATTACCTACAGTGCAACGGGCTTATCAAATAACAATAATATTGCGACCTTTAGTTATTGCCCTAAAGGAAAAGTCAAACTCTCGCGCGGTGTAACCATTACAATTTCAGGCAGAAGTTACTTAAGTGAAGATATTAACGGTGATGGCAGACATCAAGACAGAACAGGTGCCAATATCGATTGTAGTTAACTATCTGTTAATACTTCAAAGTTAATAAAGCTGCATCGCCTTTCACACGGCTTTAGCACCGAAGATCAGCTAATTACATTATTAGCAACAATGCGCCTCCCTCTGTATGGTCTTTCATTGTGCTTTATCAAAAGATAAAGCACAAACCTCTGTCAAAATAGCCATTCTTATATAATGACTTAGACCTTAAGAATATGGGCCCATCATGAAAAATTTAATTATTGCAGCTTTTTTATTATTACTTTGTGCTTGCTCTAGTACTAAGCAACTTCCTATTATCTCTGATCCAAAAACAGAGTTACCGAAAATAAAGCAATTATTTAAAAAAGAATTGTCAACCGTACAAGTGGGCGACTATATAAAAGAAATTAAAGAAAAGTTCCCTTCCCTATATCTTGCATCAGACTCTATGAAAAATACCGTCTATGAATTTAGCCATAAGCAAGCGTATCTCCCAAAAACAAATTTGGATAATGATAAGGTCTCTCTTAGGCAATCATCAATATCTCCTATTGAATACGAGCAAAAAATCGCTTTTTACTTTATCAATAAAAAATTAGTGCATTGGCAAGTGAAGTAATTAGCAACAGCTAAAATGCAAGTTCAAGTTCAAGTTCAAGTTCAAGTCCACTGACATTCGAAGTTGTATTTAAACTATTAGTGGTGAATTAGTGAACTTTTTTATGTACTAACATATAGAGTTCGAATCAATATCGATTATCATCATTATCCTTTTTCGGAATATGATTCATTTCAAGCAATAACATTTCACTCAATGATTGATACTCGATGAACTCCGTTTCACTAATGCAACGTTCCATTAATAATGAAGTTAAATGCGCTAAACGCGTATGCTGATCCTTTGTCATCTTTACATCCTTGTAATAGTTTTTACCTAGCGCACAATATTAATAGAAATTACTATACTTGCAAGTTAAGAATGAGTTAATTATGTAACAACATTTGCTATTCACTCACAAGCGACTTAAAGGAAAACTACATTATTTTTTAAGTTTAATGAGCACTATACGTATCAAGAGTAAGACCAATAAAAAAGCTGAACCTTGTGATAACCAATGGGGCAATACCTCATGATGCTCTCCTAACATAGGTGCTACAGTGAAGTTGTATTGCTCCACTAGTAAATCAGTTAGAAAACCAAATAAAACAGCCACACCTATTACACCTGTTAAATAAGATGCAACAGCTCTTTTTCCAAGTTCACTACCTACCACCCCGAGAGTTGCAATATTTGTTGCAGGCCCCGCCAACATAAAGACTAATACAGCACCTGGTGAGACACCTGATAGTAAAAGTCCTGCGGCAATGGGGGTTGATGCTGTGGCACAAACATACATCGGTATAGATATTAAAATCACCACAACCATAGCCAAAATACCACTGCCCCATTGACTAAAAAAGCTCACAGGAATATAAGTCTGTACTATAGCAGCGAAGACAAGCCCAATTAACAACCATTTCGCAGTATCACTTAATAACTTGGTACAGCTAAAAGCAACAGCTTCTTGTAAGCGAGACCACATTGAAAGTTTTTCATCAGCTTTGCTGCTGCAACATGATGATTGCTTTTGCGCGACTTGTTTATTCGCACAGCAGCTTGAACTCTCTTCGTTAGTTAAAACACTGTTAACCAAATCATTTGATTCTTTAGAGCAACAAGAAGACGTTACTTCTGCTACTTTCTTTTCTTTCGCGGAGCATGCTTTTACTGGCTCTGTTTGTACTGTAGGAGTTTTTGTCGTGTTTTGTGTACTACAACAAGATGCTGAATTCTCAGGTGCATTATTTGATGGGGAGGTATTTTCTATCGCTTCTTGTTTATCTTTTCCGACTAAAACACCAGCAACAATGGCACTACTTATAGCAGCAATAGGTCTAATAATAGCCATGAAAGGACCCAATAAAACATAAGAGACTGAAATAGAATCCACCCCGGTTTCAGGTGTCGAAACTAAAAAGGCTGTTGTAGCACTTTTTGAAGCTCCTGCTCTTCGTAAGCCCAATGCTGCAGGAATAACACCACATGAGCAAAGTGGCATAGGCGCACCTATAATTGCAGCTTTAATGGTGGTAAATAAACCATCATGGCCTAAGTGCTTATTCAAAAAATCTTTAGGTAAATAAACATTAATAATACCGGCAATGAGTAAGCCTAACATTAGCCAGGGAGCTGATAAAACAAAGAGTTGCCAAAAATTACTGATTAGTTGCATCAACATTCTCCAAAGCAGATAAAATAGAACAATTTGTGGCTTCCTCATCTCCCCCACAGCAAGCATTTACAAGTAACTGTAAAGAGTCTTTAAAACATGATAATTCAGCTATTTTCTGATTCACTTGTTGCAATTTATCTTCGGTAAATGACTTTACTTCTGCGCAGCTATGGCTTGCTTTATCGACTTTGATTGAAAGTAGATCATTAATTTCATTAAGACTAAAACCAACCCCTTTTGCCCTAATGATAAACTGCATAATTTGCAAAACTTCATCATTGTATAGTCTGTAGCCGTTAGCACTACGGGTTGTTGCGCTAATTAAGTTATGCTTTTCATAATAGCGTAATGTATCTGTAGAAACCGATAGCATGTTTGCTAACTCACCAATTTTATACATGTTCACTCTCTGATTACTAATGTTGCATAATAAGTAACTTCATTATGCTTACTACTTTATATAACTCTATCATAAAGCTTTGAGTACACTCCAAGGTCAATAGTTTATTTTACTTTTTAATTTTCCTCTATGCATAAAAAAACCAGCTTATTAGCTGGCTTTTTTTAGCTTTTTGCTGCAAAGAGATTAAAATTGATATTGCTCTGCTTTTGTTAACAATTTTTTACTGGTTATCTTATCGTTTGAACACGCATTGATGTCTTTTTTATTGAAAACAAATATTTTATCTTGGTAACGTCTTCCGGATTTATCACCAGCAGACTTGAGGATTATGCTTACATGTTCATCTTTAGGAACAGACTTTAAGCCATTTCCATATAAACAAAAAGTATCAACGAGGCTGTTTGATAATATTTCATAGTGCTCCTTTCTCTCTTGAGCTTGCGCAATTTTTTGCTGTTTTTGCTGTTTATTGATTTTTTTTACTTTTTCATCAAGCTTTGCTTTGCTCTTTTTAAGCTCAAGTTTTTCTTTCTCTAGTTTAGCTAACTTCTCATTTAACTTCTTTTTCTCTTTCTTATCAGCATGTTTCAACTGATACGTATAGTCTTTACTTTCTCTTGCATTATCACGAAGTTCATAAGCAATTTCTCGTTGCTCATGGCGTAATTCACGACTTTGCTCACGTTGCTCTTCAATAACCTCTACAACACGTTCAAATTCTTGCGCTTCCGACTCCATACGACTAACAACAAACTCTAGCTCACGAGCTTGGGATTCTGCATGAATAATGGCGTCATCATCAATTTCTATAACTTCATTTGGTCTGACTGACACAGGAGCAATAGGTGCAACAGGCACTGATGGCATAACAAATGACATGCTGTGACGGTTAAAACTGCGGTTAATACCTGAATCAATCGTAAATACCACACCTTGTCCGTGTAAATAAACGCTTTCAATTGAACGTAAATTCACTTGACGGCTTCCTTTCCCAACCGTAACTGATGATTTAATAATATTGTTCATCACTTCCAATTGGCGATTAATCTGCGAATAATCTTGATCGTCTGCTTGAACTGAAGCCGAAAGCATCGAGCTTGTTGCTAACACTCCAGCACAAAAACTCGCTAGCACTTTTTGCTTTTTATTCGATACTTTTATTGAGTTATATTTAAAAACTGAATTCATTCAATACTCCTTCAATGGCTTTTCTAAGCGCCTTTGATTAATAATTTTTTAGTCACTGCCAATTAAATATCAATATATTTAATTAAATATCTTCATTTAATGGCTGCTGTTTTTCTGTATTTTTACTACTTGGACTTAACGGGTATCCATCATGTTCAGTAGCTTTTAAATTTACCTTTTGAAACCCTATCTCTCGCTCAAGCTGTTGAAACTTTATTTTCTGAGCAAGTTGTTCATCCTTTCTCTGCGCATTGATAAAACTTATAAAATCAGTCATATCATCTTTGCGCTCTTCTCTTGAAGCAGTCAAAATATAGCTCGCTAATTCAAGATTATTACTCTGCTGACTTTTATAAATATCAGCGCGGTAATTAGCCAAAACCACCTGTTGCTCGGCAGCGTACTCCCGAAGCCTTAACGATACCAGCTGCTCTACTTGCGCATTAACCTCCACCGCTAATCGTTTTTCTACTTGCTCATTAACCTGTTGATGAATCATTGCCGTTAAATCAGCATCAGTCGGTGAAGCGTTACTCCAACTTAATACCAAGGCAACCATTGCTAGTGAAAAAGCGGCAGACATCGTTGGCATTTGCCACCAACGCCAAGAAAACAGACTATCTTTAGCTTCCTGCTCATGAAAGCATTGCTCAAAAGCCGCAGCTCTATTCCAGTGAGGCACTTCGCTTTCAACTTCATCATCTACTCTTTCTGAAAGCTGATTGGCAAATTGCTCTAACTCATCAACGCTCATTTTTTGATTATCAGGCATGCCCTACCTCCCCTTTATTAATATTTTTGCTAAAGTGATCAAATGAGATATTTTGCTCGTTTAATTTCACTTTGAGTTTCTCTAATCCACTATACAGTTGTGATTTAGCTGTATTAGTAGAGATACCTAACTGCTGAGCAATATCTTCAAAAGTGCACTGCTGGAAGAACTTTAACTCTACAACGAGCTTTTGTTTAATCGGCAGTGATTGCATAGCATTAACTAACTCACTCGATTGCTGTTTTGAAAATAGCTCTTGCTCTGGGCACAATGAACTCTCATCGTCTTCTTGCTCAGGCACATCATCAATGGAACTCATCGGGCGTTTACGTCGATAAAATTCTAAACATCGATAGTGAGCCACTTTAAACAACCAACCTTTAAATGGGCTATCACCTCTGAAGGTTTGCAGATTCTTAAAGACAGCAACAAACGTATCTTGCATCAAGTCCATAGCATCGGCTTGGTTATTCACCATTCTCAAGGCATAGTTGTATAAACCCTTTTCGTAGCGCTTTACTAAGGCAACCCAAGCTGATTTTTTTCCCTTAAGTGCTTGTGCAATAAGGACATCATCACTGCGTTCAAACACACATTACCCTTTTCTTTTTTTGCATAGTTTCCTGCTTAACAATATCGATTATGTAGATAATTACTTTTTAATCGTACTTGGTTCTATTTCTTTCTGCTATGTATATAAAGTAGAGCGACAAACTAAAATAGTTTGAAAAATTTTTACTTTTTTTATTTTTATTTTTTATTTTTGACTTAGAGTTAGAATGACATTTTTAAATATCTAATTTAAACAACTAGTTAACAAACAAAAAAGCCACCTCTCGGTGGCTTTTTTGTTTTGAAAAATATGCTATTTAACATAATCCAGAGAAGATGCTATTGCAGCAACTTGCGCTAAGATACAGTTTTCATCATCAACTAATGGACTATCTGGGTACACTTCAGTAGTAGTTACAAACGGCGCTTGTGTTAACCCCATACATAAACCTAATTCTCGCGCAGCATAATTTATCACACCAAATTGCTCAAGCTCGACGCCAATTAATTGATTGTTGTCATCTGCCGGTGCAATATGAGTTACTTTTTCCACCCCGTCGATAATAGCTTTTTGGAACTCTGGCTCAGGCTTAGTCGAATCACCAACCAAATAAAAACCATCAGGAATGTTCCAGTTTGTATGCTTTGTCGCATCTCTAGCGGCAAGAGCAGGTCTAAACTCACTGTTATCAGTATCTGTCGTTTCGTGTAAATCAATGTGCAAACGTATTTCTGCACTAATACTAGCGACAAATTTCATTAAAGCAGCAGACTCTTCAGCTGGGCTATCAGCATAAAATGAGCGGTTAGGATCTATTGCATTTGGATTCCAACGATTAATGGTTTCATACCCCCAAGGGCTGACACAAGGCGCTACGATTAAGTTAAATGATTGACTAAAAAGCCCTTCATCATGTTTAACCTCTTCTTCCATAAAACGAATAGCCCCTTGAACTCCACTGGTTTCATAGCCATGAACGCCACCAGTTACTAATATTGTTGCTTTATCTTGATGCCAATTTTTACTGCAAAGTACATATAACGGATAGCGCTGCTCATCTATAGGTAATGCACCGTATTGTTTAAGTTCAAAATGAGAAGTAAGTTTTGGTAATTTTTCTAATACCTCATCTTGATAAGAGCGTTTAATATTTTGCAACGCGAACCATGCTTTTACATCATGCTCATTCCATTTCTGTCCAGCAGTTCCAATAGGGTATGGTTTACTCATTTTCAAAATCCTGTCTCTTTATTTTAATCTGACAATTCAGTAACTACGCACTAATCATCAAAACTCTTAAACAAAAATACCCGAAGCGATTAGTTTCGGGCATTTATATTTATTAAAGCTAAAAGTAATAGCTTACTTGTCTGCTCTTCCCATGAACTTTTGCTCTGCAGTATTTATTTTAATTTTATCACCTGTAGATATATGCTCTGGTACTTGCACGATTAAACCGGTAGACAATGTAGCAGGTTTAGTTCGAGCACTTGCAGAAGCTCCCTTAATTGAAGGGTCTGTTTCAGTGATAACCAGCTCAACACTGGCAGGTAAATCAATGCCAACAGGCGCATCATCGACAATAATGACAGAAAGTCCCTCTGTCTCTTCATTAATAAAAAGCACTTCTTCGCTTATAGCGTCTTTATTTAAGTTATACGGGGTATAATCTTCGTTATCCATGAAAACATACTCATCACCATCAATATAGGAAAACATTGACGGTCGTCGGCTAAGATCGGCAAAATTAAGCATATCTTCCGCTTTAAATGTTTCATCAACTTTACCACCAGTTACCACATCATAAAGACGCATTCTATATAGGCTGCCCCCTGCTCTTCCTTGGGGCACTGAGCGTGTAATATCTCTAACGATAAGTACTTGGCCATTATGTTCAATGGCGGCATTTTTCTTTATTTCACTGGCCTTTGGCATGTGAGATTTCCTTCTAAAAATACAAGTGCGTAAATATATCTTACACTGAGAAAATTATTGCCTGAAAATAGCATGAACAGCATCTATTGCAAGAGCTTTATTTACAGCCATGAGAAATGAAAGTTTTGATTACAGCTTTTTACACATACTTATTCACAAATCTAACAAAGATTAAATAAACACAGCAGTAAAAACTTTCCAACCATAAAACAAGAAATACAACATTAAATAGCAATAAAAAAGCCGATTTGAATAACAAATCGGCTTTTTAGGAATAGAATAAATTAACAATAACTATTAGCAAAAATTGAGTAACTACCCAAATCTAATATTTATCAGAACTACTCGTATGAGCGTTCGAGCCAAGCAATTTGAAGCTTTAACTCTTCAATTTCACGATTGGCATCTGCCAGTTGTTCAACAGCAGTTTTTTGTTCATTGGTTAGGTTATCAAGTTTAGCATCAGTATTATTTGACATATTGCGTCTTTCCTCATGGGCCATAATAGCCTCCAATAATTGTTACCACACTTGTATTATTACACAAGAAGTTTCACCTGTAACCTCTAAATCAAAATATTTAACATTCATTTAGTAAATATTTAATTACGAAACGAAATATATAAGATAAGTTATGACTAGTTATACCTTCAAAATGTTGGCATATAACATTGTGTTAGTGTTTGTTGTTATTAGGGTGCATTATATAAATGACTGTTATGGAGGAAAGAATAACGACAGATGAAACTAAAGTATGATTATTTCAATATAAAAGCTATTTTATGTCTTAGGTAAAACATGACTATTAAGCCAGTCTTTGGCCTCTTCTACGGATTTTACCACTTTATAATCACCATATGGATCACCGTATTTTTCTAACATAAAGCTGGGAACTAATGGTGGGTTAACAAAGACAATTTCAAGACAGTTATTAGCTAACGCCCATTCTTGTAATTGTACTAAAGGAGCAACAACTTCCTCACCACCACCTTCCCATTGGCTCAAATCAACAATTCTTACCCATGGCTTATTAATAATGGGCTCTGCTCGTTTCATAACCTCAAGTTGGTAAGTTTTGGTTTGTTCAAAATTCCACGGACCATAAAAGTGAGAGGTTAAGACATTCCCCTCTATAATAATGTTAAATGAACCATGTAAGCGCATAGCTGCTTTACCTTATGTATGAACGACTAAACTAGTGAGTACAGAGCTAACCCATTGTTAACGCTAATATATCATAGACCTTAGAAAAAAGTGAGAGCTATTTAAAATCATATCCTTAGTATATCGCCCAAAACATACAACTGCTATGATACTTTAAACATCATTAGATTATCCAAAGGAAACAAATGAAATATGTTCGTTTAGGAAGTAGTTCACTAGAAGTATCTAGAGTTTGTCTTGGTACTATGACCTGGGGTGTACAAAACAATCAAGAAGATGCCAACAAACAGTTAGATTTTGCTCAAATGCACGGTGTAAACTTTATAGACACCGCTGAGATGTATGCTATTCCTCCACGTGAGGAAACTTACGGGAAAACAGAAGAAATTATCGGCAATTGGTTTGCGGCCAATCCTTCTCGACGTAAAGAAGTTATTCTAGCCTCTAAAGTTGCAGGGCCTGGTTTTTCTTATATAAGAGATGGCGAAAAATTAAGTGGACAAAATGTCATCAAAGCCGTCGAAAGCTCCTTGAAGCGACTACAAACCGATTACATTGATTTATACCAATTACACTGGCCAAACCGACAAACGCCCCACTTTGGTAATCATTGGTCTAACGAATTGGGTTTCACCGAAGTTAACGCAGAACAGCAAACTGAGGTAATGTTAGATATACTTCAAGGATTAGCTCAATGTGTTAGTGCAGGAAAAATTCGATATTGTGGTTTGTCTGATGATACACCTTGGGGAATAAGCCAATACCTAAAGCTAAGTGAACAGCATAACTTGCCGCGTATGGTATCCATTCAAAATGAATTTAGTTTACTCCATACAAAAGATTGGCCTTATTTAATTGAGCAATGTGTACATGAAGATATTGCCTATTTGCCTTGGTCACCATTAGCCACGGGGTTATTAACAGGTAAATATTTAAACGGTGCTAGGCCAGAAGGAACACGTTTTACCTTAATGCAGCGCCATGGCTTATTCAGAGATACCAATAATTCGAATAAAGCCGTTCAGGCTTTTGTCGAAATTGCTAAGCAACATAATGTTAGCCCCGCCCAACTCGCATTAGCGTGGTGTGATCAAGTTAACGGTGTCACTTCAACCATTATTGGCGCCACATCTCTAGTACAACTAGAGGAGAACCTGAACGCATTTATCGAGCCATTATCAAACAATATACTCGACGATATTGCACATTGGCTTAAACAATACCCCTCACCATTTTAAGCTCATTTATTATTTATAGAAAATAAAAAGGACAACCTAAGTTGTCCTTTTAACTATTGTTCTATTAAAACTATTAGAACAAATGCTACTTAGGGGTAGCTTGTAGATTTAAAGTGATACCAGACGCTGTTGAATAACCGTAAATGTCAATATACCAAACACCTGCTTGTGGGTTAGTAAAAGTACATGACTCGGTATTTCCATTTTCCCAAGAGCGACAATCGTATGCACTACGCGTTGATTGAGTACCATGTGTGATATATAAATCCGCATCACCACTACCACCTGAAGTTGCAATAGTTAAGTCAGCAAAGCCATCTGCTAAATCATAAGTGTAGCGAGTCCATTTTCTCTTTCCAACAGAGATATCATTGACTGTTTCATTTACTGGTTGGCTTGTGCCACCACCCGTACTTGCAGGTGTATAAGTAGCAAGCAAGTTCACGCCAGCGAAGCTATCGTATGCTTTAACCATTACATGGTAAGTACCACCAGTTTCAGTGCCTGTGCACGATTCATTGTTACCACTTGCCCATGGACGACAATCATAGCTTGAATCAGATGGTGCTGATCCAAACTTAACATACAAATCAGCATCACCACTACCGCCACTCATTGCAAAGTTAACGTCAGTTGCACCAGCAGGTACGTCAAAAGTAAAGCGAGTTTCCTCATCTTTTGCTGCTTCAAGGTTAGTTTCGCTAACACCATTTTCTAGAACGCCGTCAGTCGGTGTAGTACCACCGCCACCACCTGTTCCGCCGCCAGAGCCATTTCCATCACAACCATTTGCTGTAATATAATCAATAGCGTCTTTAGTTTGCGCTAAGCCGTAACCAAACTTAACATCACGACCTGCTGAACCTAAATCTTCAGCCGTGGCATTTAACACGTTACGGATCTCAACATTGCTACAGCTAGGATGATGACTCCAAACTAATGCTGCAACACCGGCAACATGAGGAGAAGCCATTGATGTACCGCTCATTTTACCATAGTTTCCAGAGCCAATATTGATACTTGCTGACAAACCAACATTATTTAGCATTGTCGCGCCGTCAGTATCAGATACCGTCACACTAGGAATAGACGTAGCATTAGTATCACCTAATGTGCCCCCAAAGCTACCTGCTGCATTATTATAAATAATTGCACCAACACCACCGCTATCTTGACAGGCTTTCACTTTATCATGGAATGAAATATTACCACGCTGAATTAAACAAACATTGCCAGCTGCGCCACTATCAGTCGCTTCACCCGTACCAAAATTATATAAAGAACCACTTGCACTGCCTTGGTTTTCCATAGCATTAGCACTGTAAGCTGAGCCACCAACCGCAACGTCAACAACGGAGCCTAAACCATCAGGGTAAGTTGAATAAACATCAACACCTGGGCCTGATATTTCTACTTGACTATTCTTTTGAGAGAAATCAGCTAATGCTTTGCTGCTATCAATAGCAGCAACCGACATTACAGAATCATATGATGCAGGATAGCTTTCAACATCTGTAGTGCTAGAAACAACACCATCGTTACCAGCAGCAGCGATAAGTAATACGCCAGCATCATACGCAGCTTTTATACCATTACGCTCTGTAGTACTTGAACCTGTTCCACCAAGACTCATGTTAATAACGTCTGAGCCATTGCTAACACAGGTATTAATTGCATCAACTAACTCTGATGAATAGCCCCAGCCCGACTCATTAAAGACTTTAATAATGTGCATGCTAGGATCTGAACCTATTACGCCTCGAACACCAATACCGTTATTTAAAGCGGCAATAGTACCCGCAACGTGTGTACCGTGTGGGCCACCATGATCGAACCAGTTACCTGTACCGCTATCGTTAGTACCTGTGATAGTACCACCTTTAGCCCCCATATCTTCATGAGGTAAATTTAAACCTGAATCAATAACACATATCTTTTTACCACCAGCACTTGCTGAAGCAACGCTATCATCAACTAAGTCTGCTTGTACCTGGCTAATTCCATACGGTACGCTTTGAGCCATAAAACGACGTTGTAAATCTTCTTCTACATATTCAACATCATTGCTCATTGATAATGCAAAAACATCATTCAATGAAAGCTCAGCAGTTATGAAGTTTGACTCAGGAAACTCTTGATGAATTTTGGCACCTAAACTCATTAGTTTACTTTTAACTGCCGCTTTACTAGAAGCTCCCATTGCACTATTTGCAAATGAACCTGCTGATGGTTGCTTATATTTTACTATGTAGCGCTTTGCTAACTGAGAAGAGTTAACTTTAGTTATGGCATTATCTGTTAAAAGAACGCCTTTAGGTTGGGCTGCGTGTAGGGCTGTAGATACAGCCAAAGAAAGAACACTAGTCGTAGTTAACATTGTCGCCATTTTATAAGCCGACTTTTTATCATTTTTATTGTTTGACATAAATTTGTCCCGTTTCTTTAATTATAATTATTAGTACTTTTATGTAGCGTAAAGGCTCCCTTACAAAACCAATTCGCAACACAAATGTAACACCTCATTAACATTCAAAGCAAGTGCAAAATTTATACAAACAACAGTTAAAGAAAAATATTTAGCAAAACCTTCTATTTTGGATGTTAATTTTACACTAATAAACAACCACTTAAACACACCTCGTTACATTTGCATTTTAAATTCAATTTTTCAATTTATATAGGGCAAGACATCGATAAAAACAGTTAAATAATTGTTAAAATTATGTCACTCTATAGATGACTACTTTACGAGTACATCAACTCTTTGGTTCTTAAAACAGAAATAATAATTAAAATAGGAAGCGATATGTCTCAATTTATTGGTGTGTATGAAAATGCCTTAAGTGATGATTTATGTGACAGGATCATGCAGCAACATCAAACAGATAAAGGTGTTCAGCAAGGTCGTGTAGGTAGTGGTGTAATGACCCATTTAAAAGATAGTCATGATATTTCCATGATACACAATCAATCTTGGCAGCCACTGCAAGAAGAGATTATTAACGCGACATATCCCATTCTTAGAAAATACTTAGAAGAGCATTACTTGGCCGTCATCGCAGCAATAAACCCTACGGTTACCCACCCTAAAACGGGTAAAGCAACGGTAGTGACTAAAGAAAATTTTCATGAGGTTGGCTTACCCTATTTAGATCAACTCATTCAATACATCTTTCGTTACGACGGCTTTACCGTTCAAAAATATGATCAAGGTAAAGGTGGTTATCATTATTGGCACTCAGAGATTTTTCCTCAATTACCGGATAATAAGCCTCTTCATCGTGTTTTAGCTTTCTTATACTACTTAAATGATGTTGAAGAAGGTGGAGAAACTGAGTTTCATTATCAACAACTGAAAGCTAAACCTAAAAAAGGTAACTTAATTATTTTCCCCGCAGGCTTTACTCACACCCACAAAGGTCATGTTCCGCTATCAAATGATAAATATGTTGTCACCTCATGGTTAATGTATAACCGAGCCGAACAACTTTATGGTCAACCCAAGAATTGATATACCGACTAAAGACAGCTAAGCTGTCTTTTTTCTTTTTAGAAGACTCAAATATGGATTTTAAAACTTCTCACAAATTGCTTTTCGGCTTCATCGCTTTCGTTTCTATATTAGTTAATGTACACGCAACGACAACTGAGACTTTGCCTCCTCCTCGTAAGTTGACTGAACAACAAGCTGAAGTGGCTTCAGCCAATTATCAAAAGTATTGTGCCCTCTGCCATGGAAAAAATAGAGAAGGTCATGCTAACGATCATGCACCTTCATTAAAAAGTAAAAGTTTATTTGAATCAGGTGTACCCCACGCTATTTTAAGACCAATGTCTTATGGAAGAAAAGGCACAGCTATGGGGGGCTACCTTGACGAGGTGGGTGGCCCAATGACATTGGCCGAAACCTGGAACCTCACATACTGGCTATTCGAACAAGCGGGTGTTGAACGCCTTGCGTTAACCACTAACCCTGTTGAGGGTGACATAAAGCTAGGCGAAAAAATTTATCAAAAAGAGTGTAGTCAATGCCATGGTATTGAGGGTGAAGGTATTACTGCACCTGCTTTAGGTAACCAATCAGCGTTAGCACACAATACCGATGAATTTATTCGTCATGCCATCATCAATGGTCGACAAAATACGCCTATGGTCGCTTTTAAAGATAAATTATCTATGCAGGAAATAAATGGTATTACGGCCTTTTTACGCAGTAAAGCACTGGGCTGGAAAGAAGAAAGAACTATTTTAAAAGCCCTCCCTACTCCTGAAGAATATGTCATAAACAAAGACGGAGAAGATCCTAACTTTGAACTCAAAGATAATATGTATGTCTTATCAACGGATTTGTACGATGCTATGCAGAGTAAAAAAAGGATGGTCTTACTAGATACACGTGTTACTTCTGTTTGGCAAACCGCTCACCTTGAAGGCTCCATACCATTTCCTTATTACGCCGACTTAGATGAAACGGTTAAAGGTATTCCTTTTGATGTACAAATTGTCGCTTATTGTTCTTGCCCTAGAGCCGCCGCTGACTACACCATAAATAAGTTACGAGCAAAAGGTTACACACGAACGGCTGTCCTTTGGGAAGGCATATTTGGTTGGATGCACCTTGGCTTACCCGTTATGCGTGGTGATATTGAAGGAATAATAGACTAAGACTTAATCAGCTATCACATTTTAAGACTTATTTTCCATTCTGAGTGTCGTTCTGAAAAATAAAGAAAATAAGTCTATAAATCAAAGGAGTAAAGTGCTTTGCACTTTACTCCAACCTACTCTTTCACATATTTATTTACATTTATCAGAATAATCAGCCTTGTGTTATGGTGTGCTGGTGATGTATAACACTATTAAGTTAATTAATATATGGATGAAATATGTCTGAGCAGTGGAATAAAGATACACCTATCTACTTGCAGTTATATCAGCAAGTAGTATCACGCATTCTAGATGGCTACATCAAGGAAGGCGAAGCATTACCCTCGGTGAGGAATGTAGCAGCACAATATCAATTAAACCCAATCACTATTTCTAAGGCATATCAAATGCTTCAAGATGAAGAGATCGTGGAAAAACAACGTGGAAAAGGTTTATTCGTGAAACCGGGCATGCAAGATTTAATGTTGTCACGGGAACGAGAAGCTTTTTTAACGAAGCAATGGCCTGGCATTTTGTCACAAATAAATCGCTTAAAGCTCTCTGCAAATGATCTATTAACTAACCAAGGAGAGAATAGCTAATGACCTCATTAATCAATATCTCAAACTTAACAAAACAATATGGTGAAAAATCCGCCGTAGATAATGTCAACTTGACCGTCAAGGCTGGCCAGATACTCGGCCTTGTTGGTCCTAACGGTGCTGGAAAAACCACCTGTTTACAAGCGTTACTTGGCTTAACCGATTACCAAGGCGAGGTAGATATATTAGGCTACAATCCTAAAACTCAACGTACAGAGATGCTAAACGATGTAGCTTATATTGCCGATGTAGCTGTGCTACCAAAATGGATGAAAGTATCACAAGCTCTAGAATATATGGCGGGCGTGCACCCAAACTTTAACCAAAGTAAAGCTGAAGAGTTTTTAGCTAAAACGAACATTAGCCAGAAGTCTCAGATAAAACAGTTATCTAAAGGCATGATAGTACAGGTGCACTTAGCATTAATATTAGCGATCGATGCTAAGGTTCTTATTCTTGATGAACCCACTTTAGGGTTAGATATTCTGACGCGTCGTCAATTTTATAGCCACTTATTAGAGGACTTTTACACTCAAGAAAAGTGCATCATTGTTACGACACATCAAATAGAAGAAATAGAGCATATTTTAACAGATGTCGCCTTTATTCAGTCTGGAAGCATAGTGCTATGTGAAGATACGGAACATATAAAAGAGCGTTTTAAATTGGTCTCGGTAAACCAAGAAAGTATTGAGCAAGCGAAGCAATTGAAGCCTATTTTCTCTAATAGTTTAATGGGATTAACCACCATGTTATTTGATGGTGTTGAACAAGAGTCATTAAGCCGTTTAGGCAATATCACCTCACCAACTTTGGCAGATATTTTTGTTGGCGTTATGACCAAGGAGACATGCTAATGAATACCTTACAACTTACCACATCAATTAAAAAAGAAGTTTGGGAGTACAAGCGAATCTTTGTTTGGCTACCAGCCATTATTGCAAGTCTAATTATTTTAGCCCCGCTAATTGGCATTTTACTTATCGATGGTTCTTTAACCGCTTATATCTTAAATGATAACCCCAACACGACATGGGCTGGCTTTTGGCAGCAAATAGCCGAAGTACAACATGATAAGATGTTTAACGTGATCTCATTTAGTTTTAGCTCAATGCTGTTTGTACCCTTTTTACTTATCGCAACCTTAGTACAGCTATATTACTTTATCGCTTGCTTATTTGATGAGAGAAGAGATTTATCAGTACTGTTTTGGCGTTCATTGCCTGTATCTGATGGTTTAACGGTAGGAGTTAAGTTACTTGTTGGCGCGATAATATTACCTGGCTTCTTTTTACTGGCCGCCACATTAACACTCGCTTTATTTTTAATTCTTGCTTTTATATTTACTATGATTATGGCTGTGGGTTATGACATATCACTGTGGGGTTTATGGGGCAGTAGCAATATCTTCTCCCACATGATGACCAGCTGGTTAAACCTATTGCCTTACACCTTATGGATGCTACCGTTATATGCTTGGTTAATGCTGGTATCTATGTTTTCTAGTAAAGCCCCCTTTCTCTGGGCAATTATTCCTGTCGTTATTGTATTGCTTGTTGAAGCGTTCATCGTGCACTACTTTAATCTAGATAGCCAAATACTACTTGGATTACTCACTGATTACTTTTCTATTTCTGAAAATAACGTTAATCATTACTTACATGATCAAAGCAGTATTTCCTTGGTACCCATGAAAGTGATCAGTAGCAAAATTAGTATCTTTGGCATCACGTTATCGGCTGTATTCCTTTATGCAACCTACTGGTTAAGAGCCAACAGAAGTCATCACTAATTCTCTTAATAATAAGATATTAACCGCATAAGCCCTACTCTGTTGAGCAGGGCTTATTTACATGCTCAATTCACATTAACCGACTTACGTTATTATGTTCTTTTAAATGTATTTTTAATTGAGTTTTCAACTTTCCCTTATTAATTATTCAGAAATAATAGCAGCTAATTGACACTACCTAATTAAACACAAATATAATAAAGTGATTAAAAATATTTATTGAAATAACCCGATGCAAAACTACAAAGAAGATCAAAAAATTCCCGCACCGAAGTTAACTAATAGCTCAGTGGTTTTAAGGCCTGCTCAATTAAATGACTTTGATGCCGTAAAACAATATCGCCAAGATCCTGAAAACTGTCGCTATATTCGCCCGCCTGAAAGTGATGACGATACTTTAGCTATGGTAGAAAAAATGAGTAAACCCTGGCAGTTATCTCAAGGTTATTGGAATGGCTTGGTCATATGTTTACCTCAAGATAATAGCGTGATTGGTGAAGTTGCTTTTAATATAGAAGATTGGTTCCACCAACGTATTGAAATTGGTTATAGACTAAATGAATCAGCTTCGGGTAAAGGCCTGTGTACTCAAGCCGTTACATTGTTAATAAATTATTTGTGTGAAGAAATAGGTGTACATAAAATTGTAGCTAAATGCGATCCAAGAAATGTAGCTTCATATAAAGTGATGGAAAAACTTGGTATGCAACGAGAAGCCTTTTTTGCCGAGCACTATTTATTAGGGAGTGAGTGGACTGATCAATATGATTACGGTTTGTTAGCAGCCAACTGGCAACCCAAAATAAAAAGTTAGCCAGCTAGACAGTCATATCATACTTAAAGCCACTTATTGCCTATTAATTTCGCCATTTGGTTGGTATTCATTAACATTTAATGGGCTATTACTTTGTAAAAACTCTTTTAATACCTCAGCATCAATATAAGAAGTTGCTACAAAACCTTTATGGTCCAATAACTTAGGATAGCCATCACCGCCAGCAGCATTATAACTATTCAAACTAAAACGGTAGCTACGGTTGTTATCTATCGGCTGCCCCTTAATAAGAATATGACTCACTTGATTATCTTTTACTTGAAAAGAGACGCCACTAAATTGGGCGAAAGCCCCAGAGTCAGGAGGGAAAGCAGCAACAGTCATTAAATACTGCTCTACATCTTTCCCCATCATATCAACATAAGTAAGTCTGTTTTTAAATGGATGAACTGATAAAACTTGCTTATAGTTCACCTCACCTGATTCAATAGAATTTCTTATTCCACCTGAGCTAATAATACCAAAATCTGCGTGTACCTTTTGCATTTGCGCAGTGGCAATAAGTTTTCCTAAGTTAGTTTGTCTATTTCTAATTTGTGTTCGGTGACCATTGAGCAAACCATTAACAGTAGCAAATGCTACTAATATTTCGGCCCCTCCTTTTTGTTGGTAAGGTAACAAAAAGTTGTAAACTTCTGGCGATTTTTTTAGTTCTTCGCCAATAAAGCTACGCTTGTATTGGCCATTAGCCAATCGTTGCATTTGCGTCAAATTAACAGGAATAAGTTGATATGATGTTAAAGTAACTTCACCGTTAATTATTTCAAATTCAGCTTTTCCAACATACTTACCCCACTCATGGGCTTGCATAATCCAAGTATTATTTTGTTTATCTGGTTGGCACGCACTGCCAGCTTGATAGTTATTATCACTGTCATTTTCATCAAGCATACATACAGGCTCTTGTGAATGGCCGCCAATAATAACATCTAACATACCCGCTGGTAGTTCACGGGCTAAAGTGACATCACCCGGTGCATTAATACCGTGTTTTGCATCAACAAAGTGTCCCATATGCGTAACAGCAATAGTAATATCAACTTGTTGAGTTTTATTCATTTCATCAATAGCGATTTTTGCCGCAGTACTCGGCTTAGTAAAGCTTAAGTGACCAATATATTCAGGGTTGCCTATGACTTTTGTGTCAGTAGTTGTTAAGCCAACTAAACCAATTTTTATATCGCCTTTGGTTATGACAGTACTGGCTTGATAAGCATGTTCATTCGAGGCGTTATCAATAATATTTGCCGATAAAAAAGGAAAACCTGCCCACTCTTGCTGTTTAGCTAGCACTGAAACAGGGTTATCAAATTCATGATTACCTATTGCCATCGCATCATAACCAAGTAGTGCCATACCTCTAAAGTCAGGCTCTGCTTGCTGCATATCAGATTCTGGAATACCTGTATTAATATCCCCACCTGATAATAAAATGACTTCTTGATCATTGTCTTTCGCTTGGGCACGTAACTTGTCAAGTAACGTTTTTCGAGCTGCCATGCCATACTCGCCATGTTCATTATGCCAAAATCGACCGTGATGATCATTGGTATGTAAAACGACTAACTTCTTAACCTCAGGTTGTGTGTTTTCATCAAATGTAGCGCAAGCAGAAAGCAATAATCCACCCAGTACTAGGGCTGTACTTAAACATACTTTTTTAATCGCAAAGTTATTTTCTGCTAACGATGTAAGCTGGTTACCAGCTAAATTGAACATTCCCATGAAAAGTTTTCCGAGGTAATTTGTGCGTTTTAGCACTATAAAATTAGAGTATAAAATAAACCTGTCCAACTAGTCATGTTTTTTTATTTTATCTGGCGATTTAGCATGGCCAACTCGTTTAGCAATTAACGTTATTGGGCCCGTGATTAGCAGATTAATAAGTAAACCAACAACAATGCCAAACAAAATACCATTAAATGTCAGTGGAATGCCTAAGGAAAAGTTGGCTAATGTTTCTTTAAGGTACGTCACTCGCTTAGGCTGAAACATATAATAAGATTTTTCGAGTAAATTACCCTGTTTGAATAATTCAAGGCCATCAGTTAACTGTTCAAATTTTTCTAACGTTACAAGTTTTTGTGTCGCATCAGCACGAACGCTTAGCACATCATTAGATAAATGGTGATCTATCATAGCTCGAATACTGTCATACTCATATTTATCTGCGGTAATTTGATAACCATCCACTTGCCACTTTGTGGCTTGATACAGACCAGACAAAAACTGCTGATAATGCTCAGCTAATTGCGGGACTTGCAATGCTATAATAAGACTTGTGCCAAAAATTAGCTTATCTATTAAACGTGCTATCAACGACTTCCCCTATAAACCTTAAAAAAACACTGGTTTCTTAAAAAAATAACGCTAAAAACTACAGTAACACAGTAGCAATAAATATTAATTTTTAAGCTCATTTTAATTTAACGATAATTAATGCTAATGTTACCAAACCTTATCTGATGTTTTTATGAGGAATCAATGACATTTCGAGCAAACCAAATTATCTTATCAGTACTGTTACTTGTATCACTTTCTTGTGCCGCTGAAGTAAAACACCTGAGCCTTCATAACGTTGAATCAGCGCCTAAAGAGCCATTAATAGTAAAGTTGAATATTGTTGAAAAAGACGCTAGACCATTAAAGTTTAGTTTGGTTAATCAAAATGTTGAAAGCCCACTACAAATTGAGCGTATTAATGATTTTATGCTCAGACTTTCTAGCCCTCACTACATCATTGGTGAAGCGGCAATTCACGTTTTTGAGCAATCAAATAATCGCTGGATGCAAATTGATAGTATTAGTATCACTACGGCTAACAAGCCAACTAAGTCTGCTAACTCACCCAGTAATATCAATGAACTCTCCACGAAAAATGCCAGTAACAAGCAAGAAGAACCAATAGTTATAGCAGATTCTTTGCCCATAGGTGAAAAAGAGTGTTTACTCGCTCGTCAGGCAAAAGAAAGCCTGTGGAGCATAGCCAGTCGTTATAAAACATCTCTGAAATTAGATACATATAGCACTATTATTGCGATTTATAACACCAATATATCGCAATTTAGCAAACGCCATATCAACCTATTACGAAATGGTGCGATACTAAAATGCCCAAGCGCTGAAATTCTTGCAACGCTAGGCAGTAAGGCCGGCATGAAAGAAGAGTTTGAGCGTTTAAGTAATTTACCGATAAACTAACCCTGCTAAATAATATTAAATGTTATTAATAGCGTTTATTGAGACGAGAGTTTTATGAAATACCTTTTTATGCTGTTATTACTCATTAATGGTACATGCTTTGCGAAAGTGATTAGTAAAGCCAGTAACGGCTTTAGTATTAAAATAGAAACTAAAGTACCTGTAAATAATGAAGTCGCTTATCAGCAGTTTCTTAAGGTTGGCAAATGGTGGCACCCTGATCATACTTGGTTTGGAAAATCAGAATCTCTAACAATAATACCTGAAGTAGGCCAATGCTTTTGTGAGAAAAATGGTGATAAACAAGCACTGCACATGACCATTTCTTATGTTGATCCTAATAAAGAAATAAGAATGATAGGTGGTTTAGGGCCACTTCAAATGTTAGGTATTCATGGCGGCATGTCTTGGAAATTTGAACCTGTCACTGACTCCACAACTAAGATTATCTTCACTTATCAAGTCAGTGGATATATGGATAATGGACTAGACTCATTAGCCCCAATTGTTGATAAAGTACAAGGTATTCAGTTAGCTAGGCTCAAAGCTATACTAAGTAAATAACTCACAAAACACCTATAGCACTATATCTCTTCACTTTTGTGCTTTAAGGCAGCAGCATTCTTTTCCCAATTTTGACCATCAAACGCTACGATATTTATCTTCGGTGGCTTTTCATCTAAACAACGAACATTAATATCAATACCATCAGGGTTTGAGCGAGGTGTATAAAAAGGTTTATTACCACACTCTTTGCAGAATGTATGCTTTGCTATCTTTGTATTAAAAGTGTAGGTGGTTAAATGTTCAGCTCCGCTGAGTAGAGTAAATTTACTTTTAGGTACAATTAAATGTAAAAAACCCGCTTTTGAACAGATGGAGCAATTACATTCTTCAACCTCAATTGTTTCAGGACATTCCACAGTAAATGTAATTGCCTGACAATGACAGCTGCCTTTGTATTTCATATGAATTCCACCTATTTAACTATTTAGATTGATACTCTTCACTCTTATTTAGGTTATCAAATTAGATACAAAAAAGCCCAGTAAAAACTGGGCTTTTGTATATGTAGCCTATAGTTTATCGATTAAACTTTTTAGGGATATACGGTAAACGCTTGCGCACCAGTACAGGCTCACCGTCAACCTCAGCCACTACACTCACTTCGAACCAGGCATCATGATCTATTTCTTTCTCTGTCGCCTCAAAATGCTGTTTAAAATCTAAAACTTGATAAGGTTTGATTGTAAACTTTTCACTGACTGATTCTTTTTTACCACTATGGTAAAAATCAAAAGTAACCTCCCCTTCGGTTTTACCTGCAAATGGGCCATGTAACCTAGCGCCAATTGTAAAGTTATCATTCGCAAAATTAGCCGATATACTCGCTAATTCATAACCATGATACTGCACTGTTTTTTGTTCAAGCTTTTGATTTATTGCTTGTTGCTGCCAGGTGTAATTAAAGTCGGCTAATACTTTTTCCCCCTGTGATAAAAGTGTTTTAGGAACCACTAAATTTAACTTTTCTCCAGCATTCACTGCAACATTGATAACCTCACTTTGATGACCTTGCACCGTAAACTGGATAGTTCCTGAGATCTTTTGCTGACTGTGGTTGGTAATAATCGCATTCTGCTTCATATTATCAGCAGAGTTGCCTAACCAATCTAACTGCAATTGAATACCAGAAAGCTCAGCTAATGCTTCATTTAAATGTGCTCCTGCTTTGGCAAGATCTGGCATTTGCTCATTTACCGCTTTTACTTTCGCAACAGAATCATCAGTATTAGTATTTAATGCTGCTTTATTTAATTGATTAAATGCTTCGCGCCACATTACGGGTGTTTCTTTACCTGCTTTCCAATTTGCTCTGGCAAAGCGTTGTGCCAACTTATCACCTGTGAAGCCCCAAGCATTTGCTGCTGTTTGCTGCATATAATCTGTGCTTCTTGGGTTCAATTCTCGACCATCATCAACATAAGGCGTTATGCCGTGTTGGTTATCTGATGAAACTAAACCAAATGGTCTAGTTAATAGCGCTTGTTGTTGCGCTAGTGTTATTTTTTCAGTGATAGTAAAAGTATTTGCACCAGTGGTTTTTATTGTTACAACGATTGCTGTTGCTTTTATTTGAACAGAAACCCCTAGCTCTGGGTTACTCTGCTTAAGCAAGCTACTCACAATATCTTTAGGCAGTGAGTACTCGTTTAGCTTACCTGATAATAAGCGACTATCAATTTGTAATGTTTTGGCTGCCTTTACTTCTATGCGCAATTGTTCATCTAGGTCTGTATTTGCTCCTTTCCAACCTCGATAATCTTTTGCAATTGCTTCACTATTTTCTTGAGTAGATTTAACGCCAAAGGCCATACCAAGCTTGCCATTAGCTATAGCATCTTTTTGATATGACAACACATAAGATAACACTGGCTCGGCAACGCCACGTTCAGCTTCAAGCACTAACTCACTAGCATCAGGTCTTGGAAAATCAATCGCATATGGTCGATGACTTGGCGCCTCTGAAGGGGTCATGGTAAAACCAACACGTTGTGGTGCATAATCATAGCTTGATTTACGCTTATAAAACATGTTGCCATCCATTTCCCATGGACCTCGACTTGCTACAACATGAGTTTCATCAATGGTAGTGACCCACTTTTTAAAGTTTTCTTCAAGCACTTGCCAATTTGGTACAATGGCCTGCAATACTTCTAATGATTTCTCTCGACTATCTGTTTGCAAGCGCATTACTTCTTGGTGGTATATTTTCATGTACTGAGAATATTCAGGGCTGTTATACATAAATTGTACAAACAGTACGTTTAAGCCTCGATCAAATCTTTTACGATTATGAATATCAACAATACTTGGTTGCTCATATTTTTTGTAAGAATGTAATCCCCAGCTCATCATGTCGAAAATAGGCACATCATGACCAAATACCGTCAGCTGCTTCTTTTTACTGTTAAAGTTATGGTTGGCGGTAGAGTCACCTAAACCTTCGCCATGCCACGATGGAGTCCACGGATAGTTGCCCAGTGCCATTTGGTATGAGTGCATTGTTTCATGAATTGAAATATAACGCTGATGCTGTGGGCGCTCAGTAGGGAAACTATAACCTACCCAGTTATAATACATAGCTTCACCGCCTGCAGTATGATGAATACCTCGGTTAAACCCATCATCAAACATCGCATCGCGCAGTCTATCATTACTGGTTGCATAGGTTGATGCAATACGCTGCTGATCGATATTAGGTGGCTCCATCCCAAAGTACTCAACATAATATGGGTATGATAATTCAAGCAGTTCTAAAAAGAACTTCGCGCGTTTTGCCGGGTAATCAGTTTTGAGAGCAAAGTGTTTACTTACATACCACTCAAAACCCTCGGTGTTATCAACTTTACCATCACTAAAGGTAAATGGGATTTGTTTACCAACATATGCGACATCAATATCTTTTACAGTAGAGACTCTGCCATGCACAATAACATCCGCTTTCATATCCTTAGGCGCTGGAATTGCTTGAACTGTGTTCATGTTATATTGCTGAACAATTTCAATTTCAGATTGATATTGTGAGGATGTATTAGCAATATTCGTTTGCGAACATGCACCTAATAACACTGCGGCTGAAAGCATACTGAGTTTTAATTTCATATTGAGCCTATATTAGTTAATGTAGATTTTGAAATACAATATACAAAACAGGCGTTTTATTTACAACAGACAATATGCGTTCAAACAGCTTATGGCTGCTTAAACGCACATAATAAGAAGGAAACTGTCAATTATGGGAGTAAAATAGCTTAACAGCTCGGCTGTTCTAGCTTAAATGTCGCTATGATTTTTCTAAAATAAGTTTTAAGTTATCCAAACCCGTTTGTAAGTCATCACCAATGACTTGTTCAAAATCCATAAATAAAAACATTAAATTCATCGGGTAATCCATATGCCCTGAAAAACCCCACTTTACGCGAGTTTGCTCTGCAGATACGCTTTCAGTTTCAATATATGCAGGCTCTGTCGCTTCAAATGGTGTAAAAAATCGAAGTTCATAATCAATACGATTACCATCATTTATTGCAGTAATCTCCTGTTCCCCTGTACCAACTTCTTCGTTTTCTGAAGCCCATGCAGAGACAAAGCCAACAGTGCCATCAACCCCACGGTAGGTCTTTTTTGACAGAGGGTCCATTTTTGCCCATTTACTGAACTCATTTTGATTTTTTAAAAACTTAAGATATTCAAAAACAACCACTTTAGGTTGGTTTATCACTACTTCTCGTTCAACGTCATAACTGTTATGAATGAACAATGCTAAAACAAAGGGGCTCGCAATAACGAGTGCAATAATAATTGATATTTTTTTAATCATAATTTTTCCTGGCAAAGGTGAACATTATCAGTTTGGTTCAATACTTTATCTTTAGCAACAGCTTTAAAAAAAACCAGCTAAATTGTATACTTAGACTTTAAGAAACTATCAGCTACACTAATAATATAATAGAAAAAAGTATGCAGTGCGCTGCATTTTTTAACGAGTCAAAAAAGTAAGTTTTAATAATAAGAAATGCTAAAGAGCTTTCTTCATGAATATGATTTAATCAATGATGCCGATCAAACAAGTCATTTTATTTACCTTTCTTATTTTTAGCATGAGCCATGCTTTTGCCAAAAGAGAGCAACTTTCTATTGTTGTTGGTTTAGATAAACCGCCTTATGTCATACAAAAAGAACAAAGTGGCTTTGAAATTGAGTTAATACGAAATATTTTCAAAAAAATTAACATCGATACTGCTTTTGTCTTTACTCAATATAAACACTCCACAAAAATGCTTGATGCAAAATATATTGATGCGGTAATGACAACAAATAATAAAGTTTTTACTAATGAGGCACAGTTAAGCGACTCTTACATCAGTTACCAAAATGTCGCAATTTCATTAAAAAGCAAAAACTTAACTATTAAGCGAATTGAAGATCTCGGAAATTATTCTATTGCAGCATTTCAAAATGCCGAAATATTACTGGGTGAAGCGTACTATAAATCATCTAAACGTAGCCCTTTGTATATGAGTACAGCCAATCAATCGGCGCAACCTCAATTATTAATGAAGCAGCGCGTTGATGTCATTGTTCTTGATGTTAATATATTCAATTATATGGCAAGAGAGTTAGGTATTAACGATCTTAATAGTTTATTTAGTTACCATTATGTTTTCCCCAAAACCAACTACCATATTGCCTTTAAAGATTTAACCATTAAGTATGCTTTTAACCAAGCATTAGCTAACTATAAAAATTCTGCAGAATACGAGGTGCTAATAAATAAGTACAACTTCTAATTAAACTCCGCCATATCGTATCGCGATGTTCTATTTCGCCCATGATTTTTACCGTAATACAGTGCCTTATCTGCACTATTAATCACATCATAAACGGTAAAGTCTACCTTTGGTATTAACGTTACTACTCCAACTGTTAACGTGATATACCGACTAGTTGGAGATTTTGCATGAGGAATTTTTATATCCTCAATAGCTTCCCTAATACGCTCAGCCAATAATGTTGATTGCTCTTCGTTAGTATTAGCTAGAATTACAGCAAACTCTTCACCACCATACCTGCAACTTGCATCACTTATCCTACCTGCACATTTCTGAATACATTGCGCAACTTCTTTCAAACAATTGTCACCAGCCAAGTGACCATAATAGTCATTGAAAAACTTAAAGTGGTCTATATCACACATAATAAGTGATAATGGTTGTTGCTCTCTAGCATGTCGGTTTACTTCTGTAACTAACACTTGATCAAAATAACGCCGATTATATAAACCTGTTAAACCATCTTGATATGTTAACATTTCTAGTTTTTTATTCGCTAAAAGTAAATCTTTTGCCTGCTCATTTAATGAAGCCGTTTTTTCATCAACTTGCTCTTCTAAAGCCATGACAAACTGCTTTTGCCGACTTATCTCATTACGTTGTTGACGGGTTCGATAATAAATAAATGCCGAAGTTATTAATAGAAGACTCAGTACATATAAGCTGTATGCCCACCATGTTTTCCAGGGTTGAGGAGATACATGAATTTTTATTGCTAATGGCGATTCAGACCACTTGCCATGACTGTTAGTTGCTTTCACTAAAAAGGTATATTCCCCACCATTTAAATTAGTAAAAGAAACAACATTTCGATTACCTATTTCAATCCAGCTATCATCATAACCATCTAATTTATAGGCAAATTGGTTTTTATTTGGTGAAGTGAAATCTAAAACAGAGAACTCAAATGAAACAAAGTAATCCTCATAAGATAAATGAATATCAGAAACATAACTATATGGTTTATCAAGTAAAATAGATTCTCCCATTTTACTGAAGCCGGTTAAGACTATTTGAAACTCTTTATTACTTGCTTCAATATCTCGAGCACTAAAATACTCTACTCCTCTTTGACTACTGGTAAAAAGAGTTTCATTGGAACCTTGAACAATATCACCAGGATAATAATGCAAACCAAATAAACCGTCATAACTATCAAAGTTTGTAATTACATTTAACTTAGGATTCAATTTGGAAATGCCTTTATTAGTGGTTAACCATAAATTCCCTTCTCCATCATCCTCAATTGCTCTGATTAATGGCGTGGGTAACCCCTCTTTTCGTCCAAAATGTTTAAATGTTTTGGTTTCAGGTACAAATAAATTCAACCCCTTTGGAGTTGCCACCCAAATATCACCACTTTCGCTATGATGGAAATCTTGTACACTAGCCCCTTGCAAACTATTACTCTTACTGTGGCTTTCAACATACGGTATAAAAACATTATTAACATCATCCCAAAAATTTAAACCGTCACCAGTACCAACCCAAAGGTTACCGGCATTATCTTTATATATACCTAACACCTCAGGATGAGTTAACGTAGACGATTCATCTAGATGCTTAAATGTCTGATTAAGAGGATCAAAAATATAAATACCATTTTTATAGGTGCCTATCCAAATATTACCGTGTTTATCTGAGTTTAATGCCCGTAATTCCCTAAACTCTTGGTAGCCCTTGTCAGATGTTGGATACCTTAATATTTCAACTTGTTTATTTTGAGGTGTATACCGCGCTATTCCATTATCTTGGGCAATCCATATGGTATCGTTATCATCCTGATAAACCGTCGGCCTCTCTAAAAGCCTGTTATTAAAGCCTGACTCCTGTGTAAAAATACTCTCTGTTAATGATTCTAGTTGTGCTGTAGCTACATGCCATTTAAAAAGCTGCGATTTGGCAGAAACAATTAAAATATCGCCATTACTATCAACAGTAATGCCATTTGGCGCTAATAACTCTTGATGATTTATCGCTTTAAACTTTCTATGAGGCATAATTTTATAAATGCCGTTAACCTCACTGGTTAACCAAAGGATCCCTGCGTTATCTTCAAATATAATGCGTAAACCATTTGCTTTTGCTAAAGGAAATTTTTCAAGTTGTTTTTTCTTTTGATCAAGTCGAAATAAGCCTTGGCTGGCTACAAACCACAAATATCCATCACTCGCCTCTATCATCGAGTTCACTTGGCCGATAGGTTTACTATCTTCAAATAGAATTTCAATAAAGACTTTAGTTGAATCATTAAACATATATAAACCAACTTGCGTACCTATATAAAGTTCACTCGAAGTTGTTTTTAGTATGTTTCTTATTTCATTGGCACCAGTAGGGGTCAAGTTATTCGGTTCTGGTAAATAATAGCTAAAAGTTTCTCTCGCTTTATCAAAAACATTTAACCCGTAGCTTGTCGCAACCCAAAGTTTTTTTGAGCCTTTATTTTCAATATCCCATATGCGGTTATGGGACAAACCACTATTATCATTAGCAGTAAAACGTGAGAACTTATTATTGCCTTGAAAACGGCTTAAACCATCTGCGTACGAGCCTAACCATAGTATATTTTCACTGTCTCTAAAAATTGATTGAATTCTATTTGATGCTATTGAGTCATTTCTGTCTGGCTCATGAATAAAATGCGAGAATTTACCTAACTCAGGTTGATACTTATTTGCTCCACCACCCCAAGTGCCAATCCATATGTCACCCGACTTATCGAGAAATAAGTTACCTGCATCGTTATGAGATAAACCATCAGGGTTTTGTGTATCAAACTCTAATAAATCAACTTTTCTTCCATCATAGCGCATTAGGCCACTTTCACCGGTACCGAACCAAAGTAACCCCTGTTTATCTTGGATAATTGAATATATTTGAGACGAAACAAAACCTTCATTTTCAGTAAGCAACTCAATAGAGTACTCATTAGAGAATGTTAATGATGAATTGTTCGCAATGACGTTAAACGGTAACAGTAAAAACAAGAGCAAAAAAAATAAAGCTCGGCTTAATAACAACAAATGAATTCCTCAAAAACAAAACGAAACTGGCATTAGTTTACTCAACACGCTTATAGTCAAACACTAGACCTTGGTGCTAAAAGCCCTACTTTATTAACTTTTACCTTTCAATAATAGTCTAATATTCAGGCAATACGCTAATTCAGTTACGATATAATGCGTTATCAATAAAATACTCTAATATATCGCGGAACCAGTGAAGCATTAATCTCATTACTTATAAAGAAAAATTGCGCTATACTCTTCTTTCCACAAAGGAATAAATGACTTTAAGTATGGAATATTAAAGGAATGGATATGTTTACAGATTCACTTTTATCAGACAACGAGCAAAACATTTCAGAAGGAAATGTTTGTATCATGACCCATTCTTTTTTTTCAGATGTTATTAGAATTGGTTTTACTGATAATGACCCCGTTGATTACGCGCTTACGCTGTCTCAATCAACACCAGGTAACTATTCTGTTGTATTCTCATTAAAGTGCAAACAAGCAAGCAATGTAGCTTTTCGTATCAAAGAATACTTAAGCAATAAAAAATACGTTAATGAATTTTATGAAGTTTCCCCAAAAGTAGCTGAACACTTATTAAAGCGCGAGACTTTGAGGATTCCCGTTGTAGATATGGCGTAACTAATCTAGTAACGCTTCAATCAAACTAACCGTAGCCTGCGCATTTTGATAATCAATCAGGAGTTGTTTTAGTTGTCCTTGATGGCTAAGAACCAAAGATGGAAAACCTTGTGAAGATAATTGCCTCGCTAATGAAATTTCTTTTGTTAACTTCAGCTCCAGCTCATCAGAAATAAAGTCTTCTTTAAATTTTTCAATGTTCAACCCTACTTCTCTATCTTCTGCGATTTCTTCTGCAAGCTTTAGCAAAATATCGCTATCTGAAGGGTTCATCGCCTTTAAATAATAACCACGCTGAATGGCATCAATCATTTTAATATGTAACCCTTGGATTTTAGCCGCAATAACTGCACGACAGGCGTTATAAGTGGAACGACGCGGTATATTGTCGCGCCAAAAGTCATGGTTAAATTTTGTGCCTAACTTGTGCTCAATAGTATGCCAATGTTGTTGGATCATACGTTGCTGACTCGCAGGCATAGGCTCTGATGAATCTGCTGCTAATCCGCCAGCAACATATTCTACGTTAACATGTGACGATAACTGTTGCTGTATTTCATCCCATACAGGTCGATAGCCCCAGCACCAGCTACACATAGGATCATAAATATAAAATAAAGTCGTCATACGTATAAAATTAGTCATCAATACTTAATGCTGCTAAGTTCTTAGCGATATCTTCAGCAGCCGTTGCAGGAGTAATATCTTCATCTATCTTTATTATTTTGCCTTCTTTATCAATATAAAAAGTGACACGACTTGCAACGCGAAATAAATTTAACACATCGTAAGCTTTTGCTGTGGCTTTACTAGGGTCGCTTAGCATAGGAAAGTCAGCATTTGTCTTTTTGGCAAAATCTCGATTGTCATCAAGTGGATCAACACTAGCCATAAAATAACTCACATTAAAGGCTCGTATTAAATGCCCTTTTTCAACCAGAGACTTACACTCAATTGTACAGCCACGAGTATTTGCCATTGGGTACCAAGCTAATACAACCGCTTGTTTCCCTCGGTAATCGCTCAACTGGTAATAATCTCCCGTTGTGGCTTGCAGCTTAAAGTTTGGAGCCATGTCGCCAACTTTCAATTCCGTCGCATTTACAACGCTACTCAATAAGAAAAGACTCAAAAACAAACTTTTTACGAACATTACTTTCATCAATATTTCCTCTGTTGTTATTCTTTTTCCAATATAGTGTATCACCCTAACACTAATAAAAGGTTTAAGGTGACTTGTTAATTTAAGCAATGTAATTACATTTTCACCTTAACGGTAATTATCATAGTCATTTAAATTAATATTCGGCTATGACTTTTATTGTCTCAGCTTTTTCTGCTAGCGGTTTAACTGTCTCTTCAGCTAAAAATGACTTTTGATGAATAACATCATGCCACCATAGAGCGTGATCTGTCGGCTTAGATGTATTGATAATTTCCCCTAATTTTGGTGCTATTAATTCAAAATTTTCTTGCTGTGAATAATGATACAGCTGTTCAATAGGTTCATACCAAGTATGTAATGCCAATTCAAACATCCCCCAATGAATAGGGAAATACTTCTCTGCTTTCAAATCTTTAAAAGCTTTGACACTTTCTTGAGGGAGCATATGTACATCTTGCCAATTTTCGTTATATTGGCCAGACTCTATAAACGCAACATCAAATGGCCCCAAGCGCTGACCAATTTCTTTGAAGTGAGAGCCATACCCTGAGTCACCGCTAAAATATACACTATGATGCGCTGATTTTAACACCCAAGATGCCCATAACGTTTTATTTGCATCTATACCTTTCCTCCCCGAAAAGTGATGAGCAGGGGTGGCAGTAAAACTAAAATCTCCAATGGTAAAGTCTTGCCACCAATCTCTTTCAACAATGTTATTTTCATTTACTCCCCACTTCTTTAGATGGCTTCCAACGCCCAAAGGCGTAACAAAAGTAACAGGTTTGTTAGCAAAGAACTTAATAGATTCCATGTCTAAATGATCATAATGATCATGAGAGATCAGGATATAATCCACTTTAGGCAATTCCTCTAAAGATAAAGCGGGCGGTTGAAAACGCTTTATCATCGATTTAATCGGTGATGCCGCTTCTGAGAAAACGGGATCAACTAAAATAATATTACCATCCATATTTATAAGAAATGAAGAATGACCAAACCAAATAACATTTAACTCCTCGTTTTGTGCTAAAAATAACTCAATTTGCGGAGTTACTTGCGGTAAGCTCTTTTTCGGTGTGCGCTCTGTTCCTTTTGTTAACCATTCTTTTATCAATTTATAACTAAGGCCACTGCCTTTTCGAGGTGTATTACTCTCTTCCTGATTTATAAACCTTCCCTGAGTAAGATCATAGTTCTTTGAACTTTGTATTTTTGTTAGATCATTGCCACTTGGTGACTGTCCCAACTCTTGCCAATTAAAAAACATAGAAACTCCTATTGCTGTAATGATGACTAACAGTAATGTCTTCTTCATTTAATCCACCTAAATATAAAACTCTTCTTAAGCACACAAGAAAAGTAAACACACGTGTGTACTTTGAGGCATTCCAACGAAAAAATCAACACAAAAGTAAACAATCATGTATACTTTTATCATTCTCTTGTTATGAATAAAGGTAAAATGTGGCGCAAAAAGAAAAAAAGACAGCACAAATTATCGAAGCTGCTATTCAAGAATTTCTTTCAAAAGGACTCGATGCTTCTTCTATGCATAATATTGCCGTTCAAGCTGACGTATCTAAACGCACTTTATATAAATATTACTCAACGAAAGAGTTACTTTATAACGCACTAATTGATGAACTGTTAAATAGAGTGCTCGAACTAAATCTAGTGTATTCACCTGAGAAAACCATTACAGAGCAATTAAGAGAAATTTTGCAGCAAAAACTTACTTTGTATTTTTCAGATTCATTTTTAAACATCTCAAGAATCGCGTTAGGTGAAATATTAAAAAAGAAGCAATTAACCCCACTACAACTAGAGCGGTTATATAGCTCTGAAGCGATATTTATAGACTGGATAGATGCAGCAAAAAAAGATAATCAAATCACCTCTTCTTTAGAAAGTGAACTGATAGCAAACCAATTTCACTCTATTTTAAAAGGGCAAAGCTTTTATCCTGTGCTTTACGGCTTTGTTGATGTGAAAAATATTGATCAAGAAGCAATTGTTGCCGTAACAATTGAGTTCTTTATAAACTCATTCTGTAGTAAATAGTAAGAAGGGCAGCTTATTGGCTTGTACATTGGTGGTCGAGCCATGGTTGATTTTCTTCTTTAAATTTATCTAACCATTCATCCATAGCAACTTGTTGAAATTGATATTCAGGCCCAGACAAACTTGAGGCCTGTGCAATCATCTCTGATGTAAAATTAATTTTTTTAACTAATTGATAAACACATGGCCAACGATCTTTTAAACCTGGCCAAGCGGCTTTTTTGATCAAAGTGACTTTGGGGTTTCCACAATCATAAAGCATGTTTTTATTAACTCCCCATGCAGGATCTTTCTCGCAATTCTCTTCATAGGCGGGAAACTCAATGAACCTGCCCTCAACCCTTACATCAAGCCAATTGGGAGTCCAGTTCAAGATAATAATAGGCTGTTTTTTTTCATAAGCTAGCTGTAATTTTCGCCAAATTTGTTCGGCATTCTCAAGTCGCTCAATAGCAAAGTTTAACTCCAGAGCTCGAATCAAGTCAGCATCACGGTAATTCCATGGCCCCGTATAAAAAACCCCTTTATGTTGACTTGTTTCACTTGCAAAAATGGCTGAACAGTCCTTTAACGCTTGCCAGTTAGGTAGGCCAGGACAATATTGTTCAACATACGTTGGATACCACCAGTCTTCTCTGCCAAATGCTTGATGAGTACCCAAATCATCAATATACCCTTTAGCGAAGGCTTGATAATGATCCCCGTCATCATGGCTTTGCCATAGTTCAATTTGAAGATGTACAACCCCTTTCCTTAAAGCACCAAGTTGTAATGTTGAAGTAATCGGCAAGTATTCCACTTGGTAGCCTAATTGTTTAATTTTATTGCCAACCAGTTTAGTGAGGATCCGTTGGCTCCCCCAATCATTTAAAGGCAACACAATAGTATCTTCTTCAAATGCATAAAGCTTTATTGGGATTAAGCTAATAAAAATACAAAAAAGAATTCGCAACATTGCTTGCTCAGTCTATAAACAATGCATTAAGTATAGACCTCTGTTAATAAAGCTGAAAATAATTTCATCCTTTTGACTGAGTATTTAACCATTTAGTCGCTAATGACCATAAGCTTTTACTTGTACGACTAAAAAACTTCATATGACCTATTTCGTTTAATCCATAATCTGCTGGGTTTAACGTAAGCACTTCATAAGATAACTTAGGAAATACTGAAATCATATCTTCAACATTTAAGCTATTAGCGATGTCATCATCTATGGCGTTAATCCACATTGAAGGTAGCGTCAAATCATCATAGTGATGCTGATGAATCGTTTTACCAAATGCTGTTTTAACGTACCCTGCTCCGTTACACCACTGTTGCCATTGTTTCGCAACTTGTTTTGGTAAAGGCTCTCCCATTCCAACCCACTGGGATTTAGTATGCCCAAACAATTGGTTACTCAACGGAATATAAAAATTCATAAAAAAGTGGGCTTTAACTTGATGCGCTAAACGCATATTGCGAAGTTGCCCAGAAGAACAAGCAACATTGAACATTGAAGTAAAATCTAGGGCATTACTCATTAAACCTATTAATTGCCCACCTGCGCTATGGCCAATCAAATGGTAATTCACATCAGGAAAAATCAACTTTAGCTGTTCTAAAACCGCTGGCATGTCTTTTTCACCCCAGCATTGCAAAGTGACATCACAATATTTAATTTCACCGCTTAATGATTGGCCTATACCTCTATTGTCAAAGGTAATTACACCATAACCATGTTCAGCCAAAAATTGGGCAAAATGCTGATAAAACTGCCTTTTAATTCCTGTTGCTGGACCGAGTAAAACAGCCCCTTTAACAGTTTCTGTTGGCGTAAATACTGTCGCTGCTAAGGTGTAATTATCTTCACATAGTATGTTAATTTCGTGCATTTTAGAGTGCTAGTCATGAAGTTATAATTTACACCTTACCAGTGGTCTGACCTCGTCACAAGTAACTAAACTAAATAGCAAACAAACTTCACCTAGAATTAGAAAAGCACTTCGAGCAATCTTTGTTAACCGAAGTGCATAAATACTTTATTGTTGAGCTTTTCTACCTCGGCTATTTTGCCACCTAACCCACGAAAGCATAACCCCGGTATAAACTAAGAAACAGGCGAGCAAAGAAGCTAATCCCGCTAAGGTTTGTCCAATAAGGCCAAATGCTTCTCCTGTGTGTAAAAAGCGAATATAGCTGCGAGCTTTACGATAAGTAGACATATCAGAAAATTTTTGCTCTTTTTCTACTTTACCCGTCACTGCATTTAACATGATAGAGCGCCTTTTTTGAGGCTCACCACCATTCCCTTCATCAAGATGAAAAATATTCATCTCAGTTTTCGTATTGCTTAAGTTAAACCGCATCGATTGCCATAAAGGATATGCGGCTTTAATAACGGCAAGTTGTTCATCAATAGAGAGTATATACTGGTCATCACTCAGCGTGCTATTACTTGGCACCGACAGTTTAACCATCTCAGTTGATACATTATCTTTCAATACCTTACCAGGCCAATCAAAGGAGAAAAAGATAGCGGTAATTACAACAACAAGCAGCACTGGCACAACATATATTCCAAAAACATTATGCCACTGATAATTTCTGGCTTGTTTGCTTGGATAATTGCCTGTTAATGTCAATTTCTGCTTAAATGAACGTATTTTGAAACGTTTAGGAAGCCATAAATAAATGCCACTGAGCACTAAAACAATGAAAATAACATTTGCAATGCCATTAACCCAACGGCCTGTTTCACTAAAACTTCCGTCAAAGGTCAACCAACGATGAAAAGCTCTAAGCTTTTTTAAAAAAAGTTTAGTGCCTTCACCCGGAGAACTTAGCGACTCTCCTGTATAAGGGTCTAAATAAGCTAAGGTTTTCCTTCCTTCTCTTATCACAATAGGTGCATTAGGATTGTTTTTTAATTGAATGCTAGCTACTTTCTTAACGGGTAATAAATCAACTTTTTTTACAATTTCAGCTAACGGTAACGATAATTGTTGCTCAGTTAATGGTGTTACATAATCACTTTGCTCAGCAATTTGTATCATTTGTCTTTCGTAGGTCAATGCAACACCCGTGACAGACATTAAGAAAATAAATAACGCTGCGCTGCAACCTAAAATAAGGTGAAACCAAAAAAATATTTTTCTTATATTCATATTCATACTGCTTAATACCATTCGGTATTTTTAAATTGAGCATCCATGCTTGCTCTCACGCCCAGCAAATGCTGGGCGAACTTACCCACTCTTCTAGAAAGAAGTTTTTATTTCAAAACGTGCAGTGCGCTCTTCACCTACTGCAACATTATTCACACCACCGCCTGCTAAGTAGTCATTATCAAAGGCATTTTCAATATTAATGCGAAAATCAACATCAGCACCTGCAATATCTACTTGGTAAGTTGCACCAAGATCAACTCTGGCATAAGCGTCCTTTACAATTGTATTATCACTGTCAGCAAAGCGATCGCCTTGATAAAAAATACCCGCATTAATTGCCAGCTTTTCGGTGAGCTCATAACGAGACCACACTGAAGCAGACCATTCTGGTGCGTCAATAGGGGCTTTACCTTGATAGTTTTCATCTTTCTCATATTCAGCATCAAGATACATCGCTGAAGCCATCACGAATAACCGATCCGTAACAGCACCTTGAGCAGATAACTCAAAGCCTTTGTGACGTTGAACTCCTGCCTGAGTGGTTATTGTTTCGTAATCAGGATCTGAATCCAAGGTTTCAGTGATTAATGTGCCACTTTTTTCAATATCGAATAAAGCCGTTTCCAATAATAAACGATCTGAAACTTGCCATTTAGCGCCAATTTCAATTTGCTCTGAAGTCACGGCATCTAAATCCATTCCATGATTTTTATCTGTCTCTTCGTTAAGAGTTTCACTTGATGCCGGTTCAAAACTTTCTGAATAGTTAATATAAACAGTCGCATTTTCATTAGGGTGATAAAGCACACCAAATTTAGGCACAAAAGATTCACTGTCAGCATTTTCTTTATTTTGCTTATCAAAACGACCACCAAAAGCCACTTGCCAGTATTCATTAAAAGTGACTAAATCTTGAAAGTAGAAACCGTAATAATCGTATGAACTGGTGTATAAGCTATCATCGGTTTTATAGCTAATATCAGGTTTAGTTGGTTCTGGTTGCCCTGGAGTATATTCAATAGGATCGGCTTTAGTTCTTAACTGCCCATAGTAATAGTCAAGGCTGTTCATACCGAACAGCACTTGATGTTCAGTTGATGCAAGGGTAAATTCACCGGTTAAATCTATGTAAGCGGTTTTGAACTGCCAATCATCAAAACGGTCATACGGTTTAGAGGTATAACTGTCACCTAACTGATAATCAGCAGGCTTTTTCGGAGCTGATTCAAAGCGTTGTCGCTCAAAGGTTTGTTCATTATAACCAAGCTTAACTGTCCACTGTGGGTTAAGGTAATAAGTTACCTTTCCGCCTATATTATTGACAGTAATATCTGTGAATGCCCAAGAAAAGTCATAAATGGTTTTATTGCTACCAATCACTTCACCGCTATCATCTAACCATGCACCTGTGTCTAAACCAGCCTTATCATTAGTTTGATCGTAATAGACATTCACAGATAAACTTTCTGATAACTGATAATCAAGCACTAAAGAACCAAGAAAACGATCTCGCTCTCGTTGTTCGTCATTTTGATATTCTCTCTCAAAATTAACATCTTGCTTTACAAGAACACTACGAAAAGATAAATCGTCAATAATTTCGCCGCCAGCATCAAGCATAAAACGCGTAGATCCGTTTTGATCTGTATCTGCGCTCAAATCAAGTAATGGTGAACTTGTTGGCTGTTTGGTTACCATATTTATCAAACCTCCAGGAGCAGATTGACCATACAAAAGACTAGAAGGCCCTTTGATTACTTCTACTCGAGATAATGTTTCAATAGGTTGTTGGTAGTGTGACCAATGTTGATGACCATCTCTTAAATAGCCATTTGATGAGCTAAGTGAAAAGCCTCTTGAGCTAAATACTTCTCTATTACGTTGCCTAGAGCCCGGCGATAGACTGGCGTCATTAAGTAAAACTTCGCCTAATGTTGTTGCTAACTGTTCATCAATGATGGTTTCTGGAATAACGGTGACAGACTGTGCAGTTTCAAGTAATGATGTGTTCGTTCTCGTCGCACCAGAAGCATTATCAACCTTATAGTCGTTAAAATAAGTGCCCTGTACTTCTATAACTTCAATATCAGAAGCGTTGGCGAGTACATTTGAAGAAAATGAGCTTATTGCTAATGCAATTGAAAGGGAAAGAGGAGTTAATTTCATGTTTTTTCCTAAAGTATTAAACAAGCGAATTAGTAATCGAGCGAGATTTTACATTAATAAAAACCAAACACAAACGATAATAGTTATTATTTGCATTATTATTTATACAGGATCTAATTAATACTGATATCGGACAAACTTTCAGCAGATATTTAGGTCAAGCCGCTTCACATTTTTTTAAATTAAGATAATGTAAATACAGCTACCTTTAACCAAAATAGGATATTTTATGAAACTCGCCTCGCTCGCACTGCACCACGGATATGAATCAGAAGCTACAACTAAAGCTGCCACCACGCCCATTTACCAAACTACTTCTTATACGTTTGATAGCACCCAACACGGTGCTGATTTATTTGATTTGAAGGTACCGGGCAATATTTACACTAGAATAATGAACCCAACTACCGACGTATTAGAGCAAAGAGTTGCACAAATGGAGGGTGGTATCGCAGGTTTAGCCGTTGCATCAGGTATGGCAGCTATAACTTATGCAATACAAGCCATTACATCTGTAGGTGATAATATTGTCAGCACCAGCCAACTTTATGGTGGAACTTATAATTTATTTGCTCATACTCTGCCTAAGCAAGGCGTTGAGGTGAAGTTTGCCTCAGGTGATGATTTAACAACCTTTGATGCGCTTATTGATGAAAACACTAAAGCCGTATTTTGTGAATCTATCGGTAACCCTGCAGGGAATGTAATTGATTTAGTTAAACTTGCAAAGATAGCTCATAAACATGGCGTACCTTTAATTGTTGATAATACTGTAGCAAGCCCAGTTTTATGTCGTCCAATTGAGCACGGCGCCGACATTGTCATTCATTCGCTAACTAAATACATAGGTGGTCATGGTACTAGTATCGGCGGTATTATTATTGATTCCGGTAAGTTTGATTGGGTAGCAAATAAAACGCGCTTCCCTATGCTTAACGAACCTGATCCATCCTATCATGATGTTATCTACACAGAAGCATTAGGTGCAGCCGCCTATATTGGCCGATGCCGTGTCGTTCCGCTTAGAAATACAGGTGCAGCTATTTCTCCTCATAATGCTTTTTTAATCATGCAAGGTTTAGAAACCCTATGCCTTCGCATGGAAAGGCATTGTGAAAATGCCCTGAAAGTCGCTCAATACCTTCAAAATCACGCCAAAGTCAGCTGGGTTAACTACGCAGCGCTAGAAGATAGCCCTTATAACGCCGTTTGTCAGAAAATAACACAGGGTAAATCATCAGGCATTTTAAGTTTTGGTATTAAAGGAGGTAGTGAAGCCGGTGGAAAATTCATTGACGGTTTAAACATGATTTTAAGATTGGTAAACATTGGTGATGCCAAATCTCTTGCCTGTCATCCAGCATCAACAACACACAGACAACTTAATGCTAAAGAGTTGAAATCTGCCGGAGTATCAGAGGATCTTGTCAGAATATCCGTAGGAATTGAACACATCGATGATATTATCGCAGATATAGAGCAAGCGCTTGCACAAGCTTAGTCGACTTATATTCATTAAAATCAATGCTATTTAACCTCTAAAAGTATTGTTGAATAACAAAATCTGCTTATTTATTAACTCAGTAAACATTGGGTAAGTAATAAGCAGATTTTTTACGTCAAGTTCAACAGATTCAAAAACCAACAGAGCCCAAAAAAAATTTAATTCTTTGTCTTTTATTTCGTCTTTTTCATTTGAGCTACGTCTTATAGGTATAAACAACTTATTTAAGATTTACTGGAGAATAAAATGATCAAATTAATCAGCTTTAAAAACTGCCCATTTGTACAACGTGTAATGGCTGCTCTTGCGGTTAAAGATATTCCATTTGAAATAGAATACATTGAGTTAAGCAATAAACCACAATGGTTCTTCGACATATCACCAAACGGTCAAGTGCCTGTACTTATAACAGAAAATGATACGATATTATTTGAATCTGATGCCATTGTTGAATACTTAGATGATAAATATGCACCGATAGAATCATTGTCACCCGAGCAAAAGGCATTAGATCGTGCATGGTCCTATCAAGCAAGTAAGCATTATATGGTTCAGTGCGGCACTATGAGTAGTAAAGATAAAGAAACCTTCGAGTCACGCTTTGAAAGTTTGGCAAAAGCCTTTGCTAAAGCTGAGAAAAAATTAACAGGCAAGCGTTTTTTTAAAGGAGAAAGTATCTCTAATGTTGATATTGCTTGGTTGCCATTATTGCATCGTGCTTTAATTATTAAGCAAGGCTCAGGTTTTGATATGCTGGCTGAATATCCAAAAGTACAACAATGGCAAAGTGAACTATACAATTCAGGCTTAATGAATAAAGCAGTTCCAGATGATTTTATCGAGGTATTTAGTCACTTTTACCTGACAAACAATTATTTAGCTAGTCTTAAAAATAATAACCAGCAAGGTTGTATGCCAAAAAGCCAATGTGATACTCGAGCAACCAGCTTATCATGTTGCGGCTAATATAAGGTATTTACAACATCAAATTGATTAAGGGAGCATAAGCTCCCTTAATCATCATAAACTAAAATAGCTATAGATTCTGTTCGTCAATACAACACTCATCTTGAAAAAAAGCGAGCACTGATTCTAGCTTTTTATACTCAACGACACAAAACAGTGTTCTACCCTCACGGCGTTGTGTGATGAACCCCGCAGACACTAGTCCTGAAATATGATGAGATAACGTTGAACCAGGAATAGCCAACTCTTCTTGAACAGTACCAACAGAAATGCCTTGCTCACCTGCTTTAACTAAACGTTTAAAGACAGCCAACCGTGTTGGATGACCAAGTTCTTTTAATGCTTTGGCAATTATATCTATATCCATAATATTCCCACATTTCGAATCAATAATTCGATATTACTAGAAATATATTGACAAAGAAAGAGCACACTTTACAATTCGATAATTCTAGAAATATAGTCAAGGTGATTTTTATGTCAATTAACCAACAAATGCTGAATGAAACAATGTCGATGTTTGTTTTCTTAGCTGTAGAATTAACTGCGTTGTTTTTACTGATTAGTTATATCGTGGGTGTTCTACAACATTACATTCCGCCAAGTAAAATCCAAAGCATATTAAGTAGCAAGCATGGTAAAGGCTATTTTATCGCGGCACTTTTGGGCGCGATCACGCCATTTTGTTCATGCTCTACTATTCCATTTCTAAAAGGCCTATTGAGGGCCAAAGCTGGATTTGGCACTATGATGGTCTTTCTATTTGCAAGTCCACTACTTAATCCAATTATCATTGGGTTATTCGCAGTTACATTTGGCATTCAAGTAACACTCTTCTACTTTTCAATTGCTATGGGAGTATCAATAATTGCCGGCTATACATTAGAGCGTTTAGGTTTCGAGCAATACATTAAGCCTGAGGCTTATATAGAACCAGAACCTCGAGGTTGTCGTTCCAGTTGTGCTAAAAGCACCATGGAAGAAAGCAAGTGGTTAAAAATTTGGCATACAACGTGGATTGACTTTAAAAAAGTACTGCCTTACTTAATGGGAGGGATCGCAATTGGCTCGATTATTTATGGTTTTATGCCTACTGAATTTGTTGCCAATGTTGCCAGTGAAGATAATCCTTTAGCTATACCAATCGCTGCCGTTATTGGCATACCACTTTATATTCGTGCTGAAGCCGTTATTCCTTTAAGTGCGGCGCTGGCTGCAAAAGGTATGGGACTTGGAGCTGTAATGGCTTTAATTATCGGTAGTGCAGGAGCAAGTATCACTGAGGTTGTACTGTTAAAGTCACTGTTTAAAAACCCGATGATCATCGCATTTTTAATCGTAATTTTATCTATGGCAGTAGGAGCGGGCTTTTTATATAGTGCCATTTTCTAAACAAACAACAGGTAAAGCTTGCACTTTCTAGCCACGTTGCAAAATAACTTTCACCTTATCTTGCAACGTGGTGTTTATGTTTTATTTAAAAAAATGTGTAATGTCTCTAAAATTTGCGCCTTGTTAATAGGCTTAACCAAATAATCATTCATCCCTACATCTAAACACTTCTGTTCATCACCTAACATAGCATTCGCTGTCATAGCGACAATTGGAATGTCCATATAGCGAGCGCCAGCAACCCCTTCTCGAATTAATTTTGTCGCCTGATAGCCGTCCATTTCAGGCATTTGGCAATCCATAAAGATAAAAGTATAGGGCTGGCTTTCGTCGCTGGCTTTTAGTATTTCTAAGGCATCTTTACCATTTACAGCAATATCACAATGGGTAATGCCAATTTTCTTTAAAACCCCCATAGCAACCATTTGATTTACACGATTATCTTCCACCAACAATAGCTTAACCGTTTGATCCCAACTTTGATTCAATGCCTTAGGTTTTTCTACTGTACTTGAGAGCTCTTCGTTTTTCTTTTGTGCTTGATGATCATCTAATACCGTGTTTAAAGCACGGTGTAAATCGAGTGTAGTCACAGGTTTAGGGAAACAATTATCAAAACCTACTTTATTGCTATTACCCAACTCATTTTGACTTGCCATTAAGGTCATCAAAATAATTTTTACATGAGCAGAACTCGGGTTTGCCCTGATTTTTCCAATTAGTTTGGTGTAATCAATGTCCTTAAGCTGCTGATCAATAAGCACTAAGTCAAAGATATCTCCACTATCTTGCTCATTCAGGGATACTAAGGCGGCTTCACCTGAATTAACTAGTTGGCTATCTAATTGCCAGTGATTTAATTGTCGATTGATAACTTCACCACATGAATTATTACTTTCAACAATAAGTACTCGTTTACCTCGAAGAGCTTCATCAGGAATTGAAGTTAAAGAGTCAGGCGCTTTATCCACAATAATATCACAAGTGAAAATACTGCCCTGCCCCTCAGCACTTTCTAGACTAACATTACCCTGCATGCATAAGCATAGCTTTTTAACAATAGCGAGCCCTAATCCTGTACCACCATATTCTCTGGTGGTTGAAGCATCAACCTGACTGAAAGCTTCAAATAAACTCGATTGCTTGGCTTGAGATATCCCTATGCCGGTATCACTTACCTCAATAATCAAACGCCATTGACTCGTCGCACAAGACTGCTGACTTATTCGAATGATTACTTCACCTTGTTTAGTGAACTTAATGGCATTAGCAACTAAATTAGTGAGAATTTGCCTAATTCGGTTAGAGTCACCTTTGACAAGAGATTCTTCTACATCGACTAAATCAATAACCAGCTCAACATTTTTTTGCTGGGCTTGCTGTGCGAATGATTCAGCTAATGCCCCAACCATAGAGCGTAAATTAAAACTCACATTTTCTAACTCAAGCTTATTGGCATCAATTTTAGAAAAATCCAAAATATCGTTGATCAGTGTTAGCAACGATTTAGCACTTTGTTGTGCTATCCCAATACGGTGTGCTTGCTCTTGGTTTAAAGTTGATTCTTTCACTAAATCAAGCATACCAATAACACCATTCATTGGCGTTCTAATTTCATGACTCATACTCGCAAAGAACTCATTCTTAGCAGTAACAGCTATTTCTGCCTGCTCTTTTGCCTTTGTTAAAGCCATTTCATTTTCTACAGGCACTGTTACATCATAATTAACTCCGACCATAGAGAGCGGCTTACCGTCACCATCATAGCTTACAATCGCAGAGGCCTTTATGTGTCTGATTTCTCCATTTGGCCAGATAATCCTAAATTTTGTATTAAAGTGGCCATTGTGTTCAACAGCATAATGTAACTCCTGAGCAGCCCGTTCTTTGTCTTCAGGGTGCAAACCATTTTCCCAAGCTTCATAAGCGCCAGAAAAATCATCAGACTCTATACCATACAACTTGAACATCCAATCATCCCATTTCAAGCTGTTGGTTTTTAAGTTAAGTTCCCAAATCCCTATACCTGCAGAATCTGCAGCTAAAGCCATACGTTGGCTATGTTGAGATATTTTATATTGTGCATTAACTTTATCAGTTATATCTTGAAATGAACCAAAAAGGCGAATGCACTGACCATTGACAAACTCAGAGCGGCCTCGAGCTGACACCCATATTTCATTACCTTTAGCTGTGACTAGCTGCAACTCTCGTTCGTAAGGCGTGCCGTTTTCGATACTCTCGTTAACCAGTTGTTGAATCGTATCTCGACTTTCACCTTCTTTATAAAAATTAATGGCTGTCGATAAATCAGGTTGGTAATCACTGGCAACTTCGTGAATTTCTTTGGTCATACTCGACCAGTAAATATTATTGTTTAGTAAATCAACTTCCCACGCACCAATTCTCGCCTGCTGACTCATTTGCTCCAAAAGAGACTGCTGTGCCATAAATTTATTCTGGTGCTTATCACGGGTAATTTCAGAACTTATCCAATGGGCAAATAATTGCATTAAATCGAGTTCACGATCTGTAAAAGGTTTAGTCGATGGTTCAGGGCCTGAAAAGTTTAATGTACCAAAACGTTTACCTTCAACTATAAGAGGAACACCGATATAGCTCTCTAAGGCAAAGTTTTTATAGCACGGGTGATCTTTAATATCACTATGCCCTGCTTGATGAAATGCAATCGGCTTATTTGCGTTGAGTGTATGGGTACAATACGTATTGCCAAGTTCAAACGTCGCACCTGCATTTATTTCTTCATTAGGTGTATGACAATAAAGCACTTTGTATTCTTGCTCTTTTATCTCACTTACAAGTGCTAAAGGTAAGCTGAAAATTTGCTTACCAAGTAACAAAATATCTTGAATTTTATCTTCTAAGATTTTGTCCACGTCTGAGGTAATTTGATGCAACTGATTCAGCGCAAACTCTGTTTGTTTAATGCCGCTAATATCATTTTGTATAACAATGAAAGATTCTATCCTATCTTCATCATTCATAAGCGGTACGATGGTCGTTGTTAACCATAACTCGCGCCCGCCTTTAATTTTATTAATTGACTCCCCGTGCCAATACTCATTTAAGAGGCATTGCTTAAATACACCTTCATAATACTCTCGAGTGTAGTTAGGACCGCATATATTAAAAACACTTTTCCCCAAAATCTCATCTTCATCATAACGATAAAAATCCAGAAAACGTTGATTCACTTCTGTGATAGTGCCTTGTTTGTCCATGTTAATTCGATAAACAATAGCATGCTTATTTACCGCCAAATTTAATTCAGAACTTTGTTGTTTGGCGAGTGAAATATCAGAATAATATTGATTAATCAGCCTCTGTAATGGGCGGAAGATAAAAAAGCTAATAGCAAATAGCAACGCCATAATTGCGAGCCAAAGTGACGCTTTAATAACTTGGATATAAGTAATACGCTCATTGATATGATTTTCAATTTGGCTAACCGCCATATCTAACGAATTGAGTAATGTTTCTACTTTATCATGATGAAATTGCCCATTGATTAATTCACCTGCAATAACTTCATCTTGGGTCTCACTCAGAGCAATTGCGCCTTGGGAATAATATTTTACTTTTTCGTTTAGATTAATGGGAGCATCACGATATATAGCGTGGACTTCTTTTGGTAAAGTGTCTGAATCACCCGCAGCTAAACCAGCAAGAAATTGATGATTCGCTAAAAACAAAGCTGTTGCTTCTTTTAAGCGCTCAATTGTTGTTTCATCATGCTTATTTTCAACAACATTGTGATAATGCTGATTCGCTATTAAGGCAATTTTTTGGGATAACATTCGCTGGCTACCAGCGAGATTAATTAATTCAGCATCTTGTTCAAGGTGCTCAAATATCATTAACAAACTTAAAAAAGATAGACTCACTAATATAGCAATTAATGATATTGCTAAGCGGTTTCTACGTTTGATGCTTTGTTGTAAGGCTATAATATCAGGCATGAATTATTATTGTGTTCCTAGAGTATTAGCATCTTCTTAATGCTGCATAAAAAGATTTAAGCAGAATTTAACAGTAGCAACAAGTAAATAAACCGCACTAAAGATAAAAAACCTTCCAAAAGGAAGGCTTAATTAAGAATAAAAATAGTTAATTCCTACTTCATTATTTATTTTCTTGCTGCCACGCCCAAGTTGGAGATTTTACTAACAAATTCCAACGGTACCCCCATGAAGGCGCATTCCACAATCTTTGGCATAACTTTACGTAACCAGAGAAAAATACTTTTATTGGATTAACACTATTAAGTTTTGGGTAAATGCCATAGTTCACCGGCTCTTTTTCTTCGGCAAACGTGCCAAACATTTTGTCCCAAATAATAAAAATTCCTGCATAGTTTTTATCTAAATACTGTTTATTCGTTGCGTGGTGGACTCTATGATGCGACGGCGTATTAAAAATGGCTTCTATAGGTCTTGGTAACTTTTTCACCGTTTCGGTATGTAAAAGCGTTTGAAATACCTGTACTACAATTTCTGCTAAGAAAATAACAAATGGGTGAAAACCTATTAACGCTAGCGGCAAATGGAAAAACAAGGGAAAGAACCAATCCATAGGGCCATGTCTATACGCTACTGATATATTAAAATGCGGTGAACTATGATGGACTGTATGAGTGGCCCAACCAAAACCGTTCATATGTAAAAATCTGTGCTCCCAATAATAAGCAAGATCAGCAAGTATAATGCAACATAAGATTGTCCAACCATTAATTGGTAATTGTACCAAACTGAACTGCTCATAAGTAAATATGAACACCCCTGCATAGGTTGCTCCAACCGTAGCAACAATTAATATAAACAAACCCAAAGTCACAAAATTGGCAACGCTATCACCGAAGAAATCTTTAGTGAACTTTTTCTTTATTACATAGCGAACACATTCGATTAAAAATAATGCGATGGCAATCACAAAAAACCAATCATCAATCCAAGCTTCCAAGCCCCATACGTCATCCGGCGTTAAGATTTGAGATAAAAATTCCATCAGTGTCTCCTACTTATACGCGACAAACAGTTGTGTTGATTCAATATCAGTGCCATTGCTTAAATCATGTACTTCAAGTACATAATCTATGGCTTTATTATAATCTATACTTTTCCAAGCATCAGTTAATGCACTGTCTGAGTATTTACCTTTGGCTAATAATCGCTTAAGACGGTGCATTTCAATGGTGTGATGACTATCAAATTTACTCAATTCAATCACGTTATAACCGATAGCAACATCTGCTTGTTTAAAGTCTTTAGATAAAGCGCTATAAGTGACAAATATTTGTTTAGGCTGCTGTTTTAACAGTTTATGGATTTTAGTATCACTATTAAATCTCTGCCAGAGCTGGGGCGTATCTTCTAAGTAAATACGTTGTTTAATCCCTGAAAAGTTAATGATTTTTGTAATACTTTCATTTACTAATTCCGCATTATCTAGCGCAGTTTTATGGACTTTCACTTTTTCTGCATTAGCTTTTTTAGAGAGTTCTAACGAAGCACCCACTTCTTTATGCTGAATAGCATGAGCAATACTGGTTTGAAAAAAAGCACAAGCCCAAAAAATCACCACGATCACGATGGAAGTTAAAATAGAATTAAAGAGATTCATATATTGCACCTAAGAGTTGTTTTACTAAATCATGATGCGTAATGTACCTTTAGAAAAGTAAATTGTCAATATGACAATTTACTTTTCTATCGTAATTGCTGAGTCATTAATAGTGAAGCTTGCTTTAACTTATACATTTCATCGAACATCCCCAAGGGTAATAATGATTCACTCATTAAGTAATTTGAGTATATACCATACGCTACCAGCTCAACTGTGCTGCTATTGGCCTTTGAAAATTGTTCTGAGAATTCTCGTACTAAATGCTGAATAAATTCTGCCATGATTTGCTTTTGATGCACCTTAATTGACTCTAGTCGCTTTGCTTCTGAGAAAATAGCTTCACCAATAATAGTATTATTAACCATTTCTTTGCTTCTCGAAGAAAACAGTGAATCTATAAGGGCATCAGCTCTGTTTTCTCTAGGCAACCAAGCTAATAAATCTAGCCATTGCTGTGAATATTTCTTTAACCAGCGCTCACTTAGCGCACAAATAATGTCATCTCTATTGCCAATATAATGACGTAATATTGTACGCTTCATTTTTGCAGTATCAGCGATATTCTCTAATGATGTTGCCTGAATACCTTGTTCTAAAATACATATTTCAAGCGCGTCTAATATTTCTTCACGCCGTTGACCCGCCATGCTTGGTCTTGCCATACAACCTCCAATCAAGCTTAAAATGAACACTATAACAAAAACAATTAAATTGTCACGTTGACAATTTATTAAAGCCTAGTGTAATCTGTAAATTGTCAACATGAAAATTTATAATTATTTACTAGGAAGTCACATGAATAAATTTTTTCAATTATCTATATTAGTTATGCTAGTGAGTGGTTGCGGTAGTAAAGAGTCACCTACAGCGACAAATCCACCAGCTCCAACACCGGTAACACCACCTGCTATCGTTACGCCGCCAGAGCCCAGAGCTCAATTTATTGGTTTTGAGTCTGCCCCCGTAAGGCCCATTGCTAAAACTGCTGACGGCAACAAACTGCTAGTAACCAATACCTCAAATAACACTATTGAAATATTTGCCATAGAAGACAATGGTCAAGCGAGTCATCTGCAGTCAGTTCCTGTAGGTATAGAGCCTGTTGCTGTTGCTATTCATAACGATACTGCTTGGGTGGTAAATCATCTTTCAGATTCCATCACTTTAATTGATATTTCAACGGATCGTGCCACTGTTTTAAGAACTCTACTCGTTGGTGATGAACCTAAAGATATCGTTTTTGCAAAAAATAAAGCCTTTATTACTACAGCGCATCGTGGCCAACAAAGAATGAATCCTGCATTAGCCAGTGTAGAAGGCGCTGGTGATGCAAAATTGCACACCCCAAGTACAGGTCGCGCTGATATTTGGGTTTTTGATAGCGAAAACTTAACAAATACCTTAGGGGGTAAACCTATTAAGATTATATCACTGTTCGGTGATACGCTTAGAGGCCTCGCGATATCGGAAGATCAAACTCGTCTATATGCAGGCGTACTAAACTCAGGTAATCAAACTACAGCTGTTCATGAGTCAGTAATGTGTTACGGCTATGAAGATGATGTATATGGCGCTTACCCTTGCCAAGTAATGGATGAAATTAGTAGCCCCAATGGTTTAACAGAAGGATATCTTCCCGGTGGTAGAACAGCGCCAGGAGTTAATGCCGATGGTGAATACCAACCTTGGACAAGTATGATCGTTAAATATGATAACGAATCTGGTCAATGGCGCGACACAAAAGGACGTAACTTTTCTAATGGCATTCGCTTCACTTTGCCTGACTTAGATGTTTTTGAAATTGATACTGATACCTTGAGCGAAACAAAAGCTTTTGCCCATGTCGGTACAACGCTATTCAATTTAGCCATTAACCCTAAATCTGGCCAAGTCTATGTATCTAATACTGAATCCAATAATGCAACTCGCTTTGAAGGTCCCGGTGTTTTTGGCGGTACAACGGTTCAGGGAAATATCGCACAAAGCCGTATTACCGTGATTAACCCACAGTCAGGTTCTGTCGAGCCAAGACATTTAAATCGCCATATTGATTATTCAAACTTAAAGGGTAAAGAAGCGCTTAAAAAACATACATTATCGACACCAACACAACTTGCCATATCTCAAGATGGTAGCACATTATATAATGCAGTTATCGGCTCAGATAAAGTGGCTGTTTTACCGACCTCACAACTAGAACAATCTAAATATTGGGATAACAGTGGCGATGAGTTTGATCCCACCCAGCTCAGTGAAAATTACTTAACCATCGAAGGTGGGCCAGCAGGTTTATTACTCGATGAGCAGCACCAATCCCTCTATGTTTTCACACGATTTGATAATAGCTTAGTCCGTGTAGATTTAAGCCAAAATGTTGAAATACAACGCATCACAATGCCAACGCTTGAACCTGCTAGTTACATGGCAGGGCGCTCAATGCTTTACGATGGTGAACGCTCTTCTTCAAATGGTGAATCTTCTTGTGCAAGTTGCCATATCTTTGGAGATACAGATCATTTAAGTTGGAACTTAGGTAATCCTGACGCATCGAATGGGGTTAACCCACAGCCCTTCCCTACAGAAAATCTAACAGAATTAGGCTGTTTACTCGTTGGGCCAGAAGATGAAAGTTGTCAATTACTCGACATCATCAATGGCAATGGCGATAAGAGAACATTTGCCTCAATGAAAGGCCCCATGGGTACACAATCGCTACGTGGCATGCAGAACAGTGGGCATATGCACTGGCGTGGTGACCGTTCTGTCGGTTATTTTGGTGATGATATAGAGCAAACCTTAGATGAAAAAACGTCCTTTAAAAACTTCATTGTCGCTTTTGAAGGCTTATTAGGGATGAATATTGCGTTACCAGAATCGGTAGACTCAGAAAACAAAACCGATCAAGTCATTGAGCTTGAACAAGACATGGATAAATTCGCTGACTTCATGTTGCGCGTTGCTTTACCGCCAAACCCTATCCGTGGCCTTGATAATTCTCTATCTACATCAGCAAAAACTGGAGAAGATTTTTTTCACGGTGAACGTCGTTCAGATGGTGCCGCTGAAGATACCTTACTCAATGGTGACTCCCCTGATGGTGTTAACTGTGAAGGCTGTCATGGCGTAGATCACGAACAAGGCTTTTATGGTACGCGTGGCGAAATAGCGCATGGAGGTGAAATTCAAATATTAAAAGTACCACATTTACGAAACCTATATACTCGTGTAGGTATGTTCGGCTTACCTGATAGAGAAGGATTTCTACCCTCTCATACTAAACAACATCAAGGTGAGCAAATAAGAGGCTTTGGTTTTTTGCATGATGGTGCAACAGATCAATTACTTAACTTCCTAAAAGGTGGAGTCTTTGATAATGGTGAAGCAGGTTGCCCTGAGGGTGCAGATGAGCGCCATGGTTGTCACTTCAATTTTGGTGAAGTAGGTATTCCTGATGAAGAAACACGTCAAGGTTTAGTTGATTACATGATGGAGTTTGATAATGATTTAGCCCCCATTGTCGGTCAGCAAATAACGCTATCTTCACAATCAAATGCACAGGTTGAACAACGCATTGCGTTATTTGAGCAGCGAGCTACTACATCATTCACTTCAAAAATATTAGGAGGTGAAGTTACTGAGTGTGACCTTATTGCTTTAGGTATGATTGACGGCAAACAACGTGGTTATTTATTTGAACATACAACAAATCAATATAGAAGTGACTCAGCAGCTGAAGATCTTTTAGCAAGCTCTCAGTTATTAGCTTTAGCCAAAACAGCCAATAACAACCTGACTTATACGTGTACTGTACCGGGTAAAGGTTGGCAGTCGGCACTTGATAGTAATTTAGATGGCACTCTTAACGCCGATGAGGAGTACTAGTATGTTGTTATCACTACCTTGGGCTTATTGGTTAGGTTTTGCTCTAACACTTTGGTTACTTTTTGATTTAGTCAGAGGAGTTGCCTACATATGGCATCCTTATCATCGAGGTAGTGATCCCGCTATGTATTGGTTAACTATGCTAATTTGGGCTTTATTCGCTGCAAGTTGCTTTCTGCTCCCAAGCTGGGCTATAAACTAATCAGCCAATAGAGAAATATACAAATCACATTTATAAGCATGCATAAAATCTTAAGTTAAACGTAAAGCCATTTATTTTATTCAAAATAAATGGCTTTTAATTAAGAAAATATTCAAAAGCTTAAGTAAGACCTCATAAGAGTTACTACTTTATTATCGGTAATATACCTTTAAACTCATCTGACTTAGCGCTGTTAAGTAATTCAAACACAGACATCTCTAAGCTTGAGATGCTCGCGCCTTTTTGTTGCATCTTAGCAATAGCCACTTCAATATTTGATTGCATTCTGGATGCTATGCAATCAATTACGACTTCTGTTTCATAGCCAGCATTAAGTAGCCCCATGACAGTTTGGTAAACACAGACATGTGCTTCGATTCCTGCCACAAGCCACTGCTGTTTGCCAGTTGCTTTAATAGCAGTAGCAATTTCAGGTTCATAAAGAGCATTAAAATGAAACTTTTCAAATACTTTGCTCGACTGCTTAAGTAAATCAGAAAGTTCAGGTAGTGTCTCTCCCAACCCTTTTGGGTTTTGTTCAAGCCAAATAATAGGTATAGCTAACAACTGACAACACTCAATTAACTTTCGAGTGTTCACAAGCAAAGCATCACTGTTATGTACCATTTGAGCAAGACGTCCTTGGACATCAACAATTATAAGACCACAGTTTTCTTTTATTAACATTTACCCTTCCTATTGAAAGTACCAACCCCTAGCATTTAACCCTAATTTAGCGTTTTACAAAAATCAATATATCAGTTAAAAATACTGACTATTGCTTAGACTCAATCCATTGTTCTACATTGTCTTCCAGCACGTTAAGCGGTATTGAACCACTGCCTAAAACCGTATCGTGAAAGCTTCTAATATCAAACTTATCACCTAGTGTCTTTTCAGCCTTTTCTCGCAAAGCAAGTATTTTCAACTGCCCTATTTTGTATGCGAGTGCTTGACCTGGCCAAGAAATATAGCGATCTATCTCATTAATAATATCTTGCTCTGACTTAGCGGCATTTGCCATAAAATAATCAATAGCTTGCTTTCGTGTCCAACCTTTGTGATGTATTCCCGTATCAACAACTAAACGTACCGCACGCCACATATCATAGGTTAATTGTCCAAAGCGAGAATACGGATCGCTATAAAGTCCCATGTCATAACCTAAACGTTCACTATATAAGCCCCATCCCTCAGTGAATACAGTAAAATCGAGAAAGCGCCTAAACTTAGGAAGTTCACCTAACTCCATTTGTAAGGCCACCTGTAAGTGATGCCCAGGAACGGCTTCATGAACACTTAGCACTTCTATTTCATATTTAGGCCTTGATTCTGGCAGGTATAAATTGACGTAGTAATAACCTGCACGTGTTCCATCGGCAGAAGGGCCAGAATAATAAGCAGTCGTTTCATCAGGAGCCATAGAATCTGGAATTGGGATGACTCCATAAGGCATGCGCGGCAATTTACCAAACAGCTTAGGCAAGTGTGGGTCTAAGCGCTTACTTACCGCTTGATATGCTTCTAGTAAAGCCTCAGGCGTTTGATAATAAAACTGAGGATCCGTTCGTAAAAAGGTTAAAAACTGTTGAAAGCTTCCTTCAAATTTAACTTCATCAATAACTTGCTCCATTTCAGCTCTATTTCGTGTGACCTCTTTTAAACCTATTTCATGTATTTCATCGGCCGTTAACGTGGTTGTAGTGTAATAGTTAATAAGAAATTGATAATACGCTTTACCATCAGTTAAATCCCAAATGCCCGCGGTGTTTCGACACGCCGGCAAATATTCACTCTCTAAAAAGTCATAAAACTTTTGGTATGCTGGTGTAATTTCATGTTGAATTACTGTCGTTGCTTGTTCAAGCAACTGCTGTTGCTGATGCTTATCAATATTTTTAGGAAAAGCATTAAACTTAGCAAAATACACACTTTCTTTGGCATGACTTACCAAGTGCTGTTTAACTTGTGCAGGTATTCTTGAAATAGTAATAGCTGGAGGCAAAACTCCCTGCTTGATACCCGCTTTCATTAACGTCGTTGTTTGTTCAATTAGCTGAGGCAACGCTTGTAAACGTTTAAGCCAGTTTTGATAATCTTGATAGTTATTAAAAGTAAAAAAATCAGCGTATTGATAAATGGATTGCACCCCTTCTAGTTGGTTAATGGGCATCAAAAAAGGGGAATATTTATATTCATTTACTGCTGACTCTATCTGCCACTTAAATAAATCGTAGTTAATTTTATCTTGTTTTGATAAGGCATCATATTGAATGTTTTTTAACTGTAAGAGCACTGCTTTATCTTGCTGATTAACACGCGCGATTCCATGTAGAGATAAGTCACTCCAACGATCGTTATATCTGGTATCGCCTAAATATGAAGACATTTCAGGATTATTCCTCAAATACCTCTGCCAATCCTTTTCCAATAGAGCATGAAGCTTTTTACCCGCTGAATCATAATTTTTTGCACTGACGTTTGTACTTTGTGAAGAATGCATACACCCTACTAAAGCCATAGCGCATATTGCGAATAAACATAACCGCTTTACTAAGCCTTGATTAAATATCATGTTATTAGCCTTTTCATATTTAGTACCACAAGCCTAGTCTATTTATCTAATAATCCCACTTAGCAGATAAACTATAATGAGTGAGCACCCAAGAAGAAGGCATTTAATGAGGTTAATAACTTTACAAAACTTTACCTGACTAGCACTGTAATTACAGTGCTAAGGGCTTTATAGTGAATTAACAGTTAAATTCATCTGAGACATTTACGTTGAATGCCATCACTAAACTGATTTTGTTAACACTTTCTATGCTTTTAAGCGGTTGCGGTGGAAGCTCTGAGAATAGCCGTTCAGACGAAACTCCTGACAATAGCCCTGTATTGCCAACAGTGCCTGAAAATAATTTGACAGCTAACCCTCAAGGCGATATTTCCTTTACCAAACTAAGCAACCGAAACCCAGATTGCGCTGCTTATGTGGGTCAATATCACGCAACCATTTACGATGTTCAGCAAAGTGAAGTGTTAGACAGTTATTTAACCGTAACAGCCGATAGTGAACATTGCACTTTTGAGAGTAATAACATCCCCAACCACGATGTTGGCGCAAATACTACAACCGGAAAAGACTTTGCCAGTCGTGTTCAAGCAAACACTATAAGCTTTATTTTAACGGTTCCAAGATTTCCAACCAAACAAACACAAGCGAGTTATGTAAGAAAAATAGCAGGGATGCTGACCTTAAATGGCATATTACTTAATGGCGTTGATTTAGATATGGATTCTGCTTTTTGTTACCACCCAGATATCAATGCACCTTTGAATGTTGGATTAGGTACTCGTCAGCAATGTGGCTTAAATGCTGATTGGTATGCCGTGCCTGCCAATAACCCTGATATAGTGACTTTAGATGAATATACAGGCCATGCTTTTGATGGTAGATATCATTACCATGGCGATAATGATGGACTCTCTTTTGTAGATGATGCCATTAATCAAGTTGCAATTACCTCAGATATTGATAGTAGCGGCTCTCCTGTTATCGGCTTTGCTCCTGACGGTTTTCCAATTTATGGTCATTACTTTTATGATAAAGAAAGCGGTGCGCTTAAAAAAGCTAAGTCAAGCTGGCGCACCTATGACTCAGAGCGAGAAACGCCAGCAGGCTCCAATATCAGTGCGCCTTCAATCGCAACGCACAAAAGAGGAATTTTTGTTGAAGATTGGTTTTATCAAGAAGGTAGCGGTGATCTAGATGAGTGTAATGGTATGACTGACGCTTATGGCAATTATGGCTATTACTATACAGAAGATTATCCTTACGGACCTATTTGTGTTTTTGGTCAACCCAATAGCTCTTTTGTCCAAGAAGCCTCCGCATTTGTAAGAGATTAAAAAAGCATTAAAGCGTGAAACTTTGCCAGGAGTTATACGTTGAGTTTGTGATATATATCAAGACGAAATAATCTTGAATATGTTCTACTTACCCTCACAAATTCATCATAAAAATTGTCTTTCAAGCAAAGCAAAAATAAAGTTTCTTATGAGCAAAACAACCAACATTATTTTATTAGTATTAGCTGCCTTCTTTATTTTATTAGGTGTGAAAAGTGCTATGCACACAAAAGCGTATGCCCAATTGAGTAACATTCAAATCATTAAAGGTTCGATTTACCAATTACACTGTCCACCTAAAGGCGCAGCGGCATTAAGCTTGACTGATTCTGATTTCACTTACAATTTATCAATCAAGTTTAGAAGTGATTATTGTGAAGGCAACAAATCACAAGTATTACTGGGAAAAAAGGTGATACTTGAAGCAATAGAAGTCAATGATGGTTTTTATCAAGTCTATAAACTGACGGGGAATGGTCGTGATATTTTAACGCCTGATGAAGTAGAGAGTGACCAAGCTAGTTCTACCTTTGGGTTATTTTTCTTAGCTTTTTTACTCATTGCTTTAGTGCTTTATAAAAACCGTCAAAGCAGCAAGAAAACAAACCAGGCTTAATAAGAATATCAGAGGCATATAATATTTAGTATTCGTCAAATTAAGCTAAGTAATACCAGCGTTATTACTTAGCTTATCGCTTAATTGACAATTTTCTAACTCGCTATTACCTCACAAACAACTTATAAAATAACTGGTGTATGCTCTTGCCGTAGGGTGGGTACAGTAATTTTCCACCATTAAGCTTACCAATTTTATGTACTGCTTTGGCTTTAGAGAAGGTCTGAAAGCCTTCAAAGCCATGATAATGGCCCATACCTGAGTCACCCACACCACCAAAAGGTAGGTCTCCTTGCGCTAAATGTGTAATGGTATTATTAATACAAATACCACCAGAATGAGTTTGATAAGAAACTTGCGCTTGTTCACCTTTATCTAAACTAAATAGATATAAAGCCAAAGGTCTAGCTCTATCATTAACATAATCAATGGCTTGCTCTAGTTTATTATAAGTAACAATCGGCAGTATTGGCCCGAATAATTCCTCAGTTAACACCCCAAGATCTGCACTAGCATTTTCTACTATTGTAGGAGGCATTTTTCTGGTATTTTCAAAACTTTCATTAGCAGGATTTATTTGTGTACATCGAGCGCCAGCTAACTCCGCTTCTTCAATTAATTTTTGCAAACGCAGGTATTGTGCTTCATTAATGATCGTGGAGTAATCAGGGTTATCTTTAATACTTGGGTACATGCGAGCAAAAGCATTCTTATACGCTTCAATAAATTCATGCTTTTTATGCTCAGGGCATAGAATATAATCAGGCGCGACACAAATTTGACCTGCGTTTAAAGATTTACCAAAACAAATGCGCTCTGCAGCTAAATCCATATCCACATTGTCGGTGATTATTGCTGGCGATTTACCACCTAATTCTAAGGTAACGGGGGTTAAATTTTCAGCCGCCGCTTTCATTACTAATTTACCTACGCCTGTTGAACCTGTAAAAAATAAATGATTAAAAGGTAGTTGAGAAAATGCCGTTGAGACATCGGCAACACCTGTGGTTACAGCAACTTGATCAGTTTTAAATACCGTGGCAAGTAATGTTGTCAAGCACTCATTAAAGTGCGGCGTATATTCAGAAAGCTTTAACATGACGCGGTTACCAGCAGTAAGGGCGGTAACAAGTGGACCTAAACTTAAGATCAATGGATAATTCCATGGCACCATGATACCAACAACCCCTAATGGCTGGTAAAGCACTTGGTTGCTGGCTGGCTGAAAGATAATCGACACTTTTCGCGTTGATGGTTTAGTCCAACGATGAATATGTTTAATTGATGTATCAATAGCCTCAACAAATGTCAGCAATTCAGAGATACGTGTTTCATCAGCACAACGATGACCAAAGTCACTACTTATTGCACTAATCAATGCCTCTTGATTATTCATCACCGCTGCTTTTAACTGCTTTAACTGCGCTATTCGCTCAGTTATTTTCGGGTATATATTGTTATTAAAGGCAGCACGCTGCGATGCAAAAATGTCCTGCAGCTGCTCAATAGAAGTGTATTCTTCAATATGGCTGTTTTCTATATTCATGATTGACTCGTGTTCAGATATAAGAGTGATCTCAGGTTCACTAATAAAACCTCAATCAACTAATGTTTGGAAAATATGGAAGCGGAAGCACCCTAAATTCGCTTTAAGGCACTTCCTAGGGAGAGCTTATTAACGCTACTTCTTTTGCGCTAACATATATTTAGCCACAGCTAGACGTGTTTCTTCGTCTAAATAATTTTGCGGTGGCATTTCAGGATAGTCCTCACGTTTCTTCGTAGGCTTGGCAATGAAATCAGCTAAACCTTGTGGGTTATCCATATAAAGAGCTTGAATTATTTGCACTGGAGGACCAATCATACGCCCTGTATAGGTATGACAACCCGCACATACACCGTTATAAACTACTTTACCGCGCTCAGAAGGATCAATGACGCGTGGTGGTACAGGCTCATCTAGTAAGTAAGTATCGATTGAATGAGTATTAGTAAATTCACATTCTTTCCAACTATTTACTCCAACAGAGACATAGCGATGGCGGTTTATAATACAGCTATCATTACTTGTACCAACACGTACGATATCTGGCTCGCCTTGTTTAAACTCAGTTAACATTAAGGCTTTCACTTCATCAATTGTGTCGTAGCCATTGTTATGCATTAGGTTATTTAAGATTTTGACACCATCAGGATTAGGATCTGATTCTGGATCAATCGTCACATTCGGTGCGTTATGATGATCAGTGATTAAAATACCCGCCGTTTTGTTACCGGTAATAATGTTATCTTCAACAACAACATCATCAGCTGCCATAATCAATATGCCGGTACCAGCAGGGATCCCACCCACAGTAGAGCCGGGCGCACCAAAGTTTTTATGGTTATTGTTGTAAATAAAGTTATTACGAATAATTACATCGTAGGTTGTTTTAATCGGCAAACCTGGCGTGATAAAAGCTAAAATACCGCCCGTGTTGTTATAAACGTTATTATTTTCAACAATAGCATGGCGTGAGTTTTCAATTTCAATACCTGCTACATTGGCAAAGACATCGTTATAGGCAACATGAATGTTATCGCTCATACCAACATAAATCGCGGCATCTTCAATACCTGAAATAACATTGTATTCAACGATGCCGTTTTTACCCAATTGTGGAAAAATACCGTAAACACCTGTATCAACAATAATATTATTGCGGATTTCGAAGTTATTACCCGCTTGCCCCATAACACCATTACCTTTGTACTTAGTAATGATAAAGTTTTCTATAACAAAGTTATTACCTGAATATAAAAAAGCATCATTTAATACGCCTTTACCATCAAGGGTTGCTCGCTTACCTTCTTTAATAACGCCAATAATACGAATATCATCTTTATCAACATAAACGGTTTCATGATACGTGCCCGGCATAACTTGGATTGTATCGCCTGGCTTGGCCGCCTGAACCGCTGCCATGATGGTTTCCCCATCATTAACTACATGGGTTTGTCCTACTTCTGTTCTTTGCTTAACCGCAGATTTTTTTGCCCCTTTTTGTGCATCTTTATCCGCCGATTTATCATAGCCGCCACCGTAACTTGCACCAGCAGAGCTATTCGTAATAACTGGTGTTACATTCTGGCTGCCACCATAATAAACCCCAGCGGCAAAAGCCCCAGCTACCAGTACTGTTCCAACTATTTTTTTAGAAACCATATAATTCTCCGCGTTATGCACTTATTGTAATTTTTAGTTTTACTTAATTTATTGTTATTAATTTTTTAATCATCTTGCACTTAAAAACACTTCTACTTGCTTATCAACAGAAAGTTTATTTATCATTAAGTGCTTGAAATTTATCATCAACCACTGATAATCCTGACGGAACACTGCTAGGAATTTGCGGTGTTAAACTTTCATCAGTTAACGTGCCCATAAACTCAACAATTAAATCCATTTCTTCATCAGTTAAGTTTGGTTCTGATATATGCCAATGAAGCAACATATCTTCACCTTCAGGTACTGAATTGCCACGACCATCGTTATAAAACTTCACTGTATCTAGTAAATTATCGTAACGGCCTGAATGCATATATGGCGCAGATTTTGTAATGTTCCTTAAAGTCGGTACTTTAAAGGCACCGCGTAATTTTGGCGCGTCATAAGTTTTTTCTGCACCAATATCTAATGCTCTACCCTCAGGCTCTGGTGTACCGATAACGGCTATTTCATTGTTAGTAAATAATGGCGGTTGGTGACACTCTGCACAGCGCGCCACGAATGAACGAAAGACATTTAACCCTGCTATTTCTCGCTCAGTTAAGGCTTCATGATATCCATGAGCATAACGATCGTAGCGGCTATTTAATGAGATTAACGATGCTTGAAAAGCTGTTAACGCCGTATAAACCTGTGATAACTCAATCGTTCCACCTTGTTCAAAAACATTAGGAAAGGCTTGAGAGAACATCTCTACATAATGCTGATTACTTAGCAAAGTAGCGAGTAAGTTCTCAGGGGTGTTTCCCATTTCAAGGGCATCAAATAAAGGGCCCTGTGCTTGTTCTTCTAAAGTCGTAGCACGAACATCCCAGAAAAACTTATCGACAAAAGCAACATTCCACAAAGTAGGTGCACTTCGGCCGACTTTCTCACCGGTGATGCCAATACTACGATCTAAATCATCACTAAAACCTTTATCAGGTTGATGACAACTAGCGCATGAAATTGATCCATCTTTCGATAACAATGGATCAAAGAATAAGTAACGGCCTAAATCAATTTGCGCAGGTGTAAAACCATCCCGATGCGGTGGTAAATTGGTCCGTGTTCCCCCTAAACCTTTATTTTGTACAGAGCTATAAAATTGATATTGCGTTAATAAAAGGCAAACACCGTCAGCGGTTAATTCAAAACTAGGCGGACAACGCTCTGAAAGCTTAAATGTAGATTGAGCCTCTTCAGCACTCATAATATCAACACCCTGAGCGTAACTATTCGCACTCAGGTTAATGATGAAAAAGCAACATACAAACATTAAATTAAACAACTTCATTACGCTCTCCTTACTTTTGCACAGCAATATAGTAAAGAATGTCATCTAACTCTTTACCTGAGGTCGTTTTGGCCATCATTGCCATTTGACGACCTAATTTGTCATCAGCATGAGTGCCACGTACACCTGAGGTAAAGTTTTGCATTTGTCTTTTTAAGTAATCAGTATCCTGCCCAGCTAATTTAGGCGCATTCATTGATTCATTACCCTGCGCAGTACCACCATGGCACGCTCCGCATTTACCTTGGTAATAGCGACTACCGTTTTTTAAATCACCTTTTATTGTTGGCTCTGTGGATGCTATCGGAAGATTGGCTAAATAACTGGTTAGAAGATAAACATCCTTGTCGTTATCTATCGCTTTTGCAAAGGGTTGCATTTGCAAGCCCAAGGTATCTTTTTCATGACTACCACGTAGGCCTGTTTTAAAGTTTGTTAATTGTCTGGTTAAGTATTTTTGAGATAATCCAGCAAGGGCTGGTGCTTTTAATTGACTATTACCTTGTCCAACATCACCATGACATGCAACACACTGTTGATAGGTTACTGGCATTTCAATAGAGGGTTTTCCTTCAGCATGTGCAGTAAAACTGACAAGTGAAGTGGTAGCAATAGTGCTCAAGACTTTAATAGAAACTAAGCATGAAAGATTCATCTTAGTCAATATTTTAGTGAATATTTTTTTACTTAATAAATTGCGATAACAAATAAAACGACTCATAAGAAAGCACAGTTAGAAAAACAATGACATCACTATAAGTAGCTAAGGGTAAAATAGCTGACGAATTCTAAAAAAAGTCTGACGAATTCTAAAACAGCCTTATTGATTACCAAAAAACAACAGAAAATCTGTTAATAATCAATACATTGCAACTCACCCCAAATTAGAATTATTCTTCTTTCGATACGCTGTTGGTGTTATTCCGTGAGTATTCTTAAAGGCTTTATTAAATGAGCTCAGACTTCTAAAGCCGCTTTCTAACGCTAAGGTTAAAACAGGCAAATGATTATAATCTGTAGAGGCTAAACTTTCGGTGACTTCTTTAATTCGATAGTAATTTAAGAAGTCATTAAAGTTACGATAATTAAGCTCGCCATTAATTAAATTTCTTAATTTATATTCATGAATTGACAGATGTTTGGCTAGTCCTGCTATAGTCAACCCATCTTGTTGATACAGTTTATCTTGCTCCATTGACTCGACTACTTTGAGCAATTCTTGTGATTGTTTAGGTAACTCAATGTTGTTAGCTTCGACAGAAGCTTTCGGTTTTACCGTTTCAAATAAACTCGACTGCTTTAATTGAAATAGTAAAAAGTTGATTGCCGTAATTAAAGCCGCTAACAAAAAGCTTGTCACTATTTCTAGTCCAGCCCACTCCACTTTAAATAATTGCTCCAGCACAATCACAGAAAAAATATATAACCCTGAAATGGCAATAACACCACCACGGATATAACGTCTTTCTTGCACTAAATCATCACGCCAATGTTTAAAAGAGATAATCAGCGCATGGCAAATTAAAACTAGCTCCAACAATAACATACCGTATTTTATCAAGCCGTATATGGCATCAAAATCTTGCAAGGAAATTGCAAATGTCAGCTCAATAATCGAGGTTGATAACGGTACCATCATAGTCAATGACGCGACAATATATTGCCAACGCTGCAAAATAGTATGATCACCAAATACACTTAAACTAACCAACCAAAATACACCGGGCAATGCATTTAGAGTTATTTGTAATAACCATGCAACCAGTGAATCTTGCTCAGGTTGTAATAAAGCACTGAGTAAATACCCACAACTACATAGCATAAGTAAAATAAATAAACTGATGGAAGGGTTTTGTTTTCTAAGAGGAAATAACAGTAATGCGCACATTACCATTTGCGCTAAAGCAAATTGGGAAAAAAATTCAGCCATGGAAAAATTAAAATGGTCGGATGTCAAAACAAAGAACTATAAAAACATAAAATTATGCAGATTCCAAGTCACAGTTCAATACGGTAAAAAAAACCAACATCAAATGATGTTGGCTTTTTTAAAGTAGAACTAATGACTACGGTAGTTCACTTATAAAATTTAGAATGAGTACTTAATGTCTACACCCACTTCTATGCCGCGATTAATGCGAACAAGTGGTGTCCCTAGTATGTCAGCCGTTAAATCACCAAAGCCAACAACATGTTTTTCATCTAATAAGTTTTTGCCCCATAAACCAATTTTCAGGTTGTCAGCATCATTAGCCCATGAAAGGCGCGCATTAAGACTTTTGGTATCACGAAAGTACTCTGGTACCGCAAGTTTATAATCTTCAATACCTGGTTCTTCAGCATTTAAGTTCTCAATGAAAGCATAATCTACATGTAAGTTGGTTGTGCCTACACCAAAGTCTGGCATCCAATCAAAGGTTAATGTGTAGTTAAGGCTAGCATCATCAGAACGTGTTTCAGCCTCAATTAAATCACCTTGCCCATTGTAATATGAAGGCGTTTTAGTATCTGTTGAACGAACCTCTGAAACAAAACCAAAAGTAATGCTATCACTCGCCATCCAGCGTAAATCAAACTCAGCACCTACAATATCTTTATCGATACTAATAATTAATGGGATAGCAGCAATATCATCAGGTCTTTTTGACGAGACACTTTTTTGTAAGTTTTCTAAACTTAAGTAATAAGCGCTAATGTTAGCAACAATTTGTTTAGCCCAAATACCTTTATAGCCTACTTCGAAGTTAGTACTATCTTCTGGCTCAAAGGCTTGTGGTACGCCACTTTTTGTAGCACCTAATGAATCATAACCACCTGATTTATAACCCGTTGAGTACGAAGCGAATACCATATCATCATCAGTCACTTGATAGCTTGTCACTAAGCGACCTGATACTTTATCCCATGTATCTGACGCCTTATAATCAACGGCATCAAACAATAAATTCGTTAACGGAATTTGTTCTCCGCCCTGCATTTCAATGACACTATTAACAGGGACAGTAGCGAAACTATTTACTGGCGTATGCCAAGTAAAGTCTTTTTTATCATTTGAATAGCGTAGGCCAACAATAACATTCCACTTATCTGTAATAGCATAATCAACATCAGCAAAAATCCCCCAGTTAGTGAAATCGCCAGTGTTATTAACTGTTTCTTGATAGAAAGCACCACCATATCCCGGCCCAAAAAGCTCAGGAACATAGGCAGGTAAATATTCTGGTGGGACGCCAGGGTTAGCCATAGCAGGCAATTGAGTTGACACCATATCGTAAGTTAAATTACCTGTCGCACTGACAATATCAGCCGTTAGTGGCACACCGTCCATACCAATTGCCGACATTATAGCGTCGCCTAAACCTAGCATGTTTAAAGTATCTGACCACTCATTAGGGTTCCACATATGATCCATTGCAGGCACCATACCACCAGTTAAATCATGAATTTTTCTATTCAAATCCCCTGTGACTAAACGCCCATAGGTATCTGTTGTCATGTTTAGCTCAGTCGTTTGACCAACATCTTCTTTTGAGTAAGAGAAGCCAGTTACCGCATTAATTTTATTGCTGACATAGTTAAGTTGTAATTCAGTATAAAAAATATCTGAATCTTCATTGTTTGAGGTATCAAAATAACGTGTTGCATCACTGGTACCGTCTTCTTCTTGACGGTTAATGGTTTCCCAATCTCGATAACTTAACACATATTTCATTGACCATTGATCATTGAATTCATGTGTCAGCTTACCTGTTACACCATACATATCGCGAGACTCAACACCATTTCTCACATCATTCTCGGCTTTAGAACCCATATAGCTCTTTCCGCCGTTATAAGCATATTCACTTATACCAATACCCATTGGCGGAGCTTGTTCTAAATCATCCCAATCATAAGCCAATTGAAAACTAGTTTGGCTACTTATATCCCACAATAGGGAGATTCTTGCCGCATTATGAGCGCGCTCACCCAATTCCCATGATTTAAACTCATCGTTCCAAGACGCATCATCAACATTATCAACAAAGCCATCTTGGTTATTTGTTAAAAAGTTACCACGTAAGTAAACATTACTCGCCAATGGCGCATTTACCATGCCTTCATAGCGCTGTAAATTATCTGTACCGAGGGTTGCTTTAATGAAACCTTCAAAATCAGATGTGGGTGCATTTGGTACCATATTGACAACCCCCATCGCCGCATTACGACCAAATAAAGTACCTTGAGGTCCTTTTAGCACTTCAACTCGAGCCATATCGGAAAAAAGTACGTTTTGTGCTGCTCGTGGCATATAAACATCATCATAAAAGGTCGCTGTTGAGGGGTCGCCACCTACACTAATACCTGGGCTAGAGATACCACGCATACTGACACCTGCTTGAGTCATACTGCCAGAGCTATAGCTAAAGCCAGGAATAAATTTATCAATATCACTAAGTAAAAGAGAACTTGTTTCTTCAATGGTATCTGCTGATACACTACCAACGGTAATTGGCACCTTTAAAATATTCTGTGTACGTTTTTGTGAAGTCACCGTAACCACTTCAATGTCGGCAGTTTCATCGGCTTTTATGTCTGTTTGTTCAGCAGCACTGATAAAAAAAGGCGTAACGAATAACGACGAGATAATAGCTTGAGTAATTTTATTTCTTTTTTTCGTTTGAAGGGTGTACTTATGATTATAGTCTTGTGACATTCTGTTCTCCCCGGAACGTTAGCTTATTGTAATTATTTTTGTTGGCTAGGCATTTTGTAATACCTTTTATTATTACTAGCGCTTTATGTATACAACGCTTTATTTTTAATCATTACTATATGGTGCTATTTTGATAAAAGCTTAATTATAATTAAAAAAGCACTGACGAATAACTTAAAATAGCTGACTGATTATTTAAAAACGACCTGATAGACTATGAAAAACAAGCACTCAATTAAAATCTCATATAGTTAAAAAAACCATCAATAAACCTAGGTATATACCTACATCTGAGTGAAAAATAACAATTAAAAACTTAAAACTGACGAAATATTTCAGTGAGTTGCTAAATAAAATTGCGTATAAAGTGATTTATTTATCAACAATATTGACCGCCAATCAATAAGAAATAGCCAAAATAACTATGGGTGTTTTTTAGACAACAATGCCAACAAAAGTGATATTAATCACAAACACAGCGTTTTAAGTACAATGTAATCCTCTACCTAAATAACCTTTTAATTCAAAACTCTTAGCTCTGAAACTAGCATTCAAATGAAAAACCAAAAGGCATATTAGACAGGCATAACTAAAATCATAAATAAAAATTTTCAAACTATTTTTCGCTTTAAAGCAACTATGTGTATATCAACCTAAAAAGCTTTGGAGCTAAATATGACACTTAAACTTTTAAAACCAGCATTATTAACCTCACTTATTGGAGCATCCGTTGCAATGAGTTTCATGACATCGGTCAATGCAACAGTAGAAGACAAGTCTAACTACAAAATTTATGTGCATAAGAACTGTCAAAAACTTAAAGAAATTCCAATGACCCCCAAGCAAATTGAAGCTTTAAAAGCGTTTGAAGAAGTAGAAAGATCTTTTGAGCATCTTGAAAAGCCATTAGAAGTTATGGAAGCAAAATTAGAGCAGTATGAAGAAGAGTTTGACAAATACTCTGATGAAATAGTCATAGAAACAGATGAAAAGATTGTTATAAATAAATCGATGCTTAACAAACATGAAGCCATCGCTGAAAAAATGGAACTTATCATGCAAGAGCACGAACTAGATATGCAAAAACTAGAGCAACATGCCGATATTATTGATGCTGCAGCCGACAAATTTGATGCAATAATCAACGAAAGTCTAGGCGAGTATAAAGATAAGGATGTTACTATCAGCATTGGAAAATTAGATAACAATTGGCGATGTAACAGCTAAAGTTGCATTGAATTTGCACATATTATTTCAAAAACCAATACACTATAACTACCTGTAATCATTTATCACCAAACGCTTTTATGACCATAATCTTTATTAAAGGTAATGGTCATTTATAACACACACCTATATATCGAAAATCGTAATTTCCTCTTATATTTTGTAAAACACCTTCCGTAATGTACATATGGGAATCAATAGACGTTCAAAGTAATAGTAAAAAAATAATTAAGGAATTCATCAATAGCTATCTGAAAATAGAGGCTATAATTAGTTAACCTTATCGACTTCTTTGAGAAAACTAGGTGATTTACCGGTTATTGTTAATAGTTTGCTTGTCACTATCATCTTTAACGAAGGTTTCACTTGCTGAAACTATTCGTATCGCACTGCCATCTGAAGGAAACCCGCCCTATTCCTATAGCGATACGACTCAACCTAAAGGGATATACGTAGAGCTATTTAATGCTTTATTTGAGAGTTCACCATACCGAATAGAGTTTGTTTATCTTTCATCTGCGCGTATTCGTAATGAGTTCAAGAGAAATACAATCGATATTGAATGCTGTCCGTTACCTTCTTGGCGTGAAGGTGAAGACGCTTACTCCCACTATTCTAAGGTTGCATTTACCACAGAAGATATTTATGTTTTTCCCAAAAATAAAGTACAGTCACTTCCCTCTTTAACAGGTAAAGCAATTGCAACAGTATCTGGGTATGCCTATTTACATGAGAAAAAGTTCTCTCGTATCGATTTTAATTCAGAGTTGAGCATCTTGCGAATGGTAGCAAACCAACGTGTGGAATTGGGTATTGTTGACCGATATATTGCTGAGCATTTGATCCATTTAAACAGCTTCCCCGTAGACATAGGCTCTGTGCATGAAAAGGCGTTACGTCCTATTCGAGTTCATAAAAATAAAAAGCACATTTTGCCTGAACTCAATAGAGCAATAAGCCAATTACAAAAAAAACAAAAAATTCAAAAAATATTTAAGCAGCATGGAATAAATCACGACAGCACATTCTAATTATATCGCAATGTATATTCCCCAAATGGGGATATCATGTAGCTTTTTTCACAAATTTAGCCGTGACCATCATTTCACCTACACCATCAACTTTGCAATCAAGTTGATGATCCTTCTTATCAAAAACACGTCTCACGAGTGCTTTGGTACCAATTTTAATCACTTGTGAACTTGCTTTGATTTTTAAATCTTTGATCACGGTGACTTTGTCACCATCAGCAAGTAATGCGCCGTTAGCATCCTTTACTTTAATGGCGCTCTCTTCTTCAACCTCTACAGGGTTCCACTCAAAACTACATTCTGGGCAAATCATTAAAGACTGATCTTGATAAACATACTCTGACTGACATTTTGGACAAGGTGGAATGGATTCACTCATGATTTTCAACAATTTCACTATTCAATTTTGCCTATTTTAGCAAAAGCTAGAATTAATAAACAACATAATAACCAGACTTTATAAGGCTTTCTTATGAGTCATGAACCTGAAGTACTCATGTTGAAATGCGCTTGTAGTTTACGCGAAACAGTGTCAAATCTTGCTGGCAAATTTCTGCCTTTTTTAACGACAAGGTGTAGTGTTTCAATGACCTGTGTTTTGGCTTCAAAAACCATTATTTTTTCAGGAGCATGAAAACTATCTATAGCGCTTTTAGGTAGCACGGTAAAACCTAAACCTTTGGCAACAGGTTCTAAAATTTGCCCTATTTGATTAATAGAGCCTGAAACAGGAATATCACTAACCAAGAGTTCATCAAAACAAGTTTCACTATTTTGAGCAAAAAATAGTGATAAATAATGCTCTGCATCAGGATGACTAATAAGTCCAAGTTCCAATAAATCGCTACGATAAACCTTAGCAAGATTAACAGTCGCAGGAAGCACTAAGCAAAGCTGTTCATGCCCTATTGTTTCCACATCAAATAAGGCAGGGTTAGGTATGTGTGTCACAATGCCAATATCAACTTTCCCCTGTTGTACTTCATTTAAAATTTGTTGATTAGGTGCCGCTTTAACTTCAAGTATCAATTGGCTATGTTGACATTGTAAATCCAACAGTTTGGGATAAAGCATTAATGCAAGTGAGCCAGAGCAAGCCAACCGACACTTTCCAGCATAAGGATCATCAGAGACTAGCTGTTCACGCAGCACCTCTTCACTTTTATCAAGCTGACAAGCGTATTGATAGACTAACCGACCTTGCTCAGTGACATCGAAGCGCTTCTTGTCACGCTTAATCAATGCACAGTCGCAGGCATCTTCAAGCTTAGTGATATGTTGACTGACACCAGGCTGAGTCATAAATAGCTTTTCTGCTGTTTTAGTAAAGTGCCCTGTATCAACTAGTGTTCGAAAGGTTCTTAACCATAGAGGGTTTATCATCAAGCCAACCATAACAAATAATTATCAACTTAATCACAATTGATAATTTCTACTAATCATAGGATTTTCATACACTGGATTCATCAAGCCAATACCTGGCTTACTTAAATATTGGAGTAGATTATGAAAATGAATCACATTGGCATTATGGTTGGCGATATGGAAAAAGCAGTTGAGTTTTATACCCAAGCACTTGGACTAACAATTGTTATGGGAAACACTCAAGTAATTGAAGAACGTGAAAGTGCAATCGGCAGAATGTGTATTGCTGTTTTTGGTGAAGGATTCAAAGGCTTCAACATTGCGCATTTAGTGACGACTGATGGCATAGGTGTTGAGCTGTTTGAAATGAAAGAACGTGCAGAACGGCATGATTTAGATTTTTCACGACTTGGTATTTTCCACTTTTGTCTTCAATCCGATAATTTTGCCAGTGTCATTGAAAAAACAGAGCAATATGGTGGCAAAGTCAGAATGGATATCATGCGTTATCATCCAGAAGATGATAGCAAACCAGCTAAAATGGTGTATCTAGAAGACCCTTTTGGTAATTTATTCGAGCTATATTCACACAGCTACGAAGAAACCTATGCGTCTGACTATGATTAATAAAAACGAAAAAGGCTGCAAAATTTTGCAGCCTTTTCACGAATTTTTGTATCTATCACTTATGATGCTAATGATAATGCTTAGCAATTTCTTCTTCTATTAATTGTAATAACTGCTCATAACCAAAGGTTTGCATTTTTCTACCATTAACTAGAAACTCTGGTGTCGCTCTAACTTCAAAGGTTTTACCGTCAGCTAAATCAGAGTTAAGGGCTTGAGTGACTTTCTGGCCAAAGGCGTCTTGAGCAAGTTTCTTTTGATCTAATGGTAAACTCGCCAATAACTCTTTAGCAATTTGAGGTTGAGCCACATGGTGCTGAGTCCACTGTCGCTGCTTAGCGAAAAGTAGCTCTAAGGCTGGCCAAAATTGTCCTTGTAAATGAGCCGATTCAAGCAGCCTCACCACTTTATCAGAACCTTTGTGTAATGGAGCGTATCGAACAACCAACCTTAGCTGGTCAGGGTATTTAGCCATCACTTTATTCACGAATGGGAAAAATACTGCGCAAGTTTCACAGGCAGGATCTAGAAACTCAACAATGGTCACTTTAGCATTTTCATTGCCTTTCATCGGCGCGCCAACACGTACTAATTTTTCGAGCTCTGCATCAGAAAATCGTGTTTGATTCGTGCTTATCTGATTTTGATAATACGTTGCCGCAATAAAGAATGCGCCTAGCAATACAACAATAAAGCTAATAAATAATGTTTTTTTATTCATGATGATCTCGGTTTCTCGCAAAAAATAATAATAAGCCTATAACACTAAACGTTAACAGTGACATCATAGGCATATTCATAAAGCCAAATAGATTCAAATGTGTTTCAGAGCAAGGGATATCTTGCACACAGGGTTGCGCACTTTTAGGAATAACACCCGCTACTAACAGCACATGAAAAAGTGCCACCAACCAGCCAAACAACGTTAATATTCCCACATAGCGCACAACTTTTTGCTCAAGTGGAAACAGTGCTAACGGTATTATAAGTACCAAAGGATACATAGCAATACGCTGATACCAACATAGCGAGCAGACAGGCAGCTTGACTATTTCACTGAAAAACAAACTGGCCAGCGTCGCTATAGTTGCAATAGCCCATGCAAAAAACAGCATAAGCCAAGGTGTTGATATTTGATTTGAAGAAGGTTCTACAGACATGAAAGTACTTACGAGACAACAACTGTTATATTTATTTAATTAAAAGACATTGTACTATAGGAAAATCACGAGTACACCTGAGTTAAGTCAACAAATTATAACTATGCATTACTTTTGCTACTTTCTGCTATTTAACTGTACTTTTTGCTACATAACCTAAATTGTCATCACCTTGATTAGCTTGTTCAGGCTGCTGCGCCAAAAATTCAAGCTCATGGGTAATGCACGTGAGTTGATCTCTTATATCATGGCTGACAAAAATTAAATGAGTCTTACTGTTTGCCGCTATATAATCCATTAAGGCGAGTACTTTGTCACGATTATGATTATCAAGTCCTTGGCAAGGCTCATCTAAAATCAAAATCATGGGTAACTTAACCACAGCGCGGGTAATTAATACTAAGCGCTGCTCGCCATATGAGAGCTGACTAAAATAGGTATTTTCATGTTGCTCTAACCCTAAAAGCACTAGCCATTCACGGGCAATATTCACTTGATATCGCGTAGGGCTATCATATAAACCAATACTGTCGTAAAAGCCTGAAAGTACCACTTGTATTAATGTAGTAGGCACACGGTAATCACGATGCAATTGAGCGCTAACCACGCCATAATGGCGCTTAATATCCCAAATAGATTCACCACTACCTCGCTTTACACCAAACAAATGAAGATCTTTGCCATAGGCTTTTGGGCTATCACCAGAAATCATCGCTAACAAAGTAGACTTACCACAACCATTTGGCCCAATAATGCGCCAATGCTGCCCTTGTTCAAACCGCCAAGATATATCATTAAACACAGGCTTTTGTTCAAAGCTTACAGAAACGTTATTTAACGAGACTAATGGTGTATTTTTATCGAGTTTTTTATATTGCAGGCAGTCAGGCAAATGATGGGGCAAGCTATAATGATGTTCATTAAGTTGTTGCCACTTTTCACTCGCAATCACTTGCTCTCGCTTACCTGAAAGAACAATACTTCCCTCTTGCATGTAGATTACATTGTCAATTTGACTTGGTAAGCTTTGATGATAAAAATCAAAGATAATAATACTAATGCCTTGTTCCACTAAGGTATTTAGTACATTGCTTAAATGAGCTTGTGAGCCAATATCAAGCCCTGCATAAGGTTCATCAAGTAACATAACTTGCGGCTTTAACATGAGCGCTCGTGCCATTAATACCTTGCGTGTTTCTCCGGTGGATAAAATCTTGAAAGGTTTATCTAGCAATTTTTCTATCGCGAGCAAGGAAATGACTTCATCTAACTCTTCTGGCGTATATGATTTATCATCAAGAATAATTTCACGAGCAGAGCGGCCATGATCAACCCCTTCTTCCATAAAATCACTACGATCGTTTAAACGATCAACTGCCAGTGTTTCTGCTTCTAATTCAAAACTTAAGGTAGTGAATTTCTCAGTTATGCTAACCTTTCCATCATAATTACAAATATTGCCTGCTAATATCTGCGCTAACACAGATTTACCGCTAGCATTATCGCCTAATACGAGCAATGACTCGCCTTGCGTTAACGAAAGCTCAGGAATTGATAGCAAAGCATTATTAGATAATTGAAAGGATAAGTGTTCGATTAATAACATAGAATACAAGGTATAAAGTTCAGATAATTAATTATATAAATTTTGCCAATTTTATGGCTAGCATTAAATTAATCTTATATATAGCTATTATCTTAGACAACGAGAATACAAACATTTCATAGCGAATAATGACTGAAAATTCCCTCCTCTACTGATTAAGTCACACGCCATTACTTGCTAATACAATGTAAACAACACTACAATATATTAACAACGTTCTCTATATGGATATTCAGATGTAAAATATAAGAGATACCTATGATAAAAACGTCCCAATGTATTGTCAGTTACCCTCCTGAAGAACTTGATTTTGAAAAATGGCAACGCTTAGTTAATTTGATGGCAAAACTTTATAACGCTACCAGTGGTGTTGTTGTTCAATTTCGTCAAGAATCATTTAATGTAGTTTCAACAAGTGACAATGCTGATAATTTTCTAAAGGTTAACTCAAGTTGGCCATGGGATATGAAAAGTTTTTGTCGAAAAATTATAGAAACCAATGACAAGTTATACGTAAATAATGCCAAAGATAGCGATGAATGGTCATGCAGCCCCCCTGTTGCTGAAGGCCCTGTTCGCTCTTACCTTGGCTATCCTTTGTATTGGCCAGATGGTTCATTGTTTGGATCCTTTTGTGTTATTGATACCAAACCAACTGAATATCCCTACTCACTCATTGAAATGCTAGAGCAATTGAAGCTTATTGTAGAAAGTGAGTTAAAGCATGTTTTTGATAAACAGAAAATTAAATCATTATTAGCTGAAAACATCGACATTTTAAAAGTTGTTGAGCAAGAACAAACTCAAGCGCAGATAGTAAAGAGTGCTTTATCTTTACAAGAGAGTATTAACACAGCAACGTTAGCTTCACTTATCGATAGCGTTATTAGGATCAATCAACAAGGCACAATTCTTTCATGTAACTTAGCAACAGAATCAATTTTTGGTTATAGCCCAAAAGAACTTATTGGTAAAAATGTAAATATTTTATCTTCAACATTTAATGTGCTGCATGAAATTACCAAACCTGATGCCTCCTACAGTGATGAAAACTATGCTGAGTTGATCCAACAATTTGAAGCACAACATAAAAATGGTAATAGCCTGCCAGTTCAATTGTCAGTCTCTCAAATTAAAATTGGATCAGATATTCAGTTTATTGCTTTATTATCAGATATTTCCGATAAAGTTCAACATGAGCAAATGTTGAAACAATTGGCTCTATATGATTCTTTAACAAATTGTGCCAACAGGAACTTATTGAACGAACGTTTTGAATATGAATTAGCTAAAGCTAAAAGGGATAACCTTACATTTTCAATCGCTTACTTAGATCTTAATGAATTCAAGCCCATCAATGATAAATATGGTCATCAAGCAGGCGATATAGCGCTTATCACAATAGTAAAAAGAATAAAGCAAGTAGTGAGATCTCATGACTTGGTTGCAAGGGTGGGTGGTGACGAATTTGTAGTATTGTTTAATAACTCTATTGATGCCCAACATCTAAAAACTAAATTGCTACATAAGATAAGGCAACCCATACCTTATGAGGGCCACGAGTTCAGTATCAGTTCAAGTATTGGTGTAGCTTCTTACCCAAATGATGCAAAATCTTTAGCTGATTTATTAAGAATTGCTGATAATAAAATGTATTTAGATAAAAAGAAAAAGTGAGACGTCCATCTCACTTTTCTCTTATCATAGTAATGACTATATTTGACAGTCACCATGACTCAAAATAGCTAAGGCTTCTGCCAGTTTATCTTTGGCAATAAAACCTCGCCTTTTGGCTATCAATTCACCTGATGCATCAAAAATCAATGTGGTAGGTGATGCTTGATAACCGCCAATTAACCGTAAAAACCGTCTATCAGCCTTAAAAGCTGGCATGTCCTTATGATAATGCTTTAACTCTTGCTTTAACTGTCGTGAATTACCTTTAGCGCCTACTAAGGCAAGGTTCAAAGTGCCTTGGCATGATTCAAACGCCTTAGCTAGTGTTTGTCCTTGTTTTTTACACCAGCTGCAATCAGGTTGATAAATCATCGCCACTGTAGCTAAAGCTGTTTCACTGACTTGAGTGCTCTTCTGCTCAGGCTTTAATGATTTAAGCGAGAAAGGTAAAGCTTCAACTTGAAATGTCTGCAATAGCAACGCCGTAGCAATTAAGCACAGCATTACTATTTTTATAAAGTTAATGAAGAAATTAAGCATAATATTTTGCGCAGTCTTTACAGTTTAACTTCAATACCGGCATACATTTCTCTGCCGTGTAATGCACCATAAATATAAGCAACATCATAACCACCGTTGGCATCATAAAATAACGGAGTATCGCCACTATCTATTTGCGTTTGTTCAAAGATATTAGAAACGCCAGCATATAGCTTAGTGTGTTCAGTTACTTGATACTGCACTTTAATATCTGAGCTTGAGAAAGCTTCACCTACTAGTGTTTTAACGCTGGTAGGATCGTTTAACTTGTTATATCCCTCATAGCCGTATTCAGCTAAATCCTTTTCACCAAACCAAACCGTTGACCAGAATACTTTTAAATTGTCTTTTTCATACTGAAGCTCAATGCTCGCACGCTCTTCAACAGGTGCAATGGCATAAGAGGACTTAAATGCATCATCATAATCAAACTTCTCTAAGCCAATATTCACGGTTAAGTTTTCTGTTAGGTTATAACCTAGGGTAATGTCATAAGTAGTCACTGAAGCTGATTCATCAAGCTGTGTTAATAACGGCACGCCTTCATCAGTTTCTTCTAGTGAAGCTAAGTTATCTACAGATGAATGAGCAAGTGATGCTGTAACAGCCAACGCCTCTGTGTCATAACTTAAAGAGTAACTTGCCGAAATTGACTCTTCTAAAGAGTCAATATCAATTTGATAACCTAACTCGGCATCTAAAATGCCATGATCCGTTTCAAAAAAGGATAACGGTGCGCGATACCCACGGCCTGTAGAAAAACGTGATGTTAACTGTTCGCTGTGGAAATAACGTACATCTAAACGCGGTGCAAAAAATGTTTCATCTATTTCAGTGCCCGTTTTTTCAGGATCAACAAAGTCAGCGGTAACTTGGTCAATTCGCATAGCCATAGCAACTTCAAAATCCTCTGTAGGTGTCCAAGTATCTTGAAAGAAAACTCCCATCGTTTCATAATCAAATGCATCGCTTTGATATGCTTCTACAGCTTCTAAGGCATCAGTTGAAGAACGCATTTCTTCATTTCGACTATCTGCACCAAAAGTAATAAAATGCTTGTCAGTTAATTCCATATCAAATTTAGCACGTGCATACCACATGGTATCTTCAGCTTGGTAATCTATCCCTTCATAGAAAGAATCTTGTAGATGATTTGCATAACTCAAAGCAAACTCAGCGACGGTATAATCACTCATCTCTGTTAAGAATTTCACGTATGCTTCATCGCGCGAAGTATCTATCCACTCGGTGGTTTCCCATGGCTTACCGATATATTGATTGCGTACATCATCATCTTCAAATAATTGCTCTGATGCAACGCCATCATACCCCGCTATAGCAGCACCAATGGAGTTAACAACATCGCCAATTATCGGGCCTCCAAAGATCTCTGATTGCACTTTTGAAATGCGTAACTGGACATTACTGCTTTCAAAAACGTCTTGAGTTAAAAAAGTAGTTAACGACAAATTCTCAATAAATGGTGCTTCACTTACACCATTATCATCATGATCTTCTTGATCTTGTTTATCGTATTGTCCGATGAAGGTGATACCTGTTTTTCCGTCTGAAGAAATCCCCGTTGCCATACCTTTCATGGCTGTAAAGTCATGAGAGCCTTTAGCAAAATCAAAGCTTGCGCCGTTTTCATAGGCTTCTTTGGTGATAATATTTACGGTGCCGCCAATTGCCTCTGGTGCAATAAGTGATGCGCCTGCACCGCGAGCAACCTCGATTCTATCGACACCTGTTGTTGCAATGGCATCTACAGCATAAAAGCCTGAAATTAAGGTATGAGTGGGCAAGCCATCAACTAGAATCGTCGTATGCTCACCTTTCATTCCGTTTAACATAATACGCTTAACACCACACATAGAGCACTCATTTGACACATTGACGCCGGGTTCGTTATTAATCGCCGCAGTAAGGCTTAATGCATTTTTATTTTCAATAGTGAGTGCATCAAGCACTTCTGTTTTTTGAATCACATCTTTTAATCGACCCGCTTGATCAAGTTTTTGCCTTAGGCTTCTAACTTCAATAACTTCGACATCTTTCTCTGAAAGATCGACTTCTTCAGCAAAAGAGAACATCGGGGCAGATAACGGCAAACTCGCCACAATAGCAAGGTACAAAGGAGATAATGATTTCATAAATAGCTCAATAAAAGATAAATAAAGTAACGGAATAACATGAATGGTATTGTTAATCATTCTCAATTAGATTTGCTTGATCAATATCAAACTAAACGACACTTTGTTACATTTACTTATGGTACTGCTAGCAATGAAAAATATTCTCCGTGGTCAGTTTATCCAGACAATGCAATAATGATTAAAAACACAGTAGTAACTATTTCTCATGTGCATATTATTTATCGCAATTGAACAACACCCTGACTTTCCGCTGATCATCTGCGCTAATAGAGATGAGTTTCATCAGCGCCCAACTCAAGCTATGCATGCATGGCATTATCCAAGGATTCTCGCGGGTAAAGATATACAGGCAGGTGGTACATGGCTTGGCCTTTCACCAGATAAGCGATTTGCGGCACTAACTAACTTTCGACAACTACCATTAGATGAACAGCCTAAAAAATCTCGTGGAGAGCTAGTGTTAAAGGCGTTAGTTAGCTCACAACTTAACTTTGCTGAAAAGTTAACAAATACTGCGAACCAATATCATGGCTACAATTTAATTTATGGCTCACTTAACCAAGTTAACCAGTTAGTTTGCTATGACAGTATTAACAATAAACTTCATACTTTAACAAAGGGTGTTCATAGTATTTGTAATGGAGCACTTGATGATATTTGGCCTAAAATGGCACATGGCAAGCAATTATTAATTGATGCGGTGAGCTCAAATCAGCCATTATCCATTGAGGCTTTATTTAAGTTAATGACCAATAACATGCAAGCCTTACCCGAATTATTACCGGAGACAGGTTTAACAAAAGAATGGGAGCAATTACTTAGCGCGATTTTTATTAAATCACCAACCTATGGCACAAGAGCGACCACGATCATAACGAAAGATAATCACAACAATGTTGAGATATATGATCGCAACTATGCATTATCGGGAGAGATTATTCTGCAGCAAAATTTTCGTCTAAGCGAGGCTTTTTCTTAGTATTATCAAACATGTCTAAAGAGTAAGGTATTTAATAATTATTTAATCTGTTTAGACCATGCTGCCATAATTTCGGAAACTCGTCCATTTTTAGCAAGTTCAACTAGCCGCCCTTCTATCTTATGAACTAGGTTAATATCTGTTTTCCTACTTATTGCAATATATAATCCTCTACTGGTATTTGGAATTTTCGGCCCTCTTTCAATCATAGCTATGTCGTAACCTAATGCTTCCACATGCCAAGGTCTATTTAATTCACCACCTAAAATATAATCAACTCTTCCTTTAAACAGCATATGAATGACCTGCTCTCTACTGCCAACTTCATAAATATTAGCCTTAAAGCCCAACGACTCTATATAGTCCCTATAATATTGAATTTTATGATCACCTTGCACCATAGCAACCACTGCGTCATTAAGTGATTTTTGCTTCTCGTCTGCTTGTGTTTTTTTTAATTGCCATAAATAAATACCTTGTCGCTCAGTAGCTTTCGATAACTGCAATAACCAATAAAATTGCTCTTCTCTATCAAGTGTTCTATTCAGCCCTGTCAATACAATATTTGCCTTGCTTTTACTTTCATATAGCGCCCGCGACCAATTAATATGCTGGTAATCAATACTTATATCACTATGCCTTAATGCCTCGGTTAAAATATCTATTACTGCGCCAGAAATATTATCTTCACTAACTATGACGCTAGGTGGCAAGTTTTCCACATACGCAATAAGTTCATCTTTAGCTAAAATGTGTAAAGGCGTTATAGTCGCTAAATAAAACATGCTCAAAGTTAAAATATACTTCATATTACCCCACGGATATTTATACAAATTAGCAACTTATGCATAATAATAACTACCCAATAAAAACGAATTTTTCACTCAAAGATTCTTTATAATCTCACCTCTTCTATATTACTTTAGCTCCCGCTCAACCGATGTGAATAATTGTATTACTAAAATCCAGAAAAAATTAACACTCTTGATATATCAATTAAAATCTAAAAACAACCCATTGAACAATAAAGAAAAACCTCTTAATTAACTGCTCAACCTTCCACTATATATCGCTTTATTTCTAACATGAATACGTATGCAAACCATGGTTATTAGCAATTCCCTGCTCTAGCATGATGATGTTACTAAAATGTTACAAACAGAAAAGTTCAAGAGTAATAATAACAAAAAACAATCAACCACAAGTCTTAGTTTTTTAACAAGCTAACGCATATTAGGGGAACTTATGAACAATAAATCACACAACATCCAGTTAATGTCAAATCTAAAAAAAGCCTATGTAGCTTCCTGTTTTGTATTAACCGGCCTTACCGCAACCAGTGTACAAGCAGATAATGGCGTAATGATGCAATATTTTCAGTGGTACACACCTGATGATGGCACGCTGTGGACTGAAGTACAGCAAAATGCGGCAGATTTATCTGCTGCGGGTATCACTGCACTTTGGTTACCCCCTGCCTATAAAGGTGCCTCAGGCAAACACGATGTCGGTTACGGTGTCTATGACATGTACGATTTAGGCGAATTCAATCAAAAAGGTTCTATTCGCACTAAATACGGAACTAAAGAGCAATATTTAGCAGCAATTAACGCAGCACATTCTCAAGGTATTCAAATATACGGTGATGTAGTTTTTAACCATCGTGGTGGCGCAGATGACACCGAATCGGTTACAGCAGTCCGTGTTTCTGGCGATAATCGTAATCACGAATATGGTGGCGAAGTGCAAATAGATGCATGGACCAAGTTTGATTTTACCGAACGTAATGGCAAATACTCAGACTTTACCTGGCGCTGGTATCATTTTGATGGCACTGATTGGGCACAAAATTTAGAAGAAAGTAGTATTTTCAAATTTAGAGGAGCAGGTAAATCCTGGGATTGGGAAGTTGATACAAACCATGGGAATTACGACTACCTTATGTTCGCTGATTTAGATATGGATCACCCAGATGTAGTGCAAGAATTAAAGGACTGGGGAGAATGGTATGTTAACTTTACTGGAGTTGACGGCTTTAGAATGGACGCAGTAAAACATATTAAATATCAGTTTTTCAACGAATGGTTAGATGATGTTAGTAACAAAACAGGTAAGTCACTTTTTACAGTAGCTGAATACTGGAGTTATAACAAAGAAGAGTTACATAACTTTATCAGTAAAACGGGTGGCAGAATGGCACTTTTTGATGCGCCATTACACATGAACTTTTACAATGCCTCAAACAGTAGTGGCAACTATGACATGAGTAAAATCATGGATAACACACTAATGAAAGAGCAACCTGCCTTAGCGGTAACATTAGTCGATAATCATGATACTCAACCATGCCAAGCGTTAGAGTCGAGAGTTCAAGATTGGTTTAAACCTATGGCTTATGCATTTGTATTGTTGAGAGAAGAAGGTTACCCGAATATATTCCATGCAGATTATTATGGTGCAAACTACAACGCTTCTGACAATGGCTGTAACAACACTGATATCACCATAGCTTCACATAAAACAAGTATAGATAAATTATTAGATGCACGTAAAAAATATGCCTACGGACAGCAAATAAGTTACTTAGATCACCACAATGTCATTGGTTGGACAAGATTAGGGGATGTAAATCACCCTAAAGCCATGGCGGTGATCATGAGTGATGGCTCAAGTGGTAATAAATGGATGAATATAAGCCGCGTTAACAAAACATTTATTGATGTTACGGGTAATCGTTCAGATGTTGTAACCAGTAACAGTGATGGCTGGGCAAACTTTCCTGTTAACGGCGGCTCATATGCTGTTTGGGTTGAGCAAGATAGTGATAATCAACAAAATGATATTAGCGTCACATTTACTTGTCATAACGGTTATACACAAATGGGGCAAGATGTTTATGCTGTTGGCAATATCAATGAATTAGGGCAATGGAATTCTAATAATGCGATAAAATTATCACCAACTCATTACCCTACTTGGAGTGCCAATATTAACATGCCTGCTAGTAGCCAAGTTCAATGGAAATGTATTAAGAAACAAGGAAATGAAGTGATTTGGCAAAATGGTAGCAACAACAGTTACACCACACCTAATACGGGCTCAGGCTCAACGGTTGGCAGCTTTTAAGTTGCTAATAATAGCTAATACTATTGATATGAGCATTTAAGCAAAAAAACAAGAACTATGAAATAGTCCTTGTTTTTTTTCTAAATGTTTTTACTTTTTAATACACAGCTTGGTTTTTAACAGCCACTCTTGCTCTGTATCAGGGCGTTTAAGTAAGCAGCTATCACCTCGCTTCATTAACTCAAAAACAAGTGCTTGATTTGCTTGCTTGCTAATAACCTTAACACCTGTTGGTGAAGTCACCGAAGCAGAAGCAAGCAAGAGCTTACTTGATTCTTGAAAGACATCTTGAGCAATTGGCACTTTCTTACCGCCAAGAGCTTTACTCACTGTTTCAACAATTTCAGTTCGAGCATCACTGCTGTTTTCAGGTAACAATGCAGCAACTGATTCATTAGCACGAAGTGAGCATGCACTCAGTAAACTAACAACTAAGCTTATAAGAATAAATGGCTTTATCGTCATTATCGCTCACCTTGTTTAGAGTAAATATGGTGAAACTTATCAAAGTAAACATCATTGATAATGGCATCTTGTAAAGGTGTGCGCGTGTTTAACGTTGACCCTGTTTCGCTACCATTACCTAAGTTTATTTGCATGCTAGTTGGCGTTGGCATATTCATCAAAGTATTAGGCTGTGCAAGAGTTGATTTAGGTAACATTTCAGGGCAACTATTGTTGGCTAAATAGTACAAAGCACTTGATAGAAGAATTTCTTGTTCATCACCTAATGCGTCTAAGTAATCTTCTTGAATTGGACAGCCTTGTACTTGGTATTGTTTGCCTGCTTCAGGCAACTTAGCTGGCACTAAACCATCGGCATAATCACCAAAACCTAAGTGATTTTCACCTTTAAACTGCACAGTAAAATAAGTTGAACCACAGTTATCTTGACTGACAAAACCATAAGGCTTACCACAAGTTGTTTCACCAATTTGAATTACTTCAACACCTACGCCAATTAATGAATTGATAAAAGATTCACTTGCCGAGCACGATGATCCTGTTGTTAATACATAAACACGTGGTAAATCAAGTGTTGGCAGTGGTTGGTTCTCTTGTATGATTGAATCGCCACCAATTAAACGACGTAAATCAATGGTTGTATCAACGAAAGGAATAGCCTGATTTGCAATTTTATCGTTATAAACAATGGTTTCATACACTTTATTTTGAGTAGTATCTCTACCTGCTACCATGTAAGCAAGTTGCGAAGATATAGCAAGGAAACCACCACCGTTATAGCGCAGATCAACGACTAAATCAGTTATTTGCTCATTTGAGAATTGATTAAACTGCTCAAATAAATCTTTTTCTACTGTCGCATTATTAAAAGAGTTTAATAATAAATAGCCCACTTTGCCTTGCGGTGTATCTAATGTTTTAGCAAGTTGTAACGGAACGCCAGAAATAGCAGCGGTTTGTAAGATAACTTCATACTCTTCATTATTGATATCAATAAATTTGAAGGTATGTGACTCACCTTCATTACGGCTAAACATCGCACTGTTTAATGCATCAAGGTCACTTTGGCTGGTGGTATTAACAAAATCTATACCGTCTACTTCTAATAACTTTGAACCGCGTGATACACCCGAAGTAAAGGCTTGCGTGTCAGGGGTAACATTTTTTACTTGCCAGCTTCGTGGTGCTGAACTGCTTTGATAATCAAAACTAATACCATAGCCATAGGTTACGCCTAATTGCGTTTGCTCTTCAACTTCAGTGGTTGGTTGCATCCAATGAAATTGATCTTTAGGCGTTCCTGAGTCCGTCAATGCAGTAGTTTTAAGTTGAGCAAAGTACTCTTCTAAACCATAATCTTTCGGATCTTTATCAACGACTTCTTTATACCATAGATACGTTTCATGGTTAAAAGCTCGCTGCCAATGCTTTTCAAGTAGTTCACTACCTTCTTTATCAGGGTAGGCAATATTAGTAATAGGGCTACTACCCGAACGAGGAGACTCACATTGAGCGACAAAATCACTAGATGGTTGAAACTGATCTTGCACCCAAGTCGGCTCATTACCGCCATTATTATTTGTAGGTGGGGTAATCGTTGTATCGCTTGAACCACTTGAGCCACCGCAGCCAGAAAGTAGTGTGATACCTAACGCTACACTTAATGAAAGTATTGATTGTTTGTTTTTAAAGATAAAAGACATCGTATTTTCCGTTTTTAGTAAAATCCATGAGTTGATTGATTATCTATATAACCTTCAATCATGATTGAAGGATTGTCATAATAACGCTTTGTTTATCAATATACAATTTGCTTAACAGTCAGTGATTAAAGGTAATTTAACAAGTAAAATCGCTATTACAATATTATTCAGGTTTACGCGCTAACATAGTTGCAAACTGTAACTGTGCGCCATTATGCATAGTGCCAACATCTTCATTGTATTTAATTAATTCCCAACCTTGGTATGCTTCACTCAGCTGGCTTTCTTTTAAAGTAAAAGGGAATGGCACGGGGCATGGATGACTTGCAGTATTCATGGCACAAACAATAAGGTTATAACCACCCGCTAGTGTACGCTTTTGCATATCAGTAATTACATCTGCAACACATGAAGGCTCAATAAACATTAAGGTGACAGTGCAAGAAATAAAACCATAATCTTCATTAAGGTTTGCTGTATTAATGTCATAAACTTGCGGCTGAATATTAGCTATCCCCTGTTCATGACAAATAGTTTTGAGCATATCAATAGCGCTAGGGTTTGCATCTATTGCGCTAATGTTAAAACCTAGTTGACCAAGATAGAGTGCATTTCGTCCATTTGAGCAGCCCATATCTAAAGCATCGCAAGGTGCGATAATTTTACAAGCTTCAACGACTTCACTATGTGCGGGATTTAAGCCGTAACGGCTATTGATATCTACTGTCATAAGAACAACTTCATTTAAATATAAAAAAGGTATATTACTCCTCAGTACAGTTATTTTTATACTAATAGATGTTTTATATGAATTAAACTTGATGTTAATCAACAAGGTAAACTAGTCAGATTTAATGCTATTTACCAAAGAGTCTGTACCTACTACTTTGAGCTCTACTTTAGGGCATGACACCTTGCTATTAAATTATAATTAACTCTCTTGGCGTACACTTCACAACATTTTGCCACTAATTAACTTAACCTGAACTCGGTTTAAGAAGTAAATTAACAATATAAAATACAGAACGTTATATTCAGCTGATTTTCTAGCTTGATAGTTTTACTTAATTCAAGGCAAATTTCGCGTCAATAGCTAGCCTATTGCAAGTAAATTTAACGAAGAAGTCAGTAAAAATAGCTGCTAGAGAATTATTTATTAAGCCGAGCTCAGGTTAACTTAGTAGCTAGTACTTGCTTCATTTAGCGCTTGATAAAAATCATTAATGTCACAGCTTTCTTCTAATGCACAAATCACCCGATACTTTTCAATCGCTGGCTGATACCCCTGCAAAGCAGCTTGAAGTAGCCAATTTGCCGCCTGCTCAATATTACCATGACCTTCATAATCTCTGTTGGATAAGTAGAGCTCAGCCAAATTAGTTTGCCCAGGTGCATAGCCCAATTCTGCAGAGCGTTTAAATAACTGAAAGGCCTTTTCAAAGCGATTATCATCATGATTAACCTTAAGAATTGCTACCCCGCGAGTATTCTCTCGTTTACCTGGAATAAAAACCCAAGGTTCTTTTGCTACCGTTGGGTTGGTCACCGCATGACCATCAATCATGTAAACAGTCATATTTCGGCCAATGTAGGCAAATTCAGGTCGTATAACTCGATATATAAAGCCTTGCTCAAATAGGCTATTTAGTTCCGCGATGGAAAAATTCTGTCGCTGCTTTTCAAAATAATCAAAGTTTGTACTGTGACCAAAGAGCACCGCATCTGTTAACGATTTTTTCAGTGGATAAAAATAATTACCATAGCTTAGTGATACCGTGCCGCCCGTAATATCAACAACTTTTGCAACACGGTACTTGTGAAGCGGCCGTCTATCCCCTGCACTTTTTCGATAATCTAAATAGTAAAAGTCATTAACTTTAGGAGCATTTATATATTTATGGCTCTGGCGATGTTTCTCTTGCTCCTCAGAGAAGTACCAACTTAACAACAAGACAAAAATAATGCTGCCAGTAAAAGTACTCAGCAACCGAAGCTTATTGAAAAATGCCAAAGCAATATCTGAAAAGATCAGCTTTGAATCTGAAGTATTATTGGCGACATCGGCAAGGTTTTGACATTGCACACACTGAACTCGCGTCCCCCTTTTTACAGGAAAAATAGGCAGGTACTCAATAATGTAGAAGCTGTAGGTAATAACTGAATTAACGCTATGGCTCTGACTTCCGCAACAAGGGCAACGTAACTTATCTGTTGTACCCAAATTTACTGTAGACTCGCGATAATCCATCACCAAATAATCCTATTAATCGTTGCTGTTAATTTTATAACATCCGCTTAAAAAACAGACAAGTACTTTCTACTAACAATTTCGTACGTTCGGTTTTTGTAATGTTGGTGTTAACAGTTGGGAGTGTTGGTTTTCTGTTTGGCGTCGCAGTCGACTGCATGAATGTAGAAGTTAGGGCAAAGCAAGAGCAGTTGCCGAGGCGGATATTGCTAAAGAATTAGGTAACAGCGAAGCCGCAAATTTCATCCGAGCTTTTAAACGATGGAGTGGCTTAACACCAAAACAATTTAAAGCATGTGAAGCAATGAGTTAAAGAAATAAAGCTATACGGGTATTAAAACCATGACTTTTCCCTTCTAATTCACATTGCTCATTCAGGAAGCTACAACGCTCTAAGTTGATCCAACGGTAATTAACGTTAACATTAAACTTAGGGCTTAACCACCAAGAAGCACCTAGTGATAATATGCTGGTATCACCTGCTTGTAAACCTGCGTTACTACCATCAAATACAGACCAACGACTACTAACCTCAAGTGCTCCCCACCCTCCTTGACTGACACTTCGTGAAACTGGCATAGGTGAAAAAGTACCACTTTTTTTATTGTAGCCTCTCATCTCACCTGTCACTGACCATACCGCACTTACGTGATAACCGGCTAACGAGGGATTATCTAAATAGTCAGCATCGATTTGATTTTCGGTATATTCTCCCACTAACCAAAGCGGGCCTTTTCTCCAAGCGGCTTCAAGATTATAAGTTAAGCTACTGTCAGCATTTATTTCACCTGTATCAACAAATAAAGGTGATTGGTTAAATTCAGGCTCAGTCGCAAATCGCACACTTTCTTTTGTATCGCTATATCGCAAACCAAAACCTAGATGAACGATTTCATTTTCATCATCAGATAAATAAGGTAACCAAGTCGTACGCCCAACAAGTTGTGTTGAGTTTTCGCTAATAGAGCCTTCAGAGTCCAGCCAGTCATTAAAAACACCACCAGCCCAAGTCAGTTTATTATTTATCGCGGTACCACTTAATACAGCACCTACATTTCGAGATGCCAGCAAAGCATCAGAAACAACACTTCTTTCTTGCATTGGTAAAAATACCATACCGATTGAACGCTCCATAGAAATAGGCTCTTTTTGCTTACCTATGCTTAATGTAGTATCCGCAAACGTTGGAATATCTATACGCCAATCAAAAAAGCTTACGTTGTCTGTTGTATTGGTATCAAAACCTTTGTCAAAAGCATTTGTTGCTCCACTAATCATATAAACCCAGGGTTTATCAAATTTAATAGCACCTGCGACCCCAAATCTCAGCCCCCTGATTTCTCCGCCATCATAGCTTTGTAGGTCACCAAGTTGTAACTCGCTATCATTATTTTGAGATTTCCAGTTTTGTCTATCTAGCGCAAGCATCCCAATTAACACGCTAGTAAAATAATCATTTTCAAAGTTTATCCAATCAGCATTTTTATAGTTTGAAGGTATAGCTACAGGTGGCGGCGCATATGCTAACCATCCTTTAGATCTGGCTTTAGTTGGTTTCTGCGCTACGGAAGCAGGAATATTACTTTCTGATTTAAGGTTATTTCTAATGACTATCCCTTTGCGAACAGCGAGTAAAATATGCTTTTTAGTATCAAGCAAGACATCACTATCTTCGTAAGGGTTTTCGTCAAGTATCATAATGTTTGCCGATTTACCTGGTTTTAATGCACCTACTAAAAAACCTTTTTGGGCATCGTAAACAATATCAGTATGAGCAACTTCGATAGGATCATTAGTGATCAAATCAAACATCTTATTTTTGATAACTAATGTAGCTACAATATTTTCTTTCTCACCGTCAGGATCAACAAAAGTTACATTATGAATAATGATACTCTGATTTATTTCTTGTGAGTTAACTAAAGTATTTGAAGAAATTGAAAGTAACAAAACTAAAATCACATAATAAACTCCACCCAGTTTTATAGTGAAATTAGTAATTACCTGATTAAACATTGAATATCCTTTTTCGAATCTAATAAACTGGAATTAAGTTTCAAATTAATATTATTAACACTTTTTATTCATTCAATTATTGCTGATCTTACTATTTGAACTATTCCATTATTTACAACTAGCTTTAACTATATAGCAAACATCTATTTTTTGTAGGTTACTCGCAATAAAACTATCATCTTACGACATAAATTAATAAGATGACGACACCACTAGGAATAGAAATTATTAATAATATTAGATCGTTATAATAAACTATCAATGAGTAACAAGGCTTTCATATACTCAACACCTTATTTTATATCGCAGTATAAAGTGTGCATATAAATCGAGATTTATACTTTTTCCAAGCGTAAAAAAAAAAGACAAACCGAAGTTTGTTTTTTTTTAATACTTTGTCTGAATTTTAAATATTCAGGTACAAAGATGTCGCGCTCTAATAAAGTTTGTGACAAAGAAATGAGATCAATAGCCACATTACAATTTTCATATATTGAGTGATAAAAAGTAATCATGAGTATTTAATTTATAACTGACCAACGAAACGTTAACTCTACATTTTATTTTTTGAAAATTTTTCCCTGTGTTGCTGGGTTGTAACTACCACTCACACGATGAATCACCATAGTTTTTGTTACAACAACCCTATTCCCACCAAAGTAATGTGGCTCAAGTATTTCCCATTCATTTTCTTTGAATGAAAGCACCCCATAGATAGGTCTATTATTTTTGCTTATGATGACTACCGCATCATGCTCCCTAATTTCAGCTTCGGTATCAACTAGCAGAAGAGTACCTCTTTGAAAAATAAAGTCCGAATAATCGACTAAAATAGCATAGGCATGATCTAAATTTACAGGTGATGGCATTAGTTCAAACGAATCAACTAATTTTCGGCCTGAAAGAGTGTATTTAATGGCTATAGGCTGTAAATGCAATTTATTTCCAGCCACTTTAGTTAGGTAACCTTCTATTTGACTACCCGTCATAATAGAAAACTTAGCAACAAAATCTGTATTTAACGGAATATCCCCCCGTAGATATTGACTAAAAGCAGATTGATTCATACCCATTGCTTTAGCAGCTTTTGCTTGATTGGTTTTAGTTGATACCTTAAAAGCTTGCCATGTTTCATTTAAGATCTTTAAGGTTTCGCTATTATAAGACAAATTCAATCTCCTTAAGGTATTTTCGAAACAATAATAACAGTGATACTAATATTTTAACAACTAATTTATGATACTGCTTTCGAGTTAAAGTTCTGACCCCTGCGTTATATTAATTACTAATAATTCAATTAAAATAACTTGAATTATTAGTAATACTACTTATAATCAAATAATTGTTACTAATAAAAATAAGAGCTATGAAAAATGATTTATAAATTTACGACAAGAGAGATAGCTTTAGCATCTATATTTATTTCAGAAATATTTATATTTACCCCTTGGGCAATAGACATAATTTGAATAATTAAAGTAAAAAAAACAACACATTAGTTAATGTAACACGCTATCATTTGTATGTTTTCTTTATTATTTATCATATAATTTACATCATACAAATCCATATAAAAAAGGAAACGGCATGCGCAGAATTAATTATTATTTGAGGAAGACACCTTTATTACTTATTCCTTTCTTCTTACTCGGATGTGATACAGAGTCCGCTCAGAAACCTACGACAGGGACTGGTGTTAGACCTGTAAAAATGATGACTGTAGGCGGTAACCAAAATAATGCTTTGCTTTCTTTTCCTGCGGTAATTCAAGCGGGACGTTCTTCGAATTTAGCTTTTCAAGTGAGTGGCATAGTCACTGAAATTAAAGTAACTGAGTCTCAAAAGGTGAGTAAAGGTGATATCCTTGCTGTTGTTGAGTCAACTGACTATAAAGTACAGCGAGATGTTGCTCAGTCAGAATATGATAAGAGTGAGTCAGAGTTTACCCGCTCACAAAACCTATTCAAAAAAAGTATTATTTCTCGAATGGAATTTGAAGGAATTAAAGCGAAAAGAGATATTAATAAAGCAAAATTAGAAAGTGCTCAAAAAGCTTTAAACGATACGGTCTTACGCGCACCATACTCTGGTAACATCTCTAAAGTTGACCTTAAAAATAACCAGGTGATTCAACAAGGTAACCCTGTAATATCTATGCTAGCGCTAACTAAATTAGAGGCTAAAATTAACTTACCTTCAAATATCGTTGCTAAAGCGAAGGTAGAAAATTATAACAACCCTATTCATATCGTGCTTAACGCAGCACCAGAGCGAGAAATTCCAGCTTTTATAAAAGAAGTTTCATTAGAGGCAGATCCAGCTTCACAAACCTATGAAGTAACTTTTTACTTTGAACCTCAATCTGGGTTAAATATCTTACCAGGCATGAATGCAAGAGTAGTATTTCAAGATCCCAGTCAAAGTAATGAAAACCTACAAGTCAGTATCCCCGCTACATCAATTACTCCACAAGGCGATGAAGTTTTCGTATGGGTTTTAGATGAAAAAAGCATGAGTGTAACTAAACGAAAGATCACTTTAAAAGATGGTATAGGTGAAAACCTTCAGGTTGTGCAAGGCTTAAGCAAAGGTGAGATTATCATTACTGCCGGAGTTTCATATTTGTCTGAGGGAATGCAAGTCCGCCCTTGGGTTAAAAATTAAGACTCAGGAATAGTTGATTATGAATATCGCAGAATTCTCAATAAAAAACCAAGTACTCAGCATTATCGTCATCCTTTTATCTATTTTTGGCGGCTGGACTGCATACAAAGATATGGCGAGGTTTGAAGATCCTGAGTTTACTATCAGAACAGCTTTAATTTTTACTCAATATCCTGGAGCAAGCCCACAAGAAGTAGCCCTCGAAGTAACAGAGCCACTAGAGACAGCATTGCAACAAATGCAAGAAGTTAAGAAAGTCAGCTCTAAGTCTACAGCGGGGCTATCCGAAATAACAGTCGATATAAAATATCAATTTTCTAAAGATAAAGAAGCACTACAAGTTATTTGGACTAAATTACGCAACAAAATTAAAGATGCAGAGCGGACATTACCACCAAATGCCACAACACCAATAGTTAATGATGATTTTGGCGACTTATATGGGTTGTATTACTTCATTACTGGCGATGATTATGAAGCGTCAGAGCTAAGAAGTTATGCGAAATCACTCCAGAAAGAAATTTTACAAGTAAGCGGTGTTGGGAAAGTACAGTTAGCGGGTGAACAACAAGAAGCAATTTTTGTTGAAATATCAACTGAAACTTCTGCCTTGTTAGGGGTTTCGATTTCGAACGTTTACGATATTTTATCTCAACAAAATGCCGTAACCTCCGCTGGTAATGTAAATGTTGGTACTAGACGTATCGTTATTGATCCTTCAGGTGAAATAGATTCAATCGATGCGATTGAGAATTTACTCATTTCTACAGGAACAGACGGCAAAGTCATATTCTTAAAAGATATTGCAAAGGTTTATCGAACCTATACAACACCTAGTGACAAAATTATTCGCTACAACGGTAAACCCGCTATTGCGTTAGGCGTATCTAATGTAACAGGTGGAAACGTAGTCGTTGTAGGCGAGGCAGTTGCAGCTAAACTTACAGAGTCAGAAAGTAGACGACCTTTAGGTATTGAAGTTTTTGAATATTATCATCAAGGTAAAATTGTAAAAGCTTCTGTAGATAATTTTATAGTTAATGTTATTGCCGCTTTATTAATTGTTATTGTTACGCTGTTCTTATTTATGGGCATGCGCTCAGCCATAGTTATTGGCTTCATTCTAATCCTTACTATTGCGGCTACATTAGCAACCATGCAAATGATTAATATTCCTATGCATCGTATTTCACTTGGCGCATTAATCATCGCGCTAGGGATGATGGTTGATAATGCTATTGTTGTTACTGAAGGAATATTGGTCGGAGTAAAAGAAGGCTACCGTAAACTTGATATAGCCAAGAAAATTGTTCAACAAACCAAATGGCCATTATTAGGTGGAACATTAGTGGGTATTATCGCTTTTGCCCCAATAGGTTTTGCACCGGGTCAAACAGCAGAATATACAGGTCATTTATTCTGGGTAGTGATGATTTCATTACTGTTTAGCTGGCTATTTGCAGTCACTATAACGCCACTTAGTTGTTTCTGGCTTTTTCCTGAAGCAAATGGTGAAAAAGCTGTTCAGGCAGAAAGTAAGTTTTTCACGCTATACAAAAACTTCATGAAAGGGGCTTTGAAATATCGCTGGCCTGTTGTGCTGGGTGTTACCAGTTTGTTTCTTGCATCTCTTTGGGGTGCTAAGTTTATGACACAAGGTTTCTTCCCGCAGTCAACTTCTCCACAAATGGTCGTTGATTACTGGTTACCTGAAGGAACTCGTATAGAGCAAACTCACCAAGATATGAGTGAGTTGGAAGCTTTTATACTTAAAATGGACAATGTAGAAGCCGTTCAAACCTTAATTGGTGGTGGTGGCATTAGATACATGCTGACCTATTCAGGTGAATCAAACAATAGCTCTTATGGCCAACTATTAGTGCGGGTAACAGACTATCGAAAAATCGATGCAATGATGCCGGTTGTGCAAAACTATATCGCTCAAAACTATCCTGATGCTCAAGCGAAAGCTTGGCGGTTTGTATTAGGACCTGGTGGTGGTTCAAAAATTGAAGCTGAGTTTAGAGGTCCTGATCCTGTTGTATTGCGTCAACTAGCAAACCAAGCAAAAGACATTATGATAGCCGATGGAAAAACCCTCTCAATTAAAGATGATTGGCGAGATCCTGTTAGTGTCATAGAGCCTATTTACTCTGAAAATAAAGGGCGTAGAGCAGGTATATCGAGAGAGAATATTGCTACTGCAATTTCTAACCATTATTTAGGTAAGCAAATTGGAGTTTATCGAGAGGGGCAAGATTTGATACCTATCATTTCTAGGGTCCCACATAGTGAAAATGAAAGTATCAGTAACATTAATGATATTCAGGTGCTAAATGCTGCTGGGCAATATGTTCCATTGACTCAAGTAACAGATGGTTTTAGAACTATTTGGCGCGATGGTCAAATTAGGCGTGAAGACAGAGTTTTTACTATTAAAGCCCAGTGTGATCCTTACCCCAGTGAATTGCCTTCTGCGTTGCTATCAAGATTGAGACCCCAAATTGAAGCAATAGAATTGCCTGATGGCTACACGTTGGAATGGGGTGGTGAGTTTGGTGATTCTGAAGAGTCAAACGGAGATCTCATGTCAACTATTCCAGCAGGGTTATTAGCAATGGTTTTAGTTGTTGTGATTCTATTCGGTAAGATAAAACAACCATTGGTTATTTGGCTTGTCGTTCCGTTAGCTATGATTGGTGTCGTATTTGGGTTGGTTGTAACAGGTATCCCGCTAGAGTTTATGGGGATATTAGGTATTTTATCGTTGTCTGGTTTATTGATAAAGAATGGTATTGTATTAGTTGATCAAATGGATTTTGAAATAGCCAACGGTAAAAAAAGGTTTAATGCCGTAATAGACTCAGCAACAAGCCGTGTGAGACCTGTCATGATGGGAACGTTAACAACCGTATTAGGTGTTATCCCACTATTCTTTGATGCATTTTTCCAATCAATGGCGGTTGTTATTGTATTCGGTTTAACTTTTGCTACTTTATTAACACTGTTAGTTGTTCCAGTGCTCTACAGTATATTTATGAAAATAGAGACGCCAAAAAGTTAATAGTAAGAAAACTAGCAGCGTAGTGCTAACTACGCTGCTAACGATTTAATAAATTAATAACACCGTCATTTACACTATAACTACCTTATTTCGGCCTGCATTTTTAGCGGCATAGAGCGCAACATCCGCTCTTTTAATAACAGATTCATAGTCTTTATCTTCAGGAGATATTTCACTAATACCTACACTCGTTGTTACCCTTATTTCGTGTGCGCCATGCTGAACAATACTTTTTTCAACAGCTAATCGCACTCTTTGGGCAACAATAAACGCATCTGGCATATTTGTATTAGGAAGTAAGGCAATAAATTCTTCACCACCATAACGGGCTAACAAATCTATATCCCTTAAAGATTCTGTTAAAGTGCAAGTTATGCTCTTTAGCACTGAATCACCGCCATCGTGTCCGTAGTTGTCATTCACCTTTTTAAAAAAGTCTACGTCCAACATGAGAATACAAAAAGAAACCTTATCTCTTTGAAACATATCAAAAGTTCTCTTCATTACTCCATTAAAGTACCTTCTATTGTTAATCCCTGTTAATTCATCTTTAGTAGCAAGTTCATTTAACTTTTTAGTGAATAATACTTTTTCTGTGGTATTAATTGCTATCCATAAAACAGCCCTCAGATCAGACTCATGTTGCTTTAGTGGGAATATTCTCCCTTGATAAAACTGATTACTGCAAAATTCAGGTGAGAGATGCTCCTTTTCTACTTCATAGTCTATACAGGTTAGAGAGTCATCTTCAATAGCCTTATTTATTGTTTGTAAACAAACATCGGCAATCTCTTTTGGGAGGGTTTCGTGTAAGTATTGGCTTTCTACAATATTGGGAAAACAGTTGATTTTATGGGAATTACCGCCAAGAACTCTAAGGATTAAACCGTTTTGATTGATAACAAATATAGGGTCAGGTAAAGCATCGAAAAAGATGGTTAATACTTCTTTAAAGTATTCAGAAGTAAAGTCTTCAGTGGTTTGAGTATCTTTCATTCGACCTCTTAAAATTATGTAAAAATTAATTAAATCTCTTTCATATGTTCGATTATGTTTTGATCGGCATGGCGTTCTAATGCCGTTGATGCTGTATTTAATGCTACAGCAATTATGATACCTGTTAAGATCATCCCCACAATTGCAATTATAGTTGAAATAAGTTTTGACACTTTTCTTATTGGCCTAAAGTCACCGTAGCCTACCGTTGTAGCGGTAATCAATGACCAATATAGGCTATCAAATTTACTCCAGTGCTCCACATAACCAACGACTTGGCCTAAGAAAACAATAATCACGCTTAAGAAAAGTATTATTGGTAAAGTTAAATAGATTGACCAAAAAAACAGCTCTAGAAATGTTATCGTAAATTGCATATTATTACCTTTCTGATGGAGGTTTCTTGTGCCAGAAATCTCCATTTTTTCCTAACTTTATCCCTAGTTTTAGTAAATTATTAATGTATGTTGAGTCAAACTCTATTGCTTTGTCTGCAATAAAATCATCTGGGATTTCAATCATATTAAAATTTAATTTATCTCGCTGTGATAGATAGTATATTCGTTCAATATCAGAATTAATTTTATCTTGAAGTAAGCCAAGCATTGTTCTTGCGGCAATACTTGATAAATCTGTCTCTGCGGGTTCATATTGCATTCTACTGTTACCATTTTGGATCACATAAATATTACGATTAAAGTATAAACCTTGGATTCTCTCAATTTCATCAATACTTATTTGTGCAGGGTAAGAAAAAGCATTACGTGTTAACCCACCGTCAACATGCAGTTCAGTGTAAGGTTTAGTCTTGCCATGCAGTTCAATCGCAACAGGCGGGAAATAAATAGGGATTGATGCAGACGCTAAGATGATCTCCCTGATTTGTTCTACCGCAGCAATATTTTCTTTCATCGCAATTGTGCCTATATCCCAAATCATAGGTCTCATAGCGTCAAAATGAGTAGTTACAACCAGAAGGCTTCTAGCTTTTTTATGCTCTATAGCAATCTTCTTTATTAGATCTAATGTGATATATTTTTTTATTTGTAATTTTAGGTATTTTGTATCTGCAATTGATGAGCCGCCCAAAATGCCGCTTAACAGTTGAGATTGGTAAACTTTCTCTTGTGTTAATTGCGAATATATTTCAAATAATGTGTCATCATATTCAGCGCCTAAAAATGCAAAAGGAGCGATAACAGCCCCTGTACTTGTCCCCACAACAAGCTCAAATTCAGGTCTATTCCCAGATTGAGTCCAACCGATTAAAATACCTGCACCAAAGGCACCATCAGCTCCCCCACCTGACAAGGTTAAAGCATCAAAACTAGGCGAAGTATCACTTTTAGCTTTTACTGCACTTGGGAAACGTTGTTGTAAAATTATGGCTTGATGCTGTAAGTTTTTCTCTAACAATGGTGGCTTTACATCGCCCCACCAGCGTTCAACACGTTTAGAGTCGGCAAAATCAATCGCATTATACTCGCTTTTTGAAAGTGGGGTATGGGCTACCTTTTGTGCGCATGAGGCACAAAGTAGTGAAGTAAAAACTACAAATAGAATATTCTTAAAACGAGTTGTATTCATTATTTTTCTGTTACCTTTAAAATCGTTCTTACAAGTAAACAACTTACATCATTCTACTTAGCTTAGAAAAAATTGAATAATAATTGCGTTCGCTATATCAATAAAAAATGCACCTATCAATGGGATAACAATAAATGCCTGAGTAGAAGGTCCACACTTTTGTGTTACGGCTGTCATATTTGCTACAGCCGTAGGTGTAGCTCCTAAGCCTAGCCCTACATAACCTGATGCCATAACTGCTGCGTCATAATTTTTCCCTAATACAATAAAAACGACAAAAATTGCAAAGAATGCAGCGAGTAATACTTGCGATGCTAATAGCAAAAGAATAGGCAAAGCTAAATCAATCAAGGTCCATAATTGCAAACTCATTAAAGACATAGCTAGAAACAAACCTAAACTAAAGTCAGATAATAGCGCAAGTGTAGGCTTACCTGATGCCCAAGGTACAGACTTCCAAAGATAAGGCACTGTGTTGGTTAAAATGATACCACCAAACAAACAAGGTACAAAAATGGGAAGTTTAAAACCCAGCTCTAAACTCAATTCATGCAAAGACAAGCCAATACCTATTGCAATGCAAACTGCCAACAAGACATTGTATGCAGTATCTACCGTTATCTTAGCTTTTTCTTCTTGGGAAAAACCAACAATATTGACCTCTTCCTGTTGAGATTTAAGATGATGCTTTTTAGACAAATAATTAAAAATTGGTCCGCCAGATACTCCCCCGAGCACTAGACCAAAAGTAGCGCACGCAATACCTATTTCAACGGCATTAGATATACCATATTTCTCTACAAATACGGGTGCCCATGCTATTGCAGTGCCATGTCCGCCACTTAAAGAAACAGAGCCACCTAAAACACCTACTTTGTCAGATAATCCTGTTAGCCAAGCAATTCCAATACCTGTAATGTTTTGGAATATTAAAAAGATTGTGGCAATCGCAAGTAAAATAACAAGAGACTTCCCACCTTTCATCAGGGTAGATAATTTTGCTGACAATCCTACACAAGTAAAAAAGACGACTAGCAAAGCATCACGTTGCTCTAGGGAGAAAGAGATCACACTCTCAAATGCAAAATAAAAACTACTAAAAACTAAAGAGGCTAGTATGCCACCAATAACAGGCTCTGGAATGTTATATTTTTGGAAGAAGTTGACTCTTTTTTTTAAAAGCTTTCCTATAAGTAGAACAATAATAGCTATGATAACTGTTTGTCTTGAATCGAATTCCATAAAAAAGTCGCTTTTAAAATAGAGAATTGAAATTTGAGTATAAAAACCTAACTATTACTTATTTTCAATAGTTTTCTAATTGTAATTTTATATGTGTAATGTACCACATATGATCACAATCCATATTCAATCTAAAAGCAAATTTTATACTATTTTTGAGATTGATGATGTATGCAATGCCAGAGGAATATCTGTTTTATAAAACTGAATTACAAACCTTAATAAAATGGCAGTATTAAAAAGTGATAATTTACAGGTACAAAAAAGGTGAGCACTAGGCTCACCCTTATATATTTCCAGTCACAAACTACCGGAATTTAGTCACATACTTAATTGTAACACGACATTCCATGAAAACTATGATAACGATGGTTTTGTCCACGAACAAAAATCGTCAAAAAAAAAGCGAGCAGTAGCTCGCTTTTTATTATTCTATATCAACTGTCAGTTTCGAATAAAGTTTGAAACTAAAACCCTTTATTTTAAAGGGATAGATTAAAATTCCAAATTTGAAACAGTAAGCATAAACATATACTTTCAGCCATTACAGTTCGAATTGAGTTTGAAACTGTTAATTTCACAAGTCAATGTTAACAGATACTTAAATTTCAACGTTCATAGTAAACGCAAACCCGAGATCATCTATAATCCATCGTTAGGCAAAAATCTGTTAAAGAGTAGTTCTTTTACCTATAAGTAATTTGATAACCAAGTGCTTTGTAACCCTTTTCACGTTTTGAGAACATCCGCTTAAGTGTCGGGAAGGGATCAAGATAATCATAAACTTGAACCGAGTTTTTATTACTCCACTCTCGTCCTATTCGTCCAGCATATTGAGCTAATATCCCCTTCCATGCTATGGGTAATGTGATAAACAAGGTATCCAAGTACGGTAAATCAAATCCTTCGCCAACGTATTTACCTGTTGCAAGAATTACCAGTTTATCGTTACTTAGATCTTTGTTTTCTTCGAGCATTGCGATACGCTCTTGCCGCTGCTTAGCAGATATACCACCATGCAGCTCTACAACCAGGAGACCTTTTTGCGTTAATAGAGCTGACAGCTGTTCGATGTGCTCTTTTCTTTCGGTTAATACCATTACTGCACGTTTGTCATCAATACAACTGAGAATATCGACGACGATCTTTTGGTTTCTGCCATCACTGTTTACTAGGAGCTTATAAACTTGTGAGATATGAGGTTTAGTATCAGGCTCAAACCATTCTGTAGGAAACGTAGTATTAGTTTCATGGGCAATAACTTGCTGATTTAGCATTGAACCTGATTTAGCGCCTTTATAAACAATATCTCCCAGTTGAAACATCATCAGCTTTTCTAAGCCATCTTGGCGTTTTGGTGTTGCGGTAAATCCATGAATGAATTGGGCGTGACTGGACTTAATCAAGCTTTCATAGTTTGATGCTGGCAGATGGTGACACTCATCCACAATAATCTGCCCATACCTCTCAATATATGGCTTAATATCCATGCCATTTCGACTCACTAAACTTTGATATGTGGCTACATCAACCTGATAAGACAGCTTTTCCTTGCCACCAAGTAATGAACCAACTTCAGTATCTTTTAGAAAAACATTAATACGTTCTAACCACTGTTCAGCCAGTTGCCGGCTGTGAACTAATATCAATGTGTTTACTTTACGTTTAGCAACCAATGCTAGAGCCGTGACAGTTTTACCAAAGCCAGTAGAAGCTTCCAGTATGCCAACCGATGATTCTAATAACGCATTAACAGCCTTATTCTGCTGACTTTTCAGCTTTCCAGTAAACTTAACTTTGGCAAGCTTGTCACCTGAAAACCTTTTGTCATCGAAGTTTATTTCAATTTTTTGTTCAGTTAATTGAGTTTTTACAGATGATAAACACCCTCTGGGTAAAATTAAAAATTTACCTTCAATATGAGCGGCGCAAATATATCTTGGAATGCCAATAGTAGATAAGCGAAGGCCTTGCCGTTTATAAAACTCTGGGTTAGAAAATACTGCTAACTGTTTAAGTCTTGATGTTAATTTACCGGGAAGTTTATCGATAGGAATATAAATTTGATCTGCAATAACTAAGGTTATTTCTTCTGGGCAATTGACAATCACATCATTATCAATAGAAGTGAGTTTCTTCCAAGGTGTGTCTGCCAAATCATTATTAGCTTTTTCATCGATTAACGTTATTTCACCCAGCAAGCTATCAAGTGCCGTATTGTCAATTTTGGGGATAGAAGCGAGCTTAGCCCACTGATCTTTATAAGGTGTCCCTGACGAATCTATGAATACACTATTGCCTTGCTTTCTTGGCTCTAATTGAAGAGGTAATGCTATTAAGTTACCAAAGCCACCTTCTGGCATAACATCTTGATTCGGAAATAAACGATCAAAGCAAGTAAATGAAAGAGCGGGATACATTTCCATGGCTTTCGTTAATAAGCCGTTACCTAGTTTTCTAGCTTTAGCTGCTTCAACTGCCTGCGAAAAGAAGATCCATACATGCCCACCATTTCCGCTTCTAGAGCGTTCGATAATGTGGGGTACTTTATAAAAATCACAAGCTTCAGAAAAAGCTTTAACGGAGTGAACCCAATCATCTTTATCGAAATCAGCGGCGAGTATTTGGGTCGTATTATTCTCTAGAAGTGGGTATATCCCAATCGTTTGATTGCCTTTGAGGTGATCAAATATCGCCTGACCATCATAATACTTGAATTGTTGATTTGAGCATTCCGTGCAACTAATCCGTGGTTTATTACAGATTTTAGGTTTCCATTCATTCCAACACGCTGGCGAATAGCCACTTCGCCCATTTTGTGACTCCCAACGAAACGGGTAAACGTCATTTCGACCTTTAAAATAAGAAATGAATAAATCGACTTTAGCTTCAGGTGAAACGTGTTGGTTAAAATGTTTGGCTAGCTCGACTTCTTGTTGTGCAAGAATACTATTGCGTTCATTTAACAATAACTCTTTTTCTTCATCGAGTCGCTGAAGCCGATTATCAATTTCTAAGAGCCTATCTGATAACGCACTAGACACATTAATTACTCAAAAGCTGTTTTAAGGTTTTCTGCTCTTAGTATTCGCATGACATCAACGTAGTCATTAGAAACGACATAGTAAATAGCATGTTTTCCATACACGCTACGCCTATATCCCTTACGAATGTGATCAACAGCCTGATAATGCAAGGGGGTTTCCGCAATGCTTTGAAACTGAATAATCAACCCATCAACATATGATTTAGCCCGAGCTAAACCAAAGTTATCAATGCCATATTCAAATAGCTGCTCGAAGTCCTGATCGGCAGCATTACTTAATCTATACTTCGCCATTAGTTTGTTTTCTAGCAATCACCGCATTAACAATATCTTCAGGAGAACGAGAGCTGAAACCGCTTTGCTCTGCTTTGATCAGTTCTTGCCTAATAACTTCAACTTGGCTCGTACGCATTTGCTCTTTTCTGATCAAATCTCGTAATAACTCGCTGTCACTAGCATAATTGCCAGTTGCAAGTTGAGCTTGCATCCATTGCTCTTGTTGATCAGTTACTGTGATACTTTTCTTTACCATTGCCATAATTTACCTCCAATGAAAGAAATCTCGTAAGGATATAATCCTACTTTATACTACCAGATTAATTCTAGTACAGTTCACTCAAAAGTTCCTACTAAAATTTTTATGCTAGATTGCATCATGATGCAATTCCAGTGAACAAGCTAATTTGGTATCTAGCAAGCATATAAAGTGAGTTAGTTCTGAGTCTAGCCCAAACCGCCCCCCCCAACATTTGCAATAGCTCAGCAATATGTAGCTGGAAAATTTCGACGCATAGCGTCGGCATACCTCATTTCTTCGAAATGAGAAGAAAACCAAGATTGGTCATTTGATGCTTTAGGAAGTAGAAATATCGGTAATGAATGATTTAATTTGGTCTCAATTATATACAGAGCACCTCTTTTAAAAAATTTACAGTAAAAAAAGTAAATTCTTTGATATTCAGAAGATAAGACCGAACTTAAACTCAAGGCAGACGTTTATGCTGGTCTTTTAGCTGTATTCACACATATCGGGTATTCTAGCTTTTAAGCAGCTAATCAGTCTAATAGCATTAAAAGTTTGCACCATTCTGCTCTTTTCTTTCGCTCACCCCCATGTAGCTCTTCATGGCTTTTAAAGTATTCACTAAACACTTTCTTATTTTTAAACCAAACATCAACTATGTAACTGAGCTCCCCTGGCAAAACTTCTGCCCCAGAAAAAGGCGTTGTATAGACGATAAGAAAGTCATCACGTTCCAATGACTGGGCTTGCCCCGGCAAGTTTTCTACCGATATTAATTCGCCATATCTTTCAATCAATTCAATTGACTTTAGAACTAAATCAGTCACTTTAATCATATTCATCACCTTTCATTTTTCGTTTATATATCCGTTTTAAAATTGCGATATAACCACTTGTTTTAAATTAAACCAGCCAGTTTGCTTTTAAGAAGTTCAACCAACTCTGCCTGCATGTACTGATACTTATCCTCAATATCCAATACCAAAACATTTGCTAGGTACTGTTCGCCGGCATACTCTTTTATCCGCTCAAGATGCATTTTTTCCATTACAAAAATTTTGTCAGCACCTTTAAGCATTTCAATTGTGCATAAGGTTGTTCCGTATTCTTCACAGTATTTAGCGCTTAATCCGGCGGACTTATAGGTATTCTTCTTATCAAGAGCTTTAAAAAGGTTTTCAGCAGTTCGGCTTCTTTGAATATTTGCCGTGCACAGGAATAAGATGTTCATGTTAGGAAAAATCCCCTGTTCGCATTCGCTCAAGCATATCTAAAACCTGCTTGATGCCCTCCTCAGTAGCCAACACTTCAATTGGAGCTTGTCCGTTTAGTGGTCGTTTGGGGTTAACCAACCACTCAACTATCAATTTCTCATTATTTTTAAAAAACAGATTCAATTCGTTTTTAATATCAGGCGGTACTTGATCCATTGATAAGTGATTTTTAAAGAGCTTTTCGCTATACCCTGTGCGACTATATGAATCAAAATCACCGATAGAAAGCTGAACGAATTGACCGTTACCTTTTAAGTTAAATGTCTCACCAGACTTTGTTCGAACAAGCTTATCGTTCATGCAAATATCAGTTACACCAGCAGTACAAACTCTTTCTCCTAATTCCAATCTTGGGCTACAAGCATTTGTTACAAAACCAGAAACTGCCCCCCCAAAGTACTCGGTTAGTTCGTCGTCACTAAAAACTTCAAATACCACCCAATTGTTGATTGCTATAGTCATTTACTTCTCCTTACGTGAGTAGCGGTGTTGTCTTGGAATAGCTTCAGGTAAATTTGAATAAAGCCACCCCTTATCATGCTTGTACAGCCAAATATAACTTGCAGAGCAGTCAGCCCTGATCTCTTTGCGAGTAGTGTATTTATGATTTGATTTAATAAGACTTTGTCGGTGCTTCTTTCGCTTATTGAAATAGCGGATTTTCTTCCTGAGCTGAACAAGCTCAGGGTAACAAGACAATATTTGCTCGACAGCCCCAATAGAGATCCCCATAGTGTCAGCTATGTTTTCAGTCGTTTGACCTATAAATAACTTTCGCCAAACATCACGCCGTTCTGACTCATGAATAAATTGAGTTCGTCTATTTATGGCAACACCATTTAACTGAGCAATCTTCTTTGCATACCCAATACTGACTTCACATGCAGAAGAAATCTTTCTTAAACTGTGTCCAGCCCTGAGAAGCTCAATAATTTTATCGTCAGGTTTATCATTGCCATTGAAATCATGGATTTTTTCTTCTGTAACACTGATTGGCTCATGGCCACATTCAACCAAACGGTATTGCGAAATAAATTCATCGAACGTTTCAAATAAGTGGCCTATAACAAGTAAGTGTTTTAAAGGGTGGAAAGCTTTATCTCTTCCATAAAGTAAATTTACAGGGTACTGCCAGCCTTTATCTTTATTTAATATTTCTGATATTTGAGGGTCATTGCTTATTGGCTCCCAGTATTGTTTCAACCGTTCTCGCCATTTAGCTACTTTAATTCTGAAAGAGCGGTTATGAGTAGCCAAGCCAAGTTCAACCAAACGATAACGATAAACATTGTTCAGCACTTCGCTTGTTAATCTGAAGCCGTTTAGCTCAAATAAGCTTTCACTAAGCGTTGATAATTTAATGGCTAAATCAGTAGCTGATGAACGAATGAGGTTTTCTGTTGGAGGAAGTATCAAACGCTTTCGATTAACTTTAACTCCAATGAGTTTGCAGCTATGTTTGCTACAAGCCAGGGAGCCCGGCAACTGATGTTCAATGTGCCAATATTCCCAAGCGTAATTTTCAAGGTCTTCTAGAACACACAAAGGGCAATACTTCAACTTGCTAGGAGCCTGTAATCGATTAGCAACCAGTGACATTTTTGATTCAAGGTTTAATGTACCTCCTGTTTGTAAAAGCTCTTCGACCTTATTGGTAACTTCCTTTGAGAGAAAGGTTCTATAAGCTGGATAAACACTATGCTCAAAAAGAAGTCGTTGAAATGGTATTCCAGAAAATGCTGAAACTTGAGAAATAAAACTCGGGAATTGTGCGCTCCACTGCTTGCTTACACTGCCAATATAGTATTTAACGGCGCTGGTTAAATTAGGATAACCATCCTTTAAGCAATAACGGATGAGGTAGCTATAAATACTTTCGTTGGGGAGAATGCCTAACATAACTTCTCCAAGTAGTAGCGTTTAAAGACCAGATGAATCAGTGGCGCTAAATTCTGATTTTTGAATGTGTAGGCACTCACATTAAATGCAGGATGCTGAGAATAAGGTCTATTTGAAGTTAACAGTGTTAAATGGTTTGATAAATTTAAAGTATCAAGCCATTTACCAAATAAATCTTGCTGGTTAGTTATCTGCTTTCTTTCTGCTAACGTCCATTGCCGCTTTGGTTCATTAACCCCATATTGAGCCTTAAAAAACTCTTGAACTTCAGCCTTATTGAAATCAAATTCGTCCTTTAGAATACGATTGGCACAATCTTCAATCCACAAATCTTCGCCTGTATCTTCTCTATTTTGATGAACAAAACTTTCTCCACACTTAGGGCAAGTATTTAATGGAGGAGCTCCCTGTAATATTGAACTAAATGAGTAATTACAATGCTGGCACTCAGATATTAGCAACGTACCATGTTGGCTACAGCGTTTTTTAAGAGCAAATTGATGGTCGCAGTGCCAGTAGGCTACACCATGAGTTTCTTCATCTTCAACAACGCACTCTGGGCACCATTTCCAACCATTATGAACTTGTTCTAGGTTGGCATACTTCAGTTGCAACTTATGAGGTTGTTCTAATTGCTGTATTAATAAAGTGGAAAACTCGCATTGAGTAAAAACTGAATAAACTTTAAGCAGTGTATTATCAAAAGCAATTTGATGATGATACTTAGGTAAATACTGGTTCAAAGCATCACGATATATTGCCCGCCAGTAACTATTACAATCAACTCGACTGACATTCGTCGATACTTGTTTAGCAACTTTAACGTACTCCTTTCGACCTTGAGATATGGCATACCGCATTAAACAGCTCAATAGGTGTTCTCTTTCAAGCGGTGCAGGGAAATGATAAACACTCATATGGCTTAACCTATATGCTCATTGCTAATATCCGTAACAGGAACACGTTTGTGTACATTTTTTCCTTTCTGCTCTGCAACTGCCCAAACAACGTTATTCGCTTCATCTCGACTTAATAAATTTTCCAGCATTTTTTCGTTACCAGTTTCATGTAAATTTTGTAAGGCTTCGGCTAGTGGCCCAAATTGCTCTACAAACACAGCTTCAAGTAGTTCTTCTTCTGGTATATCAGTTATTCTTAATGCGATCCGATGATATAGTTGAGCCAGTCGAGTAATAACAGCTAAAAGTCCTGCTGTTAGTGTTGCTACTTTCACTTTGAAGGATTCATTAAACCCCCTCTGTTTTTGGCTTAGTGAAGCAGGGAAAAATGCGGCAAATAAGTCATCAAATAAACCAGAACCTACAGGCGCTAATTCGAACACATAAATTTGATCTGAATATATTCGTCGTGTTGTTGTAATAACATCTAAAGCATTTAATGTTTCAGTTGGGATAGGATCAAATAATGTTAAGCCTTCAGGCGTACAACTTATGAGTGTTGGCACAGATAACTTGTTAAATAAAGCTTCTACAGCTTGTAATGTAATTGAGTTACGCCCTGAACCAAACTTCAACATAAATTGCATTTCATCAATGTGAATAAACCCAATATTGTATTCAAGTATTAATAGCTGCATTGCGGCATAATGATGCTCAATACTCTCTGACTTTCTTGCCTTCCATTCTGTGTAATAATTGCTCCCTATTGCCATATCTATTGATCTGAAAAATGCTAACGCAAGTGCTTTAGGCGAGTCACTTGCCGCCATATCAAAACTTAACCATACTATTTGGGTTAATTTTTCAGGGGTATTGTCAAACTCTGGATGAATTATTACTTGTGGAATAGATAAGAGTGTTCGCCGGATTGTTGTTGTTTTCCCACTACCCGAAGGACCTGTAACAACAGCATTATTGGTAGTAGTTAGAGGACTAAGTGGCGAAACGACAATTTTCTCATATATTTTATCTCTGTCTTTCTCGCTACATAACGCCGTTAACTCTTTTTGAAATCTTCGAATCTCAGGTCTTCTGGGGTCACGATCTATATAATTGAATAAAATCGATGATAGGATATCTTCATAGAGCGTACCTACCCAAGGGTGCACAACGTTAATACAACTTAGCCGTTTTAAAGTCGTTTTTTGATAAACGCCAAGTAGGTTGTTAAGGTTATTTGGCAGTTCAGGTACAAATCTAACTTCTTTTTCAATTTGATTAGTATCTTTTGCAGGTATAGCCCTAATCAGCGGGTTTTCATTTAACCACTCATCTTCATGATCATGGTATCCCGCTTCCTCGATCAAAATAGGTTTAGGAAACGCAGGTTCAAATAACTTCATTTAACTATCCTTCTTTTGATTGTTTGAGCTTTGCAAACGCGAGTTTAAGGTTTGTCTTTTTCGCTTCGTCGCACTTTTATTTGATGGTTTAGAGATAGGCTCATCAGTGCTTTTGGTCTCATTTGAATATTTGGTTTCTATTTTAGAAATAGCGACTTTATTTCTGCGATCAATATTTGCTTTATCGATGGTTGACTGCTCATCCTTTCGCTCTTGAATTCCACGTTGGCGAGACTTAGCAGTATTTTCCGGCAACTCTTTCATTTCATCCTGATTACCTTTTAGCAATTGCCGCTGATGATCATCTTTAATTAATTCTCGTCTCGCTTTTTCACGTTTAGCTTCATGCTTTTCTCTAGCGTACTCGGTTTGACGAATTGCAATTGCTTCCCAAGCCTACCTCTGATATCTACGACTCTTGTCTGGCTTTATTTTGAATGCAATAACCTCATTCCCAGGGGTCTGAAACCATATTATGTCACCAGATGTTCGGCTCCATTTAATAGTGATGTTAAAAACCCCAAAGCGTTTTGCTCGAAAATACCATTTTTGTTTTTTAGCATATGGCGAGGTGTAGAAAACACCTTGAAACCGGACTCCTTGCTCGGTTACAGAAGCCTCAGCTTCCGGTAAGCAAGCTAACCTAATTCGGCCTTCATCCTCTGCTGTTGTAGGCCTTCCTCCTGCCATTTCCTGCTCAAGAAAATAATCGAATATAGCCTGAGGTGAGAAGCCAATGTGCAGCTTGGAAGCTTTAAAATCATGGTGTTCTTCTCTATGGGCAGTATGGTTGTAATAGATAACCTCTGAAATGACTGCTTGATATAAAGAATCTAGATCCCATACTGCATTTTGTGATGAGTCTTGTTCTTCTCTGCGAACTTCATACACAGCACCTGGTTGATAATGAAGAAAGCTGTCATTAATAACGCCGAACTTTCTTTCAGAAACAGCTTTAGCAACCCCCATGTAACTACGAGTCTTCGTCCACTCTTGGAGGCCTAGGTTAGCTTTCAATAATGGAGATATGTTACCCAGAGAATACTCTCCACCATTATCACTGTTAATCCAATAACAAAGATGAAAGCAAGGCCAATCTTCAGGTTGAATTTCCAAGCCATAACGTGCTGCAAAAGATACTTTATCCATAAAGGCGTTAACTAATGCTTCTGCTGCACCAATCCAATCAGGACCATGAAAACCGATATAAATCCCAACAATACAGGTAGAAAAAACATCGACAACGACATAAAGCACAGGTCGCCCCATCGCTAAACGTTCATTATCTGAATAGGGATATCGAACATGAATATCCATCACTGTTGCATCGATTTCATAAAGCTCAGTAGGACCGATTAAAAATTCATGAGTAGAGCCACTTCTATCGGCATGATCTTTATCAAAAACAATCTGCCCTTTAGCCGCTTTGATTTTATCTTCTTCCGTTATGAACTTTTGGAAATGATAATTAAATTGACCTTCGGATAGACATTGAGACTCATCGTCCCAGACCAATCTTTTATTTGTTCCGTAAGGGGTTTTCTCATCTTCAAATCGACACTCATTATCCCGCCGATACATTAACCGAGCCCGAGCAGTAATGTTTTTTCGATTCCTTCTAAGAGCTGCTCTAACAATTTTTTTAATTTTCTTTTTTGCTTTATTCGTGATACCCGGAGACTTTGAAAACACAAGCTGTGGTGGGTGTCCATCCAATTTTGCTGGCATTGTTTTACGTCCACGCTTTACATTATCCTCACCACTTTCTTCTGGGATAAAATAATTACTGCCACAGTTTTCATAACTGAAAGGTAATAACGCATTATTTATGCAACCATAAGTGATGTAACGATTGAGTTGGCGGTAGTAATTACTAGATTTTTTCCACTTTGTGCTAGATTTTAGAAGATCACTTATTTGATCTCCTACTCCACTACCGTAGAGGTACTCACATATTGTTTCTTCATTAAGCAACGAACCGGCAATTTTGAGCTTTTTATCTCGTTTTTTTATCCAGTTTTCTTTTCCAATAGCGATTAATTTTTCATCATCAAAATTAATCCATTTGGGTAGCATCTCAATGGTGCGTTTTAACTTGTTATCTTTGATGTACTGAGCAAACTCATCGAATTGAAAAACTTGTGGTTTACAGATGGGCTTTTTATCTTCTAAGCGCACCAAATCAACTACTGCGACTTTCGCCAGATTAATTGCTACATGACAAACTTTAAGCTGAATAGTTTGCTTAACATCGCTGAATACTTCATTAACACTAAACATTACATATTCACCGCTAATGGCTCAGATAGCCTTATGGGGCATTCAATGTTAAGACTAAATTCATGGTGAAATGCTGCAAACTGAAACATTGCTTGGGCATCTCGAAAAGAGCGGTTCATATGCTTGCATACATTACACAGATGCTCCTCTAACCAAGCCCGAGGATTATTGATATAGCTTTGAGTAAAATAGGTCTTAAATTGATTCAGTTCTTCCGCCCCAACATCTAAATCATGACGCATCTGAAACCAAGTAATATTTTGAACAGCGACTTTGCTTGAGTCTCTCTCAGTTGTCTGAATACACTCAATACCTTTATCAAGCCAATAAACTCCCTCTATCTTATTTTTCTGCCAAGTACGCCAGCTTTTCTTGATGACTGCACCGTCCTTGGTGTATTGATATATGGCGTCCCAATATTTGTAGTTCCACGCCTGCTGATAAACCTCGCCCGAAGTAAAGTCGACACGATCAACAAGTAAGTCTGTTGTCATGATATAAAGCTCTTTTGTCTCCCAATTCCTTGGATGAATAAATCTCAGTTTACTCGCTATTTTTAAAGTTTTAGGGAGGTGCAGAGGAAACTGCTCTCGAATACCAATAACATCTGGTTCATAAATTAAGCGCTTGTATGCATTAGCTTCGCCATCACTTAACAGGTGAACAAGGCGTTTTTGGATAGGACAATGGTATAGGTGTCTTCGACTAATAGAATTAACAGCATCAATATCAATGAATGGTTGGTAGTACTGAAGTGGGTGCTCTAACTTTTGGTTCCGGTCCTCTTTATTTTTCAACTTCCAATTTCGAAGCCTAGCAAGCTCTTTTAAATTAGTTCTATAAATTGGTTTCATTTTTACACCTATATCTAATTAACTCAGATATAGGGTAAAAACCAAACAATATCAACGTAAGTTGTTGATTTACATATTATTTCAATAAATAATAGTTATGTCAGTAGCCCGTATTTATGTCATTGATTTTATTTAAAATGTGTTTTTCACTAATTTTATTAGCTTCCTTTTTAATAACTATTTATAGCTTCAATCAAGATTTCTATTCCAAAATACAATTAAAAAATTTAAATTAAAATGAGATCTAGAAGTTGATCTAACCACTTTTTCAGATGAAATGCTTAAATCTACGATGCAAAACAGGAGCTTGTAAATCTGAATGCTGAAATGCTGACCTTAACTAAAGGCCACTGATGGGAATAGGCCAATCTGCATTCCATATTCGGAATTACTAGATAAATTTGTGTTTAATTTAACAGTCCCAAAGGCTCTTGCAGTTTTTAAATTGGCAGAGTTAGCGGTTGATGCATAACGAGAAGGTACGTTAAGTCCGGAATACTTTCAATATAGATTGTTAAATTTACATGAACTTTTAAAGGTTAGTTCGATGAAAATAGCGCCAGGTTTCATACAGTAGTATGCAGTTTGTTTATGCCAATCCAATTGAGGAGAACGCATAATGCCAGAAACGCGTTAATTCTTCGCTCATTTTGCGCTAGGATGACTTACCAGTTATTGAAGGGCTACCCCGCCCATGATTTTCACAGAGACGACTTCCAGAGTTGATTGAATCCTACTAATCGAGCCTAATTGAAGACTTATCCACCTACTTTTAGCTTCGGGATACATCTAAAACAAATACATCTATAAGCCCTTTTAACTCAGATGGTAATTGCTTTTCTATATCATTTTTAAGCTCGTTTGCTGTCGTTATTCCATGCGATTTACGGTTAGCGACCTTTTCATCGGAGCCAAACCAGATAACAAGATAAATCCCCTGTTGCTCAGCATCAGGATGAATAGAATATCGTTCGTAAAGTTGAGTTGATGCAGCAGAATATAGCTCTGAATGCCATTGTCCTTTTGCTTCGATAACAAGAAGCTTTTGCTCCCCTCCAAATGCCTTTGTTGCCGTTATATCAATTCGATTTTGATTTTTAGTTTGATGTTCTGATCTAATAATTATATTCAAAGGCTGAAGCATAACATGAAGGCGCTCGGCAACAATTTCAACTGAATTCACTTCATCTAGTCGACCATAGTTTCCATTGGTATCTTTGTTATAAAAACGATTAGCTGCATTGAACTCCCCACCTTGTATTTCTTTTTGATAGCGTTCTAACGTATGAATAATTAACGCACGTAGTCCTTCGACAGTAACCACCTCATTATTATCTAACAACTCAACAATATCCTGGGCTGATGGTGGCTCAAAATCTCTTAAAGCCAACTTTCTTTGCTGCTCCGCCTTAATACCTTTTAATGGCAAATGAATGTCTTCATAGCATTTATTATGAAGTAGACGATTAATGACGGTAATTGCTTCCTCGGGTACATCACTGTTCATACACCAAATAATATCTGTTATAAATCGATAAGCTACTTCATTGTCGGGACTGTCTGTTCCCCAATGGCTTGGTAAATGGACTTTTGGCCACTTGTCATAGAAAGCAATTAATATAGCCTCAACCATTTGAGAATTAGGTTTAGGCCAGTAAGGATGTTCTCCTCTGTTAAATGACCCCGAACGGCTCTCAAGTAAAAAAATAGACTGCTTATCTGACTTAAGCCAATCCCAATAAGGCTCAGCCTCTTCTAAGGTTAAAAAATAAAAGGCCCTAATAAACCAAAACTTACACTGATTTAGATGTTTTTCGTCACTTTTCATTTCTGGCAATTGTGAAAGTAAGGCATGACAACGGGTACGTATAACGTTATCTAATTTACTTCTCTCAGAGTATTGAGCAGCAATATCAAATAACTCATCTAAAGCATATATATCAAGTTTTTCAAAATGAGATAACCAGTCAATCGCAAGTTCTCCGCGTAACGAAGCGAAAACTTCATCATACTTTAGTAAACCTATCTCTGGATGTTTACAGTTTCCATTAGCCAACTGTGGTTCTAGATATAGAATGAGAAATTTTTTGGCCGACTCGATATCGGGAAATACTAGACGATCTACTTCAGCTTTTAGCGAGTCTCGTTCCGCCTGCTCAAATTCCTGATAGCTCACGCTTAAGTTGGTTCGAAGAGCCAATAACATTGCTGGCTTAACGTTCTCTAGGTGGCCATTTAACCTAAAAATTTCTATGCACGCTGCTAATAATATAGTTTCGACGTACATAAATTGGGATGCGCATTGCAATTCTGCGAGCTTTTCTAAACTAGGGACGTCTGGTTCAATAAAGTCAAGGCAATTGCGTAACGCCATTCTTACTAACTTTTCATCCCCTACTTTTTCGTTAATTTCGGCTGGCTTGTTAAGTACTAGGTATGAAAAAAAACGAAGAGCACCAAAATCTCCTCCTTTTTCAATCATCTCTCGATTATTATTAAAGTAAGCGATGTTTTCTATACGAGTTTTATCCTCTTGATTTTGCCTACGCCTCATAATACGGCGATGTCTCTGCTCCCATTTAACATATTCTTCCTTTCTCGCCATCCTTGCTTTTCTTACCTTTAATGCCCAATTACGCATAAACGTTGGCTTACTATTAGCTTGGCTACGCATATGCTGCTTAATAGGATTTTTATTGCCTTTTTTATTGTCTTGGTGATAGTGAGCTGGAATGAAATGTTCCCATAATTCAACATTATTATTTTCATATGCGAAATCTACAAGAAACTGAATATCATTTGGACGCAAGCACAAGCCTGCATGAGAATAATGCCCATTGAACTTATCGATTCGCATTTGAAAAATAGCGTCACTATTGGTTAGGTTTCCAAATACATGAGCAATAATTTCTTGCCGTAGTTCATGGTTTTCTTGCAGTGCTTTAACAGAAGCTATATCGTTTGTTCTTCCGTATCCCGAGAAGTTTAGATTTTCTACCCATTGCCATATTTGCAATGGCTGTAATGGTGGTTTTGCTAATTCAAAGAAACGATCTAATAGCGCCCCAATAATTTTGCTAATTCCAATACGACAATCACATTCATAAGCTTTTTTGCCACAAGTACAGGCTAAATCTTCACTTAATCGATCTAATAAAGAAGTAACCACGCTAAGTGATAAACTCGAAATCAATGATTTAATATAGTATCGGCTTTCAAATGTTCGTTCAGAACGTTCTGAGCAATTAGAATAAAGTTGAGAACAGTTTCTAAAATAGCGTTCTAGCTCTTGTAGTGAAAAATTATCAATAGAGGTTTTGGTTATCACATGAGTTGCAAGTCTTAGTGAATCATTATTTGCCTCATCAATTAATTGTAACACGTCAGGGTAAGTATCATATTCATTGCAATCAAGAAGGCTAACGATAGCTTGCAAGCGAGTAGTAAAGCTTTCGCTTGAACAGTGAACTATTTGCTGCAACTCCACTAAAAGTTGCGAAACGGCAGGTGAACCTTTTAGTAACTCCAAAATAAAATTACGTAAATCACCATCATTATTTGTCGTAATAATCGTTTTGATTTCGGCTACAACCTCCTCTGTGAAGAAGCCTGCCACACTATAACTACGCCAAAAATCGCCACGCCTAAAATATGGATCGGCTACTTCAACTTCAACCAGTCTAGTCAACAGAAAACGTTTGGATGAATGAGATAACTGAGATGGATCTCCATTAGCAATAACAGCGTAAGGGTCCAGTTCAATAATTACCCTTTCAAGGTCTTGATTTCCTAACGATGCCATCCAAGCAACTAAGCCACGCAGTTCATCTCGAACTACGCCATTAGGAGCAATTACTGAAAAACATTGTTCAACTGTAAGCGAATCTGATGGAGTACAAATGCGTTTAACAAGGTAAGTAGCTGCGCCATACTCCGCAACTATTTTATGAATAGGTCGGTGTTGGTCGGAATTGTCACCTAGCTTGAACAGCTTAGTCGCTAATAGTGCATTTTGATCATTTTTATCCACCTTTAACAATGAATATATCGAAGGGTAGATCCTGTCTTGGCTAGTTTCGCTTACACTAATACCCTCTGAGCCCGATAAAAGTAGTTTCGCAAAGACTTCTGATGCTAAAGAAACTTTATCCTCTACGGTTAGCGTAGAGTTAACTTTAACTGCATTATTTACTTCACGCGCTAAATGGTACAAGGCTTGTTGGAATATTGTGCTTTTATCTGAAAAGTGTCCGTCGCTTTCTATGTATGCATCAGCAAACAACTTCAAAAATTGAGGGTTAGGTAGTATAGGGCTAAGCTCAAACCTCCCGATTTCAGCATTAAAGTCGTCAAAATCACCTCTACCGGTATGATTAGAATAAATAGCTCTCTGTTCTACTTCATCAAACTCAGAGAGTTTAACAATTAAAGGCTCTTGACCAATAAACTGTTTAAAAACGCTTGATGATGAATTGCCCCACTCCGACGAGCGACTTGAAATTATGACATAGTCTGGGTGTACAGATGAAACCTTGCCTAATAACTTATGAATACCGGCATCATCAATTTTAGCCAGTTCATCAAAAGCATCTAATACAATTGCACCGTTGTTTACTGTGACATCGATATAATTAAATACACTTGCAGTTATTGTTTTTGTGTTTAACTTACGTGCTAAACTGTTTAACAAAACAGTTTTGCCTGCACCTGGTTCTGCAAGAATAATAATGTATTTAGATTCAGTTAACAGCTGATCCTCAGTGAAAATAAGGTCTTCACGAATAAGTCTTCGTTCAAGATAAAAGTCGTCGTCCATCTTTTTACCAAATTACCAATATGAGAGTTTATTCAAGGGGTTTTATTACTTCGACTTTCACATAACTGTAGAAAATTTCAAGGAAAAATATCAATTAAGGAATACTACTTCCATATATATTCAGTTAATCACCTAGGTTTATCGTCGTGAGTTTTACATCCTGATGAAGAGTGCCTTTACAGTAAATTACCACCTTCTAAAGAAGGTGGCTTTGCATTAGCCCCCTAAACAAGGGGGCAGGGTTATCCTAGCAAGTTAAGTTGTCGCCGCTCTTCTTGCTTTTCCATCTTATCTTGGTGCCTAACATATCGCCTGATTATTTCTTCATTAACCCCTACGGTGTCAACAAAGTAACCTCGTTGCCAAAATCGACCTCCCCAAGCTTTATTCTTTCTTAAGTGTGGATATTTACTAAATAACTTGAGCGCTAATCGCCCTTTTAAACATCCCATCACTTTTGAAATTGATAGCTTGGGAGGAACTTTAGCTACCAAATGGATATGGTCAACTTGAACATTCAGTTCAACAACTTTAACACCTAACTTTTCACTGTAAATGTGAATAAATCTAAATACGTCTTTCCCAATATTATTCTTTAATATTTTGAATCGGTACTTTGGCGTCCAAACTATATGATATTGACACCGCCAAAATACATGCGATGCTTGCTCATATCTACTCATGCTCTTTCTCCTTTTGACTTCTGGTAAAAATCAAAAACGATTAAACATGAGTAGATATTTCAGGCATAGCCACTTTAACAATGACCACCTACTAAAGTAGGTGGTTTACGAACGGACAACAAAAAAGGCGAATCACCTCTGATTCGCCTTCACAGATTTTACTTTCAAACTCTATTAAAGTTTCAAACTTGTTTTTGTTGTTTCAAACTTTATTCGAAAGTGACATCAACTAGTTACCTAGTCTTTATACGTATCCGTGGCAGGACAAGAACAAATCAAGTTACGGTCACCGTACACATCATCAATACGGTTCACTGTTGGCCAGAATTTGTTTTCAGCAACTGCAGCTACTGGGTAAACCGCTTCTTTAATTGAATAAGCACGGTTCCACTCAGATGTAACGTCAGCCATAGTGTGTGGTGCGTTGTGTAACGGGTTGTCATCACCTGTCCACTCACCGCTTTCTACTTTGCTGATTTCTTCACGAATGCATACCATAGCTTCAATGAAACGATCGATTTCAACTTTGCTTTCAGACTCAGTTGGCTCAATCATTAGCGTGCCAGCTACTGGGAATGACATAGTCGGTGCATGGAAACCGTAATCCATTAAACGCTTAGCTACGTCCATTTCAGTGATACCAGAAGCTTCTTTAAGTGGGCGTAAATCAACAATACACTCGTGGGCAACACGGCCGTTATCACCTGTGTATAAAATTGGGTAGTGTTCGCTTAATTTCTTCGCTAAGTAGTTTGCGTTAGTAATTGCGTACTTAGTTGAATCAGTTACACCTTGCTTACCTAACATTGCACAATATAGGTAAGAAATACATAAAATACCTGCACTACCAAATGGAGCTGCTGATACTGCACCGTTACCTTGAGTGCTTTCACTTACGTTGATTAACGCGTGATCTGGTAAGAATGGTGCTAAGTGCGACTTAACGCCGATAGGACCCATACCTGGACCACCGCCACCATGTGGAATAGCGAAAGTTTTGTGTAAGTTTAAGTGAGAAACGTCAGCACCAATGTGACCTGGAGACGTTAAGCCAACTTGTGCGTTCATGTTCGCGCCATCAAGGTAAACTTGACCACCATTGTCATGAATAATGTTACAAATTTCAGCAATGGTCTTCTCGTAAACACCGTGCGTTGATGGGTACGTGATCATGATACAAGATAAGCTATCGCGTAACTCTTCAGCTTTCGCTTTCAAGTCAGCCATATCAACGTTACCTTCTTTGTCACAATCAACAACAACAACCTTCATACCAACCATCATGGCTGATGCTGGGTTAGTACCGTGTGCAGACGCTGGTATTAAACAAATATTACGGTGACCTTCACCACGGCTTTCATGGTACTTGTGAATTGCGATAAGACCTGCATATTCACCTTGTGCACCTGAGTTAGGTTGCATTGAGATGTTGTCGTAACCTGTTAATTCAACTAACCAATCACCTAATTCAGTAATCATCTCTTTGTAACCAACAGCTTGGTCAACTGGTGCGAATGGGTGCATGTTAGCAAATTCAGGCCATGATACTGGGATCATTTGTGCTGTAGCATTTAACTTCATGGTACAAGAGCCAAGAGAAATCATTGAGTGATTCAATGCTAAATCTTTGTTCTCTAGTTTTTTGATGTAACGTAGCATCTCAGTTTCACTGTGATACGAGTTAAATACTGGGTGAGTTAAAATTTCAGATTCACGTACTAATGAAGCAGGAATTGACGAGTGACCACAATCAGTAATTTGCTTATCAAGTGCCGCTACGTCTAAACCGTGGCCTTCACCTAATAACACATCAAATAATGTTGTTACGTTGTCACGTGTGGTAGTTTCATCTAATGAAACTGAAATTTGACCATCAACATCAGTACGGAAGTTCAGATTAGCCGCTAGTGCGCGAGCAACAATTTCTTCTTTATTATCAACGTTGAACGTTAACGTATCAAAGTAGTTAGCATGAAGTGCAGTTAAGCCTTTTGTTGCCGTACCTAAACATAAAATGTCAGTTAAACGGTGAATGCGGTTAGCAATCGTTTTTAAGCCTTGTGGGCCATGGTAAACCGCATAAAACGCTGCCATGTTCGCGAGTAATACTTGTGCAGTACAAATATTTGAGTTCGCTTTTTCACGACGAATATGTTGCTCACGAGTTTGCATTGCCATACGAAGCGCTGGGTTATCACGGGTATCTTTTGAAACACCGATAATACGACCTGGTAAAGAACGCTTGTACTTATCAGAAGTAGTAAAGAAAGCTGCGTGTGGACCACCGTACCCCATAGGTACACCAAAACGTTGGCTTGAACCAATTACCGCATCAGCACCTAACTCGCCCGGAGCTTTTAACATCACTAAACTCATGATGTCTGCTGCTACAGCAACAATGGCTTTTTTCTCGTGAATTTTAGCAATTAAATCACTGATGTCTTTCACTTCACCTGTTGCACTTGGGTATTGTAAAAGTGCACCAAAGATATCGTGATCCGCTGCTTCATCAGCAGGCGCTACAATAATGTCAAAACCAAACATTTCTGCACGCTGTTTTACCACGTCAATGGTTTGTGGGTAAACATCACTTGAAATAAAGAAAAGGTTAGATTTTTTATTTTTAGCTACACGCTTAGCAAGTGCCATGGCTTCAGCTGCGGCAGTACCTTCATCAAGAAGTGAAGCTGAAGCTAAATCTAAACCTGTTAAATCTAAACACATTTGTTGGTAGTTTAATAATGACTCTAAACGACCCTGAGCAATTTCTGGCTGGTATGGTGTATAGGCTGTGTACCAACCTGGATTTTCTAATACGTTACGTAAAATTACGTTTGGCGTTAACGTACCGTAATAGCCAAGACCAATGTATGAATCGTTCACCTTATTTTTGCTAGCAACAGCTTTTAAATCAGCCAATGCTTGCACTTCAGTTTTGCTTTCACCTATGTTTGGTAATTGTGATAAGCGAATATCGCTTGGCACAATTTCATCAATAAGGGCATCAACTGACTCAGCGCCGATGTCATTCAACATAGCTTGAGTTTGTGCTGCATCTGGGCCGATGTGGCGACGGATAAAATCTTGTTTTTGCTCTAAAGCGTCTAATGATTGAGTAGTCATAAAACAATTTACCTAAAAATAAAAAAGAAAGCCCCGAACTTATGTTCAGGGCTTTTAATACTTTGTTAATTAACGATTAATCTTCGTCGATTGAATTAGCATAACCTTCAGCGTCTAATAAGTCGTCTAACTCACCAGCGTCATCAAGTTTAATTTTGAATAACCAACCGTCACCAAATGCATCTGAGTTTACAAGTTCAGGAGAATCTTCTAACTCTTCATTTACTTCAACGATCTCACCTGATACTGGTGCATAGATGTCTGATGCCGCTTTAACAGATTCAGCAACACAAATGTCATCACCTGTACTTACTGCTTCGCCAACTTCTGGTAATTCAACAAAAACCATGTCACCTAAAAGGCCTTGAGCGTGTTCAGTAATACCAACAGTAACGGTACCGTCACCTTCGTTGCGAACCCATTCGTGTGATGTAACATATTTTAATTCAGAAGGAATGTTGCTCATTTTTATGTTCCTATTTTAATATTATTAAATTCATTTAAAGGTCAAAAACTAACCATAGTATATACTTGCTTTTCGTCAAAGGTATACGACAAAAAGGTAATACAAATCAAATTTTCGTCAAAAAGTTAAAATACTTTTTTACCGTTACGAACGAAGCTTGGTTTAGTCACTTGTACCTTAACTAATTTCTTACGCATTTCAACTTCAACGGTATCACCCACTTTTACACTACGTGGTACACGTGCTAAAGCAACGCTGTGCTCTAATGTTGGAGAAAATGTACCTGAAGTAATTTCGCCGTCACCAAATTCGGTAACTACTTTTTGATGTGAACGAAGCACACCTTTTTCTTCTAGTACTAAACCAACAAGTTTAGGTTGATCGCCAGCTGCACGTTGTGCGGCAATAACTTCACGACCAATGAAGTTACGTTCTTCTGGTTCCCAGCTAATTGTCCACGCCATGTTAGCAGCTAGTGGAGATACGCTTTCATCCATATCTAAACCGTATAGGTTCATACCAGCTTCTAAACGTAAAGTATCACGTGCGCCTAGACCACAAGGCTTAACACCAACTTTTAATAGTTTTTGCCAAAAATCTTCTGCGGCACTATCTGGTACAATAATTTCGTAACCGTCTTCACCAGTGTAACCCGTAGTAGCGATAAATAAATCACCTACTTGAACACCGTAGAAAGGCTTCATACCTTCTACTGCAACAATTTCAGCTGGTGTTAATAGGTTTGCTACTTTCGCTTTAGCTTCAGGCCCTTGAACTGCAATCATGCCAAATTCAGGGCGTTCAGTAATTGTAATATCAAAACCTTCAGACTGTTTTGACATCCATGCTAAATCTTTTTCACGAGTGGCTGAGTTAACCACTAAACGATAATTAGTTTCTGAGAAGTAGTAGATAATTAAATCATCAATTACACCACCTTCTTCATTACACATACCTGTGTAAAGTGCTTTACCCGGTGTTGCAAGTTTGGCTACATCATTAATCACTAAACGACGTAAGAACTTTTGTGCGTCATTACCTTGAACGTCAACAATAGTCATGTGTGAAACATCAAACATACCCGCATCGGTACGAACCGCATGATGCTCTTCAATTTGTGAACCGTAGTTAATTGGCATTTCCCAGCCATAAAAATCAACCATTTTGGCGCCAGATTCTAAGTGTTTTGCATGTAGTACAGTTTTGTTAGTCATGTTTTCACCTAATGTTTTAGTGTGCTGTTGTAACTAGGTCGAGACACCTTGGCTAGCAAGCTTAGTCGCTAGCGCTAAATTAACAACAATTCTATTTGACAAAGTTAAGTAATTATACCGTCAGGTGCCCGTTTATTCAACAGAAAAAGCCATAATTAAAAAATATAAAACTGACTTATTTAAAATATCAGAATTAAATTTTCAAAAATCACGTTTTGTAAAATTTTTACCTGTCATTGAGTTTTTTTAAATGTCGAGAACAAATAAAGCGCAGCAAAAACAATTTCACAGCCATTAACTCTGCTATTCACTTTCACTATTTATTGGATTTAAAAGCAAAAACCTGACTGATAAGTCAGGTTTTTGAGGTCTTTACATTAAGGTAACTGGCAGAGTGCTTCTTGCTCCAGAGCTTTTTGCTGATAATAGTCAGCACGTAAGCCAACAAGCTTTGGCAAAGTGGCCGAGATAGCTATGGATGAAAATGTTCCCACCAAAATGCCGCTGAACAATGACACAGCAAAGCCATGTAGAGAATCTCCCGCAAAAAACCAAATTGCCACAATGGTAGCCAGTGTAGTACCTGAGGTAATTAAAGTACGCACTAACGTGGTTTTAATTGCACTATTAATGATGGTATCGATATTATTCTCTTTATTGGTTTTCATGATTTCCCGAATACGATCACCCACAATAATGGAGTCATTAAGTGAATAACCAATAATCGCCAAAATACTAGCAAGTATTGTTAAATCAAACGATAACCCTAACCATGCAAATATGCCTAAAACAATAATCACATCATGAAACAGTGCGGCGACAGCACCAATAGCAAGTCGCCATTCAAAACGAAATGATAAATACAATAGGATAATCACCAGAGCCGTTAATAAAGCCAAACCTCCTTGATTAATTAATTCCTCACCAACTTGACTACCGATATATACAGCATCTTGTGGTGTCACTATTAACGCTTTATCAATATCTCCAGCGAGTATTTTTTGTGCTTCAATGAAGTTAAATAACCAACTGTTGCCTGATGCACTATTATCAGGTGTTCGCACAGTCCAATAGCTACCGTTTTCAGCACTAGAGAGTTGAAAATCATCCGCAATAAAAAGCGTAATCATTTCATTCATTGCTTGAAGAGAAACTGGCTGGTTAGTTGAAAACTCTGTTAAATAACCTCCCGTAAAATCTAAGCCAAAATTAAGGCCTTTGCTAAACAAGCCCATAAGCGCAAATAACACGACAAAAATAGCTGTATAAAAACTGATTACTCGAAACTTAGTCATTATTTGGCTCCTAATAATATTGTATCGTTGCGATTTATAACCACATTGGTTATTGCTTTAGAGATCAAAATGCCAGTAAACATACTGGTCAAAATGCCCAAACATAATATGAGTGCGAAGCCTTTTACTGGGCCATAGCCAATTGAATATAAAATAATACCAGTGATCATAGTGGTGATATTGGCATCAAAAATGGTTGCTGATGCATTTTTATAACCACGTTCTATCGCCAATAAAGGACTAAGCCCTTTTTTTATCTCCTCTTTTATTCTTTCAAATATCAAGACATTAGTGTCTACCGCCATGCCCACAGTTAGCACTAAACCTGCAATACCTGGCAAGGTTAATACCGCACCAGGTAATAATGACATTAGCCCTAATAAGCTCAGTAAATTACAAGCCAAAGCAACGTTGGCAATCATGCCAAGCGCTCGATACCACAACGCCATAAAAATTAAGGTGATACTTACTCCAATAACCAGTGCTTTAACACCATTGTCGATATTATCATCACCTAACGTTGCCGCTATGGTACGTTGCTTAACAATAGTTACTGGGGCGGCTAGTGAACCTGCTCGTAATAACAAAGCTAACTCTTGCGCTGCCGCGGTACTTTTCATATTAGTAATACTAAATACAGAGCTTAAGTGGCCTTGAATAGTCGCCTCACTGATCACTTTACTTTTCTTCATGAGTTCATTGTTAGCATCGCGATAATATTCAGAAAACACGGTGATCATTGGTGCACCAATATTACGTTTAGAAAAATCCGACATCTTTTTGCCACCTAGAGCATCAAGGCGAAGGTTAACTAAAGGAGAGCCCATTTCATCACGCCCTGCTTGTGCATTTTTAATATTACTGCCAGAAAATATCACCTTATTATTTAATGACAATAACTGACCATATTCATTGCGAATATGCTTCACGTTGATTGAGTTATTGTGTTTCGCTAATTGATAAAAATCTAATGAAGCTGTTGCGCCAATAATACGCTTTGCTTCTTCAGGATCATGAACGCCGGGTAATTCAATGCGAATTCTATTCTTGCCCTGCTTCTGTGTAACAGCTTCGGTAATGCCTAACTCTTCAATGCGACCACGCATGGTTTTCAGCGTTTGAGCCATTGTTTGCTGACGAAAAGTTGTTGTTGCTTGTTCAGTAAAAGTAAATGACACTTGCTGTGCGCTTAGTTTTTGCTGAATTAACTCAGGGTAGGTAGAAAGCACCTGCTTAAATAGCGCTTTAGTGCTTTTACTATTTGTTGATGAAAAGTCAACCTTAATGCTTGTAGCGCTTACTTGCTTCACTTTCAGTGCCCGTATACGCTGCTCTCTTGCTAATGATTTTATATCTAGCGCTATGTCTGCTACTTTATCTGATATCGCTCTTTCAATATCCACATCAAGCACAAACAATACGCCACCACTAAGATCTAACCCTAATTTTATTGGCTGGCCACCAAGCTGCTTTAACCAACTCGGACTATCATTTTTAATTGCTCCTTCAACGACTTTATCGTCAGGTAGCGTATCTATGAGTACTTGCTTAGCCTTTGCTAAATGCTCTTGCTTTGCTAACACAATACTAAAGCCATCAGCTGAGCTTTTAACACTACTTACCTGAATATTTTGCTCATGTAGTAATTGCTTAATAGTTTGTGGCGATAATTCGGGGATTAATTGCTCGGTTAAGTGTTTCGGCGCTTCTAGTTTATTGGTAATATTCAGAGTGGCCTTATCACCATAAAAGTTGGGTAACGCACTTATAACCATCAAAATTAAGGTTAAAAGCAACACTAAGTGTTGCCACTTTACTATGCGCCTTGGCGCTTTTTTTGGAAAATTCATTAAAAAATCTCGATATATACGATCTTCAGCTGTGCCCAACAGGCTTATTAATTAGCAACTGAAGAATTAAAAATGGAAAATGAGAAATTTAACGAGCACAAGTCATCGCGCGTATTCGCAAGTAACAGATCGTAATAGCAGGTGACACATACTCGTTGACAAATTGAGCAAAGCTCAAGTTCGTCAAATAATGAATTTAACTGTGATAAGTTATGGTTGCGGAATAAAGCGCATTAGACTCTTTCCAACCAGAGAGTCGAGATGAACGGTTAGTGATTGGTTTATTGATATACCACGCCAACACTAAAGGAGGATTTGTTAAGTTTTTATATAAACTGGCTTTGAGCTTAATTTCAAAAAACTCAACCAATAGGCAATACTCAGGCGATAACTGTAGCTCTGAAGTAAAAGTTGTCGCGCTTACTCTTATATTCCGAGGGAAATAGTCGGTGTGATTTTCATCGCCTTTTTCAAGCTCAATGCTAGCAATAGCCTGTTTATAAAGTTCATGCAAAGTGTGAGTGCTTAAGGAAGTTAACGGGGTTAGCCCTTGGGAATTAGTTATAACCTCAAGATTGCTAAGCCCTTGGCTGCTAGCAACTTGGGTAAGCTCGTTATTATTTTCACTCACGATCGATAAAGCATTAGCATGTTGCGCTAATACCGAAAGAAAGATAAAAAATAAAAAAGCAAATCGCACTATAAAGACTTCTTTTCTGACACTTACTTATGGCAATACAATAAGTAAAAGCCAAGGAAACTGTTTCATATTATTAACTTAATATAGGCACTTATGACAAATTCAATGTTTCAACGATTTTTTATTATAAATTGTCTAAGGGCAGCTGATATTACGAGGTGATTTTTTGCCTAAAAAGAACTCCAGCTCGTAGTTACCCTGCACGTTTCGTGAGTTTAGGTAATCCCTCTTTTAAACCGAGCGCTTGGCTAATCAATTGTTTTTTTACAAAGGGAACATTATTAATTAAGTTCATGCCTAAACCACGAATAAATTTTACGGCTGATTGCTGCGGGGTAAAGGCCTCTTTGATTCCCGCCATAGCAGCTATCATTTCACTGGCTTCACTTTTACGCCAGCGAGCAAATGCGAGTAATGCTTGCTGCTCTAATGCTTGCGCTGTTGCTTGTTCAAAGGTTTGCGCTAACGCCGCGGCGTCTAACAAGCCAAGATTGACCCCTTGTCCTGCCAACGGGTGAATAGTGTGTGCGGCATCGCCAATTAAAATAACACGCTCTTTAACGCTTTCTTGAACTAAGCGCATCGTTAAAGGATAGGTTGCTCTGTCGCTCATGAGCTCAATTGCCCCAAGCTTTCCATCACTAGCTGCGGTTAATTCTTTAGCAAAATCAACGCTATTTAAAGCGGTTAGTCGCTTAGCTTCATCAGGGGATGTTGAATAAACAATTGAGCATAAATCTTGCTCTTGGTGTTTAGCATCTAAAGGTAAAAATGCTAAAGGACCTGTGGGTAAAAAGACCTGCCAAGCAGTATTTTTATGGCCTTGTGGGCATTTAACCGTCGCTACAATGGCATGGTGATCATAATCTTTAAAGATCATCGCCATATCCATTTGTTTTCTCACCCAAGAGTTTGCGCCATCAGCGCCCACAACATAGTTAGCCATAATAGGCTGAGCGTTATTTTCAAAGCTGGCGAAAACTTCACTTTCGCCCTGTGCAAGGTTTGCTAACTTACTTCCTGTGAAAAAAGTGATGCCATCATCAAGCTCAGCCTTTTTCCATAGCGCATTGCGAATAATGCTATTTTCAATGATCCAGCCTAACTGCTGATCTTGATCATTTGTTCCTATGCAATCAATATCATCAACAGAGAAATCTAGTTTTCCTAAACCCGATTTATCCCACACATGCATGTGTTGATAAGCTTGGTGTCTGCTTGTAGTAATATCAGACCATACCGCTAAGTTCTCAAAAATATGTTTACTTGCAATATTGATGGCACTGACACGGATTTCAGGCTCTTCACTCACTGCTGATACAGGTAGCGTGTCGGCAATAGCAATATTGAGTTGGCTATTTTTACGTAGCGCTAGGGCTAAGGTTAACCCCACCATACCTGCACCAACAATTAATACATCAAACTTTTGCATGTCATTCTCTTTTGACTTAGTTCTAATAACCCATCGTTTTTTTAACGAGTACATTTTTCAATACTGATACATTATCAAATAATTTTAAACCAGTATTTCTGCCCACCACTAACGGCGGTAAATCGCTAGCAAATAAAGTAACTAACGAGTCTGTTAATTGAATCACTTGTTGTTGGTCTTTACTGCGCGCCAACTGATATTTCTGTAATAATGCAAAACTACCTATATCGACTTTTCCTTGATTGGCTAAGTGAGATGCTGAGTCAGATAAGACATGAGCTATTAACTCACTTAAGTAAGCAACATCACGTAAACCTAAGTTGAAGCCTTGTCCTGCAATTGGGTGAATAGTATGAGAAGCATTGCCAATAAGTGCCATACGATGAAACACTTGTTGTTTAGCTTGCAGTAACGCCAAAGGATAAACATCGCTCTTACCCACTTGAGTGATTTTTCCAAGCCATAAACCAAAGGCTTGCTCGAGCGCCAAAGCAAACTCTTCATCAGAAAGTGCAGTAATTTCTTGCGCTTGATTTGGGGTCATTGTCCATACGAGTGAACACCGACCTTGACCTAGTTGGTTGCTTTTATATTTGCTTTTTTGCTCACTTAAAAGTGGCAAAGGTAACATTGCAATAGGGCCGTGCTCAGTAAAGCGTTCAAAGGCTTTATTAAAATGTGCTTTTTCAGTACAAACATTGGCAATTACCGCGACCTGCTCATAGTCATTATGTTCAATATCTATTTGCGCTTGTTTTCTGCACACCGAATTTGCGCCATCGCAAGCAAGTAGCAACTGCGCAGTTAAAGCTTGACCTGAGCTGAGTTGTACATTAACACTTTGGCTTTGCCAGTCTATATCTTGTATTGAGTCTGGGCTAAACCAAGCAACATTGGTTTTATCGGCTAACTTTTGCAAAATAGCTTTACCAATAAGCGCCATATCTATGACATAACCTAGGGCATCAACGGAAAATTCATCTGAAGCTAAACGAGATTTACCAAAATGTCCGCGATCTGAAATATCAATATTTTTAATGGCGCAGGCTTTATCAGCCAGTAACGGCCATACATCCACTTGTTTTAAATACTGAGCACTACCGTGTGATAATGCCAGCACTCTATCATCAAACACTGGTGTGTGCTTACTAAGGTTTACCTGTTGATGCTCATTGGCTTCAATAATAGCAATCGATAATAAACTTCCATCAGCTTTCTTATGGTCGCTCAAACTGAGTGCCATTAAGCTCCCCGATAAACCACCACCTGAAATAATAACGTCGAACTCTGCTTCTGACTGTGCCATTAACCTGCGCTCTTTCTGAACTATGTTTAACTATTCGCCTTAGCCATTAATGCTTCAATTGCATCGATGGTATCAGGGGCGTCTTGCGTTAAATTTTCATAACCTGTTGCGGTAACGGCAATATTATCTTCAATACGTACGCCAATACCGCGCCATTTTTGTTCTACATTCATATCAGATAAGGGAATGTATATACCAGGCTCAATCGTCATGACCATGCCTTGTTTAAATGCACGGTGCTGTTCACGTTCAGCATTAGCATGGTAATCCCCAACATCGTGCACATCTAAACCTAGCCAATGACCTAAACCATGAATGAAATAATCTTTAACTTTTTTCTCTTCAATTAGTGTTGCTAAATCACCCGTTAATATGCCTAAATCAAGCAAACCTTTAGTTAAAAACTCATTAGTTATGATGTTTAATTTTGCAAAGGACATGCCCGGTTTAATGGCATTTACTGCAAGGTTTTTCGCATCTAGCACCAATTGATAAATGGCTTTTTGCTCTTGAGTGAATCTACCGTTAACTGGGAATGTACGTGTAATATCTGCAGCGTAGCCATCTAATTCACCGCCTGCATCAATGAGTAATAATTCATTATCATTAAGTACGTCGCTATTATTGGTGTAATGTAAAATATTAGCGTTATCTCCACCAGCGACTATTGTGCCGTAAGCTGCATGGCGAGCACCATTTCGCGCAAACTCATGCAATATTTCCGCTTCTACTTGATACTCAAACTTACCAACAGCCGCTTTTTGCATGGCTCTTTGATGTGCATTGCCAGAAATAACATTTGCTTGACGCATCAAGGCCAATTCATTGTCAGATTTAATCAAACGTAACTCGTTAGTAATGTCAGCACTATCGAGCAAATTGGCTGGGGCTTTACCGCCTTGGCGAAAAGTGGACTTAACTTGCGCGATCCAAGCAAAAACTTTGTGAGTTAGCGCTTCATTAGCAAAGGGGAAAAATACTTGCGACTTACCGTCTAAATAATCTGGCAAATAAGAGTCAATCTCATCACTAGTAAAAGCTTGCTCGACTTTATAATCAGCAACCGCTTTTTCTTGTCCAATTCTTCTGCCATGCCAAACTTCTTGTAATTCATCTTTTGCTAAGCAAAACAAAACACTTTCACAACTATCATCATTTTTAACAAGCACTAATAAAGCATCTGGCTCATTAAAACCGGTTAAGTAGTAAAAGTTCTTATCTTGGCAAAAAACAAACTCAGTATCATTACTTCGAGTCACTTCTGAGTTGGCTGGAATAATAGCCACAGAATTTGTTGGCATTTGCTCAAAGAAGGCTAAGCGGTGTGCTTGAAATTCTTCAATAGGTAGTTTTGATAACATAGATAATGACATGGAGTAACCTAAATCAATGATTAAAAAGAGGTATATTAAAATAAAACCTGATGGGTATTTTGCGCTACATAGTGCATTGAAGCTTTAACATAGCGCAAATAACTACACATTAATGCAAGGTTTTATTTTCTGTTGTATTGTCTTTCGGAGCGTTTTTTGCCCCACTGCTAGGTAAAGTAGCTAGCTCACTAAAACATAATAAAGCTGAAATTCTAACATATTCACTTATTTCGAAATAAGCTTGCTCTGTTGCTTCATCTTCTTCCATTTCATCAGAAAGATTAGCAATTTCACTAAAATCAGCCAGTACCTCTTTCACTTCGGCAGATAACACCGGGCTGTCTTTTTGTTGTAAACCAAAGCCAAGATTAAACCCTTGCACCCAAACACCTAAGGCATTACCACGCTCTGCGATAGAGTCGTCATCGTCAGGTAATAATAAATTAAAACTGTATGCGTCATCTAAAACGCTGCCCCAAATTTCATGGTACAACTGAGTTAAGGCTAATTTTACAGGACTTGGAAAATGATCACCTTGATTAAATAAATCATTTAGCATGGCAATATAGCTTTTATCTTCTAGGGCAAATCCTGCGCAAATTAAGCCAGTTAATACACCATGCAATTCACTCGCGTGAGCTTCAACACTTTCACTGGTTAAAATAGCCTGCAAAGCAGAAAAATCTAGAGCCTTTGGCTCATCAAAATGGTCAGTCATAATAAAGGAACTATAATAAAAGATAGATATTGCTGGCTATGGTATCACTGCTACAAACAATACCCAAGTGAGTAACAAAGTAATTATCAAGCGAACTAGCGATATGGTAAGGCTCGGCAACTATTTTTTACGTTGATATAACCTTTGTACCCTAACAGGTAATTTATTTGTCACAATTAACCGCATTCACTTGCATAGCGACAAAAGCCTAGTTATAGTGCATGCTTGCAATGGAACCGCGCTATATTATTAATTAACCTTGGAATTTTTGAAAAAATGAGTCAACGAACTGTTGAAATTAATGTACTAGATCGCAAACTAAAAGTTGCTTGTCCCTCAGGACAAGAAACCGCATTGCTTTCTGCTGCAGAAGAACTCAGTAAAAGGTTAAGCCATTCTAATAATGCCAAAGCGATTACCACACCTGAGCAATCTTTACTCATGACTGCCTTGAATTTAGCTAACGATTTGTTGCAAGCTCAGCAGCAGCTAAAAGTTGAACAACAAGAAAACCAAGAAAAAATAGCGCTTTTACAAGCGACTATAGAACAAGCCTTATCCCCATCGAACAATAAACGTGCATAACGTTTATTAACTGGGCATTCAGCTCTTACCTGTTAAAAAAAACTTATTCCAACAGTAATTTTTCGCTATACTGAAAGTGTCTTCTGGGATGTTCGTATGTGAACTGTGTCCCTGAGCCGATAAGTTTTACCTTAGGGAATTGACTATTAGCTATTGTGCAAGCCCGGCATGTATCGGGAAGCCTACGGTTAGCATGATATTTCCGCCCTGAACACACGGTGTTCAGGACTATTGTGAGCTGCGGCATCTTGGAAGCGCAACCTTTCCTTTCTCAAGAATTCAATAATTCAATAATTCAATAATTCAATAAAGAAAACTCGCAGGCAGCTTTCATATTTTCAATTAGATATTTCCGTGCGGCACTAGAACAACGCACGGCGTTCAGGACTATTGTGAGCTACGGCACTAAATCAAACATTTATAGAGGCGCAAGCTATCTTTTCTAGCACAAATCTAGTCAAGCAATCTCTCACTCAATAGATCATGTTTATTTTACTGATTTACCAGGCTTTCATCTCGCTCTGTAGTCACAAAATCAGGTCTTGGCATTTTATGCAAAATCGCATACAAATAAATTACTACCAGCGAAAGCACTGCACTGAAAATGAATAAAGCAGAGCCACCGAAATAATCTAATATCAAACCACCACCAAGAGGTGCTAAAGCAAAACCAAAATCATAGAAAGATGAAGCACCAAAATAAGCACCACGAAGATGCTGTGGTGCTATGCGATCAATTTGCACATTCATCGTTGGAAAGAGTATCGTTTCAGCTAAACTCATAATGATGACAGCGCCTATCCACCCCCAGAAAAATGAAACAGGATTTAACCCCATCCACAATTGTGAAACTGTTAACAGCACTAAGCCAATTTGAATTCGCGTAGTTAAACTTAGATGTGCCATCATTCTCAGCATGATAAATTGTGTTGCAATAATCACCATGGCATTAGTAAATATAATTGTTGAGATAAGCATCAGCAGTTCAGGCACTTCAGCACGAGTTAAGTACTGAATAAGTGAACTATCCATTTGACCATAAATAAAGAAGCAAAATAAGTTTGCCAATATAAGGCATTGAAAAAGTTTATCTTTTAATAGGATTTTAGTTATTTCTTTAAAACTTACATTTTCGTTTTTTGCTTCATTTTCATCAATTAGACCATTTTGGGCAGTATTTTCTTCAAGTGCCTCAGGCTTTTTAGCATTATTATTGGTAACTAAGATCCCCTCTTTTTTCTCATGCTGATGGAAGCCCCAAGACAATAAACACAGTAAAAACACAAAGGCCATTGCGGTAATATAAAAGCTTGATTGCTCTCCCGTAAGGCCCATCCATACACCTAACATAGGACCTACTGCACAGCCAACATTCACCACAAAATAAAGAGACTGCATAGCAAGTTCACGGGTTTTGCTGTCATCAATCATGTCACCAATGAGTGCACTAATTAATGGTCGCCATAACGCTGTTGCAATTGAACACAAGGTAATCACGATGATATAACCTTCAATATGATCAATTTCAGCTAATAAAGAGAAGGAAATAATATAGAGCAAGCCACTGAAATACATTAACTTCTTGCGACCAATACGATCAGATAATGCGCTGCCGACGAAACTAATCAATACAGAGACAATGGCAGCTACCGATAGAATCAATCCAACTTCTGTCGCTGTTAGAGAAAATTTTTCATAAAGGATCACTGCCAGAAAAGGCCATACCATGTAAAAGCTGCCGCGGGTAATAAAGGAGCCAAAAAGTAATATCCACATTAATAGCGGAAATTGCTTCATTCGGCTTATTGAAACATCACTCGACATAATTACTCTTACTCACTAAAAAAATACGCTTATTATCATCACGCCAAAGTTACCATTTGTACCAATCTAAGTAAAGATTAAATAAACAAATTACTTTACTTATTTCTTAATTAAAAAAACGGTCTGCAAAAGCATAATTATTAATATCAAAGGAGCCATAAAGAAAGCTATTGATTTCAAGATACAGAAACTAATACAATTTCACTGATACTCCTAGCTTTTGAGACCGTTTTGACAAACACAACAGACCCTAACAGCACATTTGATAATGCCCCAATAGGTATTTTTGACTCTGGTGTCGGTGGTTTATCAATTGCTAAATGTATTAGTGAGCAATTACCTCACGAAAATTTAGTTTATGTCGCTGATACTTTGCACGCCCCTTATGGTGATAAATCAATTGAACTCATCATAGAAAGAGTTAATACCATTGCTCACCATCTAGTAAAACAAGGCGCAAAAGTATTGGTAATTGCCTGTAATACCGCAACGGTTAATGCGGTAACTCAATTAAGAGAGCAACTTTCAATCCCGATTATAGGTGTAGAACCTGCGATTAAACCGGCCGCTTTACAAAGTGAGTCGAAAAAGGTTGCCGTTTTAGTGACTCAAGCAACGAGTGAAAACAGTCAATTTAAATCGCTCATTGCTAAACATCAAAATGGTGCAGAAGTCTTTATACAACCCTGCCCGGGTTTAGTTGAAAAAGTCGAGCAAGGCTTAATTGACAACCATTGTTGCGAGCAATTATTACGCAGCTACCTTTCACCATTGATTGCCAAAAAGGTTGATCGTATTGTGCTTGGTTGTACCCACTACCCTTTTCTTTTACAACAAATTGAGCGAATTATTAAGGAAGAGAATGCCAGCATTACACTGGTTGAAACCGCATTACCCGTAACACTTCAACTCATCAACCAATTAGAGAAGCACAATATCTCGGCTTCTAAATCACGCCAAGGAACTCGGCTTTTTTATAGTTCACAGCAAAGTGAATATCAGCAACAACTTTTTTCTAAACTATGGCAAAGCCCTGTAGCACTTAAGGCGCTATAAGCACTAAAACTTCATGCACACTGCTATATTCAATTAAGCTCTAAAGCATTTTTACGTTTGGACGATATCAATAAGAGCATAATTTCAATTAGTTACGGAATGTCATAAAGACGTTTAGCCGTCTAGGCGTAAAAAAACTAGAAAACCCCTATGGAAAGGTGTAATATCGCCCCCAATTGAATTTATTTCTATGCTCATATTATTATTTTGTCATCGTTATTGATTGTTACATTAACGGTTAAGTACAAAAACTAACAAATTGCAGAGGGTTTATGTCTAAACATTACTTTACTTCAGAATCAGTATCTGAAGGTCATCCAGATAAAATTGCCGATCAAATTTCTGATGCGGTATTAGACGCTATTATCACACAAGATAAGCATGCCCGTGTTGCTTGTGAAACTATGGTTAAAACTGGAGTAGCGATTATCTCAGGTGAAGTTTCCACAACCGCTTGGGTAGATTTAGAGAAACTAACTCGAAACGTTATTAGTGAAATTGGTTATACCTCTTCAGATGTTGGTTTTGATGGTGAAACCTGTGGCATCATGAATTTAATTGGTCAACAATCACCTGAAATTGCTCAAGGTGTTGATCGTTCAAAACCAGAAGATCAAGGTGCTGGTGACCAAGGTTTAATGTTTGGTTATGCAACCAATGAAACCGAAACATTAATGCCTGCGCCGTTATACTACTCGCATCGTTTAGTTGAGCGTCAAGCCGAAGCGCGTAAATCAGGCGTATTGCCTTGGTTACGCCCTGATGCAAAATCTCAAGTCACCTTTGTTTATGAAGATAATAAGCCAGTTGCTATTGATACGGTTGTTTTATCAACTCAACACAACCCTGAAATTAAGCAAGAAGATTTACACGATGCTGTGATGGAAAACATCATTAAGCACACCTTGCCTGCTGAGTTGTTAACTCCAGAAACAAAATACTTTATTAATCCAACAGGTCGCTTTGTTATTGGTGGTCCTGTGGGTGATTGTGGTTTAACTGGTCGTAAAATTATTGTTGATACCTACGGCGGTATGGCTAGACATGGTGGCGGAGCTTTCTCAGGTAAAGATCCATCAAAGGTTGATAGAAGTGCCGCATACGCTGGCCGTTATGTAGCTAAAAATATTGTTGCTGCCGGTTTAGCTGATCGTTGTGAAATTCAAGTGTCTTATGCCATTGGTGTAGCAGAGCCTACTTCAATTTCAATTGAAACATTTGGCACAGGTAAAATATCTGAAGAGAAACTAGTTGAGTTAGTACGTGAGCACTTTGACTTACGTCCATACGGCATCACTAAAATGCTTGATTTATTACACCCAATGTACCAACAAACAGCGGCTTATGGCCACTTCGGTCGTGAACCATTTGAAATGACTGTAGGTGAAGATACCTTTACTGCCTTTAGTTGGGAAAAAACAGACAAAGCTGACGATTTACGTCAAGCTGCTGGTTTATAATCGCAGTACTCTTTTGCCGAAATAAGCCATAACAAAACCTCCTTCGGGAGGTTTTGTTATTTTTGATGAAAATAAAAAGCCCCAGCCATTGTTTTTTATATGCTCAGCCCCTATCTTTTAGCTATTCAACAGAAGAAAAAGAAAAGCTCAATAGATTATGTCAAACCCTAGAATTTACCAAGCCACAGAGTTTAGCGTAAACCAAACTGTGAAATTATCTGACGAGGCGTTTGGTCATGTAATCAGGGTACTTAGATTAACGCAAGGTGATGTCATTACTCTTTTCAATGGTAATGAAAATAAGCAGTACACCGCTGAACTTATCGATGTAAGTAAAAAACAAGCCATGATTAACATTACTGCTGAAGAAGTGATTAAGCGTGAATCACCTTTAGATATTCATTTAGGACAGGGTATTTCTCGCGGTGATCGAATGGACTTTACCTTGCAAAAATCTGTTGAGCTTGGCGTTAAGTCAATTACGCCCTTATTTACCGAACGTTGTGGCGTGAAACTGAGCGGTGAACGTCTCATTAAAAAGCAGCAGCAATGGCAAAAAATTGTCATTAGTGCTTGTGAGCAAAGTGGCCGCGTTTACGTGCCAACTGTTAACACGCCTATTTTGTTATCACAGTGGCTTGAACAACAAACCCGTGCATTAAAGTTAAACTTGCACCCTAAAGCCAGTCATTCAATTATGACATTACCTGCAGATACATTAGCCGGTGACAAACAAGTAAGATTATTAATTGGCCCTGAAGGGGGTCTTAGTGATGAAGAAATTCAATTAGCTAATGATGCAAGCTTTACTGACGTATTGCTTGGCCCAAGAGTATTAAGAACAGAAACAGCCGCGTTAACTGCCATAACCGCATTGCAATGTCGTTTTGGCGATTTAACCTAGTTTGTTTAATGATTTAACCTAGTTCAATAATTTACACATGATAGCGAGTATACGTTAGCGCAATCACGATAAAGGAAAACATATGAGCACGTCTCCCATAAAGCTTGGGGTTGTAATGGACCCAATATCACAAGTTAAAGTTGCTAAAGATTCTTCCATGGCAATGATGCTTGAAGCACAAAAACGCGGCTACGAAATTTACTATATGGAGCTTAAAGATCTTTACTTAGATCAAGGTGTTTGTCGCGCTAATGTTCAAAGAGTTAAAGTGTTTGATGATAGTGAACACTGGTATGAACTTGCTTCCGCTCAAGATATTGAATTGAGTGACTTAGATGTTGTGTTAATGCGTAAAGATCCTCCTTTTGATACAGAGTTTATCTACGCCACATACATGCTTGAAAGAGCAGAAGTAGCAGGCACACTCATAGTAAATAAACCTCAAAGCTTACGTGACTGTAATGAAAAATTATTTACCGCATGGTTTAGTGATTTAACACCACGCACTTTGGTAACACGCAGTAGCGATAAAATTCGTGAATTTCACCAAAGCCAAAAAGACGTCATTATCAAACCCCTTGATGGCATGGGCGGAGCCTCTATCTTTAGAATTAAAGCCAATGATGCAAACGTTGGGGTGATCATTGAAACCTTAACCAATCATGGCCAGCAATACGCTATGGTACAAGAGTATATGCCTGAAATAGTAGACGGTGATAAGCGTATATTAATTGTTAACGGCGAACCTATGCCATATTGTTTAGCTCGTATTCCTGCACAAGGTGAAACACGTGGTAACTTAGCTGCCGGTGGTAGCGGCGTTGCTAGACCGCTAAGCCCAAGTGATAAGTTAATTGCGCAAACCATTGGCCCTGAACTTAAGAAACGAGGTTTGTATTTTGTTGGGCTCGATGTTATTGGCGATAAAGTTACTGAAATTAATGTGACTAGCCCGACTTGTATCCGAGAAATTGAAGCCGCCTACCCTATTAATATTAGTGGTAAGCTTATGGATGCTATTGAAGATAAATTACGTAGTTAAGCTGTTGGAGGATTGATGGAAAGTTTAGAGAATCAGTTTTTAATTGCTATGCCGTCGTTAGATGACTCTTTTTTTAATAAAACAGTCACCTACATTTGCGAGCATAATGAAGATGGCGCCATGGGCTTAATTATTAATTTGCCGGTAAGCCTTAATCTTTGCGAGTTATTAAAGCAAATTGAACCTGATGCTAACGATGCCTCTTCAGCTGACTCAAAAAAACAGCAAAGTCAGGACAAACCATCAACAGGTCGCATTAAAGAAAGCCTTGAGTTAGCACAGGAAGATGAACAGAATATTCACCTTCAACAACGTGTTCTCTCAGGTGGGCCCGTTGCCCAACAACGAGGCTTTGTACTTCATAGCAAGCAAAGTGGCTGGAGCAGTTCTTTATCTTTAAATGATCAATTAATGATCACCACTTCAAAAGATATTCTACTAGCTTTAGGCACTGATGAAGCGCCAGATAACTTTATTGTCACGCTTGGCTATGCTAGTTGGGGACCAGGCCAATTAGAACAAGAACTAAAAGATAACTCTTGGCTAACAACACCAGTTGATACCGACATTATATTCAACACCCCAGTTGAACAGCGATGGAAGAAAGCAACCGAGAAACTTGGTATAGATTTAGCCCATTTATCGTCTGATGTTGGTCACGCTTAAGTTTTTTTTGGTAGCAAAGCCTAACACGCATTAACAAACGTTAATTATAATTTAAAAGGTTCATCACTTTTCATGGCAAAACAAAAAGCAACTCCCGTTGGCCAACGTACTCTTATCGGCTTTGACTTTGGTAAGAAATATATTGGTGTCGCTGTAGGACAAGAAATTACCGGCAGTGCTACGCCGCTAGGCTCAATAAAAGCTTCTGACGGTATTCCTCACTGGGACAGCCTTGCCAACTTTTTAAAAGAGTGGCAGCCTGATTTAATTATTGTTGGTTTACCTTTAAATATGGATGGTAGCGAACAACAACTTACTTTAGATGCAAAAAAATTTGGCAACAGAGTCTCTGGTCGTTTCGGCATTAAGGTTGAATTTCAAGATGAACGATTAACCACAGCAGACGCTAAAGAACAGCTTTTCTCTCGCGGTGGTTATCGTAATTTAAAAAAAGACAACATTGATGCTGAATCAGCACGTTTGATCCTCGAGAGCTTCTTTGAACAGCAATATGGTGAATAGTTGCCTATTCAAATATCTTTGCACGCTATTGGTTTTTCCATAGCTTAAACTTCTTTGTCTATAACCGATAGTTCACTTGATTAACTTTTGTTTTCTGGTAACTACAGTAAAATAGTGAGCTTTTAACAGCTTTTTAAAGGTGAGTAATGAAACGCGTTGTTTTATATATTTCAGATAAATGCCCACATTGTCGTGAAGCTCAAAAATACTTAGATGCTAATGGCATTAAGTACAGACTAACCAATGCAAAAATGCAGCGCGGTAGAAAAGAGCTTGATGCTATAGGAGCACGCTCTGTTCCAGCCCTTAAAATCGGGGATGAAGTGATGATTGGCTGGAATCTAAAAACGTTTAAAAAACTCTATGGTGCAGGTTAACAAGGACAGTTAACTAAAGACGGTTAACTGACGGTAACCCCCAACGTTCTTTTAGTTTTTTATATTCAGCTTTAGGTAAAGCAACATACACAGGTTGTTTTGTTTTATCCAACCATTTCAGTATATTGGCCATTTGAGTTTCTTCCATCGCAGTGCAGCCTGCCGTTGGTTTATCAATACTTCGCCAAACATGCATAAAGATACAACTCCCAGCACCTGAAATATTTTGGCTATTATGATTAATGATAAGACCTTTCTTATAGACCTGATCATTGTTTAAATGAATATCACGGCGCATTGGCTCACTTGAGCCTTTGATGGCCTTTTTACCATACTGTTTGCTAGAAATTATTTGGTTATAAAACTTAGAGCCCTTTACATCAATACAGTAATCATTTGCCGACATTGCTTGGTAGGTTAAACCTGTCACTAAATCAGGTAAATAACCAAAAGCATCACCCAGGGTGAAAACGCCAGCAGGCGCTTTGCCATCACCTTCCTTTTTGTATTGTCCTTTTTGTTTATTATGTAAACCTAACCCCCATGCTAAGCCAGTTCTGCCTAAGGTAACTGAGGTACTCTCTTCAATGCGAAGCCACTGCCCTTGCTGCTTTTCAAATTGAAATAGTTTACCCTGCGTTGCTTGCCAATCATCAGAAATCATTAATAAAAGCTGTTGATGCTGTTCACTAATAATCGTTTGCGTTTTTACTTGAGACGCTGTTGCTTGAGAGGCTGATATAAGTACCGAACTAACCAGTACACTGCTCATAAAATATAAGATTATTTTCTTCATGGTTACCTTTATGCTCTTTCATGCTCAATTAATGAGAGCTCTATGCTTATGTTAAAATTTAACGACTAGTTCACGACAAAAATTGTAACCCCTCAATAGTACTAATACCTAAGCCCGCCTCATTAGATATATAAATATTGGCTTTATCAAAACAAACACCACCATGAACAGGATCATATAACCCTAAACTTGGGCCATCTAAATCAATTTTTGAAATCGTCTGACTTTTAGCTAATGCTAAATGCGCAGCTGCAGCCACGGCAATACTCCCCTCTAGCATACAGCCAATCATACAAGTAACTTGTTTTGATTGACAATAATCAGTAATGGCCAATGCTTGGGTTAAACCTGCTGTTTTCATCAGTTTAATATTTATAATATCTGCCGCTTGTTGCTCAATTAAATTTTTGACTTGCGTTAAATTAAACGCTGATTCATCAGCCATAATCGGTATAGCCGTTCGCTCAGCAATATACTTTAAACCTGTAATATCATCAGCTTTAACAGGTTGTTCAATAAGTTCTATGCTCACGTGATTATCTGTAAAACATTGAGCTGCTTGTACCGTTTGCTGTGCTGTCCATGCTTGATTTACATCTAGCCTGATAGCAACACTTTCACCAAACTCTTTATATAAGCGTATTACCGAATCAATATCCTGTTGTAAGTTATTACCAACTTTAACTTTTAATACATCAAAGCCTTGTGCTATCGCCTTTTTCGAATCGACGAACATGGTATCAAAATCATTCATACTAATAGTGATGTCTGTTTTTAACACCAAAGGGATATTACTTTGATTATCGAGAGACTCGCCAGCACGAGTTGTTGATAAAACTTGATACAAAGGCAAGTTAAGCCGTTTAGCGTACAAATCAAATAGTGCTATTTCTAACGCAGCTTTGGCGCTGTTATGTAACGGGATTGCTTGTTGCAATGTTGCAGCTAATGCCCAAGTATCTTCGATACTCTTACCGACAAGTAATGGCGTAAAAGTGTTACGAATAACATCAATCATACTCTGATGCGTATCACCGGTAATTAATGGCGTTTCAGGTGCAGAGCCATAGCCCACTTCGCCACTATCAGTATGAATAACCACCACTAAATCATCAATTTCAGTCACACTACGTAGTGACGTTTTAAATGGCGTTACTAGCGGTACGTTCAGTTTGGCTAAACGGATTTCAGTAATGTTCATATCGAGGAAAATACTTTAATTGCTTTGCTAATTTTCATAAACCTTTGCTAAGTTTTAATGATTATTATGACTTAAGTCACCTTGGCTGGTGCTGTAAGCAAGTCGCTTTATTACACTTAGCTGGTTAACATAATCATGCATCGGTTGTAGTGGCGTAACAGAAACACCATTGAGTACCCCTTCATACAACTGACCATTTTCTTGTAAAACCTTATAATCTTTTACGTCGTGAATAATATAAGGCTGACCTTTATCCATACCTAAAAACATCACTACATGTCCTGGTAAATACAATAAATCACCCACTTGCAACGATTCTAAGCCTTGTTGCTTTTTCTTATATTGAAGTTCGATTAATGTATCTTGCTCATGCTTACTCTTAGCTTGTAACTGTTCATTTATCGGCATTTGAAATCGAATATTGTAACCATAATCACTCTTAGCTTGTTGCCCTGAATTTCTTGGCATTAATAGTCCAAAGCTTTTATAAATTTCACCAATAAAACCAGTGCAATCTCTGCCATTAAAATCATGACCCCAGCCATAGCGCTCACCTAAAAACTTGAACGATTGCTTAATGATATTACCCTGTGTCATCGCCAATGTGCCTACAGTCACATCTTTACTTTTAGGAATAGATAGCGTAGTAAACGCTAACTTACCAAATGAGTTTTTCGTTGGGAATCGAACAATGTGGTTAGCATAGGGATTTTGCCCATTAACGTTATAAAGGCTATCGTTATTTGAGCTATCGTTTAGGCTAAGTTCTAAGTGAGTTACCAAGGGTAAACGAACGCCCATATCTAGTTGCAATAATTCTGCTTCATTATTTTGAGCATTTCTTGGGATATCAACAAAGACTTTGCCTCCCGTTATTGTGATAAAGTGAGCCGCCTTATTAAATTGTGCTATTTGATCTTTTTCACCTATCGCTAAATCTTTGCTCGGCATCCAAGCAAGGTAATTATAAGCCTGTACTAACGACCAAAGGCCATCTTTACTGTTATGCAACACAGCAACAACTTCGCCCGGGAAAATACCACTTTCTTGAAATAGGTCTAATTCATGATCAATGGTGTCATCATCATTTAATTTAAACGCTCGTTGCCATGTTGGAAACTTTCTTAACACAGAGCGTCTAGTAACTAAGCCATAAGCAACCGAATTAGCCTCGGTTATAGCAGCTAGATTGACCTTATCACGCAGTTCTTGGTAATCAGATTCTGTTAATGGCGTTTTATTGGCAAAATGTCGAGCGCTGCTAGGAATTGAGCTAATTTGGTTTATCTTTCCCAGCAATAAAGACTTTGTCAATACAGGCTTTATGGCCAAAGGGTCAGTAATATATGGATTTGTGTTAACTAACGTTTGATTGAATGCACTTATCTCTTGCTGACTCATTAAAACCTTATCTGGCGCAGGTAACTTATTTAGCCAATATTTCGCAGTTAAGTGTTCTGCTTGTATATCAATTACATCAGTTTTTAATTGCTGATGGATAACTCGTTGACTTTGCGCTGTAGGCTCAGCTAATGCAGGAAGCGAAACGGCAAAAGTAACAAGCATGAAAGTGCCCATGCCCCTTAATTTAGCAATAACTTTTCCAATGATTGATTCTCGGTTATTTTTTTTCACTCTTGACCCTTTAACAAGTTTTGCATGCACTAAAGCATAAGTCATATCCCTTGAATATAATGACGAGTTGGCATAAATTACTCAAGCATATTAGCATAGCTAACTCTTTATAATGTCAGTTTCATACTTGATGCTCACGACCAAAAGGCTAAATAATACTCATGACGGCAGCAAAGCACTTTCCCTATATCAATTCGCACATGTTTACTGAGCAAGTCGCCATTGCCGATATTGCTAAACAAGTCAAAACCCCTTTTTATTGTTACTCACAACAGGCAATTGAAGAAAACTATTTAAGTTATCAGCAAGCTTTTGCAAAACAAGATGCGCTAATTTGTTATGCCGTAAAAGCGAACGGTAACCAAGCAGTATTAACAACGCTAGCTAATTTAGGCTCAGGTGCCGATGTAGTATCTGTAGGCGAAATAAAGCGAGCATTGAGCGCTGGTATTCCAGCTAATAAAATTGTTTACTCGGGGGTAGCAAAATCTGAAAGTGAAATAGAATTCGCCCTCGAGCAAGATATCTTTCAATTTAATGTTGAATCTGAGCCTGAGCTAGAATTAATATCTCAAGTAGCCAGTCGTTTAAATACGACAGCCGCTATAGCCTTTCGAATTAATCCTGATGTTTGCGCACAAACCCACGAAAAAATCTCAACGGGTAAAGCTGAAAATAAATTTGGTGTGCCTATTTCTAAAGCGCGTCAAGCATACCAACAAGCGGCATCATTACCTGCCATTAAAGTGCAAGGAGTTGATGTCCATATAGGCTCACAACTCACCCAACTTTCTCCTTTTGCAGAGGCATTTGCTCGCGTAGCTGAGTTAGTCACTCAATTAAATGAGGATGGTCATACTATTAGCGTTGTTGATATTGGTGGTGGCCTTGGCATTGACTATCAAGGTGAGCAAGTACCGACTAAAGCGGAATATGCACAAGTGGTGCATGACGCCTTAGGGGATTTAAATTGCCAAATAGTCATTGAACCAGGGCGCTCATTATTAGGTGATGCCGGTATCTTGGTTTCCAGCGTTGTTTTTGTCAAACATGGTGAAGAGCGTGAATTTTTAATGCTAGATGCGGGCATGAATGATCTACTCAGACCTAGCCTTTATGATGCCTACCACGACATTTTGGCGGTTGATAATAGCCAAACAGAACAACAGGCCTATGACATTGTTGGCCCTGTTTGCGAAACAGGCGATACTTTTGCAAAATCACGAAAAATTAACCGCTCAGAAGCTGGCGATCTTATCGCTATAATGAGCTGTGGTGCTTATGGTGCGGTAATGGCGTCGAATTACAATGCCAGATTAACCGTACCTGAAGTCTTAGTTAGCAAAGATAATTTTGCCCTTATTCGCAAAAGACCAAGTTATGATGACTTAATCAAACAAGACATTGTACCTGACTGGTTAGCCTGATCTTGTTGCAAGATTGCACCTACAGGCATTAGTTAGGTATTAGTTAAATATTAGATATCACCAACGCTACTTAATGCCTAACTCATTCCTAATTAATGCCTTGCTAATGACCTAACAAGGCATTTTATTGACATACTGCCTTTGTTAGCTTAATCACACGCCTGACAAACATCATCTAATTGACAAGCAATAATTGACACCTGCTCGTAACCAACACGTTTGAGTTGCTCAGCTGCAAACGAAGCTCTCGCCCCCGTTGCACAATGTAGATAAATAGGTTTGCTAGCATCAGGAAATTTTTGCAACACTTGCATTTCTAATAAGCCACGAGGGATATTAATGGCATTATTTGCTGATTTTTGCGCAAACTCTGCCGGCTCCCTCACATCAATAATAACACCTTGATTTTGCTGACATTCAGCTACGGCCTTTTCTGCACTGACTACTGTAAGTTCTTCTTTAATACTGGCAACAATTTCCGGGATTGTTTTTAACATAATAAATTTTCCTTAGTAACAGGGTGTACACTGTATGAGTATTTAATAACTTTAACTGCAATTGCGACTTTCTTGTAAGCCAAATTTTCTTAATATTGTCATCATTAAACACCACTTGGTAAATGATGATTGAATTAAATTAACGGCGATAAATACTGTGAACCAAAGCCAGTTCATCGACACATTCACCGCTAAAAATAGCGAAAGTAAAATCATAGCGCCGGCAATTAATCTTAACGCTTCATTAACTGTCATAGTAACTCTCCTCGTTTAATTTGCATTGCAATGGTAATTGCCAAACAAATATTAGCAATTACTAATATTATATATATTAGCCTTTACTAATTTAGAAAACAACTATAAACTTAGCGAAAATACAAGAATTGATTAGATTGTCATAACAGTGAGCTTTAACTGATGAATATTGAACAACAAGAACTCAAACAAAATGCCTTACAGGTTGCCGACATGTTAAAGAAATTATCAAACCCTTATCGGTTGATGATTTTATGTTGCATCAGTGATCATGAACTCACCGTGGGTGAATTAAATGAGCAAATTGATTTATCTCAATCTGCACTTTCTCAACATTTAGCTAAATTAAGAGAGAGTAATATCGTGACCACACGTCGTGAATCTCAAACCATTTATTACCGCGTGGCCAATGAGCAAATCAAAGAATTATTGGTGATTTTGCAGGAAAAATTTTGTCATAAAGCCGATTAATTCGCGCAGCATGTCATACATCATGGTCAAATTTCTTAAGCATAGATGAACATAAAATGAATACAGCCACGAATAAAACAAGTCGATTTTTAGCTTACGTGCTACAAAGTAAGCTGCCGCTATTTGTATTGATTTTGTCAATCATTGCCGGCATGTTGGCGCTAAAATTCACCCCGCGTGAAGAAGAGCCTCAAATTGTAGTACCAATGATAGATGTGATGGTTCAAGCACCAGGGGTTAGTGCCAAACAAGTGGAGCGTTTAGTTACCACGCCCCTTGAAAAACTTCTTGCCCAAGTAAATGGCGTAGAACACATTTATTCCGTAAGCAAAGAAAGCCAAGCTATTGTTACCTTGAGATTTCATGTTGGCGAAAGCAGAGAGCGTTCTTTATTAAACACCTACAACAAACTTCACTCTAATACCGATAAAATTCCAGCACTTGTTAACCATTGGCAAGTAAAACCTATTGAAGTTGACGACGTGCCTATTTTAATGCTCGGCTTATGGAGCTCTGATAGCAAGCAAGTAGACGATTTTACCCTCAGACGCCTAGCAGAAGAAGTCTCGATACACCTGCAAGCCATTGAGAATACCAGTGAAGTAAACATTGTTGCAGGCAGAACAAGGGAAATTCAAATCAATGTCATACCCGAGCAATTAGCGGCTAGGCAATTATCTATGCAAGAAATTGTGCAAGCTATTCAATCATCAAATCAATTATCACATATTGGCAATATCACATTAAAACATGAAAGTGTCGCCCTACAAAGTGGTGATGTTTTTCGTGATGTAGAAAGTTTAGCCACTACGCCTATTAGTGTCATTGATGGCAGCGTCGTGATGCTAAAAGACGTGGCTACCATAACTGATGGCCCTACTGAGCAAGACCATTATTCGTGGATTGATTTTGCCTCAAACAACCAGCAACAAGCATCAAGTGATAATCCTTTAGTCACCTTAAGTATTGCAAAGCAAGCGGGCAGTAATGCTGTTTCTGTGGCTAAATCCGTGCATCAAGTCATGGCTGAATTGCAAGAGAAAATATTTCCTGAACCGGTACAGCTGGTCACATTGAGAGATTATGGCCAAACAGCCAACGAAAAAGTCAATAACTTAACGACAAGCCTTGCCTTTGCGGTATTTACGGTAGTGGTTTTTATCGGTGTATTTCTTGGCTGGCGTTCAGCTTTGGTCGTTGGTCTTGCGGTACCTATTTGCTATGGCATAACACTCGCTTTAGATTTAGCCTTTGGTTACACCATAAACCGTGTCACCCTCTTCGCACTTATCCTGTCTTTAGGGTTATTAGTTGATGATCCCATTACTGGCGTTGATAATATCGAGCGCTATTTAAAACGAAAAAAAGCTTCTCTTACCGAGAACATTGTTGGCGCTATCAATGAAATTCGCGTGCCCTTACTTATGTCAACTATCACCATAGTATTAGCTTTTTTACCACTAGCCTTTATAACAGGAATGATGGGGCCTTACATGGCACCGATGGCATTTAACGTACCTTTAAGTGTTATTAGCTCTACTTTAGTTGCTTTTCTCGTTACGCCTTGGCTGGCAGCCAAGTTCATCAGAGCACCTAAGCAAGACAACTCAGCTGTGACAAGTACTGTGGAGCACACAGGGTTTACAAGTTTGTATCGTAAGCTACTAACACCATTACTTGAAGACAAACGCAAAGGGAAGACTGCATTATGGCTAGTATTAGCTCTGTTTATACTGGCGGCCATGTTACCTGTGCTAAGGCTAGTTCCGTTGAAACTATTACCTTACGATAATAAAAATGAAGTTCAAATTATTATTGACATGCCTGAGTCTGCAAGTCTTGAACAAACAGCAGCAATGGCCAAGAAAGTATCACTAATTAGCCAGCAACTACCTGAAGTGGTTGCCATAGCAAGCTATGTTGGACTGCCCTCACCTATCGACTTTAACGGTATGGTCAGACAGTATTATCAACGTCATGCAAATAACTTGGCAGACTTACGCTTAACCTTATTGGATAAAAGTCAGCGTGAGCATCAATCTCATGGGATCGTTTTACGTTTACGTGCCTTACTTGCACCGTTAAATCAATTACTTGAATCTGGCAATATCAAAATAAAGGTTGTCGAAGTGCCACCAGGCCCTCCAGTATTAAGTACTTTAGTTGCTGAAGTTTATGGTAATGAGTTCACCTCATATGATGCCTTAAGAGACGCGTCAAAAATCGTGGCAAAGCGTCTTGAAGCCGAGCCACATGTGGTAGAAGTTGATACCACCGTAGGTGATAGCCAAACACAACAACGTTTTGTTACCGATAAAACCAAAGCGGCTTTATCAGGTGTTTCTACGCAAAATATTAACCAAGTTCTTAACATTGCGAATCAAGGCGAAGTCGTCAGTTATTTGCACATAGAGCAAGAAGCCACCCCGCTTGCGATTAAGTTAAAATTAGCCATTGATGAACGAGAAACCTTAAGCCAATTATCTCGAATTACCGTAAAAGGTGAAGCCGGTATTGTGCAAAGTCAAACACCACAAGGTATTGATATGGCGCCACAATCCATTGTATCACTAGGTGAATTAGGCCGTTTTGAGCAATCCATTAATGACAAAGTTATCTTTCGTAAGGACTTAAAGCCTGTTGTTTATGTCACCGCCGATATATCAGGCAGAACACCCGCTGAAGTCATTGCAGATATTAACAGCGACTTGCTATCCAATGAAGGTAATAGCGAGTTATCTTCAACAATAGCCGATAAAGATAATGAAAGCCCACATTGGTCATCGCGAACCTTTTTAACCAGTGGAGCAAAACAATACTGGCAATTACCAGAAGATATTAACTTATCGTTTAGTGGCGAAGGTGAATGGCGCATTACTATTAGAGTATTTCGTGATATGGGGCTTGCCTTTGCTTTTGCTTTGACAGCTATTTTTATAGTACTTCGCATTCAAACAGGCTCTGCAGCATTATCAGGCATTATTATGTCGGCTATCCCCTTAACGGTTATTGGTATTATGCCCGGCTTTTTACTTTTAAATCAGTTTGGTGAAAGGGAAATTGCAGGTGCACCTGAACCCGTACTTTTTACGGCTACGGCCATGATAGGCATGATTGCGCTTGCCGGCATTGTTGTGCGTAACTCGCTCATCTTGATTGAGTTTATTAACCAAGCGCAACAGCAAGGACTAATGATTAAAGAATCGTTATTACAAGCAGGAGCTGTTCGTATGCGTCCGGTGTTATTAACGGCTGGCACAACTTTGCTCGGTAATTTAATCATCACATTAGACCCCGTATTTAGTGGCCTCGCCATTGCCATTATTTTTGGCATTATTTCTTCAACCATTTTTACTTTGTTAGTGGTGCCTATTGTCTACTCATTAGTGTTTGATCAACCAGAAAAAAACACTCAAGTAGCACAGCAGCAAGCATCAACAACTATTGACACTTAAAAGGTGTAACATGACAGCACAACATTCAAACTCAGTAAGCTCAACTAAAAAAACATCATGGTTGATACCTAGCCTAGCGTTAATTATTTTATTATTGATGGTTGCTTGGTTAGCCGGTTTTTTTAATGAGCAAGTCGCACCAGAAACACTGCCTTTAACAGCAGACAGCCAAATAAACAAAGCCGATACCTTTATTGTGCAAAGTACCTTAACGCAAAACATTGAAGGTGTTGCGGCAAGTTTAGTTGCAAAACAAGGGACAACCATTTCTTCTCGTATGTTAGCAAGAGTTGCCAAAGTCAACGTGCGAGCAGGTGATGACGTTAAACAGGGCGATATTTTAATCGAGTTAGAAAAAAGCGATTTATTAGCGCAAGTCAAAGAAGCTGAGCAACAGATAACGGCCATCAATGCTAGAGTACAAGAAGCACAAGCCAACTTTGAACGTGCTAAAGAGTTATTTGACAAAAAGATCGCTTCAGCGTTTGACCTTGATAAAGCCAAAGCTAATTTCGATAGTATTAGCGCTGAGTTAACCGCCGCAGAACAAAGTAAAGCCCAAGCAGTAACCGCCTTAAGCTATGCCACAATCAAATCTCCCATTTCAGGCAAAGTAGTAGATCGTTTTACCGAGCCGGGCAATACCGCGCAACCAGGTACAAAGCTACTTGCCCTTTATAACCCAGTTTCACTAAGAGTGGAGGCACAAGTAAGAGAAGCCGTCGCTCTGACATTAACACCTGGGCAAACCATTAATGTCGAATTGCTTAGCTTAATGAAAGTATTTCAAGGACAAGTAGAAGAAATAGTACCTGCGGCTAATACAGGCTCACGGAGCTTTTTAGTTAAGGTCAGTATTGATTATCAACAAGGGTTATTGCCGGGGATGTATGCACGCATGCTAATTCCTGCAGGTTTTAGTGAGAAAATAACTATCCCTACATCAAGTATTACCCAAATAGGTCAACTCGATTTTGTCTGGCTGATTGAAAATGGTATCAAGCAAAAGCGTTTCATCAGAGTAGGCAATCGCGTCAGCATTGACCAAGTATCTGTTATTTCAGGGCTTTCAAATGGTGAAACGATATTATTGAATGAGACATAAATAGTCACTGGGTCGATGTTAAAACAATTAATCTTACAGCCAAATTGTAGTCACTTTTTTCATCGGCCTAAAAAGATAATTAAAAAATAAAAAACTCAGAAAACTTTACAAAAAATGCACAGCTAGTGTTAAAAATTTGTTAGAATCGCGTCAAATTATTCTCTGCTCCTTTTGAGTCTTTTTTAAAGAGCTCGTAACTCATAGGGAGTAACACCTCATATTCTATTGTAAAGGATGATCATGAAAACAAAATTAGCGATTACCGCCCTATGCTTATTACCATTAGCTAGCCAAACGGCTTTTGCTGAAGAAGCAAAAGATGCTTCAGAATTAACTATGTCAGCTGAACTTGGTTTTTTATTCAAATCAGGAAACACCAAAAGCGGCGACATTAAAGCCGGCTTTAATGTAAAACATAAGAAGAACCAATGGACTAACCTTCTTGCTGTTAATGCCTTAGCAAAGAAACTTGAAGAAAAAGATGACGACACCGGTGATAAAGAGTTTGTAACCACAGACAACAAGTGGGATTTAAAAACGCAAACTAACTACGCGTTACATGAGAATGGCAAAAACTATTTATATGCTAACTTAGGTTACCAACAAGATAAGTTCAGCGGTTTTGAAAGCCAAAGCTCTTTATCTATGGGTTGGGGTCGTCATTGGATCGACACTGAAACCAGTTCACTTTTTGCTGATATTGGTCCGGGTGTAAAATATGACGTTATTCGTCAAACTGACACCCAACCTAAAAATGAAGAAACAAACTTCATCGTTCAAGCACAAGCACTTTACACAACTAAAATTAATGAATTTGTTGAGTTCAAGCAGTATTTAGTGGCTAAGCAAACCTTTGAATCAGGAAAAAACAGTGTTTATCAATCTGAAACATCAATTACTACTAAATTAATTGAATCAATGCAGCTTAAATTTGCACTTCGAATCGATTACGACACAGAAGTAGAGCCTGAGTTTGAAAACACCAACACTGAAACATCATTAACATTGGTTTATAACTTTTAATAACAAACTCAATTCTTTGTTTTAAAACATATTACCCAATAAAAAAGGGTCAAAAGTATTTATGGTACTTTTGACCCTTTTTGTTATAAGTGTATACTAAACATTGTCTTAGTTATATTAGGTCTCACCCATTGGGAAGTAATGTCTTGAAAAAGCTTTTTTCAATTACTCTCTTCTTTTCCTGTCTATTGTCATGGGCACTTCTCTTTGTGGAGGTGGCAATAGCGAGCGACTCAAGTTCTGTTGAATCTTCAAGTCAAAAAATAGCGATCTTTTACCCTCGTTCAAAAGAGCCATATCGTAGTATTTACCAAGCCATCATGAAAGGTAGTGATAGCAAAGCAAAATCCTCATCGCAACCTATCGTTTTTGAACGTATGATTTTAGATAAAAACTTTAACAGTGAAATTATTGCTCTAGATCTCAAAGCGAAGGGAATTGTTAAAACTATTGTTCTTGGAAGACTTGGTTGGAAGTTAGCAAAAGAACTCTCTGTTTATAAAGAAGAAGATGGTCGTTCGTCATTTCAAATAGTTTCTGGTGCTTTACCTATAAGTCCTAATGGATTATCTGGAATTAGTTTAATAACCGCACCATCAGCTTTATTTGACTATTTAACCGATATTGCGCCAACGGTTAAAACCATTCACTTTGCTTACAGTAAACAAAGTGAATGGTTGCTTGATATAGCTAAGCAAGCAGCAATCGATAAAGGTTTAGTACTAAATGCCCATAAAGTCACGAGCACAAAAGAAGCCTTTAGTTATTATAAAAACCTTTTTAAGACCAACATTTCAAACAAGGATGCTATTTGGTTACCATTAGATAGAGTTGCTTCAAATGACAAAGTGACTTTACCGCTCATTTTAGAAAAAGCTTGGTCAAAAGAAGTGGTCGTTTTTTCGAGTAAACCTTCTCATGCAAAACGTGGGGTTTTGTTTTCAACCTACCCTGATAATTTCTCTATGGGCGCGCAACTATTTACGATGGTAAATGAGCTGTCTCAACAGCCATTGCAGAAAAATTTTGCCCCTTTGAAATCAACACTACTGGCTGTCAATTTAAGAACTGCTGCTCACTTAGGGTTTAAATACACAAGTAAGCAACAAGAAGCTTTTAAGCTCACCTTTCCGAAGTAACCTTATATGATGAAATTTTCTCATTTATTTTCATATAAAAGCAGCTTTAAGAGCCAATTAATAGGCTTATTCTTGTTTATGGTAATAATTCTTGCATTAACCACTTCCGCACTAACTGCATGGCAAAGTAGTAAAACTATCAGTGAAGCAACCATTGAAAATGGCCTACAAATCACCCACAACTTTGCTGAGCAAAGTGTTTTAGCCTTACTAACCGGAAGTATCGAAAATGCCAATGAAGCAATAGCTAGTACTCTAGGGTTTAGAGCAATAATGGCTGTTTCAATATTTAATACCAAAGGTGAAGTACTGCTATCATCAGAGTCCATTGTGATAAATGACCTCGTATCAGATATCAACGCGCTAAAAAATCATAGCCAATTAATCCATGAATCAGATAAATTTTGGGTATTTAGCTCACCCGTATATTTACAAAACGAACAGTACGATAGTGAGTTAATTGAACCTGATAGCGAAATGCCAGCACATGAATTATTAGGTTATGTTTTAGTTGAGTACAGCAAGAAAGAACTACACCAAATTCAACGTACCATCTTTATCAGTAATATAGTGACGGGATGTATAATCGCACTACTGCTTGCCTTATTAATGCGTTTTATCATTACTAAAATGACTAAGCCTTTACTCACACTATCGCAGACAATGGAAACTGCCCGTGAAACAGGACGTTACCCTAAAGCGACCGTATCAGGTGCGCTTGAACTAAGACAGATTGCTCACGCCTATAATCAGTTAATGGCTATTTTAGAAGTACAAAATGCCGAGTTAGCAAAAAGTAGAGACAATTTAGAGTCTGAGGTCGAGATTAGAACACAAGAGCTGGTCGTAGCAAGAGATGGCGCTTTAACAGCAAGTCGTCACAAATCTGAATTTCTTGCCAATATTAGCCACGAGTTGCGAACCCCGTTACAAGCTATTATAGGCTACACTGATTTAGTAAGAGAAGATTTAGAACTAGAGTGTATGGACGCTCAAGTAGAAGATCTCAACAAAAGCATTCGCAGTGCAAACAACTTATTAGCGCTAATAAACAACATTCTTGATTTGGCAAAAATTGAAGCAGGAAGAATGGATCTCCATGCTAAAGAGACTGATATACAGCTATTACTTAGTGAAACAATAGATACCATCACTCCAATGGCGGCAGCAAACAATAATAAATTAACTATGGATGTAGGTGAGTTAGCGACAACTTTATTTATTGATAGACAAAAGTTGATGCAAGTATTTTTAAACTTATTAAGTAATGCCTGTAAATTTACTAAAAATGGTGAGATTACTTTTCATATCCATAACGATTTAGCATTTCTTTATTTTTCTGTAAAAGATACCGGTGTAGGTATCGCTAAAGAAATGATCGACTTCATTTTTGAGCAGTTTACTCAAGTCGATGGTAGTCAAACACGTCGGTTTGAAGGAACAGGATTAGGTATGGCTATTACTCAGAATTTTTGCCAACTTATGGGCGGAAAACTCACGGTGAATAGTGAAATTAATGTAGGTTCAACTTTTAGTGTAAAAATCCCTTTAGTTTGGGATGAGCGTGAAATTAGCGATACAAAATAATAATAAGCGGAGAGTACAAATGTCTTTTTCTATGAAATATATCTCTTTATCAATATTAACAGCACTATCAATACATACTCCAACGGCATCTGGCCAAAAAACCGAAACCATTTCCTTTCTGCCCGAAGAATATTATGAACAAGACAGCGAAGACAGTTTGGCTGACTTCTATGGTGATGAAGAATTTGTCAGTATTGCTACCGGCAATAAAGTATTAATTAAAAAAGCCCCCTCTGTTGCTACAGTTATTTCCGCTAAACAAATTGCTCATATGGGCGCTAAAACCGTTGCAGAAGCACTAGAAAATGTTCCTGGTCTGCATGTTTACCCCTCGCCCTTCAATCGTATGAACAATTCTTTTTCAATACGAGGCATTCATACAGATCAAAATCCACAAGTCCTATTCCTTATTAATGGTTTGCCAGTAAGAGAAGAGTACACAGGAGCGAGACCAGAAACCTTTCAAATGCCTGTTCATACAATCGATAGAATTGAAGTGATTCGAGGCCCTGGCTCAGCAGTATACGGCGCTGATGCATATTCAGGTGTCATCAATGTTATCACTCAAGATATTACAGCGTTAGAGCAAAGTAGTTATGGCCTTAGTTACGGTAGTTTTAACTCATCAAATGCATGGTACAAAAACTCCTTTTCAATTGAACAAGTAAACTTTGGCGTCTCTATTGAAAGTTTAAAAGGAGATGGCGACGAAGATCGTATAATGACTAGGGATTTACAATCGATTTTTGATGAGACTATCGGAACAAATGCTTCCTTAGCACCAGGCCCTGTAGCCACTCATTATGATATTTTAGACGTTCGACTTTCTGCCACAACAGAGAAGCTTAAAGGAAACTTTTGGTATTGGGATAACAACAATGCCGGACAAGGTGTTGGAGCAGCCCAGGCCCTCGATCCTACTGGAAGGCAAAATTCAACCATTTACCAATTTGATTTAGCGTACAACTGGGAGTTATCAAGCTGGGATGCCAAAGTGTTATATAATTATTACCAGCTAGAAACCAAAGCAGAGTTTACTATTTTGCCACCTGGCGCACTCGTTCCACTTGGGGCAGATGGCAATATGAATTTAGTTTCTCCTGTTGGCATTGGTTTATTCACTGAAGGGTTTAAGGGTAATCCTCAGCCTAAGGAAGTACTAAATTCAATTGACTTCAATGCGCTATCTTCCAAATACAATGATCATCAAATACGAATTGGACTAGGAATTTCGCAAAGAAAGCTTACCGCAAAAGAAGAGAAAAATTTTGGTCCAGGTGTGCTTGATATGGGACAGGTCAGCCAACTTTTTTCATTAGGTCAACCGATTATAGTTGATGGAACATTAACCGATGTAAGCAATACCCCATACATTTTTGTTAAAGATGTCGAACGGTTAAATAGTTATATTAGTTTGCAAGATCAATGGAAATTTGCCAATGATTGGGAGCTAACTGCAGGTATTCGCTATGACTATTACGATGACTTTGGCTCAACGGTCAATCCGAGATTAGCATTAGTTTGGGAAATGACACAAAGTACTTCTTCAAAATTTCTCTACGGTAGGGCATTCAGAGCGCCTGCATTTGACACCCTATACGCTATAAATAATCCCGTAGGTTTAGGTAACCCAAACCTCTCCCCTGAAACCATTGATACCATTGAGTTTAGCGTTAACCAAACACTTAATGAAAACTTCAATTGGTCCACCAACTTGTTCGCTTATGAAAGTAAAAATTTAATTGAATTCATTCCTGATCAAGGTACAACAACCACAACAGCACAAAATGCTCGAGGGCAAACAGGTTATGGTTTTGAGAGCGAATTATCTTGGAAAAACATTACTGGCCTATGGAAGTTAAACTACTCTTGGCAACATTCCGAAGACGATAAAACAAAACAAACGATTATTATGGCACCTCGCCAACTTTTTAACGCAATGTACGATAGCCAAGTTACTGAGTCATTAAACTTTAATGCTAAATTAAACTGGGTAGGAAAAAGAGCAAGGCAACTTGGTGATTCACGCCCACCTTTAGATAATTATGCTACTTTAGATTTTGCTTTACACTGGGCAATTGATAATGAACATATATGGAAAGTATCGCTTATTGGCAAAAATATAACCGATGAGTCTGCTTTTGAGCCATCTCATCCATTAGTTCCTGAAGCCTTGGGGCCAATATCAGACTACCCTATTCAAGGGCGTTCTTTTTATCTACAGCTAAGTAAAAACCTTTAAACAATCGGATCTTTATTAAAATTATATTAGTCATCGTAAAGAGAATTACTGAACAGGTTATGAGGACTTAACAAAGCGTAAACAGCGATAAGAAGGCATCAATTTAGAATTGATGCCTTCTCTTTACTTAATAATATCAACTTACGGCTAAAATAGACCTTCAACAGGTTGTGGTTTACATAAATGGTAACCTTGCGCATAGGTCACCCCGATATCGGCTAAGATATTTAAGGTTTCTTCATTTTCAACGAATTCAGCCACTGTTCTTTTATTTAATGCACTTGCCACTTCACAAATGGCTTTAACCAGTGCTAAATCCACACTATTATTTGCTAAATCTACAATAAAGGAACCATCAATTTTCACCGACTGAGCTGGCAATTGCTTCAAATAAGTAAAAGTACTAAACCCCGTACCAAAATCATCTATTGAAAACTCACAGCCTAACTCACTTAACTGCTCTATTATTTTTTGTGTCGCTGCAATATTGGTTAAACTTGCACTTTCTGTTAATTCAAAAATAATTCGATTGGCATCAATTTGATATTGTTGTAATTTTTCTTGTAAAAGCGGAATTAAACGCTCGTCACTAAAGCCTTGAGCAGATAAGTTTATCGCTATTTTATTCAAACCAGAATGTTCAGCTAAATAGTAAATTGCTTTACTGATCACTTGCCGATCAAGTAGGCTCATGTCGCCTTCACGTTCAAGTGCAGGAATAAATTCCCCAGGCATAATTAACTTACCATCGAGCTCAAGCCTCACTAATGCTTCATAGTAGGCAATTTCTCTTGTTGCTATATGATAAATAGGTTGAAAGTGTAAAATAAGATTATCATCAGCAACGGCTTGATGAAGTGTTCTAGCCCACTCAAGACTTGCTTGTAACTCTTTACTTAAGATATCGTTTTGATTGTAGAGGTGAGCCGTATTTCGCCCCATTTTCTTAGCTGCATAAAGTGCTATATCAGCATGTTTCATATAATCTTGTGCAGAAAACTCAGAGCCATTAATTTCTGCTACCCCAATGGAACAGTTTACTTTAAAAATTTGCTCTTCAATCTCGCACTTATACGAATCAAGTAATTGACAAATATTTGTCGCCAACTTTAATGCTGTTTGCATATCAGTGTTAGGTAACAACAAAGCAAACTCATCGCCACCGATCCGAGCAATAAAATCTGCTTCGCGAATACGTGATTGAATTAAAGATGAAATATTTCTCAATACCACATCTCCATGATGATGACCTAAAGTGTCATTAATCACTTTAAAACGATCTAAGTCCAAATAAAATAAAGCATGAGGTCCATGACCTCTTGCTGCAGTCGCAGAATACTGTTTTAGTTCATTTTCGAAATAGACTCGGTTATACAAACCAGTCAAGCCATCATGCATTGCCAAGTATTCTAAATCTTTTTGTGCCTTTTTACGGGAAGTGACATTATCGATGGTGCCAGAAATATATCTATTTTGTTCTTTGTCAGACAAATTGACATCAAATTTAGCTTCTACCCAAAGCTCTTCATTAAATTTATTTTTCAAACGAAATTCAAAACTGTGGGAGCTGGTTTTACCCGATAATAATGTTTTCACTTCATTAGATATATAAGCCCCGGGAGAGCTTGGCTTCTCTATAAAGTCGAGTAAGGATTTTTGGTTCGATTCGTCAATGGTATATCCAGTAAACTTCTCCCAAGCCTTATTGAGGAAACAAATTTCCCCTTGCTCGTTAAGTTCAATGATAACACTACCTAATTGATCTAATAGATGCTGATGCTGCTCAGAAATGTTCCGATATTGTGCCCTTGATTCATTTAAGGACTTTACTTTGCTGGCAAACTGCTTATTACTGATAATGAAGTCTTCACGTCGCGCAGCACTTTCACAAACACCACGTAACTGCTCAGCCCTAAAAGGCTTTGTAACAAAGTCTGCTGCACCGTTAAGCATTAATTCTTCAGCTAACTCCATCGTGTGATTTGCAGTCATGATAACCACGGATTGCGATGGCTGTTCTTGCATCATTACGTCAAGAACATTATTACCACTCATACCTGGCAACATGACATCTAACAGTACTAAGTCATAATTTTTTTCACGCCATTGAATTAAACCTTGCTCACCATCTTCAGCAGTGTCAATGTTAAAACGTGTCGAAAGTATTCGGGTGACTAACTGTCGTGTATCTTCATTATCCTCAATGACAAGTAATGACGATTTTTTCATATCTGAAACTGGCAGATAATCATCATTATTCAAAATACTTGGCAATTGTTCACATTCAGAGAATGCGATGAGCTTATTTATACCGAACTCACGTGCAGTTGTTCGAGCTATATGTTCACACCAAGTATTGGCCACGATAATGAATGGGGTCTCTGAAGAACACTTTAAAACCCCTGAACGCACCATGCGTGCAAGACGCCAACCGTCAAAGTTATCAAGATTGATATTACTTACAATATAGTCAACAGACTGTGTTTTAAGTGTATCAATAGCCACTTGTGTGGTGTAGGCAGGTAGAATCTTAAGATCAGTTTTTTCTGTTAATAGTTTTTCAAGCGAAGTGAGTCTTTCACGATTGGTATTAAGCAAAAGTAATTGCTTTGTTCGTCGAAACTGCGACATAACCTCAACCTTTTAATTTACATAGAAAATTAGCTTTAAAGAATCGAATCTCTTAAAGATAAATCAAAACGACTATACCGCTAAAATATAATGAATGCTAAGGTTTTTTTACTAAAAAGAAATTAAACTACTGCTCTGAGGTCAGTTCACTATAATGCATTGGAAATTAACAAAAAAACGTCAGTCACTAAAACCTAGTAACTGACGTTCTACTTAACAATTAATGAATTATTTTATGATTAACCAAATTGGTTTGAAGTGTTCTTCGCACCACCTGCTTTTAATGCATTCTCACCTGCGAAATATTCTTTGTGAGCATCACCGATATCAGAGCCTGACATGTTTTGATGCTTAACACAGGCAATACCTTGACGAATTTCCTGACGCTGCACACCTTTAACATAACCAAGCATACCCGCTTCACCAAAGTACTCTTTCGCTAAGTTATCAACCGACAATGCTGTGGTGTGATAAGTAGGTAAAGTAATTAAGTGATGGAATACATTTGCTTCACGTGATGTGTCGGCTTGGAATGTACGTACACGCTCATCAGCTTCAGCAGATAACTCAGAATCGTCATACTTAGCATTCATCAAATCGCTACGTTCATAAGCAGAAACATCTTTACCCGCTTCTACCCATGCATCATAAGCTTGTTGACGGAAGTTAAGTGTCCAGTTAAATGATGGAGAGTTGTTGTAAACTAGCTTAGCATTTGGATGAACTTTACGAACATCATCCATCATACCTTTAATTTCATGTACTGTAGGAACGGCTGTTTCAATCCAAAGTAAATCAGCGCCCGCATTTAATGCACCAATACAGTCAAACACACAACGCTCATGACCTGTCCCTTCACGGAATTGGTATAAGCCAGAAGGTAAGCGCTTAGGACGAACAAGTTTACCGTCACGGTTTAAGCACACATCGCCTTCACGCATTTGTGATACATCGATTTCTTCTACATCTAAGTAAGAGTTATAAATGTCGCCTTCATCGCCTGGCTCTTTAACTACCGCAATTTCTTTAGTAAGACCAGCACCTTCAGAGTCAGTTCGCGCAACAATAATACCGTTATCAACACCTAGCTCTAAGAATGCATGACGTAATGCACGAATTTTTGCATGGAAATCGGCATGTGGAACGGTAACTTTACCGTCTTGGTGACCACATTGCTTTTCATCAGCCACCTGATTTTCAATTTGAAGAGCACAAGCTCCCGCTTCAATCATTTGCTTAGCCATAAGGTAAGTTGCTTCGGCATTACCAAAACCAGCATCAATATCTGCAACAATTGGAACAACATGAGTTTCAAAATTGTCTATCTGATCTTGAATTTGTTTTGCTTGTGCTTGATCGTCAGCTTCAATCGCTTTATCTAAAGCTGTGAACAATAAGCCTAGCTCGCGAGCATCCGCTTGGCGTAGGAAAGTGTATAGTTCATTTACTAATGAAGCGACGCTGGTTTTTTCATGCATTGATTGATCTGGTAATGGACCAAATTCACTACGTAGTGCCGCTACCATCCAACCAGAAAGGTATAAATATCTTCGTTTTGTTGAACCAAAATGCTTTTTAATTGAAATTAGCTTTTGCTGACCAACAAAACCATGCCAGCAACCTAGTGATTGAGTGTATTTGGTATTATCTGCATCAAACGCATCCATATCAGCACGCATAATATCGGCAGTATATTTTGCAATATCTAAACCCGATTTAAATTGGTTTTGCACTCGCATACGAGCAACTGACTCTGGATTAATCGCGTCCCAAGAGCTACCTGCTTTTTCTTTAATGGCTTTAACTGCTTCAATTGCACTTTGATAATTAGACATATCATTCTCCAAAAGTCTTGTTGTATTATTCATATAGTTTATTGGCATTGGTTGATTTGCTTTCTTCATTCAACTTAAAACGACAGAACTTGAAAAAGTTAGCTTTCATACCGGACAACAAAAAGCATAAAGGCCCAAGAAACATTTTCAAAATATATAATTACAATTACCGCCATTCACATCATGAATAATACTTTTTATTGGTTGCTCATAAAACATTTTGAGATCATCACTTTCAGCCTAATAAAGCCCGTAACTACTAGCCTTTAGTCGTAAAAATTGCACATAGCCATTATTTCTGCGAAAAAAATTTGTATTCACTGGTAAATTCGCTTATATATGTTTCAATTATATTTTTTCGTCGAGCCATTAAACTTATGAATATTTCTAAAATAGATCTGAATTTACTTATTTATCTTGATGTATTGCTACGAGAAAAAAATGTTACTCGCGCTGCTAGCCAACTAAACATTACACAGCCTGCAATGAGTAACGGTTTAAAGCGTCTACGCACGTTATTTAATGACCCTATTTTGGTGAGAACGTCTGATGGAATGGCTCCAACAGAAAGAGCAAGAGCATTAGCACCGAGTATCAGAAAAATATTATTAGAGCTTGAAGAAGCACTACAAGGCGAAGAAGAGTTTAATGAACTCAATAGTCAGCGTGTTTTTCGTATTATGGCTAGTGATTATGCGGCCTCAACTCTTATCCCTACACTGTTAAAACTACTCAATAAAGTGGCTCCAAATATCACGCTAGATATTATGACACCCAGTGATGTTACCTTTCATGATGTTGAAGCAGGCAAGATTGATATGGCCATCAACCGTTTCGATGAATTACCCCAATCTTTTCATCAAAAAGCCATTTGGCGCGATTCATTTTCATGTTTAGTGAGTGCTGACAACCCTGTAGTTAGCAAGTTTAACCTCAATGCTTACTTAAATAGTAAACATGTATGGGTATCAAAAACGGGCTTTGGTGTTGGTGTTGGTATGGATCCCAAAGATGTGCAAAAACTTGGCTGGGTTGATGAAGCCCTAGCGCGACTGGGTAAAAAGCGTGATATTAAGGTGTTCACACGTAATTATCATGTTGCAATGCAATTAGCTTATGAAGACAACTTAATAGCAACTTTGCCAACTAAAGCCGCTGAGCTACATAAGCATGATGCAAACTTTACGATTATAAAACCGCCATTTGAGATACCAGATATAGAACTGAAAATGATTTGGAGCCCTTTGCTTCATCATGACGCAAGCCATGTTTGGTTTAGACAGTTAGTTATTGCAGCAGCGCAAAAAAGCCAAGGTTTGCAATAATAATGCTTATTTAAAAATGATGAAAAATGCGCTGTATACCCTTTGTGCTATAGCGATCAGCTTACTGATAGGTAAGCTGATTTATGCTCTTATACCATTTATTCCTGCCAGTCTCTATGGCATGATGTTTTACTGCTTGTTGTTAAAGCTTAACCTCGTATCACCTGATAACGTTGAGAAAACCAATCAATGGCTGATTCGTTATATGGGGATCTGTTTTGTTCCGGCAGGCGTCGGTATTATGAACCACTTTGATCTAGTCAAATCATACGGTTTTACCATTTTATCGATCATCATTGTTTCAACATTCATTTTACTGACCTTCGTTGCTTGGTGCTCTCAAAGAATATTTAAACAAAGCCATTCAATTGAGCCAAGGTAATGCATTAAATGATTCTCGAAGCGCTCTCCCCTATTTCTCTCGCAATCCTGCTGACTTTATTAACCTTGGTGCTTTATCAGTTAATTATGAAAGCCCAGCAAAAATGGCAGTTTATCTGGCTAAACCCCATGTTAATAACCATTATAGTGTTAGTGCCTTTCTTGCTTTCACAACACATTAGCTACGGTCAGTATCAACAGTCAAGTCAGCTATTAACTCGATTATTAGAGCCTGCCATAGTCGCGTTAGGCTTTCCTTTGTATCAGCAATTGAATCAAATAAAATACCATTGGAAAGGAATTATCGCCGTCTTATCACTAGGCGTTCTTGTCGTCATAATTGTCAGCTTTTCAATGACAATGTTCTTGATATATCAACCCAGCTTAGCTATTGCACTATCACTAAAATCTGTCACCACCCCCATAGGTATTGCACTGTCAGAGCAGTTTTCGGCGGATAGCTCTATTACTGCATTTGCGATTATTATCGCCGGTTTCGTAGGCGGCATTTTCGGCCCTAAGTGGCTTAATCTACTCGGTATAACGTGTGCAAAATCTCAAGGAATAGCCATTGGCGCTGCAAGTCATGTTATTGGTACTGCGATTGTTGCCAAAGACAAACCTGTACACGGTGCATACAGCTCATTAGCTTTGATATTTTCAGCATTATTAACCGCGATACTAAGCCCATTAATTATTCCCTCACTCATTAAGCTATTCAGTTAATTAATAATTCTCTAAAAACAGACTTAGTAACAATTAGCACACCAATCATTCACGTCGTGAATGACAATTATAATCCAGTACAATGCTATTGATGGCATTAAAACCAAAAATCAAAATATCGCTAATTATCAACAATTTAAAAACAAGCATTTATTTATATAAGCGGTTTTTCATGATGAATGGCTTTAATATGCCAATGACAACTATTGCCAGTAGTGATAATCCCCCCTAGTATTATCACTACTATTTATTACCAGCTAATTCAAAGTGGATCGCTTCACTTAAATTTATCCTATAGCTTAGCCATAAACAGCGCATTAAAGAGAGGATTTTATGTCATCAAGAGTTGCCATTGAAAAACTACATGTAAGTCAATGCCTTTATAATTTTATTGAAGAAGAAGCCTTATCAGGGTTAAACATTTCCTCCTCAAACTTTTGGCAGCAATTTGCCAGCATCATTGACGACTTAAGTGACAAGAATCGCCAATTACTTGCCAAGCGTGACGATATGCAAGATCAAATAGATCAATGGCATAAAAGCAATCAAGGCGCTAACTTTGACTTCTCTGCCTACAAAAGTTTCCTGCAAGAGATTAATTACCTAGAACCTGAGGTCGCTGACTTTCAAATTACAACAACTAATGTTGATGATGAGTTAGCATCCATTGCGGGACCGCAGCTTGTTGTGCCTATTATGAATGCACGTTTTGCCTTAAATGCCGTAAATGCACGTTGGGGTAGTTTATATGATGCTCTATATGGTACAGATGCCATTAGCGAGGAAGACGGCGCAGAAAAAAACAAAAGCTATAACCCTATTCGCGGAACAAAAGTAATCTCATTTGCTAAGAACTATTTAGATCAAGCAATTCCACTGGTTACAGGTAGCCATCAAGACGTAGTAGCTTATCATTTAAATGAACAACAACTCATGGTGAGCTTCAAAGATGGGCAACAAAGTGCTTTAAAAGATGCTGACAGCTTCATTGGCTTTTCAGGGCCCATCAATCAACCAGAGACCATTGTATTAAAACACAATGGCTTGCACCTTGAGTTAATCTTTGATGCTAACAGCCCTATAGGTAAAGAAGATGCTGCTGGATTAAGTGATATTAATTTAGAGTCCGCTTTAACGACTATTATGGATTGTGAAGATTCTGTAGCTGCGGTTGATGGTGAAGATAAAGTATTAGCATATCGAAACTGGCTAGGTCTTATGACAGGGACGTTAACTAGTGATATCACTAAAGCCGGCCATCAATTCACTCGAAAAATGAATGCTGACAAAAGCTATCAAACCATTTCAGGCAACGATATAAAGCTAAAAGGTCGAAGCTTAATGTTTGTGAGAAATGTTGGTCACCTAATGACGAACAATGCCATTATTGATAAGCATGGCAATGAAGTTCCTGAAGGCATTATGGATGCAATGATCACTTCACTTATTGCTTTACATGACATCCAAAACGCCAATGAATTAAATAACTCAAATAAAGGCTCCATTTATATCGTAAAACCTAAAATGCATGGCCCTCAAGAAGTGCGTTTTGCTAATGAGTTATTCTCTCGTGTTGAGCAAGCCTTATCACTTGAAGCTAACACCATTAAAATGGGCATTATGGATGAAGAAAGACGTACAAGTGTGAATTTAAAGAACTGTATTCATGCCGCAAAAGATCGCGTGGTATTTATTAATACAGGCTTTTTAGATAGAACCGGTGATGAAATTCATACCTCAATGGCCGCAGGAGCCATGGCAAGAAAAGCTGATATTAAAAACACACCCTGGATAAGTGCCTATGAAGATAACAATGTTGATATCGGCCTTGCCTGTGGTTTCAGTAAAAAAGCGCAAATTGGTAAAGGGATGTGGCCTATACCTGATCAAATGGCCAATATGATCACAGCTAAAATTGGCCACGTAGAAGCAGGAGCAAATACAGCTTGGGTACCTTCACCTACTGCCGCTACACTGCATGCCTTACATTATCATCATGTTGATGTATTTGCGCTCCAGCAGCAATTAAAGCAGCGTCAACCAGCAAAACTTGACGATATACTCACCATACCGTTAGCTCAAGACACAAATTGGTCTGAGGAAGAGATAAATGCCGAACTTGATAACAATGCTCAAGGTATTTTAGGCTATGTTGTTCGCTGGGTTGACCAAGGTGTTGGTTGTTCAAAAGTACCTGACATTAATGATGTCGGCTTAATGGAAGACAGAGCAACATTGCGTATATCAAGCCAACATATTGCTAACTGGCTATATCATGGGATTTGTACCACAGAGCAAGTACAAACCAGTTTAGAGAAAATGGCAAAAATTGTTGATGCTCAAAATGCTCACGATACCGAGTACCAAGCCATGAGTAGCAATTTCAGTGAAAGTATTGCCTTTAAAGCGGCAAGTGCTTTGGTGTTTTCAGGTACTGAACAGCCAAACGGCTATACTGAACCTTTGTTACATCAATTTAGATTAGAAAAAAAACGAGAATTAAACTCTTTATAAAAACAGAGTATTTACTTTAAAAATCAAATGACTAACAATATATTTGTTAGTCATTTTTTATTACAACTCATCACTATTTGAAATAATATAATCATTTCCCCGTTCATATCTTAATAAGCTAATTGATGGTTTAAGCAACAGTTTATCTCAAATAACTAGCAGCTCATCCCATGACGTTAGCTTTAGGTTAAATTTGATCATATAGTAAAAATGTAAAATAACTGTAACGATATATATCAGCTTGTCTTTACTGCAATATATGAAAGATAAGCCTTTAAGCTAAGGAGATAGCAATGAGATCATTTAAACTGTTACTAGCATCAAGCATAATTACCACGGCTTTATGTACAAGTTTATACTCTTTTGCCGCGCAACCTTTAGCCGTTCAGCCTGTTGTTAATGCTAAAACGAATATGATTAGTTACAATAATTTAACAAGTTCTGCGTTTAATAACTCAATAAAAACCACGACAGTTACCTTTAGTGCTAACAATGACTTAACTCACACTTATTCATCACCTAAATTAATAGGCAATAAGCATAATCAATTCTTTGAAGCGGCAGTAAACTTTAATGAAACATTACAACAAGTCATTTCTTTTTTCTCATCAGACGAAGAAAGTTTAGTTGCAGAACCCGAGCAACCTCATGAAGAGTTGGAAGAAGAAGTTTCAATAGCTAAATGCAAAGCTAGCTATAGCTAAGCTCCATTTACAATTTCCTTAAAAACTATAAGCTCAACTTAATAAATAGTTTGAGCTTTTTGTCAAAAAAACATCCCCGTAAAAGAGCAAGCCATCCTAGGTGCAATAACACAATAATTCAGGTAATCTACTAGTCATCGTACCATCGACTATTACCTTTATGAACAAAACAAAAAAAATCTTCATTTGGCTTCTCCTTGTCAGCTCTTTGGTCATTGCAACTATCGCAACATGGGTATTCAGCCGAATTGATGGTGCCCTACCCATACTAGATGGAAAAGAAACGGTTTTCGGTTTATCAAAAACTGCCATTATTGAGCGCGATGAACTTGGTATTGCCACCATAAAAGCAGAAAATAGACTCGATATTGCCGTAGCAACAGGCTTTATTCACGCTCAAGAGCGTTTTTTCCAAATGGATTTACTACGTCGTAATTCAGCCGGTGAGCTCTCCAGCTTATTTGGTGAAAAAGCCGTAAATTATGACAAATCTATCAGAAGGCATCGTTTTAGAAATAGGGCTCGAAACATAGTTAGCCAATTACCTGATGAACAAGTTAACTTACTGCAAGCCTATACTCGCGGTGTAAACCAAGGGCTAAAATACCTTAAAGGTACCCCCTTTGAGTATATTCTTTTACAGCAAGAACCAGTTTTATGGAGTGAAGAAGATTCAATCCTTGCTATTTTCAGTATGTACATTGATTTGCAATACCACGATGGCCAAAGAGAGCGTACCTTAGGCTTAATGAAAGCCTTGCTTCGAGCTGACGTTTATGACTTTTTAAATCCTAAAGGCAGCATTTGGGATGCTGCGATTGATGGAACACAATATGAACCAGCAGCCCTGCCAGAACTACCATGGCCTTCAGCATCAGCAAAACAATCGTATATGAGTGACCATAGGTATATAAGCTTAAATAAACAAAGCTCGCAATATCAAGGTAATTCAGCGCAAGCAGTCGATTCACAAACAAGCCAAACAATTTCTGGATTAACTGAAAAATATAGAACAGAATATTTTCCAGGTTCAAATAACTGGGCTGTGGCCGGCAATATTAGTACCACTGGTAGTGCCATTGTTGCTAATGATATGCACTTAGGCATTCGAGTACCAAACACATGGTTTAGAGCTTCTTTTGAGTACCCACAAAACAGTGAGCAAATAAAAATAACCGGTGCCACCCTTCCTGGCACGCCAAATATTGTAGTCGGTAGTAACGGAAATATCGCTTGGGGTTTCACCAACAGTTATGGTGATTACAGTGATGTTATTGAACTTGTGACCAATGAAGACAATACTCAATACCTAACCCCAGACGGCTATAAGGCATTTAAATCTGAAAGAGAAGTAATCGCGATAAAAGATCAAAAAGCCACTGAAGTGAATGTTCAAGAGACTATTTGGGGGCCTGTTATCGGTAAAAATCATCAAGGAGCACTACTTGCTTATCGATGGGTTGCTCATGACAAAGAGGCAATCAATTTACACGCAATCGCGCTAGAGTCAGCCAAAAATGTAGAGCAAGCGTTTGATATTGCCGCACGCTCTGGCATCCCTGCTCAAAACATGATGGTAGGTGATAACGAAGGTAATATCGGTTGGACAATTATGGGCGCTATTCCCAAAAAGGTCGGTGACATTGGTGACACGCCGATGAACTGGGCAACAGGGGAAAATGCTTGGCAGGGTTACTTAACTCCACAAGAATATCCACGTGTACTTAACCCGAAAAAACATAGACTATGGACTGCAAACTCACGTGTAGTGGGTGATGAAATGCTAGCGAAACTAGGCAACGGAGGTTATGCCTTAGGAGCTCGTTCAAAACAAATTAGAGATAAGCTTTTTGCTAAAGCAAGCTTTAGTGAGCAAGAGTTACTCGATATCGCCCTTGATGATCAGGCAATATTCTTAACTAGGTGGCAAGCGTTTTTGTTAAACAATGTTCTGACTGAACAGACAATCGCTGGCCAAGCAGAGTTTTTGGAAGCGAAAACCATCTTAATGAAAGAAAGCAAACTAATCGCGAGTACAGGCTCCGTGGCCTATCGATTAGTTAGAAACTTTAGAATCGCATTAAGAGACTTACTCTTTTCAGAGTTAAATTCCACCTTTAAATCACTCGATGAACAATACAGTTTCCGCGCCATTCGCCATCAAATAGAAACACCTTTATGGCAATTAGTTAATACACAACCTGATAACTTTTTGATGCGCCCAGAGTCAAGTTGGCAAGCCTTGTTTAAAAAAGCACTTATGCAAACAATTAGTGATATGAAAACAACCGATGATGGTTCAGAGCAACCGCTATCCGCAGCAACATGGGGTCAACAAAATACCACGACGATAAAGCACCCATTAAGTAATGCCGTTCCCATTATAGGTTATTGGCTAGATATGCCTGCTAATGCTTTATCAGGTGACAGTTACATGCCGAAAGTACAAGGGAAATCATTTGGTGCATCAGAACGTATGATAGTTTCACCTGGCCATGAAGAAACAGGCATATTTCATATGCCAACTAGCCAATCTGGACACCCTTGGAGTCCTTATTACGGTAAAGGTCATGAAGATTGGGAACAAGGAAGAGCCTCTGCCTTTTTACCCGGTAAAACCGTCTATAAGCTAACCTTACTTAGTTACTAGCACAACCAAACAAATATTTAGACATTTAACGAACAGTTTAGCTATCAAAGCGAAAGCCTTTTAATAAAGGCTTTCGTTTAATTAATAACAACAAAAATCAGGAGTTTACATGACCACTTTATATTACTGTCTTTTTATCAGTCTTATTCTGCCCTATTTAGCCAAAGGGCCTGTAGCCTGGGCAATGAATAAAGCAGGTGGTTATGATAACAATCATCCTAGAGCCCAACAAAACAAACTAACTGGCATAGGCGCAAGAGCCCTTGCAGCTCACCAAAATGCTTTTGAATCCGTCATTATTTTCGCGCCTGCGATCATTTTAGCTATTGCGACTAACAACGCCTCAGATACCATTATCACACTCGCTATAGTTCACATTGTTGCTCGAGTCTTATACAACATTTTATACCTTGTTAACTTGAGCACTTTACGCTCTCTTTCTTGGGCTGTAGCAACGATTCCCAGTTTTAGCATCGTTTTTCTTTCAATACCTTAACCGCGCTGTGTAGTTGTTGCTGTCATAGATAGTGTTAAAACATTCTAAAGAAAGTATTGACACTATCAAGCTAAGATAGCTAGAGTAACAACTCGAAAAATACAGGGTGCTCTATTAGAAAACCTGTTTGCCAGTAGCAATAAGAATGCGAGTAAAAAAGTGACTGAAAAACTAGATTTAAATAAAATACGTGAACAAATTACCGAGCTTGATCAAGAGCTGTTAGTTTTATTTGCTAAGCGTAGAGCACTCACCTTGAATGTTGCTAAAAGCAAAGTACAACAAGTTAGACCAATTCGCGACAAACAACGTGAACAAGAGCTTTTAATAAGCTTAATTAAGCGTGGTAAAGATGTTGGTCTAGATGCCCACTACGTCACCAGTATTTTTCAAAGTATTATTGAAGACTCTGTGCTTAATCAACAAGCTTATTTACAAAGCTTAGCTAATCCAGATATTCAAGTGCCAACAGTAAGTGTGGCGTTCTTAGGTGATAAAGGATCATACAGTTACCTTGCTAGTCATCGATATTTTTCTCGTCGTGCTGAAAAAATTGTTGAGTCAGGCTGTCAAAACTTCAGCGATATTTTACAGCAAGTTGAATCGGGCCAGGTTGATTACGGTATGCTACCTATTGAAAACACTAGTTCAGGAAGTATCAACGAAGTATATGACTTACTCCAACACACTAATTTATCAATTGTCGGTGAAATCACCCAACCTATTGAACATTGCTTACTGACGGCAGTAAATACTTCATTAGATAAAATTAAAACCATTTATGCCCACGGCCAACCCATTGCGCAATGTAGTAACTTTTTAGATAAACAAAAAGGTATTCGTATTGAATACTGTGACAGTACTGCTGATGCCATGGCTCAAGCAGCTGAGCTGCAAGATGAAACCATCGCCGTCGTTGGCAGTGAAGAAGGCGGACAACTATATCAATTACATGCGTTAGAGCAATCTATTGCAAACCAAAATGAAAACCACTCTCGCTTTATCTTGGTTGCGAGAAAAGCTGTTGATGTTGCCGAACAAATCCCCGCTAAAACAGCTTTAATTTTTGCAACGGGTCAAAAAGCAGGTGCCTTAGTTGAGTGTTTATTAGTGCTGAAAGAAAAAGGCATTAATATGTGTAAATTAGAATCACGCCCAATTCAAGGTCGTCCTTGGGAAGAAATGTTTTACTTAGATGTGGAAGCCAATTTAAAAAGCTTTGCCCTACAAGAAGCAATTACAGAAATAACCAAGCATACAAATTTCATTAAAGTATTAGGGTGCTACCCCATTGAGCACATTAGCCCAACTAATGTACCTAGCTCTGAGATTTAAATAACAAGTAATGACATTTAACGATTAAAAAAGCCGTTACTCATAGAGAACGGCTTTTTTATTAATCATTCAAGTATTTGGTGAATGTCATTGAATGTTCTGTGAGTTATAACAAACCTGCACTCAGAACAGCATGTTTGCCAATAATAGTTACTTGGCCTTAAACGGTGCCGTTAACTGAAACTCAAGCATGGTACCCGATGGAATGTTTACTTGATTACCACTCGTTAGGATAGAAACACCCGCCCCTACTTTTGCACCATCACGTGCGCCTTTTGAACCATTAATTAAACCACCAATAGCCGCTGCTCTTGCGGTTGTGCCAACGGTACTTTTTGCGGTACCTTCAGTTACCGCTTTTACACCTGAGGTCGAAATCGGCATCATTTGATTATTAATCATGATATCAGTGAATTTTAATTCTATGCTTGAACGCCCTGCTAATCTCCCAGAGCGCTTTGCTTCATTCACGACACCATAAATCATACTGCCTCGTCGTGCTACTACAGTGTCATCAATCACTAAATCGGCTTCTAACCGTGAAGTAAACTTATGGCCAGCTTTATGCTGTTTACTATTAATACTGGCATTGGTTCTTACAACTAAACGTGTACCTGTTGGTACCGTTACTGATTTATCAGCTTTTTCCGCAACTGGCTTTTGAGCTGGCTTATCTGCTTTTACTGGCGCATCATTAGTTGCTGCTTGCTTAGCTTTTACATTACCAAAACTAATATCTGCAATATTTTCACTTTTAAAGGTTAGTTGTTGTCCCGCCACTTCAAAAACCACCCCGTTCGCGTCTCGTGAAACTAACGTTCCAGTAATGCTTTGACCATCTTTTAACGTCAGTACATCAGCACTTGTTGGGAAAGTTATTGCCATGGCTGAAACTAACACAGCTGTCGATAGTAGTAATTTCATTTCTATTCTCCTAAAACCTTATCAATTTGGTATAAATCCATACTTCAATGTTACACTATTGCTTTAAAAATGCTTATGATTCTTTTTCATGAGATAGTTTGTAAACTTGTAGGTTAATAACAAAAATGTATAGAACTCTAACTTTTCTATTGCTTTCAATATTTTTAATAAGCACACATAGTTACGCTTCTGACAAAAAGTCTTCGGTTTTTCAAGAGCAATCATGGGGCATAGGTGCCTTAATGCGTAATGCCGAAATTCCATTTGATACAGATGCTGACAATGTCACAAGTTTTGTACCTATGATGTTCTTTCAGGGCGAAACTTTCTTTTTACGCGGTATAGAGGGCGGTGCTCACCTTTATCAACAAGATGATTGGCAACTCAATGCAATTGCACGAATGCGATTTTTCGATATTCCTGCTGAATATCAAAACGCAGTGCAAGGAGATACCATTGATTTAGGCATACAAGCTAGGCGACATTTCTCAAAACACAGCTTTTTGGATGTAGAGTTTTTTACCGATTTAGAAGGTAACCCCTACGGTAACCTCACTAAACAATGGTATTTACAATATGGCAGCTGGGAGTTCATGCCTAAAGTTAGTGCTCGCTATAAAAGTGCTAGTTTTAATAGTCATTATTACGCACTAGAGCAATTAACCAATGAAAAAATTGGTGCTGGCTTTGATTTAAATGCCACCCTTGAAAGTCGCTATCATGTAGCAAGTAACTTCTATTTGCTTGGCTCGATAGGTGCCACCACTCTTGATGATAATGCTTATGATGCCACAGCAGTTAACCAACGCTGGCAAAGTGAAGTGTACTTGGGTTTTGCTTTTTTTAATGACATCAGTAAACCGAAAAAAACAGAACTATCTAATAAAGATTACTTGAGAGTCGCTCATGGGTGGGCAACGCCCTCGAATATAGGTGATATTATTCGTGGTGATAGTGTTAAAGATGAATATAACAACCAGCTCACTTCGATTTATTATGGCTATCCATTAACAGATGAATTGTTTTCCTTACCACTTGATATTTATTTAACGACAGGGTTTGTCTGGCATTGGGATTCTGAGGTTCAAAACTCAGAACAAGAATACGTGTTAGCGATCAAAGCCTATTACACTATTGATTGGCCTGTTAGATGGCGATTAGGTGTCGCAGAAGGATTATCTTACGTATCAAATGTCACTTATATTGAACGCGCAGAAATGGAAAGAAAAGGCTATCGTCCTAGCGAGTTAATGAATGCCCTCGATTTTAGCCTTGATATTAATTTAGGTGATATATTCAATAGCCCCGCTTTGAAGAAAACGTGGCTTGGTTATAGTATCCATCATCGTTCATCTATTTTTGAAAAAGCATCACAATTTGGCCGCATTAAAGGTGGTAGTAATTACAACACTGTCTATTTACAGTTTGATTTTTAGTTTTCCTAATACTCATTAATATAAATATATTTCATCAGTAAAAAAGGCTGTTATCACGTGTGATAACAGCCTTTTTTTATTTACTCTGCTTTTTAATTTGAGGCGACCTTAGCTTGCTCTGCTTTCTCTATTTCATTAGCAATGGCTTCAGGAGAGCCTGTATTACGGCATAGCCAGTAGTAAGCACCGGGGACAATAAACAAAGTGAATACACTCGCTAAAGAAACCCCTGCAAAAATTACTACACCAATAACCATGCGACTTTCAGCCCCCGGCCCTGAAGCTAATACTAATGGAATGGCGCTGGTTACTGTTGTAAAGGTTGTCATCACTATTGGGCGTAACCGTTGTTGAGCACCTTGAATTAACGCCTGTTCAAATTCAACACCTTTATCACGCAATTGGTTGGCAAACTCAACAATTAAAATACCATTTTTAGCCGCTAAACCGATTAACATTACAATACCAATTTGACTATAAATATTTAAACTCATCCCCATAAACTCTAAACCTGCTAGAGCTCCTACTAAGGCAAGAGGAACCGTTAATAAAATAACGAATGGGTGAATAAAGCTTTCAAACTGAGCTGATAACACCAAATAGGTAATCAATAAAGCCAGCAGGAAAATCATTAACATTGAATTGCCTGAATCTTTAAGTAATAAAGATTGCCCTTTATAATCAATTTGTACTTCTTCAGGGAGTTGGCTATCGACAATATCGTTAAGAAAATCTAACGCATCACCTAGCGCATATCCATCAGCTAAATTAGCTGTAATAGTGATACTACGTAAGCGGTTATAACGATTTAATCGTGAAGATGTGGCATTTTCAGTGACCGTTAACAAATTAGCTAATGGGATTAATTTATTTGTTGTACGAGAACGCACATAAACATTATCAATATCCGTTGGGCTAGTATATTGGCTTTCATCTCCTTCAACCACCACATCATATTCCTCACCACGATCAACAAATGTTGTCACTCGTCGTTGCCCTAACATAGTTTCTAACGTTTTGGCGATATCACCTACAGGTACGCCTAAATCGTACGCTCGGTCGCGATCAATCTTCACCATTAACTGCGGATAAGTTTCTTTATAATCGCTATTAATCGCTGATAAATTAGGGTTCTTTTGCGCTTCTTTTATTACAATATCGCGCCACCTTGCTAACTCACTATAAGTATTACCTTGTAGTACAAAAGATACTGGGGCATTACTACCACCGCCGCCACCTATGCCACGACGCATCATGGCGAATGCTCTCACATCAGTAATACTGCGCAATTCACCATTAATGCGTTTAATAAACTCAAAGGTGCCAATATTACGCTCGCCCCAATCTGGCATACCTAAAATAGCAATACCACCGGTACCGCCAAAACCAGGTACTCTGACAATGACACGATCTAAATCGCCACGCTGTTGATACGCTAGGAGCTTTTCTTCTATCTTCTGCATGTTTTTAACATTGTTTTCATAGCTTGCGCCTTCCGCCCCTTGCATGATCAAGAACATATTGCCGCGATCTTCTTTTGGCGTGTATTCCGTAGGCAGTTGTTGAAACAATAGCTGCACAGCAAATAGCGCTAAACCTAATATCGCAATAATCGTAAATGGTTGGTGAATGCTTTTACTTAATGCACGGCCATAAGCTGCTTCAAATTTGGCAAACGCTTTATCAAGTTTTTGTCCAAATGAGGAACTACGCTCTCTATGCTTTAACATTTTTGAACACATCATTGGCGTTAGCGACAATGCCGTTAAACTTGAGAAAACTACAGCTGCCGCAATAGCAATGGCAAACTCGGTAAACAGCCGGCCAACATTACCCGATAGAAATACTAAAGGAACAAATACCGCAACAAGCACTAAGGTGGTTGCTACCACGGCAAAGGCGACTTCCCGACCACCATGATAAGCAGCAAGTAACGGCGTTTCTCCATTCTCTATTCTACGATAAATGTTTTCCAACACCACAATAGAGTCATCAACAACCAAGCCAATTGCTAATACTAAAGCTAATAGAGTCAATAAGTTAATAGAAAAACCAAACCAAGATAATGCCATCATAGAGCCAATGAGGGCAACGGGTACCGTAACCGCAGGAATTAAAGTTGCCCTGACATTACCTAAGAATAAAAAGATAACCAGAATAACCATTAACATCGCTATAATGAGGGTATTATAGACTTCATCAATAGAGCCTTGAATAAATACAGAAGAGTCATAACTATTGGTTATGGTTGTCCCTAAAGGCAAACCTTCACGAATATCTAACATTTCTTTGCGAGCCGCTTTTACCACTTCTAAAGTGTTAGCCTTAGACTGTTTAATGACCCCAAGCCCTACCATGTTCTTACCATTACCGCGGAACATGTTTTCATCATCTTGTGCGCCAACAAATACTTGCGCAACATCACCTAAGCGTACTAACGAGTTATCTTTAGAACGTGTAATCACCATCTCAGCAAAATCACGTTCAGTTAAATAACTGCGCTCAACTCTGATAGAAAAATCTCTATCAATTGACTCAACTTTACCCGCAGGTAACTCTATATTTTCATCACGTAAAGTACTTTCAATATCATCAACCGTAACATTGCGTGCGGCCATGGCAGTGCGATTAAGTAATATTTTCATGGCATAGGTTCGACCACCACCCACTTGTACCCTAGCAACACCATCTACCACGGCAAATCGATCAACAATATAGCGATTAGCATAATCCGTTAACTCAAGGGTAGACATAGTGTCACTTTGCAGTACAAACCACACAATAACACTTTCATCATCATTCGCTTTAAACACTTGCGGCGGATCAGCCTGCTCTGGCAAACTTCTTAAGGCCCTTGAAATTCTATCGCGCACATCATTAGTTGCGGCATCAATATCACGACTTAAGTCAAACTCAATGGTGATATTTGAACGACCAACACGGCTGTTTGAATTAATAGTTTTAACACCTTCAACACCACTAATTCTATCTTCTAGTACTTGGGTAATCTTGGTCTCAACTATCGCAGCAGAGGCCCCAGGGTATGAGGTAGTAATACTGACAACTGGTGGATCAATGTCAGGGTATTCACGTAAAGGCAACATTAAAAAAGCCACAATACCAAAGGTAATAATCAATAAATTGATAACTGTGGCAAAGACAGGTCGCTTAACTGAAAGATCAGATAAAATCACTACGCTTTGCTCCCTTCACTCTGCTCTGGTGCTTGAACTGCAACACCATCGACTTCCAATACTTTTACGTTAGCGCCATCTCGAAGCTTTAAAGCCCCCTCAACGACCACTTGTTCACCTTGATTAACACCCGATAATATTTCAACAATTCCTGGCTGCCTGCGTCCAATAGAGACTTCTTTACGTGTTGCAACATCATCTTCAATGACAAAGACATAATGCTTATCTTCAATGGGAATAATAGTGCTTTCCGGCAATTGCAATAATTTCTCAACAAGCAACACCACTTGTATATTAAGCATCATTCCTGGGCGCAACTTCAAATTATCATTAGGCAGCTCAGCTCTTACTTTAATGCTACGCGTACTGGCATCAATACGGCTATCAATGGACGTTATTTCACCAATAAATTTAATATTTTTATAAGCACTGTTTCGTGCTGAAATTTTCTGGCCTACATGGATTTTGGTCAACAGTCTTTCTGGTAAAGTAAAATCAACTTTAATTGTGGAAACATCATCTAAACTAGTAATCACACTACCAGCATTGATATATGCGCCTCGACTAATTTCTCGAAAACCTAACATACCTGAGAAAGGCGCTTTAATGGTCAGTTCATCAAGCTTTGTTCTTGCACTCAGTAATTGAGCGCTAATCGCTTTGGTTTTTGCTTCTTGTTGATCAACAATCGATTTTGAGGTGGCTTTAGTGGTCAAAAGTTCAGAAAGACGATTCAGCTGAGCAACCGATTCTGACAAATTGGCTTCCAACTCTTTTACTTTAGCTAATTCTTCTTGATTATTTAAACGCACTAATACATCGCCGCGTTTAACAATTTGCCCATCTTGGAAGAATACTTCTTCCACTAAATCTGAATATTTACTGGTAATTAATACTTGTTCATTGGCCCGCGCAGTACCAACTCCTTCAACACTATCAATAAACTCTGCCATAGCGACTGTTGCATTTTTTACCGCAACAATACGCTTATAAGATTTGCGTTGTTGTTCACTCGCTGGCCATTGTAAATAAACAACCAAGCCGATAAGCACAATTAAAATGGTAAGTAAGGGTAATCGGCTGGTAATTGTTTGATCATTCGACATAAAACTTCTCTAAAACAAAGTGTGTTGGACAAATATACTATAACGCAACATTGACTTGAGTGCATTTACCCAGAGGTCAACTTAGCTTAAAATACAAGGCATTGACCGCAAATGAGATCTCCCTTGTGAATAAACTAGCTGTGTTAGCGTTCGCGCTGTTATTATTTTTCAGTAGTATGTTATGGTTTTTAGCCAATGGTTCTTTAAATCAATATTTAAAAAGCCAAGTTCAATTACAAGGCAAATATTACACTGGCCAAACAACAACCTTGAATAAAGCTGAATTTTCTCCAAACACTTTAGTTGCGGATTTTACTAACTTAAAAGTAGAAAATATCAACGGCTTTACTCAGACTTATGCACTGGTTATCGACCAAGCAACGGCACAAATAGCATCGGTTGATGCAGTGCAAACTGCTAACTTAACCGTGGTTGAAAACTTAACGATTGATAACATAACAGTGAATGTTGAATACCAAAACAGTACCAGTAATATTGCAATGCTATTACAACGAGCAACAGCAACGCTAGCCAAAGATTTTCCATTAAATTACCCCGAGATCAGCGCGAGAAATTATGCTGCACAACATCCTGAACGCAATGCCGCATTAGCCTCACAAAATACTAAGGCAAGTAGTGAAAGAGTAGAAACAGCTGCAGCAATTGAAGCTAAGCAAGCGAAGAAAACCTCCTCTGGCCGCAAAAAAATTAAAAACAAAATAATCGTTAAAAACATCACGATTAATCGCTTACATGTTGCGATCTTTAATCAAGGAACCGTCAGTAAAAAAAGTTTCAACAACATAACATTCAACGATATTGGAAAAACTCAAGGCTATAGCAGTAACCAGCTGGGTGGCGAGTTAATAAAAGCCCTTTTTGAAGAAGTACTCCACGTTTATAAATAATTTTTAATAATAATTTAATAGATCTTAAGTACGCTTTTATGAGCTACAACAAAAAATAGTAGATTAGACAATAAATTAGACAATAAATTAGACAATAAAAGCCCTAGTTATAACTTGCACTTTGTTCATGTTCTAACTAGGTTTAGAGTGTACGTTAAAATCAATACCTTATTTACTTAACCTTTTCGAGGATCTCATTACCATGCGTTCTTACCCTCAAAAAAGTATTAAGTTATCACCACTAACCGTGGTTAGCAGTTTTCTTTTTCCTTTAATGATTTCATCTAGCAACTTAGCTCATAGCACTGAGTTTGAAATAACTCCTATGCTTGGCTACACCTACAGCCCAGATTTAGTTAATGCAGAAAGATCTGGGGATTCGTCTGTAAGCAATAATGCAAACTTCTCTCTAGCACTCGCTTGGCAAGAAACATCAAGCCAACGAAAGCCAAGCCAAGGGCAAGGGCAAGTACTCATTAATTACGTAAATCGAGACTTTACCGATAGTACAGGAACCTCTCACGACTTTGACACTCTTTACACACACTTCAGTGGCGTAACTTTTATTGAAGAGCCCAGTTATATAACAACTTTTGGTGTAGGCGTAGGCGCTGCACATTTTAATAGTGATTATGATAATGCGACTTACTTTTCTTTAACAACGGCTATTGGTACTCGCCATAATATCTCTGATAACCTCAGCTTTATTACCGAAGTGCGAGCTTATGCCACTCTAGTGGATGAAGATGAACAATTATTTTGTCAGTCAGGAACATGTTTTGCCTATTTTAATGGCTCATTTTGGCTAGATACAAACATCTCTCTAGGCGTTGCTTACAGCTTCTAATCAATAAATTATACTTTGAGCTCTACTCACAGCTTCAAAGTATAATTTTCTTCAATGTTTTTATTAATAATTCACACTGACTGTCGATATAGATCAAAATAATAAAAATAATTGCCTGTTATCTTGTGGTAGTTTTTCAGGCAGTTCACTTAAAGTGGTGTAATAATTATGTCGTCGAGTAATGAACAATTTATTTCCGTAACCGATTTAAACGGAAATTATACTTATGTTAATGATGCCTATTGCCAAATAACGGGTTATCAAGAAACCGATTTATTAGGTACAGATACTCGACGGTTAACGCATTCAGACATGCCCAAAGTAGTACTAGAGGAGTTATCTTTTACATTAGCCCAAGGCTTCTCTTGGCAAGGCCTTTTACACATAAAAAATCAAAATGGCCAAAGTATTTGGTTAGATGCTTTTATGACACCTCAATACAGTAAAGGTACTATTATTGGTTACCAATGCATAAGTAAGGCAGCACAACCTGTTTTAGCCCAAAATGCAAAAGATATATATCAAGCCATCAATAACCAAAGTAAATGGGCGACTTTCGAATTAACCAAAAATCACAAATTTTCCTTTCTGGTATTGTTGTCCCTTATCGCTCAAGGCTTTATATTTACTGAGTTTGGACTCTCTGTTTCAATTATTGCCGCCCTGAGTGCTATCGCGCCAATTCTGGTATTTTGGTCTGATATAATCCCCACAGCAATACGTGCACAAAAAATGCAAAGTATGTTTGATTCCATCTCTCGAAAAATATACTTTGGTAAAGGTACTGCCAGTATTTTTGATTTTAACTTCAATATGATGAAGACTAAAATCAAAGCGATAATCGAACGTACTCTAGATACAGCCAGCCCTATTAAGCATGTCATGGCTAAAGTCAGCCAAGGGCTCAACTCAACGCGAACTACATTAGCTCAACAAAAGTCTGAGCTAGAGCAACTGAGTGTCGCGATGAATCAAATGCAAGCGTCAACCAAAGAAATAGCTGAGAATACTGTTAATGCAGCAGGAGAACTTGAAGTGACTTTCGAGCACTGTGAACACTCTCAGCAAGGAATACACGTCACCACAAATAAAATTAAGGAACTTGCCGATGCTGTTGAAGAAGCATCAAGCTCAGCAGACACGTTAACGCAATCTGCTAACAGTGTTGGTGAGTTAATGGAAGATATTCAATCCATTGCAGATCAAACTAATTTACTGGCATTAAATGCCGCTATTGAAGCAGCTCGTGCTGGTGAACATGGTCGAGGTTTCGCTGTTGTTGCTGATGAAGTACGTAGTTTATCTTCAAGAACTCAGGAGTCTGCAGAAAAAATCCATCAACGCTTAACCGCTATGCTTGATACCATCGCACAATGGGTTGAGTTAATGAATCAAAATAAAAACCAAGCTGTTTTTTGTGTTGAAAGTGCTGAAGATTCTCATCAAAAAATAGATCAAATCGTTGAGAAAGTGCAAAATATTAGTCACGCTGCTGCACAAATTGCGACTGCAGCTGAAGAGCAATCCTGTGTATCAGATGAAATTCATAACCATATTACTCAAATATCGACCAGCACTGAGCAAACTTGGACAGAAACTGATGTTGTCGCAGAACAAATGCTACAGCTAGAAAAAAGTGTGGATGACATTGCTGATATTGCCAATACATTCGTTCCTAAACAAAAGTAACTATAATTAAATACGATACCAAGTTGTTTATCTATTTGGTTACAGGAGGTTAGCATGAGCTGGAAAAATACTGAGCATCGTTACGGTAGCCTTTCTATAAAAATGCACTGGTTAATGGTATTTCTAATGGTTTTAGTCTTTGCTTCTATTGAAGGGCGTCAACTGTTTGAAAAAGGCACTGAGCTGCGCGATTTATTTAAAATGTGGCACTTCATGTTAGGTTTATTAGTGTTGGCATTAATGACCGCACGCGTTTACTTAAGGTTCAGCCAAGTAACGCCAAAAATAATGCCACCATTAACCGCTGTGCAAGAGCTTGGTGCTAAAGCTGCTCACCTTATGCTATATGTTTTTATGATAGCAATGCCCATTGCTGGTTGGTTGATTTTAAGTGCTGAAGGTAAGCCTGTCCCTTTTTTTGGCTTAGAGTTACCGCCATTAATTGACACCAATAAAGAATTAGCTGAATCAATTGAAGAGCTGCACGAAACTGTAGGAGAAATAGGTTATTACCTTATAGGACTTCATGCCATAGCGGCTCTAGTACACCATTATGTTCAAAAAGATGACACCTTGTTGAGAATGTTACCGAAAAAGTAGCCTTTACACTGTCTCTAATTACCTGTTGCTCTAATGTTTGCTTAGGGCAACATCTCTTCAGAACTTTCACTAAACTCTGTTTTACTACCATCACAATGCAAATCGCAAATATATTTAGGCGATCCATCGTCATTTAACTCAACATAGCCTAAACCACTTTTTTCAATTAAGCGCTTGTGACCCATGCCTTGAATTTTTCTTGCCGTTATTTTCATTGAACGGCGCTTAGTGAAAAAGTTTAACGGTGAATATGGCCCATAAAACCAACGATTTAATTTATCCAAAATGCTGATCAAAGGTTGTGGAAATTGATTTTTAATACCGCTGGAAGTAATTTGCCAAATTTTTGGTGAAAAATGGCGAAAGCGTAACTCCACATCATAAGCAAAGGAATAATGTACATCCCCAGATAAAATAACAAAATGCTGAGGTGTTTTCGGGTGTTTGAAAATATTAAGCATAGTACTGGCAGAGCCCGGATGCGCCATCCAATTTTCAGCATCTACTGCTAATGGATGACCTAGCAATGTCGCCACCCGTTGAATGGTTTCAATAACTTTCACACCAAAAATAGGGGCCGGTGAAACTAATATAATTGCTTGCTGACCAATTAACTCCTGCTGCAATTCACACATTGCTTCCCAGTCCATAAGACCAGAAGGATCATCAAGAGCATGTTCAGAGCGCCAACGCCGCGTTCTTGAATCAATCACCACTAATTTAGGGTTACTATCTAATGTATATTGCCAGTGAGAAAAATCATATAAATAATCAATGAAGTCATCATGTTGTTCTATCTTTGGGGTTTTCTGGTAAGCATCAGCTTTTTGCCAAAAATCTCCTTTAAAACGTATAGGATCATTACCCCATCCTTGGCATAACCAGTACGCCATTAAGGTATTACCTATAATACGTTTAGCTAAAGGATCTTGATAAGCCGCTTGCTCCCATTGAGCTGTTAAATTCCAATCATCAGTTACATCATGATCATCAAAGATCATATAACAAGGTATATGTGCCAACAACCGTTGTACCTTAGCTAAACCCGCAATGAATTGTTTTAAAGCTGACACCTCTTGTTGGTGCAATGCTTGGTTTTTGGCATCGACAGTAAAACCCTCAAGTTTAATATGCTGCCACAAAGAAGGTGACCAAACTAAAAGATACATAGCGAAGCTTTCAGCAAAGGTCATTAAATGGTTGTGAGCATATGTTGAGGTAAAAATAGCTTGAGACGCATTAGGTTTATACCACGAGCTGGCAAGTTTACTTTGTGGCAAAATATTTTCTCGATGAAAATATTGCTCGCTCATTTGATATAGCTGCTCACTATCTTTTAAGTCGCTGCCAGTAAATGATTCATGGTTTAATCCAAGCAGCGCTATTACCTGATGAATAGCAAATAACATACTACCCGCGACATGATCAGCATAAATTTGATCACCCGACATCATCAACAATGCTGGGCGCTCTTGCCTGTCATGTAGAGTTTTAGCAACTTTCTCATCGCCCGCTAATAAACTATCTGCACTGGGGTGGTGTGGGTTTCGACAAGAGCCATGTAGTAAATTATTAATTCTGTCTTGAATAATAAATGAAGGTCGATTTTTACCTGGATAGCAAAGGTTAGGATTCATATCAGCAAGTCGCTTAACTTCACTTTCAGTCTCGCCTTTTAACAACAAGTCATATTCAATATAGGTTTCTGCAGGTAAATCAATCGCAATATCGAGTAGATGCACATAGGCTTTTTCGCCTGCTCGAAAGGTCGTAACACTTTCAGGCGATAATGACACACTAAGCACTTGCTTATCATCAATATAACAATGAAAGTCACCACTCACCTGGTATGGACTAACCCACCAAAGTACCAACTGTTGCTCAGTTAACCGACGTAAAATCGGTCCTGCCAAAATATCTGCTACCACTTAATGCCCTATTACCTTTTACCTAACTCAAAAGATTTAGTTATCCCTTACTTACTCTTTAATAGCAAGTTTCTACTAAAACTTTACTGTTAATAAGTGTGTTATTCACCTTACAGGGCTATGAATCTGTTATTAAGCCGTTAAACTATTGCGAAATCATCAATGAAAGTTAACGACTATGAACAACAATGCAAATTCACTAATTGTACTAGATTTTGAAACCTCGGGCTTATCACCTGACAATGGTGATAGAGCCATTGAAATTGGCGCAGTAAAAATAGAAAACGGTAAAATTACCGAAAAATTTCAATCACTAATGAATCCAGGATTTCGAATAAATAACTTTATTGAAAACTATACTGGTATTACTAATCACATGTTGCAAAGTGCCCCTCCTTGCCATGAGGTTATGAATGATTTCGCTGACTTCATCGGCGATGATAACTTACTTGCCCATAATGCTTCTTTTGATAAAAAATTTCTCGATGCTGAATTTAGCCATATAGCACAGTGCTACTCAGGAGAATTTGCCTGCTCATTATTAGTATCTAGACGTATAAACACTAACGCACCAAATCATCAATTAGGTACCTTGGTTAATTTTATGAATATCGCCAGTGAAGGTAACTTTCATAGAGCGTTATTTGATGCAGAAATGACGGCTAAATTATGGCTAGTTATGCTCGACAATATTCAACAGCAGATTAACCAATCATCGGTCCCATTTGAATTAATCCAAAAAATAGCCAAAACGCCTAAAAAGAATGTCTCTGATCTTCTAGAAAAATGGTAAAGACCTATACAAGTTAACCAATGTGGAATAACAGCGAAATTACTTATCCCCCTAACATGCACCATAATATTTAGCATCATTTTGCAGCTTCATTGTTTTCCACACAATGGACTTTTTCAGCTAAAACTTGGTTGATTAGTAATAATAACTGAGGCCAATCAAATGGTTTACTTGAGAAAGCATTCATTCCGGCTTCTAAATAGTCACTTACATTATCTTTCATCGCATCCGCAGAGAGGGCTATTATCGGTATATTTGATTTTTCATCTTGTTGCTTTCTAATACGAGATGTCGCCTCAATACCATCCATTTCTGGCATCCGTATATCCATCAGTATCAGGTCATAGTCTTTTTTAGCATTAGCCTCAATAGCTAGCAGGCCGTTATCAGCAAGATCAATTTGATGGCCGTACCCGTTAAGTATCTTCTTAACTAAAGCTTGATTTATCCTATTATCTTCAGCAAAAAGAATGTTAAGCGATCTAGTGGCAATAAAACTTCCTGCTGAAAGTTTTTTCTGTGGATAATTAACGGCGCCATCTGCTTCAACCAGCGGGAAGGTAAAATAAAAAGTCGAACCTTTGCCCTGCTCACCTTCCACAGTAATATCGCCTCCTAACAGCTCAACAATATTTTTAGAAATAGGCAGTCCTAATCCCGTACCTGAATATTTTCGAGACATTGATGAATCGGCTTGGCTAAAAGGATCGAAGATCTTATCTTTTACTTCATCACTAATACCTATCCCTGTATCCGTTATTGACACTTGTATATGAGCAGCTTTATCTATGCTGTGAATGACTTCACATGCTATAGAGATACTTCCTTTTTTAGTAAATTTTTGAGCATTACCAAGCAAGTTAAAAAGTACTTGCTTAAGGCGAGTTGGATCGGAACGAATACCCGTAGGAATGTTAGGATCAATTGTCAGCTGCCAATCAATGTCTGCTTCATTTTTTCTTTTATTATCAAAAATATTGATGACTTCATGTACAAGAAATCTAAAATCAAAGTTCATATATTCAAGGACTAACTTGCCAGATTCCAGCTTAGACATATCCAAAATTTCATTGATAATATGAAGTAATGATGTCGTAGCAGATTTAATTTTATCACAGGTTTCACGAGTAGAATCACTTAACAACTTATCTTCTAACAACAGTTCGGTATAACCTAATACTGTCGTCATCGGTGTTCTTAATTCATGACTCATATTCGCTAAAAATATTGATTTTGCTTTATTAGAGCTTGAGAGCTGTTCCTGATACTCAATTAGTTCAGTGATATCTCTCCCTATCGCTAAAATCAAATTATTAGTTTTAGACGGTAAAGCAGTTAATGAGACTAAACAAGGAAAGGTAGAGCCATCTAAACGTGAGTGCGTCCATTGAAAAATTTGAGGACCATCTGTAAAGGCTTTGGTAATTCGATCAATCGCCATTGCCTCTGAAGCACCACCACAAGGTTGAAACTTTGGAGAAAGTTCTCCTGGGGATAAATTTAAAAAATTATCTTCACTATCAACACCATGCATATCAATAGCTGATTGATTACACTCTATAAACTTGCCGGTATCTAAATTTAATATAGACAGCGCATCCGCAGAAACTTCAAACAGTTTTTGATATTTGTCTCTTTGATTAGATAGATTCTCTACCTGTGCTTTAAGTTGCCTATTTTCTTCTTTAAGTTTATTTAATTCTGATGAGCTCAACGGTTTCTTATCTCATTTTTGGTGTATTTAATGAACAGCTTATGAGTTTGGCTTAACGATACTTAGCTCAACATAGCTATTAACTTATTACCCAACCTAAAGAATGGCCTAAAAGTTAAGTATTTGCTAATTGTACAGAATATATAATCAGTTTAGTTGAAGTAGTGTAATTGTAATTGAAATAGCAATATTCATATAAAAAGCGATCAAAAGAACTGTCATAACATCGGAATAGATGATTATGCCAATTCAGTAAATTAACTATTATCGACTTTTACCCGTATATAACTAACAAGTATTTCATAGCGCAAAAACGACTAAAATTTAACCAACTCCCACCCAAAAATAAAGGGTAATCATTATTATTTGTACTACACTTACTCCTTACAAATATTACGTTAATTTCACTATCAGAGAAAAACCTTTTGCTCAGATTAGTTAAAATGAACAGGACTAAAAAGAGTTATTACATCATTTAGTACAGGAGGCTTACTATGAAACGGAAATACTACTTAGCCGACACTTTGGATGCCTTAGATCATACGGTAGCAGTGCTCCATAACGAACTAGATATTAAAGATAATAATATTCATGTTATTAGCAAGAATAGCCGTGGCTTAAAGGAGCATCATTTGCATCCTGCAAACTTCATCCTTAAGAGCGATATAATTCGTGGGGCTGAACAAGGTATAGTATATGGGCTAACCTTAGGTATCATGTTTTTCGTCGTCGCTGCATGCCAAGCTCCCTTTTGGGATATCACACTCCCAGTTCGACAAATGATATTACTGACTATTTTGACAAGCCCAATAATATTAGGCTTTTTCTCAGGTGCCTTTATTGGTGTATTAAATCATAACTTTCGAATAACCCCATTCGATCATGAGTTAGATATAGGCCATCATTTATTATTAGTAGACACTGAAAACAGTCAAGACATTAGCAAGTCATTGGCAGATTGCCCGATAACAGATGTAGGAGAAACAAATACCGTTATTTTTCCATTTGACGAATCAACAAGTTCATTTCAGCAAGTGGCATAGTGTATTAAAATTTCATAGGTTTAATTAACACCTACAAGGTATTGGTATTAAGTTATCAATATTCGCTTGCTTTTGTGCTACTTACTCTAAGACTTGTTGCGCCTGATTATTCAACATTAAGGCAATATCACCAATACAACTACCGCAGCCGTTGCCTGCACCAGTTTTATTTCGAATATCAGCAAGTGTTAACTTGCCAGACTCTACCGCTTGGTTAATATCTTCTTTGGCAATATTCAAACATTGGCAAAAGGTCTTTTTTGCTTGCACCCTTTCAATATCAGCAGAGATCACATTGCGTTTAGCTGATAACTCACTCGCCTGCTGGTAAAATTGACTTAACCAGCCATGAGGTAAATCCTGTTTTTTTCGACCAACTAGCACTGCACAATACATCTTGGCATCATGTAAGTAACTCTTTCGATAATATTGCTTTAACGGTTCACTGGCATTTAAGCTTGAATTATTTTCTTGTTCCAACTCATGTTCTTCAACATAGTCACACAGTGATTTATAGAGTGATTCTGTGTTCAATTCACTGGCAATATGATAACAATATCCGCCAGCGATTTTTTGCTTAACCTGATATTGGGCAAAAACTTTTGTGACTTGCTTTTTTACCACGAGCATAGCTTCACTATTCACTTTTTTAGCCGTTAAAGTCACTTGGCTGTGTTTAAAGGCAGGTTGTCCTGAAACTTTATCAACCAACGGCGCAACTAACTGACTTACACATCCTTGAGTAAAGTTACTGCTTGACCAATGAATGGGAATGAAAACTTCATGAGCTCGTTGCTGCTCAGTTATGTGTGCACGCACCAACAGTTGACCGCGTTCATTTTCTACCTTAACTAAATCACCGCCCTCTATATTTAGCTTTAAAGCATCATTAGGGTTAATGGCTAATTCAGGTTCAGCATGTCGGTTGGTTAAGGTGCCTGATTTACCCGATCGTGTTTGCGTATGCCATTGGTCCCTATTTCTGCCAGTATTCAAGGTAAAAGTTTTTGTACTGACTTCTTTGTTTTTATTGGTATCTAGTAGCACATGGCTTGTGGCATTATCTTCACCATAATCGCTTGTTTGCACTGCAATGAAACGAGCTTTAGCATCACTGTGAAAATAACGTTTCTCTGTAAAAAAACGCTGATCGCTTAAAGTAATACTACTTTGTTTTGCTTGTGGCCACTGCACAGGTAGCCATTGTTGATATTGCTGCTCTGATAGGTTTTGATATGCAGAAATATCAAAACCTTTTAATAATGCTTGTGCCGACAACTTTAAGTTTTGCGCTTGTTCAATATTACATGCTGATTTTCTATGCAAGTTCGCCAAGCCAGACACACCTGCATGTTCAGCAAATATCTCTTTAGGTGATTTGAAATTAAACGCCTTTGAGAACCCCATGCGTTTTGCCACTTCACTAATAATCCACCAATCCGCTTTTGCTTCACCAAATGGTGTTAAAAAGGGACGCTGTCGAGAAATACGTCTTTCTGAATTAGTCACTGTGCCAGATTTCTCTCCCCAGGTTTGTGCTGGAAAAATAACATCGGCATATTCAAGGGTGTCATTACTGGCCACACAATCACTCACTACCACTAATGGGCATTTCTGCAATGCACCCTTGATTTTGTCATGATCAGGTAAGCTCACTAAAGGATTGGTTGCCATAATCCAGACCGCTTTTATTTTGCCTTGATCAATTGCATCAAATAAATCTATCGCCTTTAACCCTGCTTTCGTTGCTAGGTTATCCGTTTGCCAAAATTGAGCTAACCCTTCGCATAATGCATCATCTTCAAACTCAATATGACCAGCTAAAGTATTTGCCAAAGCCCCAACTTCTCTGCCACCCATGGCATTAGGTTGTCCAGTCATAGAAAAAGGGCCACTACCTAACTTTCCAATTTTATCACTCGCTAAATGGCAGTTAATAATGGCATTACCTTGGTCGCTGCCTTGACGTGATTGGTTTATACCTTGAGAGAAAACAGTCACGACTTTGTCATGTTGAGCAAACAGGGAAAAAAATTGCTCGATATCTTGCTCTGATAAACCAATACCATTGAGTTTTTCACTGTCTGCTTGTGCACTGTCTAGTGCTTGCTGTAAACCTGAAGTGCTCTGCGCTAGCTTTTCAACATCTATGCAACCTTGCTGTGCCAAATAATTTAATAAGCTGTTGAATAAAATAAGATCGCAGCCAGCCTTAATTTGTAAATGTAAATCTGCCAATTCAACACACGCGGTAACTCTAGGGTCGATAACAATCACTTTAAGCTCAGGTCTTCGTGCCTTTTCTTCTCTTAAGCGGCGAAATAAAATAGGATGACACCACGCTAAATTAGAACCCGCTAAAACCACAACGTCAGCATGAATAAGGTCATCATAGTTTGTTGGCACAATGTCTTCACCAAATGCTCTCTTGTGCGCTGATACTGCAGAAGACATACAAAGTCTTGAGTTGGTATCGATATTGCCAGAGCCAATAAAACCTTTCATTAACTTGTTCGCGACATAGTAATCTTCAGTTAATAATTGCCCTGATACATAAAAGGCAACCGACTCTTTACCATGTTGTGCAATAGTTTCATTAAATTTGCTCGCAACATAATCCAGTGCTCTTGACCACGTTTGTGTTTGTCCCTTTACTCGTGGCGAAACTAGCCTGTTGCTATTATCAATAGTCTCAGCCAGATTTTTTCCTTTAATACATAAATTACCTAAGTTAGCAGGGTGTTGTTTATCACCTTGAACAACCACCTTAGATTCTTCATTAGTAGAGATGGTAACACCGCACCCTACACCGCAATATGGGCAAGTCGTCTTTACGTTATTATGCTTTAACGCTTGATTAATGTTGGCGGGTATTATTAATTCACTCATGATATCTCTCTGCATGCTTTTTCTAGCAAATCGCTAGTCAGCACTTACGTTATGCTTCATAACTGTTAGATTGCAACGCCCATACCAAGAGATAAAACCAAGTAACAACTTGATTTTACAAACAAAAGAAAAACAACGTTAATAAGTAAGCATTGGAATGAGCAATAATAGTGCAGACACTGAGTTGTATTTGTGCAGCTCATGGCTTATTAAACAGATAAAAATGACTTACCAAAAGAGTTGCAGCAAAGTAATCACCATGAGTATCGCGCTAACCCCTTGCCAGAATTTAACGGGATCACGCTCAATGAGAGGTCTTTTTACTTGCAGTAAAACATTATCTTGATTGCGATTATTTAAATCACCAATAAATTCTGAGTAATGTTGGTAGCGCATGCTAGGATCAGCATTTAAGCCTTTAGATAACACCATGTCTAGCCAAGTCGGTAAATCATTTCGATAGCTCGTTACAGGTCGATAACGCCACAAACTAAACTGTTTTGGTACTTGCTCAACACGTGAGAGTTCGCCATAAGGTAAGCGATTGGTTAATAACTGATACACCACGACGGCAACGGAAAACAACTCACTTTGATGACTACTTTTTTGTCCGTAAAACAATTCAGGCGCACTGTAACTTATCGTGCCTTGTGGTTGATGTTGGTTGTTATTTTGTTCATCAGCCAACGCACCAACATTACAACTGCCAAAATCGATAAGCTTAATTCTGCCATGTTCATCTATCATGAAGTTATCTAATTTGATATCACTATGAACAACATCATGACGTTGAAATACTCTAAGACAAATCACGATTTGCTCAGCAATAGCACACACTTTGGTAAAGCTTGGTTTAGGGTTTTCTTGTAACCAAGCAGCTAAGGTTTGTCCCTCAACATACTCACACACATGATATAAAAACTGACTTCTCATGCGCCAAGGATGAATTTGCATAATACTTGGATGAGATAGCTTTTCACCCAACCAACCTTCTTTAATAAAGTTAGCGAGATACTCTTCATCATCGATGAAGTTTAGCGAAGGCATTTTTAACACCACCAAGCGTTGAGCTTGGTTATCTTTTGCGAGGTATACATGAGAGCGCGCTGTTTGCTCTAATACGTCTAAAACCTCAAAATGATCTAGAGAAACCCCGACGTTAAGTGCTGGCGGGATCACTTGCTGCTTACGATGAAATACTAAATCGTTAAATTGCTGACTTGGGAGTTGCTCTACTTTAATGAGTAAACAGGTTAAATTATCAAGTGAGCCTTGTTCACTCGCCAATGTTGTTATCGCTTTACTGGCCTGCTCTAAGTCAGTTGTTGACTTCAGTAGCGCTCTTATGTGTTTTGGTTTGACGTATTGATAAACACCATCACAACTGAGCATAATAATATCGCCAATAGCCATTGCAGACGTAGAGGCATCAATCTCTATATGTGTGACTGCGCCTAAAGCGCGATTTAATATGCCGCCAGACGTGGCATGTTCTCGTGTTAGTACTTGATAACCATCATCATTAACTTTGGCTACTTGGCAATCACCAATATGAAATAAATGACAGCGATTACCTTTTAAAATCACCGCAGAAAATGTGCTGAACCATTGTTGTAATTCTCCTTTGGTATCACTCACAACTTGCTGAGAGAACAGCCAGTTATTCAATGAAGCAATGACTTTGGTGGCAGATTTATGTACCGACCAAGTATCAGGCGTTGCTAGGTATTCATCAATAAAGTGACAAACACTCATTTGACTGGCTTTTGCGGCTTGGTTTGCGCTGGAAACACCATCAGCAATAACCGCAATATGGCCTTTAAGTTCAAGAGATTGGCCTTGATTGATTTTCAGCGCAAAAGCATCTTGATTCTCTGCTTTTGCGCCCTGACATGAGTAGCCGCCAAAAGTCACTTCAAGGCTGGCACTATTACTTGTACGCATTGACGTTACTTTTTCTTGTAAGCTTTTGACTTGCTTCAAATCGCTACTACCCATGCTATTTCTTCTTTTTAAAAACTTGCTCTAGTTAACTTTAATCAGTTCAACACTACCATCAGGTAATATTTCCGCCATGCTCCCTTTTGGCTCTTGCATAAAGTAAAGCATTAATAGACCAACAAAAGCACTAAAGGCAATCACAGCAAAGAATACTGAGTAACTAACAAATGATAATACCGTTAAGTAGCATACCGCACCTACGTTACCATAAGCACCTGTCATGCCTGCAATTTGTCCAGTTAAACGACGCTTAATAAGTGGTACCGCAGCAAATACAGCCCCTTCACCAGCTTGTACGAAGAAAGAACATGACATAGCCGCCGCAACAGCTAAAAATAACGGCCACTCACCATTAATTAATGCCATAACGCCATAACCACAACTTAAACCTGCCGTTAAAATAACTAAGGTTGTTTTACGGCCATATTTATCACTAATCCAGCCACCTAATGGACGCGATAATAAGTTCATAAAAGCATAGCTAGAAGCAAGCAAACCAGCATAGACAATATCAAGACCAAAGGTTTCACTAAAAAACAGCGGTAACATTGAAACAACCGCTAATTCACTACCAAATGTGGCAAAATATAAAACATTAAGTACCGCCACTTGCTTAAATGAATACTGGTGAATTGGGTCAACTTTCGTGGTGAAGACTGATTTATTTACCTGATATGCTGCGATAACTTCATAAATAAATAACGCCACTAACACTAAATAAACCAAGATACTAAATTCGAACGAAATTAAACTAACGCCAGCAGGTGATAATTTCCAATTAAGCAATGCTAATGCACCAAAAAGTGGTAACTTCATTACAAGTAATAAGTAAAAATCACCAACACTCGTAACTTCCATTGCTTTTGAGCTTTTCGGCTTAAAGTAAGTTGCTCCTTGTGGTGTATCACGTACAGCAAAGTAGAATAAAAAACCGTATACGAAGCTAATTACCCCAGTGATACCCACGGCATAACGCCAGCCATCATCGCCACCAAAGGCCAGTGCAATAATAGGCAAAGTAATGGCACCTGCTGCTGAGCCAAAGTTGCCCCAACCGCCGTAAATCCCTTCAGCTAAACCAAGTTGATTAGCTGGGAACCACTCGCTCACTAAACGAATACCAATGACAAAACCTGCACCAATGAAGCCAAGTAAAAAGCGCGCTAATGCCAGTTGTTCAAAGGTATCACCTATGGCAAACATAAAACACGGAATTGAACAAATAATAAGGAGCAAGCTATAGGTTTTTCTTGGCCCATATAAATCAGTGACCACACCAATAATTATGCGCGCAGGAATTGTTAACGCGACGTTTAATATTAGTAGGGTTTTAATTTGTGCTGAAGTTAACGAAAGTGACTCAGCAATAAGCCCTAATAACGGTGCATGGTTAAACCAAACAAAAAAGCTGATGAAAAAGGCGACCCAGCTAAAGTGCAAGGTCTTCATTTTCGGTGATAACGACCAAAAACTAAACTTTGATGTACTCATAACTAAACCTCCACAGCTGTTGCAGCGGTTTTGGCACATAGCTCTACCATGTTATCTTTAACACGTGCATTATAGGTTGGAATTACAACACTCTCATCTTGCAAACACTGTCCTGTAGCTAAGCAAAATTCCTGTTTTAGTAAAGGAGAAGCGATGTGATAATTTTTTTCTTTTTCGGTAATTAAACCACGAGAAAGCACATTAGCTTTACCAAAGGGATCGTAATTACCTACCGCTTTAACTTCACTTTGCTCACCGAGTGTTTTTGAGAATAAGTGAAAAATAGCCACTTGCTCGCCGTTAAAGTCAGCACACACCCCGGTATTTTTTGCAATATCGCTTAATTGACAAATAGCGACCCAATCTTTGCCTGACATGTCACCGTCAGATAACGCCGTAGTTTCTGTTGTCATGATAGTTCCTCTAATTTTAAAGTTTGAATTCTTTACTGGTCTAACACCTGAGTTAAACCAACTCAGCTTCTTCAGCTTTAGATGCCGGTTGAATTTGATCACGCACTGTGGTGAAAATAACGTTATCGTCCAATTTGTCACTATTGATAAAGTGGTTGAATCGCTTAAGTTTTTGCGGATCATCTAAGGTTGCTTTCCACTCACATTGATAGGTGTCAACTAAGTGCTCCATTTGTAAAAGCAACTCGTCATTAATTGAAAGCTTGTCGTTAATTACAACGTCTTGTAAGTAGGCTAAACCACCTTCAAGATTTTCTAACCAAACCGAAGTACGTTGTAGACGCTGCGCGGTACGAACATAAAACATGAAAATAATATCGATATATCGAATTAAGGTGGCATCATCGAGATCACTAGCGAACAAATCAGCATGACGAGGACGCATGCCGCCATTACCGCCAACATATAAGTTCCAGCCTTTGTCTGTGGCAATTACGCCAAAATCTTTACTTTGTGCTTCAGCACATTCTCGTGCACAACCAGAAACGGCCATCTTCACTTTATGTGGCGAACGAACACCGCGATAACGTTGTTCAACAAGAATTGCCATTGCCGCACTATCTTGAACACCATAGCGACACCAAGTGCTACCAACACAAGACTTTACCGTACGTAATGATTTGCCGTAGGCATGACCAGTTTCTAAGCCTACATCAACCATTTTCTTCCAAATAACAGGGAGTTGAGCTAATTGAGCACCAAATAAATCAATACGCTGACCACCGGTAATTTTGGTGTAAAGTTTATATTCTTTAGCTATTTCACCAATAGCAATTAGCTGCTCAGGGGTGATCTCACCACCTGGCACACGTGGCACAATTGAGTACGTACCATCCTTTTGCATATTTGCTAAAAAGTTATCGTTGGTGTCTTGTAAACTGACAAGCTCTTCATCAAGAACATGTTCATTCCAAAGTGAGGCAAACATTGACGCTGCGGCAGGTTTACATACTTCACAACCATCACCACTACCACACTCAGCAATGAGCGCATCAAAGGTGCGGATATTTTTCACACGTATAATGTCGAATAATTCTGAGCGTGAATAAGCAAAATGACGGCAAAGGCTATCATCAATACTTACCCCTAATTTAGCCAATTCACTATTTTGAATCTGCGTGAGTAATGGCACACAGCCACCACACCCCGTACCTGCTTGAGTACATGATTTAAGGGCGGCAATATCATGAGCACCATCAGCTACCGCTTTACTTATCGTCTCTTTAGTGACGTCATAACAAGAACAGATTTGTGCGCTACAAGGTAATGCATCAACGCCGCTTTCACTTGCACCTTCATCATCAAGCTCAGGCAATAACAAATATTCTGCTGGGCGTGTTAACGCCATATCATTTACTACAAGTTGTAACCATTGCCCGTAATCACTTGTTTCACCCACTAATACAGCACCGAGTAGTTTTTTACCGTCGCTGCTCACCACAACTTTTTTATAAATTCCCGCGGCAGAATCAACAAAACTAAAGCATTGTGCATCTGGTGTTTGAGCGTGAGCATCACCAATACTCGCTACATCAACGCCAAGTAATTTCAACTTGGTGCTCATATCAGCGCCTTTAAAAGTTTTGGCTTCGCTTTTCTCTTGGCTAGTTAAATGGCTTACTGCGACCTTCGCCATGGCATAACCTGGTGCAATTAAACCAAAAATTTTATTATCCCAAAGGGCACACTCACCAATAGCATAAATATCTGGGTCGCTAGTTACACAATGATCATCAATAGCGATACCGCCGCGTTCACCAAGCGATAAATCACTCACTCTAGCTAAATGATCTTGCGGCCTAATGCCCGCAGAAAAAACAATTACGTCGGTTTCAAGAAAAGTACCATCAGCAAAGTTCATGCGATAGCGACAGTTTTCTCCTTGAACAATTTCTTGAGTATTTTTTTCTGTATGAACGGTTACACCAAGTTCAGATATTTTATTGCGTAGTAAATCACCGCCTTCTTGGTCTAACTGTACTGCCATTAAACGCGGGGCAAACTCAACCACATGAGTTTCAAGCCCTAACTGCTTGATAGCATTAGCGGCTTCTAAGCCAAGTAAGCCCCCACCAATTACCACCCCAACTTTGCTTGACTTGGCTGAAAAGGCAATGTCATCTAAATCATCAATGGTCCGATAAACATGGATATCTTCTTGCTCTTTACCTGGTACAGGTGGCACAAAAGGAATAGACCCTGTTGAAAGCACTAGCTTATCGTAAGCAACTTCTTTACCTGATTCGGTAACGATGGTTTTTTCTTGTCTATTAATACCAGTGACTTTCTCATTTATATGGTACTCAACACCTTTTTCATCATAAGCTTCTGGCGTAGTTAAGGATAAGTCATTACCAGAGAAGTAGCTGGTTAGCATCACTCGATCATAAGCAAGCTGCTTTTCTTCAGCAAAAGTGACAACCTGAAACTGATCACTATGATTATTGGTTAATTGATCAATAAAATGATGACCAACCATACCGTTTCCTACTACAACAATTCTTTGCTTACTCATAATGCAGCCCTATTTAACAAATTTAATTTTTATTAACTAGGCTGTCGCAAATTTAATACCAAGAGCAAAAAACTTGAACAACAAACAATTAAGGTATTGTTTATATTGGATTTTAAATAATTCTATTATAATTATGACAGCAAAGCATAACCACTTGGTAAATGAGGGATGCACAGTTTTAATTCATTGTTTGCACTTTTTACGAGCACAATAAAGAAAGGCGAGAATAAGGAAAATATGATTAAACCTTAACGTGATCTATAAAAATCAATTAATAGGATTCAATCAAATTTGACTGTCGTTTATGTGTCAACAGCGCACGGTGGTATCGCCCACATTAGGGGCAAAAATTTGTTGGATAAAATTAGCGAGGAATGAGCGTAAGTCAACTTTTTTCGTCAACTTTGAGCGACTGTTAGGTGAAAAACTCCATGAGTTCATTAACGATCCCTGATGGATCTTTAAAAGCTGCATAGCGACCCCATCGATTTTCATTAGGAGATTTATGAACAAAAGCAACCCCCTTTGATTTAAACTCGGTAATTTTTTCATCCAAGTTACTAACAGTAAGCACTAATGAAGAGTTTGAACTATATCCGTGTTCATAGCTTATTGCTTCCGTTGTGCCTTGAAACATAAACACATTATGCGAGCCACATTTAAGCTTTAAACTGTCTTCATATTCTTCAACAAGCTTTAGACCTAGTACATCAATGTAAAAATTCCTCGATACGAGAAGATCTTGAACGACTAATAAAGTTGATGGATTACCCATAGCCACTTAAACTCCTTTCAACTAATGCCTTAATAATAAAAATTGTTTACTAAAACAATGGGGAACGACAACAGCAAATTGTTTTCCCCACTTGATTACCATGTATGCATTATTTACTATGCTGAGTCTTTATTAACTCTACCACCTATAATACTTGCTGAAACTGCAATCCATACAGCAGAAACTACTCCCACTAAAGCAGGAGTAGACTCTATTGCAGATGAGATGTGTAGACCAAATAAGGTTGCTAATAGACCTACAGATAAGCCAGTAATAGCAAAAGATTGATTTTGTAATTGAATTTTCATGTAACACTCCATGTTTTGATAAATGATTATACTGCTAACAGTATATTATATAGACGTCTTAGTAATATCCATCTACGAGTTGTTACTTAAAATATCAAAAAAGCAAAATAAATCATACTGTTATTATCTCTTTAAGCAGGCATTTCAGAAATATTGAAGATATTACTAAGAGTTCACAGTAATATCCTCCCCTCTATTACTCTTTTCTTCTGATATTTCAGCTTATTAAAGATTACATCGATATCTAATTCGGCATTTAATAATAATTTTCAGTGATATCCTATTAAATATTTTTAAGAGTTTTTGAAATCAACCGTTTATCGCACTTACCTACCTATCAGGTTAAATATTAACCTTTCCTTTAATCTGCATGTTCAAATATTAGCAGGAAAAATAATTGCACTTGTTATTGTATACAATGTTGTTTAATCTGATTCTCTTTTTGTCTATTTAATTACTTTTCAAAATAGCTTTTCACCTTTAACTAACACATACACAGCACACTACAAGGAAGTTCATGTTCACTAAACCTATTAAGCGATATGCATTATCTATCGCCATTTTCACAGCCACAGCACTAGTAGGGCATCATAGTAATGTTTATGCCGAAAGCACTGAAACCGAAAACATCATAGTCACCAGTCAATATGATTCAAAAGACTATTTGCATTTCATTTTAGATAACGGGTTAAAAGCACTGGTTATTTCAGATAAAACATCAGAAGTCGCTGCAGCCTCATTAGTGGTAGGTGTTGGCCATAGAGAAAATCCAAAGGCTTATTTAGGCTTAGCACATTTACTAGAGCATGCTGTTTTTTGGGGCAGTAAAAATTTTCCCAATACCAATGAATTTGATCCTTTTGTAAAAAGTAACCAAGGTTGGAGTAATGCTTCAACCAGAACCTCTAACACACGTTATCACTTTCAAGTAACACAGCCAGCATTCGATGAAACCTTACACAGAATGGCAGATTTTCTCGCTTATCCTCTACTCACAGAGTCAAGCATTAGAAAATCGCTAATTGCCGTTGATAATGAATTTAACGGCCGTATCAATGACTGGCGAAAAACCGCACTTATTTTACAAAATGAAACAAATCCCAAGCATCCTTCAGCTAAATTTGGCACGGGTAATACTCAAACATTAAGCACCGATACGAAAACATTAAAAAAAGCTTTAAGCGATTTTCATAGGCAGTACTATGGTGCGCAAAATATGACCTTAGTCCTTTATGGTAAGCAATCTACTCAAGCGTTAAAGACACTGGCGATAAAACACTTTGATCAATTCCCTCAAAGTGAGCTATCAAGTCAGCCATCAAACGAGCCTTTACATTTATCTAACCAGCTGGCGAGCAAAATTGAAGTACTTTCACCTTCAAGTAACCCAAGTATAGATTTGCGCTTTGAACTTCCTGCTAACGCTTCTGATTTTCCTCACAATACCCAAGAAATACTTTTTTATTTACTAGGTCATGAAAGTGAAGGCTCTTTATTTACTTACCTTAAAACGCAAGGGTTAATCAACTATTTGCAAGTTATCGACCAAGGAAGTCGTTATGTAGGCAAACTGCACCTTTATTTAGAGTTAACTGACAAAGGCGTAAAAGACCAAGATAAGGTGATTGCAGCAGTATTTTCTTACATTGATTTACTCAAAAAAACCGAATTACCACCATGGATAGTTGCTGAATTACAAGTGATGGCTCAACGACAATTTGATTTTCCTAAATCACAAGAGCCGGGAGATTGGATAAGCCCTATTAGTGATGATATGCACTTATACTTAGCAAAGCACTGGTTAAATAACCGCACACAAATTTCAATCGAAAATTTCAATCACTTTTTAAGTTATTTAACGCCAGAAAATATGCAGCTTATTGTCAGTCATACCAACAAAGATGATATGCCTAATACCAACAAAATAGAGCCTATTTTTAACACGCCTTATAAAACCTCTACATTAACGACAGAGCAACTGAATAGCTGGTCAAACGCAACAAAAAAATCGAGTATGCATCTGCCCAAGGCTAATCCTTATTTAGCACAACAAGTGAACAACCAAAAAAATCATCAATTATTATTAAAGGACAAAACGACAAAATTAGTTCAAATTAAGCCCGAATTAGTCATAAATAAACAAGGTATCCAGTTATGGGTACAACATAAAACAGATCTTAGTCGCAACAAAATCAGTACTTCTTTGCGACTTTATCATGAGATAAAAAGCCAAAACCCAATCGTTAAGCAAATCTATGCCAACATGGTACAGGAGCAACTTCATAATAGCGGCTATTTTGCTTCACTAGCAGGATTTAGCACTAACATTAATACGCTAGATTCTCATTATGTAATTGATATTAATGGCTACAAAGAAAACTATTTTGATTATGCTGAAAAGGTATTAACAACTTTTTTTACTCTTGAGCCAAGCAAGCTTGCGTTTGCGTCGGCAAAACAGCGTATTAAAGGCAATATAACTCACCGAAAAAGCCAAGATCATGCCCATCAACAATTAGAGCGAGTGTTATATAAAGATTTATTTAATGAGTTAAGCGATGCACAAACATTAGAAGCACTTAAAAATTTTTCCTATCAAGATTATGTAACTGCGTTAAATACAGATCAGCAATTTCAGCTTAATGGTGTAATAGCAGGTGATGTAAATGCTATGGCTGTACAAGAGTTTGCTAAATCAATTATTAGTACTCAAGCGATAAAATTAGCCTCGGATTTAAGCACTACACCCAATGTAAAAAAACTTGCTAATACGCGACACCAAAGCGAAATACCATTAGCTCATGATGATGCCAGTATAAATTACCTGATACAAAGCCAAGATAACAGTTTTAAAAGCCAAGCCATGTTCCATTTAACCCAATCACTGTTATCAAGGGAGTACTATTATAGTATTCGAGATACTAAATCACTGGCCTACTTTGTCGACCTAAACAAACTATATAGTCCTGCTAGCTCAGGCATTGTTATGAGTGCCCAATCAAGTAATAGTTCAGCTGAAGCTCTAATTAACGCCAGCAATGACTTCCTTATAGACTATGCCAACAAGTTAACCGAGATGTCAGAGGCCGATTTTCAACAAAAATTACAATTAAGCCTAAATAAACTTAATGCACCTAGTTTTCATTTAGACCGATACACCAAAGCACTCTCAACAGAGCTCTATGCCAATGGCCAAATAACTAATTACCGCTTTGATCAAAAAGAAAAAATAGCATTAGTACTAAGTAACATATCAAAAGAATCGTTTGAGCAATTTTATCAACAGCAAATTGTAGGTAAAAATAGCAAACGCTGGTTACTTTTTTCAAAAGGAAAATTGAAAACATAATATTTAGCGATAGTTTATTAACAAAGTAAAAACCATTTACTTAAGCAGTCAATACGTTAACAGTCACACGGCGATTAAAAAGTAGCGATTACTTCGGGGAGCCAAAAAGCTCCCCCATCACCGTTGCCACACCTTCTTGAACTTCATCTTCGGTCATTGCAGCAAAGCCGAGCCGAATATGTTGATATGCATTTGAGGGCAGTTGTTTATTGATGTTAAATTCTTCTTCCGTTTGTATATACACACCTTGGGCAAGTAGCTTTTCTTTTAACCCCTTGACAGACTTGCCTACATTTAACCAAATAGCCATCCCTCCTGCAGGAATTGCAAATTCAATAGATAGCCCTTGCCGTTGATAGCTTTTAAGCAAAGCGACCATATGATCACGCCGCTTATGATATAGCCGAGTCATTCGCCTTAAGTGTGCTTCAAAACCTCCCTGCTCCATCCATTTGGCAACAGCATGCTGTATTAATACATTACTTTTATGATTAATAAGCATTTTATATTGTGCAAGCTGAGCAATAAGTTCATCTGTAGCAGCAACGTAACCCACTCTGGCACCACCAAACATTAACTTTGAAAAGGTTGAAATATAAATCACTAAACCTTGAGGGTCTTCTGCTGCAAGTGGAGCAGCGGGTTGACTATCATAATGAAACTCATGATCGTAATCATCTTCCACAATTGCTACGCCGTACTGGGATGCTAATTGATATATTTGTCTGCGTCTTTGAATATCCAAGGTTACCGTCGTTGGGTATTGATGCAGAGGTGTTAGGTAAATGAGTTTTATTTTCCCTTTAGCAAGCTCCTTGGCAAGATGTTCAGGGACAACACCTTTTTCATCCTGCTTAATCGCTAACAATTTGGCACCTGCGCTTTTAAACGCAGCCCATGCTGGTGGGTAACCTAACTGCTCTACCGCCACATAATCACCAGTTTGCAATAACAACTGCGAGATCATATATAGCGCTTCTTGCGAGCCATTACAAATCATCACTTTTTTCTCTGTAATAGATCTCACTCGTCGAAGATATATGCTTATTTGTTCAATAAGCGCTTGTTCACCTTGGTTATCACCATAACTCAATTGTTGCATATTGGGTCGCTGACAAACTTGGGCAAAATAACTCTTAAATTCATCAAAGGGGAATTGCCGAATATCTGGCTGGCCTCCTGAAAAATTAAATAAGTATTCGCTGGCTTTTTTATTCGCACTCGCTAAATGCGTATCACTACAAACCTGTTTAGCAAATTGCCATTTAAACGGTTTTAAAACTGCTGTGCTTTCAAGGTTAACCTCAAGGCTCTTGCTAGTTTGAATAGGTAGAAATTTAACAACACGATAACTAGCTCGCTCTCGCGATTCAACCCAACCTTGAGCGACTAACTCTGCAAAAGCCGCCATTACTGTATGACGATTAACATTAAGCTGCTGCGCCAAAGTTCTCGCCGAAGGAAGTAGCTCACCTTGTGCTACTTGCTCTGTTTTAATGGCAGCTCTAATCGCATCAGCAATAATTAAGTACTTAGCTTTCTTTTCATTTGCTAATGATAAATTGAGTGCCTTCATCTGGTCTACTAACTTTATAAATTCTGGTTGTAGTAGTTATACCAGAACAACTCTACATTATGCAGTAACTTTAGCCATGATTAGGAACTACTATGTTTGAACCCACCGTACTTGAAACAAGTCTTGTTAAGTTAACGCCAATGACTTTAGATCACCTTAGAGAGTTTCGTTTAGCCGGAAATTACCCAGAAGTATGGCAGCATATGCCAATGAATCGTTGTGAAACAGACGAGTTAGCCATGGCATGGATGAGTGATGCGATTAACGATATGAACAATGGCAAGCAATTGGCTTTTGTCACTCTTGATAAAAAAACGAATCAAGTGATTGGCTCTACAAGATTTATACGCCAAGACCGAGAACATAGAAAGCTAGAAATTGGCTACACATTTATTACCCCAAAATTTCAGCGAAGTTATGTCAACTCACATGCTAAGTTCCTCATGCTACAGCATGCCTTTGAACAATTAGGAATAGCACGAGTAGAAATTTGCACGCACGAAAATAATCAACAATCTCGCACAGCTATTGCTCGCATCGGTGGAAAATTTGAGGGAATTTTAAGGAAACATCGCCGCTCCCCAAATGGCGAATATAGAAATACCGCCATGTTCAGTATTATTGATGAACAATGGCCAGAGGTTAAAAAACGATTATTAAATACAGGTAATACTGTTGAGGAATTTTTCCATGTACCCTAACAAACACTTTAGTGAGCATAAGAACCAACAACTTATTAAAACCATTATTGATAATAATCCCCTAGCAACAGTAGTGTTCATGCAAAACCAAGGTGGTGAGTTTAGCCCACATGTTAGCCATATCCCCTTTCATTTTGCTTCAGCTTCTTTAGAAAAAGCGCCTCAAGCGTTATCAAAGCTTAACTTATCAGGACACGTTAGCAATCAGCACCCTCTTGCCCTGCAACTTATGGAAACGGCTCAAATAGACATCACCTTAATATTTCATGGCGGCGACCACTATATTTCACCTAACTATTTTGGGGAAGAAAATCGAACAGCCCATAACGTTCCAACATGGAATTATGCCAATATCCATGTGCAAGGTAGCGCCTTTGCATTAACCGACGAACAACAAAGAAGGCATAGCATACAACAAACCAGTGAACACTTTGAGCAAGACATTGATATAAATAAGAACAATTCACTATGGCGTTTTCAATCAATCCCTGAAAAAGCGATAACGCAAATGCTCAATGCTATTACCTTACTCAACGTTGAAATAACTGATATTCGAGCTCATTGTAAAATGAGCCAAAATAAACCCGACACCATTAAAGCTAGCATTGAAGAACGACTAATTAATGACAAGCAATCACAGCTTGCTCATTATATGTCGCTAATTAGGGGAAATAATTAAATATTAATTTAGCGAGTTAAAAGACCTCTTCTAACAGCTCAGTAATAGATTCAAAAACACTCTCTTTTTGAGCTTCTTTATCAGCTGCTTGTTGGGCTTTCTTATGGCGTGCCTGACATCTAGCATAGACATCACTGGTGGAATCTTTAAGTTCATTATTATGCTCACCATAAGCTTGTTCTCGACAAGTGTTGGGGATTTTGCTGGCACTGCCACAACTGGCAATGTTCAATAAAGATACACTAAGGAGCAATACTTTAAATATATGAGCTGTCACTAATGCTTACCTGCCATATAAACTAGAAATAAAATAAAGCAGCCAAATAACGCTATACCAAGTAGAACCATTAAGGAGAGGGTTTTAGAGCGCTTCATTGATTCGCCTAACCCAGATATGGGTAATAACCCCAATGCGCTCAAAAATGTATCAAAAAGTCCCATAGTAACATCCTGTAATTTCACTTTTTATATCAATAAAAATTGGGGATAAACCAATGTAATTCAAGTTACTTTGATAAACAGTTATCTTCGCCTGCTATTAACATCAGCTAAAAAGCCCTAGCATTACAATATCGTTTTCAAACATTGTTCAGCTTTGGCGTACCCTAATGCAATCATTTCTTCAGCCCTATCAAATTCTAAAGTACCACAAGCATTACGGGCAATATCAATAGTATGATCTGGTGGGTAAGCCGCGAGCTTTTGTCGTGAAATTGTACTTTGCATCGCATCAAATGCTTGATTAGCAATATCAAAAGCATCGATGCTCTTTGCTTCAGGTAATTCATCTTTAGAGGTCATTTCAGCAATAAATTGCTGTATTTTCGCTGTAAATGAAGCTTCTTCTTTATCTTCATTTTTTATAGTTTTCACAGTGCAATTCATTGCACTTTCGACATCTGCACCAAGGTTTACAGCTATTTTCAATTCTGTTGGGTCACTAAAGGTAGGCGCAATAGGGACAGGGTTTAATACGCCTCCATCGATCAAATGCCTTCCGTTATATTCAACAGGTGTAAAAAATAAGGGCAAAGAAATAGAAGCTCTGATTGCATCAAATAACCTTCCTGAGTTCATCCAAACTTCTTTTTCATTACCAATATCTGCCGCAATTGCTGTGTACTTTATTGCTAGATCTTCAATCATTACATCACCAACTAACTCCGTAAGTGTTTCAATGATTCGATCACCTTTGACTAAGCCACTCGAGCGCCATGAAAAATCTAACAAACTGACAATATTCCCTTTGCTGATTGCTTTCACCCAATGCTGAAACTCATCAAGTTTATCAGCCGCATAAATGCCGCCAACTAAAGCACCCATAGAGCAGCCAGCAATAGACTGTATGTCAAAATGATGCTCTTCAAGCCATTGAATAACGCCAATATGAGCTAAGCCTCTTGCCCCGCCACTACCAAGTACGAGTGAAACGCTTCTTTTTGATGGTGTGTTCATTGAATTCCTATTGGGTAAAAATCAGTTCAAATGTTTTGAAGCACTATTTTCGACTAGGCTCAAACGTTTCATAACGAGGTAACTGAGCATCAAGCTCTTCCCAGTTTGCTTTTGATGTCACAAAATTATGAGAAATTGGTCGCTCTGTAATATCTGAATCTAATAACCCTAAACGAATTCTAAGACGAGAAGGATCATCCGCATTAGCGCTATATATAGGAGAGCCACATTGCGAACAAAAATACCGTGTTCTGCCCGGTTTAAATGAAAAGGCAGTTAATTTTTCTTGCCCCTGTACAATAGAAAATTCAGCCGTTTGAATAAAGCCATTGGTGGCATAAGCCGTGCCGCTATTTTTACGGCATAATGAACAATGACAATGAATAATATCATTAATACTTCCTGCTATTTGTATATGCACAGCACCGCATAAACACTTCCCTTGATACATAACACTTTTCCTTAATAAAATGAGTAGGTGATAGTTTATAAATTACTGAGGTACTTGATCAATTCTCACTTGTTCAAGTACAGGCCTACCAACAGCCAAACCAACTTTAACTGTTGCTTTTACATAATAAACTTGCCCAGCTTCAACAGTTAATGAAACATCATTTCTGCTTGCCGCCCTGCTCCAAAATTGATGGCTACCTGGGGCTACCTCAATAGAAAAGCTATCACCGCTTTTACCTAAATAGCCTACAGCAGTACCATCAGGTTTATGCACATGAAATTTTACTGCACCACCAACTCGTCCTGTTCGATAAAAGAAAATTATTGCCTTATCATCAGGTGCCGTTAACTGTTGTATCTCACTAAAATTTGCTGACGCATACCCTGAGCCCAAAAGAGCCAACACCATAAAAACATTCTTTACTAACTTCATTAGATTCTCATTAAAATTTAATTATTTACGTTTAATTTCTTATTAATTACTGACCAAATGATCCGGCATCGCCAGGAAATACTATGGGACTTTCAAAGCCATCATGACTAACACTTGCCACACCAAAAAAGTAATTATCAATGACGATATTTTCTAGCGTGTACTGGGTTACATTACCGACATAACGACTATATTGCCATTGTGATTGATCCGTTAAACGCCAATAAATTTTATAACCTTTAATTATAGTTTTCTCATTTGCTTTTGGCGCATTCCAAGACAACGTTGTACTTGGTTTTACTGCGCCTTGTATTGCAACATTTACCGGTGGGTTCGGAGCCCAAGCCATACCCGCTAATGATACAGCATTTAATGCAGTAAGCTTAGCCGCATAATCAAAATCTACTCCATCAAGAGTATCACCGTACTTGATGCCATCTTCTGTACGTAAATCTTGATGTTGTCTATTATAATTTTCATTGGTTTCCATAATGCGAACCGCAGGGTAGCCTAAGTCATTAAAAGGACGATGATGTCCGCCTCGACCAAAACGATCTAATCGATAAATCATCATGGTATCTAAATTAGGAATATAGTCATCGGCCATTCTATCAATGTAACGAGCTAAGTTTCTTGTGGGCGAATCTACTTCTCCACCAGTAAAACGTCTTTTTCTTGCTTGTTTCTCGGTTTCGTTTTGGCGTGTACCCTCAGCAAAAATTCGCGCCGTAGTGTTATTAATTACACCATTTATACCTGAGATATTACCAATCATGTCGTTATTTAATACCGCTTTTATTCGCCAGCCATCTTTTTGTGCTTGTTCCGCCATAATTTTCCCACCAAACAAGCCCTGCTCCTCCCCTGCCAAGGCGGCAAAAACTATCGAGCCATGAAACGAGTATTGTGAAAGCACTCTTGCTGCTTCTAACACACCAGCAACCCCCGAAGCATTATCATTAGCGCCTGGAGAGTCAGAGGTAAAATCCATGACATCAGTTACACGCGAATCAATATCACCTGACATAACAACATAACGACTTGGATCGGTTTTACCTTTTAATACGGCTATAACACTTACCACTTCGGTAGCATCAGGGATTCGCTTTTCACCAGAGATAGTCTTTGCTTGAAAGTACACTTCTAGGCAATCATTACAAGCACGAGAAATACGCTCAAACTCAGCTTTTATCCACCGTCTTGCAGCACCGATCCCCCGAGTTTCAGACTTTGTTTCTGATAACGTATGGCGAGTACCAAAACTGACCAGTTTGGTAATATCCTTTTCAATGTTATCAGGCGAGATTTGCTTAACGATATCATGCAAAACTGCTTGCTCTTTTGGCCCAGTATCAGCTTTTATTGAGCCACTAAACAAAACACTCATCACACTGATGTGACAGCATAAGACATACATTAACGGTTTATTGGGCATTTGCTATCTCTCATAAAGTTGTTATTAAGATTGTTTTATCAATTGTTGCTAAAAAGTATACCTTACTTAAAAAGCTAACATAGGGATTATTATGTGAACACTCATTTACATATAACAAGAATACAGTATATGATGGAAATTCACATTACTTTTAGTTTACTAAATAGAGCAAAAGCTTATTGCCGTAATACTGGCTTAATAATAGAACAGAAACTATGAAAAAATTTAAATTAAAACGAAAAGCAATAACAAAAACGTTCGCCTTAGCCACGGCACTATCATCGATTATGATAAGCTCTCAAGGCCTTGCAAATACGACTATCATATATGCAGGAGAACTGCTCTCTGTACCAGGTAAAGCACCTGTTAAAAAACGCACCGTTGTCATTGAAAATGATGAAATAATTGCCATTAACAAAGGCTTTACCCCAGTCGCTTCTTTTAACAGTGGTACAACCGTTATTGATCTATCTAACAGCTTTGTAATGCCCGGCTTGATGGATATGCACGTACATCTTCAAGGTGAACTTGGCCCAAATAACATCAAAGAAACAGTGAAGCTATCTGATGCTGATGTTGCTATGCACAGTGTTCACTTTGCTAAAAAAACCTTATTGTCAGGGTTTACTACAGTGCGTGATTTACTCAGCCAACCTGAGCAAATGTATGCTTTACGTGATGGCATTGCTAAAGGTTGGGTAGATGGGCCTAGGATCATTGCTGCAGCAGGCGTATCTATTACCGGCGGACACTTAGACGTTGATGGTATGGCACCAGATTTATTAGCCATCAAATCACCTAAAACATTGTGTGATGGTCCTTATGAGTGTCGAAAGATGACCCGTCATGCCATTAAATATGGCGCTGATGCAATTAAAGTTGCCTCTACAGGTGGTGTTTTATCCGATACGAGTACGGGTACAGGTCAGCAAATGACAAACAATGAATTAAAAGAAATTGTTGAAACAGCTCACGGCCTAGGTAGAAAAGTAGCAAGTCATGCCCATGCTGCAGCAGGTATTAACGCTGCTTTAAGAGCCGGTGTAGACAGCATTGAGCATGGGAGTTATGCGAATCAAGAGTCCATTGAGTTATTTAAAAAGTCTGGCGCGTATTTAGTACCAACATTACTCGCTGGTGCAACCGTGGTTGAAATGGCTAAAACCTCTGACTTCATGTCAGCACCGATAAAAGCCAAAGCCATTCGCGTAGGCGCTGATATGCTCATTAATTTTGAAAAATCTTATAAAGCAGGTGTTAAAATAGCTTTTGGCACTGACAGTGGCGTATCAAAGCATGGTACCAACGCCCAAGAAGCGGTGTTAATGCATAAAGCAGGTATGACAACCTCAGACATCTTAAAATCTGCCACGGTAAATGGCGCAGATTTAATTGGCATGAGTGATAAGCTTGGCACTATTGAGGCAGGCAAATATGCCGATATTATCGCTTTTGATGCTAGCCCCTTAACCAATATTCACGAGTTACTCGATGTTGATTTTGTTATGAAAGCAGGCAAAGTTTACAAGAAATAGTTCACTAAAGCGTGTGAACTCAATATATAACAGAGCAAACTTCAACAAGATACGATAACAAGGACACTTTCCCTTCATTGATAGCAGCTTTGATAGCTGCTATCTTTGTTTGTTCACCACTCAGTACGTTGTCGAGTGCTCAAATTTTCTAAACAATATAAAGCTATAATAAGCAATAAAAAGGAAGTTAAAATGAAGAAGCAACTCATAGCATTAACGGTACTTCTTACGTTAGTGGCGTGTAATAACAACCCACCTCCTCCAGCTACCGCCAATAGCCAAAACCTCAGCTCAGGCTTAAACCTACAAGCAATTGATAACTCAGTAAGGCCGGGAGATGACTTTAATTTATACGCAAATGGCAAGTGGTTAGCAAAAACAGAAATCCCTGATGACAAATCTTCCTATGGTGTTGGTACCATTGTTCATGAACAGTCACAAAAAGATGTAAAAGCGATAATAGAAGCTTCTGCTACAGGCAATTTCCCTCAAGGCTCTAACGAGCAAAAAGTGGGAGATTTATATCAATCTTATGTGAATTGGGACAGCCGAAATAAAGCGGGATTAAAGCCATTATATAATGAGTTTAAACACATTGACGCCATTAAAAACTATGATGATTTAGCCGTTCATTTTGCTTCAGTAAACAAGTTAGGTTATGGCCTTCCATTTAACTTAGGCCAATATGTCGATTTTAAAGATCCTAATGTTTATATGATGTATACATGGCAAGCAGGTTTAGGCTTACCCGATAGAGAGTATTACTTTACTCAAGATGAGTCATCGCAAAAACTAAGAGATGATTATTTAAACCATATTGAACAAATGTTATCGCTAACAGGTGCAAAAAACGCCAAAGCTGATGCACAACTTATTTTTGATTTAGAAACGAAACTTGCTAGTCAGCAAATGAAGAAAGAGCAAACCAGAGATATGGTAGCGCTTTATAATAAAATCCCTACGGCAAAATTGACCGAAATCATGCCTGACTTTAACTGGCAAGGATATATGGCTGAAGCGGGGGTCAGTGATATTGATGGCCTTGTAGTAACACAGTTAGACTACATGAAAGCCTTAAATGATATTATCAAAGACACAAAGTTAGCCGATTGGAAAACCTATTTAAAATGGGGTGTTTTACGTACTACCGCCACTCGATTAACACAAGCGGTTGATAAACAACATTTTGAGTTTTATGGTAAAACATTACGTGGCGTCACGGCTCAACTGCCTATGTGGCGACGTGGAGTTAACGTAGTTAATGCCAATATCGGCGAAGTAGTGGGAGAAGTTTACGTAAAAAATCACTTTCCACCAGAAGCCAAAAAGCGCATGGAAGAATTAGTAGCTAACTTAATCAAAGCCTATGAAGTTAGTATTAAAGAGCTTGACTGGATGACGCCTGAAACTAAAACACAAGCGTTAGATAAACTCTCTAAATTTACCCCAAAAATTGGCTACCCTGATATTTGGAAAGATTATTCAGACTTAGCGATTGATAAAGACGATTTATTTGGTAACTTAAAGCGTTCTGCGCTGGTAGTTTATCAACAGCAGCTAGCCAAACAAAATGGTCCTGTGCAAAAACATGAGTGGGCAATGACTCCACAAACAGTAAATGCTTATTACAATCCACCACTTAATGAAATTGTCTTTCCTGCAGCTATTCTACAACCACCTTTTTTCAACTTAGCAGCAGAAGATGCCGTAAATTATGGCGCTATTGGTGCAGTAATCGGTCATGAAATTGGTCACGGTTTTGATGACTCAGGCAGTACCTTTGATGGTGATGGTGTGCTTAGAAATTGGTGGACAGAAGCCGATAAATCAGAATTCAAAAACAGAACCGCAAAGTTAGTTGCTCAATATGATGAATTTGAGCCCCTTGATGGCGTTAACGTCAATGGTACCTTTACGCTTGGTGAAAACATTGGTGATTTAGGTGGCCTAAGTATTTCATTATTAGCCTATAACATGTCTCTTAATGGTAAGGCTGCTCCTACTATCGATAACTTTACTGGAGAGCAGAGAGTCTTTTTAGGATATGCTCAAAGCTGGAGCAAAAAATATCGTGATAAAGCGTTAAAGCATCAGATCAAAACTGATCCTCACTCCCCGTCAATGTATCGCGTAAACGGTGTGGTCAGAAATGTTCCTGAGTTCTACCGATTATTCGATGTAAAACCAAAAGACAAACTATATTTAGCACCAGAAGATAGAGTAAAAATCTGGTAGGGGTTTGAACATTTCCTGTAACTTGTAAAAGATAAATCCAATAAAAAGGTGAGTATTACACTCACCTTTTTTTATTCTTTAACTTGACCCGTCCTAAATAAGGTTGACACTTTTCCACGATTAAATTGGAGAGTGTTATGAAATCAATCACTAAACGAACTCAAAGAGATTAC
>NZ_SAWY01000037.1 GCF_006439335.1 Litorilituus lipolyticus | reverse complement strand
CACAAACTGGAGTTGGTTGATGCGAGATGGTCAAATCAATCAAAGTTTACAGATTAATCGCATAGCAGATACGCAGTGGCAGATGGCTGACATGGCAGATTTTGATGGCGATGGTAATGCAGATATTTTATGGCGTAACCAAAGCAGTGGCTCTACTTATATGTACCTGATGAATGGCAATGCTATTGTTGGTCAGGGAGGCTCTGAGGTGATTGAGATGGATTGGCGTTTAGTTAATTAATAACTCATTTGTAGTTTACAGAAGGCTTATAATTTTTTATAAGCCTTTTTTGTTTTAAATTTATTATTTCGCAAGCTATTGCGCATAAGTTTTAATCGCTTTGTAAGAATTAACTAAGTTTATCATCTGGTACAGACGTACAAGTTTTTTAATTACTCGTAGTTATAATAGCTTTATTTACGATAATGTTTTCTGGTAAAATCTGATGAATTGTGTAGAACGATTAGAATACACCAACTTCATAAAAAATAAAAAATAAAAAATAAAAAGGGAAAAGGGAAAAGGGATTTTGAAATACTTTGTTTTAAAGTTAGCCATCTATATGATGGCTTTTAGTTCTTTTATAGCTATTTCTGCCACTGTCACGCGCCTAAATTTACTTTCAAATGGCTCTACTGTAGAGCATGTTGGAAATGTAGGAATGATGTCTGCAGACAATCAGTGGGCAGTTTTTAGTGCTAACTATGATTTAGTAAATCACTCAAGTTATGATAAACTTTATTTGAGGAATAATCACCTTAATAGAACTTATTACCTCCCTGAGTTTTATTACACAACTTGCTGTCAAAACCCTAAAATCAATGCTGAAGGTAACAAACTGTATATTGCTAGTCGAACGTCTATTGCTACTGATGATTTTAATAATTCAAACGACTTGTACTTCTATGACTTCTCTAATTCAGTAGTTAATGCAAGTCAAACGACAAACATTTATTATTCAGTTAATTTGGATGCTAACAATTCAGTTAACACTCTCGATTTCTCAATTACAAATTCGCAATCTTATAATTTTAAAAATATTCAGTATATAAATGGTCAATTCGGTCAGTTATTTGCGTTAACATCTTACTTTAGGAAAAGCTCAAATAATGAATGGCAGGTGTTGTTCTCAATTAATAATGAATTACTTGTAGCCGACAATGGATCTCCTTTAATGCAAACCTTACTATTTAGTCCAGATGGCTATTTATTAAATGCTACTCAATTAGTTATCACACAAGCTCAATTAAGTAACGGTGGAGAAAATAGTGAATATTTTACTTCTTCTTTGACTATTAATTGGCATGATTTTGAAAACACGTTGCCTATAACTCAGTTTAATGAAATATCATCATTACTGCATTACCAGCATAATGGTTCTTCGATAGGCCATACTTCGAGGTTGATGGGTTATGATGGTAATGAATTAAATGCTGGAATTAGTGCTTTTTGGATTATTGGGCAGAGTAATGATTTATTTTTTACATCTAATTCAACTAATGTCATTGCTGGAGTGCAAACAGAAGAGCTTCGTTTATATCGTTATAATGATGTAGAACAGTCTGTTGATTTAATTCAAGACAACTTCGATGGAATTAGTGTTCAAGGTGTGGTTGCAGACGGTAGTAAAATTTTAGTTGCATCTCGAAAAGTGTTAGATGGAAATGATAATGGTTATGATGATATATATCTTTTAGATACGACAACATCAATTTATACACTAATTGAAAATGCAAACCTCTATTTCAATAATACTAATATTCGACACGCTATTATTGATGCAAACGGTCAAAAAATATTAGTGCAATCATACGATAAAGAATTTGCATTGTATGATGTAAATTCAGAGACTGTTATTGACGTTACTAAAGAGTTAAGAGAGTTTTATCAGATTAATACCTTAATTGGGTTTAATGCTCAATCTACTGGTTTTTTAGCTCAGGCTTCAAGTTACCCGTTTAAGTTTTGGTATTTTGATTTGCAGACGTTAAAGGGGTCTCTTATTGCTCAAGACTTAAATAGCGATGTTATTAATCCTAGAAAAGCTGTGGTTTCCCCTTATGGTAATGCAGTGACTTATTCTAATTATAATTGTTCCTCAGATGACTGTGGTTTGTACTCAATAGACCTTGGTTCAATCGTTGAAAGCCCACCGCAAACAGTGTCATTTGCTTCAGTTTCCACCAATCAAGTAAGTAAAATTAACTTGTCTTATGAAAATACTGCGGCCCAAAACTATATGATTTACCGATTTGAAACAGGCAACTTAAGTAGTAAAATTTTTGTAGGGGAGACATCGATAACAACATTTGAAGACGCTCAATCGAACCTCAACCCTAATAAAGAATACAGTTATGAAATATCTAGTTGTGATCAATATTTTCATTGTAGCTTGCCTTATATAATAGATGATGCTTCTTTAATGGCACCGGCGCAAGTGACCAACTTAGCATTAGATGAAGTCATAACTGCTCAGACTCAAGAGGTTACTTTTTCTTGGGAGACTGTTCCTAATGCTCGCTATAGTGTACAAGTTAATTCTGGGAATGATGAATCTATAAGTAGTACCTCTTTAACGAGTTCAAGGGTTGGTATCAATGAAAATTTGGCCAAAAAGGTAGTTGTTAAAGCTTGTGTTTTAGAAATTTGCGGGGAAGATTCATTACCGTTATACATTGCTTTTTCTGACATAGCTGCGCCCCAAAATGTGAGTTTCTTTGTCTCTGATAATTTTGATGAGTTTTCACTTAATTGGTCTCCGGTGCAAAATGCTACGTTTTACAAAATTTATGGAGGAAGAAACGGTGGAAACAAAATATTTAGGAAAAACGTTTATTCCGGTAAATTTACTGAAACGATTTTTGATGATGGTGATTCGTTTCAATATGAGATAAGTGCTTGCTTAGATGATGGGAATTGTGGACCCAGTAAACGTTACTCTTTGCATTTTAAAAAAGATAATATTGTGTTGGCAAGACCGCGTTTGAATGTAAGTCAAATGGCAAGTCATGCAAAATTAGAGATCGAAAACTCTCAATACTCAAGTTTGGGTTATGAGACAATTAAAATTTATAGACGAACCACTCGTTTTGCTAGACCTGAATTAATTGAAACATTGGATGTTGGATTAAACTATCGTTTTGAATATAATTATTATGATGAAGTAGCGGCAAGCAATAGCTATTATTATACTGTTGAAGGATGTATTAATGATAACTGTTTGTTTTCGAATGATGTTTACTTTGTAGGCGTCGATGAATTTACAGCCACAGCAAGTATTAGTGATTTGCAGGCTTCAAAACGTACTCACATAGACCATATTTCTTTAAGTTGGACTGTTCCTGAACAAGTAACAAAGCAAAGTGTTTATCGTGCTACGGCTAATTCTAACGATTATCGCAATATTAAAACATTAACTAGTGTAGAAAGTGGTTACAACGACTTTGATGTAGAGCCTGGGAATAAATATAGCTATAAGATTGAATCTTATGCTTACGGGAAAAAGTTGATTGATTCAAATATTGCTCAAGGTGAAACTTTTTATGATTTAGGCGATGTCTGGACCCCTAATACACCCATTTTAAATACTATACAAAAGCGTTATTTTGGTGAAATTGAATTATGGTGGCCAATTATTGACAATGTAGAGTATGTGGATTTATACACGTCTGATAGTGAACATGGCGTATATCAGTTTTTAACAAGAAAAATATCTGCATATTATAATACTAATACAATGTATAATCTTGCGCCAAATACCACTATATATTTTAAAGCTAAAGCATGTACAAAATTTTCTTGTAGTGACTTTAGTCTGCCTTTAGAGGCATCGACAGCATCTGAGCTTTTCGTTCCAAACATCCCTGAACCCCCAATCTTAATTGCAGAAGCTGGACGAAAGGTGAATATTACACTCTCCGAAGTACCTAATGCAGTTTATTATAAAATTTATAGATACAGGCAATTATACCAAGAAGTTGAAAGAGTCCTTGAGAGTCAGAGCTTAAATTTTATAGATAACACAATAAAAACTAACACCAAATATTATTATAGAATAAAGGCTTGTTCAGCTTACGACTGCTCTTCCTTAAGTCAATACAGTGAGGTGATTAGTCATAGTAAATCTTTTGAAGTAACCGGGAAAAGAGATTTTTTTCTTGAATCTGCTTCAAGAGATAACGCAGAGCATATCGAAATAGAGATAAGTTACGAGAATGACAATAACCATAATGCAGAACGTCCAGTAAAGGTTGATATTTATCAATCGGAATCAATAAATGGTAGTAAAACGTTGGTAAAAACATTAACAACTAATATTTCCGATTTTGTACTTTCTGAAAATCTAGTGGTCGATACACCATATTATTTTTGGCTAGAAAATTGTTATGTTGAAGATGGATGTGCTTTATCGCCTTATTATCAAATAGGAATGATTAAATCCCCTGAAATTATAAATATATTGCCGCCAGAGCAGTTGTCATTTTCACAAGGTACAGAAATTAATACAGTGAATTTTAATGCACCCTATAAATCATTTGGTTCATCTTTTGAAATTTATAAACAGGATACTGACAGTAGTGAGTATTATAAGGTTGGAACAATCGGTTCCTCAAGTTCTTTACCATATAGCTTGAACCAAAAAAGTAATAATTACCAAGAGCTCCCTGATAACTACAAAGTAAAAAACTGTTTCCAAACAACTTGTTCAGATTTCTCTGCTGTTTATCAAGGTTGGCCTGCTACTTTATTTGATATAACGAGTCGTAGTGATAATAAACTATGGCGCAATGCTTCTTCATCTTATATTTCAGGCAAGAAAGCAATAGCATTAAACCGCAACCAAAATGTTAGTGAACAACAGTTATTTCATAAAAATGGTTATGAAATATCAATTAAATTGAATTTTAGTGATAGTGATTCAGCATATCAACATTGTGAATACCCACTTGATGTTAGTTGGCAAAATGATAGTTATACTTCTGACAGTTATAAAAAAGATTCAATATTTAAAATAGTTAAAAATACTGGCGTTTGCTCAGATATTCAGTTACCTGAGATAGGTGCTTTTTACTTGCTTGCTAATGGTGATGTAGAAAGTTCAGTTAAGTTAGATGTGCCTCTTGGTGTTTGGTTTGATCTGAAAGTTAATGTAAGTGTCGATAATGTTGGGACTTTCCAAGTTAATGAGCAGCCTTCGGTGCAACTTAATATTAAAGAAAGTAAACGTTTTAATGAGTTTGGATATTTACAATTACAATCAACAAATCAGTATTCTAATCATTATTTTAACGAGCTAACTTATGCATCATTAACTGACTTTTCTCGTTTACGACCTGATCCTGTTAATTATTTGTCAGCGTTTCAAATTAATAATAGTTTAGTAGCAAGATTACATTTTAGTAGCAATAATATCGCAACTGAAAGTAAGGTTATTTTGTTTAAATTAGAAAAAAACCAATCTACTGGCGAATTATTAAACCCGACGTATGTTAGTGAACATTCTATTCCCGGTGTTTTGTCAACTTGGGAAGGGTTGCCGTTACCTGAATTTAATAGTACCTATCAAGTAGGTATCAAACGTTGTACTGAAGGGCTTTGTTCTAATTATGAATATACAACATTACAAGTAAGAAGATCACCTATAGATAAGCCTGATGTGGTTTTTGTTGATGATACCCCTTTAAGTAGTCTTAAAGTCGCATGGCAAACAATAACACAAGCAACTTTTTATAAGGTTTATGCGAGTAATAGCAATGCATTTTATGAGTCAAATTTTGTAGGTCAAACCAATTTAAATCATTTTACTTTAGAAAATCTATCAAATGAAAAGTGGTATTTTTGGGTGAAAGCTTGTCAAGACGAAGAATATTGTAGTAACCCTTCATATATTAAGGCAGCTACGCCTCAGATAGATAGTGACGGTGATGGTTTGTCTGATGAAGAGGAAGTTGCACTAGGTACAGACCCTTTTGATATTGATTCTGATAATGACGGTTTAACTGATGGTGATGAGATTAATTTAGGTACAGATCCTACTAAATCTGATACGGATGGTGATGGTACAGTTGATGGTGAAGACGAAGATCCACTTGATGCAAATGTAGGTGGAACTGCCATAAAACACGACATCAA
>NZ_SAWY01000004.1 GCF_006439335.1 Litorilituus lipolyticus | reverse complement strand
ACCATATATCATGCCCGTATTAACGTTTTGCCAAAGCACATCATCAACTTTATCACCATTGATATCACCGACTCCCGCCACTTGCCAATCTGTAGACACCGTACCAAATGACACGGTACTGCTGATAGTAACTCCTGACATCAAGTCGATTTCATTAGCACCCGTGGTTTGCTCGCGCCATAAAATATCGGCTTTACCATCACCATTAAAATCACCACGACCTACGACCTGCCATTGGGTTTCTTCTCGAGTACTCGGTGACTCCGCTTGTAAGACACTTTTGCCATTCATCAAGTAAACATAACTTTGACCTGTTTGGCTGTTATGCCAGAAAATATCTGCCTTACCATCTCCATTGATGTCGTGTTTTATAGCAGTTCCACCAACACTCGCATCAAGTGGGTCTTCGTCTTCACCATCAACTGTACCATCACCATCCGTATCATTATTATGTGGGTCTGTACCTGCTTGGTATTCTTCTAGGTTAGTTAGCCCGTCATTGTCTGAGTCAAGGGCTGCGTCAGAGGCATTATAAGCATTTAAGCCATGCTCATTTTCAAAGGTATTTGTCATACCATCACCATCGGTATCAAAACTTAAAGCGATACCGCTTTGATTTGAAGAATTTTCTCCCCAGCAAGTTATTCCTTCATTGCCTAACGCACAGCTATGCAAACCTCCTAGGCTTAATGTTGTCGGTTTACTTATCGCAGGTGCATTTAATAACCACGGTTCATTTTTGCCCCAACAATTGATGCCTATATCATCTATCGCACAGCTATGGTAAAAGCCTGCTGAAATATATTTAGGGTTAGTCAAACTTGGCACGCTTGTTTGGTTATCAGTATTTTTACCCCAGCATTGCACGCCATTATCGTCAATAGCGCAACTGTGATAGCCACCTAAAGAAATTTGTTTTGGGTTAGCTAACATAGGAGGCGTAGCTTGACTGTAACTATTACTTCCCCAGCATTGCACGCCATTATCGTCAATAGCACAACTATGTAGTCCACCCGCTGAAATCATTGTTGGATTTGCTAATTGTGGTGGCGTTGTTTGATTCTCATTACTCCGCCCCCAACAAACAACACCAGTATCGTCTATAGCACAACTGTGATAGCTACCTGTTGAAATAGATTTGACATTTAAAAGGGCCGGTACTGCACTTTGATTATAATCATTCCTGCCCCAACATTTTACCCCTGAGCTATCAAGGGCACAGCTATGATTACCACCTGCACTAATTTGTTTAGGGTTTAGTAAGGCTGGAACATTTGTTTGACCGTATGAATTATCTCCCCAACAAGTCACTTCATTGTCATTTTTCGCACAGGTATGTGTTGCCCCTGCACTGACTTGATAATCCGCTACAAATGGATCCCTGCCATGCTCAAATTCCCAAACGTCTGGCAAGCTATCATTATCTGAATCTTGATTAGAGTTAGGCGAAATAATTGTAACAGGCTCAGTCCAAAGGGTCTGCATATCCTCGTTACTATCAACTAAGCGTAACCTTGCGCCTAGTTGGTCACCCGCTTGATAATTCGTTAAGTGAAGAGAGGTATTAGTGGAATCATTAATTTTTTCTCCATTTAAATACCACTGGTAAGTAAAGGTATTTTCAGCAAAACCTGCAAGCAAAGAAGTATCAATTGTGAGTTGACTTCCATTAAGAGAGAAGCCTGCTATAGATATTTTTTTCTGTATTACATCAGGGGAATGCCCCAAAGCTGCCTTCCAGAAAACAGAATCAGCAGGATTGTTCACAAGTATATGATTATCAAATACACTCACATCTGCATTTTCGGGTAAAACAGAGCCGGTATCATATTCTACCCAATTAATTCCATCTTCCGAGCGCCATACGTCATTTTTATCATCAGCATACTTATATATTTTATCAAATATCTGCTCAGCACTATTTTCAACAAATTCGGGCTGTATATGATCGCCACCAAATAACCAAAAATATTTATTGAAACTCACAACTTCATGACCAAACCTGTAACCCCACGGAGCCTCATCAAGCTCTTTATTCCATGTGATACCGTCTTGAGATGACCATATATCTGCACGTGGAAAACGTCCTCCATATGCGCTTGAGTCAGTAGTATAACCACCGGCAATAAATAGCTTGTCTTTTGTTTGATAAACAGCTGTGTTCATTCTTTTACCAAACGGAGCATTACTGGTGTGCTGTATCCAGTTACTTCCATCAGGTGATGACCAAACATCAGAAAGCTCCGAATTATCAACCAAATCGTCTCCACCAATAACCCACAATTTATTATTAAATGAAGTTATCGCTGCTCGTAGTCGTAATGGATAAGGAGCATTTTCTAATACTTTAAGCCACGTTTTACCATCATCTGAAGTCCAGATATCCCCTTTATAGCCATCAATATCATCATAGCCCCCAAAAACATAAACTTTGTCGTTATGAACAACCGCACTTATTGAAGAACGAGCTGTAAATGGTGCATTTCCAAGCTCTAATTGCCAATTTTCATTGTCATCTGAAGACCAAATACTATTAACTCTAACTCCATTATTTTTACCACCGATCATCCATATCTTATTTTTAAAGGTTACCGTTGCATATTGAGTGTAATTGTTAATTTCATCTGCTTCTGAAACGGGTTCCCACTCATTATTTTCCTCAGAGGTGAGGGTCGTTACAACAAGTCCTGAAGAGCGATCTGACTCTCTATTGTTATAATAACCAGTAATACTTTCAAGATGTCTTAACTTATATGTATATGTTTTATTAGGAGACAAATTATATTTATCGGTAAAAGATGTGTCGCTACCAACATAAAGAATGGTGTCTCCATAAGATGAATCATACCTTGTTAAAACAAAATCACTTGAACCACAGGTAGAGCCCTCCCATGATAACGCTACGAAATTCATTCCTATATCAGTTGCTATTGGATCTGGGGCATTATCAGCAGGAGTTGTAACTTTAACAACTGGGGAAGTAGAGCAATTATCTAAAAAGTGGTCAGAGCAGGCATTCAATCTAAAGTAGGCTTCAGTACAAGCTAGGATCTCCTTATTAGATACACTGGTACTTCCAGTAATAATAGAAGTGCCCGAAGTTTCATCCCACCAATCAACAACAGAAAAATCAGGTGTTGATGAGCGTTCTACAAAGTAATGACCTGCACCAGAAACAGAAGGCCAGCTTAAGTCAACTTTATAGTCAGATTGTCCTCCCCAACGAGGGAACACAACCGTAGGCAAAGGAACATCTGTAGTAACTAGAACATAAGCAGAATTATTGCTTTCATCTGTTTCTTGATAAGTATCATTGTGATCTGCAATAGAACAGATAAACCAACTCCCCGTTAGACCCGACGGCAAGGTTACTGTTACATGTTCTCGATCAGTAATATCAGAAGCATTTAAACCACTTTCCACCTCAGCTAAAAATGTGTCTTGCTCCGCAGAGCAATCTATATCATTTGATAAATAGAAACCTAATTGAACACTCAACAGTGTGGTACTATTGCCTGTATATCGTTGGCTAGATTGTAAATCTAAATTTAAACCAGTTTTACTAAGTAAACTTACACTATTAACATAAAAATCATTATCAACGGATGAAGTAATTGAAACTGAAGAGTATGTCGATTCTGCTGAACATGTCGTTATATAAGACGATTGGCACGACTTAAGTTTATAGTAATAACTGTTACCATCACTAACATTAGTATCTATATAACTAAAATCTACTCCCGAATATATTTCACCATAAGAGCCATTACTCGAAGTTGAGCGCAATAAACGATAATAATCACCACCACTTGAATTATTCCACTCAAGAGAAACACTAAATTCACCCTGTGTATAATTAACGTAAGGCTTGCTTGGCGTACCAGGAACATCAACAGCAACATCGGTTACCGTAAATGATTTAGGCTGGCAATATATACCTTGTTTGCTCGCTGATTTTTTATAAATAGCACAGGCGAGTAAATAATAACTACCCGCAGTCACAGAGTTTGACACTGTATATTGATAAGAAAAACTTTCAGTATTGCCATTCGCTAAGGTAAACCCACTTGAACCACTTCTGTATATAAGAGTATCACTATCATCAAAGGCATTATCTGTTGATAATACAAACGCTGCCTCAAACCAATTTGAAGAGGAAATGTATCCTGGGTTATAGATAGTTGCCGCTAAAGAGGTGGTCTCCCCTTGTTCAACCGATACACTCGAAGCAGTATAAGATTGTATTAACAATGTCTCATCTGAAGTTGGCATTGCCGTTTGCAAACTAATAGGCGCAGAGTACTCAGAGCAACTAACACCACTATTATCAGCACAGGCTAAAATTCTATAATAATAGATAGTGTTTGGCGTTAACCCTTCATCGGTATAGCTAATATTTGCTCCAGAATAAATATCATTATAACCACTTGATGGATATTCTGAGCGCTGCAAGCGATAAAATGAAGTGCCACTCGGTTGGCTCCAAGAAAGAGTATTGGCATTACCTCCATCTAAAGCTAATTGTGTCTGAAATGTGGGGGCTAACATACCATTAACGGTTATATCAACCCAAATACCTGCACCAAAAAACTGATTATTAACATTCATACGCCAGTAATCACGGTAACTAGTATCTGAAGAGCTAGAAGTTGGAGCGGTCATCGTAACACTAAAAGTAAAAGACTCCCCTGAGGCTACTGTACCAGTAACACACGTAGACGTTGTATTGCCAATAGAGACACCCGTATTATGTTTTAAACAATAACTAGAATTCCATGTATTGGCACCAACATTTACCATGGTCCATGTTTTTTGAAATTGCTCTCCACCATCAAACTTTGTACCATCAAGTACTGTTTCTCGTAAAAAGACAGCGGCATTTGCAGGTGAGTTAACTGTCACTCTCTGAATTGCCGTCGCCCTATTTCCGCTGCTGTCTATTGCTTGCCATGTTATTTCATGCTCACCTACACCAAATGGTCCTGTTGTTGAAGGTAATACTGCAACAGAGCCATCAATGTCATCTATTGCGCTAGCATTACCTAAGCTAACCGACATTGAACTATTATATGCAGGGGCTGTAACCGTTATATCGTTCGGTAAAGTAATAACTGGGGCAACTCTATTAATGTAAGTTAGCGATACATTTTGACTTGTTGTGTTTGTAGAAGAAACAACACATCGCTGATTTAACTGCTTACAGTCACCAGACCATATATGATCATAACCACTAAGCGCTTGTGCTGTTAGTGTAACGTCTTCGCCAACATTAATATTGATAGCACAATGAATGCCAGAGCAGTCTCCTCCTGCACTACTAAAGTTTACACTCCCCTTACTTGAAGCTAGAGTTACCTGCACAGGATACAGCTCTTGAGAGATTATTTCTGGTTCAGCTTGACTAGGTACAGAGTAGACTTTAGGCGTTGTAGTGCTAACTGAAACTGGTAATTCAACATTTATTGATGCCGTTCCTGAAATTAATGCTGGATCGGCTTCTTCAGGATCAGGGTAATAAACAGCAACATTCCAACCTAACATTGAAATATCAGCCATAATAGCAACACCTGCTGTTATCGTTGGCTCAACTGAAAAAACATAATCTCTTCTAGTAATACTAATATCTGTCCCAGCTAAGTTACTTACATCAACACCATAAGCTAAATGTTCTTGTCTGCCTATCAGCGTAGAATTGTTATAATAATCTATCGCTGAAAATCCAAAACCTATTCCACCATTTAATCCGCGTGCAACCCCTATCTTTCCTGAAACTCCACTTAATTTAGCAACTCTAGCTAAATCAAAATAAGTGGTTTTGCTATAATCATCATCATAAATACCTGTCTCAAAGACAACCATATCTGCTAAATTACCAACATCATGCTTAAATGGCAGCCGAGCTTCTATAGGGCCAAGGTTAATCTCTTCATCAATATTAATATTAGTGCCAGAGAAAAACTCAATGATCCCAAACTCAAATGGTTCATTTTTCAAAAATGACATATTGAAGCCTGGGTCAACAACCTTTAACCAAGCAGCAGCTGAAATATCCAAATCTGCCCGAGTCATTAATGAGGGGTTAGTATAACCATCACTTTCAACATCTATTCCTTCACCGAAGTTATAGGAAAAGATATAATTATAACCAACGTCATAGCCACCTTTTGTATTAAACTCAAATAATTGAACACTAAAAACACTCCATGATAATGGCTCAGCAGCAGCTAAGCTATAACGGTATTGTTTACCATCTGTGTACTGCTCTTGGATATAATTTGAATCAGGTGTCCAGGCAGCATTTGCGGCCGTCGTTACCGTTAAAAGCGTGGCAATGGCTGCTGATTTTTTAATTAGTTTTTTTATGTTCATCTATTACTTCCCTTCAACAGTATCTAGTAAAGTAATCACCTTGGAGTTAGTTGAAAACTTGCCAATACTGGTAAATTGATCGTTACCACCAGTAATATAATTATCAAACTTCAGCGTCAATGAACTGGCATTGCGAAGTACAATCTCCATATTATCTTCATTGCCACTGAGCATAATGAAAGATTCAGGCTCTTTTTTTAGTTTTAAATAAAGATCTTTTCCATCTCTAAAAGCAACTAAATTCAATTTTTGACTGTCGATAAATTTATAAATGCTTGCAAAACTACTAAAACCTTCCATTTTTCCAGAGGTATTCATACTATTGTTTTGACTCGGCATGAACATTTGATGTTTATTAGAGTAATTAACATCAAATGTATAATAATCAGCAATGTTATTAGGGTTAACTATGCGGGAATAATGGAGTGTTAGGTCTTTTTGTTTATCAAACATGGCAGCAAGAGATTTAACTTCACTCAATGAAGATAGCTCACTATTCTCTTTTTTAGCTTGATTCATATTCTTTGTACGAGCACTAATATCAAAACTTTTAAATTGCTCTGCTTGAGCTTCTATTGTGACAGCACTTTCACCTTCAGGTAACAGAAATATTGTATGTTTATAGGTTAATTTATCACTGTCAGTTAACTCACGTTTATATAGTGTATTATCAAATGCATTAACTAACGCTTTCACCCATAACTCAGCAGAGCTATTAGGCGCAATATTAAGCAAAACATTGTCATTATTTGACATACCAATGCGATCAATAATAACAATATTCTGTATAGCAACTTGTTGCTTTAATTGATAAAAACTAATGCTTTTTATTTTTTCATCTGTACTTATTGCATGGGAAGCTGTGATACAAAACACAGCAAAAAATAAGCCAATAGATAAAATACAATTTTTGATATTCATTGTGTTCCTTAATATTATCAGAATATTTCAATAAACTTAGTGATTAGATACCTATATTTACTGGTAGTCAAAAAGAGTCCTTACAGCTGAGATGTTCAAGCCTCAGTAACATTTCCCTTTAAAAAACTCCAATAATTCACAGGAATTAGCAAAACTTTCACAATAAATAATGTTACATTTGTGTTATTGACAGTTTTTATTGAGTGAAAATAGAGTTATGAAGCAAAAATGGACTTTAAAAGTTGTTGCTTTATGTGTACTTCAATGTTTATTCCAATTACATAGTCTAGCCTTTGAAATGAGCTCAGCTCAGTTAATTCAGCTTGGTATATCCGAAAATAATTCATCACAAGTAAACTTACCCTTAGCAAAATACCAAAGAGATTTATATTTTGATAATGTCACCTTAGCGGATGGCCTCAACCAATCATCAATTTATGCTATTGCAAAAGATCTTTACGGCTTTACATGGCTGGGAACACAAGATGGCTTGCATAGGTTTGATGGGTACAAAGCTGAGCTAGTCAAATTAAGCCAAACCGACATTCCACATTACCGCTTTATTAAAGCACTGAAAATTATCAACAATATTTTATTTATTGGCACGACTGAAGGTTTGATTGCTATTGAACTTGCTAGTGGTTTTAAACATTACTTCTCAGCTTTAGGTTTTAAAATAAATACCATTGAAAAGGTAAAGCAACAAATATGGCTAGGTACTGAAAAAGGCATTTACATCCTCAATCAGCATGACTTAGGCATTGAAAAAAAACTTAATGTCATTACAGATATATGCCAACAAACCTTAAGAGTGAACAAACAGCTATGTAGTAATGATAGCCGGGCACTTTTATTTCAAGCAAACAAAAACAAAATGTGGGTAGGAACAGTAAATGGCTTGTACACTTTAAACCTCAACACGAACAAAGTCAGCTATATCAAGGTAGATTTTGAACAGCCAGCTATGCTCTCAAGCAATGATATTCGTGCACTCTTTTTAGATAACTTGAATCAAGTGTGGATAGGCACTTTTGATGGTTTAAATCAATATATTGAAAAGACTAAGTCCTTTCATCGCTACATTAAAGCCCCTAACATTAGTATTCACAGTTTTGATGCGACTGAGACACTCACTAGTAATAAGATTAAAAGTATAAGCCAAGATATAAAAGGATACTTATGGGTCACTACTACCAATGGCCTGAATCGAAGTGATGAACCAGTTGACGCAAACAGTGAATCTATTAAAAAGTGGTATCAATTTAACCATCAAAGCCAAACAAATAATGGTTTATTGAGTGATTTAATTCGCACTAGTTATGCAGATAAGCAAGGACGAATATGGCTTGGCACCAATAAAGGCCTATCTGTTACTAATATTTATCGAACCCAAACCCAAGTAATAAGATCATTTAATGGCGACAGTAGATTAAGTTATATTATGTCCTATAAGCAAGATAGCTATGACAATCATTGGCTTGGTAGTCGAAATGGCTTAACGGTAGTAACTAAACATGGTAAGCAGGTAAGAATATCGGGCATTGAAAATCAGCCTGTTTACAGTATTGCCTTTAGTGAAAATTTTGTTTGGGCTGGTACAAAAAAAGGCTTGTATAAAGTAGATTTAAAGCAATTTAAAATCCACACCCTTTACAATGCAAGTAACTCCCCTATTGATGGTAGATATATCTATACTCTCTTATCCAGTGATAACAATATCCTTTGGCTAGGTACTAGCTATGGCTTATTAAAGTTTAATTACGTAAGCAATAAATGGTACTATTGGAACAAAGCCGAAGGTTTAGCTGGTCATGAAATATACAGCTTAAAGATAATAGATTTTTCAACAGCCAAAAAAGCGCTTTGGATTGGTACCAATGCTGGTTTAAGTATTTTAACAAATGATAATGCTATTGTTAATTTTCATAACAAAAATTCAAATCTAAACTCTAATTGGATTTTTGACATTAACCAAGACAGTTTTAACAAGATTTGGCTCGCCACTTCCGGAGGCATTTATAGCTACCAGCCCAAGACACAAGCCTTTGAGTATCATACTATTATTAAGGGCAATAGCTATGCCATTCTATTTGATAGCCTTAATAATTTATGGGTAAGCACTAACCAAGGTATATACCAATATAATCAGCAAACAGCACTAACAAAGCAATACTTACCTATTCATGGGTTTTCCGATCTAGAATATATTGATAACTCAAACTTTAAAAATAATATGGGAAAATTTTCTTTTGGTGGTTTATCAGGTATCACATTTTTCTCTCCTGATAAAATAGAATCTTTTCAGCAAAAATTACCCTACAAAATTAGCTCTCTTGAAGTAAATAATAAAAGTATATCCCTATGGCAGAAATACCATCAAACTGAAAGTAGTGCTCTCTTTTTACAAAATACACTGAGTATTAATTGGAATACTAACAATTTCAAGGTGCTTTTTAATAACCCATACTTTGCTTTACCAAAAGATAAAAATAATATTGCAACTAATTTAATTGAAGGTCAGCTTGAGCTTAGCTATCTCAGTTCTGGACAGCATAAAATCGATATTCCTGTTAATTCAGACTCAGGTAAACTGTTAATTTATAAAGCGGCTCACCCTTTACTCTCAGCTTGGGCTTTTATTATCTATGCTCTACTCTTATTATGCTTGTGCTACTTTATTTGGCGCCACTATTTTTTAGATAAATATGCTAAGTCACTTAATATTAAAAACTTGCTTATTGAGCAACAACAGATTGAATTAAAGCAAAACTTACAAGCTAAGCAGCAACTATACTTCCAAATTCAACATAGCATGAAGTCCCCTATATCAGCTCAAAAAGGTTTTATTTATCAAATAAATAAACTACTTAAACAAGACAATTTAGATAAAATATCACTTAATAGAAAATTCAATAAGCTAGCTCAGCTTCAAGAGCACCTAGCTTTAATGGTTGAAGAGATCTTACATTTAAGCAAAACAGATAGCATAGAGGCCTTAAAGAAGATCAATGTATTAACCGTGATAAAACAAATAAAAGAGGCTCTTGATGCCTTAACATATGAGAAATCACTAACAATAAAATATGATATTGATCAGTCAATAACACAAGACATATTTCTCATTGCTACTGAGCATAGCTTATTTAATATTTTAGAAAATATATTAACCAATGCTATAAAATTCTCTTTTGAAAATAGCCAAATTGATTGTTCGTTATCACTTAGTAATAAACAATTACAGATAATCATTTCTGACCTAGGTATAGGTATACCTAAAAATGAAATTAAAAACATAAAAAATACTTATTACCGTGCAACAAACTCAAGTGAGACAAAAGGTTCTGGGGTTGGTTTGGCTATTGTATTTAATACAATTAAAACTATGAAAGGAGATATTAAAATCTCCAGTGAAGTTAATAAAGGTACTCAGGTTTCTATAACTCTACCTTTAGCGCAATAGTGGGATAAATGATGGATTCATTTTTTAGCGAAATAGATCAAATAATTAAAAATAAAGCTTCAATAATGCTGGTTGAAGATGACTTGTGGAAAAGAACTGAACTAGAAGAGTTTTGCTTAACCGAAAATTTACTTTGTTACAGCTTCACCAGTGCTGATGAAGCCTTAACACAAGTTAAAATAATCAAACCAGATTTAATTATTACCGACTGGAAACTACCTGGCATTTTGGACGGCTTAGCATTTGTAAAAAGAATAAGAAGTCAATACGCTAAAGATGTGCCTATTTTATTTATGACAGCTTGTGCTGAGGATGACACTCAATATAAAGCACTCGAAGCAAGAGCAACCTCCTTTATTGATAAACAAGCTCGGATAGAGATACTTGATGAACAAATTAAAAGCCTTCTATTATTTAGAGCAAAGGGCTGTAAGCTTGATGAAATTACAACCCCGCAGTTATTCAAGTTAGCTTTAAAAAACTCCGACTTAGAAATAATCAAGCAAGTTCAAATATATAGCAAAAAATACTTTAGAGCAGAACAAAGTATTAAGAAGATTTTAGCTGAATTAGATAATCTGTTATTAATTAAAGAGAGTAAAGTCAGAGCTGTATTGAAAAAAAATCTTGATACATCTCCTCAGCAGTTTGTTATTTCTTATGGTTTATTTTTAGCCACAAAAATGTTACTCGATGACATATCAGTTCAAGAAATAAGTTATAACTTAGGTTATAAGGATGACAGTAATTTTTCCCATGCCTTTAAGAAAAAATATAAACTGTCACCCAAAGAATACAAACAATTAAAACTAATTCAGGTAGCTTAAAACTGCTGGGAATATAGTAAACTAAAGTAACGCCCTACAGGTGAATAGAGTCCTCTATTAAAGTAAGGCCACAAATGGTTTTTATCATCATCATCTTGACGATAGAATGATGGTTCATTATCAAGGATATTAGCTATAGTGAATTTAATACTAATATCCTTGGTTAACTTATAGTTAGCAAAAACATTAACTTGCTGATAAGGGCTCACCTTTCCTGTACTTTCAATTAACTCGCTATTCTCATCTAAGGCATTATAATCACCCTTAGCACTACCTTGATATAACCAATGCAGGGCTAAACTAAGCGCTGAAGTAGCATGATAATCTAGAGTGAAATTCACCTTACTTTCAGGTCTAAAAGCTTGTTCGGTAAAACTAAATCGGTCACTTTCTTGGTAAGCTAAATAATCTGCCTGTAACAGTTTAGACGCTGTAAAGTTATAGCTTACAGCTCCCATTTTTCCATGAAAGATGATATCTACCCCTTTATGACGCTGACTAGCAATATTGACTGCTGCTTTTTTAATACATGATAATTCTACTGTGCTGTCACCATTTGAGTTAACGCCATTATGGGTTATAAAGCCTGGCTGAGACAACTCATCACAACTGTTCACAGTACCAGTAAAATCATATAGCTCAGGTTGCCCTAATAAACGATAACTCCCCTCAGTATAAACAGCGCCATCTAAGTCGATACCCCATAAATTTGCGGTTAATTTATGTTGGCCAAAATCATAGGATAAACTTGTATCCCAATAGTTTCCTTTTTCCTCTGTTAGCTCTGTTGAACCACCTAAAATCAGCTGGTAGTTGTCAACCCTATCTCTATCATTAGGATCTAAGCCATGCCTTATACTACCAATTAACTGAGAATCTCCCATATACACTCGTTGTAGATCTGGCGCTCTAAAATGGCGTCCTAATCTTAAATTCCACTGCCAAGTATTAGACGCATATTGAATAGTAAATGCTGGAGTAAAAGCGCCATTTACATTCGATACATCATCATAATAATCATAACGTAATGCTAAGTTAGCTGATAATTCTGTAGTAAACTGAGTATTAAACTCACTTGCTAAAGCATAACGGGTTCTACTGCCATTACCGTGAAAAGCAAAGTATTTATGAAACTCTCGAGCCAGAGTTTGTTCATCCTTGGTATCTGAGTATGATTCCTTCACTACATCAGTTAATAGGGCATAATTTGTTTCACCCAAAATTGATTCAAAATCACTACGCCAGACCAATTGAAATTGTTGAGACTTTGCCTTAGCTTCTTGCTTGCTAATCCCTTGTGTTTTTTCAACCATATCTGCTGACATTGTACTTAAAGGATACCAACGCCCTATTTCATTAGGATCTGGTGTCATTAAACCAAGTAGTACTTGTTCAATAATTTGATCACTAGTATGATCAAGTTTTTTCGTAGCAAATTGCCATGAAAACTCTATTTGCCCTTCATCAAGTTCTGCTACTATCTTTTGTAAGGTAGAAAAGCTTTTATCCTTCATGATAAATTCTTGCTGACCATATTCATTAATACTCCTTAATACGCGATAAATATGATCACCAGAATCTAATGATGTTTTCAATTGTTTAGGAGTGTTTTCACTCGCAAACAAGTACATACCAAAACGCTGAGGAGGTCCCAACTCTTTGGTTGTTTTGTTCATTAACTGCCAGTTACTTTGGTATTGCCAGTTGTCTGATGTTTGATAGTTTAATGAAGTTAAAAAATTATATGATTCATCTTCTGGGAATAAATTTCTTTGGCTATAGTGACTAACCTTACAGGGTTTTGAACTATCACCTTGCCACCTTGCATATTCGCCAACTAAATCCTTACACTCTTCCTCTGTAGGTAAAATCACTCTATCTTGGTGGTAATTTTTTGAAATATCTAAAAAGTAACCTGCAAAAGAACTCCAGTAACCTAAGTCATAAGGCCCTTTTTCATCAGCGTAAGGCCTTTGTTCTGAAGCTAAGGCTTCATTGTTTTCTGCATGAAAAATGGCGTAGCCTGATAGCTTTTTATAATTTATTGGTACATTGAAAGCGAGAGATTTCTTGCTGCCTCCTCCATTAGAAGAATCTCCATATGAAAGATCAACAGAAGGATTTTCTAAGTTAGCTTTAAGAATAATATTAATTACACCACCAACAGCATCCGAGCCATATATAGCACTACCTCCAAGAGGTAAAACATCAATTCGCTCAATCATAGCTAGGGGATAACCATCAATATTGAAAAAATTATCAACTCCATCCTTTGCACTAGGGTAAATAGGCATACGATGCCCATTAATAAGAACTAAGGTTCGATTGCTACCCATACCTCTCAAATTTATAGAAGAAGCTGATCTTGCAGTTCCTGAATCATCATTACTATTTAGTTGACTACCAGACGTGATCGTTAATTGCTGTAAAAAATCAGTTAAGTTATCAAAACCCTGGCTTCTTATCGTCTCAACTGAATAACTTCGGACATTAGCGACTTCTACATTAATAAGAGCGCTACCAGTGACTGTTATTTTTTCAATTTCATCAGCAAGCAAACAGGTTGGGGCTAATATAAACAACATTAAAGACTGAGTTATTGTCTTTGCTTTATTTATTAGGGAAGGGCTAAACAAAGTAATTCCTTGTATTTAGGGTTATAGCAAAAGAATAGCTATCTACATTTTTTGTTTTTTTTACAATAAGCAAAAAACCATGTCAAATTATATATTCAGTTAACATATTGCCTTTCTTAGAACGAAAAACCCAGATCACCTGTATTGGCTGGTGTCAAAAAAACATTAGGTGAATTATTTCGAAAACTATTAAATTGCAATATCGTTGACAACATTTGTTTGATTTTTAAATCGACAAAGAAGTATAACTAAAGTAAAGATAAGTAATTATCTGAATAGAATATAAACAGAGGAATATATATTAAATGAAACTATTGCCTCGGACTTTATTTAAACTTAAACTTTGAGTTTTCTTTCATAAAACAAAATTAAGCTTGATAAAAAGCATCGGAGAGCAGTGCTTTTTAATGGGCTCTTTATCTAGCTCAAATTGACGTTACTACAGCCCCAATCAATCGCCAATCTGTGCCAATAACCGCTGAGCTACCTTGGCCTATAATGGCATTGCCATTCATCAGGTACATATAAGTAGAGCCACTGCTTTGGTTACGCCACAAAATATCAGCCTTACCATCACCATCAAAATCGGCCATGTTCGCCATTTGCCATTGCCTATCTGCTATGCGATTAATCTGTAAACTTTGATTGATTTGACCATCTCGCATCAACCAACTCCAGTTTGTGCCGTCACTGCTCCTAAAGA
>NZ_SAWY01000036.1:355-330165 GCF_006439335.1 Litorilituus lipolyticus | reverse complement strand
AAGGCTTTGGTTGCAGCCAAAGCTTGGGCCTCACTTTACCTAAACTGGTTTAAAAAAGAATAAAAAAGGTGGGTGTATTATCCATACAAGCGCTATTAACTTAGTAGCGCTTGTCCTGTCTTAATTATTTCTTGAGAAAGGGACTTATTCACCCCTTTTACCAGTACCCAACTATGCCAATACATAGTTCTGATCAATTGCTTATCTGGACATAAATCAATCAATGCACCTGATGCCAGCTCTTCTTCAATTTGTAGCTTTGGTAATAAACAATAAGCCACCCCAGCTTTCGCTAATCCAACAAATGCTTCTGAGGATTTTACCGTATGACAATAATACTCAGTTGCTGCTAATTTAAAGTGTTTAGCGATATAGGCGGTGTGCATATCATCTTTATGATCATAACTAATGGCAGGTGCCATTTTTAACGTTTGCTTTGTGACTCCTTTAGCAAAATATTTTCTTTTAAAGCTATTTGAAGACACTAAGCAATATTCCATTTTTCCCAACAAAAAAGAGCGATACCCTTTAAGCGGGCTTTCCACTGTGCTAACTGCACCTATTGCCTCACCGGAACGTAGCTTATCAATCGTTGTATTTTCATGCTCAATGATAATATTCAATTCAATTAATTCACGTGCAACAACAGGAGTAATCGCTTTAATAAACCAAGTTGCCAAGCTATCAGCATTAACAGCTATCGCTATATTTAAAGGCTTTAGTGGTTTTTCAGGTAATAAATTGGGTAAGAGCTCGCTTTCTAACTGCTGCACTTTTTTATAGTGACTTAATAATTTTTCGCCTGCTAAAGTAGGCATTATTGGTTGGCTTCGAATAACTATAGGCTGACCAACCGCTTCTTCTAAAGTCTTTATGCGTTGTGAAATGGCTGACTGACTAATAAACAACTTTTTCGCAGCAAGCTCAAAACTTTGGTTTTCAATAATCGCATTGAGCGCAGAAAGTAATTTGTAATCAAACATAGCAGCAACCCAGTATAAGTTTTACTTATGATGGTTAAGATTTATTAATTATATTTATATCACAAAAAGGTGCAAACTTCGCTCATCTTAAAAACAAATTCGGTGGAGAATTATGATGAGTTTACTTGTAATGACTAAAGGTTTTACCCTAGCTTTAAGCATGATAATACCCATTGGAAGTCAAAATTCTTTGCTGTTAAATCAAGGGATTAACCGTAATCATCATTTAATGACAGCAAGCCTTTTTGTACTTTACGATGTGCTATTAATGTCGCTTGGCATTTTCGGCGGTAGTTTGATCTTATCAAGTAGTGATTTGCTATTTACATTACTAACATGGGGAGGCATTGCCTTTTTGCTTTCGTATGGCTGGATGTCATTTAAATCTGCATATCTTAGCTCTACATCAAATGCAGTTTTCAGTTCAAAGCATAAGTCAGTTAAGGTCATTATCATGACCAGTTTGGTCGTCACTTTTTTAAACCCCCATGCCTATATTGATACGGTAATGGTTATCGGCAGTGTTGGAGGACAATACCAAGGAGATGCAAAGTTAGCTTTTTTAATGGGTACTATTTTGGCTTCAATGGTTTGGTTTAGCTGCCTAGCTATTGGCGCAGCCAAGTTTTCACATCAGTTAAGTCAACCAAAAGTCAAACGTGTAATAGACACGTTAATCGGCATTGTAATGTGGTCTATTGCCTGGTCACTATTAATGACATGGCTAGCAAGATAAACCCTGTCTAGGCTAAATGGTTTGGCAGTACTTAACATAAAGTACTGCCTAATACCGTTTTAGTTAAATATCATTTGGCCTGCCAGCATCTTCTTTGCGGTAATCACACACCCCTGATGCAAAAATAGTTTTTAATTCATCAAGGTGATCAGTAACGTTAATACTGCCATAAAAACCTTGTGCGATAGCTTGTGCCACCGAGATCAATTGACACTTAAAAATACTACCCTGCCAAGGGCCTTCAGCTTGAATTCGACTATTTGAAAAAATTGCATACGCTTTTGCGCATTCACCTTCTGCTCGTTGATTCCAATGACCATCCCACACGCTTTTTCCTTGGGCAATAATATTTCCCTGCTCATCAAAGCAAATATCCTGTAATTGCGCTGGCTTAGCTTGTGAAACAGAAAGTGTTGGCTCCTCTTTTAAGGTGAGCAACCAACTATCCATCATAGAGAAAGCAAGCTCACTCGGATCGTAATCTCGTTTAGCTACCCAAATCACTTGGTTATTGGCATGTCCATTGGCTTGTTGAAGCCTTAACCTAGCACTAAATGAAGCTGACATATGATGCATATCGAGTTTCTCTTCTAAATAGTGCCGAACATCAATAATGGGTAAGTCTAAGCGACCAATGAAAACTTGTCCCCCTCGATAGGCTGCCTTTATCGCTTCAAGCGCAGCACTACGCCTTGGAGCTACTTGGGTATCATGACTCACCTGTGTAATATTATCGCTACCCCATAACGATATCCATAAAGGCATTTTTCGACCAAAAGGCGTAATAATACTCTCTGCTTTCATTTCATGTTGAGGCTTCCAACTTCCTATATGTTTATTTATATGAATAAATTCACTTACAGTGATCTGCTTTTGTTTTAGCGCTCTTAAACCGTATTGAACACCTTCATTATCCCAAGTACTTTGCACTAGGCCATGTTCATCACGCTCAAATAGCCACGCCATATCTTCCCAGTAGTTCCAATTTGTTTGCTTCACTACAGCTTTACTAAAAAAGCTGCGTAAAAAACCTTGCCTTGGATTATGAATAAACGTAGATAAACCGAAATAACCATTTATGCATTCACTGTTACCTTCAGGAAAACTGGGCACCATACCCGCCATTAATTGCGCAACAGGCTGTAAAAAAGCGATCTTCTGAGGGAAATCATTCAGGGTATTCATTCCTTCGAGTAACTGCCTTTGATCCCATTGCTGCCATCGACTATTTTTTCTATCTCTGAAGGTAAAATAATTATTGAGCAAATCACAGTCTAAGGTATAAATTGTTTGGCTAAGCATATCTGGGTATGAGTATTGTGGAATTAGGCCATCTAAAATGCCTTGGCTATTTTGCCCGATAAGGTATTGCGCTAATCCACCGCCTGAACCTCCAATACCTACGGTATAAAGGGGTTCACCGAATAAACTCTTAAAGTGTAATTTAACTCGCCTTGCCGTATCTTCAGCAATAAGCATGTTATACGTGTAGCTTGTGCGATTACCACTAGAGCTAATTACTGCGTAACCTTGCTGGATTTGCGGCAATCGACGGCTAATTATTTTTGTCGCTTTTTGCCTACCTTGTCTAAAGCCAATACCAGAGCCACCATTGAATTGATAAATAAGCTTTTTATTCCAAACGCTGCTCTTTACTCTTTCGCCTAGTTCTTCAGGAGTTATTGCCATGGCGATGGTATATATAAAGCGGTTAATACTGCCTTGTTCTGCTCTAAAAAGGGCTAAAGGCTGCTTTGCATTCGGTAAGTTATGAACATAAGCAAACTGGTTTTTAGATAATTTAATAAGGTGGTTATCTTTACTTAGATAATAAAATTTTAAATGTGAAGGCACTAAGCAGTCTTTTGAGTACCCGATGATTTCATTTCTTTTACTCAAATCATCATATACAGGCACACCTAAACCTTGCTGATTATCGACTAAGGGCTGACCTATTTTAGAGTCTATAGTCATGCAATAAAAAGGGTATTGCTTAGGCCCAGAATATAGAGAATGACTCGGGCCAACTTCTCCTAATTTGATTGGGAATTGGAACGTTTCTTCAGGCCTGCTTGATAAACGAACATGAGGAATTATAGGTAAAAGATAATTGTCTTCAGCGCTTGCTACACCTACAACTTGCCTGTGTTCGTAAGGGTCTTCATATGGCAGCGATAGATACAGTAGTGCTATGATTGCTATACAGAAAGGAATGACTAAAGTTATTTTTTTCATAAGCTCACCACTTTATTAAGCTAACGAAATTAAAAATAAGTCCCTTTACGAGATAACTTGAGTATAGTAAATAGTACATTTTTCAATCAGATTGTTTTTTTATAAAAAGCCCTCTTTTTGTAAATGACTGCTGTGAGTTTGTAGTTATTGACTATTGTATGCCATTATTATGTTTATAAATCTGCCTATATAAACATAAATCACTATGTATATACTGCTGTTTAGTTGATATGTTTTAATTACAACTTCTTCATTAACAAGGAATCTAAATGAATCGAATACATCCACTTAAAAGTTTTGCAATAATACTTTGCGCATCATTAGCTATTGGTTGCTCATCCACTAATCCTAGTAATGCACCACAGGTTTCTGAAGATGGCTTAAACCTTAAGTTATCAACGCGATCAACTATTGCTTATAAAAAATCCGGGGTTGATTTTAGTACTTATAATCAAGTGCAAATTATGCCGAGCACTGTTGCTTTTAAACAGAACTGGATGCGTAACTATAACCGTAGCACCGCTTCAATCTCAACGCGTGTAAAAGACAGTGATGTTATTAGAATAAAACAATCGATGGCGACTATGCTTGATGAAATATTTATTGAAGAATTCAATAAAGGAACTGGATATTCCGTTGTGTCAGAGCCATCTGCCAACACCTTGCTGATCAAACCATCTATAATTGATTTAGACGTTAACGCCCCCGACCTTTCAACTGCATCAAGAACAAGAACCTATACCCAAGATTCAGGTGAGGCAACATTATTTTTAGAAATATATGACAGTGTCAGTGGTGAGATTCTAGCGCGAGTAATCGATGCCCAAGGTGGTAGAGACAATGGCTTTTACCAATGGTCGACACGCGTGTCTAATCGGGCTGATGCTAGACGTATTATCAGAGGTTGGGCCCAAAAGCTAAGAACAAAATTTGATGAAGCTCACACCAAGTAAACTATTGTCATGTGACGTTTTCTTAAGGTAAGAAACGTCACACATCATTCCATCAGATAGATATCTGTTATTTTAATTTACTAACAAAAGTTTGCCTAAATTTGGCAAGCTTTGGTGAAACAACAGCCTGACAATACTGATTTTCAGGGTTATTGTTAAAGTACTCTTGATGGTAATCTTCACCACGAAAAAATACACTCACTGGTGATACTTGAGTAACAATAACATCATCAAAACTCTGAGCAGCTGTTAGTTCATCAATAATATTGCTCGCAATTCTTTTCTGCTGTTCATCATAGGCAAAGATTTCTGAACGATACTGTGAACCAATATCATTCCCTTGGCGATTGAGTTGTGTGGGATTATGTAAGGTAAAAAAGATCTCTAAAATTTCCTGATAAGAAATAATATTCGCATCAAACTCCAGTTTTACCACCTCTGCATGGCCTGTATCCCCTTTACATACAGCTTCATAGCTTGGTACACCTTCTCCGCCCATATAACCAGAAGTAGCACTGATAATACCTTTTAAACTGTTATAGGCTGCTTCAATACACCAAAAACAACCGCCAGCTAGAACGGCTTGTTCAATATTTTTATTAGTCGCTTGTTCTGTCATATATTTATCTTCATTTCTTACGTATTTTCACCTTGATGGAAGAATACATTACGGACGTTTAGACGTCTATAGCTATTTTCCTGATCCTTATCAAATTAATGTTTTATCAATTACTTTGTTAGCAATCATTCAGGTAGTATGTGTTTATATTTGACCTAACTAAACAAAAATACTTTCATATATGCCGAAATTTATTAGTCGAGCCAATCAAATTCAAGCGATTATTGCCTTGCGCTCTATCGCTATTGCCATCCAACTTTTGCTTATCTTTTTCGTCAATCTAATACTGCAATATGAATTACCGTGGACACCACTTTTTAGTGTGATAGGCCTTGAGGTACTTTTTACTCTAGTTAGTAGTGTTTACTATAAAAAGCATCATTTAAGCGATGATAATGCTAGGCAAAAAGCAGTATTAATTCAAATTTGTGCTGATATTTTATTTCTATCCTTTTTACTCTTTTTTAGTGGCGGTGCGACTAATGCGTTTGTCTCACTGCTCCTTATACCCATTGCCATTGCTGCTGTAACCTTAACCCCGGTATTACTTACCATTGTGGCCTCGTTGGCCATCGCTTCATACAGCGCTTTGCTCTGGTTTTTACCCATGAGTGTAATGCACGGTAATATGGAAGGACACTTTATTGGCATGGGGATTAACTTTTTATTCTCCGCGTTAGTTGTTGCCCTAGTGGTGGGCAAAATGGCACGAAGTATCAATCAACAAGAACTCGCTATTGCAGCTTATCGAGAAGACTTGCTCAAACAAGAGCAAGTCACATCCCTTGGGGTTGCTTCTGCTCAAGTCACCCATCAACTGGCAACGCCCATTGCAACCGTTCAGTTACTTTCTGATGAACTATCAGAAGATTTTCCTGATAATCCTGTTATTCAAGATATGCAAATACAACTTGCTCGATGTAGAGATAGTCTTTCTGACTTTAGAGACATGGTCTTCTCCATTAAAGAACAAACCATTGCGCCACTTTACACGCAAGAATTACTGAAACAAATTAAAGAAAATATCGATGTTAACTACCCAGAAGTTAGCCTTGAATTGAACTGCCTTGAACAAGATAATGTACAAGTTAAAGCTGATGCGGCTTTATTACCGGCGATATTGAATTTAATTAACAATGCTATACGCGCTAGTAAGGCCAATAATAGCTTGGCCTTAACGATTAGTAGCCAACTTATTGATAACAATTGGCAGCTCATTATTAGAGATTATGGCAAAGGATTTACCTTAGAAAAGTTAACCGAATTAGGTGTCAAGCCCGTTGATAGTGAGCAAGGGCTTGGCATGGCAGTATTTCTTAGTCATGCAAGTTTAGAACGTCTCGGTGGTAAGTTGTCGTTAACTAACCACCAAAAGGGCGGCGCATTGGTCACTTTAAGTTTGCCAAATATACAACCACTATCGCTGTAATTTATTTGTGTTCAATAGGCCATTGAGGGAGAAATGAATTGAAATTACTAATTGTTGAAGATGACGAAATTTTTGCCAACACCTTGAAAAGGCGCCTTGAAAAGCATGGCTATGATTGTCTTCATGTTGATAATAATAATGATGCTTTACTTGCCTGTCATCGACACATGCCTGACTTTATCTTACTTGATATGAAATTAGCGCAAGAAACTACGCTTAATATCATTACCCCTTTAAGAAAATTAAGACCTAATAGCCGAATCATATTGCTAACAGGCTTCGCTAGTATCGCTACCGCAGTAGAGGCCATTAAACTTGGTGCAGACGACTACTTAGCAAAACCTGTAGATACGCAAACGTTATTAGCTACCCTCAGTGACAGTAAGGCCGGAGCTATAGAATTAGCGGATGACAATGAGCAAACCTTATCTGCAGAGCAGGTTGAATGGCAACATATTCAACAAGTGTTAAAAGCAAATCAGGGCAATATATCGGCCACGGCGAGACAGCTTTCTATGCACAGAAGAACCTTGCAACGTAAACTTCAGAAAAAACCGCCAAATAGTTAATTCACTAAATGGCGGAGTAAGTTAGAAGTTATAAGCAATGTGTTGATGAAACCTCACTAAGACTTCATCTTTACTTGCTGATATATGTAGCGCCTCTGACACTTCTTTCATGGCTTGTTCAATTTGATTAAGAAAACGACCAAATCCGTGCTCTGTACTGTTTTCCTTTGTTGCAACAAAAATTAAATGTACTGTGTCTGTTAACTCGTTTGCATCCCATTTACTGACTATGCCACAAGGCAATTGCTCAGGATTATAACCTAGCATTTGCAGCTCTCCCACGCGTGATACTATTTCATGGATGCTATAGCGAACAATGGGCACCAAGCCATTAGCAATTAAGGCCGCATTATTGAGGTTATAGTGCTGAGCCGCTTGAGTAAAAATGTTCGTGATGTGTGCATATAAAGGATTGTAGGGATCCCTAGCACTCTGATCTATCTCTACTAACTGCATTAGTTCATTACTCACATTTAAACTAACTACTGCGTAATTCATTGCACTATGATGTATAGGTATACTGACTTCTTGGCTTTGATAACGCTTTTCAATATGTCGCAATTTATGAGTTTGTGTATTATGACATCCTTTGTTTTTAGCAAATAAATCATAAGTTAAGTGCTGGTGATCTCTTAATCGAACCTCAGCAATATCAAGATTAATTTGTTTACATAACTTAGCTACAACTTGTGCTACTTTTTGATGGAAATAAGCTGCATTTAAGCGAATATCACTACCTGTCGCTAAAAACAATAAACTAATTTTTTTAGCTCGCTTAGTTGCATCAAAAAAAGCTTTGTTTAATTGGTGATGCTCTGGGTTGTAATAAAACAAAATTTGTTGATTGGTTTGCCATTGATGCATTTCTTGACTGAACCTTACTCTTGCTAATTTATCATTGGCGATAAATTGGCAGTTTTTTAATTCAAGCTCTTCTGTTATATCAAAGAATAATTTAGATAGTTTTTGGTAAGTTGCATAATAAGGCTGAGGTGATGACTCCGATATCACTGGTGATAGCGCCAACAACAACTCATCAGACAATTTAAACTCCGCCAAAATATACTGATTGTCCCTAAGGTTATTGGGCAAATAAGCTTTATGAGCTGCACTACGTTTTCTAATGATCGACATAATAATTCCATTACGTTTTAGTCTAATTAATGTGCGCCATTTTAATGGGGCTTAATGACGCTTTTGTGACTTATTAATGTCAGTAAAATGACAAGATTAGCTTACTGGTTTATGTTAAATTTATGATGTTATTTTTATAAAATTTTGGAGATTAAAGCTTGCAAGAAGAGCAAAAAACATTAGTGGAAGCAATTAACCAAACCATGCCTTTTGGTAAGTATGCTGGACGTAAACTATTGCAATTACCTGAGCCTTACTTAGTATGGTTTCATTCAAATGGCTTTCCTGAAGGTAAATTAGGAAGTCAACTTGCCTTGATTTACGAAATAAAATTAAATGGTTTAGAGAGCATGTTAAAACCATTACTACGAGGTGATTAAATCTGTATTTTATTACGCCCAAAACACTCTATCTTATAAATCAATTTTTTCTATAAATAAGATTTTTTATTGAAAATCAATATATATAGTTTTACTAAAAACCTGTTTTAACAACGTAATTTTTTTTCGCTTTTTTCCCCCTCAATTTGAAGCTTAAAATTTCATTTTTTCAAGTAAGAAATGAAAACTTTTTTGCTTGCATCGACTGGCAAAATCTTCTTAAATGAATCGTCTATTTTCTAAGCATTTCACATTTTGAAATATGGATTTTTCTTAGAAACACTCAGAAAATAAGAGGACTATTTTCTTTTTAAAATGAAGGAATATTTTGTCCACACACTACGTAGTCATTTATTAATAAATAAAATTTTCAAAGAGTTACGGGGTATTTTTATGAGGAGTAAAGAATGAAAAGGCAAAAAAGGGATAAATTAGGAAGAGCGCATTCTAACGGATATCAAGCAGGGCTTTGTGGCAAAGCAAAGGAGCAATGTCCGTATCAAAATATTGAAGCAAAATCGCAATGGTTAGGTGGTTGGCGAGAAGCGGTGGCTGATAGAAATATGGGCTTATTTAGGTAATCTAACTTAACATTTTTCCAGTTTCAAAACTTTGGCGAACCACATTGAATTAAATTGATGCCTACCATCATTACTTGCATACTGAAGCACAGAGGTAACCAATTTACATTCAAGGTGTTTCGCCTTATTACTTTACCTGAAATGAAATTAACTAGATAACGCGTGAAAAACGTTGTTGGTTAACGTGCTTCTTCATATATGCATCAAAGCTCATACAAATAATACGAATTAATAAACGTGCTTTTTGGTCAACCGCAATGGCTTTTTCGCTATTATCAACTAGACCATCATCAATGAAGGTATCCAACAAAGGTAAGTCTTCAGCAAAATATTCATCAAAAACAATATTGTACTTTTTGTTAATCTTTTCTTTATCTAAGTAAAGATTACACATTAGTTCTCGAATAACTTCACCGCGAATAATGTCATCTTCCGTTAGGCTCACTCCAACCACCTGTGCATGTTGCTGCTCTGTAATGGCTTTGTAGTATTCTTTTAAATCTTTCAAGTTTTGGCTAAAACTATTACCAATAGCACTGATAGATGAAACACCTAAGCCCAACAAGTCACACTCACCACGCGTGGTATACCCTTGGAAATTACGATGTAAAGAACCATCACTTTGTGCAACAGATAACTCATCATTTGGCTTAGCAAAGTGATCCATACCAATAAAGTCGTAGCCATATTCACATAACGTTTCAATGGCCAGTTTCATTAGCGCAAATTTTTCTTGGGTATTTGGTAACCATTCATCACGTAATTTGCGTTGTGCAGCGAAACGACTTGGTAAATGAGCATAACTGAACAGAGAAATTCTATCTACGTCCCATTCATGGGCTTTATCTAAGGTTTTACGGAAGTTTTCTGGGGTTTGATGAGGCAAACCATAAATTAAATCAATATTTATTGATTGGAACCCAACCGTTTTTGCGTGCTGAATAAAGTTACCAATAAACTCTGTTGATTGAACACGGTTAATGGCTTCTTGTACTTTTAAATCTAAATCTTGGACGCCTAAGCTTAATCGGTTAAAACCTAACGAAAATAGATGCTCAGCTAAGTCCATTTCGATTTCACGTGGATCAATTTCGATACTCATTTCTAAGTCATCAGAAAAGTTAAATTTTTCTTTTAGCAGCGAAACTAAAGTAGTAATTTGCTCATGGGTTAAAAAGCTTGGTGTACCACCACCCCAATGCAGCTGCTTAACACTATATTCTTTAAATAATGGTGCTTGCAGGGCTATTTCTTTTGCCAAATACTCTAAATAGGTATCGGCTTTATCGCGGTGACGAGTGATTACTTTATTACAGCCACAGTAATAACAAAGCGTGTGACAAAAAGGAATATGCACATATAGCGACAAGTCGCGATTGTTAGAGTTTTCAATTGCCTTGATAAAATCATCATGCTTAAAGTCATCATGAAACTCTAATGCCGTAGGGTATGAGGTATACCTTGGCCCACTCGTGTTGTATTTACTGAGTAACTGATTATCGAAAAATTGACTTACTTGCATGTTATGTACCGATGATTTAAAAACGTTGCTAATTATACACAATAGTTTCTTTAGGGTCTTGATCAAGCGCAAAAGAGAGAGGAGCAAATCATAGCTCGGTAAGTTTCACTAGCTGCAAAAGTTAATTCATTCTTTATTGCGCACATTGAATACAGGTTAGCGCTGCAGGTTGTACCGCAAGTCGCTGCTCGGCTATTTCATCTCCGCATTGCTGACAAATGCCATAATGGCCGTTGTCTATGCGCATTATGGCATTAGATAACTGTTGAATTTCTACTTTGGCTTCTGACTCTAAAGCATTTAAGACCTCATCGTTCTCACGCTCGCCTGCTTGCTCTGCCCAATCGGCATCGCGCCCACCTGCGAAGTCTTTATGTATAGAATCAATGCGTTGCTGTAGTTCAATAATACGTTGGGTGAATTGACGCTTTAGTTGCTCAGACATAGATACCACCTTTCGCTGTAAGTGACAGAGAGTAGTCAAAAACCATGAAAGCCATTTTCCTGCCTGTTTAATACATCCTTATAAAGAAAACGAGGTAATCTGCTCAGAAGCGAATTGATGAACCGACTTTATCTCAACAGCAATTTGATCACGTAACTTAGCCTCTGCCGTTATGCGTTGATAATCTTCTTTCATACGCTGCTTTTTAGCTAATTGCTTTCGATCTTCGAGAATAGATAACTCTTTTATCTCGTTGTATAACTCAAATATAGCAGGAAACTTTTGATTTAGCTCAGAGCTCAGCTTTAGTGAATCTAACAACACTGATAACCGCCAGCACCCCTCACTAAAGTCGCATTGTTCTTCTTCCATTGCTCGGGCAATAATAATCACACTATCAAATATTTTTTTATCGTGAGTTTGATGAGCTTGAAGCTTGGCCGCAATTGCTTCTTGTTCAAGTGCATTTTGTCGTGCCAGTTGTTTAAGTAAACTGCCAGCATAAAAAGCTAAGGGCACAATAACGACTAACGCTAAAACAAGCGCAATGATCCAATTGTTATCCATGACACTTACTCTTTATCAAAATCCGAAAAATCATGACTATCGAGTTTATCCCAAAGTGATTCTTCATCGATAGATTTTGACGACTGCTCAAGCGCTTCTTCATCTACACCTAACTCATCAGTTAAGGCTTGATGGCGTTCCATCATGTCATTGTAATAATCCACTTCAGCTTCAGTTAGCTCGAGATCATCTTCTTGTTTAGTGATAATAAGTTGCAGTTTTTCATCTTGCTCAATGGCAAGCAGCATTTGCTGAGCAGTTTGCTCTTGCGAAATAGAGACTGGACGAACTGCTGCTAGCGGCACAGGCTTTTTAACTGGTTTCTGGGCTTTTTCAGCTTTTGTGGCAAGTTTTCCAAGCTCAATAGGCTTTTTACTACCTAAACGAGGGTCTTTTTGACTCTGTTGGTTAGTAGTATTTTTACTATCAACTTTCGCTTCTTGCTGGCGATTACCCGCTTGCTTACCCGTTTTCTTTCGAACGCGCTTTTCAACATTGGCTAATTCAGCTTTACTTAATTTAGGCTTAGCAATGGGAGCTGATGCTGGTTTTCTGGATTTTTTCTTACGCGACATGTGAATATACTAATTAATTAACTATGCCTCCATTTTACGCGAATAACGGACAACTGCATAATAAATTAATAGATTTGCCCATAATTATCGTTAAAGTTAGCATCATTCTTGTCTATTTATCAAAATACGCATAATGAGTTGAAATAAAGCAGTGCCTTCAAAGGTCTTTTCAATACCTTTATCTATATGAATTAAGCTCAAATGAAACAGTATTTCAGTCATCTCATTCTAATTATTATTGCCCTATCAACTTCTAGTTTAGCTGTATCAATGGTGTTAATGGGCCATCATAGTCATATTGCTCTCATTACCGACTTTTACGGTATTAGTCAGCACATTCCACAATATGTCAGTAACTTAATAGCCGTTATAGCATTTGCTCTTGCAGCATGTTTGGCTTTTATGGCGCTAAAACAGCATAAACATAGAGAAAAATTAGGCTATTTACTCATTATTATGGCTGTTATCCCTCTCATGTCATTACTAGGTCATTCAATGTGGATAGCATCATTAGGTGGCTTTCCTGCAATCGGCTCAGGCCAAGGTATTATTAAATATGCCGCACTACTCACTATAGGTATTTTATTCACTTACCCGAGGCTTTCTTTACATACTAAAAAGTGGTTAAGTTTAATGCCTGTTATGCTTGTTTTGCTATGGATAGGTGGCATGAAGTTTACTTTACTAGAAGCGAAAGGTATTGAAGATTTAGTCGCAAGTTCTCCATTTATGTCATGGATGTATACGTTTTGGGATGTACAAACCACATCAAATATTATCGGTGTTTACGATTTATTCGTGGTAGCTTTACTGATTGCAGCTATTTATAACAAGCGCTTAGTAAACATAGCTATTGCTATGTCTGGTATTGTCTTTGTTATGACACAAAGCTTTTTCTTTTCTTGGGATGCGGCCACCTCAGCTGAAACCCTATTAACAACAGGTGGGCACTTTTTAATTAAAGATCTCTGGTTTATTGTTAACTTAATTATGTTTTGGCAGCTATCGCAACATGCGCCTAATACTGCTCAGCAACACTAGATATCTTTTATTTTATGCCATAAAAAAAGCTGCTTCACTTAGGAAGCAGCTTTTCAAGGTACATCTATTTACGTATTAATATTATTAGTAAACCAAGAGTACTTATTCTTCACACCTTAGCTTGATATTTGGTGCGGTATTTATTTCTCCAGATTTACTAATAGTAGCAACGTTTTCATTACAAACTAATACTGCAAGATTTTGATTATTCACATCTCTTACAAAGGCGAGCTTATAACCAAACTGAGTTAAGCTACTGGCAGCAAATTTCTGAGCTAAGGTTAACTCATCCCATAAACTGTCATCACCTGCAATCGTTTGTGACTCACGCCTCTCTTGTGCTACTTCTGCTGCTTGCATGTGTTATCCCTTAAAGATTTCATTCAAGTCCCTTAAATAAAAATCATACACCTAAGTTTAGATTAACTTACAATTAACATTTCAGGCTAAAATTTAACCCATTTTGCTTTGGACATCAATAGCGATTAGAATTCACTGTAAACTGGTCATACCTAACGTATAACATATTATTCAGATCATTAATTTATAGGTACTAGAAATGAGCGCTGTGTTAGATGAATTACTCGCCTTACTTAAGTTAGAAGTAATTGAGCAAGGAATTTACCGAGGTCAAAGCCAAGATCTTGGTTTTAAAGCACTATTTGGCGGACAAGTTATGGGACAAGCATTATCAGCCGCACAAGAAACCGTGACAGACGATAGGTTTGTTCATTCACTGCATAGTTATTTTTTACGTCCTGGCGATGCCAGTAAACCTGTTGTCTATGATGTAGAATGTATTCGCGATGGTGCGAGTTTTAGTACGCGTCGTGTGCAAGCCATTCAAAATGGTAAGGCCATTTTTTACATGACAGCTTCTTTTCAGCACATTGAAAGTGGCTTTGAACACCAAGATACTATGCCCGTTGTCCCCCCACCTGCGCAGGTAAGTTCTTATAGTGATTACATTCATGAAATTCAGCATATTTTACCTGAGCCGATGAAGCAAAAATTCCTAGCTGAAAAGCCTATTGATTTGCGCCCTGTACAGAAGTATGACTGGCTCAAACCAGAAAAAGCAGATTCTGCATGTCAAATGTGGATTAAAGCTAATGGTGATTTACCTGATGATTTACGCATTCATACATATATGCTGGCTTATACCTCAGATTTCCATTTTTTACCAACAGCACTTTATCCTCATGGCGTAAGTCATTGGCAGCCAAACTTTCAAATCGCCACAATTGATCATGCTATGTGGTTTCATAAACCTTTTAGGTTCGATGACTGGTTACTTTACTGTATGGACAGCCCATCAGCGAGCAACGGCAGAGGATTAGTTAAAGGGCAAGTGTATAATCGTCAAGGCGAGTTAGTTGCCTCAACCATGCAAGAAGGGGTTATTCGCCAACGATAACCACATCTAAGTTAACTGGGTTTTGGTTGGCTAGCGTTGCCAATCAAAACCACTTGGGTGTTGAAATACGCGTAAATCAAATTGCGGCGCGATAGCAAAGAGATGGTCGAAAATATCCGCTTGAATACCTTCATACTTTGCCCAATCAGAGGTATTGGCAAAGCAATATACCTCTAACGGCAAACCGCTCGCAGTTGCAGGCAGTTGCCGAACCATGCAGGTTAGGTCATCACGAATATTACTATTTTGTTTTAAATACAATTCAACATAGGCGCGAAAAGTACCAATATTTGTTAATTGTCGTCTATTAATTTTATCTAATGCTTCAGAGGTTTTTACTTCCCCTTCGATCAAGTTGATTTGCGCCTTTTTCTCAGTTAGGTAAGTTTTTAATAATGAAGCATTCGTTAAGAAATCAATTTTATCTAAGCTATAAAAATCTATGCTCGCAATATCAATGATCAGGGTACGTTTTATTCTTCTAGCTCCAGTATGATACATATTGCGCCAGTTTTTGAATGAATCACTGATCAAGGCATAAGTTGGAATGGTGGTAATGGTTTTATCAAAATTTTCAACTTTAACAGTACTTAAACCAATTTCAATAACATCACCATCCGCGCCATATTTGGGCAATTCAATCCAATCTCCCGCAACAACCATTTTATTGGCAGATATTTGAATACTCGCAACAAGTCCTTTGATAGTATCTTGAAATATTAACAAAAGCACTGCCGTTAATGCGCCTAAACCACTTAACAAATATACCGGCGAACGGTTGATAATTAATGCAACAATAACAATAGTCGCAACTAGATACAGCGCTAGTTTTATTACTTGAATAATCGCATTAAGTGGCACATATTTTTGTTTAGCCGTTTCATGGTAAATGCTACGACTCACATTTAATAAAGCACTTAGGCTACGTGCAACTTGAAAGGTCAACATGACTTTAGCAAAGAGTACCAACATAGTACTGGCTTTGCTTTCAGCATCGAGGATTAGTGGCGTAAGAAACAGAATAATAACTAAAGGGATTAATGAGGTCATTCTGTTTAACACTTGGTGCTCAATTAGCGCATCATCCCAAGTGTTTCGACTTTTCTTAATAAGGTGTTTAACAACATTCAATAATTGGTATTTGGAAAAATAAAAGCTAATACTTGCTAAAACAACAATAATAGCTAAACCTGTGCCAAGTGTTGTGACCTCAAGATGGCGTTCACTGACTCCTTGGCTTGATAACCAAATACTAATTATTTCATTCATTCACTATCCTTGCTCTGGTTATGGGTTAATATCATCCGCTCAAGTCTTTCATCTTTCTCATGCCAGAATTGAGTCAACCACTTTTGAAATGATATTTTATAAGCACGGTCATTAAAATAATCACCATTTAACTCTTGCGCTATTTCCCGAGTATGTATTTCAATATGAACAGTTTTTACCCGACCAAACAAAAAGTCAACAAAGTTCGGTACGCCATCAGGGTAATATATTGTCGCATCAATAATCGTGGTTAAATGCTCATTCATAGCATCAAGCACAAAGGCAATACCACCTGCTTTTGGTTTTAACAAATGTTTGAATGGTGACTTTTGTTTTTGGTATTTTTCTTGGGTAAAGCGGGTGCCTTCAATAAAGCTCATGATACTTACAGGTTTATGTTTAAACTTACTGCACGCTTTTCGAGTAGTTTCTAAATCTTTGCCACGCAAATGTGGATTCTTCTTCAAAAATGCTTGGCTATATCTCTTCATAAAAGGAAAATCGAGAGCCCACCACGCTAACCCCAAAATAGGCACATATATCAGCTCTTTTTTAAGGAAAAATTTTAAAAAAGGAATATTGCCATGTAATGCTCGTTGTAAAGCAATAATATCAACCCAAGACTGATGATTGGCTAACACTAAATACCAATCTTTTTTATTCAGCTCTTCTAAGCCAGTCACTTGAATGTCGAATTGCGTAAATATCTTTTGATTTACACTATTACACGCCACCCAACTGCTCGCCGACAAATCAAGTAAATAACTAAATATTTTTTGAGTAAAAGCAAAAGGAAACAAGGCCTTAAGCAATGCAAAAAGTAAAATTGGTAACAACCAAAATACAGTATTTAATAGATATAGAGATAATGACAAAAAGGCGATAATTGGCCCAGGTAAAAAATTTAGCATGTTTTGTTATAAAGCGTGTTATTAAAGCATTAAAGTCTTGGTTGGCATATTTAACCATGAATTGGCAATAAATTGTATTGTTTATTGGTGACTTATATCACCAAACACTGAGAACCTAACCTCTCAAGGTAACTTTTCTACTTGTTGCATAAATCATCACCTGAAAATTTTGCACGAGTAATTCACTACAAAATCCCTTTTAAAATCATTAAAAAGTAGCTTTGAGCCATCACTAGCTAGATAAGCTATTAAAAAGTCTATTTTCATCTATTGAATTAGTCGCTTTAGCCCTTTGTTGTATTGAATGAATACTCGCTTTCTTGCATACTGAATTTAGCGACATTATAGGAGAAACAATGAATTTTAAAAGAGCAGTGATAAAAGTAGGTAGCGCACTAATTGCACCTACCAGTGATGGCTGTAGCGGTAAGTACGCACTTGCTATCGCACAATTTATCACTAATTGCCAACATCAAGGTAAAGAAATTATCTTAGTCTCGTCAGGTGGTGTAGCCGCCGGACGTAGTTTAATCCATCATGGCTCCCCTAAATTATCGGTTGCCACTAAAAAAGCAATGGCTTCTGTTGGGCAAATGCAAATGATGGCTAACTGGCAACGCTTTTTTGATAACCCCTGTAGTCAAATCTTAATAACACAGAGTGATTTAGCCGACCGAGAACGTTTTATTAGCATTAAGCAAACGATTAATATTCAGTTAGCGAATGGCGTTTTACCTATTGTGAATGAAAATGACACTGTGACTACGGACGATTTAACCGTAGGTGATAATGACAATTTAGCAGCACTGGTCGCACAGGTATGTGAAGCAGATAGTCTATTTATTCTAAGCGATATTGATGGTGTATTTACCAAAGATCCAAAAGTAAATGACGATGCACAACTTATCCCAGAAATTAATGAAATTACTGATGAAATATACGCCATGGCAGGAACGAGTCGTAATCATCTTGCTACCGGAGGCATGAAAACAAAAATCCAAGCGGCTGAAAAGGCTGTTGAGCACGGTATTAATACTTACATCGTCAACGGTACCAAAAGCCAAGTATTCGCTTCATTATTAAATAAAGTCAATCCTGGTACCCGCTTTGCTGCTGACAAAGACATTATCACAGCGAAAAAGCATTGGTTAAAGCATACATTAAAGAGTCGTGGTCAAATTATTCTGGATGCTGGCGCGGTTAATGCGCTGATCAATAAAGGTGCATCATTACTGCCTTCTGGCATCCAAGAAGTGGCGAATAACTTTAAAGCCGGCGACACCATTGAATTAATCGATGGGCAAAGTAAGCGTATTATTGCCAAAGGTATTAGCTTGTACAGTTACCATGATCTTAAACGTATCATGGGCAAGCACAGCGATGAAATCGATGGCATTTTAGGCCATGACTTAGGTGATGTTGTAGTACATCGTGACGATATGGTGTTAATAAGCAATGAACGCAACAACACAAAGACTTAAATAAAAGCTCAAGAGACAAATAAATGACTTCATTTTCTATGGATAACATGGCCAAAGGCAGCAAAATTGCCAGCCGAGTTGCCGCACAATTAACAACAATAGAGAAAAATGCGCTGTTAAATGCGATGGCTGATGCCATTGAAGCACAAGCAGATATAATCATTAATGAGAACAGCAAAGATATTGCGGCAGGTGAAGCTAAAGGTTTATCAGCAGCCATGCTAGATAGATTATTATTAACGCCCGAGCGCGTGAGTGATATCAGCAATGCCATCAGGGAAATAACGAGCCTTAGCGACCCTGTTGGCGATATCGCTAACTTATCGCTTCGCCCTAATGGTATGCAAGTTGGAAAAATGCGTATTCCACTAGGTGTTATTGCCATGATTTATGAAGCAAGACCGAATGTTACTGCAGAGGCTGCGGCTTTATGTATCAAATCAGGCAATGCCGTCATTCTACGTGGCGGTTCAGAAGCTATTCATAGTAATTTAGCCCTTGCTCAATGTTTACATGATGTGCTCGATAGCCAAGACATTGATAAGAATATTGTCTCTGTAATCCCTGATACTAGCCGTGAAGTTATTGAGTTATTACTTAAGCAGCGCGACTCTATTGATCTGGTTATTCCACGTGGTGGCGAAGGACTTATCCGCTATGTTACAGAAAATAGTCAAATACCAGTAATTCAGCATTTCAAAGGGGTATGTCACTTATTTATCGATAAATATGCTGCATTAAACAAAGCTATCGATATTCTTATTAATGGCAAAACCCAAAGACCAAGTGCCTGTAATGCGATTGAAACCTTATTAGTACATCAAGATATTGCAAATGAGTTTTTGCCACTTGCGGCAAAAGCACTAGCTGATGCTGCGCAGGTTAAAATACACGCTTGCGACAACAGCATTAAGTTTTTCAAAAATGCAGAACAAGCGAGCATAGAAGATTACCATGCAGAGTACCTAGCCCAAGAAATTGCTATTAAAGTCGTTAGTTCATTTGATGATGCGATTAAACACATTAATGAATATACTTCTGATCATACTGAAGTAATTGTCAGTCAAGATACTTCCAGAGCGCAGAAGTTTATCCGCCAAATCAATTCATCAGTAGTTATGGTTAATGCCTCTTCAAGGTTTTCTGATGGCGGTCAATTAGGTTTAGGTTCAGAAATTGGTATATCTACCAGCAAGTTACATGCATATGGACCTATGGGACTTGCTTCTTTAACCACTGAAAAATTCGTGGTACTTGGTGACGGACAAGTAAGGCCGTAAACACTATAAGTTATATTTTACTTTTTCTGAGAAGGTCTAACGTTAGGTTAGGCCTTTTTTCTTTTTATACCAGTAATCAGCAAATACCCCATTTATAAGCCACTTCACGGCGCCAAATAAAAAATACACCCACCAAAAACAGTATACAATATACCTAATTTCTAATATTCTCTCGACAACGGCCCTTGTATAAACATAATGAGATTTTCCATGAAGTTAGCCAGAACCATAATACTATTTACCACAGTTACTTTACTTGCTTGCTTAACTAGCCCCATTATACAAGCGGCTAAAGCAGAAATACCTAGCGTAGCCAAGCTCATTACTACTGAAAGTGGTTTGCAGTATGGCGTAATCAAGTCAGGACAAGGTGCTGCTGTTGAATTAAACAAAGAAGTCGCCTTTCATTGGACTGGCTTTTTACAATCAACGGGTGAATCATTTGGAAGCTCACGAGACACAGAGCCTTTTTATTTCATCACAGGGAAACGACAAGTCATTGCTGGAGCTGAAGAAGCACTGTTAAAAATGCGCGTTGGTGATCGTTATAAACTCATCGTACCGCCCAATTTAGCCTATGGCGACAAAGGTATTGAAAACTCTATACCACCCAATGCAACACTCATCTTTGATTATGAAGTCATGTCAGTTGGTGAGCCTAAACAAGATATCACCATTGTTTTGGACGAAGCCATAAAAACAAAAGGCTTAGCCGCAGCTAAAAATCAATACCATCACTTAAAAGCAACAGCTTTTGAGCAATACAGTTTTCGCGAAAATGTTTTGAACGGTTATGGTTACACCCTATTAAAAAGAGGCTTATTAAACGAGGCGGTTGCCGTATTTGAAATAAATAGCTTAGCCTATCCCAACTCATGGAACGTATGGGATTCATTAGCTGATGGTTATTATCAAAACAATCAAAAAGAACAATCTTTAAAAGCTTTTCAACAATCTGTTAAATTAAATCCACAAAGTGAATTCGGCCTTTCAATGATTGAAAAAATCAAAAAAGAAATAGCCAGCAATAAACATTAACTTGAAACTAGCCCCAAAAAAAAGCCTATTAATTTACTAATAGGCTTTTTAATATTTATCTCATATTGATTTACACAGGTTTTACCAACATGGTATTGCCCGATACTGCCACTATTTGACATTGCTGCGCTGAGGGAATGACATCAACACTCGCATCATCAGCTAATCGGGCGTTCCAATTAATACCTGAATAGCGAATGTTGCCTGAGGTTGCAGTAATATCTGTTGTTATCGGTACCTTTAAACCAATCATATCGCTTGAAGTATCAGTCTTACTTCGTGAATTTTGCAGGTTCTTTAAAGGCTTCCATAAAACTAACGCGGTCAGTGCAGAAACTATACCCACCGAAAGGATTTCCATTTGCCAACTAGTTAACACGCCTGCTGTTACTAAAATACCGGTAATAACACTGGCGATAGCAAAGAACAGTAGTGGGCCGCTTAACCCCATAATACTTAGCTCTATAATGAAACTAATGCCCGCAATTAAAAACCATAAATGATGATGATTTTCTAAAAAATATTCCATAGATGCTCCGAAACCTCCAAATAGCGAGGACTAATTAGGTAACTTTAAGCTACTAGACACGGCAATGGCTTGAGCAACCGTATTAGCAACATTTTCACCGGTTTTCCCATCAGTGAGTACCACAGTACTTTCATTGGCAATGGCTTGATGTGCGGTAATAGCGTCTTGCGCAAGTGTCAGGGTTACCGCAGATTTGCCTTCAGAAGTGCTGGCTGATTTACCAATAACATCAAGTGCAGATGCATCAGCTTCGGCAACTAAGCGAATAGCCTCTGCCTTACCTGTCGCCTCAAGTATTTGAGATTCTTTGGTCGCCTCAGCTGCTAAGACTTGTTCAGCTTTAGCAGCTTCCGCATCAAGTACTCGCGCTCTCTTTTGACCTTCGGCCTCAGTAATTGCAGCCGTTTTAACACCCTCTGCCGTTAAGATAACAGAACGTTTTTCACGCTCTGCGGTCATTTGCTTTTCCATATCTTCGCGAATACTTTGCGGCGGTGTTATATCCTTAATTTCGTAACGCGTCACCATGACACCCCACGGCTCTGTCGCTTCTGTCATCGCTGACAGAATTTGTGCATTTATTCCATCACGGTTTTGAAAACACTCATCTAATTCCATAGAACCTATAGCATTACGCATTGTTGTCATAGCAAGCTGCGTAACCGAGACTTTGTAATCAGTGATATTGTTTGTTGCAGCCGCTGCATCAGTAACTTTCATAAACAAAATACCATCAATTTCTAAGGTGATATTATCTTTGGTGATAGCAGGCTGTGAAGTAATTTCCAACGATTGCTCTTTTAAGTTTCTATCGGCAGCAATCGACTGCACATAAGGTATGATGAAATTAAGACCTGCTGATAATGTCTTGCTGTATTTACCAAGAGTGTAAACCACATAGCCGCGATTTTGCGGAACAAAATAGATACCTTTTTTTAAGGTATATAAAATGACTATGGTCAACCAAAGTGTTGGGTTTGTAACTAATTCTTCGAGTAAGGGCATTGATACTATTCCTTTATTATTATGTAATCCTCTGCGTTAGCCCATCAATCTACCCTTATCGTCATGCAACTGCAAGTGACACTCTAGCTATAACGTCGTTAATGCCGCCAACTGTGTTGAAAAAGCATCTGTTAAAAAAATCAGCGCAGGAAAGATATAAAAGTAAGCTCGCATCAACTTTTTAATGGTGTCATTGGCATGAGCTAACTCCATAAAGTTATCAATTATACGACGACCTTTATAGGCAATTGAAAAGCAGATAATAGCCGTTATCACTAAATGAGGTTCAGCTGTTTCTGCCACCAAAGCATTAGCCATTGTAATCGTCAGTAAAATAAGCCAAGTAATATCTAATTTATCTAATGTCATCATCGACTCCTAACGTAAAACATACAGCAATGGAAATATAATCACCCACGCTAAATCAACCATGTGCCAATAACAGGCAATAGCCGTTAAGCCGACATGGCGCTGCTGAGTGTAGTTACCAACTTTAATTTGTGAAATTGCCCACAGCAAACTCAAAGTTGCCCACGACACATGAATTAAATGGTTGAAGGTCATGTAGTAATACATACTGAAAAAGCTATTAGTATCAGCATGAATGCCATGGTCGACATTCCAGTGGTATTCCCAAAACTTGATCAGTAAATATAGCGCGCCGCAGCACACCGCATAGCTTAAACAACGTATACTTTTTTGTGGATCATTGACGCGAATAGCTGCTAACGACTTAGCTACAAAGTAACTGCTGGTAATTAAGGCAAAGGTGTTTAACGTTCCCGCTAACGTATTCAAGGCAAGTGGCCCTTGTTCAAACTCAATGGGGTTATGCGCCTTGGCAATAAAATAAGCGATAAAGAAAACAGCAAACTCTGATAGCTCGGCAAAAATACCTACCCAAACAGCCTTATTACCCGGTATTTTCTTTAAGGTTTCAGGCTCGGTAGTGACACTGCCACTACCGTTTAGATAAAAGGTTTCTTCTGCCTGCCCAACAAATTGCTCACTGGCAACATTTGAAACGGTCATGAATTGACTTCCTCAGAAATTTGACTCGTTAATCTCGAAAAAAAACAGTTTCTTTAACAAGCATAGTTTCAGGCTGTTCTACCGCCTGCACCACAAAACGAATATCTGTCATCTTCTTAGTCAAATTATAGCCGTCTGTCGCCAAAGTGACCGGAATTTGTAGCATTTTTCCTGCACCAATGAGAACACTATCAGGTATATTAACGCTAACATCGTCAAGCCCTTGCACATTAATGCTGTAATGGAATGCTTGTTGATTTTTATTCAGGATCTTTAGGGTATAAATATTCTCTACGTGACCTTCATAGTTAACCCGATACAGTACATTTCTATCTCGAAGTACTGAGACTTCTAACGGAATGCGACTATACAGCCAAAAGGCCATAAGTGCCGTTATTAATAAGGTAAAAGAAGCATAGCCAAATAATTTATAACTGAATTTTGGTGAAGTTTTGCCGGTAAGTTGTTGTTCACTGGTGTATGAAATCAGGCCTTGCTCATAACCAAATTTGTCCATGGTTTGGTCACAAGCATCAACACATAGTGCACAATTGATGCATTCATATTGTAAGCCGTTACGAATATCAATACCTACTGGGCAAACTTCAACGCACAAATTACAATCGACACAATCACCTAACCCTAGCTCTTTTGGATCATCCTTACGCTTTCTTCTTCCTCGGTTTTCACCGCGAGTAGGATCATAAGCCACTATAAGAGTATCTTTATCAAACATCGCTGATTGAAAGCGCGCGTACGGACACATATGCGTACACACTTTTTCGCGTAAGAATCCAGCATTACCATAAGTGCATAAGGCAAAGAAAAATACCCAGAATGTCACTAAACCGCTCCATTCAAATGAGAGCATATTGCTATATAACTCGACCACAGGAACAAAGTAAGAAACAAAAGTCGTGGCAGTAACAAAAGACATGAAAAACCAAATAATATGCTTTTGCGCTTTTTTATTAATTTTTTCTAACGTCCAAGGTTTTTTATTTAAGGCAATTCGTTTATTACGATTACCTTCAATACGGTGCTCTACCCAGACATAAGCCAATGTCCATATGGTTTGTGGACAAGTGTACCCACACCAGACGCGGCCAAGCCATGCGGTAACAAAAAACAAAGCAAAAGCTGCCACCATAAATATTCCTGCCAGAAAGATGAAATCTTGCGGCCAAAAGGTAATAGCAAAAATCCTAAATTGCTGTTCGCTTATATCAAGTAATACTGCTTGTTGACCGTTATAAGGTATAAAAGGTACAAGCATAAAAATAATCATCAACAGCCAGCTCAGCTTTCGACGAAGTCCTTGATAACGACCTTTTTGTTCTCTAACTTGGATGGTGCCTTCATTTTCATAAGGCTTAATGATGAGTTGCTCTTCTTTAATATCAAACTTCATATTCTGACTTCAGGACAGTAGGTATTTGTTACCTAACATCAATAATCGAGCCAGTTTTGATACTTTATAAGTTATTGTATTTTATGTTTAAATTATATTTCCCAACCAGCAAAAAACACGATATATCGCGCTGCCACGCTATATCGTGCTTTTTATGGTCTGTCTATCTTTAATTTTTTCATTTTTGAACGTAAGGTACTATCAGGTAACCCTAAAGTTTTTGCTGCGCCTTGAGCACCTCCAATCCGCCATTTACATTCATGCAATGTAGCAATAATATGCTCTTTTTCTGCCTCTGCCAGTGTTTTACGTTCAGATATTACTGGTTGCAAAATATCCTTGAAACTTTGCTTAACATCTAGCACTCTCGAAGTGGTTAAAATTACTTCACGTTCTAAAATGTTTTGCAGTTCTCTGATATTTCCAGGCCAAGAATATTGACTCAGCTTAAGCAAGCTACGCTTATTAATGCCGGTTACATGTTTTTTTAGTTTATTGTTTAGCTGTTTTAAAATGCTATCACACAAAATTGGAATATCTTCGATACGCTGACGCAATGATGGTACTTCTATTGGAAAAACATTCAATCGATAGTATAAATCCATTCTAAATTTTCCCTCGGCGACCATCTCAAGCAAGTTTCTATTGGTCGCTGTAATGATTCGAATGTCGACGCGAATAGTTTTACTGCCACCCACTCTTTCAAATTCACGCTCTTGCAATACTCTTAGCAATTTACTCTGTGCTTCTAAAGACAACTCCCCTATCTCATCAAGAAATAGTGTGCCCTGATGAGCTTGTTCAAAACGACCTTTTCGTCGCTCATTTGCACCAGTGAAAGCTCCCTTTTCATGACCGAACAATTCAGATTCAAGTAAACTCGCGGTAAAGGCTGCGCAATTCACTTTCATCATAGGAGAGTTGCAGCGTTCACTTAACTGATGAAGGTTTCTCGCGACCACTTCTTTACCAGTACCATTTTCACCAAGTATTAATACTGTGCTATCGGTTTGCCCAACTAGCTTAATCTGCTCAAGCATTTGTTTAAATGGCTGACTAACTCCCTCTAAGCCAGATCCTGACCAAGCTGAATTGATCTCATCTTGTAAATAAGTATTTTCAGCTTGCAGCTTTTCTGTTAATTCTTGCACTTGTTGTAGTGCTTTTCGCAAATTATCATCGGCTAAGCGCTGTTGACTCACATCACGAAATACCGCTACAGCACCAATACGCTTATTATCTTTATAAACAGGTGTAGAAGTGTATTCAACAGGAAAGCAACTACCATCTTTTCGCCAAAACACTTCATTAGTGACTCTTCGCTCAATGCCATCATGCATGGTATTGTATATTTTGCACTCCTCAACAGGGTATTCATCACCATTTTCATGACTATGATGGTGATATTGATGAATATTTTTGCCTAATAATTCACTGGACTTCCAGCCTGTCATTTGTTCTGCCGCAGGATTGATAAAAACAGCTTTACCTTCTAAATCAAAACCATAAACACCTTCACCTACGGCATTTAGCAATAATTCAGAATCTGCAAGAAATTGCTTTAATGTGTTTTTCATAATCAACCTTTAAGAGCGCGATATTTCGTGCCCTAGATTTTGACTGACTTTACCTGAAATATAAAGCATTTTTTACATACAAATCCCATCAAAATTAATCACTTATTTCAAACTGTAAAAAAGTAGCTAAGTGGCCTAAAAATATAGACAAATGCTATTTTTAATCTATAGTTTTAAGTTAGCGAAACAATTTAATTTACCTCGCACTAGATAAACAGCAAACAAGAAATTTATCCTTTCAACAGGCTGAGTGTTAGGTGACGCTATAAAATAACGAGATGGGAACTGCAATGGAACACTCTTTCAATACTATAGGAAAAATCGGCCTTGAAGGCTTAATGGATAGGGCGAACATTGCTTTTACCAGCGGCTATCGTTTCCAAGGCAACATAAACGTAATGCTTTTACAGCAAAGTATTGAAACCGTTTGTCAGTGTATAGATAAATTTTCATTTCAAGTTAACTTTATTAGTCAAGACAATTACTCTTGGCAACAAACTGAAACTCCCATTTTTTCATTACATACCCTGCAATCTAACAGCCTTGAAGAGGCTTTTACTCAAGTCTGCCAACATAGCCATAAAACATTCGAGGCACAAAACTATGTACCCATGTTTTTTACGTTAATTTTAGGAACTAACCCTAGTGAAGAGAATGAATTTATCATTGCGCAAACCAGTTGCCATACCCATGTTGATGCTCGAAGCTCTGAGGTAATATTTAACAATATTATCAATTTCTATAATGCTTTATACGAGCAAAATAGCACTGAAAAAGAGAAAATTATTGCCGTAACTCAACAATTGAAAACGGTTGATTCTGATATCATAGTTAAGCAACGATTTGAGATGAATTCATCAGCAAACCATGAAAAAAATATTGAAGGTATCACTGCATACTCTATAGGAGATCTTGGTCATCATGCTATACCAATGGCAGCGCTTGATGAACTATTACCCAAATATAAACAAACCGAACGCTCTCCAATAACACAATACTTTAATGTTCAAGAGTTAATTACAACCATTCGTCATGAATACAGCAATGTCACTAAAAACAGCGTTGCCTGCGCCTGCATAGTAAAAGCCTTATACCACATCAATGTGCAACAAAAAGGCTTAGCAGTTGACCATCAAATCAGTTTTAAAATGTTATCCGATATATTAACGCCTGCAATGCGCCTACAATACACAGGAAATTACATCGCTTTTGTACCTGTTACCGTTAATGCTGGAAATTCTATCGCCGAAATAGCCAATGAAATAAATGATCGTATCATCGAGTTTAAGGCCAATAACATTGATGTTTCTGTATTTGCCTTAACTGAAGATGCAATAGATCAAGGGTTAGTCGGTACTGCTGACGAGCCACTGTCTTTTGTCGTCACTAATTGGAACAATTTTACTTTCAATAACCAGCCAGACTATTTAGCTGACTGTACATCTATTCGGCATCAAAGTGGTGTTAACATTGAACCGAAAGATAACCTCGGAGCTGCCTTAGTAAACCGCCCTGTTTTTGTAGTTAATTTCTCACCTAACGATGAATTATGTATATCACAATTTCCTTCTTTAGATTCTGCGAAAGTTAATCAAAACATAGCAATTCAGCTTGATCATGTTTTTTTAAATGCTGGATAATAGTTTATGTTATTAAATGCTGGTTACGAAGCAAACGAAGAGTTATTCAATAATGATGCGACTGTCATTTATCGTGGTGTTCGAGCTATCGATCAAAAAAATGTCATTATTAAAACTTTAAATAAAAGCTACCCTTCCAGCAAAGAAATTCTGAGAGTTAAACGCGAATATGAGCTTTCCAAATACCTACTTAATATCGACGGAGTTAGGCAAGTTTATGAACTAATTGAAAATAATAATTCGCTGATGCTAGTTTCGGAAGATATTGGTGGAAAAACACTTAAGAAGACTTTTTTACAACCGACAGTCACAGTAAGCGAAATAAATATTGAAGAACGACTAGCCATAGCGATCAAAATAGCGAATGCACTCAGTCATATTCATCATCACGGCATTATTCATAAAGACATTAGCCCAGATAATATTGTTTATAACCCTGCAACTGAACAAGTAAAAATTATAGATTTTGGTATTTCTTCTCTTTCATCTGTTGAGCAACATAGTTTTCAAAACCATAATGAGTTAGAAGGGAAAGCTGAATATATTTCTCCTGAACAGACCGGCCGTATTAATCGAGTTATCGATTATCGCTCAGATCTCTATTCCCTCGGAGTTACTCTATATCAATTATTTACATCGGAACTTCCTTTTAAAGAGCATCATAGAATAGAGCTGATCCATGCGCATATTGCCAAAGTTCCACGTTCACCAGATGAAATTAATGCTCGATTACCTTTGTCTCTTGTAAAAATCATTAATCGATTATTGTGTAAATCTGCAGACGAACGCTACCAAACCGCTAGTGGCTTGAGTCATGACTTATCATTGTGCTTACAACAATTAAAAAGAAAACCGGCTTCTGATTTTGTCTTAGGTGAACTAGACAAATCACCAAAATTGCAATTGAAACAAAAATTATATGGCAGAGAAGTTGAAATTGGCTTATTACTCAAATCGTTTGATCGTGTTAGTCAAGGCGCAGCTGAGATAATTCTAGTATCAGGTTTATCTGGTGTCGGTAAAAGTGCTTTAGTTAATGAAGTACACAAACCCCTTACCGAAAAACAAGGACTGTTCATTTCAGGAAAATTTGAAAAAAACCGTCGTAGCACTCCATTTTATGCATGGCGTCAGGCACTAACCGCATTAGCTGATTACATCTTAAAAGAAGATGAAGCTTCACTAATTGCTTGGCGTAACTTAATAAAAAATGCTGTGGGTGATAATGGCCAAGTTATCATTGATGCTATTCCCACATTTGAACTCATTTTAGGTAAACAACCTACCGCTTCACCTTTAACAGGTATGCAGGCACAACATAGACTCAGTTATGTTTTTAACCAGTTCATCTCTGCAATAGCATTAAAAGAGCATCCTTTAGTCATTTTCATTGATGATTGGCAATGGGCAGATACTGCTTCGATCAAGCTATTAAAGTCATTAGTAAAAGGCAAAGCAAAACATTACTTCCTCTTTATTGCGGCCTATAGAGATAATGAAATAACCACAACTCACCCCTTCTCATTATCTTTATCAACGATAGAGAAGTCACCACTCAATGTGGAGCATTTTCATCTTGAAAATTTAACTGAATCAGCAACCCATGAGCTTATTTCAGATGCGTTACAAACGTCTGAAAATACAAAGGAATTATCACGACTGGTTTATGAAAAGACACTTGGAAACGCCTTCTTTTTAGTGCAATTTTTAGAAATGTTAGAAAAGAAAGAATTATTGTCTTTTGATTTGCAACAGAACCACTGGGTTTGGGAATTAACCGAGCTGAATAAATTAAGCATTACCCGTAATGTCGTTGATTTAATGGTTGATAAAATAAAGCAATTACCCGCACCGTCGCAGAAAGCATTAAAATATGCTGCCTGCCTTGGTAATAAATTCCAATTAACTGAGCTCGCCAATATTCTTGATGAATCTCTAGAGCAAACAGCTAGCCTGATCAACATCCCTGTAAAAGAGGGAATATTAAGATACGCTAAAGAAGTTTATCAATTTGTTCATGATCGTGTTCAACAAGCCGCCTACAGTATTTTTGATGAAAAAACTAAACGAAAAGTTCATTATTCTATAGCAAAAGCTTTACTAAACACCTTGTCTGATGAGGAACAAAGCAAACAATTATTTGATATTGTTAGGCACTTAAATGTAGCGAAACCCGTCATCAAGGAAAATCAAGAAAAGCAGCTTTTATCATCACTTAACTTGCTCGCAGGGCAACGCGCAAAGCAAGTTACTGCTTATGATGCCGCTTTAAAGCACTTTACCAGTGCTATTTCAGCATTAGCAGAAGGTTGTTGGCAAAATGACAATCATAAAAGCACTATTCAGCTATACCTTGATGCTGCTGAAGTAGCTTACTTTCTTAATTTATTCGATCAAATGGAATCATGGTTAGCCTTAGTATTAGAAAAAGCTAAGACTCCCATTGAACGTGCTCAAGTTGCGGTAATTCACTTACAAGCATATACCGCTCAAAACAGATTATCTGAAGCCGTTGATGCCTCTTTGCATGCTTTAGCATTGCTAGAAGTTAACATCCCTAAAAGACCTAACGACTTGCAAGTTATTTTCAACTTATTAAAAACAAAGAAAACCTTAAAAGGACACTCTCCGCAAGAGCTACTCTCTTTAAATCAAATGACTGATCCTCAGCAATTACTCATCATGGATATATTAGGTTTAACCGTTCCTGCTGCCTATTGGACATCTCCCAACTTGGTCGCCATGATCATTTTTAAAATGACGCAAAATTCCGTTACGCAAGGTTACGCGCCAATATCTGGGTATGCTTTTTCATGGTGGGGTATTACGGAATGCGCAATGCTAGGTAATATCGAAACTGGCTATAGTTATGGTGATTTAGGCATAAAGTTAGCCGAAACGCACAATTTATATTTACAGCAACCGGTATTTTTTTCAGGTTGGATGATTAACAATTACAAACATCCGTTAGCAGAGTCGTTAGCAATACTAGATAGAGCCTATTCTCTATCCCTTGAAAAGGGTGACTATGAATATGCCTCTTACGCACTAAACAATAGTATTCAGCATAAATTACATTGTGGTGAGGTACTTACAACACTCTTACCAAGTATGGAAGATGCCCATCAAACTCTTAAAACATTTAACATGGCATCTTCTCAATTTTGGCATGACATCTGTTGGCAACTTGCCCAAAACTTATCATCACTAAACACTGCACCAAAACTATTATCAGGCTCTGCTTACGATGAAGCTGAGTACTTAGCGCAACATCTAAAAGAAAATGATGCCAGTACGTTATTTTTTCTTTATTTTGCAAAATTAATGCAAAGCTACTTGCTCAATGATATTGAGCAAGCACAGGTGAACAGACAAAAGATTAAGCCATATTTAAAAGCAGGTATGGGTACCTACCAACATAGATTGTTCTACTTTTATGATTCACTCACCTTGTTAGCCAATCAAGACATTTCGTTATTCAATAAGTACCTTTACCAAAAGCAGGTTCTGTTAAATCAACGTAAACTGAAGAAATGGGCTAAATTTTCACCAAAGAATCATTTGCATCAATGGCATCTAGTACAAGCTGAATACTTTCGGGTCACAAATAAACCTAATCAAGCATTAAAACACTATAACTTAGCCACTCAACAAGCTAATGAAAGTGGCTTTATTCACGAAGAAGCTCTGTGTTACGAATTGCTTACTAAGTTTCATATAAATAACCAACAAAAACGCTATGCTGTTCACGACTTAATTCAAAGTCATTATCTTTATAGCCAATGGGGAGCTGCAGGCAAAGCAATGCAACTTCAGCAACATTATGCTCATACTTTTCCACAAATATTGAATTATGATGATATTACCAACCAAGAGGAAACGTTATTAGAACCAGATTATAATCAGCGCAGTTTAACGGTATCTACCTCTCATCATCAATCCAATCAACTTGACTTAGAAACAGTCATTAAATCATCACAATTAATTGCGGGTGAAATTGTTTTCGCAGATTTAATTAAAACATTATCTAGCTTTATTCTAGAGAATGCGGGCGCACAACGCTTTTTACTATTAAAAGTTAATAGTGAAGGTAGCTCCATAGAATTTGAGAGTGTGCTCGATAACGATGTTATTACGTCAAAACTACCTGATTGTGAGGGCAGTGAGCATGCTCAATATGCTTTTCCTACCTCCTTAATCTCATATGTTCAACGTACTCTACAAAGTGTTGCTTTAGAAAACGCCTTAACTCATGATGATTTTTGCCAAGATACTTACTTTCAAACACATAAAGTGAAGTCTGCTTTCTGTAGCCCAATGCTGCATCAAGGACAATTAACAGGCATCATTTACCTTGAAAACAGATTGATACCCGGCGTATTTACACCTGAGCGTATTGAATTAATCCAACTATTGTCATCACAAGCGGCTATATCAATTGAAAACTCTAAACTTTATAGTAACTTAGAAAATAAAGTGCTTGAAAGAACACAACAATTAGAAGTAGCAAATGAACAATTACAACTATTAGCCACTACTGACAACCTAACGAACTTATCCAATAGACGTCAGTTTAATGATCAAATTAAGTTAGAGTTAGGACGAGCTAAACGTAATCAACAAGTTATTTCATTGTTGCTGTGCGATGTTGATAATTTTAAAAAATTTAATGATTGTTATGGTCATATTGATGGCGATGAATGTTTACGAAAAATAGGCGTGGTTTTTCAAGCACTATTTAATAGAGCATCTGATTTAGCGGCCAGGTATGGCGGTGAAGAATTTGCTGTGATTTTAACTTCAATAGATAGAGACTCGGCATTAGAGATGGCAAATAAACTCTGCAAGAATGTGCAAGAGTTACATATACCCCACAAGATGAATGGTAAACATGACATGGTAACGATCAGTGTCGGCTGCCATTCCATTATTCCTTCATTAGAGCAAGATATTGATAGCCAAATCGATAACTTACTACGCCAAACGGACAAGGCGCTATATCTAGCTAAAGAAAAGGGACGAAACTGTGCTGCAACGCTACTTCCAAATGAAATGTAGAGAGATATCATTCATTTACTCTCTCTTTGGCGTATTTTTCATCTTGATATCATTATGCGGTACCACTTATGCCAATCCAACAAAACACATTAGATACATTGAATCTGAAAAATACCCGGATCCCAAACAAAGTTATTTCGTTGATTTGTTAACGCTTATCTTAAATGCCAGTAGGGATGAATTTGGAGATTATGTTTTAAAACCTGTTGCCTATGAAATGTCGCAAGCAAGAACATCAGCTTCTTTGAAAAGGAATGAATTTATAGATATTCACTGGCGCATGACTTCTCAAGAGCTCGAACAAGAACTACAGGCTATTTATATCCCAATCTTAAAAGGTTTAATGGGTTATAGAATCTTTATTATCAGAAAAGGTGAACAAAAACAGTTTACCCGTGAAACTTCGTTAGACCAGTTAAAAATGCGGCCGCTTGGACAAGGCTACAATTGGCCTGATACAGATATTCTTGAAAGCAATAATTTCAATGTTATCAAGGGGTATGATATATATTTACTCTCTATGCTTAAAAAGAAGCGTTTTGACTATTTCCCCAGAGCATTACATGAGCCCTGGTTTGAAATCGCAACTGAACCAACTTTGGTTGTTGAAGATAACTTTCTACTTAAATACCCAGCACCAATGTTCTTCTTCATTAATAAAAACAATGAAACACTAAAAAAGCGTTTAAATCTTGGGTTCGAAAAAATTATTAAGTCAGGTGCTTTTGAGCGTTTTTTCCAAACTCACCCAGTAACAGCCAACATCCTTACTAAAGCCGATATTGCTCAAAGAATTAGTTTCACCCTAACCAACCCGTCATTATCACCAAAAACTAAAGCATTAATAAACGACAAACGATTGTGGATCACGACTGAAAATAAAGACGAGTTAATACCTGAATAAAAATTTTAATCATCATATAAAAAAGCAGTTTCTTAGTAGCTCTATATTACTAAGAAACTGCAACACTGCGGGGTAGTGGAGTAAAGTTTATTTAACTTGCTGTTCAAAGTCTTCAATAGCGACTTCCATATTATCTTCTAGCTCATCTTCAAGCTGCACTTGTAGTTCTGCTTCAATATCAAAGTGAAGAGACTCTAATTTATACTCAACAGCTTGCTCTAATCTTTCAGCAAAAACAGGGTTTTCTAGTAAGTTATCTTTTTCATTGGCCAAAACACTAAAAGACAACATGGTAATAACGATTGTTGTAAGACCTATGATAGTTTTCATGGCAACTCTCCTTTGTAGATAATGTGCTTGTTTAATGACTTATTGATTTGATGCTTCATAAGATAACAACTTCAGGATTAAATACTGTAACCTTTGATGAGAAAGATGTTTTGAAGTGTTACTTTAGGTAAATTTATGGATAGTGCATCCATAATAATGAAAATTTTAATTAGTTATGTGCAAATTGATTCGGTAAAGGTTATAACTATTAACTATTTCTTAACATTAGAATCTTTGCTATGAAACACTCTATTCAATTTCTAATCCCCCTAACAATTTTTTCACTTTTACCTATTTATGCTCATGCGCATAAGCCAGCAGATGAACAGCAATTAACTTCTGAAGCTAAAAAAATAGTAAAAAGCTTTGGTGGCACTTTAAAGCCTAAGTTAAAACAAGCAATACAGTCTGGTGGATTAGTACATGCCATCGACGTTTGTGCAATTGAAGCACCCAAAATCGCCAAAAAATTAAGTCAAAAAACGCAATGGGATGTCAGTAGAGTCAGCTTAAAAACTCGCAACGCTAAGAATGCAACGGCTAATAACTATGAGCAAAAAATCTTACAACAATTTGCACAACAAAAAGAGCAAGCTAACACCAAACAAACGGCTAACTCTCTAGAGCATGCTGAAATAGTTAACAACGAATTTCGTTTTATGAAAGCGCAGCTTATTGAAGGCGTTTGCTTAAATTGCCATGGTAATACCATAGCACCTGAAGTCAAACAAGCGTTGCAGAAACATTACCCTAACGATATGGCGACAGGTTATAGTTTAGGCGATGTTCGCGGTGCATTTAGTTTAGTGAAGAAATTATAGCGTGCTATTGAAAAGCGTAAAAAAGAACAATGTTATGCGTACTTATATAATCATTTTTTTACTCTCGATAGCATTCAATGTGGCAGCCGACGAACTAAAGCCGTTTACATCAGACGGCTGTAGCGCATTTCCTGATGGTACTTTTGAGCAATCTCAACTTTGGCTTTCTTGCTGTACAGCTCACGACTTAGCCTATTGGCAAGGTGGCACATCTAATGAGAGGCTAGTCGCTGATGAAGCGCTTCAACAATGCGTTGCAAAAGTGGGAGAGCCTGAAATTGCTCAACTGATGCTTGCCGGTGTTCGTGTAGGTGGTACACCCTACTTACCAACACCTTTTAGGTGGGGCTATGGTTGGTCATATCCTAGAGGCTATAAGGCATTAACCATGGATGAAAAACAACAAGTCACTAAACTGAAAGCGAGTAGCCCTTTACTCAACAAGTCTTTATTGAACGAAAAAGGAACCAGCAAGTAACTTGAGCTAGAAAAAAATCAAATATAACCCATTGTATTTAAATAGTTAATCCATTCTTTAAACTGAGTTCAGCTTCAGCTGTTCCTATGTAAGTAGCGCGGCTACGCTGGCAATAATCGTCATTATTAACACCATAATTTTTAACGTACTTGCTTTGACGTTAACTGCAAACTGAACGGCCACTTTTGCACCAACTATACTGCCAACACCCAATAATAATCCTGGCAGCCAAGCAACTTGATCTCGAAAAACAAAGATGAGTAATGCAATACTAGTAAAAATAACTGTTGCAACCACTTTCATCGCATTAGCTCTTAATAAATCGTAATCTAGCATGCCAACAAAAGCCGCGATTAAAACAAAGCCAACCCCTGCTTGCACAAAGCCACCATAAAAACCCGCGCCAAATATTGCTAATAAGCTACCAATTGAGGCATAACAACTTTTGGGTTCACGCTTTTGCTCAGCATCAGTATCACTTTTTAAAACCACCCATAAAGAAACAGCAATCATGGTGCCTAAAAGTAAGGGCTTGAGTAATGTAACCTCAAGGTACGACGCGGTTAATGCACCACATAATCCGCCAAACAGTAGCGGCCAAAAAGTGTTTTTGATTGAGTTTACTTCTAATTTTTTATGATGGTAGAAACCCTTTGTTGCAGTAATTGATTGTAATAAGACACCTACTCTATTCGTCGCATTAGCCACATCAGCAGGTAAACCACACATCATTAGTGCAGGTAAAGATAAATTAGAACCCCCGCCAGCTAAGGTATTAATAACACCCGCAATTAAGCCTATCGCGATAAGCAAAACAGCTTGCATTATATCAAGAGTATTTAACATCATTGGCTTATCTCATTTATACACTGTTTGGCTAAAATTATGGCAAAAAAAACGGCCTGTCCTTGTTAAGTGACATGCCGCCTTATATTTGTTTACCTTTTACTTAGATAAACATTCAGTATTAGCTATTCGCTTCAACAATCTTTTTCATATCAGTCATGTAGCCACGAAGCTCTTTACCTACAATTTCAACACCGTGGTTGCGAATTTCTTCATTCACTTCGATTAATCGTACGTTATCTACACCGTTTGAACCAGTAATACCGTCACCTAATTCTTCAAGTGTTAAACGAGAAGCATATTCTTCAAGTAATGGTACTGCAGCATGACTAAATAAATAGTTACCGTATTCAGCAGTATCAGAAATAACAACATTCATCTCATATAACTTGTTACGTGCGATACAGTTAGCAATTAATGGCGTTTCATGTAGAGATTCATAGTAAGCAGATTCTTCAATAATGCCTGAATCAACCATCGCTTCAAACGCTAACTCAACACCCGCTTTAACCATAGCTACTACGAAAATACCTTTGTCATAGTACTCTTGCTCAGTAATTTCAGAATCACAATCTGGTGCTTGCTCAAATGAAGTTTCCGCTGTTGCTGCACGCCACTTAAGTAAGTTAGCATCGTCGTTTTTCCAATCTTCCATCATGGTTGCAGAGAAACGTCCTTCGATAATATCATCCATATGCTTTTGGAAAAGCGGACGTAAAATCTCTTTTAACTCTAGCGACATATCAAATGCTTTAATTTTCGCAGGGTTTGATAAGCGATCCATCATATTTGTGATGCCGCCGTGTTTTAAACCTTCAGTTGTTGTTTCGATGCCATATTGTAATAACTTACGTGCATAACCTGCATCCATACCTTGTGCCACTAACTGTTTGTGACCCAATACTGCAGCTGTTTGTAACATACCACAAAGGATTGTTTGTTCACCCATCAAGTCAGACTTCACTTCGGCAATGAATGATGATTCTAGTACGCCGGCTCTGTCACCACCTGTTGCAGATGCATAGGCTTTAGCAATGGCTAAACCATTACCTTGCGGATCATTTTCAGGGTGAACAGCAATTAAGGTTGGTACACCAAAGCCACGCTTATATTCTTCACGAACTTCAGTACCTGGACACTTAGGCGCTACCATCACAACCGTGATATCTGGGCGAATTTGCATGCCTTCTTCAACAATGTTGAAACCGTGAGAATATGAAAGTGTTGCACCTTGCTTCATTAACGGCATTACCGCATTTACAGCAGAAGTATGTTGCTTATCTGGCGTTAAGTTTAACACTAAGTCAGCTTGAGGAATTAATTCCTCGTAATTACCTACCGTAAAGCCATTCTCAGTGGCCCACTGCCATGATTGACGTTTTTCACTAATAGCTGCATCACGCAAAGCATAAGAAATATTTAAACCTGAATCGCGCATATTTAAACCTTGGTTTAAGCCTTGTGCACCACAACCGACAATAACAATGTTCCAATCTTTAATGAAGTTACAGCCATCGCTGAATTCTTCACGCTTCATAAAGCGACATTTGCCTAATTGTTCAAGCTTCTCACGTAAACTTAACGTGTTAAAATAATTACTCATGGCCTTTCCTCGGTATAACAATAACTGATATTGGTACCTGCATTAGACGCTAATGACGTGTACCGAATTTTGATAGTTGCAGCATAGCGCACAAAACATGTTGCGAAAAATGATATATTTGCATCGCAGTGTTGCGTTTTTTGCAATATACTAATAATTAACTGCCACAAATGACAACATAAGTCTGATTATGGATCAAAAAGCACTGGCGATATTTCAACACTTAGCTACCACTTTGCACTTCGGCAAAACTGCACAAGCGCATCACATGAGCCCTTCAACCTTGAGTAGAGCCATACAACGTTTAGAGCAAGAGCTAGCTTGTGAGTTACTACATCGAGATAATCGCACGGTAGTGCTAACCGAAGAAGGTAGGAAGTTTAAACTTTTTGCCGAGCAGCAGTTAGAGCAATGGCAGTCTTTCAAAAACTCTATCGCTCAAGAACAGCAAGCATTAACGGGTAAGCTTCATATTTATTGCTCAGTAACCGCGGCTTATAGCCATTTGCCCCCTTTGTTAGATAGGTTTAGAGCAGCTCATCCTTTGGTAGAAATTATGCTAACCACAGGTGATGCTGCCGATGCCCTTGAGCAACTTCAAAGCCAATCAGTCGACTTTGCCATAGCCGCTAATCCAGAGAACTTACCTCGAAGTGTTTTTTTTCATCATTTGGCTACGGTACCACTTTCAGTTATCGCGCCAACAATGCATTGCAAAGTACAACAACAGCTGCAACAAGCCAGCGCATCCGCTCAAGGAATAACCTGGTCTCAAATGCCGATTATCTTGCCTGAACATGGTCCTGCTAGAAAACGGTTTGAGCATTGGTATCGCAAAAAACAGCAAGGAAAAGCCAATATTTATGCCACGGTTTCAGGCCATGAAGCCTTAGTGAGTATGGTTGCTTTGGGCTGTGGTGTTGGCATAGTTCCTCAGGTTGTAGTGGAAAATAGTCCCGTCAAAGACAGGGTACAATATTTGAGTGATGTCGGTGAAATTGACCCCTTTGAATTAGGTATTTGCTGCTTGAATCAAACGCGCTCTCAGCCACTGATCCAAGCATTTTTCCAATCCATTCAATAGAGAAGCTGATCTTATCATCACACTGCAACGGCACTAGTTAAATGCCGTAATAGCCTATCCATTGCTCGATAAGATAGCGCCTCAACGATATGATCATGTGAGATATGTTCAATTCGTTCCATATCTGCCAACGTTCGCGCGATCTTTAATATTTTATGATGGGCACGTGTCGATAACCCTAATTTCTCAACGGCAAGTTCAAGAAATTCATTATCTTGAGCGGATAATTGGCAATGAAGTTTTAACTCACTGGCTTCAAGGTGAGCATTTGCCTTACTTTGTCTGGCTGTTTGCTTAGCGCGGCAAGCTTCAACACGTTCTCTGACAGTAAAACTAGATTCATTGCCCGTGCTATCTTGTGCCCAAGTGCCTTTAGGCAATCGAGCAACTTCAATTTGGATATCAATACGATCGAGAAATGGCCCTGATAAACGGTTTAAATAGCGCAGAACTTGTTCAGGGGTACTACGATTATCGTTATAAAAGCCTGTTGGACTCGGGTTCATTGCTGCAATCAGCTGAAATCGTGCCGGAAAACATTGTTTTTGCAAAGCTCTCGATATGGTGACTTCACCAGACTCCATTGGCTCACGTAGCACATCAAGCACTTTACGCTCAAATTCAGGTAGCTCATCAAGAAACAACACACCGTTATGGGCTAAGGAAATCTCACCTGGTTTCGGTTGGCTCCCACCCCCCACCAAAGCAGCTGATGATGCTGTGTGATGAGGTGCTCTAAAAGGCCTTCTAAACCATGATTGTTGATCTATCACTTGGTGACTAATTGACTGCACTGCCGCTATTTCAAGGGCTTCTTGCTCTGTCATTTTCGGCAAAATACCTGCCAAGCGACTAGCTAACATAGTTTTTCCTGTACCTGGCGGGCCAATTAATAGCAAATTATGAGCACCACTAGCAGCAATCTCTAGTGCTCGTTTTGCAAACGGCTGACCGATTACATCACTCATATCCAATAAGTTTTGCAATGGCTGCTCTTTTATCTCTCTTTCTGTTACAAAGGGTAAAGTTTTTTGCTTTGAAAAGTGTGGATAAAGTTCCGTTAAATGCCTAAGGCCATGTACTTTAGCTTTTTTAACCCAACTCGCTTGTTCAGTATTTTGCTCAGGTATAATCAAAGTTCTACCACTTTCACAACTAGCTATCGTCATTGGGATTTCACCAATAATTGCTCTAAGTTCACCTGATAGCGCCAATTCACCTGCAAATTCATAGTGAGTAAGATCTATTTCAGGTATCTGTTCTGAAGCTGCTAAAATACCAACAGCAATGGGTAAATCAAATCGACCGCCTTCTTTGGGTAGATCTGCTGGCGCAAGATTTATGGTTATTCGCTTGGCAGGAAATTCATAACCACAATTGATTATAGCGCTGCGCACTCTATCTTTAGATTCTTTAACTGAGGTTTCTGGGAGGCCGACGATATTGAATGCCGGTAGGCCATTGGCTAAGTGAACTTCTACGGTAACCAGCGGAGCAGTTAGCCCCACACGAGCACGACTATAAACACAGGCAAGTGACATATAAAATCCTTTTAATATTATCCTTCAATTTGAGTGTAGCTCAGTTTTTATAAATCAGGGAGCGGTTACCTTTTGATGTCTATGTTTTCTAACTAACCTCAGCTCGAGATAAGAAATTAGCTAGTTATTTGAAATGTATGTAAATCTAGATTTATCATTATTCTAGCTTGGCGATTTTTCTTAATACAAGGCAAATTAGTACGCCAATAGCTAGCCTATTGCAAACTAATATAACGCTGTACTAAGGAAAATAGACTGCTAGAAAGCAAGTTGTTATCCCCAACTATGGTTAACTAGTTATTACGATTGTTCAAGCTTTGCACAAAAAAGCTATAACAAAACTTCTTGCTATCTGCCTTATTGCTATGGTACTAATTTAATAAGGCTGTGAACTGAAAGGTTTTCAGCTTAATTAAATAGCTAATAAAAACAAAAATAAAAAGCTTAGAAAAACTAAGAGAAACTATGAAAAACTTTAACTCAATTATTATTAACATTCTCGTCGTAGTGATTATTAAATCACCTCGAGGGTTTTCGTTGAGCTAAAGAAAAGCAAAATACTGAATAACAAACCCTCGCTTCGAAAGAACCGAGGGTTTTCTTTTTTTTAAACAATATTTTTGGAATCAACATGAGCAGCAGCAAACCTTTAACAGGTGGCGGATTATTATTTGAAGTATTAGAGCAACATGGTGTAGAGCATGTTTTTGGTTACCCTGGTGGTGCAATCATGCCTATTTACGATGCGCTTTACGATAGCAGTGTGAAACACTTTCTTTGCCGTCACGAACAGGGTGCCGCATTCTCAGCTGTTGGCTATGCTCGTGCTGCTGGTAAAGTTGGTGTGTGCATGGCAACCTCAGGACCAGGGGCAACTAACCTGATCACTGGTCTTGCCGATGCCTTAGCTGACTCAATACCTGTTGTCGCCATTACTGGCCAAGTAGCAACGTCTGCTATGGGTAGTGATGCTTTCCAAGAAATTGACATTTTCGGATTATCACTCGCTTGTACAAAGCATTCATTTCAAGTGAGCAATATTGATGATTTAGAAGACGTGCTTCACCAAGCTTTTGAAATTGCGTTAGAAGGTCGACAAGGTCCAGTACTTGTTGATATTCCTAAAGATATTCAACAAGCTGAAGTAACAAGCCGTTTAGAAGAGTTTTCACATTTAACCAATAAAGTGCAATTGCCTTTAGCAGATATCAGCAATGCTATCGATATACTAACCCATGCTAAACAGCCAATTCTTTATGTGGGTGGTGGTGTTGGTATGGCCAATGCTATTGATGAAGTCCGTGATTTCGCCAACCAAACAGGTATGCCAAGTGTTTCAACGTTAAAAGGCTTAGGCGCCATTAATGCTGATAATGAAAATTATCTTGGTATGTTAGGTATGCATGGTACCAAAGCCTCTAATTTAGCGGTTCAAGAATGCGATTTATTGGTCGTGGTTGGTGCTCGTTTTGATGACCGTGTAACAGGAAAACTGAATGAATTTGCACCAAATGCTAAGGTCATTCATTTTGATATTGATACTGCTGAAATTAATAAAAGACGCTTTGCTGATGCTGCGATTTTAGGTGATTTAAAGGCCAATTTACCGCTATTGTCTATGTCATTAAATATCAGTGGTTGGCAAGAAAAAGTTCAACAAATGAAAGCTGATTTTGGCTGGCGATACGACCACCCTGGCAGCAAAATTTTTGCACCCGCAGTGCTCAAAGAAATGAGTGATTTAATGCCAAAAAACACCTGTATTACCACCGATGTTGGACAACATCAAATGTGGTCTGCACAGCATATCAGCGTTGATGATCCATGTAACTTTTTAACCAGTGGTGGCATGGGTACTATGGGCTTTGGTTTACCTGCAGCTATAGGTGCGCAAATTAGCCGACCACACGACACCGTTATTGCTGTTTCAGGTGACGGTTCTATCATGATGAACGTGCAAGAATTAGCAACAATAAAGCGTTATCAAATACCGGTAAAAATCTTACTTATCGACAATGCAAAACTAGGCATGGTTCGTCAATGGCAAGATTTATTCTTTGATGGTCGCTTAAGCGAAACAGATTTAGCAGATAACCCAGATTTTTGTCAGCTAGCCCGCTCATTTGAAATCAAAGCACAAACGATTACTGAAAAGAGCCAAGTCACTGAAGCGCTTGAAGAAATGATAGATCATCAAGGCCCTTATTTATTACATGTGAAAATTGATGCAAAAGACAACGTTTGGCCATTAGTGCCGCCTAATACTGCCAACGATAAAATGATGGAGAGCGTGTAACATGAACAATTACAAATTAATTATCATGACTGATGACAGACAAGTTGTCTTAGAAAGAATACTACAGGTCACACGTTACCGTGGTTTTTTAATCAATGGTATCAATGCGCAAGTTAATACGGGTAATCAAATAGCAACTATTGAGTTATACGTCAGTAGTGAACGACCAATTGAACTTTTAATCGATCAAATCAATAAACTGATCGACATAAAGGGTGTCAAGGTAGACAATAAGGCCGACAATAAAGGCGCGCAACAACATAGCGCCTAACAAATTATTACAGCACCCATAAAAAGACTGTTTTAGCTAAAATTTATCCTTAAAAGTTAATCAGTTAGAAATACATTATTAGGAAAAAGAACATGGCAAAAGTAAACGCAGAATATATTTGGTTTAACGGTGAACTCATGCCTTGGCAAAATGCCACGGTTCACGTAATGAGTCACGCACTTCATTATGGTTCATCAGTTTTTGAAGGTATTCGCGCCTATAACACTCACAAAGGTACGTGTATCTTCCGCTTGCAAGAGCATATTGATCGTTTATTCGATTCAGCAAAAATTTACCGAATGACGATTCCTTACACGAATGCAGAAGTTGTACAAGCGTGTAAAGACTCTGTTGTAAAAAACGATCTTAAAGCAGCATATTTACGTCCGTTAGCCTTTTTAGGCGATGTAGGCATGGGGCTTCGTCCACCTGCAGATGCAGAAGCTGATTTAATGATCGCCGCTTTTAGCTGGGAAGCTTACTTAGGCGCTGATGCCATTGAAAATGGCGTAGAAGTTGGTGTTTCAAGTTGGAACCGCTTAGCACCAAACACTATGCCTACCGCTGCAAAAGCTGGTGGTAATTACCTATCTTCACAGCTAATTTCTATGGAAGCTGGCCGTCATGGTTACACTGAAGGTATTGCAATGGACGTTAACAACCAAATCAGTGAAGGCGCAGGTCAAAACTTATTCTTAGTACGTAAAGGCGTTATTTACACACCTCCAGGTAGTGCTTCAATTTTATCAGGTTTAACGCGTGATGCCGTAATGGTGCTAGCGAAAGACTTAGGTTATGAAGTGCGTGAAGAAACTATCGCGCGTGATGCATTGTACCTTGCTGATGAATTCTTTATGACAGGCACAGCAACAGAAATCGTTCCAGTTAAGTCAGTAGATGGCTTACCTGTTGGTGACGGTTCTCGCGGTCCAGTAACTAAAGCGCTACAAGAAGCTTTCTTTGGTATCTTTGATGGTACTACAGAAGACAAATGGGGCTGGTTAGAACCTGTTGAATAATCATTAGGTCAGCTCGCTAAGCTAAACGTTAATGCCATTAGCGTTTAGCTTTCTTTCCTCAAGTATCATTTTATCAATCGGTTTTTATAGCCCATTGCTCAAATTATATTTCTTTTAAACGTATTCTGAATGATTAACAGGTAGTAAGACCATGGCAAAATTAAGATCAGCAACTTCAACTCAAGGTCGTAATATGGCTGGTGCTCGCGCATTATGGCGAGCAACAGGTATGAAAGATAATGACTTTGGAAAACCTATTATTGCCGTGGTTAATTCTTTCACCCAATTTGTACCCGGCCACGTACATTTAAAAGATATGGGACAATTAGTTGCCGGCGCAATTGAAGAAGCTGGTGGTGTTGCCAAAGAATTTAACACTATTGCCGTTGATGATGGTATTGCCATGGGCCATAGCGGTATGCTTTACAGCTTACCATCAAGAGATCTCATTGCTGATTCTGTCGAGTACATGGTAAATGCACACTGTGCTGATGCCATGGTGTGTATCTCAAACTGCGACAAAATTACTCCAGGTATGTTAATGGCAGCGATGCGTTTAAATATCCCGGTTATTTTCGTTTCAGGCGGCCCAATGGAAGCAGGTAAAACCAAGCTTTCTGATCAAATAATCAAACTTGATTTAGTTGATGCCATGATTCAAGGCGCTGACCCAACAGTATCTGATGAACAAAGTGATGAAGTTGAGCGCTCTGCTTGCCCTACATGTGGTTCTTGTTCAGGCATGTTTACGGCCAACTCAATGAACTGTTTAGCTGAAGCACTAGGTTTAGCATTACCAGGCAATGGTTCCATGCTAGCAACCCACGCTGATCGTAAACAGTTATTCTTAAAAGCAGGTAAAGAAATTGTTGAATTAACTAAACGTTATTATCAAAACGATGATGAAAGTGCCCTGCCGCGTAATATTGCCAATAAAGAGGCGATTCATAACGCAATGTGTTTAGACATTGCCATGGGTGGTTCAACTAATACTATTTTACATTTGCTTGCAACGGCTCAAGAAGCAGAAATAGATTACACCATGGAAGACATGGATAAATTGTCTCGTATTGTTCCACAGCTTTGTAAAGTTGCGCCTTCAACACCTGACTACCATATGGAAGATGTTCATCGTGCTGGCGGTGTGGTTGCTATCTTAGGTGAGTTAGCTCGTGCTAACTTATTAAACACCGATGTCCCTAATGTCTTAGGTACAACCTTAGCTGATGTCATCAAACAATATGATATTAAAGTCACCGATAATGAAGAGGTTAAGGAGTTTTATCGTGCGGGCCCTGCGGGTATTCGTACTACACAAGCCTTTAGCCAAGATTGTCGTTGGGACACCTTAGATGATGACCGAGAAAACGGTTGTATTCGCTCAATTGACAACGCTTTTTCCACTGAAGGTGGCTTAGCAGTACTTTCAGGTAATATCGCCCTTGACGGCTGTGTGGTAAAAACAGCAGGTGTCAGTGATGATAACCTAACCTTTACTGGCCCTGCACATGTTTTTGAAAGCCAAGATGATGCCGTAAATGGCATTTTAAATGGTGATGTCGTTGCCGGTGAAGTCGTGGTTATACGCTACGAAGGACCAAAAGGTGGCCCTGGTATGCAAGAAATGCTTTATCCAACCACCTACTTAAAATCGATGGGCTTAGGTAAAGCGTGTGCCTTATTAACTGATGGTCGTTTCTCTGGTGGTACATCAGGCTTATCCATCGGCCATGTTTCGCCTGAAGCAGCAAGTGGCGGCACCATCGCTTTAGTTGAGCAGGGCGACATTATTCACATCGACATTCCAAATCGTGCAATCACTTTAAATGTCAGTGAAGAAGTATTAGCTCAGCGTAAAGCGAATATGGATGTTAAAGGTAAAAATGCTTGGAAACCAGCAGATCGTATTCGTCCAATCAGCTATGCGTTAAAGAACTATGCGATGTTAGCAACCAGTGCCGATAAAGGCGCGGTACGTAACAGAGACTTACTTGACGGCTTAACTGATAAGTAAGCAATAATTACACTCTAATGTAAGCACCCATTATGACTGAAGAACAAAGCCAAGAGTTGTTAGCTCAGCAAGCACAAGAATTAGATTATTTGCGTCGCATATTGCTCGCACCTATCTATGATGTTGTCGTTGAAACTGATTTAACTCCTTTAACGAAACTTTCTGCTCGATTTGGTAATCAAATCTACTTAAAGCGTGAAGATCAGCAGCCTGTGCATTCATTCAAACTCAGAGGGGCTTATAACAAGCTGTCGAGTTTAACTGAAGCGCAATGTATTCACGGTGTTATCGCTGCATCAGCGGGTAATCATGCTCAAGGCTTAGCCTTAGCGGCGAATAAACTTGGTATCAAAGCTACCATCGTCATGCCAAAAACCACACCAGATATCAAAGTAGACAATGTGCGTCGCTTTGGTGGTGAAGTTCGCTTGGTTGGTAATAGCTTTAACGAAGCACAGGCCGCTTCAATTGAGTTTGCTGAACAAGAGCAGAAAACCCTAATCCACCCTTTTGATGATATAGAAGTTATTGCCGGACAAGGCACCGTCGCCAAAGAGTTATTACAACAGTTACCTCAAGCAGACGTAGTTTTTGTGCCTGTAGGTGGCGGTGGCTTACTGGCAGGTATGGCTGTTTACTTAAAGCAACTCAGTCCAGAAACTAAAATCATAGGGGTGGAAGCGCAAGATTCCGCCTGCTTGAAAGCCGCATTAGATGCAGGCCATCCCGTAGATTTAGAGCAAGTCGGCTTATTTGCTGATGGCGTAGCAGTAAAGCGTATAGGCGAGCATACTTTTGATTTAATCAATCGCTATTGTGATGAAGTGATCACTGTTACCACTGATGAAATTTGTGCTTCAATCAAAGATATTTTTGAGCAAACACGGGTTATCGCAGAACCAGCGGGTGCTCTATCCTTAGCAGGGTTACAAAAATATTGTCAATTACAACAAGCCAATAATGAAACGGGTGGAAAATCCCTAGCGGCTGTTCTTTCAGGCGCTAACATGAATTTTCATAGTTTGCGCTATGTATCAGAGCGTTGTGAGTTAGGAGAGAAAAAAGAGGCCGTACTTGCGGTTACTATTCCTGAAGAAAAAGGCAGCTTCAAGCGCTTTTGTAAAGCCATAGGAAACCGCGCAATTACTGAGTTTAATTACCGTTATTCAGGCAAACCTAGCGCTGAGATTTTTGTTGGCATTCGCTTGGGTGGTAGTGTTCAAGAAAGGCAGGAATTATTACAAAGCTTAACCAATGCTAATTATCTTGTAAGAGACTTTACTGATAATGAGTTAGCTAAACTGCATATCCGTTATATGATTGGTGGCAAAAATAACGACACCAGTAGTCAAAAGGAAGAGCGTTTATTTAGTTTTGAATTTCCAGAACACCCTGGTGCACTAGAGAAGTTTTTAGCCGCTATGGGCGAATTATGGAATATTACCTTGTTCCACTACCGAAACCATGGCGCTGCCTTTGGACAAGTGCTGGCAGGTTTTGAAATCAGCCCTGAAAAAGAAAAAGAGTTTTTTCAACACCTTGACGCCCTTGGTTACCAGTGGCAAGAGGAAACTGACAACCTCGCTTATCAAACTTTTTTAAGTTAACTCCTTAAGTAAAACTCCCCTTTACAGCAAAGCAAATGCAATGACCAACTTGACATAATATGTCAAGTTGGTCATATTATGTCATGGAAACAATAAAACAATTATAAAAATAGCAAAGGAGTCATTATGCTAAACAAAGGACTAACCAAAAACACCGCAAATGTTGATACCGCACAAGCAGGCAAACATCTAGGAAAAGCTGCCATCGCTATAATCAGCGGTATCGTTTTATGGCAAGTATTTTACACTATTGATGAAGGTCATGTTGGCATCGTCAAACGTTTTGGTGAAGCAACAACCCAAGTCAACCCTGGTTTGCATACCAAAGTGCCTTTTGCCGATGGTATTGAAGAACTTGAAATACGTACTCGTAAAAATACTGAAAACCTTAAGGCTTCTACTTTTGAACAAATGCCTGTCCAAGCTGAAGTTTCTGTTAACTGGACAGTTATTCGCGCTGAAGCATTTGAACTTTACAAGGGCTATGGCGGTTTAGATCAATTTGAAAACCGAATATTAGATCCTCGCTTACGTTCAGCAACAAAAGATGCCTTAGCACGCTTTAAAGCCGAGCAAATCATCCAAAACCGTGGACAAGTCATTCAGAAAATTGAAGAAACTTTATTATCAGCCATGGCTGAGTTTCCGGTAAAACTTGATAGTGTACAAATTGAAAATTTAATTCTGCCAAAAAAATACTTACAAAGTATCGAAACAAAACAGACAGAGAAAAACTTAGCCGCTGCTGAAAAGCACCGCTTAGAGCGTCAAAAGCTAGAAGCGCAACGTGAAGTTAACACTGCAGAAGCAAAGCGTGACGCAGAAAAAGCCCGAGCAGATGGTTCAGCATATGCCATTACCATAGAAGCCAAAGCAGAAGCAGAAGCCATCAAAGTAAAAGGTTTAGCCGAAGCAGAAGCAATTAAGAAAAAGGCTGAAGCAATTCAAACCAGCCAAGTCTTGGTTGATTACGTAAAAGCACAGCAATGGGATGGCAAATTACCTACCACGGTAATGGGTAGTGGTCAGGATATTCTGTGGAATATGAAAGAAAAATAATGCATTAATCTAAAATGGATGCTGCTCTTTTATTAACTAAAAGAGCAGTAGGATTATTTTGTATCATACAAAAGTTAGGAATGACGATGAATTACTTCATATTTTCAGCAAAAACCGTAGCACTTTCTATCCTATATCCCTTTTTGTTTATGTTGTTACTACCAATTTTTCATAAGGTTATACCTCCCTTATTACCCAAGGTAGAAGGTAATGATCTCGCCTATCTCATGGTTATTGGTATTCCTCATAATGTCAGCCTTTTTATTAGTGCATTCATATGCGCTTTATTAATAAAAAAGTTTTATAACTCAAACACTGTCATTATTAGTTTAATTATAGCTTTGCCATTATCTTTATTCTCTATGCCTTATAGTATGGAGCCTGTATTAATTGAAGCCGCCCAATATCAGCGCATAATTCACACTAAAGATTGGCTATTAATGATTTTTTTACCACTTATTGCTGAGCGAATGTTTTCACTGCTAACCAAAGCCAATATCGGTCGCAAAACACAAAACTCACAGCATTAAAATTTTTGGATGAACTTAATATGAATTGGAATGAACTTTCAAAAACTCAGCAGTGGCTTTTTATCTTGCTAATGGCCGCTGTAGTACCTTTTGCGCCTGAGTTTATTTTTCTGGCAGACTTAGGTGGAATCGAGCTGGTTTTTGGTTTCCTATTTCTCTACTACAAGCCTTATTTTACTTGGTTTATTAATAAAGTGACTTGGTTAAAAAAACAGTTAAATTTCATCGGTATAACATTTCAGCAAAGTGCATTGATGCAGCCGAAAATTTTTCTAACTCAGGGGGCTTTCTATACTGTGGCATTGCTATTAACTAGTTCAGTGCTATTTGCCAGTATTTTCTGGTTACCTGCAATGCTAATTAATACGACCTTAACCTAAGCGAACTCAGTATTTACCCCGTAGTAAAACTGGTTAAGTGTGCTAATTCATCGCTAGCTAACTCAGTCACAGCAACCTGTTTTACCTCAGATTTTTCTGAACCAATATGTAGCCAATCGATTAAGGTCTGTAATTGTACTTTATCGCCATAAGCCAATACTTCAACATCACCATTAGTTAAATTTATTGCGTGACCGACTACCTTTAGTTCCTGCGCTTTCTTTTGTGTATTGGCACGAAACCAAACCTTTTGTACTTTGCCACTCACGATGGCTTTGATGCTATTGCTAGTCATGATTTTTTTCCACTTTATTTTTATTCATTAAAACAATCACTTGATTAACTTTGTTCAAGATAGCACTTGATCTTAGCAGAAATCAAACTATAATCACGTTCGAATACCATTCGAACAAAGTTACAATACAGAGGTGTATAATGGCTCCAGCCCCCAAGCATAGCCCTGCTGAGCAAGAAAAGTTAATTTTAAATGCTGCTATCGAAGTGATAGAGCAAACCAATTTACTTGATTTTTCAATGTCAGCGATTGCTAAGTTAGCTGGCCTTTCGATGGGATCTGTTTATAAATTCGTGCAATGCAAAGAAGATGTATTAATTGCACTTGCAACGAATATGTACCAGCAGCGTCATAGCACTTATAAACAAGTATTGTCATTACCCTTAAGCACACCTCAGCGTATTATTGCAATGAGTTTACTGAGTTGTGCAAAAGTTCAGATGTATTCATTTGATGATCAACTTGAAAGCATTGTAAATACTAACGCCATGATGAAAAGATGCTCACCGAGGTGGGTTGATCATATGGTTAACTGTGGAAAAGTGTGTGAGAGCACTTTCAAAAGTTTTATAAAACAAGCGGCTGACTCTGGTGAATTAGTCTCTATTGATCATGACATTGACGAGATTGATATTTCGACTTGGTCAATGATGATAGGTTATTTTCAGGTAGTGCGTATTCATGAAAATTGGCAAATAAACCAATTACCTGCAGAAGGTGAAAGTTGTGGTGCATTATCACCTGATCACATACATATACGAAACATGCAACGATTACTTAATACCTTTGATTGGCGAGAAAAGCTTACAAAAGAAAGCATTTTAGTAACCTGCCAATGCCTAGAAGAATCAGGTTTAAGGTAATCAAATAGATTAACTATTCTTAATGAAAGATGCCGCTAATGAAAGCGCTCTTATTATTGAACAAGCAATTCGTTGGTTTTAACTACAGCCAATGAGAACAAGGAAACAACATGAAATTTATCCGCTGGATTATCGTTATCAGCATATTGGCAGGCCTTATTTTTGGCTTACATAGCTACAAAACCTCATTACAAGCTACGGCTAGTGCCCAAGCGGCTAGCATGCCAGAGCCTTCAGCAACGGTAAATGCAATTGAGGCAAAATCTACAAACTTCCAAAAGCAGGTGCAAGTCAGCGGTGAAGTTCAAGCTTTCAAATATTTAGAACTAAACAATGAGTTAGCGGGTGTTATAACCCAATTAAATGCCCATTCAGGTAGTATTGTTGATGAAGGGCAAGTATTACTTGAGTTAGATCACCGTGATGAAAATGCTAGGTTAATTGCTGCAAAAGCAACTCTTGCACTAAATGAGCAAACACATGCTCGCTATATTGAACTGCAGAAAAACAAAGAAATTAGTGAAGAACAAGTCGATAAAGCACAAGCTGCCGTCGATATTGCGAAATCAGATATTGCCGTGTTAACAACTGCCATTTCAAAGAAGCAACTTATCGCACCATTTAAAGGTCGAATAGCAATTCATACTTTAGAAATTGGGCAATATCTCGATAACAATAGTAAGGTGTTTTCTATCGTTGGTATTAATGACTACACTTGGATTGATTTTTATCTACCACAGCTTTATCAAGAGCTCACTGTCGGTTCTAAAATCCAAGTAACACCTATGAATCAAGCACAATCTTACACTGCTGAAATTATTGCCGTTGACCCACAACTATCTAAGCAATCTCGTCATTTAAAATATCGTGCTCAGATTTCATCGAAAGAATTGTTATTAAAACCAAATACGCTAGTGACTGTACATGCACCTATTGCAAAACAGCAAACATTAACATCAGTACCAGACCTTGCGATCAAGCGTGACTCTCTAGGGAATTATGTCTTTTTATTGGCTAAAGATGACAACGGTGACTATCGCGCACAGCAAACCAAGGTTGAACTGGGTGAACGTCAAGGTGATACGGTTATGATTACCAATGGCTTAAAGCCTGGACAATTAATTGCGAGTAAAGGTGCTTTTAAGTTATTTCCGGGCATGAAAGTCTATATCGTCAATGAAAACGCGGCGCAATAGGGAGTATCATGAACGATTCTAAACCTTCAGTAATGGATATCTTTGTCCGTCGCCCTGTCGTCGCCATTGTACTATCCATCATTATCTGTATTGCTGGTATTTGGTCAGCAAGTAAAATTCCTGTGTTGCAATTTCCTAAAATTGAAAGTGCCTCTTTAGTCATTGACACTTATTACATTGGTGCATCTGCTGATGTTGTTCAGGGCTTTATCACTGAGCCCATAGAACGCGTGGCGGCTACCGTGCCTGGTGTTGAGTATGTTGATTCCACCAGCACCTCAGGCAGCAGTAAAGTTACGGCTTGGTTAAAGCTTAACGAAAATAGTACATTAGCCTTAGCTGAGTTAACCGCACGTTTAGGTCAAATTCGCTATGAATTACCCTCTGGATCTCAAGATCCTGTAGTTTCTGTTAGCCGTGCTGACCGACCTTTCGCTGTTTTCTACCTCAATGTCCATGCCAATGGCAATGACTTATCGCGTATTACTGACTACTTAACCCGACAAGTTAACCCGATACTCAACTCAATTGAAGGTGTGCAACGTGTTGGCATAGAAGGCGCGAGAACGCCAGCTATGCGTGTCTGGTTAAACGCTCAAGCGCTCACGACCTTTAATTTAAGTGCTAGCGATGTTTATCAAGCACTGCAATCAAATAACACTATTGCCACTATGGGGTATGTTGAAAACAATCGTCAGAAAATTGATATTGTAGCTAACACCCAACTGCGTAACGTCGCAGAGTTTGAGCAACTCGTTGTAGCAGAAATTGATGGTGCGAACATCTATTTAAAAGATATCGCAACCATTGAGCTTGCGGCAGAAGACAGCAACGTAACAGCTAGACTTAACGAAAATGATGCTGTTTATATTTCTGTATGGCCACTACCTGGCGCCAATGAAATAGCCATAGGTGATCGTTTATATAAAAAAGTAGCTGAGCTAAATAAAACGTTGCCTCAAGGGCTTTCCATAGATTTTGCCTATGATGGCACCTTATACATGCGTGATGCCTTAAAAGAAATTTTTACCACGCTCATTGAAACGGTCATTTTAGTTGGCCTAGTTGTTTTACTATTAATGGGTTCATTTAGAAGTGCCATTGTGCCGTTAATTACTATTCCTATCTCAATACTGGGTGCAATTGCAGCCATGGCGATGATGGGCTTTTCGCTCAACTTACTTACCGTACTAGCCATTGTATTATCGGTGGGCTTAGTGGTTGATGATGCCATTGTTGTTGTTGAAAATGTCGCCAGACTCATGCGTGAAGGCATGTCGAAAGTTGATGCGGCGTTAATCAGCTCAAGACAGCTCTTAGTACCTATTATCTCCATGACCTTAACCCTCGCCGCAGTTTATGCACCTATCGGCTTTTTATCAGGGTTAACGGGTGTATTATTTAAAGAGTTCGCCTTTACTTTGGCTATTGCTGTCATTATTTCAGGCATTGTTGCCATCACATTATCGCCTATCATGAGTGCCTATGTATCACCAAAAGGTGGCCAAGAAGGATGGTTAACTCAAAAAGTGAATCACCTTTTTGATAAGGTTCAAAACGCTTATGGAAAGTTATTAACTCATATCTTTAACTGGAAAGGGCAAGTGTTTCTTATTGCTTTTGTCGTTTCATTATTAGCCGTGCCTTTCTACCTGTTTTCACAAAAAGAGCTCGCACCCGTAGAAGATCAAGCTGGTGTTATGTTTGTTATTCAATCACCACCCGATTCATCATTAACTTACAATGTAGGTCAAATGGGACCTGTGGTTGATAGTTTACAAGAGATTGAAGGCGGTAAACAAATTTGGCAAATTATTTTTGGCTCAGGCGGCTTTGGCGGTTTAGAACTAGTTAATGCTGATGAACGTGACTTTAGTGCTCAATCAATTTTGCCACAGATTTACGGTAAATTAGCCCAAATTCCAGGATTAAACATGCTACCTATCCTACCGGCTTCATTACCGAGTTCAGGACAATTTGAAATAGAAATGGTTGTTAAATCTTCAGCACCTTTTAGTGAAATGAAGCAATATGCCGATCAGCTAGTAGGTGCTGCCTTTGGCAGCGGGCAGTTTATTTACGCCGATACAGATTTAAAGATAGATTTACCGCAAGTTGAGCTGAATATAAACCGACAAAAAGTCGCTGATTTAGGCATAAGCATTGCTGAAGTTAGCCAACAATTAGGTATTTTGCTTTCTAATAATTTCGTCAACCGCTTTGATGATAACGGTAAAGCTTATCGTGTTATTCCTATTGTTAGTGACGATGTTCGTACAAAAACTGAGGCCATTCTTTCTTTAAATATTAAATTACCAACGGGCGAGCTCATGCCTATTTCTGCTGTTGCCGATTTAGAATGGAAAACTGTCCCTAGACAACTAGGCACTTTTGCTCAGCAAAATGCTTTCAGAGTTTATGGTGCTGTCGCGCCAGGCTCGAGTAAAGAAGCGGCATTAAGTACATTAGAGAAAACCGCCAGCGAGATATTACCGTTAGGTTACTCTATTGATTATGCGGGTGAATCTCGACAACTTCGCCAAGAAGGGAATACCCTGATCATGGTATTAGCCATTTCATTGCTCATAGTTTTCCTAGTACTGGCAATTCAATTTAATAGCTTTAGAGATCCGCTAGTAGTGCTATTAGGTTGTGTACCTTTAGCCTTGTCCGGTGCATTACTTATTCCTTATGTTGAGCTGACAACTATCAACATTTACTCGCAAATTGGTTTAATTACCTTGATTGGCCTCATTGCGAAAAACGGGATTTTAATTGTTGAATTTGCAAACCACGCTCAAGAGCAAGGCGCAAACAAACTGGCAGCAGTTACGGAAGCCGCAACAACAAGGTTGCGTCCAATATTAATGACAACGGCCGCCACTATTTTAGGTCACTTCCCATTAGTGTTAGTAACCGGAGCGGGTGCTGAAGCAAGAAATAGTATTGGTATTATATTAGTTGCCGGTATGTTTATTGGCACACTATTTACGCTGTTTATTTTACCAAGCTTTTACTTATTGCTAGCCGAGAAAAGAGCAAAAGTGGCGTAAAAGACTAGCAAGAGTTCTCAAGTTGAAACTAAAGCCTGATAATAATTTATCAGGCTTTTTTTATGCCCTGCTAAAAGTAAATGATCTGTATTTGTTTATAAAAAAATACCCTTAAAAAGCAACATGCGTTAGTCTTATTATTCTTTATCATTAACCATTTTGTGGTCATGATTAACTCAATGTAATGGAATTGTAGGAGTCAACTTTGGATATTGCAGGCTTATTTGTTGCAAGTGTTAGTGCTTTAGGTAGCTTAATTCAAGCATTTTATACGGCACGTGACAGCAACAAAAAAATTGATAATCACAAAGTACGTTTACTGCAAAAAAGGGCAAAGAAACCATTAAAGATTGGCATAAAAACAATTGATGCCATTATTGATGACAAATTACTTGCCGCACTGTCAAATGATATTGAAAAGCACAACCTTATCCTTATTGATGCTTTTTCTAATAGTCAACTAAATGAGGCAGAAAAGGCTGTTAAAGTCGAAGCAGCGCGGCAACAAATTTGCAAAACCCTAACAGAAATTAAAAAATTTAATAATGATCAATTACCGACCAAACGATTAGAAAAACTATGGTTGTCAAACAGATGTTAAATCAAAATCATAACACTCCGCCATGCTAGTTTTTACATTGATAGAACCAATCTAATACGACACATCAATATTTTAACTTATTGATATATAATCAATGTCAGGTTGTGTCGTGAGTTTGTCAGGTTAATTAACTAGTCGTTTTCCTCATGAGATTGTTAAATTTTCCTCGTTGTTGGTAATCCGTTAAGGAGAAAAGTTTGTTTCTTTCAACAAATAAATTAAAAACGTTACGTAACGAAAATGGTTGGTCACAAGAGGTTCTTGCAAAAGTTTCAGGCTTATCTGTGAGAACCATTCAGCGCATCGAGGCTGATGGTAAAGCTTCTGCAGAGTCAACATTGGCAATAGCATCCGTTTTCAATTTATCTCCTAAAGCATTGCAAGCAACGTCAAACGAAATAGAAGTCAGTTGGACGAGGGAAATGATCATGAAAAATTTAATCGCACTCATTATTATATCAAGTGCTATCGCTATGCTAATTTATCTAGGCGCTGGAACACACCTTTATTTAGACGCGGCATCAGCGCTATATATAGTCTTATTTGTTTACGCAGCCACCATTATTACTTACGGCACGGAAGGCTTTTTTAAGTCGATTACCAGTTTAAAATATTTATTTACCGATGAAATAGTGGGTGGCTCACAAGCCAAGTATTTAGCGGCATTATATCAAAGCCAAGTCACTTACCTTTATGGCGGCGCATTTCTTGGATTACTTATTGGTGCCATTGCCATATTAGGTAACATTGACACCTATGAAAATTTTGTCTTTCTACGCGCTTCTGCGGTTAACCTAATCGTATTATTTTATGCGGCACTACTTAGCGAAGCTATAATACGCCCTCTAAGTATTAAATTTAAGACTTGCGATATAAAACAATAACTAAACCTTTTTTATTAATGCTAAAAAGTAGGGGCTAAATCAATATAGTTTTTATGGTTATTTGTTAAATTCGATTTTCTTTTAGTAATATTGAATCCTAAATACTCTATATTTGACCCCTTATGAAATTTGAAGAGCATGGTATATTTGAAGTTAAAGTAGAGGGACGGTTATTGCTTGTTGAGGCAACCGGACCTTTTAATGAAGAATTAATTAACCAGTACCAAAGCGCACTTAAATCTTGCATAAACACACTACAAGGTTCAAGTTGGAATCAAGTCATAACACTACATGATATGAGCTTGTTTACGCCTGAAGCCGAACAAGCACTAACCCATTCACTAATTGAAAGACATAATAAAGGGCTTGAATCATGCGGTGTTGTGATTGGTGATGTAAACTGTAAAGCATTAGTTTCGGCACAAATGAGTCGCTGTTATCAAAAAGCCAACGTTAAACATAAGTACTTTACTACTCTCGAAGAGGCCAAAGCTTGGCTTGGTTAATGAAAAACTTTACTTACTAATATTCATACAATTCATCGTTAGATTATAAAATAGATGTTATTATTAATGATAATGATTTGCTTAAACTCACTTTAGTATTTAATCGTCATTATGTTTTTGATAACTCACCTTAAAAAATCTCTCCAGATACTGCAACAGAGCAGCTCAGCCTTCACTGGAATTTTTTTTAATGTTTACTGCTATATATTCACGCTTATTTTATGCTTTAACTCCGTAGTACAAGCTAAGCAAATCGAGTTAGGTGAATTTAGAAGCGGAACCGTAGGAAAATACATTGAATATTTTCAAGAAACAGACCAAAAGCTCACTTTAGAACAAGCAAAGATTCACTTTGCCAAGCCCAACAAAGTTAAACAAGGTAATAACAACTCAATTTCCTTAGGTATTGGCGTAAAACCTGTCTGGATGAAATTTAGCGTTTCGAATAGTGATGACGTGCAATCACCATATCGACTCGCTATAGAAACACCTTGGCTTGATTACATTGATACCTGGCTAGTAAATGATCATAAGATAAGTAGACATATTATTGGTGGAGATGGCATTGCATTTGAGCAACGGCCCATGCCTTATCGATTCTATGCGTTTGAGCATCAATTTCCAATTGGCGTTACTGATGTCTATATTCGTATAGAAAGCAAAGGTCCACTTGCCGTGCCTATTCACTTTAGCAATAAAGAAGAAGCAATAAAAAGGGATATTTCAGCAGCTTATGAATACGGTATCTTATATGGTATTTTATTTGCCTTAGCACTTTATAATTTGGTGCTTTTTATATTTATAAAACAAAAAGAGTATGGCTTATACAGCTTATATTTATTTGGTTTCGCCTTAAATAGCTTATCTTATACTGGGCAACTTCATACCATATTCACCTACAATATCGGCCCTTTATTTCAAGATTGGTTAGATATATTCTTAATGATTACCTATAGCATAGCCGGCCTACACTTTGCTAGAGCATTACTAAAGACTCAACAAGATGCACCGAAATTAGACAAATTTGTCACTAAAATTACTCTCATAGTTCCACTAGCGATGTTAGCTGGATTATTGTTTCAACAGCTCATCTTTTCAATGGCACTATCTTTCTTGCTAAATACAAGTTTTGTCATTTTATTTATTGCGATGGGGGTTTGTGCCTTAAATGCGAATAGACCATTTGCTAAGATATTTTTATTCTCTTCCGTTACTGCCGCAGTTTGTATCACCATATCTACGTTGGCTGTCGCGGGTATTTTAATCCCGTACAATGACTTTACTTTTAAGGCCATTGAAATAGGCATGACCTTCGAGGCATTTCTATTAGCCGTCATTTTAGCAAAACAGTTTAGAATGGCAAAAATGGATAAACTAGTTGCTGAAAGTTATGCTAGAACTGACGCTTTAACAGGCATCAATAACCGTCGTGGATTTCAAGAAGCAACCTATTCAGCTTGGCATAGCATAGCAAGAACTGGTCGTGATGCATCCATAGTGCTAATAGACTTAGATAGCTTCAAACAAGTTAACGACAAGTTTGGTCATGATGCGGGCGATACAATTTTACGCACCGTAGCAACTTGTATAGCAACAACTATCCGCAAAGCCGATATTACCGCAAGATGGGGAGGCGAAGAGTTTATTATATTCTTACCTGAAACACCTCAAGACCAAGCAGCCGTGCAAGCTGAACGAGTAAGAGTGGCGATAGAAAAGCTGCAGACTTATATAAATAGTACCCCATTAACTGTTACCGCAAGTTTTGGTGTTGCTGGCAGTGAACATAACCGCTTCAACAATACTGAGTTATCTGTAAATGCCTTTGAACAAATGGTAAAAGCTGCCGATGAAGCTCTTTACCTCGCCAAAAATAATGGTAAGAATAGAATTATTATAAGCCAAGCAGATGGCCAACTTACACAGCATCTACCAAAAACTCATTAGCTTAAACGCTGTAAATATTTAAGATGATAAGCAAATTATTTCTCCGTTATTAATCCTACTTTTAGCGTCAAATACAATGATTTGTACTACACTTGAGCTATTCATACTCAATTATTAAGTCAATGAAGCTTAAATATAAAATTCTCATTGTCCTCTTACTATGTGGTTTTTTTCCTTTAGCCATCTCTTTTATTTTCGCTATTTGGCAAAGCTCAAACACAACCAATGAAGTCGTATTAGATAACGTAAAAACCAGTCTCAATGTTTCTTCAGCGCAACTTGACGGTTTTTTTAAATCAAGACTCGCTGAAATTGAATTGTTAGCAATCCAACCAGCAATAACAAGCATGAATTTCACTCAAATGAAACCCGTGCTCATGGATGCACTTGCTATTAAAAAAACATATTATGAAAAGTTTATCGTAGGTCGACCCGACGGTTCTTTTCATAATACCTCTGGTGGAAATCCAGATGTCATGATGTTGAGAACGACCGATGATACTTCACCTACAGCGCAACCGAAAAGCATTAGAAATAGAGATTATTGGCAACACACCGTTTTAAACAACACTGAAAATATTCCGACAATCTATGTTTCAAATCCTATGATTTCATTTACAACAGGTGTGAAACAAGTGGTGGTCGCCTCAAGCATTATTGATGATCAGGGGCAGGTGTCAGGTTTACTTGGTGCAGCCTTACCATGGCAAAATATCAAAACGTTAATGAACAACATGCAAGATAAACTCTCAGCTGAATTTTCAGGTTTAGCAAATCTTGCTTTAATTAGTAAAGACGGCACCTATTGGTATCATTGGCAGGCAGATCACGTTATTCAATTAGCAAAAGATGAAGACAATAATGTCATTAAAAATACCGATGGTGAAAATACGACTAAAAGCACCAATATCGCGCAACTTATGCCAGATCACGCCGATAAAATTGCCGAAGTAACTAATCAATCTGGTATGTATCACTTTACTAATCTACAAGACGGTCAAAAACTCCATCACTTATTTTATTCAATCCCGTCAACAGGATATTTATTGCAGCTAACGGTTAGTGATCAAATACTGGTAGCGAAAACCCATGAGCTTATCTATTTTTTAAGCATTGCTTTCATCCTATCAACTGTGGTTGCCTTCATTTGGCTTATGTATTTCTCCAGTAAAATTTTACTTCCACTGCAACAATTTACTGAAAAAATTCGTCACATCAACAAAAACGAACTCAAAGAAATTCCTCACCACAGTAGCACAGAAGAATTTAGTCAATTATTCGATGAATTCAATAAAATGCTAACAACTGTCGCCGAAAATAAAAAAGTACTATTTAACAGTGAACAACGCTTTGCATTAGCCATGAAAGGGGCCAATGATGGCCTCTGGGATTGGGACATAATAAATAACACTATTTTCTTTTCTGCCCGTTGGCTTGAAATGCTTGGTTATAACGAGCACGAACTCCCTGCAGAGATTGGCACCTGGGAAAGCCTCATCTATGAAGATGACAAAACCAAAGTCCAATCCATTTTAGCGGATTATTTAGCGGGTAAAACACCCTTTTATAAAACCGAATTTCGCATGAAACATAAACAAGGACACTTAGTAAATATTTTAACCCGAGGTTTTGTACTTCGAGATCCTGAGAGTAACGAGCCAATTCGCATGGTGGGCACGCACATTGATATTACTGAGCAAAAGAAACACGAAGAGCAACTTAAAAACATTAATACTACCTTGGAAAAAAGAGTCTTAAGAAGAACCCAAGAATTAGCTAACACCAATAAAAAATTGATCGAAAAAACTGCGGCAGCAGAAGATGCCAACAAAGCAAAAAGTTTATTTTTAGCCAATATGAGTCATGAAATTAGAACACCAATGAATGGCATTATAGGTTTAACTGAACTCATGTTTAAAACACATATTAATGATGAGCAACAAAACTACTTAGAGCAGTTAAAGCAATCATCAGATCATTTAATGCATATTCTCAACGATATTTTAGATATTTCAAAAATCGAAGCCGGAAAGTTAGATATAGAGTCAGCGACCTTTGATCTGAAAAAAACGATATTTTCTGTTATTGATGTCTATCAACATCAAGCAGAAAAAAAGTTACTCGCACTAGATATTCATATGGACGATGACTTGTTTACCTTAGTAAGAGGTGATTCTGTTAGATGCTCCCAAGTATTAGGTAACTTATTATCAAATGCTATAAAATTCACCGACAAAGGCAGTATTACCTTAAGCTTAACCCGTGAAAAAAACTCTGATTATGTTGATTTTACCGTTACAGATACTGGCATTGGCATTTCAGCAACACAACAGCAAAAACTCTTTTCGACGTTTGTGCAAGCCGATGATTCAACCACACGAAACTATGGCGGCTCGGGCTTAGGCTTAGCTATTTGCAAAAACCTAATTGATTTAATGGGCGGTAGCATTCAACTCACGAGTGAAGAAAATAAAGGTAGTCATTTTCACTTTACAATATATCTCCCCATCGTATCTATAGAGTCTACTGAAGAGTCAAGCGACACTGAAATAACACCAGAAAATCAAATAGTCAACTCAGAACAACTCAAAGCAAAGCTGTTCAATAAAAGTGTATTATTGGTAGAAGACAACAGAATAAACCAAGTCATCGCCAGTAAAATGCTAACAGAATTTGGCATGAAAATTACCTTAGCTAAAAATGGATTAGAAGCTGTTGAATTAGCCAAGCAATCGCTTTTTGATATTATTTTGATGGATATACAAATGCCTGTGATGAATGGTTATGAAGCCACTCATGGCATCAGAAAATTACCACAATATGAAACCATTCCAATTATTGCCATTACAGCCAATGCGATGAGTGATGACAAAGAAACCAGTATTCAAGCAGGTATGAACGGACACATTACCAAACCCATTAATTCAGTAAAGCTACTTGTTACGCTAGCCAATTATTTTACTATCTAGCGTGCTGCTCTTCGGCTGGCAAATATAACGAAATCAAGCCAGCAATTGCGATAAAGCATGATGACATTAATAAGCATGCTTCTATGCCGTATTGTTGAAATATCCAACCCGATAACACTGTACCTAGTAATCTACCCATTGCATTGGCCATGTAGTAAAAACCAACATCGAGCGACACACCATCTGCACTGGCCAAACTAACAATTAAATAACTGTGCAAAGATGAATTTATGGCAAAAAGAAAACCAAAAGCTAACAACCCAAAAATTAAAATATGCAATGGATACCAACTGCTATAGATAGCCAGAGCAATTATTATAGGAATAAACACTATGGCAAACGCCCAATATACCGCCATACGAGCGGTTATCTCTTTTTTCTCACTTTTTAGTATCTTAGGTGCGATTGTTTGCACAATACCATAGCCAATTACCCATGATGCAAGAAAGCCGCCCACCCACCAATGATCCCAATTAAAAGCTTGAGATAAAAAGACAGGCAGTGCTACAACAAACCAAACATCTCTGGCAGCAAAAAGAAATAACCGTGCTGCCGATAAGGTATTTATAGCGGCACTCTTTGAAAAAATATCAGTAAACTTAGGCTTATTTTTCGCTCGACCTAACTCTCCTTGTAAAGCATATAAGCTATATAACCAAACCATTAGTAATACACTAGCCATAAGGAGCATTGCCCCTTTAAAACCAACGGTCGTTAGTAAGATGCCTCCTAAGAAAAAGCCAATGCCTTTTAGAGTGTTTTTAGAGCCAGTTAACATAGCGACCCACTTAAACAGCGTGCCCTCTTCTCCTTGCGCCACCAGAGACTTAATCGCACTTTTGGCGCTCATTTTGTTTAAATCTTTTGCTATGCCTGAAAGAGCTTGAGCTAGCATAACGTACATCACAGATAACCATTCACTTGGCATAGCCAACATAATTAAAGCGACTATTTGAATACCTAAACCTATATTCATAGTACGATTTAACCCTAGCCGAGCTCCTAACCAGCCACCGATTAAATTTGTTACTACACCAAAAAATTCATAAAACAAAAATAACATGGCAATACTTAACGGGCTGTATCCAAGTTGATGGAAATATAGCACCACTAGCATGCGTAAGGCACCATCAGTTAAGGTAAAAGCCCAGTAATTACCCGTCACAATTAAGTACTGCTTAATTTCATGAGATAAATGGCTAAATAAAGTCATAGGTCAAAATCACCTAACAAATAGAGCGGGCAACTTTTAAAGTTAGTTCGGCTGTTCTGTTTGCATAGCCCCATTCATTGTCATACCACACATAGAGCTTAACTTGGGTACCATTAACCACCATGGTTGATAATGCATCAACAATACTAGAGCGAGGATCTGTTTTATAGTCTATCGACACTAATGGTTTTTCCTCATAACCTAAAATATCTTTTAACTCACCCTCAGCTGCAGTTTTCATCAACGTATTAATCTCAGCTTCAGTCGTTGCTTTCTCTAATTCAAACACGCAATCTGTGATAGAGGCATTCGCTAAAGGTATACGTATCGCATGGCCATTTAATTTACCTTTTAAATCAGGAAAGATATGAGTAATTGCCGTTGCAGAACCCGTTGTCGTTGGAATAAGGCTCATGCCACATGCTCTAGCGCGTCGAAGGTCTTTATGAGGAGCATCAAGAATAGTTTGCGTATTAGTAATATCATGAATTGTTGTCATTGAACCATGCTTAATACCAATCCCCTCTTGCAGAACTTTTACTACAGGCGCTAAACAGTTAGTAGTACATGACGCAGCTGTAACAATATCATGCTGGTCAACTTGGTATAAATCATCATTAACGCCCATAACAATATTTAGCACACCTTCTTCTTTAACGGGTGCGGTAACCACAACTTTTTTCACGCCTTGATCTAAATACTGTTGAAGAACAGATTTCTTTTTCATTTTACCTGATGCTTCAATGACAACATCACAGCCTGACCAGTCAGTTTCCGCAATACTAGTGTTTTGTGTCACTTTAATGGCGTGATTATTAATGATGATATGGTTTTCATCATGATTAACTTCATTTGCCCATATGCCATGGACAGAATCATATTTAAGCAAATGAGCTAATGTTTCTGCGTTTCCTGCTGGATCATTAATTTGTACAAACTCTATATCTGACCATTCAAAAGCTGCACGTAGTGTTAAACGCCCCATGCGGCCAAAGCCATTAATTCCTACTTTAATTGTCATTTCTTTTACCTTAAATATGTATTAATTATTGTGAATTTCTTGTCATTATTAGTTGTTTAAAGCGACTGGTTTTGCTTGAACCAATGTTGAGTTTTGTTGGCAAACGCAACCAGTGACAACATAACGGGTACCTCAACCAATACACCTACCACAGTTGCCAATGCTGCACCTGAATGTAAACCAAATAAGGAAATTGCTACAGCAACCGCCAATTCAAAAAAGTTAGAGGTGCCAATTAAACAAGCTGGCGCAGCAATATTAAATTTTAGTTTTAGCTTTAATGCAGCAAAGTAACTAATAAAGAAAATACCGTAAGTTTGAATTACCAAAGGGATAGCGATCAAAACAATATCTTTTGGCTCGGCTAATATTGTCTTAGCTTGAAAACCAAATAACAGCACAACCGTTGCTAATAGGCCCATGATTGAAAAAGGCTTCACTTTTGCTAAAAAGTCACTAATTGCTCCTTCATCTTTTGATGATTTATTTAACAGGTTACGCACTATTGCACCAACAACCAGCGGTAATACCACATAAAGTACAACCGATAAAAATAGCGTATTCCAAGGAACATGAATATCAGTCACACCAAGTAAAAAGCCTGCAATCGGTGCAAAGGCAAATATCATGATGACATCATTAACAGAGACCTGAACTAAGGTATAATTCGCATCACCTCGAGTAAGTTGTGACCAAACAAAGACCATTGCAGTACACGGAGCAACACCCAATAAAATCATACCTGCAATGTATTCTTGTGCAGTATCTGCAGAAACATAATCAGCAAATATTCCTTCAAAAAACAGCCAGCCCAGTAAAGCCATAGAAAAAGGCTTAATTAACCAATTAATGATGAGAGTTAACACTAATCCTTTCGGATTATTACCTACTTCTTTGATAGCTGAGAAATCTATCTGCACCATCATTGGAAAAATCATTACCCAAATAAATACCGCCACTACAACATTGACATGAGCAATTTCTAACGAGGCGATTAAAGCAAATGCCTCAGGGAAGATGCTCCCTAATATCACACCAGCAACTATACAAAGCCCAACCCAAACTGATAAGTAACGCTCAAAAATTCCCATACCTAATTCCTTAATATCAATGACACTAATTGCAAAAACTAGCTATGCGGTTCGGACGTTCACCCATCGCATTTAATCGCGCTAATTCTTTCTGAATGAAAATTGGCTCATTTACCACCGTAGAAGTGATAATAGTTTTCATCCATGTGGGTAGAGTTGGATTCAAAAAGTAATAAACCCACTGTTGGTTTTTTCGTACAGCCAGTAACCCTGATTTTCTTAGCTGAGCCAAATGACGTGATACTTTCGGTTGGCTTTCTTCGCCGAGTGCAGCCATGAGTTCACAAACACAAAGTTCTTTTTCAACCACAATAAGTAGCAAGGTTTTCAAACGAATATCATCTGCTAATGCTTTATAGAAGTTCGTTGGTGTTAACGACGCTGAAGAAATATCCTGATATTCATGCATAAAGTTTTTTATACGTTCATTGATTTCTTGTAACGTTTTTTCGAAAGGGTTTATATCTTTTCTTGTGCGTGGTTCAGGAAAACTCCATGCAAGGCAATTAGTTCCGTCAATTCTGTTTTCACATTCTAGTACTGCTTGATCACATAAGGTAATCACATAATCAAAATGTTGGTCTACATACTCATCTACACTCTGTGACTGCAAACCATCAACAGATAAACCAAAGTGTTCAATCGCTTTTAAAGCATTCTCATCAACAGCCGTAGGGCTAGCACCCGCACTAAATACCTGAAACTTATCTTTGCCATGATGCCTTAATAAAGCTTCCGCCATAATTGAGCGAGCCGAATTTTCTGTACATAAAAAAAGAACTTTCATAGTTAATACCTTGTATAGCATGGCCGCCATTGTATATAACAAATTTGTTATATACAAGACGATCAGTAAATTTAACCAATGGCATTAAGCATGAAAGGTAAAAGATCAGGTGAAATCGGAATACCGTGATATTAAAGAAATAGTAACAAAACGTATCAAAACCTAGTCTTTAACTCGCATTAAATAACTTTTGATCTACACTGAGGCTTGTACGATATTTAACCTCAACTCGGGATAAGAAATTAGCTAGCTATTTTAAATGTATGTAAATTTAAATTTTTCATTGCTCTAGCTTGGAGATTTTTTTTATTACAAGGCAAATAAACTACTAGAAAGCAAGTTGTTATCCCGAGTTGAGATTAGTTATACAAACAAAGAAAATTACACTAAAGGAATAAAGAAATGGAATTCAACACACCACAAGCAATTCGAAAAATTAAACTCTCTAAACAAGACAATTTACTGATAAATGGAAAAAAGCAATGTAAGTTGCAAGCAATGACTTTTGCGCTTAACTATCACAGGATAGATGTGACTGATACGCCATATGGATTGAAAATTAGAGGTACCGTGCCTGTTGGCATGTGATGATGTATAAATCTTAAATGGTGATTAGCAAGGTTAAACTGTTGGGCCAATTCATCTCTTTTGAATACATAGTAAAGAGAATAGAGCTTTATCTCCCACTCTCCACTTTCTTTGCTAATCACAAAATATTATTAATATCACGGCTTTAAAAGTGAATATTCAGGTAGTTTTTTGCTAATGCCTTCATCTCTTCGTCAGTATCAAATTGCACGATGGTTTCTGCATTGTTGTCTTTAATTTTTATCTGATTTTGTAATAGTGTAATAACACCATTTTCAGTATGTAATGCCGCAACATAAGCTTGTGTAAAAATAGAACCCTTACTAGTGGAAGTGTAATGGTTGCCGTATTCTATATCCCCTATACAAACATGTTCAAAATCAAAACTATATAAATTAGACCACTCATCATCCAACCACAGCTGTAGCATAGTGCCAAACTGCGAATCGGCAATAAACCGAAATATTTGTTTATCACAATGAATCTCTTCATCATAAATCAATTTTAATGGCGCTCTAGGAGAGTTAGAGCCAAAGCCAACATCAACAAGCCATTGTTCTGACCCTATCATCACTAAAGAAACTTGATGACCACGGCCTGTTGTAACTCCTGCGACATGAACTCTAGCTAATAGCGCTCTAGCATCGAAACCAAACGATTGCATAGCAGATAATAAAAGGCTGTTTAACTCGAAACAATAACCACCTCTAAAATTATTCACTAACTTATTAAAAACAATCTCAGGATTTAAATCGATTAAGCCATTTAACATGACATCGAAATTTTCAAATGGAATAGTGAATAACTGCGCATTATGTAGTTTGTATAAACTGGTAATATCGACATGAATATCGTCTGTTATACCGAGCCGTTGTAGATACTTCTTTTCATTAAAAACACTCAAGAGCGACTCCCTAGTAAAACAAAAACGCAATAAATTAATTCATACCTTTGTTAGTCATGATATTTTCAGATCAATTTTGAATATTTTCTCAGGCTTCATCTTACCGCCAAAATTAGACGTTTCACCGACTTCACTTACTAATAGACCATGTTGTTTGGCAGCTGAATATATGGCAGCTTTCGACGCATTATTTTCTTTGGTTATGGTAGTGAAAATTTTGCGATATTGCTGTGTTTTAGCTGACAAGATAAAAGCGGAAACTAGTTTTTTTCCAATTCCGCTCCCTTGATATGCTTTACTTACCGCAAATTGCCAAAGTAATACGCTGTCATGACTGTTTCTACCAAACAGATAACCCACAACTAGATTATTTTTCAACGCGACAAAAAACAACCCGGGATCAAAATATGCCGCCTGCCAAAGCGTATAGTCAGTGTGATGGTCCACTTCAGGTGTACTATGCATCAACTCAAGTACAGAGTTTGCATACTCTTCTTTAAACAAAACAATTTCAATCTGGCTCATTAAATCAACACTTCCTGCTTGCACATTTACGTCACTCTCAATCAATACAAAATGACGCCTAAATAAGGGGTTTCCACAGATATGAAGAACTAAGGCCTTATGACTCTTCTTTATCAAACAATTCCATTAAGCCCAGCAATGCCGCAAAAAGCACAGCGCCTACTGGCCAAACAATCCACGTAACACCCCAATCCATGGTCCATAAACTCCAACCAAGAAAAACTGCCGTTAATAATGGCCAATAAAACGCTGCCAACTTCTCAGCCCTTTTGGTGCGTTTACTTTTTTCAGAATCACTATGGTCTTTTAGGATATTATTATAAGCATCAAATCTAGCTGAAACAGGTAGCAAAATAAAAATCCCAATTGAGATAATGAGCATAAGTACTATTAGCATCATTAATACAGTGTCCGAGCCGCCCGAAAACACGCTAACAAACATCAAAGGGACAAAGCTGATAATAAATAAGAAAATACTAATAGATAATCTAAGATTATAAGTGGCTCTAAATTTTTCTAATTTTTCAGTAAAAACACTGTGAACACCATAAGCCAATTCAAACTGTTCATTATCTATTAGCGCAATTTCACTATCAAATTGGTTAGTCTTTATAAAAAAGCTTACTGCAATTGAAACTAAGATCAAAACACCTAACACGCCCATTGCCGCAGCAATATCACCCGTTATCCCCATTCGAGTAGTTTCTGCCATTGCCAAAAAGAAAAATAATGGCACAACTGAGCAAAGGCATAAGATCACACCTTTAGTGACTAAGTACGAGATTGCCACTTTGCTTTCTACGTATTTTAAAGATTGCTCCAAAGTAACTTGCATTGCACTAGGGGTATTGTTTTCACCCACACTTTTTGAAACTTCATATTCATCCTTTAATAGAAAGTCTGTTGAAACATCAAATATTTCTGCAAGCTTAATAATTTTATTCAAATCAGGAATGCTATTAGTGCTTTCCCATTTTGAAACTGACTGTCTAGAAATACCCATTTTTTCCGCTAATTCTTCTTGCGACCAACCTAGCTTCTTTCTTAATTGGATAATTTTTTCTGCTAATATCATAGTGTTCTCTTTTTCATTCAATGTTGAGTGTTCAGCATAGAAAAACGGTCAGTTGCAAACCAGCAAGCCAAGTTGTTAATTTGTCAACCAGCGGTTGCGAATTGAATTTTATTAGTAAATTTAAAGGTTTATTTAGGTGCGAGCAAGAAAGTTTTGCTCTTTACAACACGTGATATGCTTATTGAAATGATGAGTAACCAGCTAGCCTTTTGAAGACTAGCTGGTTAAAACTTTACGCATAAAAACAAAATGACAGCATGATATCTAGCCTTGATATTTATAAATCTTCCCCAAGTGCCGCCAATCAGCATTTTTACAATGAATGTTGGAATAGGTAACTACTCTTCATTCATTAAACAAGTTCAGATTCGGCTTGTTTAACCAATTTTTGATACCAAAATGACGCAGCTAGAATAAATACGCCTATGCCCATAAAGAGCATAACTTTCTGCCATAGTAATGCATTAGCCGCATCGACCAATGCAAGTTTAGTGATACCTAACAAAATCAGAGCAAAACTGTATTTAACAGTAAAGACTCGCCTGTCTTTCAAAAAGAGAATGATTGCTCCATGAACCGCTAATGCAGGAGCAACTAATAAATCCAAACGATAATCAACCAATGATGTAAACAGCGTGATATAGGTAATGGCAGCAATAGTATGAAGAAATAAGTCGCCATGTTGTCCAACTAAGCGGCCTAAGCGCGTATCAATAAATAAAGCGTGTTTTTGATAAAGGGCGCCTATTAAAAACATTACCGGTATACATGCGTACATGGCGTTGAAATAAGTTAACCACCAGGCCACAATAACTAACATAATATTGATAATAGCTATGGTGAGCTCGTTTCGTTTAACATGTTCTGAAAGGTTCAGCATAGTCATATAGGCAACCCAAAGCATCGCCATAAAAATAAGACCTATTAATAAGCTATTAGTTTGAAATCCTATTATGCTTGGTAGTGCAAAACCTAGAGATATAAGCCCACAGCTACAGATGAACTGGCAAAGTTCTGATTGAGAAACTTTTTTATCAAAGTAGAAAGCCGCACTATAAAAAATCATAAACCCTATTAACGCAACGAGGCCATATATCAGCGTTAATTGCCCTACCAACAAGATCAAAGCAAGGCTCGCTAACAAAGTAAGTACTTTGACTTCTTTCACCAATAATTGATGCTTAACTTTTTGAGCAAAGAACAATGCGATTAGCGGTGACATCCAAATTACCATTAATGCATTTTCATCAAACCTACGTATAACGGAGCCGACCCAGCATACTGGGAGCAACATATAAAATAGTATTCTGGCCGATTCTGCAATTTCTTTTATTGCACTATCTGGCTGATACTTCCGATAAAATGCAGACCATAACCATAATTGCACAAACGCCGAGATAACAGCCACTTTGGCAAAAAGAGGCAACATCATGAAACGATAACTATCAACCATTAATACACCGTTATAAGCGTAAAATAGCGGCACTAATATCAATGCCGAAGCAAAGATTTCAATAGAGACTTGCTTACATTGCTTAGCCCTAAATAACAGCAGCAACTGCAATAAAATAACCATAGCGCCAGTCCAGTCACCTAGCCATAAATTTAAACTCGCAATAACTAATACAGACAGCCAAATCACTTCAACTAGCTGTAAAAAAGGCTTGATTTTGTTCTGGGTTACTTTATCAAAAATGTTTGAATTACTTATTAATCTTTGCCACGTGCCAAGAACAACAATAATCACAATCGATAATAACCAACCATCAGCAGACTTTAACGCTGGCAGTGGAAAATACCTCAGTAGTGCCGACCAACAATATATTAATGCTAAAGAAGTTAAAACCTGTCCCTGATTTATTACCGTGGTCATTGCATACTTGCGACCAATAAAAAGTAATAGCATGCCTTCAACAGCCCAAGCAATACCCCAGTATGCATTACTAATTGAACTAACAACCGCTAAAACAGCCCACAAAGCAGAGAGTAAAATAAGAACATGAGTTAAGTTGTGCCTGATTCTATAAAATAATGTGCTAGTAAAAGCTGAAATAGCAGCATTTAGCGCAAAACATGCAGTCATTTGTGTTGAAAATAGCGTACCCGCTTGAAAGAAAAGTAATATTGTTGCTCCAACTAATGCGGCCAATAAAACTAAGACTCTATAGTTTGAGTCTGTAGCTTTAATTAATGTCATTGTGATATAGGTAAAAAATAACAAGTAAAACAGATTTACTAGCCAAGCTGAAACACTTACCGTTTCAACGCCTATGGTCCACTCTAACGCTACAATACAAAAGGCTAAACTTACATTAGCAAGCCACGAAGCACTTATTCTGTAAGCTAAAATCAAGCTACTGGTCGTAACAAATGCTAAAGACATCAAGTAATAAAAGGGCTCTACTTGAATGGTATTTGACAGTATAGGCATAGTAGCTATCCCTATAATACCAAGGCTAGCCACTATTTTAGTATCAAGCCAAAGAGCTAAAAAATGACAAATTAAGGCTATTAACAAGTATAAAAATAACACAGCAATATTAGGGATTATTTCGTAAACACTACCTGAAAAGTAAATGGTGCTATATGACAATAAAATACCCAGGGTTACAATGGCAGTAGCAAACTCTGAAAATTTCGTTTTAAGTTTTAATGCGATGCCCACACCCATTACAAATACCGCGGCAACGCACATTAATAGGGACTTAGATCCAGCCCCGAGTTGATCTATTAATAACTGCATCAAGTAACCAAAGCCCGCTAAAGTTAAGGCTATTCCAACAATAGTTAGAATAAAAATACCTAGCATGCCGCGATCTTTGTATGTCTGATAAATCTTTGTAACGGGTGAGAACCAATCGAAGAATGAAGATAGAATGGTTTGAAAAAAAAGTGTGATAAAGGACGGTTCAGCAGGTACAGAAGCTTTCACTTGGCTGTTCAGTGCTAAATATTCAGCTGCTGTTTCGGGGAGTAATGATTCTGTTTCCTGAATCTCACGTTGTACTTCTGTGATAGTGCTTTGTTCAAGGCTACTGGCAGAAGGGTTTTCTTGCTCAAGTAGCTCATTTAATCGCGCCTCTACAGCACTCACTCGTTCACTAAACTGAAGCTTTAATAACGCTAGTTCAGATCTAAGCGCTTTAACTTCTTGATTCATCATTACATCCTGTAACATTATAATTTAATACAGCATATTATGCGTCAAAGTAACTTGCAATGATGAAATTCATTCAAGATATAAGCTTCATCCATGAAGCCGTTTCATGCACTAATTAACAAATGCAGGTAGTACCCTTTCTGATGCTATCTGCATTGTCTTGTCATCTCTTTCATGGGCTGTGAAAACCATGAGTAAATCCAGTTCTTCAATCATAATAATATATTGACCGCCACCGCCTTGTGCTGATTGACTGTAGTAGTTTTTATTACCAACCTTCATATCTGCTTGCCAAAAGTAATAGCCATATCCTGGATTAGAAACCTTATCACTCACAAAGAACACATCCCCAGCATCAGGATGAACAAGCCTATTGGTAGCTTTCTTGATAAATGATTCGGAGATCAATTGCTCGCCATTCCACTTGCCATTATTCATGACCAGCGTTCCCCACTTGATCATATTCCTCGGTGTCATACTTGAACCATAAGGCCCCATCGGCAAGCCACTAGCGTCCTTTCGCCATTTATAGTTAGTAATGCCCATTTTATTAAGCAATTCTTTTTGAATAAAATCTTTCGCTGTACCAGGCACTACGACTTCAAGTACTTGCATTACCAATCGAGGATCTGCACCTTGGTAGTGAAATGTTTGTGATGCTGAAGTAATAATCGGGCTGTGCTCAAGATACGTTTGAATTTGACCTTGCCCTTTTAATTGCTTTGGATCTTTAGCAAATTCCTTTAACTGATCTCGCGTAATATGCATACCCGAGCGCATACTCATCGCTTTATGCAAAGTGATCTTATCTGCTCCTTCAACAGCTCGAGACAAATCTAGATCTTTAAGAAAGCCCACCAAAGGTTTATCTAAATCGGCCATGGTCAAGTAACCCAGTTGAATGGCACGGCCAATAGCTAAACTGAGGTAAGACTTTGTTGATGATGCTTGCATATGAGGTAAATCGACACGTCCTCTTCCATAATATGATTCAAACACCAACTTGCCTTGATGACTTATAAGCAGGCTATCGATGAGTCCATGTTGTTTATTCGCAATCTCCTTTGCCAACTTAACAATCATTTCTTTGTTACCATTATTGGCATCAAGTTCACCTACACCAAGCTTTCCTACAGGAATAGCATCTTTTCTTTGACTCGGTGAAGTATCTATATAAGCATTTTCTAGATAAGGCATATCCCAAAATGACAGCTTCGCATCAGCATCAGAAACCATCGGGGCAGCAATGTCTTTCTCTGAATCTTTGTTACTATCAGCTACTGCAAATGTATTTACACCCGTTAATAATGCGATTGCAATCAGTCGTGTACATTTTTTCTGAACGTGTTGTTTATTAATCATTGATTGTCTCCATATGACATCGTTTATTTTTATATTCTCAACCTTGATTGGGTTCATGTAACAATGGAACCAACGAAAATAGGTCTCAAAAATGAACTCATTAAGCCGGATATAAATTATTTCGTTCCTCACTAATAAAGCGCGAAATTACTTACTGTATTCAGCTTAAAGCTCAAGAAGGTATGTAAGTTATAGAAAGAAAAACTAAAATACCTGACGTTCAGCTGATTTTTGGATGACGTCATACTGATAAAAATAACTTTACTATTTATCAATTGGTTACAAAGTCATGTGTAGCAACCATCAGACACTATGCTACTATGCATTTCTTAGTTTATTTGTGAACTTCAATTTTTTTCATGGAAAAAACAAACATGACAGAACAATATTGGGTTGGTGATTTTTTTGTCGATGTAACTCGAAACCAAATTACTAAGAAAGCGCAATCTCAGAAAATTCCACCAAAGGCTTTAGCTGTTTTAACCTGCCTTGCAAAAAATGCCAATAAAGTGGTGAGCCATGATGACTTATTGTCAGAGGTATGGTCTGAAACCATAGTGACACCCAATACTTTACAAAGAAGTATTGCCCAGTTAAGAAAAGCATTAGGTGAAGATAGTCAGTTTTATATAAAGACCCATGCCAAACAAGGGTATAGTTTGGAGGTAGAAGTCAGATGGCAAGATAAGCCAGGCGAAACTATCGAGACAGCGACAACTGTCGAAACAAACACCACGATAGCAACTGACGAAACAACACCAAAGATAGCTCCCTCTGAAAGAGTATCGAAAAAAGCGTTAAGCCTGATAACTGCTCTTATCGCAATGATTATTCTTGTTTTTTTCGGCTTTAATGCTCTGACACCAGCTAATTCATTAAAACTAGACATTGCTGAATTTAACTCATTAACGGCTACTGATCATAAAGAATATAGCGGCATTTATAGCCCAGACGGTCAATATGTTGTGTTTCAACGTTACTCAGATAAGGTTTGCCGAAACAATAATATTTGGGCAAAAAACATAAAGACTCAACAGGAAATTCAACTGACAAAAAGTATGGGCGCTTATGGCAGTCATAGTTTTTCAAAGGATGGAAACTCTTTGGTATTCATTGAATCTGATAACTGCGATAAACCTATTACCCAAAAACGCTGTTATAAATTAATGACTCTAGATTTTCATCAAGCCCTAACAGAGCCACAATCGCCAACGGTATTAGTCGAATGTAAAAACTCAAGAATAGCCAGAGCCAAATGGTTAAATAATAATAACATTGCACTATTACAAGGATTTTCAAACAGGTGGAAATTAACCAGTTTCTCTATTGAAGAAAATAACAGCACCGTTATTTATGAATTAGAAGAGGGGAACGTCATCGACTATGACTATTCAACTGAAGATGACCTTATTGCATTGACTCGTATTCATAGTGATGGTCAACAATATATTGATATACTCAAATCAGATGGCCAAAAATTATCCAGCAATAAAATTGAATTCCCCAAAGAAGTACCAGCCAACAGGTTTATATACCCTAATTTCACTCCTTACACTAACCAACTGATCTTTAGTACAGGAAGGCAGCTATTTACCCTATCTTATGAAGGCAAAGTAGCAAACATTAGCTTACCGCTTCACGAGCCTATCAGTTCTCCCATCTTTCATATAAATGGTAAAAGAATGTTAGTGATTAAAGGACATTACGATAGTGATATCGCCTTGATACCTCTGGAAAAAATAGCTCATAACGATCACGATTTAAGCCAAAACACTACCATTATAGAACGTTCAACAAAGGGAGAGGATCACGCAAAATTCCAGCCTAATGGTAAGTTGATAGCTTATACCTCTAATCGTTCAGGTAGAAACCAGCTATGGATAACAGATGGCAAAAGTCCGAAACAGCTCTCACACTTTCCGATTGATAGCTTTTTATATGAATTGAATTGGGCAGCAGATGGCAAGAGCATTTTAATCAATGCCAACCAAAAACTGACACAAATCTATCTAAACTCACGTACTGCAACAATTGATTTTGCTCATCCTATACAGAAACTTTTCCAATGGAATAGTGAAAGTAACACCGCTTTAGTCATTGCACGTATCAAAGGCATATTAAAGTTTGCAGAGCTCGATTTAAATAACGGCACCCATAGAGTCATTAATGACAAAAAGGTCCATTGGGCAGTTAAAAGTGAAGATGGCCAATTAATTTACCTCGATAACATGGACCAATTCTGGCAATCAGGTCCCGTTGAAGACCAACGTATAGCATCATTAATTGACCAAGGGAGCGACAATGGTTTCATCATAAAAAATAATACTATTTATGGTATCAATGAAAAATTTCAATTGTGGTCTTATACCCTTAACGATGAAGCTTTTAACATCATAGGTAATGTTCCCCAAAGGTTAGATTATATAACCGACATTAACCAAACCGAGATATTATTTACATTGCGTATAGCTGCTAAGAAAGAAGTAGCAGAAATTATTCTTGCAGATTAACCTGCTTGTATATTGCTGAAATCATTCTAATTATATAAAAAGGAACAAACTATTTATAGCCTTTGACTTACATAATATCCTTACTATCAGATAAAAATCACATAAATGTCATAACAACGTCAGGTGTTTAATACAGCATTTGCTTAACATAACCTCTCACTCACTCTTTGTGAATTTTAAAAACATTCTTGACCTCAAAGTAAGGAGCAATTGTGAAGCATTGCAATATTATAATAACGGCTTGGGTATTAGCTTTCTGTAACCCGAGTTATAGTCAAACTGAATTTCCTGTCCTTAAAGGACCCTATTTAGGCCAAAAGCCACCTGGCTTAATTCCACAACTTTTCGCTCCTGGTATCGTTTCAATCAATGGAAGGTATGACTTTGGCATTTCGTTTTCTCCTAACTTAGATGAAATATACTTTTCGGCACAACCCAAAGAAGGTACGGCAAGCATTTATTTTTCAAAAATTGAAAGCAAAAAATGGACAACGGTTCAAAAAGCCAACTTTACCCAAGGAGTAAAAGCTGGAGAAATGGAACCATTCGTCAGAGCTGACGGCAAAAGAATTTATTTTACGGGCTATAGTGCTGACTTTTCAAATGAAGAAATTTGGTATGTAGATCGTATAGATAATGGCTGGAGCGTTGCAACAAAGCTTGATTCTCCTATCAATGACGATGCTGTAATGAATTTAACTCAAGCGAAAAACGGCGACGTTTTTTATGATAATCGTTCAAAACGAAAAATGTACTCTTCAGTAAATAAAATGGGGGAATTCCCCAAAGTACATGAAGTAGACGTTAACACTGGCTCTCATCCATTCATTGCCGCATCCCAAGATTATTTATTGGTGCAAGCACAAAACAAGGAAGATGAAAAAAGTCATAGTGATATTTACGTCTATTTTAAAGAAAAAGATGGCACATGGACAAATCCGATTAACCTTGGCAAAGCCGTAAATACTGACTTCCACGAAAGAGTTCCTGGCGTCACACCAGACGGAAAATATTTATTTTTTAGCCGATATAACGAAGAAGGCGGCATAGCTAATTTATATTGGGTCAGCACAGAAGTCATTGAGAAAGTTAGACCAAAAACTTAACGCTTTTAGGGTCCAGCAAACCCTGAGTGCATTAGCAATTTTCAGGGTTGGTGTAAGCGAGCATCTATAGCATCCAACCCTTTTCTATCGCACTAAAATTTTGCATTGGTTAGTCTGAATTAAATGCCATTATCATTCAAATTTTTTAAGCTTCACGTTAATGGCGGCACTTACCTAGATGAATTAAACTAGCATGATGTTTGATTTGCAGTGTGATTATTGCCAAATTTTGTTTAGTTTTTTTCTCTATTCTCTGTCAGGATTATTTACACTAATTATTTCATTATCAACATTACTTTTCGTTACATATTTAAAACGGTTTTTATTCATATCATTAAAGTTTACGAATTTAAAATGGTGCGATTAATGCCTGTAGTAACTTGGATAAGAATGCTTTAACTAGCTTTCTATCTTCCAATAGCTTTTTAATCACTTATTCAAAAGCTATTGGGTACTTGCAACAATAAAGTAAAAGGAGTTTATGATGAAGATACTCACCTTAACATTAGCAATGGTGCTCACATTAACATCACTTAATGCTAATGCAACTCAATACAAATTTATTGCAGCAGACCGCAGTATTGAAACAAAAATGTGCGTGTATGCAGGTAATAACAACACTGTTAAATTAAAACGTGCCATACAATATCACGCCATGGGTTCTACGATTAATACTAAACGCTTCGCAGTAAATAATATTACTTGTAATGATCTGGTAATGGCACATTTTGCCCATAAGTACGATGCGTCAGATACCTTTAAATTTTTAAATCGTTTTACCGCACAAAAAAATAAAATTCCAACGACAAGTGTTGAAATTAAAGACGTTGCCGCAGTGTTAAATTCCACAAATGAAGAAACTCAAATCATTTATGTTAGTTCTACTAAGTAAAGTAAATTTTAAAACTCAACGCCAAACTCTTATCATTTACTACAAAAGTTTGGCGTTTCTCTCGAAAAGTAAATTGTTTCTATAAACCTGTAGTTCTTCGAAAGTATTAATAAGGGCTACTGGCAAACTCATTTTACCGTCAGATAAGGACACATTTAGATACTGATTAAAGTTAAGCGTGAGCGTTAATTAGTTCTCATTCGAAATATCTTCTTGCTTATCTGGCTCAGCCAACATTTTTAAACCCAGCCATAAAAACCATACAATTTGGCTTATACCAAAAATTTCTGTCAGCACGTCAGCAGGATAAACAGTGATAATGCCAATAGTGCCAACGAAAATCCCGAAATAATTAAGCTTGTTAGAAAACTCATTACTTTTTAGAGCAGCAAAGCTGAGTAATAGAACCCATACTCCCCCAACGACTTCGTTTCCACCACCTAAACCTTCAACTACCGCGTAAATAGCCTGCCAAACTGTCATTGCATGGTCTGGATCTGCAATTGATAACTGCAATACCGTTGACAACCCTATATTTGCAATCATTCCGCTAGCAATAACCAAGCCCACCCAAACAACACCAAATATAGCGGCAATTTGTGAAAGCGCAGGAGTAATATTTTTAAGACGCTCATTAATCGCCAACACTAGCACAGCCAAAAATATTCCAAAAAGTACATACATAATCAGATTTACAATAGACAGAGTGATCTGATTTTCTGCTAGAAAAGCAAATTTCTGCACCGAATCAGCATCAGTAGGGTAATTCCAGAATGCACCAAAGAATACAAACGCAGACACATAAATTGTGGCCTCTAAAAGTGCTGCAATACCACCAAATTTTTGAAGATTATTCACAAACGATTATCCTATATTTTATGGGCTTTCATGATCACAAGTCCCATCTATAACTTATTTTATGCATCGGTGATCACCTTTCAAATTTATATTGCTATGTCGATGCAGCTATCCAACGACTATGTCTGATATTCCATGTTTTTGGCGCTTAAGTCGTCCGAGACTATAAGGGCGGACACTTTTTAGTGTTTTAATCACATCAGAAACAGTACAATTATCTTGCCTTATCACACGAATAAAGAATTGAGGAAAAGCAATTTTGGAAGATCTTGTAGTACTTGCAATTTCCATGATAACACTTGGGCAAATTGGCTTTTGTCTTCCTCAGCTTCTATCGCGCGCATTTAATACCCACACTTATTTCCCTCTGGCTGTTTTCTTTTTCGCCAATGGTATCATCGCATCTGGGCCTGCTGTATTTTTATTAATGCCAGCATGGAGTACCCTTTATATCGCGGCAATATTTCCAGCTTGTCTCCTGCTTGGGCCTGCATTATGGCTATACGTCGAAGGACTAACATCAGCCAGATATTGGCACATGCAACCTAAACACGCTGTTCAATTCATTCCTTTTATCTTGGGGCTAATTGTTAGCGGGTTAATCATGGGTTTGCCGAAGGAAGTGCACCAGAGTATCTTTAATGATGGTGCGAATATTGATGCCGGATTTCCACTTGTCGTGGTTGTATGCATATTTCTAACAATGCTACTTTGGGCCGTACAGTCTGGTTACTATGTTATCCGTATAATTATCCGCTTATCTAAATACAGAAAGCAACTTAAGAACCTATTTGCAAGTAATGAACAGCGTGAACTAGGCTGGTTAGGATGGGTACTTACCATAATCGCAGGCTCTTGGCTCCTTTTCTTTGCCAGCTTAATGTCAACATTAGTACAAGACAACTCACTGTTTGGCTACAGAGCAGGAACAACACTATTGTTAATTTTGGTGTGGACCATGGCTTATTGGGGTCTACGACAAAAGCCTGGCTTCGAAGGACGATATACAGATGATAAGCCTGAAATATCTCCACCTGAAATCTTAGATTCAGAAAAAAACAAAAAGTATCAGCGCAGTGCTCTTAGTAAAGAGCAAGCGTTACGTATTGCAGACAAAATTAACGCTGCAATGGAGCTCGAAAATTTGCATTTAGACCCAAGCTTGTCTTTACATAAACTTGCTCAGCATGTTGCAATTCCCCCCAATTATATTTCCCAAACATTAAACGAAACAATGGAGACAAACTTTTTCGATTTTGTAAATAAATGGCGAATAAAAACAGCTAAACCCAAAATAATCGCTAATAAAGAAACGGTACTGCACATTGCTCTTGAAGTGGGATTTAACGCGAGATCGTCCTTTTATAAAGTATTCAAAAAGGAAACAGGTAAAACACCTAGTGAGTTTCGCAAGTCACATCATGCTCAAACAAAAACGTTCGAAGACTAATAGTCGCAAAAACACAACTACCGAGATACATCAACAACAAAAAATCGCCTCAAAGGACGGCTTAGTACCAAGAGCGGATAATAGTATCGTCAACTTGATTACCTTATTATAAATACTAACCTCGGAGTTGAGATGTTATAGAGTCTTGGATTGATTTTTCAAATTCATCATCACTAACCAAATCGAGACATAAGTCTTTCGTGCAATAAGAAACAAATTTTATTGGCTTATTGTCTGAGTTTTTAGCTGTTAGCTCATAAAGAGTATAAGACTTAAATTGGCTTTCATTGACCACAACATCAGTAGAGTTTTGCTTAAAATCAGCAACCAAATCAACATTGTTCAATCGAAAATTATAAAAATACATTACATTTTGTGAGTCTTTGCAAGCATAGATAATAGAAAACTCTTTAGACTGCACGTCTGCTCTTGCTACACAACTTTTAGATAGAACTAATTTATCAGGAAGAATATGCACAACAACCCCATCTTGGCTATATGCAGACACTTGAAATGTAATAAATAGAGCTAATATGCTTAGAATTTTCATTGAACCGTCCTTTGTCTTTATAACAACTTATTAGCGAGATCTTGCAAGGTAGAAATTTAAGTAAACAAGATTTTGCTTTTTAAAAATAAAATTCATAATAAATCAGATAATAAGATAAATAAACTGATTGTATGTGAACTCACAGCTCAAAGCCGAAGTTCGCTAAAGTGCTAGAATCTGTCGCTTAAAAATGAAGTAACTCAAAAATATATGTCATTGGTAGCTCTCTTTACCTTACCAACCCATTACGCTTCAATCCTCGCCTGACATTTTTGCACAATTTACCAAGTCGAGATATTTCACCAAGTTTTGGTGTAATGTTTTCGTCAAGCTTTACTTCCCATTCGCAAAGCTCAGTATCGACAATTTCGAGTAGCTTTTTAGGGCAACCAACACATGATATGCCGCATATATTTGCATCAGGTACGTTGAACGGAAAATCATCGCGAACCTCTTTTATAAGGTTTCGCATAGCGCTTGTACAGTCAGGCTTTCTACTCATATATTTCACCTACAACTCTTATTGATGAGCATTATATCTTGTTGCGAAATAAGCTATCAACATACGCCATAGCAAACCTACTTTGCCTTTATCGCAAAGATAAACTAAAGTTTGCTCTAGTTCAAATGAGTAAGGCACTATCTATGGCTACTTTAACTAGACTTCATTATTTCAATCGAGTTGTTGAAACAGGAAGCATTTCACAGACAAGCCGTTTACTTGATGTTCAGCCGTCATCAGTATCAAGACAGTTAACTGCTTTGGAAAAAGAGTTAGGCGTACGCTTGATCAACAGAACAAGCCGAAAATTGGGGCTAACGGAAGCAGGAAAAACGTACTATCAATATTCAAGGCGAATAACCGCTGAGTTTGATGAAGCTGCACGTATAGTAAATGACCTCCAACAAAAGCCTAAAGGAATCTTAAAAATCAGCATGACTGTTGGCTTTGGTGAGTTCTGTATTTTGCCGCTTATCCCTGCATTTTCTAAGCAATACCCCGAAATTAAGTTAGAGCTGGAAATGACAGGCCGTGTTGTTGATCTAGTCGAAGAGAATGTTGATATTGCAATTCGAACAGGTCAATTACGAGACTCTAACTTAATTGCGCTTAAATTAACGGACAACAACTTTACCTTATGTGCTAGCCCTCAATTCTTGAGGGAAAACGGCATGCCAAAATCACTGCACGATTTAAATAATTTTAATTGTATTAGCTACGAATATGCTGGTTGGCGTGATTGGTATCTAATGAAGGAGAAGCCAAACAAACTGAATATAAAAAGTGAACTAACCATCCGTTCGATAAATGGTCAAAAACAATTGGCCCTCCATCATGCTGGGCTCGCTTTACTACCTATTTGGGCGGTTAAAGAAGAGCTTGCCAATGGCAGTCTAGTAAAACTACTTAATCAACATGTTATTAGCCCCTACGAAAGCCTAAGCTCTACTTACGCTATATACTTAAACAGAGAGCTGGTCGCGCCAAAAGTAAGGGTCTTTTTAGACTTTATCAAAAAGAATATTGATTTTAATTAGATGTTTTTAATCGTAGCAGCCTTTAATAGGTTGAGAATTTAGCTGGCAAGCGCAAACAAATTAACACTGCATTTCAGTTCAAGTGATGCCAAGTTTTATCGACACAGCTAGCCGTTTGAATTTTGAAAATGAGAAGCTATGAAGTCTAAAAAAACTCTCGTTTTAGGCGCTGTTAATTCACGTTTCAAATAGATGGCATATGTTGAACTTAATGTTTCATAAGGGCTTAATACGTATTGAGGGAGTACCTGAACTAAGGTGCCATCATTCAGCTCTTCTTTAACCGCCCATAATGGAATAAGAGCAAGTCCGGCATGACTCAATAATAGTTGCTTTTGCCCGTTTACAGAATTGATTGATAGCCCCTTACCAATTGATAGCTTCGAGGGCGTCTCATTTATGATAAACCACTCTCGCCAACCTCTATAGCTGTACTTGATGCAACTATGCCTGTCCAACTCATTTGGGGTTAATGGTTCACCATACTTTGCTAAATAACTAGGGCTTGCACAAACGACAAAGTTATTAGGCATTAAGTGCTTAGAAATCAATGTAGAATCAGATAGTCGCCCACTCCTAATGGCAATATCAATGTTTTCATCTATCAAATCGACAACTCGTTCCGTGAGTTCAAGCTCAACATCAATATTTGGATATTGCTCTCTAAATAATGGAATAAGTGGGAGTATCACACATTCACCAAACCCTACTGTCATACTGAGCCTTAAGGTACCTGTCGGGTTACCTTGCAGTTCATTTATGGCTCGCTTTGCTTCTTCAAGCTCCGCAACAACTCTTTGTGAATACTCATAATACTTATGACCAGCCTCCGTTAAGCCTACATTTCTTGTCGTTCTATTGAGCAATCGAACGCCTAGCTCTTCCTCTAGCGCAACTAGTTGCCTAGAAATCGAAGAAGGCTGTACATCCAAGTGTTTGCTTGCTTCTGAAATACTCCCCTTTTCTACAACACAATTAAAATAGGTTAACCGATTAATAGTGCTCATTTTGTTCTCTTATTATCTACGATCAATTAACCATAATTTACTTTTGCTTAAAGAGCAAAAGTAAATTGCCTGTTAATGCATGGATTGCTCAAGTGGCAATCATTAAACTGTGCTCTCGTAAAGTTAAGAGGAAGTAAAATGAAAGCGATGGTAATTAAAGAGCTTGGTGATAGTAGTGTCTTTCATCAAGAAGAAGTAACAACTCCAGTTGTTAAAGCAGGTCACATGGTTATTGCAGTAAAGGCAACAAGTGTTAATCCACTTGATACTATGCTTCGTTCAACTGAAACACCTTGGTCTGAAAACCTCCCAGAAATATTACATGGTGATGTAGCAGGCATCGTAAGCGAAGTTGGCGATGAAGTGAGTGATTTCAATGTTGGCGACGAAGTATATGGCTGTGCTGGCGGTATTGCAGGTATGAATGGCGCCCTTACAGAGTACATGTTAGTTGATGCCAGTTTAATGGCGAAAAAGCCCAAAACATTATCAATGAAAGAAGCTGCTGCTTTGCCGCTCGTATCCATTACAGCCTGGGAAGCACTGCACGACAAGGTTAAAATAAAATCTGGTAACAAGGTGCTTATTCATGGTGCAACAGGCGGAGTTGGTCATGTTGCAATTCAGCTTGCCAAACACTTTGGTGCAAGCGTATTCGCCACGGCAACACCTCGCAATATTGAAATAGCAAGCACTATAGGCGCAGACAAGATCATCAATATTGAAGAGCAAACAGTTGCCGACTATGTGCAAGAGTTAACGGGTGGCATCGGCTTCGACGCTGTGTTCGACACAATTGCAGGTGATAATATTCAGCTTAGCTTTGAAGCGGTTCGCTTTAATGGTGATGTAGCGACTACCCTACCTGTTACAGATACCTTACAAGTTGCCCTAAAAAGCTTGAGTTTTCATGGTGTGTTAATGCTGCTTCCTTTAGTACATGGCATTAACCGCCCATCTCATGGACAGATACTAACTAACATAGCAAAATTAGTAGATAATGGCGTTATTAAACCCCTTATTGATAAGAGTGATTTTTCTATTTGGGAAGTTGCTAAAGCTCATGATTACTATCACTCAGGTAAAGCTGTAGGAAAAATTGCATTAACAATGAGGTAATAACCCCAGATAGTATTGAGTGATTTATGTATTTGATTACTTAAGCACTCAATATTACTCTTCTGTTCAAATTTCTGTTGCAACTTAGATCGTCACTAATTTTTAAGGCGCCTATTGGTAAGATAAGCCAACTAAAAGAGTGTTCAGCCTCATTTGGTTCGATGTTTATAAGCTCAACTAGGGATAACACCAAGTAGATGTCCAAATAAAGAGTTTTAGCCATTAATACGTATAGAGAAATAGCCGACCTACTATAGTAACTATCCTAGTCAGTCCGTTTTTCGCACGAATCGGGCTAATTGAATGGCAGCTTTTAGCTTACAGTACTCTTAACTCAAGCATTATAAATAGCCAAACAAGTACCAAAGCTGACGAATTTATAACGTGAGTCAAGCTAAATAACGTATTGCAAAGCATCACATTTCAGACTTAAGATAGGCACATGAATTGTAAAAATTGTCATTCAAAACTAATTAAAGGTGGTCACTATTGCATCCACTGTGGACAAAATTCAACAAGCTTAAATAGGCCTTTTGGATCTGTGAGCAAAGAATTCCTGCATGAGTTGTTAGATATTGACGGCAGGCTATCGCTTACTCTAATTACCATGGTAAAAAAACCAGGGCAACTTACACATGAGTTTAATCAAGGTAAGCGAGTAAAATACACACCACCATTACGCTTATATCTCGCGATTAGCATCCTGTTTTTTATTATTTTTTCTAGTATATATCAAGTTTACGCTCCCGAGCGCCCATTAACTGATTCGATGATTAGTTATTACTCAAAAGCGATGTTTCTGCTGTTTCCCATTTTTGCTCTTATTGTTCAGCTTTTTTTTCGACAGAGTTTCTATATAGGTAATTTAGTGTTCTCTATGCACTTACATAGCATTGTATATATAATATTAATGTTTATTGCACCTTTAGAGGCTTTGGAGCAAGAACATCAGATATTTCTATTACTTCAACTCCCCCTTACCTTATATTTAGTCTGGTATATATTTAAGGCTTTCAAAACCGTATATCAAGATAGCTGGTTGAAAACTATAGTAAAAGCTTCTGTAATCTATATGGTATATATGTCTATCTTAGGATTGGTATTTGATGTGCTAATGAAAAACTTCTTTTAATTTAGTGTACTTCTCGTTCCGCTTATATCATTCATGAGGAACAAGTTTTTAATAGCGCTGTCATTGACATTCAGTAACCTAAAATAAATGCTATTAAAAGTGAAACACTCCTTACAAGTAAGGCCATATATTTCCTATTATTATGAAAAACCTATTATCCATTCGTTCCTATAGTACAAAACCAGCACGTCACTCACATGACTTTAATCAATTGGTTTTACCTTTACGCGGTGTGATCAATATATGTGTTGGTAATTTTAATGGTAAAGTTGCACCGAGTGAATGTGTTGTTGTTAAAGCCAATGAAGAGCACTTGTTCACTGCTGATACTGAAGCTAGATTTGTAGTTGTAGATATGGAAAACCTACCCCTAAATATTTCATCTTCACACTGTATTGTTTTTGCAATTAACGCATCTCTTAGAAATTACTTAACTTTTATCGAAAGCCAACTAGAAAACCAAGTTAATGCTCAACTAGAACAAGCTATGTTTGAAATGTTTAGTTTACTGCTTGCAGTGCAACCTTTATTACCAAAAATAGATAATCGTATTGGTACAGCAATATCCTTCATAGAGCAAAATATTGCACAGCAGCTCCAAATTAAACATTTAGCTGAGTCAGCCTTTCTAAGTGATACCCAGTTTAAGAAACTATTTAAACAACAAACAGGTATGACTGTGATGAAGTACGTAACAAAAATTCGGATGGAAAAAGCTCAAGCTTTACTAACGCACACAGATTATCCGTTACCAATTATTGGTGAAAAAGTAGGTTATAAGGAACCCTCAGCCTTTAGCCGAAAGTTTTCACAATATTTTGGTCTATCACCGACTAAATTCAAAAAGTAAACGTAGTCTGAATTGTTAACGATTGCGTCTTAATTGTTAAAAACGCCTTTCATAATTAGCATACTATTTCTGTATTGAAGTTATCATTTATAGGTTTCATTATGGAAAATTATAAGGGCGTTATTGCTATTATTATTGCGAGTATTTTGTGGGGAACAACAGGAACCGCAGCAAACTACTCACCTAATGTAAGCTCTTTGGCAATTGGTGCATTTTCTATGGGGATAGGCGGAATCTTACTTGTCATCACAGCTCGAAGAAAGTTACTTGTAGATTATATGATAATACTCGCACAGCCTAAGCTATTAATATTAGGTGCTGCGTCTGTCGCGATTTATCCTTTAGCATTTTACACCTCAATGCGCCTATCTGGAGTTGCCATCGGTACTGTAGTCTCTATAGCTACTGCTCCTTTTTTTGAAGCAATCCTTGAACATCTAATTAGTAAAAAAAACATATCACTTCAATGGATTTTAAGCTTTGTCGTTGGTGCGATAGGTATTGCTCTGTTAACTTTAGGCAGAGAACAGAGTAATAATACTGCTAGCAGTATTAATCAACAAAGTTTGGGAATTCTTCTGGGTTGTATTGCTGGGTTAACTTATGCTGGTTATTCATGGGCAGCAAAGCGTTTAATTGAAAGTGGCGTTCATTCAAAATCGTCCATGTCTGGCTTGTTCGGTTGTGCTGCACTATTTTTACTCCCTTCATTATGGTTTACAGGTGATAACTTATTTTCAAGTTCTACTAATGCGTTGGTATCTTTGTATATGGCAATAATTCCAATGTTTTTAGGGTACCTACTATTTAGTTTTGGCTTGATTTATATAAATGCAAGTAAAGCGACACTATTAACTCTAATAGAACCATTGGTTGCAACTTTATTAGCTGTTTTTATTATTGGTGAACGATTTAAAGTCATTGGTTGGATAGGTGTGGCTTTCGTCTCATTATGTCTATTGATGCAAACCATCAAACCTCAAGAACAACTATGATTAGCCACATGTTTAACACCATACTCATTATTTATAACACCTTCATTCACACATCTGTGGATCTTCGAAAGTTTCAAGAATGGTTGTTCAGGGCTGATAAGCTCTATAGACAGGCAAGTGAAGTTATTTCTGATCTTTCGTGTCAAACTTAATGAGAAAATACCCTAAAGCGGCCTCTTGATTATTATAATTATCATGCGGTTTAAAATAACTTATACAGACTAGATTCATATTGAATATTTCTGTATGACCACAAGTTATCATCTTTGTTAACTCCTGCAAGTATTGCTTTGTTCGGCAGTTCATGTTGTGAAAGAACAAAATTTCTTAAATCAAACTTTTGAACGTAATGAGTATTTTTACTTTTCACGCTGGCATATAGAAATTTTTTACTAACGAAAAGGTCATCGTATTCATCATTAATTAAATTGTGAATGACTTTTCTTTTTCCATCAGGGGTTTGTTTAATTAATACTTGATCATTTTGCACAAAATAAAGGTTGTTGTTGCTTTCTAATACTGCACAGCTAGCAGTGGAGTCACTTAAATTTTCAATGGTGTGATCCTTGATGTTTAAAACTGCAGGATAAGGCTTACCGCCAATAAGTTGATTCACTAATAATTTGGGTTCATTGCGAAACCATCCTCTTATATACAAGGAGTTTTCAAGTGTTATCTTTTTACTTTCTCCTTTCTCATCTTTTATGGTTATTTCATTATTAATTGCAAAGGCTATTTTCTGACCGTCATGTGACCAAGCGTAACCATTAATGTTCTCACCCTTTCTAGCTTGAGATATTACAACGTCATTTTTATCTTCTTTTAAATAAAGCGTTTGAAGACCATTATGATCAGATTGAAACAATAGCTTTGAATTTTTGAAATTATTCTTCGGAAAAAGGTTTGCTCCTGAATAACTTATATCTGATAGAAAAACATCTCCCTCAATATCTTCACTTTTAACAAGAGATACATTTAAATAATTATGCTCTAGATAAATGGTTCTTCCATCGAGTGCGAATATAGCTGAACTTAACTTTCTGTCAGTGGCATAATTGATGTCACTTGTTGAACCATCGAAATTGAGCAGAATTAACTTGTTAGATTTAGTTAGTAACAAACTTGGATCTTGAGGGTGCCATTCTATGGAGTTGTACTCTCCATAATTATTATACAATTTTTTGAGTGATAAGTTGTCAAGGTGAAGAGTTACGACTTGATGGTTTAACTGCCCTTTATCAAGAAGAATTGCTATTTTATTAACTACTTTAGAAAATGAAATGTCCTTTATCGTTTTTATGTCAGTAAAAATATGAAGTATTCGCTTTGTATTAGTTTTAGTGTTGAACTCGTAAATAGTATTTTTAGATGCAAAATATATTGTTGATTCATTAGCAATAGGAGCAGAAGTAAGTTCGGTGTTCTTTTCAAATATAATTTGACCTTTATCTTGCCCAATTAATTGCATAAATGAAATTGAATTTTGCTCATTGTATTGAGTAAAAGCAGGTGAATTTCCTATCCAGAAGGTATGCAATATTTTGTGTTTACTGGTATATATTTTTTGTTCTTTGTCAGGTGATTTTTTCCATAACTCATAGTTTTCAGCTTCCTTCCTAATAAATAATAATTCGCCTGATGAAGAGTTTTGACTTATAGAATAATCATTTGAGTGCTGCTTTGTTATTGATGATAGTGAAGTATAAGTCTGAAAAGAACTTTCGTATGATACAAACTGATAAAATAACATAAATGCTGTTGCCACCACCAAAACCAATAAAACTTTAAAAATATTTGAAGCGGTTGGCGGGCTTATCCTAGAGGAAACGTTCTGTGGCGTTAAGCAGTAACCTTGTTTAGGGTAGGTGATTAAAAATTTAGCACTTGAGGCATCTTCGTTTAACGCCTTGCGAATTAACGTTATTGCCCTTTGTATCAAACTTTGACTGTAAACTCTTCCTTGCCATACTTTTTCAAATATCTCTTTTTGGCTAATTACTTCACCTTGGCATTCATACAAAACAGATAATACTTTCATTACTTTAGGTTCTAATTCAGTTATAGATGAGCCTATATGAACTTCACACTTTGAAAAATCAAAACTGAATTGGGCATATTTTACAATTTTACTAGTAGACATTTTTATTATTTATCAATGATTAAGGTTTTCTAAAGGAAAACTAAAGGCTTATTGCCTTGCTAATATTAATGAACCGAATAAATATCGGCCTTACTTTTTATAACATGGAAAATTTAATGAAAAAGCATATTTATCTTTTTATTTTTTTACTTACTTTATTATTACCTTTAACTACCCATGCGAAAATACAGTCGCTGTTCCTTGAATCAACAATCTATAATAAAAAACAAGCATTTGATATAAGCTTGCCTAAAAGCTATCTCTCTTCGCCCAATAGGTATTATCCAGTCATTTATGTGTTACATGGTCAATGGGACATGCCATTAGTTACTTCTATTCTAGACGTTATGTCAGGAGAAGTGCCTGAGTTCATTGTGATAGGTATTCACGGTAAAGGTAAGCAACTACAACCGATTACAGAAAAAAATAAAGAGAAAGGAAGTACATTTAGAGCTTTTTTACAAGATGAGCTAATACCATATGTGGATAAACATTACCGTATAGCTAGTTACAATATTCTAGTTGGGCATTCAAATTCTGGTCGCTTTGCTATGGAGCAGTTTTTAACAAAAAATAAATTATTTCAAGATTACTTTGTATTTAGCCCTTCATTAGAAGATGGCTATTTAACAAAATTAGCTGATAACTCCTCTGATTTAAAAGGGGATCTGTTTATATCTGTTGCTGATGAAGGTGAACACATGGAAACGCCCTTTAATGAGATAGTTTCAACGCTTAATCTTCAAAAAGGTTTAACGGTTAGCCCCAAAAAGTACGGTAACTATAGTCACCAAAGTAGTAAAATAGTTGCTTTAGTTGATGCCTTACAATTAAGGTTTTCAAATTGGCAGCCTAGCTATAACACCAAAATTGCAGGCTTTGAAAAGCTGATGGAACACTATGCTTCCTTAAAACAAGAATATGGCTTTGAAGTGCTTCCAAACAAAGATGATATAGTGAGACTAATAGCCTATTTTGCAATTGAAAATAATATAAGAGAAATTAAAAAATTCAGTCAACTTTTAACTGAAAGATACTCTGATGGTGATAAGTCGCTTAAAGAAATAAAAGATTATTTGGTTCAAGAGGGGTACGATAAAGCAGCAAAGAATATTGAAATATAAACACTTGCCTAGGTTTTTCTTTTAACCTTTTTTGTCAGAGAAGAGTTTGATTTATTTAGTGTGCCTCGTTAACGTTCATTATAAGTATTACAAAAGGCAGTGATGAACTTAATTCTGCTACTAACTGAGGCATGCGCAATCATCAAACTCTTATTTTTTGACACCATTCTCATTATTTATGTCACCTCCACACATGCATCAAATACTGCAACTTGATTCAGATCAACAAAAATAGAGTAACTACTTTAAAATAACTTTACATCTATAGAGTTCTTACTCTATAATTGCCTTGTTCTTAAGCGAACACTTATTGTAATAATTTTTTATATTCTAGCTTCCCCCATAGCTAATACGCCGATATCCTTCTTTTATAAGATAATGTTATCGGCTTTTTTATGCCTGAAAGAAAAGCCATTCACTTGAAAATATTACAATATTAACAAGTGAACTTATGTATTGGGGTCATTTATTTGAAATGCTTTTGACTAATTTGTTTGAAGAAAACAAATATTAACGAGTCATTTGAAGGCTTTATTCTTGAGCTTGCTCTACTTCTTGTTCACTTTCATCTTCCGCGGCAAACCAATTACAAATAACATTATTCGCTTGCTCTGCTCCAGTACGCTTTAGCGATGAAAAAGCTTGTACCTTAATATCGGCATTTAATTGCGCTAATGTTTTCTTGATTTTTAAAACTTCAGCGCTGCGTTTACCTTGCGACAGCTTATCTGCTTTTGTTAATAAACATAATACAGGTAAATCACTCTCAGCCGCCCATTCAATTAAGTCTAGATCAAGGTCTTTTAACGGATGTCTTATGTCCATTAACACTACCAAACCTTTTAAACTCTCTCGTTTTTCCAAATATTCGCCTAATGCTTTTTGCCATTTTTTCTTCATTTCTAACGGCACTTTAGCAAAGCCGTAACCTGGTAAATCAACCAAACGTTTATTTTCAGCGATTTCAAACACATTAATTAATTGTGTACGCCCTGGCGTTTTACTCGTTCTCGCTAAACTTTTTTGGTTAGTAAGGGTATTAAGCGCACTTGATTTTCCAGCATTTGAGCGACCGGCAAAAGCCACTTCTATACCTGAGTCTTCAGGCAAACGACGAATGTCTGGGGCACTAATGGTAAATGTAGCTTTGCTTAAATGAATCGCTGAAGAAGACAAAGGGCTTTCTCGAATAAAAGTAAAAAACGTATTATAACTTTTTTAAGGCATTTTTCTTAATTTTTCTTTAACAACAGCTTTTATTGAAATAATTATGTCTTTTTTGACAGATTTTTTTACTGCTACTGTTACACATTGACCAGATTAGTGTAAAATGCCGTCAGGTTTGAACTACTTTTTTATCATTTTTTAATTAGATAGCGATATTATTGTCCACACGCTATGTAATTATTGACAAGCAGAGAGCAACTCAATGAAAAAAATTATCTTTTCGCTTATTTTAGCATTCGGTCTAATGAATGCTGCTCAAGCAGCACAAGGCGATGCCGCCGCAGGTAAAACGAAAGCAGCGGCTTGTGGCGCCTGTCATGGTGCAGCAGGTATCAGTGCTATGGGCATTTACCCAAATATCGCTGGTCAAAAAGATGCTTATATTATTAAGCAATTGAATGATTTTAAATCAGGTGCTCGTACAGATATGATGATGGCGCCTATGGCAGCTAACTTATCTGAGCAAGATATGGCGGATTTAGCTGCTTATTATGCATCATTACCAATGACAGCCGAAGAAGCACCTGCAGCAGCGGCAGCATCGTCTGATGCTCCAACAGCAACCGCGTCAACAGGCACTGCTGAAGTAGTAACCTCTTCTCCAGCTGCAGCAATTTATAATGGTGACATTAAAGCAGGTCAATCAAAATCAGGTATGTGTGTTGCTTGTCACGGTGTTGACGGTAACAGTGCTGTTCCAATGTACCCTAGCATTGCTGGTCAAAGCGCAAGCTACATTACTAAACAATTAGCTGATTTCAAATCAGGTTTACGTGTTGACCCAGTAATGGCTGGTATGGTTGCCGCTTTAACTGAAGAAGACATGAGAGATTTAGGCGCATACTTTGCTGTACAAGCAGCTAAAGCAGGTTCAGGCGAAACTAATGCTGAAGGCCATAAGTTATACTTCGGTGGTGATTCTGCTAAAGGCATTACAGCTTGTATTGCTTGTCATGGTGTAAAAGGTAAAGGCATGCAACAAGCAGCTTTCCCTGCTGTTGCAGCTCAAAGTAAAGACTACTTGAAAAAACAATTAACAAGCTTCCGTGACGGTAGCCGTGCTAACGATAACAGCAAAATTATGCGAAATATCGCTATCAAGTTATCTGATGCACAAATTGATGCATTAGCTCAATACATGTCAGGTCTTAAATAAGTTCAACTGACAGCAAATATTAAAAGCAGCGTTCATCGCTGCTTTTTTTTACTCTTTTTTCGCCCAACGGGGTCTTTTCTTACAGTATTAATACAAATTGCCTATTGTGCTAACCTATAAAGCGTGTAGGCTAGCAAGCATGAATCATGGTGTTATTTTGCAATGAATAATTTACCCAAAACTCAACAAGTCGTTGCTTGTCATCTGTGTGATGCCATCTTTGATAAGCCACAATTAAAGCAAGGTCAAAGTGCTAAATGCCAGCGTTGTGGCAGTACTTTGGTTGAGCGTAAAGTTGATTCAATAAATCGCAGTTATTATTGGTCTATTGCCGGTATTATTCTACTTGCCCCAGCTATTTTATTACCCATTATGGGGGTTACTTTAGCAAAGCAATATCACAACGCTTCGCTACTTGATTGTATTCTTGTGTTAATAGATCGCGGCTTTTTTATGATAGCCACCCTCGTTTTTCTTTTTGCCATTGCCGTGCCCATCGTACGCTTATTCGGTGCTTTTTATATAGCCATTAGCTTCAAGTATCGGCGATTAAAACCATCAATGCTCAATTTCTTTCGTGCCTATCATCATTTAGATAATTGGGCCATGCTTAATGTTTTTATGTTGGGTATTATCGTCTCTATGTATAAGTTAATTGACGATACTGAATTATCAGTCAACTTGGGCTTACTTTCGTTAGTTTTATGGCTAATTTGTACAACGATGGCATCACTTACCCTAGACCAAGATTATATTTGGGAAACCTTAGAACAAGAGTTTGCTGATGAAGACAGCTAGAGAGCTAGGCTTAGGCTTATGCCCGAAATGCCATAAAGTTAACACAATGCAAACAGAGCCTATGCAATGTGTACGCTGCCATGGTTTGTTTTATCAGCGTAACCGGAATAGTTTGCAATATACCTTGGCTTGGAACATCGCTGCATTGCTGGCCTTTATCCCCGCGAACCTTTACCCCATCATGATCATTTATTCATTAGGTATTGGTGATGAATCCACTATTTTGTCGGGTATCGGCCAATTTGTTGATCAGGGGTTGTACCCTATTGCAGTTATCATTTTTACAGCCAGCATAATTGTGCCGCTAATTAAAATTATTGGCCTTTTTGTGTTAGTTTATAAAGTGCATACAGGTGTTCGCTTAAAGCCTGATAAACACAGTAAAATTTACCATATATTAGAGTTCTTAGGCCCTTGGTCTATGCTTGATGTATTCGTGGTTGCATTACTTGTCGCTGTGGTAGAGTTAGGATTTGTAACATCTGTTGCTGCTGGCCCTGCAATAAATTATTTCACGATGACAGTTATATTCACCATGATTGCCGCCAATAGTTTTGATCCTAGACTGCTATGGGATAAAAAATTAATAGAGCAAAATGGCCATATCGAAAACGAAGGAAGATAATGACAAGCGAAAATTCTCGACAGTCTGACAAAATAGCATTCGATTCTGCGGAGGTTGTACCTCGACAGGGTATTTCTATTGTATGGTTTGTACCATTTATCGCCCTAATTTTTGGTGGCTGGCTAGCTTTTAAAGTTATTTCTGAGCAAGGAACCTTTATTACTATTGAGTTTGAAAATGGCTCAGGTATTGTCCCTAAAAAAACGGAAGTGCGTTACAAAGGTCTTGTAACAGGCATGGTAACTAAAGTTATTCCATCTGACGATTTACAGTATGTAATTGCAGAAGTTGAAATGTCAGAGAAGTTCTCTGACTACCTGACTGAAAACACATTGTTCTGGCTAGTCAGCGCAGATATCTCGCTACAAGGGGTATCAGGATTAGATACCCTGATTTCTGGTAGTTATATCAATATTTTGCCTGATACGGGCGAAGAAGCAGATAGCCAAGATCACTTTATAGCCTTACATGAAGCGCCAGCACTTGATATGTCGACTCCAGGGTTACATTTAACCTTACAAACTGACGTACTTGGTTCAATTAGTGAAAACTCACCAATTACCTTTAAACAGTTACCTATTGGCTATGTTACGGGTTATCGTTACGACGAACAGGCAAAAAAAATCAATGTTAATGTTTTCATCGAGCAAGAGCATGCACATTTAGTTAAAGAGAATTCTCTCTTTTGGAATACCAGTGGTGTGCAGGTTACCGCCTCTTTGAGTGCAGGTTTGAAAATTAATACCGACTCTATCGCATCCATAATTGCTGGTGGCATAGCCGTTGATACCTTGAGCTATCAAGAAGAAGGTGAACCCGCAATAAATGGTGAGGTTTTTACCTTACATCCTGATTTTCAGTCTGCTGAAATGGGCCATGAAATTGAGCTGACCTTAGCTTGGAATTCTGGCATAGATCATAACGCTGCAATTATGTATCAAGGCTTCACCATAGGTGCAATAGAGTCGATTGCCAAAATTGACCCTGTTGAACGTAAAATTATTGCCAAAGCCAAGGTAAACCCGCGAGTAGTGCCATATTTAACCGACAACTCACAATTTTATTTAGTTTCTTCACAAGTCAGCTTAACGGGCATTTCTAATGCCAAAACATTTCTTACTGGTGCCTACATTGGCATTAGGCCGTCACTTGCAGGCAGCCCACAAAATAAATTTACCGTGCATAACAGCAAGCCGCCTTATAAATTCAACGAGCCCGGTTTACACATTATGCTAGAAGCGAACAGTAGAAGCTCGCTACAGGTGGGCAGCAATATATTTTACAAGCAACAAATTGTAGGTAATGTTCAGGCAGTAAAAACCATAGGTGCTGAACAGCATAATATTTACCTACATATCCAACCTGAATTTGAACACTATGTTACGCCTAATAGCCGCTTTTTTAACAATAGTGGTATAAAAATATCGGCAAGTTTACAAGGCGTTGAAGTTGCCGCTGAATCCTTGCAGAGTATCCTTACTGGCGGTATTTCATTTATCAACGAAGAAAACAGTGTCGATTCCGAGCAAGAAAAAAGTCAAAACGGAGATACTTTCCCCCTTTATAACGATGTTAAAATGGCAAAGCAAGTCACCCAATTTACTTTAATCACCAGTATTGAAAACACTGTTTCAACTGGAACGCGCTTGCTTTATCGCGGCGAAGAAATAGGTACCGTACAATCTGTTGATATTAAAGATAATGTTAAGCATTTGCAGCTAGGTTTATTGCCTGACTTTCAGCATATTCTCAAGGCAGAATCACAATTTTGGTTGGTCGAAGCTAATTTAAGTTTATCTGGTGCTACCGATACCCAAGCTTTATTTTCGGGTAAATATATCACTTTCAATATAGGTGAGGGCGAAGAGCAAAATAACTTTGCATTACTTGCTAAACCACCCGCCAAACATCCTAGTGCAAAAGGATTACAACTTACCTTACTGACTGATTCAGCCAATGTTGCTACACCAGGTAGTGCTATTAGCTACCGAGGCGTAGTCGTCGGCCAAGTTGATAATGTTGAATTGAATAAAGCAGCTGACAATATTCAAGTTAACATCACAATTGATGATGAACATACTGATCTTATTACCGCCAATACACGTTTTTATAATGCCAGTGGCATTACTTTGAGCGGTGGTTTAGGTGACTTTGTTATTAAAACTGAATCACTTGATGCCATTTTGCGTGGCGGAATTAGCTTTTATAATCCTGATGTAGCGTTAAACCCTAATGTTGAAGTGAACGAGCTCGATAGTTTTTCTTTGTTTGAACACTATGAACAAGCTCAGAATGCGGGACTAGCCATTAAAATTCACTTTGATGATGTTACTGGTTTAAAACAAAACACTAAGGTTATTTATCAAGAGCAAGAGATTGGCTTCATTGAACGTTTAGTTTTTAGCCCTGATACGGTAGGCGTTGAGGCGCTAGTATTACTGAATGATATGGGTAGCCAATACGCCAAACAAGGTGCGAATTTTTGGAAAGTTGAACCTGAAATTGGTCTAGTTGGCTCGAAAAATGTCGGTAACTTACTTGATGGTGCTTTTATTGCACTGCTCCCTGCCCCCAAAAGTTCATCCAGTATTGCTGAGCTTAACTTTACAGCTTTGGCCTTGCCTCCAACAGTGACAGAGCTACCTTATGGCTTAAATATTAAACTCAATACACATCGTTTAGGCTCGGTACGTGTTGGTAACCCTGTACTTTATCGTCAAGTGCAGGTTGGTAAGGTCATAGGTATCGATTTATCTGAAAATGCCAATACCGTTAATGTGTTTATTAATATCGCACAACGTTACGCACCTTTGGTGAAAGCCAATAGTCAATTTTGGAACACCAGTGGTATTAGTATTGAAGCAGGCATATTCTCAGGTATTAATATTGATTCAGAATCTGTCGAGACACTGATTGCTGGAGGCATTGCTTTTGCCACACCTGAACAAAACGATTCAGCACAGCAAGCCGCATTGCCACAACAGTTCACCTTGCACCAAGAAGTTGAAAGTGAATGGTTAGAATGGCAAGCTGATATTTCCTTAAACCCTTAAAAGCATTGTGCTTAAGGGCTCATACTTCAATTTCAGCAAAATTAATAAAGGGGCTTAGTGCCCCTTTATTAATTGATTGATAGATATCCATTGAAAGGTATTTTGATATCGGCTTATTTCTAACGCTTAAATAGCTTACGCTCTAGTACAAAACCCATAATGCCACTGGCAAAAAGTAACACACCAATAATTTGTAGCCATGCATTTATTGGGCGAGGGACTTGACTACCTCCATGTCCATCTATGTAAAAAAGTCTTCTTCCACCTGTCACTTCGGTTTCAAAATCTCCGCCTCGATCTTCACTAGTTAAAATGCGTTTAATATCCGTACGTTTAGCCATAATCACTTTTTGTTTCTGCATTTGTTCCCTGTGTTCTCTAGGTTCAGAACTATCAATTAAGTCTCGCCAATTTTCAAATATATTGATTGGCTCGTCTGCTAAGACTATTCCTTCGGATACATATTCATAGCGTGTCTCGTTGAATAGTAGTTTACTAAAGCCGGTGTAAAATAAGGTTGTAGCAATCACAATGAGTAAACTCGATAAATAAAGCATATACCGTTGCTTTGCGATACTTTGCTCATTTTGTTGTTGATACAAGTGCTCTACATCAGCAATTGTCATTAAATTATCTTTAATATATTGCTGCTCTAATGGTTGAAGTAATTGTACTAACGTCACTGAAAAAGCATTGAGTAATTTTCTCAATACCTCATTAGAAGGCAGCGATTTATCGTTTTCTAATTTTGATAAATAAGACTGTTCAATACCGGCAAGTTCGGCCAGCTCAGGCTGGCTTAATCCTCGTTTGGCTCTTAAGCTTTTTAATTGATCACCTAAAGTCATTTTTCATCCTTTTTCTTTATATAACACGGCTTATGCTGGCTCGGGTTACTGTTATGAGTTATAGCTTATTGAGTGAAGCGCCGGCTGCTTCTTGTTAACCTAAGTTTGATTTAAAAGAAATATATTAAGTCAGGCTTAAGTTAAGTAAGGTTATTCTTGGTTATTCCTATATAAATAACTAGCTGAATATTGATGAATATTAAATGATATCTATGAATTTACTGGCTTTTGCTGGTTCAAGTATTGTTCGACACACCTTTGACAAATACAACGCTTGTTTTTAACACCCTCAGGTAATTGCTTAATTAAGCCTTCGGGTACAGGTAACACTTTGCACCAACAATCATTAATTGTAGCTACACGACAATGGTTTTCACACTGACATAAGGGACAAATATTTTCTTCTTGCATGTTCAAAACTCTTCCTTTCATCAAAGCTATAGAGAGCACATTGCCGATATTACAAGCGACTCATCATAATAGATTTCTAGAGTAAAAGAGTAGCTTTTATAGCAAAGTGTTCAAAATAGCATGCACTGAATGAAAGATTTTCTTACGGTAAAGGGTCTTTGCTTACGCGGTATTAAATTTACTTATGAAGTAACTGATACCAAAGATACTTTATACAACATGTACTCATTTATTGATTAGAGATTATATATGAACAAAATGCTTACCATTGCAGCAACATTATTACTTGCTGTGTTTGCTCAATGTCATGCTAGTGAAAAGAAAACCATAGAAATAGGGCCAAAAATTGGCGAAATAGCGCCTGAAATCATGGTTGTGGATGAAAATAATAAAAAACAAACCATTAAATCTTTATCACAAGAGAATGGCATGATCTTAGTGTTTTTCAGATCAGCTGACTGGTGTCCGTTTTGTAAACGTCATTTAATTGAGCTAAAAGCTTCAAGCGCTAAATTGAATAAATTAGGCTATGGTGTTGCTGCACTTTCTTATGATAGTACTGAAATATTGGCCCAGTTTTCTCAAGAACATCAATTGCCATATCCGTTATTATCAGATCAAAATATAACAACTATCAATGCTTATAAAATAAGAAATAAGCAATATAATCAAGGCGATAGTAATTATGGAATTCCATATCCGGGTATAGTTATCATCGATAACCAAGGCAAAGTAGTCGATAAGTACTTTTATCAAGGTTATAAACAGCGCGTTAATTTTGAAATGCTAGCAGAAAAGCTCGCAAAGTAAGTATGTATCCTAGCCTATAGTTAGCGATACAACTGACTTTCAACAAAAGCATCAATGAGTGACTGGTACAAGATATCAATAGTTGGCCTTTCACTCAAATGCTCAAATAATGAAGTATGCACTTTTGCTTTAACTAACTCTGATTTTCCACACTGTTGATAACACAAGTTTACTGGCTGGACGAGTTGTTCAAATAATACATCAATAAGGATGAAAGCTTGTGCTAAGACTATTTTTCCTCCGCCACTTTTTAACACAACTCGTTGAGCTGTACCCACCACTTTTTTACCTTGTATATTGAGATTATAGTCACCATCGCAATAGGAAAAGGGCGTTGCATGTGCTTGAGTTTTAACGCCCCATTTAGCAAAGAAAATGGTTAAAACCGCACATAAGTTTTCGTAGGCTTGCGTAATGGAATACGGCTTATCTTCATGCCATTGATAAAGATGAGATAAATTAATTACCCCTTGGCATTGAGGTACAGGCGCGCCACCTGTTTTGCGTGTATACAGCTTCCAGCCATTTTCTTTTAGAGCATTAATTAATTCTGGTGATTCAGGCCATTTTTTGCCTGCTGGCAACACCAGTGTAGGTTCATTGGCCTGCCAAAGCATTAAGCATTGATCGAGTTCCCCCTGTTGCAGCTGTTTTAGCAAAACACTTTCTTTGCTAAAGACCTGTTCAACAGAGCTTGCTTCAAACTGAAGTAACTTTTGCTTTTTTTTCATCATGTAATTAGCTTTAATAAACTCGATAACAAGGTCAATATTAAAGAAATGCGGTTAACTCAGCAACTGCAAGCTCAGGGTTTTCCGCTTTGGTTATTGCGGTTACCACAGCAATACTATCAACGCCGGTCGCTAAAACTTGTGGAGCTCTTTCAATATTAATACCACCAATAGCAACAACGGGAGTTTGTTTTTCTTGCTGTTCAGGTCTTAAACTTAATACTTGTGCTAAGTTGTTTAGCCCTTGTATTTGGCCGGTCATATCTTTGGTGGTGGTTGGAAAAATAGCACCTATGGCTAAATATGACGGCTGTAACTGTTGTGCTAACAAAAATTCATAACAACCATGAGTACTAATGCCCAAGCGAATGCCAGATTGTTGAATAGAGTGTAAATCTGCCTCAGCTAAGTCTTCTTGACCAATATGGACGCCATAAGCTCCGTACTTAATCGCCAACTGCCAATAGTCATTTATAAAGAGTCGGGTATCATAATCTTTGGCTAGTTCTACTGCTTCACTTATCACGTGCTCTAACTCGTCATCGGCTAAGTTTTTCACTCGCAGTTGAATGATTTCAAGGCCTAGTGGTAATAAACGCTTTAACCAATAGATAGAGTCGATGACGGGGTATAAGCCTAACTTTCTGCCGTTAAGGTTTAAGGAATTAAATGCGGGTAAATCTTGATATTGGCGAGATAGTTCCTCACTAACTTTTGGAAAATCAACGGCATTAGTTGGCCATGATAATGCTTCAAAGGCACCATAATATTGATGTTGCTTTGCTTGGCTCTGCTTAATCGAGGCTTGCAAGCCTTGGTTAATAAACGCTTTACTTAAGGTAAAGGCGTCACGTACTAAATAGCCTAGGGCTAAGAAGCTAGCAAAAGCCGTAGCAAAACTGCAGCCACCACCGTGACTATAGTGACTAGTTATCCTTTTTGATGATAATTGATAACTGATAGGCTGGTGAGTTTTGTCTTGATTGTCTTGTTTTAATTGGTTTAGCTGATAGTAACAATAATCAAGACACTGCTGTGGATTGTCATTATGACCGCCCTTCACAATTACCGCCTTAATATTGAATGCTTGATAAATCGCTTGTGCCAGTGCTGCTTGATGAGCACCATCAGTTAGTTGCACAAGGTTTTGTGCTTCCGCTAAATTTGGCGTGATGACATCCACTATATTAAGCAAAGGGCGGAGTTCAGCTCGCGAAAGTGAATGAAAATGACCGCCAACACTTGCTTGCCCAACAGGGTCATACACCACAATAAGTTCAGGTATTGTAAGTTTAATCTTTTTAATAACCTGTGTTAGCCAAATCACTTGCTCAACAATAGCCACTAAACCGATTTTGATGACCGACGGAGGTTTATCTTCAAGCAATACATCAAATTGTTGTTGCAAAATATCAATAGCAACAGGATTCACAGACAATAATTTCACTGAATTTTGAACAGTATTCGCGGTGATTAAATGGCATACCTCAACCCCTAATCCATGCCCTGTTTTAATATCTGCAGCAATACCCGCCCCACCAGAGCAGTCGCTACCTGAAATTGTCCAAATAATAGGTTTTTGCTTCATTTCATTTATCATTATATTTACTAACACGAATTGTTGCTGATTGACGCTGTATGATTCAATTTAGCGAAAAAAGCACGGAGTTGACGCTAGTCAATGAGTACTTTTGACAAATAAATTGCGCCATACAACAATAAGCAGCTCAATTCTTTAATTTTGGTGCCAGAAAGGTGTATCTAGAGTGGGCGTTGACGGATGCGCGGTTTGTCTTTGCTCCATAACACCAGCGACATAACCTTGCTCACCAGCTTTTAACGCTTGCGCAAAGGCTTTTGCCATCATGACCGGGTTATCAGCCAAGGCAACAGCACTATTTAACAATACTCCGTCATAGCCCATTTCCATAGCTAAACAAGCATCAGAGGGTTTGCCAATACCGGCATCTAGAATCAAAGTTGCTTCAGGTAATCTCAAACGAATCGTCTCAAGATTGTATGGGTTCATTAACCCTTTACCTGTACCTATGGGCGATGCCCACGGCATAATAACCTGACAACCTAAATCATATAAACGCTGACATAGCACTAGATCATCAGTGCAATAAGGTAAAACTTTAAAACCTTCTGCAATTAATTGCTCTGTCGCATTTAATAACTCAATAGGATCAGGCTGAAGGTTATAATCATCACCAATTACTTCAAGTTTAAGCCAATCGGTTTGAAATATTTCCCGACTCATTTTTGCCAGAGTCACTGCCTCTTTGGCGGTTTTGCAACCTGCAGTATTGGGTAATAAGTACCCTTTAGTTTGTTTAACAATTTCTTGCAGGTATTGCCAAATTTGTTGCCCTGCTTGCTCATTTGGGTTTTGTCTTTTTAATGACAAAGTCACAACTTGCGACTCACTCGCCAATATAGCTTGTTTCATCACTTGTGGTGATGGATATAAAGCACTACCTATAAGTAAGCGACTTGATAACTGTTCTCCATAAATTGTCAGCGACATTGACTTTACCCCCCTTGGATAGGTAATAACACATCGAGACTATCACCGTTATGTACCCTAGTGGTGTCATAATCTGCCTTTGAGACAAAATCACCATTTAGGGCAACGGCAAAGGTCGATTGCTGCGCAGTAATAAAATGAAGCTTTAAAGCAGCAGTCACGTTAATGCTGGCTTCATGTTCTATGGTAAAAGCTTGACCATTTATATGAATATTCATGAGATAAACTCTTCTGTCTTGCTGTGGTTTTCATGGAAATCAATGGGTAACCAATGATCATAAGGGCGAGGAGACAACTCACAATATTGCGCTTGCTTGCCTAAGCTTTGAAAACTTGCCCCTTGATGACTCACAAGTTCTTTAATAACAGCCATAACTTGCTCTAGCACAATCGGGGCAATTAAAAAGCCATGTCTAAATAAACCATTAACCTGTACAAGGTTCTGATTCACTCTGATACTCGGCTGATTATCATCAAATGCTGGTCTACACTGGCTTACATGTTGACGAATGTTTGCCTCAGCAAATCCGGGATGAACACTATACGCAGCACTTAATAGTTCCATCGCCGAGCGTACGGTCATTGGCGCATCATCATCACTTTCAATTTCCGTGGCACCGACGACATAAAAACCTTTTTGTTTCGGTGCAATATACAACTGATAACGCGGATGCATTAAGCGAATAGGCCGTGTTAAATGGACATTTGGCGCAAAAAGTTGAAATAACTCGCCGCGCACAGAACGTAAACCTTTTAACGGCGCACCTTGGTTAGTTGCCTTGGCGCTACTAGCTCCAGTACCGCGACAATCAATCACCAAATCAAATGACTGCTGTTGTATTTTACCGCCTTGTGCCAACCCTTCTGCTTGAGTGCAAGTTTGCTCTACATGTAAACGTTTAAAACTAAGCTGTTGTCCTACATCCGTTGCCGCTATCGCAGTTATTTCACATTCACTATGCCAATTAAACTGGTCTTGCTTAGCTTCTTGCTCAATTTGTTTTCTTAAGGCTATCAGTAAACGGCGGTTACCTAATTGCCCTTCTTCAGGTAAGAACAAGCCATTATTGAAGCTACGACCTAATTCTGGCTCTAACGCAAGTAATTGTTGGCGGTTTAATGACTGTACACTGTGCTGAGGATAGTTATTGGCAAGGTGTCGAACAAAGCGTTGATAGTCACCTTTATCTTGCTCATGACTAACCATTATTGCGCCCGCTTGTTGAAAAATAGTGTATTCATCAAGGCTGTTTAATAAATCTGGCCAGCATTTAATCGCGGCAAAACCCATTTCAACAATATTCGCTTCACAATGCAGTGACTCACCTAACGGCGTTAATAAGCCAGCCGCAGCATACGCAGCACTGTTATGGGCATCTTTTTTGTCTTTATCAAACAGCGTTATTTCAAAACTTTGGCTAAATTGTTTGCTTTCTCTTAATAAAGATAAAGCAATTAACCTTCCCATAAGTCCTGCACCAATGATGGCTATTTTCATATAACTCACTTGCCAATTGCCTCTGACAAACAGAGGCAACTACCTGATTATCTATGTGTTTAAGTTACTTAGCTGTGTGATAAATTTCACTGCCGGTAGCTTTGAACTCTTCAGACTTTTCTTGCATAGCTTTTTCAACATCAACCGCTGATGACAAGGTAACGGTTTCATCAAGCAATTTGATTTCTATTTCACCTTTATCAAGATCGGCCGCATAATCTCGTACTTCTTGTGAGATCTTCATTGAGCAGAATTTAGGGCCACACATAGAACAAAAATGAGCGACTTTACCTGACTCTTGAGGCAAGGTTTCATCGTGATACGCTCTGGCTGTTTCAGGGTCTAAACCAATATTGAATTGATCGTACCAACGAAACTCAAAACGTGCCTTACTCATGGCATTATCACGAATTTGTGCACCTGGATGACCTTTAGCTAAATCGCCTGCATGGGCAGCAATTTTATAAGTAATTAAGCCTTCTTTTACGTCTTCTTTGTTCGGTAAGCCTAAGTGTTCTTTCGGGGTAACATAACAAAGCATGGCACAGCCATACCAGCCAATGTTTGCCGCACCAATACCTGAAGTAATATGATCATAACCTGGAGCAATATCCGTCGTTAGTGGCCCTAAAGTGTAGAAAGGCGCTTCACCACAGTGCTCAAGTTGCTCTTCCATGTTGTCTTTGATCATATGAAGTGGCACATGGCCTGGGCCTTCAATGATAGTTTGTACATCATGCTTCCATGCAATTTTAGTTAATTCACCTAAAGTACGTAGCTCGGCAAATTGTGCTTCATCATTAGCATCAGCGACTGATCCTGGGCGTAAGCCGTCACCTAAAGAAAACGATACATCATATTTTTTCAGGATTTCACAAATGTCTTCAAAGTGAGTATATAAGAAGTTTTCTTTATGGTGCGCTAAACACCATTTAGCCATAATTGAACCACCACGCGAAACTATGCCTGTAACACGTTTAGCCGTCATAGGCACGTAACGTAATAACACGCCAGCATGAATAGTAAAGTAATCCACACCCTGCTCTGCTTGCTCAATTAACGTATCGCGAAAAACTTCCCACGTTAAATCTTCAGCAACACCATTAACTTTTTCTAGTGCTTGATAAATTGGCACGGTACCAATTGGCACGGGTGAATTACGTAAAATCCACTCACGTGTTTCATGAATGTTTCTGCCTGTTGATAAATCCATCACCGTATCAGCGCCCCACTTTGCTGACCACACTAACTTTTCAACCTCTTCTTCAATAGACGAAGTAACGGCAGAATTACCAATATTAGCGTTTACTTTAATTAAAAAGTTACGGCCAATAATCATTGGTTCACATTCTGGGTGGTTGATGTTAACAGGGATAATTGCTCGTCCGCGCGCTACTTCATCACGAACAAATTCAGGGGTAATTTGCTCAGGTATGCTAGCACCAAAAGATTGCCCTTTATGTTGCTGCAATAAAATTTCATCTTTAACTTGTTCTCGTTTTAAGTTTTCACGAATAGCAATATATTCCATCTCTGGGGTAATAATGCCTTGCTTGGCGTAATGCATTTGGGTGACATTTTTACCCTCTTTGGCGATACGCATTTTTGGCAAGTGTTCAAAGCGAATGTGGTCAATACCTTCATCTGCTAAACGCTGTTGCGCATATACAGAACTGTTTGATTGCAAGAATTCAACATCATCTCGTGCATCAATCCAGGTTTCACGTAAACGCGGAATGCCTTTATGCACATCAATATCAACGCCTTCATCAGTGTAAAAACCTGAAGTATCGTAAACACAAAGCGGTTCATTTTTCTCGTAGATAGGATTGTCTTTTGTGCCGCCAACTAAGGTGTCAGACAAAGTAATTTCGCGCATACCCACTTTGATATCGTGAATGCTACCCTTTACATAGATTTTTTTAGAATTTGGAAAAGATTGGTCTGATACGTTCTTTAGAAAAGCTTCTGCCGCTTCACGTTTTTCACGTCTTGTTTGTGGCTTGTTTTCAATATCGCTCATGGTCACTACCTGTTTTTAAAAGTGTTAAAATTTAAAAAAAAGGCGGAGCTGTTGACAAAAAGAGAGTAGCTTCATCAAGGAAAATGATGCTCTGTCTTGTTCCCTACGCAGATACTAATCTGTTCAGGTACTACGGATCCCGCTTACGCGATCTCAGCCTTTGGCACTCCGACAAGTTACTTTGTAACCATTATACTCACAGAGTTTTTCTCTGGGCTAGCTAACAAAGCATCGAGATTCTATCCTGAGCGAGTACAAATAGGCAAGCGATAAAAAAACTCTATTCTCTGTAACATAATGGTAATTTGATTTAGGATAGAATGAGTTTTATTTACATTATTACTTAGGCTAGACATGATCACGGTAATTTCTCCAGAATATTTTAAAACCATTCCATGGAAAAACGGTTTAGGTAGCACAACAGAGCTTGCCATTAGCCCAAACAGCACTTTAGCTGATTTCGACTGGCGTTTGAGTATTGCAACAGTAGCCAATAACGGTATGTTTTCTGATTTTTCTGGTTATGAAAGGAATCTAGTATTAATTGAGGGTAATGGCCTAACGTTAAAACATGATAGCGGCCAAGTTGATGAGCTCTCTCAATTACTTGATATTGCAAATTTTGATGGTGGTTGGAAAACAGATGGCTTATTAACTAACGGAACCATTAAAGATTTCAACATCATGGCAAAACAAGGGTGTTATCAATCAAATGTCTGTACATATGTAGCTAAACAAGTCGTTACCTTGGACCCTAAACGTAGCTCGTTATGTTTTGCATATAGCTTATCTGGAGAAATCCAAATTATACAGGGTGATCATAAATTATTCGCGCCAAAAGGCTTTTTATGTCGGATTGATAACCAAGAAAGTGCCAGTGAAAAAGATATTAACCTCATTGGTGAGCAAATGATTGTCATTGAATTAACTAAACACGAAGCAAAACGCTAATGACGATTTCAACACTAAAACAACAAAAAGTAACGCTATTATTTGTCGCCCTTGCCTGCACTTTTATCGTTTCAACATTGGTAAAACCATACCCATTTAGTTGGGCGGTAAAACTATTACCCATTATTTTGTTAATTGGCATAACATGGCAACAATTAACCCAGTTAAAAAAACAAGATAGCAACCTAAAAAAGCTGAGCTGTGCTAAGTATTTTCTCTTCGGTTTATTATGCTCATCTATGGGCGATTTCATTCTCGATTATAACCGAGAACAGTGGTTTATCTTTGGGCTGGGCGCTTTTTTCATTGCCCACTTATTTTATCTTAAAAGCTTAAGTCCATTCAAAAACAAACACACAACTAGCAAAACCACCATTATATTATTTGCATACGGCATGTTTGGCGCCATTATGTTTATCTTGCTAAAAGATGGCTTAGGCGAATTATTCATTCCTGTACTCGCCTATATGAGCGTTTTAATGTTAATGGCATTGGCTACTGTTTTTAGTGCTAAATCTAATGCTTGGTTAATTGCTGGCGGCATAAGTTTTGTTATTTCTGACTCGCTCATAGGTTTTGATAAGTTTACGGCTCAGCTTTGGCAAAGCCAACTTTGGGTGATGGCTAGCTATTATTTTGCCCAATTTGCCTTGGTTAAGGGATATATGAATAGTATCACTACATCACAAGATAGCAGCTTTAAATAAAGTGTCAGGTTATTTTACAATACGTTGAAAGATAGCCGTCGCACTGACAGAAAAAACAAACAAAAACAACAAATTAAATTTATGGCGCATTATGTGCTTTAGTGGAGCTGAGACTTCAAAAATAACATTATTTAGGTTTTTAATGAAAAAAATATTTTGCCTATTATTAGGCTTTCTAGCACTATCAGCTAACGCAACGCTTATTACGTTTGATGAACAAAATGAGCAATACTTTGTAAATAACATTGTTGAAGGTGATTATCTCTTTACCACTAATTTTAATGGTTTTGGTACCAACAATGATAATCTGTGGCCTTCTAACGGTACTATGCATTTAATGTCATGGATTAATGGTGGAAACTCATCTGGGTTTAACCTGACGAATACCGTTGCAGGCACTTTTAGCATTCAATCTTTTGATTTTGTTGGTGGTTATGTGAGAGGTAGTAATGCAGTAACATCATTAAGTGTTTCTGGTTGGTTAGATGGTGTTCTAATCAACACATTCAACTTTACTGCCGGTGTTGATTTTCAAAATGCCTCAAATTACACTACTTTAAGTACTGTATTTTCAAATATTGATACACTTCAAGTTGAAGCCATTGGTTCAAACAATAGAGCACAATTTGAAAATTTCATCGTTGGTGATGCTGTCTCAGTGCCTGAACCAGCAGGGGTTGCATTAATTGCATTTGGTCTAGTAGGTTTAAGCCTTTCTCGTAGAAAGAAAAAAGCCTAATTAAACACTATTTGCCGTAATGAAGCCTCGAATTTTCGAGGCTTTTTTGTTTCTAATTACAGGGTTATTATGTGCGGACGATTCAGTGTTCAAGGTAATATTGCTCCACAAGTCAGTGAAGCGTTTAATATTCCCTTTTCAGTTGAATCAAATGCTAATTTAAGCCCAAGCCAACAAGTTGCCACGGTTACCAAGTCACACTCTGGATTTGCTCAAACTAATTCTTTATGGGGTATAAAGCCTGATTGGTCTAAGAAATTACTCATCAATGCTCAAGCTGAAACTGCAGCGATAAAATCAACATTCAAGCACGCTTTTGAATCTCAGCGCTGCTTAGTACCCTGCAATGGCTGGTTTGAATGGCGCACAGAGGAGGGTAAAAAAGTTAAATATTTCTTTGAGCATGCGAATAAGTTACCGCTTTACATGGCGGGGATTTTATTCAAACAAGAACATAACGAATTAGTTACCTTAACTACTACTCCTAACCCTAAGTGTGCAGAATATCATAAACGCATGCCCGTTCTGGTTTACCCTGAAAATACAGATTATTGGTTTAATGCCACATCAGAGCAATTAACGCCGTTGCTTCTGCCAGTACACGAAGACGTAATCAAGGTATCTAAAGCCGAGTAAGCCGCTATTTTTAATCTATTGATATACCATAAGAATAGTATTTGCCTTACACTTTACCTATCATTTTTTATCAGCCCTTTTTTATGAATAACGACCGTTTTATTCCATTTAGAAAGCAAGATATTATCTCAATGTTAGCTCATGAGTTACCTGAAGAGCATAGCAAAGAGTCATTTCTTCAATTTTCTCAGCTACTTTCCAGTGTTATACACCATGACTATCACCAGTTACTAGACTCATTAAAATGCGATTATGCGCCCTTTGACCCTAACGCTGATACACGATCACTCACTTCGTATTCTTTAGCGGAGCGTAATGAATATAGAGCAAGTTTCGCGAATAACTTTGCAACGGTGCTAAACGCCGCCAATTTTGAAAAGATCACCGAACAAGACTTACAAGATGCATTAACCGAGGAGTCTTTATTTAAAGTCAGGTTAGAAGTCGATTTTGATGACTTTGAGCAAGTGGTTTTTTATCGTCGAGGTGAATCAAGAAAATCTGAAACATTAAGCTCTTTTTGGGGGCTGAGAAAACAAACGATTAATTTTACTCATTATGACCGTGTCGCCGTTTTTATTACCTTTAAAGATGACGAACATTTTAAACAAAAAGGTAAACCACCTTTTGGTTTTGAACCAAATTCAACCATAGTGAAACTTTTTCAAAATGTGCCAAAAGCTGATTTAGAAATGCTCTTTCCGAACAGCGAAGTACGAATGCGCCCCATCGATAAAGCGATAATTAGTGGCTCTGCTATTATCGGTGGTGCTGTGGTATTAGTGACAAAACTAGGTGCTTCAATACTCTTATTAGCAGCTTTACTCGCATTTTGGTTTGGCTGGCGAGAAGAATCTGTTGAAATGACACAACAGCACTTTATTTCCTTTGCCTTAGGTATGGGGGTGTTTGGTGGATTTATTTTTAAAGAATGGAGTAAATTTAAAAATCGTAAAATTAAATTTATGAAAGCTTTATCAGATAATCTCTACTTTAAAAATTTAGATAATAATGCAGGCGTTTTTCATACCTTAATTGATGCCGCTGAAGAAGAAGACTTCAAAGAAGCTATTATTGCCTATGCATTTCTCTTAAAGCAGCCTAATGGCCAGAGTGCTATAGAATTAGATAACGCGGTTGAACTATGGTTTCAAGAGAACTATCAATGCCAATTAGATTTTGAGATTTCAGACGCCTTAGAAAAACTCCAATCAATGCAGTTGGTAACCGTTGAAGGAGATTGCTATTCTGCTCTTTCATTAAAACAAGCTAAAATCACGCTTGATAGCTATTGGGATAATCTCTATCACTTTAAATGATCGTCAATAATGGCTACTGAGTTGGTAAATTAAAGCCAGTGCGAAAATATTGCTCGAACTCACTATCTGATGTGCCGATAGCTGCTTGGCGAAGTAAGTTATAGTAAGCTTCCGATTGATATAATGTGTCTAATACACGATTTAACTTCAGGATAAATCGTTTGTTTATGTCGTCTTGGTGACACATCACATGGCCGATTGCAAAAGGTGGCATACCTTTTATCGGGTAGCTGTATGGCATTTTGTCACCAATAAACTGCCAGTGACTATTTACATCGGCTGGGTAAGCTAACTTCACATCAAATCGACCATTCTTTAATTCTTTTAATTGGGCAAATACATCGGTTGATGCCTCAACAATATTTTTGGCGGGTAATTGTTCCAGCTCCTTCATTAATGGAGCACTATATAAGAGACTCGGGGTAATACCGATATTCAAATTTGATGCGGCAATAAAATTAGCTAACTCAATTTCTTGATGTACTTTTAATGGTTGCATTGAAAATAATCGTGCACCCGTATAAAGCGCAAATGGCTTTGAAAAATAGTGTTTTTCAGCACGCGTTACCGTATAAATTTTATTAGCAAAGCACTGTTGAGCAGTTAAAAGATTTTCAGAAGAGTGGCTATCTATTTTAACAAACTCAATATTAAACTGGGTTAATTGAGATAATATAAGCCGATATAATCCAGCCTCTAAAGAGTGAAGATTTTCAGCCCCTTTAGCTCTATGCAAGTTAGCGTCGTCTGTTTTTATAACTATGGTCGGTCGGTCTGCTTTGAAATTTTCAAAATCGGCATGTTGGTAATCTGCCCCATAAAGCTGTTTCAACTTACCTGAATTACGTAGTTCAAGCATTCGTGCATCATAAGTTTGGGCGAGTATATGACCTTTAGCATTGTCTTTAAATGCAATATAAATAGGCCTTGTGGGTAAAACTTCTAAGCTAGAGATTCTACTTCGAATTTCCGGCGTTAAATTATGCTCATAATCAATAAAGCTATCAATTCGACGATTTAGTAATAATCTAAACCCTTTCTCTTGCGAATCAACCAAATAACTCTTGTGTTGATAATTTATATATTTATTAAAATCATAACCATGCAGTAATGATAAAGTCTTGTTTTCAAAATCTGAGAGATGCTTAATGTCTTGACGTTGGCTAAGAAAAAAAGCTTTAACAGGGTAATCAATATCTAAATACCAGTGCGGAAAATAACCATAAGGTACATCCTCTCTCGCAACACCAATGACGAAATCATAATCTTCCTGCTCGAACAGCTTTGTCATTCTAGTGTATGAAGTAAATTTAAACTCTATTTCTTCGTTTTGATAAATGTCTTTGACGAGTTCAAGGTATATACCTGTCTCATCGGCATTGGTGTAGCCATCCCATACTGTTACCCCAACAACAATTTTAGCGTGTACAACATTACTATAGAGAATAATAATAAATGCCAGCAAAGTGTAATACATTAAATCGACTTCTCCTATTCGCTATACATGCTGCTTAAAGAGGAAACCCGTTATTTAAGGGTAGTTAATTTTCACTGATACGCTAATATAAAATGAGCAAGAAATCCAGTTATTGAACAAGAGTGCAAAATTTATGTCCGACGCAAAAACAAATATTGGCGCCATTGAATGGTGTGATCTCACGGTAAATAACGCAGAAAATATTAAAGATTTTTATAGTGATGTCGTGGGTTGGCAATCTAAGGCTGAATCAATGGGGGAATATGATGATTACAATATAATATTACCCGAATCAGGCGACACCGTTGCAGGTATTTGCCATGCGCGAGGAAGCAACAGTAATTTGCCTGCACAATGGCTAATGTATGTTAACGTTGAAGATGTGAAAGCCAGCGCTAATAAATGCATAGCCCTTGGTGGTGAAGTGTTAGATGGTCCAAGAACAATGTGCGGTAAGCAATTTTGTGTAATAAAAGATCCCGCAGGCGCCGTGCTAGCGCTCGTCTCAGCATAAGTAGCTTCTGTATCAGTTAATTGATACTTTTGATCGGTTACTGATTTATCAAAAAAATAAAAAGCTGAATGATTAACCAATACCTGCAATAACGCGCTAAGGATAGAGGTAAAAAATTCAGCTGATTTAACCTGAACTCGGTTTAAGAAGTAAATTAACAATATAAAATATAGGGCATTATATTCAATTGATTTTCTAGTTTGATAGTTTTACTTAATTCAAGGCAAATTTCGCGTCAATAGCTAGCCTATTGCAAGTAAATTTAACGAAGAAGTCAGTAAAAATAGCAGCTAGAGAATTAGTTATTAAGCCGAGCTCAGGTTATTTAACAATACTAAACTTAAATACTTAGCTTGGATTCAAGTTGTTTAGCTCTCTCTGATCAGGTAATCAAAAGCTGATAATGATGCTTTGGCACCTTCGCCCATGGCAACAACAATTTGTTTGTATGGAACGGTGGAAACATCGCCTGCAGCAAAAATACCCGGTTCGGTGGTTTGACATTTTTCATCAATGATCACTTCACCATGCTGCGTTCTTTCTACCACGCCGTTTAAAAACTCACTGTTAGGGACTAAACCAATTTGCACAAATACACCTGACAAATCGCATTGTAAGATTTCACCTGTGGCACGATCTTCATATGCTAAACCAACAACACTGCCATTTTCTGCAACAATTTCTTTGGTGGCAACATTCTTAATAATCGATATTTTCTCATGAGCCAGCGCTTTTTCAACTAAGACTCGATCCGCCTTTAATTCCGGTAAAAATTCAAAAACCGTCACATGATTCACCATACCTGCTAAATCGAGTGCCGCTTCAATACCTGAGTTACCACCACCCACAACGGCTACATCTTTTCCTTTGAAGAATGGGCCATCACAATGAGGGCAGTAAGCAACACCTGAGCCAATATTTTCTTTTTCGCCCGGTACACCTAACTCTCTCCACTTCGCACCTGTGGCAATAATAACAGTCTTACTTTCAATCACTTCACCGCTTGAAAGATGCAATTTTTTATTTTGTCCTTTATCAATTTTATCAACACGTAAAAATTCTTTAATGGTGATATCGTAGTCTGCTAAATGCGCCTGCATGTTACCAGTTAATTCTGTCCCTGTGGTTTTTGGTACCGATATTAAGTTTTCAATACCGACGGTATCTTTAACTTGACCACCAATTCTGTCAGCTATCATAGTGACATTAAGGCCTTTACGCGCAGCATAAATAGCTGAGGCTACACCTGCTGGGCCTGCACCAATGACGGTTACATCCTGTAAAGGTAGTGATTCGGCATCATTACCTGCAACAATATAAGGGTAGTGTTGAATCAGTTTGTCCACTAATTGGGCGGTATCTATTTTGCCATTTGCAAACAACTCACCATTTAAATATACACTGGGTACGCCCTGGATATTTCGTTCATCAATCAGGGATTGGAATAAACCACCATCAATCATTTCTGCTGAAATATTGTCATTAAGCAATGCAAATTGATTCAATGATTGCACGACATCAGGACAATTATGACAACTAAGAGAAATAAACACTTCAAAATGAAGTTTATCGGTAATTTTTTCTACCATGGCCATTAAACTATTATCGAGTTTTAATGCGGTGCCTGATGATTGCAAAATTGCCAAAATTAATGAATTAAATTCATGTCCACTGGGGATCCCTGAAAAATAAATACCGTTTCGTTCACCATCCACTTCGAGATAAAAAGTGATAGGACTGCGTAAATGTTCATCGCGTTCAATGAGCTGCAAATTATCAGACACTGAACATAATTGTGTTAAAAATTCGGTTAATTCTGCTCGTTTACTATGTTCACCAGTTTGTAGCACTAGTGATACCTTACGAGTCATATTTTGAGTATATGATTTTAATGCGTTTAAAATATCGTTGCTTAACATGAGAATACCTCGAGATCATGAAGTGGGAAAAAGTTACTGGTGAATTGGCAGCCCAATGCTGGGCTGCCTTATATGCAGCTTAGATTTTACCTACTAAGTCTAAGCTTGGTGTTAACGTGGCTTCACCTTGCTCCCACGCTGCTGGACAAACTTCACCATCGTTGTCGCGAACATATTGAGCCGCTTTGACATTGCGTACCATGTCTTTTGCGTTTCGGCCAATACCACCAGCATGAATATGAGCCACTTGAATCACGCCATCTGGGTCTGCTAAGAACGTACCGCGATGTGCCATGTGGTCTTCTTCAATCATGACATCAAAGCCACGTGTAATTGCGCCTGTTTGGTCGCCCAACATTGGGAATTTAATTTTACCAATAGCATCTGATGAATCGTGCCAAGCTTTGTGTGAAAAGTGCGTATCAGTTGATACTGCGTAAACTTCTACACCAAGTTGTTGTAATTCTTCATATTGGTTAGCCATGTCTTCTAATTCAGTTGGACAAACAAATGTGAAGTCTGCTGGGTAAAATAAAAAGATAGACCATTTACCTTTGACGCTTTCTGAAGTGACTTCAGTAAACTCGCCATTGTGGAATGCTTTAGCTGTGAATTCTGGAACTAATTTGCCTATTTGAGCCATGAGTATTTCCTCTTTTAAAAAATAAAACGGTTAATTGTTTTGTGTTAAAAAGCGTATTTGCTTTCGATGTGAAAATAATAAGAAATCCTCTTCAATTAATAAAATTAATAAAATCTATATTGATATTCTAAAAAACTGAATTACATCGATAGATAATTCCATTACACTGAGAGTGATTTTGTTAATTCATTACCGTTCATATAGTGAGAGAGTTCTCATTAGGAATAACTTATTAGGTACGTCATTATGATTTCACTAAAACAATTACGTTATGCCCTTGCCGTAGAGAAAACACTGCATTTTAAAAAAGCGGCAGAAGCATGCAATGTATCGCAATCAGCTTTAAGCACTGCTATTAACGAGTTAGAAAAGCAATTAGGTGTTGCCGTATTCGAGCGAAATAATAAGCAAGTTTTAGTAACAAGCCATGGGCAGCTAATCTTAAACAAAGCCAAAAAAGTGCAACTTGAAGTCGACGAATTAATGCAAATTTCTCAACTCAATAATGCTCCTTTTCACAGCCCAATGTCTTTAGGGGTTATTCCTACCATTGGCCCCTATTTACTGCCTAAAGTATTGCCTGAGGTGCGAAAGCAGTTCCCTCAATTTAAATTGAAAATACATGAAGAGCAGTCTCATGTGTTGGTAGATATGGTACGAAATGGTGAAATTGACGCAGCTATCCTCGCGCTGCCTTACCCTATTGAGGGTTTAATGAGCTTCACTTTTTGGCAAGAGGACTTTTACTGGGTTAGCCATAAAGACGAGTGTCCAACGCAACTACAAGAGATAACGACTGAAGAACTTGAAATAGACAAACTAATGCTATTAAAAGATGGGCATTGTTTAAAAGATCATGCTCTTGCCGCCTGTAGCCTACAAAACCATAATCAAAACTCAGATTTTGACGCAGCAAGTCTGCATACCTTAATTCAAATGGTTGCTGGGAAGCTTGGCACCACCATTGTGCCACAAATGGCATTAGATCAACTGATTTACAATGAATCAGAACTCAGTGCGATACATTTAAATGAACCTGGCCCCCATAGAACGCTAGCATTAATAATAAGACCTAATTACGTTAGAACCGATGAACTAACAACACTAAAAGATATCTTTACCGAACAATTGACGCTTAAATGCAAATAACCAAGTTACAGTAAAAAGAATTTATCAACCGTTTACATAGAAAATAGACCATTGATATAGTTTTCTAACAACACATTAATAGAGGAAGTATATTCAATACAAGTCTCCAGAAAGCCTATGAGCTAAGCAATCTGGTTCGATATTGAAATTAACGATAAAAGGAAATGTTGTGAACAAATTATTAAACTTCTTATTTATGACCTCGCTAGTCCTCACTACAGGTAACGCCATTGCAAACGAACCTTTAATCGGGTCTTGGCAAGGTAACTTAGCCGTTTCGCCAACACAATCTATAGCGCTTATCTTTCACTTTACCCAAGAGAGCGACAAGTTAAAGGCAACATTGGATGTTCCTATTCAGCATCAATATGGCTTAGCCTTTAACAAGTCAACTCTAGAATCTGATCAGTTATCGTTAGCGTTAGATGCCGCTAATATACAGTATCAAGCGAAAATTATAGATGGTGAATTAATTGGCACTTATAGCCAAGGAGGTTTTAAAGCTCCATTAAAATTAAAGCCGACTACGACAGTATCTAAGCGAAAAAAGAAGGTGCAAGAAGTTACCGATATTGCCCCTTACACCATAGAACAAGTTAGTTTTCCTAACACAGTAGATGGTCACACACTTTCCGGTACTTTCACCTCGCCAAAAGGTGCTGTTAAGGCAATCGCTATACTGCTATCAGGCTCTGGGCCAACCACTCGTGATGCCGACGTATTTGGCCACAAAGTTTTTGCCGTATTAGCCGATCAACTTACCCGTAAAGGTATAGCCGTGTTACGTTTTGATGACCGAGGGGTTGGCAAATCTACAGGAGACTTTGCCACAGCTACTAGTGCAGATTTCGCCACTGATGCCAACGCAGCATATCAATTTCTAGCAACCCAAGTGCGCTTTAAGCACAGTAAAATTGGCTTTATTGGTCATAGTGAAGGCGGGCTTATTGGTGCTATTGCTGCAGCAAATAACCAAAAAATTGACTTCTTCGTCAGTTTAGCTGGGCCTGGTACATCTGGCGGGCAAATTCTTATTGATCAATCTTATGCTGTTCAAAAAATAAGAGGCCTTGATAGCAAAAAATTACAAGAAAGTGATAAAGTTCAACGACAAATTATTCATGCTATTGAGAATGGGATATCTTCAGACGAACTAGTAACCTTAATGACATCACTGAATATTTCTCAAGCACAAGCTGAAACGCAATCTAAACAAATGACCTCCCCTTGGTTTGAGTTTTTTATTAACACGAATCCCAAGCAGTATTTCAAAAAGCTAACTATGCCGGTATTGGCACTAAATGGGGCTCTAGATTTACAAGTGATAGCAAAGCAAAACATTGATGGAATCACGAAAGCCGTTGATCCATTGTTACTTACAAGTAAAATTTATCCTCAGTTGAATCACTTATTTCAACCTGCTATATCAGGGTTACCAGAAGAGTACAGTAAAATAGATATCACTTTTTCAGAGCAGGTTAGTGCTGATATCAGCCAATGGATTAAAGCACTTAATTAATCAATTTAAGCATTGCGCCTTAGATAAAAAGTAGCTTAAGCTTTTGATTTATTAACTAAAGTTCAATCAACAAATCACTTATATAATACTCATCGATTCAGAAGACAATTAAAAATGAACATTTTTCAGCCTGAATATCCCGTTAATACCCGAAATAACAACGCGCTTTTTTGGTTTCTGCAAATTATTGGCTGGGGGCTGTTTACTTTATTGAATTTAGCAGGAAGACAATATTTTGTTCATTTCCATGTCTCTGAATTAATTAACTCACTCGTACTAGGCAGTTGCTTAATTATTACTACAAGCTTATTGAGGAAATATTATCAATCTCGGCTGAACTCCACTCATATTGTTAAAACTATTGGCCATATGATTCTTGCTTCAATAGTGACAGCCTGCCTAACAATGATGCTATTTGCGGTAATTATTGTGCCCAATCAAATGGCCATTTTTAAAAGTAATGATCAACTGCTCTTTCAGCAAATTATGCTGAGCGCACCTATGATAGCTTTTTTAGTATTGGCTTGGTCAGCACTATATACCATGTTAAAGAAACAACAGCAGTTGAAGCACTCACAGCAAGCACAAAAACATCTGTCGCATTCTTTAAAAGAGGCACAACTCGACGTTTTTCTTAGTCAAATTAACCCTCATTTTATTTTTAATGCCATCAATAATATCAGAGCGCTCATTTTAGAGGATGCAGACAAAGCAAGGGATATGCTAGCTCATTTATCAGAAGTGATGCGATATACCATGCAAATTGATAAGGAAAAGCTGATCTCTTTTAGTGAAGAGATTGATATTGTCGAACAATATATCGCACTAAATTCTCTACAATTTGAGGATAAGCTCACTACTGAGTACAACTTAGCACCTGAAACAATGTCGTTATTACTGCCGCCAATGGTTTTACAATTATTAGTAGAAAACGCCATTAAGCATGGTATTGGTAAATTAACCGCTGGGGGTATAATTAAAATAACCAGTGAACTACATCAAGAGCACTGGCTAATTTCAGTAGAAAACAGTGGTGAATTATTAGCGAAAAATAATCCTAAACAAGCACGTTCAGGGGTAGGCCTTAATAACATCAAGCAACGTTTAGCCCTAGTTTATGGGAAGAAAAGTTCTTTTACCCTTGAAAGCTCAGATATTGGCGTTAAAGCAATGATGAGTTTACCTAGGTAAACAATTACTAGGTTTTTAATAATAACAAATGGAATGACAATGATTACCGCTATTATTGTAGAAGATTCAAGGTTAGCGCGACTTGAATTAAAATCTCAATTAGAAAAAATACCTTATGTGCATTGCGTCGCAGAAGCTGAAAACATCGAAAAGGCACTGACACTTTATCAAGAACACAAACCAGATTTGGTCTTTCTTGATATCGATTTACCTGATGGTAACGGGTTTGACTTTCTCACTCAGCTTGAACACGCACCTTATGTAATATTTACCACGGCATTTCAAGAGTATGCTTTACAAGCATTTGAGCAAGATGCCATTGATTATTTACTAAAGCCTTATACTCAAAAACGATTAAACCAAGCGTGTGAAAAAGTAAAATTAATTACTCAAAGAAATACTAATCAAAACAGTGATCTTAGTGAAAGCTTAATGACCTTAGCCAGCCAGTTTTTTGTCAAAGACGGTAAACAATGTTGGTTAATTAAACTAGAGCAAGTGGAACGTTTTGAATCCATGGGTAACTATACTCGAGTCTATTTTGCAGATAAAAAGCCGATGATTTATAAAACACTGGCACAAATAGAAGCAAGATTACCCAAAGATAGTTTCTTTCGCATTAGCAGACAAAATATTGTGCAACTTAATACCATCAATAATATTGAGACTTGTAGTACAGGTGGTTTAGAGTTGACCCTGAACAGTGGTGCAATAGTTGAAGTTTCTCGCCGGCAAAGCAGTGTATTTAAAGCAGTATTAGCTTTGTAAATAGCAATGAACAAGTAGCGGTTTTATCATCTATTTTTCTGAACATAGTGATGCAATTTATCAAATTTACTCAAAATGAGTTCACTGTCATTATGCTTAAGAACTCAACAAAAAGGTGACTACTATGAGAAAATTGATTCAACTTATAAAAGCAGTTTTTGTCGCAAAAACTAATAAGAATTCAGCGAAAGATTGTAATTACCCAAATAATTACTATGGCGATCAGCAGTGTCAATAACTGCTGTAGCTTTTAACAACCATCACACTTGCCATTCTTAGGTTGATAATCAATGACATTCCCTTGTTTATCAACTGAAAAATGGCAACAATCTTCATAAATGCCTTTTAATAATTCCCTGCTTTTTTGAACTCTTGATTTTAAAGTTGAATAACTAACGCCTTGCTTATTGGCATAGTCTTTTTGTGACTCACCGTGTACATCAATCGCCGTTAATAAATCAGCGTGCTCTTCAGGCAAAGCAGAAATAAAAGGCACGACACATGTTAAAAATTCCTGCTGAACTGATATTTCATCTTGTTCAAACCATAGCTTTTCATCCGCTAAAGCATTCGCTTTTGCCTTATGTCGATAAAATTTATCGTGGTTCTATTCGCCACCTGAAAAAGCCATGACTTAACGCTCGTCGCTGCACGAATATCAGATAAACCCTGATGAGTTTTTATCAGCACTTCTTGCAGTAAATCTTCGACATCATCATGATCAGCTACACGCTTGAGTAAAAATGCTCTTAATGCTGACTGATATTCCTGCCAGAGCTCTTCTAGATTCATCGTATTATGCGTCAGGAAGCTTTTCATCTAGTGCTTTTAATGAACGAAGGAATAAGCCTAATCCGCCCATAGCCAGTACTAAAATTACAATCAAATCAAACGATGTCATGGTTCTAAACGAAAATCGAATTGATGATATTACACCAAATATAAGCGCTGTTACTGAGCCTATAGATAAAATCCAACCCAGAATATTTTTACTATTATAAAAAATCAAACCAACACCGAAAATAAACGGGATCATGATCATACCGCTGGTAATATTATAAGAGCCACCCATGGCCGAAAAACCATATAAACGCATACCCATACCAAAGCTTGATGTGACGGTAATTGCATTTAACAGCATATAAAAACCACCACACATCATTACTAAGCCAATAAAAAATTGCCCTAATCCACCCGATGTACCACCTGCACCTTTCATAAATATTCCTTTAACAGTAAAACAGCCAATATAATTATTATTTTTAACTGGTTAAATTTTTCACTATTTAAACATATTCAGTCAATCAATGTGTCGACTTTTTTACCCGCAATTGAAACCACAATATATTTTGTAGGGCATTAATATTTCATAACAATTATTATTTGGGTTTTATGTGTAATTACTTTATTTTAAACATTTGAAAACTGAACCGACCTATTATCAAAAAATCGATCTACAACAGGAAACGACATGCCACATTTTATCGTAGATTGCTCTGAGAGCATTCTTGCATCTTATGATGAAGAATACATTATTGAGCAAATACACCTAGTTGCTGAGAACTCAGATTTATTCGACAATAATGATATTAAAGTCAGGTTAAACACCTTTAAAAAATATTCCGTTGGTAATGCTCGACAAGACTTTATTCATGTTTTTGCTCATATCATGCAAGGTAGAACTACCAAGCAAAAAGCGGCACTTTCTCAGCATATAGTTGAAAAATTGACGGAGTTATTTCCAGATATAGCGAATATCGCCATGAACATTAGCGATTTCGAAAAGGCAACCTATTGCAACCGTTCAATGTTGTAATAGTTAATATTTATAAAAAATCAGGTCATGCATATATGAGTAGTCCTTGGGGTGGTATTTACTTATCTGCCATCAACAGAAATCAACAAAACAAATTTGAACAAGCACAAAAAATACTGATCACTCTTGATATTCGTGTTGAGTATCTCGGTAAAACGGTCGTTTCAACTAGCCATAATACCTATATTGGCGAGCGCCTTATGCTTGAAGGTAAAACCTATTCAATTGACATACAAACCACAGTATTAGCGTCTGGATTATTAAATACCATTTGTTGTATTTCTGATAATACTACCAGTTACGAACAAACATTCAATTTAGCACCCAATGAACCTGCCTCTTCAGTAGTTGCCGATAACGATAGACTGTCGATAAGTATTTTAGCCATACCTTGCTCAAATTAAAGTGCCAATAAAACAACATTGTCTATTTACAAAACAATTACTTGTCTTTAATTACAGACTGTATATACTACCAGTACTACTGTGTAAATTTACAGGAATTATGCTATGGAAAACTTACGTCCATTAACAGCAAGACAGCAACAAATTTTTGATTTAATAAAAGAAAAAATACAAGAAACAGGCATGCCGCCAACGCGTGCTGAAATTGCTGAGTTTTTTGGCTTTAAATCTGCCAATGCAGCTGAAGAACACTTAAAAGCATTAGCTAAAAAAGGCTATATTGAGATGTTAGCTGGCACCTCTCGAGGTATTCGTTTGGTAGAAGAACAGCTTGAAGAGGAAGGCATTCCTTTAATTGGTCAAGTTGCTGCGGGTGAACCAATCCTCGCCCAAGAGCATGTTGAAGATCATTACAAACTCGATGGCAGCCTCTTCCATCCTGCTGCCGATTATTTACTGCGTGTAAATGGTGAAAGCATGAAAGAAATTGGTATTATGGATGGCGATTTATTAGCAGTACACCAAACAACTGACGTGCACAATGGGCAAGTTATTGTGGCGCGCGTTGAAGATGATGTTACGGTTAAGCGCTACAAGCGAGAAGGTAATATTGTTTATTTACATGCTGAAAATGATGCATTTGATCCCATTAAGGTCGACTTAACAGCACAGCACTTCAATATTGAAGGCATTGCTGTTGGCATTGTTCGCAACGGTAACTGGATGTAGCCTATACTGCTAATAACTTTATTGGAGTATTTTAGCGATATTCCAATAAAGCCCAACTTGTAAGATGATAATATTCATTATCATTTTCTCCCAATAGCTAATCTTTACTGCTATTCCCCATTATTTTGAGACAAACACCGCTTTTTTCTAGCTAATAACAATTATTTTTTTGTGATATATGTCACTTTAATTGAAAAATTTTTCAGCTATTACTTTTCAGTATTCATCTAGCCTAGCTCAATAGTTAGAGTTATTACTCCATTGAATTAATTGGCTTTTTTGCCAACTATGTCCTATAAAAATAATTGACCTAGATCAATTTTTAGGTAATCCTAAACAAGGATAGAACAAAAAATGACCATAACAAGAATAAAAAGACGTCAATACGCTAATACAATCCTTTCAGATTATTATTGCTCGTTCACGTCGTTAATTTACTAAATAAAACTATAAAGAATTAACAGATATTCAGTTCAGTGGGCCGTGATTTACATTGCTGCATTTCTGTTTCTAACAACATACCTGTTGGTATTAGAGGCAAGGAGATGTCGAGTGAGAGGACGTAACCGAATATGGCTGCTATTGGTAAGTTTATTTTCCAATGCTGCTTGGTCTGATTCGCAGTTGAATCTAACTAAAGGTGTTACCGCAATCAGTAATGAAGTTTATGACTTACATATGCTGGTGCTATACATTTGTACTGCCATAGGCGTTATAGTCTTTGGTGTCATGTTTTGGTCAATTATTTTCCATCGAAAATCGAAAGGCGCAAAGCCAGCAGATTTTCATGAAAGTACTAAGATAGAAATTCTTTGGACCGCCATCCCTGTTGTTATTCTAATAGCTATGGCCATTCCCGCTACCAGCACGTTAATAGCCATGGAAGATAATAGTGATTCTGATATCACCATTCAAGTTACGGGCTCACAATGGAAATGGCATTACAAATATTTCGATCAAGACATTGAATTCTATTCTGTTCTCTCTACCCCACGAGAACAATATGAAAATCATAATGGTGAACCTGCAACACGCAGTGAACATTATCTAATCGAAGTTGATAAACCCTTAGTCATTCCCGTGAATAAAAAGGTTCGTTTTTTACTAACTTCTGATGATGTAATTCATTCTTGGTGGGTACCTGCTTTTGCCGTTAAACAAGATGCCAACCCCGGCTTTATCAATGAAGCGTGGGCAAAAGTAGATAAACCGGGCATTTACCGCGGTCAATGTGCCGAACTATGTGGTAAAGACCACGGCTTTATGCCCGTTGTCGTAGAAGTTAAGTCTGAAGAAGATTATCAACAGTGGCTTAAAGAGCAACAACAACTCATTGCTGATGCCGCAAATGCAGAGCAAGCTTCATTAAGTGCTTCAATGAGTAAAGAAGAACTCATGCAACTGGGTGAATCTACATATCTTGCACATTGTGCAGCCTGTCATCAGCCAACAGGTTTAGGTATTCCTCCTGCTTTTCCTGCTCTTAAGGGAAGCCCTATTGCGACAACAGGCAGCATAGAAGAACACATCGACATTGTCTTTAACGGTAAAGCCGGCACAGGTATGCAAGGTTATGGAAAACAACTGAGCTTAAAAGAAATTGCCGCCGTAGTCACTTTCGAGCGTAATGCTTGGGGTAATGACACGGGTGACTTAGTACAAAGCGCCGATGTAAAAGCTGCCAGCGGAGAATAACAAATGACCACAGATACGCTAGAAAATACCGAACATCACGAAGAGCATCATGCTCAACCCAGTGGTATAAAGCGCTGGCTTTATACAACAAACCATAAAGACATTGGCACGCTATATTTATGGTTTTCTTTTATTATGTTATTAGTTGGCGGTGGCCTCGCCATGATAATTCGGGCTGAACTATTCCAGCCCGGCTTACAAATCGTTGAGCCTGATTTTTTCAATCAGTTAACCACAACACATGGTTTAATCATGGTGTTTGGTGCCATTATGCCAGCCTTCACTGGTTTTGCTAACTGGATGATCCCTATGATGATAGGTGCTCCTGATATGGCATTACCACGTATGAATAACTGGAGCTTTTGGATTCTACCTTTTGCATTTAGCATACTCATAGGCTCTTTCTTCATGGAAAGTGGCGCGCCAAACTTTGGTTGGACATTTTATGCACCACTATCAACAACCTATTCAAATGGTAGTACAGCATTCTTTGTCTTTGCCGTTCATATTATGGGGATATCTTCTATTATGGGCGCAATCAATGTCATCGTCACCATTATGAATATGCGTGCGCCCGGCATGACCTACATGAAAATGCCTTTATTTGTTTGGACCTTTTTTATCACTGCCTATTTGCTCATTGCGGTAATGCCAGTGTTAGCGGGTGTTGTTACCATGGTACTTACAGATACTTATTTTGGAACCAGCTTCTTTAATGCTGCGGGCGGTGGTGATCCTGTCATGTTCCAGCATATCTTCTGGTTTTTTGGACACCCGGAAGTTTACATTATGATTTTGCCTGCATTCGGGATTGTTTCTACTATCATCCCAGCATTTGCCCGTAAAAAATTATTTGGCTATAGCTCTATGGTCTATGCGACCGCATCAATTGCTTTATTGTCATTTATTGTTTGGGCGCATCATATGTTTACCACAGGGATGCCGCTCTTTGGCGAGCTATTCTTCATGTATTGCACCATGTTAATCGCCGTACCTACAGGGGTGAAAGTATTCAATTGGGTAGCAACAATGTGGCGCGGCTCAATGAGTTTTGAGATACCTATGCTGTTCTCTATCGCTTTTGTTATATTATTTACTATTGGTGGCTTCTCAGGTTTGATGCTGGCATTAACGCCTGTTGATTTCCAATATCATGATACTTACTTCGTTGTTGCTCATTTTCATTATGTACTGGTGACAGGTTCATTGTTCTCAATCTTTGCGGGGACGTATTATTGGCTACCTAAATGGACAGGCCATATGTACAACCAGACATTAGCTCAATGGCACTTCTGGTGCTCTATTATTAGTGTCAACCTATTGTTCTTCCCTATGCATTTCCTTGGTTTAGCAGGTATGCCTAGACGAATTCCTGATTACGCATTGCAGTTTGCCGATTTTAATAAATGGGTCAGTATTGGCGGCTTTGCATTTGGCCTATCTCAACTGCTTTTCCTTGCCGTCGTTATTAAGTGTATTCGAAGCGGAGAGAAAGCAGCAGATAAACCTTGGGATGGTGCTGAGGGACTTGAATGGACGGTTGCAAGCCCAGCTCCATACCATACCTTTAGTACGCCGCCAGCGATCAAAGACGAGTAATCATTATGACTAGCGATAAGCCAACACCGCAAAGCCATACAACCACTGTGAAAAAGCTCATGTTTGTCGTAGTGGGTATGTTTGCGTTTGGCTTCGCTTTAGTCCCATTGTATGACGTGTTTTGTGATATTACGGGCCTAAACGGTAAAACTAATGATGAAGCAGTAGCATACACGGCTGATGGTATCGATACCTCACGAACGGTTACTGTACAGTTTATTACTCATAATGCTAAGCAAATACCTTGGAAATTTAAGCCACTTATTCAACAAATAAAAGTACACCCAGGTGAACAAAAAGTGGTGAAGTTTTACGCTAAAAATCAAGCTACTCAAGCCATTGTTGGTCAAGCAGTGCCTTCTGTTTCACCGGGAATCGCTGCCGGCTACTTTCAAAAAATAGAATGCTTTTGTTTTGAACGACAACCGTTACAAGCCGATGAAGAAGTTGAAATGGCATTACAGTTTTATGTAGATGTTGATCTGCCAAAAGATATATCAACACTCACATTATCTTATACGTTATACGACATTAGCGAAAAAATTGCCTCCTTATAAATTCATATTTAAGGAGATAAGGAACTAATATGACAACTAAAGAATATGAAAGCTATTACGTACCCAGTCAAAGCCACTGGCCTATTATCGGTGCTATTGCGCTATTTCTCATCGCCATTGGTGCGGGGAATTATGTCAGTAACTTGAATAGTGAAGAAAGTGGCTATGGCGGATATGTCTTACTCGCTGGTATCGCCTTAGTACTATATATGATTTACGGCTGGTTTAGTGATGTCATCACCGAATCTTTGGCGGGTAAATATTCACATCAAATGGATAACTCATTTAAACAAGGCATGAGTTGGTTCATTTTCTCTGAAGTTATGTTTTTTGCCGCTTTCTTTGGGGCGTTATTATACTTACGAGTATTCTCAGTACCTTGGCTTGGTGGCGAAGGCAACAATGCTGAAACTGCAGCGGTTTTATGGCCTGACTTCACAGCAGCATGGCCTTTACTAAAAACACCTGACGGCACTGAAACCACAGCTATGGGCTGGTATGGCTTACCATTACTGAATACCGTACTGTTATTAACTTCATCAATTACTGCACACTTCGCTCATTCTGCACTAATCAAGAACAACCGTAGCCAATTAAAAGTTTGGCTAGGGATCACCATTTTACTTGGTCTAGCCTTTATGTACTTTCAAGTACTAGAGTATGCACATGGCTATTCTGAAGAGATGCGCCTTTACCTTACTAGTGGTGTTTACGGTAATAGTTTCTACTTATTAACTGGCTTTCATGGCATGCACGTAACATTAGGTTGCATTATGCTTATTGTGATGTTTTTTAGGGTACTCAAAGGACACTTTACAGCAGAAAATCACTTTGCATTTAAAGCGGCTAGTTGGTATTGGCATTTTGTCGATGTAGTTTGGGTAATGCTATTTGTTTTTGTTTATATTATTTAATGAGTACTGCCATTGCGAGATGTTAGCATAAAGTCAAATATTATCAGAAAAATTGGCTGGGTCATTTTCACCTTTGCCATTTTTTCTGCGCTAGTTAAACTCGCCCACTGGCAATATTCTAGAGCTATAGAGAAACAAGCCCGCCTTAGTAAAATAGCCTATCTAAAGAAAACTAATCCGATTACATTGGCGCAAGTCGTAGCTCTTGCAAACAACCCAGAAGAAGACATTAACGACATGCCAATCGAGCTTTCAGCAAAGATAAATAATGACTTTATTTTCTTACTCGACAACCAAGTGCATCAGGGTCAACTTGGCTATCGAGTTTTTCAAATTGCTCAAACCGAACACCATGGGGTTTTAGTCAATCTAGGCTGGGTACTAGGCAATATAGATAGAACCAAATTACCGGAAATCACCCCGATTTTGGGTGAGCAACAATTTAAAGCTCATGTACGGGTCGTAGAGCAAGGCATTATTCTTAAGGAAGATGATTTCTCATCGGTGAGTTGGCCCCAAAGAGTGCAGCAAATTGACCTTTCAGCCTTCAATAAATTGCTTGAGAATCAGCTAAAACAACCTTTATTACCGTTCGTTGCCTATGTAGATGAAGCTGAGTCTATAGGCTATCAAAAGAGTTGGCAGCCCATTGTTATGCCGCCAGAGAAACATCAAGCTTATGCCTTTCAATGGTTCTGTTTAGCCATTGCATGGTTACTACTTATGGCATGGGTTAGTGGTGTATTTACTTGGTTTAAAGCCTACTTTCAACAAAAAATAATAATTTCCAATAAGGTTTAATATGAGCACTTTAGACACCACAACCATTCGAACTTCTTCGAGTAAAATGAAGTCAAAAACGACCTTCTTGTTAATGCTTGCAGCCTTTGCCTTGCCCGTAATATTGGCCAAATTAGCACTTAACTATAATTGGTTAAATTACGGCGTTACCAATAAAGGAACCTTAATTGAACAACTTGTTACTCTAGAGCAGCTTAATATTGATAACACAAATTTCGCTAAAAAGTGGTTGCTTTTGTATCACCCAACAAAACACTGTAACACCATTTGCCAAAGCAGCATGAAAGCTTTATACAACACTTATTTGGCCTTAGGCAAAGACAAACCAAGAGTGTTGCCCGTTGCATTATTAAGTAATGAGCAAAGTCAGCAATATCATGCTGTCGAGCAAGCAACTGATTGGCACTTTTCACCTACAACACAAAAATCGACAGAAACGTTTACACAGCCACAAGTATTAATTGTTGACCCGCTAGGTAACATCATTTTATCCCATCAGTTACCCACAGATGAAAGCAATCAAACAGTATTTGGTAAGCAAGTATTGGCCGACATGAAAAAATTACTGAAATACTCCAAAGTAGGTTAAGGGGAAGTACGATATGGAACACGGAAAAATAAACCTTCAGCGATTAGTACTTGTCAGTATGTTATTAGCCATTATGGTGATTGGGCTTGGTGCCTATACTCGTTTGACTCATGCCGGTTTGGGCTGCCCTGATTGGCCAACATGTTATGGCTTAATTGATGTCCCCGAAACCGCTGAACAAATTAAAAAAGCTGAATTAGCTTTTCCTGAAAGGCCTGTTGAACCCGCTAAAGCATGGAATGAAATGATCCATCGTTATTTTGCCGGCGCCTTAGGCTTGTTTATATTCTCAATAGCGTTGTTATCTTTCAAATGTAGACAACTGCATGTCCCGTTAAAATTACCATTATTTATTGCCTGTTTAGTGGTGTTTCAAGGTGCGTTAGGCATGTGGACAGTTACCATGAAACTTATGCCTATTGTGGTGATGGGGCATTTGCTTGGCGGTTTTACCACGCTGTGTTTACTGTTCTTGCTCTATTTACGGTTATCGAATAAAAGACAAGCCATACCTTCAAGCAATAATATAACTCGTTTAGGTCTTGTTGGACTTTTCATTTTAGCAAGTCAAATTGCGTTAGGTGGCTGGACTTCAGCCAACTATGCCGCCACAAGTTGTGTTGAATTACCCATATGCCAGGGTGATTGGTCAACACAGTTAAATTTCTCAAAAGCATTTGAATTGATCCCCCCCGAAAAGGAAAGCTATGAATTTGGACACTTAGCCTTTAATGAACGTGTCACTATTCATGTTAGTCATAGGATAGGGGCTATTATCACAACCTTATATTTGCTTTGGCTTGCCGCGATGGTTTTTCGCAAGGAAACAAATGCAGCCACCAAATCTGCAGCCAAACTATTACTACTTGTGCTAACAGTTCAGGTCGGGTTAGGGATCAGTAATATTTGGTTTGCCTTACCTTTAGCCGTTGCCGTAGCTCACAATGTCGTCGCAGTTTGCCTAATGATGTGCTTAATTGCCGTAATCTTTCTAGCCCAAAACAGCCAGCCAATGTTTTCTAACCATACGCTGTCGGAGTAACTCAAGATGAATAAAACTATACATAAGAATTTAGCTGGCATTGTCACTCCAACAAACACTAACGAGGTGAGCCTTTCAAACTCGGCAACAATTCCATGGCGAGCATATTATGAAATGACTAAACCTAGAGTAGTGGCATTACTTGTTCTTACCGCGCTTGTCGGGATGAGTTTGTCAGTTCCAGGCGGTTTACCATGGCAAATTCTTATTCCTGCTATGTTGGGCATAGGTTTATTGTCTTCTTCTGCAGCAGCAATAAACCATATCGTAGATCAAAAAATTGATACCATTATGGGAAGAACTCACAATCGCCCATTACCTACAGGCCAAGTGACCACAAGCAATGCCATTATCTTTTCATGCACGTTGGCAATAACAGGCTTTGCGTTACTTTATCAACTGGTTAATCCATTAACCGCCTACTTAACTTTAGCTGGCCTAGTCGGATATAGCTTTGTTTACACGTTATATCTAAAACGAGCAACTCCGCAAAACATCACAATTGGTGGCCTAGCTGGTGCCATTCCTCCATTATTGGGTTGGACAGCAATGACCAATGAAATTCATGGTCACGCATTGTTATTAGTGCTAATCATCTTTACGTGGACACCACCACACTTCTGGGCGTTGGCGATACATCGCAAAAACGATTACGCCAAAGTAAATATTCCTATGTTGCCTGTGACCCATGGCGTTGACTTTACTAAAACACAAATATTACTTTATACCGTACTATTATTTGTCGTTTGTTTATTACCTTACCTCGTAGGTATGAGTGGCTGGCTTTATCTATTAGGCTCTGTCACGTTAAATCTAATGTTCTTTTACTATGCATGGCAATTGAAGTTTAATGATAAAGAAGGCACTGCGTTTGCCACATTTAAGTTCTCCATCGTCCACTTAATGGCACTATTTATTATTTTACTATTCGATCATTACTTGCTGGCTAGTGTGTAGAAAGGAAAAGCGCCCTATGAATAAAGTTTTAATTATCATCGTTGCCATTATTGCGACAAGTGCAGGGGCTGTTGGTTTTCACTTACTCACGAAAAAGCCTTTACCCGAGCACGCTCTTTATTATAAACAAAGCAGAGCCTTAACGAATTTTCAGCTAGTTGACCAAGCAGGAAACCAGTTTACTAATCAAAAACTTAGAGGAAAGTGGAGTTTTGTTTTTTTTGGCTACACCTCTTGCCCTGATGTCTGTCCAACAACACTACAAAACCTAAGTTTTATCTATGAGCAACTGCAAGAGATTGATGAAAATAGCCAAGTTTTACTGGTATCTGTAGATCCACAACGTGATAGCCAAAGTAAATTGGCGCAGTACATAGCTTATTTTAATGAAGACTTTTTAGCGTTAAGAGCCGAACATGACAAGCTTTACCCTTTTGCACGAAGCCTCGGCTTAATGTATGCAATTAGCGATGCTAATAACAGTGAAAATTATCAAGTCGATCATAGTGCTTCATTAGCTTTGATAAACCCTGATGCAAAAATCGCTGCCATTTTTAAAGCAGAACAAGCTTTAGGAGAAGTGCCTAGTATAGACAGTGATAAATTACTCGAAGATTATCAAAAAATCGTTGCCTTATATTAGAGACTATCAATCTCTGCTTGTTAAAGGTGAAACCATGTGCCGTCAGGCTTTAACACAAACCAAGGCTTAGAATACCAATAATATCGACCTGGTTTACTTTTGCTTGCGGCTGTACAGTTACAACGAACACGCCCAACGGGTAAATCTTTTTTAAAGGTAATAGAAAAGGTATTGTCATCAAGCCAGTCTATTTTTTGCTTACCTAGACCTGAAATATAACAATTCAACTGAGATTGGTAGAAGTCATCTGTTTCTACCTTGAAAGTCACCTGTTTACTTTCTTGGTGCTGAAAAATAGTTTGTGCATCTTGCTCAGATAAAGTAATTGCCATAGGTAATGAATTTAACTTATCTCTTAGGCTTGAAATTTTATCGTATGGTTGCGAGGCCGGAAATCGTGGAATACTGGTTACATCTGAAACTATACCCACTGCTCCTGATTGCTGTGAAAAAGCAACAAAATCATTTTGCTTGACCCATGCTTGAATTGCCGGGCTATACTCACCATAGGGATAGGCAAAATAACGCCAGCTTTGCCCTGTTTTTTCTTCTAATATCTTTTCTGCTTGCAATAATAATTTCGACTGCTCTAAAAGCCAGTCCTCTTCACTTACGCCAGCTGGCACCCTCGCTAATGAGTCATGTTCAAAACCATGATTTGCCATCATAACGCCTTCATCTGACATGGACTTTAACTGCGCCCACGATAAATAAGGCGATGTTTCTCTTGATTCGTAACGCTCAATAATACCTGGGTTAACAAATATTGTGTAAGGAAAACCAAACTTATCTAGTAGTGGTTTCGCTGTGGTTAAGATATCGGTATAAGCATCATCAAAAGTTATCGCAACAGTCTTATCTTTGATGGCCTGTTGAGTTTTAATGGCTTCAACGATGATTGATAAAGGCACCACGGTGAAATCGTTATCCTGCAAATATTTTAAGTGTGCCTCAAATTGGCTAGGAGAGATTGTTGTACTTGCAGGTGTGGTTTCACTAACGTGGTGATACTGCAATATAACCGCAGCAAAACTAGAGGTTTGGAATAAAATGCATAGTAAAGCAAGGACGCGAGCAATCATGATAGTTGTCTCTTCTCATGGCTGAGGTTTACAAGATAAGGTAAAATACCGCTTTTCTTATTAAAAGCCTAGCCATTAGGGATATTTCTTGCTGTTATTTAGCGATCTTGATCAACATAAGCGTTTATTTCTGTTAGCGCTACCAATGATCCTTTCCAATATTACGGTACCTTTATTAGGTTTAGTCGATACGGCTGTTATTGGTCATTTATCTCATGCTTATTATTTAGGTGGCAGCACAATAGGCGCGATGGTCATTACTTCTGTGGTGTGGCTATGTGGCTTTCTGAGAACGTCGACTACCGGTCTAAGTGCTCAAGCTTTTGGTCGCAGTAGCAAACCTGAAAATTTAATGGTGTTATGTCGTGGTTTGTCTGTCGCACTTGCCATAGGTACAGCGTTACTTTTATTACAAGCACCATTTATTCGTATAGCACTCACCATCGCAGGTGGCTCTGAACAAGTGCAGTTTTATGCTAATCAATATGCACAAATACGTATATGGGGAGTACCTGCTGCTCTTGCTAACTTAGTCATTTTTGGTTGGCTGTTGGGCAACCATCAAAGTAAAGCCGTTATGTGGCTGTTAATATTAACAAACCTTGTAAATGTTATACTAGATATCGTCTTTGTATTTGCTTTTCAATGGCAAGTTTCAGGTGTCGCCTTAGCCAGTGTTATCGCTGAATATTCATCTTTTACTTGTGGATTAATCATTATTTTTAAGAGGCACAAAACTGACATTTTCAACTTAATAACTGACGGTCGCATTTTCATTACAACGCTATTTGAGCGCCGTATCATTAGTGCCTACTTCAAACTGAATCGAGATATTTTAGTTCGTACCATCTGCTTGCAAAGCTGCTTTATGTTCATTACTTTTCAAGGCGCAAGAATGGGTGATGATGTCGTCGCTGCCAATGCAATTTTAATGAATTTTCTCTTACTCATTTCATTTGGGCTAGATGGTATAGCCAATGCTGCAGAGGCTATGGTAGGAAAAGCGCACGGTAAAAGAGATAAAACTGAATTAACGTCTACTATTAATATTGCTTTATTTTGGACCGCTATTTTTGCTTTACTTTATACGTTACTTTTTGCCGTTGCTGGTAAAGAGCTCTTGTCATTAATTTCATCAATAGAAAGTGTTATTAACTACGCACAAGATTATTTAATTTGGATGATACTTTTACCAATAATCTCATGTTGGTGTTTTTTGTACGACGGGGTTTATGTTGGTTTGATGCAAGCGAAAGCAATGAGAAATAGTATGATTATTTCTACTTTCTTATGCTTTTTCCCATTATGGTATTTGCTTCAACCCTTTGAGAATCACGGATTATGGGCAGCTTTTTCTTTGTTTATGCTAGCACGTGGCGTAACACTGGCGTGGCACTTTCATCGTCAACTTAAGCCTGAATACACAACGTACTAACATCGATTCAAATGCCAGTTAAGCATCTTTTTTATCGGTATCTTGCTTCTCTATTTTCAAATTAGGGATACTGGTACCACCTAGTGCCTTCAATACAACACCAACAGCAGCACAAAAAAATGTAATAGCACCCATGGCGGCTTTAATTTCAGCCTCAACAGAACTACCATAGATCAACGTAATGACAACACCAATCGCCGCACAGGCAAAACTAATGTTTGCAATTATCAGGGAGATTTTTTGCCAAAGTCGTTTAGGCGGATGCTTAACGGGTAAATGATGTGCTGGTGGTTGTTCTGACATAAGGTAACACTGTTCAAAAATATAATGTGGGGCAAGTTTAGCACGACTTAATAAGTACTGCTTGATACCTATCAAGTATTAACAATTACTTTACGATGATTATGTAATTTACTGTGACTTTTTGTAACTAAAATCAGCAAAAATTTCGACGAGTTTTGCTACAAAAATACCGCAAAGCAACCCCAATATATTCGCTAACATATCGAGCCACTCACCATAACGGTTCACATAGGGCTGCACTAATTCAATCAAACCGCTAAAGGCGATAAAAGCAAAGGCAATGTAAAGCCAACCTTTAGGTTTCTTTAAGGCTGTTGGCAGCATTAATAAGCCATAAGCGATAAAATGATGTGTTTTATCTGTGCCGGGTACTTGAGGTAAACTTGCTGCTGGCCATAAGGATAAAGTTGCAATGGCCACTACGGTGAAGAGGGTTAATGGCAACCAATAATGTTTTATGAGTGAGAGCAAACGCATATTATTTATTATGTCTATCAGGGTTATGCCTTGTCAGAATATGGTACCAACGATTTGCAAAAATGCCGATATACCCCCACAACGCGACTGCACAAGCTATTGCTAACACAATGATACCAGCCATTTGCCATGCATAATGAAAGAAATAACCCATAGCGATTAAACACAAGCCTAAAGCAAAAAGGCCAAGCCCACGAACAAATATTTTCATACTTGCTTGCGGATTCTGGCCTAGTTTTTCCAATATAAACAACATATCGTACTAATTAACCATACCCAAAGTAACTGATATAGTCTTTGAGCGATGCTTAGTAATATGAATGATCACCACGTTGGTGTTCTGTCATATCTTTAACGCCTTTAATTTCATCACCCATGATTTCAATTAATTGCTTTTCAATGCCATCTTTAACCGTGACATCAATCTGGCTACAACCATTACAACCACCGCCAAATTGCAGAACAGCATAACCGTCGTCAGTAATTTCCATTAACGTACACTCACCACCATGCCCAGCTAATTGAGGGTTAACCTCTGCTTGCAAGAAGTAATGTACACGATCAAAAAGTGGTGCATCATCGGCTACTTTACGTAGTTTTGCGTTTGGTGCTTTCAATGTAAGTTGAGACCCCATTTGATCAGTGGTGAAATCAATTTCTGCATCTTCTAAAAAGCTTTTGCTATCACTATCAACCATGGCAGAGAAGCCATCAAAAGGTAACTCGAGATCATCCGGTTCAACGGCATCAGGTGGGCAGTATGAAACGCCACACTCAGCTTTAGCTGTACCTGGATTTACCACAAACACTCGAATATGGGTGCCTTCCGCTTGTTGCGAAAGTAACTTTACAAAATGCGCTTGGGCACTTTCTGAAATACTGATCATGACGTTTACACTCTCTTTGCTCTCTCAAGTCACTTATTACTTATAAGTATACCTGACTATTTTACTCAAGTATGCCCATTTTACTCTGCTATCAAGTTAGGCGCTAGCAATTTCATCGATATTAGACAGTACTGAACATCTCTGTTTGTTTTTTGGTCAAATTGAAAGGAGAGATGGCTATTAACAATGATTTTTCACCATATTTTTGTTATTTTATCTGCCATTAACAAAAGAGGTTTTTTATGTTGCTGTTGCGTTTACTAATTATTTTAAGCTTTTTTATTTTTTCAAGTGTAGTTCAAGCAAGTTCAATTACGCATTATTTACCTAAATCAGCGAGTTATAATCAAGCTATCCCCCTACCGAGTATGAGCTTAGGTTTTGAAATTGGTCAACGCCATATTAGGCATGATCAGTTATCACAATATTTTTACCAGTTATCGACTGCCTCTTCTCGAGTTATGTTAACTTCTATGGGGAGAACACCTCAGTTTAGAGAACAATTATTGGTTACAATCTCCAGTCCTGAAAACCTCGCTAAATTACCTCAATTATTAGCAAAAAATTCAAATGAAACAAAAGATACACAAAAACCTTTAGTCGTCTGGCTTGGTTACAGTGTCCATGGTGATGAAATTAGTGGCGCAAATGCCGCTATGGTTGTTGCCTATTATTTAGCTGCAAGTAACGAAACCAGTATTGAGCAGATTTTACAAAATACTATTATTGTTTTGGAGCCAAGCATTAACCCTGATGGCATGGATAGGTTTGTTAATTGGGTAACAACTTACAGAAACTCTTCTGATAACAGTGATGTAAACCATATTGAGCATCATCAAGATTGGGTAACCGGCCGTACTAATCATTTTTGGTTCGATTTGAACAGAGACTGGTTACTATTATCTCAGCAAGAAAGCCGTCACAGATTAGCCTATTATCATCAATATCAACCACATGTTGTGGGTGATTTTCATGAAATGGGTCATAACAGTAGTTACTTCTTTCAGCCAGGCATCCGCAGCAGAAACCACCCCTTAACCCCTGCTGATAACTATAACTTAACAGCAGCAATGGCTGAATTTCACGCCAAAGCATTAGATAAGCAACACAGACTTTACTATAGTGAAGAAAATTTTGATGATTTTTACTTTGGTAAAGGCTCTACCTACCCTGATATTAATGGCAGCATAGGTATATTATTTGAGCAAGCAAGCTCTCGTGGTATGCAACAGCAAACGAACAATGGTTTACTTACTTTTGAAGATAGTATCAAAAATCATGTCTTAACTTCTTTATCTACTATCGAAGGGGCATGGCATCATCGCGAAGCATTAATTCAATACAAGAAAGATTTTTATCAAAGTGCTCTTAAATTGGCTAAAAAGCAGAAAATTGCTGGTTACTTATTACACGAAGCACATGATAGCTACCGATTATCAGCATTGTTAAGTAAGTTACAACAGCATCAAATTAGTATTTACCCGCTTACTGAAGATTATGAATACAAAGATAAGCTTTATAGCAAAGAACATAGCTATTTTGTGCCATTAGCGCAGCCTCAATATCGCTTAATTCAAGCTCTCTTTAATCAACAAAGTCACTTTAAAGATAATACCTTTTACGATGTTTCTGGCTGGACCTTGCCGTTAGCAATGAATATTGAACATCAGGCATTAAGACGTACACGTGGATTATCATTAAGCCAGCAAGCATGGCAACCACCTGCAACAATTATTACTAATGAGGTTAATAAGCAAACGTATAGTTATGCCTTCAACTGGCAGAATTATTTAGCCCCTAAATTATTAAACCGCTTGTTAGCAAAAGGGGTAAAAGCCAAAGTGGCCACTAAAGCATTCACCAGCGTAGTGGATGGTAAAAAACAGCATTTCAGTAAAGGTAGCATAGTGCTTTTAGCCGGCATTCAATCTATTGAAAATTGGCAAGATATCGTCGTTAATGCCAGTAATGAAGTGGGTATTAAGTTATTTAATATATCAACTGGCTTAACACCAATAGGCGTTGATTTAGGTAGCAGTTCATTCAAAGTAATCAAGCAACCGAAAGTCTTGCTTATTGGCGGGCAAAGTATTTCACAATATGAAGCCGGCGAAGTTCGTTTTTACTTAGATGAAACCTTAAACATTCCCGTTTCAGTGATTAAACACAATAACCTTGCACGTCGAAATATCAGTGATTATAGCCACATAATTATGGTCAATGGTAATTATCAACACATGTCAGAGAAAGTGACGTCAAAATTAAAATCATGGGTCAAGCAAGGCGGAGTGATTATAGGTCAAAAAAGAGCGGCAACATGGTTAGCAGATAATGAGATTTTATCTGCCAAAATAGCGAGTAAAAAACAAATAGACCAACTCTTTGATCACCAAAATCTAAGTTATGAAGATAAAGAAGCCCTTGCAGGTCGTAAACGTATAGCCGGTGCTATTTTTGAAACAGAGTTAGATACCAGTCACCCTCTCGCCTTTGGTTATACATCAAAGTCTCTGGCACTCTTTAGAAATAGCACACTGATTATTGAGCACCCGCAACAACCTTTTATTACTGTCGCTAAATATACGCCCACTCCGCTATTAAGTGGCTATACCGATCAAAATTTAACAAATCGGCTAGCGCATAACGCCGCTATCGTTGCCCATAACTACGGTAAGGGTAAAGTCATTGCCACCAGTGATGTTCTAGCTTTTCGTGGTTATTGGCATGGTAGCGCTAAGTTGCTCGCTAATAGCATATTTTTCGCCCATGCTTTTTCTGCATCAGCAAAGTAGTTTAAGTAAACTTGTTATAACGTGCTACTAAGGGCACTTTTTAATTGTCGGCAATGAGATACATACCGTTACCAAAGTAACGGTATGTACACCTAAGCTAAGTAATAGTTTGCTTATTTCACTGGCGGTGCTGCCAGTAGTAACCACATCATCAACCAATGCTACATGTTTCAGCTTTGCTGTATTCCCATTATTGAGTATGAAATTATTGCGCAATGCTTTTCTTCGTTCAGCGCCCGTTTTCCCCACTTGGCTATCTACCTGTTTGACACGCTTTATTAAATCACTCTGATAGGGCACCTGCAGTTTTTTCGCAAATTGACAGGCAATTAAATGTGCCTGATTATATCCCCGTGTTTGCCATTTTCTTATATGTACTGGCACAGAAATAACTAAATCAACCTGTTCATATGGATGGACTTCATTAGCAATTTGCCACTGTTTAAATAGCAATTCAGCAAAGAATGGCGCTAATTCAAAACGACCTTGATATTTCAGTTGCTTAAGCCAAGTATCAAAAGGAGGAGTATAAGGAGCAAGGGACAATAACCTGGCAAAATGTCTCTGTGGTAATCCTTTATCAATAGCAGGCCAGTGAAGTAAATCACCTTGTATTGCTTTACAATTAAAAATTGGTAGCTCATCCAGACAAATTGAACAAACAAGAAGTTGCTTAGCATTCCCTGACGCCTTCATGTTGTCACTCACCGTTACAGAGCAAAGATCACAGCAAGCTAGATGTGTTATGCCTCTTTGCCACAATGTCAATACTATGCTTCGCCACTGATTAACTGCGCTTTGCCATTCCATTGTTTGTCACCTTTTTGTACACTAGCGCTTTTCCTTTAAACGCATCCTTCTAAGCATGGCAGATAGTTTACATTTTACCAAAGTAGCAGCAGAGACACTCCCAAAACAAGCCAAGAAAATCCCAATTGTTTTTCTACATGGCTGGGGACTCAACTCAGCAATTTGGCAGCCATTATTGGATGAAATAACACCTTTATTGGCTGATGAATTTGAGTTCATCACCGTGGATTTACCCGGTTTTGGTCAAAATAATCATATCGACTTAAATGCATATAGTCTTGATAGTATTTGTCAGTTAATCAGCGAAAATATCGCTCAGCCCGCGATATATTTGGGGTGGTCACTTGGTGGATTGGTTGCAACTAAAATGGCGCTCGATTTTAATCAGCAAGTTCTTGGCCTTATTTCTGTTGCTAGCACTCCACTTTTTGTCGAGCAGCAAGACGCCTTAACAGATGAGATTATTTGGCCTGGAATTAAACCTGCGATCCTTTCTAGTTTTCATCAACAGTTATCACAAGATAGTGCTAAAACCATTAAAGGCTTTTTAAAGATACAAGCCATGGGCAGCCCTCATATTCGACAAGATTTGAAGCAAATTACTGAGCTTGTAATGGCTCAACCTCTCCCCAGTAAAAACACGCTAGATAAATCGCTAAGCTTACTTGAGACAAGCGATTTCCGAGCGAAATTAGCACATATACAACAACCTTTTTTACGCTTATATGGCCGTAACGATAGTTTAGTACCAAAGACTGTTTGTCCAAAAATCAATGCCTTAATGCCAAAAAGTGAGCATCATATTTTTGAAGGTGCTTCACATGCGCCATTTATTTCTCATTTGCCCGAATTCTCTCAAATTCTAGCCAATTGGCTGATAAAAGAATTCATTAACAAAATTTAACTATTGAGCAGAATAATCAATTTACTTTTTGTGATTTTTGATTAATAATTAAACAGATGAAGCTATAGAAAATAGGGGTATTTGCTATGGAAATTCAATCAGCGTTTAATGCGGGGGTCCAAGGCTTTCAACAAGCTAAGGAAAATGCGAATCAAGCTGCTGCCGATATTGTCGCAAGCACTACGATAGAGTCTGAATCCAATCAAACAACTAGTACTGAAGTTACTAGTGAAGTGACTAGCCAAGTAGCCACTAAAACAGATGCGCCTGAATTAAATCAAGCGATTGTTGATTTAAAAGTTGCAGAGTACCAAGCAAAATCTTCAGCTGAGGTCATAAAAACCGCAGATGAAACCTTAGGTACCTTGCTAGATGTTACTGCGTAAGTTGCACTAAGTTTAATGTTATTATGAATATTACTTCTCACACACCGATGATTTCCATGCCTACGGTGGCTAATTTGCCAACGGAAAGCTTGCGTCGTGAAAATCAACAAAGAGAGGTAATTACTCAAGTTAGCGCAACCCATCAATCCGCCGCTGAAAAGGGCGTCGCTTCTGAAAAGGAGCGAGCTCGAACCCCCGCCCAAAACAATGAGCAGGTTGACTTTGCTAATTTACGTAAGCAAGCAGAGCAGGATACGCAGTCAATTAATGGCGAACATCAAGAGCACAACCCTGAGCATCAAGAAAAAGAGCAAAATCATCATGGTTTTAATCAACAGCAAAATGATGAAGATGAGCACTCTTCCCAATCACAGCATGAATTAACGCCTGAAGAAGCCCAAATTGTCTCAGAACTTAAGGAACGAGACCTTGAAGTTAAAGCCCACGAGATGGCTCATGCAAGTGTTGGCGGCTCAACTACGGGTTCGCCTTCATATGATTATGAAGTAGGGCCTGACGGCAAAAGGTACGCTGTTTCAGGTGAAGTATCTGTTGACCTTTCTCGCGTTGCTGGTGACCCACAAGCAACGATTGCTAAAATGCAGAAAGTGCATGCAGCGGCATTAGCTCCTGCTAACCCCTCAGCTCAAGATACCCGTGTTGCTGCCAATGCAACTCAGATTATTCTGCAAGCTCAGAGTGATTTATTATCAGAACAAAATGAAGAGCGTAGAATTAACAGTGAAAATAGCGCTAAAGCTCAAGTTAATACGCACCTTAACGAAGGGGATGATAATGACTTTGATACTTTTATAAACCAAACATTATCTGACCAAGAAGCATTAGTGCCAAGCCATAATAGCTACGGTTCAACAGCTCATATACAAACTGATCAGTCTTTAGAAGTTACTCAACGAGCTCAGCGGATTGAAAGCTTCTACCAAAATATTACATTAGCTTATGCAAAATCTGATAAGTCTCAATTTGAATTAACAGCTTAGGCTGTCTCTAACGCTTGCTCATATTTTTGTTGGTATAAATCGCGCGCTTTAAGTAACTCTGCTTTAGCTGCTTCTGTTGTATATGGTTTTAAAATAACCAGTATCTTTAAAACACCTTGATAAAAAACTGAATCATTCACTTCACTAACAATAGTTTGTGTTTGATAAAAGCTAATCCAAAAGGTATTTATTAAACGTAAAATACTGACAATATCGGCAAGTTCATCATCTTCAAAAGCGATAATATCAGCACTTCTTAACGATAATAATAATTCTCGAATTCGCTCAGCAATTGTGTGCTGCACTTCAACATACTTTTCACGTAAGCTTGGGTTTTTATCTAAAAGAACCGGCAAATTACTATAAAAGAAACGAAATTTTCTAGTGGTTTGCGATACCGCATCCATATATAAAATCAATGAATCAAGCGGTTTAACTTCAGCAGAGACTTTAGGTAAGGCTTCAAGTAATAGGCTACGAGCATATTCTTCATAAATTGAAAGAATAATATCTTCTTTGTTTCGAAAGTGATAATACAGGTTACCTGGACTAATCGATAAATGAGCCGCAATATGATTTGTGGTTACGTTGCGCTCTCCTTGCTCATTAAATAATGCAATACTGGCTTGAATTATTTTATCACGGGTCTTCATACTAACTGCTTCTTTTTCTTGGCTAATGGAAGGTAATCTTCTCTGGTTGAACAATGATACTATCAATTTTCAGTTAATATACAGCATTTTGAGTAAATACTTTAAGCTTTTTTATGATTATTTATTCATTTTTATCTGTTTTAATTATAGAGACTTGTCAGTGGCTCTATTAGCCCATTACAATATGTCTATATCTTCGAATAATGTTGAACGACTAAATCATGACAATAAAAGCAATTTACCCTGGTACTTTTGACCCTGTAACGAATGGACACAGTGATCTAATTGTTCGTGCCAGCAAACTATTTAACGAAGTTATTATTGGGGTTGCCTTTAGTCCAAGTAAAAAACCGCGATTTGACTTAGAGCAACGTGTAACTATGCTAAAAGAAGTAACTAAAGACTTAGATAATGTCTCAGTCGTTGGTTTTAGTGGTTTATTAGTAGATTTTGCTAAACAACATCAAGCAAAAGTGCTAATTCGAGGTTTACGTGCGGTGTCTGACTTTGAATATGAATTTCAACTCGCCAATATGAATAGAAGATTATCACCAGAGTTAGAAAGTGTTTTTCTAACTCCTGCTGAGGAGAATTCTTTCATCTCTTCAACCTTAGTAAAAGAAGTCGCACTTCACGATGGCGATGTTGGCCAGTTTGTACACCCTGTAGTGAAAGCTGCACTAGAAAAATAGCACTCTACATCTATCTAATCTCAAGATACCTATAATTAAGCTAACGATTATTCACTTTGGCAGCTCGGACAAAAAACTGAGCTGCGATTCGATTGCCTAATTTCTTCTAGCGTCGTATTACAACAATGACAAGCTTGCCCAGCTCGGCCATAAACTTGCAATGATTGTGCAAAATACCCTGGTCGACCATCTGCTTGGGTAAAGTCTTTTAGCGTTGTTCCACCCTGTTTAATTGCCGCTGCTAACACTGCTTTAATGATATGAGTTAAGGCATTTAATCGCTCTTCATTTATATTACCTGCTTGGGCAGTCGGTAAAATGCCAGCTTTAAACAATGCTTCATTAGCATAAATATTACCGACCCCCACAACAATATGATTATTCATTATAAAGGTTTTAATTGGCACTTTACGGCCTTGAGCTTTTTGAAAAAGGTAACCATCTGAAAAATCGTCTGATAAAGGTTCAGGTCCTAATTTAGTTAGTAAGCCTTGTTCATCATGATGACTATCCAACCACAACACCGCGCCGAAACGTCTTGGATCGTTCAATCTAAGAACATTGTTATTCTCAAGCACTAAATCAAAGTGATCATGCTTGGCAATAGCCGTTGATTGGTTCACTACTCGAATCGTGCCTGACATACCAAGGTGTAATAGTATTGTTCCTGATTCACATCGTATAAGTAAGTACTTAGCCCGCCTTTCAACTGCAAGGATAATTTGGCCTTTTGCTTGTATTATCTCAGCAGGTATAGGCCAACGTAATTGGTAATTTCTAACCACAATATCCTGTATTTTTTCACCGATTAAGTGTGGACTAATGCCCAATCGACATACTTCTACTTCTGGTAATTCTGGCATATTGTTCGTCTATAAATTTGGGTAATAATTACTGTACCGGCAACAGTTGCTTACTTACAGCTGCTGGTAGTGATAACCAAACTTTAGATGTTTGGTTATAGATTAGTAATTGGTCTGAAAGTGGATAAAGCCAATATACCAGAGTTTCATCAATACCAGCTAAGGCAATATGGACTTGCGTTGCTAAGGTTTGATCAATGATGATTTCATCCGCTTGTACTAGGCCTGAGCTTTGCTGCCATGAAAACATTAATTGTTCAATTTGCTGCTCAGATAAATTTACCACTAGGCCTTTGCTTGTTAACTGCCAACTGCGACCTACACGTGCAAAGTGCATACTTTGCTTGTCTGAAAGTAATATAGATAGTGTTAATATCACACTATGCTCAGGTAATAGTGTTTGTGAGGCACCTGAGGTTTGCTCAGCATCTTCAGGAAATAGCTTATCGTTGGTAGCATTGATCATAATAATAATAATCATGACTGAAAAAATAATTACATTATTCCAACCAGTGCGTGATAGCTTCATATTTTCTCTGCATTATTAATCTTTATGTTTATCATACTGAATTTTTGGCAATAAAAAACCCGGTAAATACCGGGTTTTTAATTCGAAACAATATTAATTACTTAATTTTTGCTTCTTTATACATTACGTGCTTGCGAGCTTTTGGATCAAACTTTTTGATTTCCATTTTCTCTGGCATAGTCTTTTTATTCTTATCAGTAGTATAAAAATGACCAGTACCTGCACTAGAAACTAAACGAATTTTATCACGCATGATATTCTCCTAGATGAGTACTTAAACTTTTTCGCCACGGGCACGAATGTCAGCTAATACTGCATCAATACCTTTTTTATCGATAATACGCATTCCTTTCGGAGTTAAACGTAATTTAACGAAACGATTTTCACTCTCAACCCAAAAACGGTGAGATTGAAGGTTTGGTAAGAAACGACGACGAGTCGCGTTTCTTGCGTGAGAACGGTTGTTCCCTACGACTGGCTTCTTGCCTGTTACTTGGCAAACTTTAGACATGTGAGTCACTCCAAAATTAATTTCAGCTCGAGCTATATTTCCCCAAGACCGTCGCCTCAGGATCCTGAAAAAGGTGGCATATTATAGAGAAACTAAATTATTAATGCTAGCCCAAATGCAAACTTTATAATGAAAGGAATGTTTTAACATAATATCAAATACTTATATCGACTTTAAAAACAAAAAACTCACTATTGTAGTGAGTTTTCGTATGATTATTGTCACTTTCACGAACAAAAAGCCAACAAATCAATCAATTTTTGATTGCAACAACTTCTTCAACTGTTCATTTTGTTCTTTATTACACAATTCATCGATTAAAATTCGTAAAATATGTGATTTAGCTAAATCTGATTCAGCTGACAACTCATGCAATTGATCTATAGCATCTTCACTTAAAGTAAAAGTTGCGCGACGAAATGGCTTATCACCTTTTGTTTTTCCTTTTGTCCTTTTACGTGACTGTTGCTCCGCTGACTGATGCTCTTTTTCTTTTAATTCAATAAAGCGCTTCGCTTCAGCAATGGCTTCTTGTAAATTCAATTTATGATCAGCTTCAGCACCTGCAACCGTGGTTACAATTTTTGGATCACCCTTGGCATAATTTTCAGCATCAGAAATAAACTCATCTATGGTAAAGCTTTTTTTCTTTGCCTTGCCATCCTTAGTCTTTTTTAAATCAGTTAAACTCATGCGAATTGTCCGGTTCCATTGCTAGTAATTCTTCTGCAATAGCAATCATTTCTTGAGCGGCTTTACCACTAGGATCGTTTTCAATTACGGAAGAGCCTTGCTCTTCACTATCATCATAGACATTTCTGTTATAAGTCACTGCATCTAAAACATTAATACCATATGAGCTACACACTTCTTTTGCTTCTAATATTCGATTTGCTTGATTAGGTAAAGATGGGCATTGAGTTACCACAAAGGAAGCCATCATTTTCGGGTTAACCATTTTACAAGTACTTAACATGTCTTCCATATGAGGTACTGTTTTCAAGTCTCTACGCTTTGGTCTTAAGGGAATAATTACATGGTCAGCGACAGACATAGCAGCACGTAGCGCTAAGTTATCTTGTCCACCACAATCAACAATTACATAGTCATAATGCTGCCCAAGACTTAATAAATCATTTCTAATTTTACCGTACAGTTGAATACAGTTAATTGCAGGGAGTGAAGGATCAGCATTTCGAGCCTGAATCCAATCTGAGGTAGTACGTTGCGGATCACAATCAACCATTAACACGATTGCTTTCTTATTTCGGGCGAAGTATACGGCTAAGTTCTGTGCCAGACAGCTTTTACCACTACCGCCTTTTTCACCACCCACTAATATCATCATATGTCTATCATCCTTTACTTCTATCTTTTAACACTGAACTCCATTAATTGTAGTTCAATTTTATTAGTCTAGCTTATTTCGAATAACCCCACGCGCTGTGAGTTGCCAGTTAACTCACTTAACTACTTGGCATCATCTAAAATTAACGCGATTTCAAACCAACCACTGTCTTGCTTCACGCAACGTAAGACTTTACCGCTCAGCGTTTGGTTATTTGCACTTGCCGCTTTAAATATAACGGTTACTTGGGTTGTTAAAGGGATTGCTTGATCACAATCTAAGCGTAATCCACCACGAGAAAAATCAAGACAGGCAATTTTCTTTTGTTGAACTTGACCCGTCGCATCAGTCCAAGAGATATCTATTAACTCTTTTTCCATGTCTAAACGAAAGAATTTACGACGCTCAATTCCATCATTACTACTTTGATCCATATGATGTTCCTCAATTATTTATCTCACTACCTGAACTCTAAAAGTAACTGGGATTTTTAATTTTATCAACTAATTATCAGGATATTATTTCCCCATGTTCCGCAAAGGAATAATACTGATGTCCTGCAATAATAATATGGTCTAAAACGCTGACATCAATTAACTGCAAAGCTTGCACTAATTTATCAGTAATAAGTTGATCAGCATGGCTTGCTTGAGCAACACCCGAGGGGTGATTGTGGGTTAATATAACAGCCGCCGCGTTGTGCTTTAATGCCTGTTGCACCACAACTCTCGGATATACTGCAGCAGCATTTAATGTACCGAAAAATAGCTTTTCAAATTGAACCACTTGGTGCTGACTATCTAAAAAGAGTATCGCAAATATTTCCCGCTGCTCAGTTCTTAACTCAGCCATTAAATATTCTCGAGTTAACTGAGAAGAGCTTAATTCATAACTTTGTTGCTGGACTTTTTCTGACAAATAGCGCTTTGACATCTCTAAACAAGCTTGTAATTGAACAAACTTGGCCGTTCCCAAACCATAATGCGCACAAAAATCACCATGGCTTGCTTGATATATAGCACTAATACTGCCAAAACTCTTCAACAGCCTTCTCGATAAATCAACAACATTGCATCCTTTTACGCCTGTTCGCAAAAATATGGCAAGTAATTCAGCATCTGATAGGGATGTTGCCCCTCGTTGTAATAATTTCTCTCTTGGCCGCTCAATTTCAGGCCAATCTTTAAGTAACATTTGACTAAGGTTATCTGGTTTCATTTTGCATCCTTGCATGTATTATTTTTTTCTGTGTGAAATTTTTCAATAAAGCGAATAAATGTTATCTTAGTACCAACATTGATTAGTTAAGATTAGCAGTTTATGCAAATTCTTCAGGACAAAAAAATTGTTCTTGGTATTAGTGGTGGAATTGCAGCCTACAAAACACCAGAATTGGTACGCCGCCTCAAAGAACAAGGGGCTGATGTACGAGTAGTAATGACTGATGGTGCAAAAGCATTTATCACACCTCTTACCTTACAAGCCGTATCAGGTAACCATGTATCCGATAGCTTATTGGATACACAAGCTGAACTCGCTATGGGTCATATTGAGCTTGCTAAATGGGCAGACATACTAATCATTGCTCCAGCAACGGCCGACTTAATTGCGCGTATAGCCGCAGGAATGGCAAATGACTTACTTTCTACCCTTTGTTTGGCAACAGATGCCCCGATTGCTATTGCGCCTGCAATGAATCAGAAAATGTGGCATGCACCTGCAACACAGCGAAATATCGAGACGTTGACTCAATGGGGTTACCATATTTGGGGGCCTGGAAGCGGAGAACAAGCATGCGGTGATGTTGGTCTTGGCCGTATGTTAGATGTACCTGATTTAGTTACCTTAAGCAGTGATTTCTTTGTTGAAAAACATTTAGCTGGACAACATTGGTTAATCACCGCAGGGCCTACAAGAGAAGCCATTGACCCTGTGCGTTATATTTCAAACCATAGCTCAGGAAAAATGGGTTATGCCATTGCTCATGCGGCACTTAGAGCCGGAGCAAAAGTCACGCTAATTTCTGGCCCTGTTACAATTACACCACCTGTGGGTTGTCATATTATCAATGTAGAAAGTGCGGCAGAAATGCATCAACAAGCACTTGAGCACGTGAAAGAAGCAACTACATTTGTTGCTTGTGCTGCCGTAGCAGACTACCGTGTAGCCAATGTTGCCCAAGAAAAAATAAAAAAATCTAATGATGCTATGCAACTAGATTTAATAAAAAACCATGATATTGTTGCAGATATTGCTCAGTTAGCCGATAAACCGTTTATTGTCGGTTTTGCTGCAGAAACTCAAAATGTTGAGCAGTATGCTCGTGGTAAATTAATGCGCAAGAATTTAGATCTCATTGCGGCAAATGATGTTGCTAAAGCAGGCCAAGGCTTTAATAGCGATGATAATGCGTTAACTTTATTTAGCGCGGTAGATAAAACGGAAATTCCATTAGCTAGCAAGCATATTGTTGCCAAAAAATTAGTCTCTTTAATTAATGAGCACTATCAGCAACGATATCGTACATAAGCGACTAACCAACGTATTTAAACAAATAATAACAACCAAGAGAAAAGAGTTAATATGAGCGCAACTCCTCAAAAAACAGCAAAACCAAACCGCAAACAGCAAATTCTAGAATGTTTAGCCTTGATGTTACAAGACAGCCCTGGTGAACGTATTACTACAGCGAAGCTAGCGAATAAAGTGGGTGTTTCTGAAGCGGCTTTATATCGACACTTTCCTTCAAAAGCGAGAATGTTCGAGGGGTTAATTGACTTTATCGAAGAGTCAATTTTCTCAAGAATAAACTTGATCTTAGCTGATCACAAAGAAACATTAGTACGCTGTCATCATATTCTGCATGTTTTATTGGTTTTCTCTGAAAGAAACCCAGGAATTTGCCGCATTCTTTCAGGTGATGCTTTAATGGGTGAGAATGAGCGCCTCAGAGGTCGTGTGCATCAGTTCTTTGAAAAACTTGAATCACAATTCAAACAGGTTCTACGCGAGCGTAAATTAAGAGAAGGTAAAACTTTTTCAATTAGTGAGCAAGCACTTGCCAATTTGCTGGTTGCTTTTGCTGAGGGGAAAATCAGCCAATACGTAAGATCGGGTTTTGAAAAACTTCCAAGTAGTGACTTTAATGAACAATGGCAATTTCTAATGGCGAGTAAATAACCTTATAGTCTGCCAAACTATCACTATATAAATTTTGCCCAAGTTCACATTGGGCTGTAAACAATCAGCAGTTGCCCAATTCGTTGCAACTGCGTCGGTTAAGGAAACTTTATGAGTACATTATCACAACTTCAACCTAACAGTTTATGGCAAATATTTGAAAAAATTTGCAGCATTCCACACCCATCAAAGCATGAGCAAAAAATCTCATTATGGATTCAAGAGTGGGCCAAAGAGTTAGGACTTACTATCAAAGAAGATGCCATTGGTAACTTATTCATTAAGAAGCCTGCAACTAAAGGAATGGAAGATAGAAAAGGTATTATTTTACAAGCACACATGGATATGGTGCCACAAAAAAATAATGATACTGAACATGACTTCCTCACAGATCCAATCAAACCATATATTCAAGAATGTGGCGAATGGGTGACTGCAGAAGGCACAACACTTGGTGCTGACAACGGTATTGGTTTAGCTTCCGCATTAGCCGTACTCGCAAGTGATGATATTGAACATGGCCCATTAGAAGTGCTTGTTACAATTGATGAAGAGGCAGGTATGTCAGGCGCATTTGGCTTAGAAGCAGGTTGGTTAGATGGCGATATTCTCATCAATACTGATTCAGAGCAAGAAGGTGAAGTCTACATGGGCTGTGCGGGTGGGATTGATGGCTCTGCTGATTTCTTACTAGAATACACTGATGTCCCTGCAGATCATCAAGCTTTTAATTTATCTATCTCAGGATTGAAAGGTGGTCATTCAGGTGTAGATATTCATACTGGCCGCGCAAATGCCAACAAGCTATTGGTACGTTTTTTACTTGATGCAAGCAATGAATTTGATCTTAGCCTTACAGAGTTTAATGGCGGAAGTCTTCGTAATGCTATTCCACGAGAAGCAAACGCAAGCTTTGTCGTACCAACAGCTAATGTTGAAGGGCTGAAATCTGCTTTAGCAACATACCTTGCAACAATACAAACTAACCTTGGTAGCGTAGAAACCGACATTGATATGCTTTTAATTTCTCCTGAAGATTTTGACCAATGTTGGACAAAAGCAACCCAAGCAGCAATTTTGCGTGCTTTAAATGCTTGCCCAAATGGTGTTATCCGAATGAGTGATGATATTGAAGGCATTGTTGAAACCTCTTTAAACCTTGGCGTTGTACGTACCCGTGGCAAGAAGCTTAACGCACTTGTACTAATCCGCAGCCTACATGATGATGGCCGTTTAGAAACTGTGCGTACCGTGCAATCAGTTTTTGAATTAGCAGGCGCAAACGTCGAATTTTCAGGCGCATACCCTGGTTGGAAACCAGATACGAGCTCCGCTATTATGAAAACAGTAAGGGATACTTACGAATCACTCTTTAACAAAGTGCCTGAAGTTATGGTGATTCACGCAGGCTTAGAGTGTGGCCTATTTAAAACAGCCTACCCACATTGGGATATGGTCTCAATTGGGCCAACAATTAAATTCCCACATTCTCCAGATGAGAAAGTTGAAATTGCTACAGTTGCCCAGTACTGGCAACTGTTAACAGCGGTATTAGGTAACGCACCAAGTAAATAGTCATATGGTTAGGGCGATACAACCACTCTGTTTCGCCCTAACTCTTTTGCTTGATAAAGTAACTCATCTGCTGATTTATATACCTGCTCAAAAGACTGCGTTTTCTGGGGTTTAATAATATATAAACCTGCTGATATGGTTACAATTGATTGGATATTCTCTTCTTTTACTACGTCTTCAACTGCTTCCCTGATTCGTTCTAATAAAGCAATCGCGGATGTTTCATCTTTTGGTTTATACAGCAAAGCAAATTCTTCACCTCCTAAACGAAAAAGCACATCATCTGAACGTTTCATGGTTGTTTTTAATAGTTCTGCCAATGTAATTAATACCTGATCACCTGCTGGATGGCCATAAGTATCGTTATACTTTTTAAAGTGGTCTACATCGATAATCGCCAGCGCTAACATTTCTTTACTTCGTCTAGCACTATTAATTTTATCACTCAGCACGTCATTAAAGTGCCGTCTGTTGTGCAACCCGGTTAACTCATCTGTTATGGTCATTTTTTCCAGTATTGATTTAGTTTTATTTAACTGCTCAAAGGTTCTCGAAATTAGCAACTCTGCTAAGTAAGCAAAAAATAAAATAAACACAGAAACAAAAGCAAAACGTATAAACTCGAGTTTAGTTACAGTTTCACCTACCCAAAAAGATAAAAACAGTAATAAACAACCTAAAAAGCCCCCCGCTATCATCAGCCCTTTTTGATGACCGTAAAGCGAGATAATCAGGTACATATATAAAAATGACCAAATAGGAGTGTAATCTTGAGCTTGATTGAAATAGACAATAACGAAAATACCGCCCGCCATAAAATGGGCAATACTATGAATTACCAAGCGTTTATTATGCCGAAATAGGAATGTGATTAAACATAGGCCTGAAAATAAGGCTAAGTTTGCATAAAAAATGGTACGAGAGCTTAAAAAGAAATTGCTAAGCGTTAATAAGAACAATATGGCGAACGAAAAAAGAATCACAAAATTACCTGTGACTTCACGTCTATAGGAATTACTCCCCACTTCTTTTTCCATTAATAGGTAAGACTTCAACCACTTTATCACTCTAACCACCTAACCCGTTAGAATTTGCTCTACATTACTATAAAGATTATGCTCTATTTTTCATATTGACCACTAAAAATTAAATTAGCAACTAGTTTATTATTGAATGATTCACAACAAAGGTTTATTACACTAACCCTCTATAATGACCGCTAAATTTATTAATAATAGAATACTATGAATGATTATGATTGGTTTATCATAGCTCGTGCAGTGCACGTATTATCTGTCGTGATGTGGATTGGTGGTGTCGCTTTTATTACCACCGTTTTATTGCCAGCCATGCTAAAGCATATTAAAAATGAACAACGATTTACCTTATTTGAACAGCTAGAACATAGCTTTTCATGGCAAGCAAAACTCACGACAATAGCTGCAGGTGTCTCTGGCTTTTATATGCTGTATTTCTTAAATGCTTGGCATAGATACCTTTATGTTGAATTTTGGTGGCTTCATTTAATGACGATTATATGGCTAATATTTTCAATAGTGTTGTTTGTATTAGAACCCCTTTTTTTACATAAGTGGTTTGAAAACCAAGCTAAAACAAATAGTAAACAAACCTTTATCACCATATTGCGAATGCACCGTGTTCTTCTCTTTCTCAGCTTATTAGCAGTTGCAGGCGCTGTTTTAGGATCTCACGGTGGACTACCAATGTTCAATAATGAATATTAACCTAAAGTTTTAGAATTATTATTCGCAAGTGTTATGTGATTACATATAATACTTTTGTACAATTTTAACTGGTGATTTTACTAACAGTTCATCACTCGTCATTAAGTGCTTCTGGCAATTACTCCGGTTAACTTTTCATCATAGAAAAAGAAAAAGTTATTTTTTACAATAAGTTGATGCACTAGAAAAAATAAAACCTTTATCTTAACAAGGATTTATTTACTAATTTGCCAAGAAGAAAATAATACAAAAAACTAGGCTTTGTAATTAATTTGTTTTCCGTTAGAATGAAGATAGATTTTCTAAGGAAGTATGCAATGATTCAGCCTGAAAAAATAATAATAGCTGACGATCACCCCTTATTCAGACAAGCCTTGCTTGGCACATTGAAGCCAAAATTAAGCTATACATCTTGGCTCGAGGCTCAAACCATTGCCGAGCTTGAAACCTTGCTTGAAGCTAATAATGAAAGTGATTTATTATTACTCGACTTGAATATTCCAGGTGCACACGGCTTCAATACCTTGATTCATGTACGTAACCACTTCCCACAAATACCTGTTGTGGTCGTCTCTGCGCACGAAGACCATGATACTATCAGCAAAGCTATGGGTTATGGTGCTGCAGGCTTTGTACCTAAGTCGACACCCGTTGATGATATATACAATGCTATTGTCACAATATTATCAGGTAATGTCTGGCTTCCTGCTTCATTTCAGCAAATACAAGATAATGATGAAGAGTGTGACATTGCTGAACGTGTTGCCAGTCTAACGCAACAGCAATATCGTATTTTGATGATGTTCGCCCAAGGTATGTTGAATAAACAAATTGCGTATGACCTCAATGTTTCGGAGGCAACAATAAAAGCGCATGCCACAGCAATTTTTCGAAAATTGAACGTTAGAAATCGCACGCAAGCTGTTATTGCTATTGGCCAGTTAGATTTAAATGAAGCAGGCTTTAATGCCGAATAAGTTATATTAATGACTTATTTGGCAATATAGCATTAACTATAACCAACATAATCAGCTTGTAATTTCTTAGCCAGCATCGCACTCATCATCGCTCTTAACGCCGCAGGTTTAACTAATTTTCTCATATAACCAACATCATAACTTTTGGCTTTTTCTTCAATACCCGCTTCTGTAGTAGCCGTAATAAGAATAGCTGGAATACTTTGCGGGCACTGACTGCGTAAATCTTTAATTAACGTTAAACCATCTGCCTGTATCCCTTTCTTATCACCAGCTATATAGCCTAATTGGTAATCCACCAACAAAATATCAATCTCATTCTTATGATTAGCAAACTCTTCTAGTGCACTTTCACGCGAATCAGCCGCAAGAATGTTACATTGCCATGCAGATAACAATTCAACCATGCCACTTAATACATCGGGATCATTATCAATACACAACACCGTTATATCTTTTAATGCAACGTTAAATGCTGGTACCGCACTTGGTATAGCATTAAGTTTTGGTGCAACTCTTTCTACATGTACTGAAAACTTGCAACCTTGCATCGCCTTAGATTGTAAGCTCAAACTATGACCCAATAAGTGCGATAAGCTTTGAGTTATATTTAATCCAAGTCCTAAGCCTCGACCTGCTTGGTTATTAGCTGAATCTAACTGGGTAAACTGCTCGAAAACCAAGCTTTGTTTTTCCACGGGAATTCCAGGGCCATTGTCTAGTATTTGAATGATAACGTCATTATTGACAACGCGGGCACCAAGCAGCACTTTCCCTGGGCTTGCGTACCTAAAGGCATTCCCAACCAAGTTTTGAATAATGCGACGTAATAAGTGCTTATCAGAATTAATCCACACTTTTGACGACCTTAAACGGAACTCTACTTTCTGCTCTTCTGCTAAGGCTTCAAATTCTTGTGCTAAATCTTCAAACAGTTCGTTTAAGGCGAAAGGTTGCTTGTTCGCTTTAATATTGCCACTTTCTAAGCGTGCTATTTCTGCCAAATCAGCCAATAAATCATTGGCGGCTTTGAGCGATCGATCAATATTTTCAACTTGACGGTATTGATCTTCCGTTAAATTATTTTGCTCTGATAAAGCCGATGTGAAAAGCCTTGCAGCCTCAAGAGGTTGCATTAAGTCATGACTACACGCTCGTAGATATTGACTTTTCTTTAAGTGAGCTTGCTCAGCTTTATCATGAGCTTTTGCTAATGCTTCATTGGTTTTTGCTAATGTTAAAGTACGTTCATAAACGCGGGTTTCTAAATCAAGATTTGCTTCTTTTAATACTTGCTCCGCTTGTCGGTACGCCGTGATATCTGAAAACATCATAACAAAACCACCATCAGGTAATGGGTTACCTTCAATACGAATAGTTTGTCCGCTTGCATGTTGTCGTTCAGAGTTATGTGGACTGCCTTTTCTCAAATACTCTAAGCGCTTATTAACTTGTTGCTCTAAATCTCCCATGCCACATAAGCCACGCTTCACATTATGACGAATTAAAGACTCAACAGGACTGCCTACATATATCAGTTCGCTGGGGTAATCGAATAAATCAAGGTACTTTTTGTTCCAAGCTACCAGCTGTAAATTTTCATCGACAATGGAGATACCTTCACTCGCATTTTCAATCGCACTTTGCAGTAAATTTTGAGAGAACTGTTGGCGCTGACTTGAGGCTTCTTCTACGAGTACAGCTAATTCATCAAGAGCAATATCCCTGCCATCAAGAGCAGAAGATAACACTAACCGCGCAGAAGATGCGCCCATTACCGTTGCAAGGGTGTTTTCTGTATGCTGCAATAGCAGCTGGTTATAGGCTGCATTACCTAACTGTTTTTTATTATTTGACGAACGAAATAAACTAAAACTGGATTTGGCTTTATCTAAACCGACAAAACGTGAAACCAGTAGCTCCAACTCTTCAGTATCAATTTGTCGTTTTTTTTGTGCTTTCGTTAAAGTTGGCGATTGCCATTCTAAAAACAATGAAGCTTGTACGCGTTCTTGCACACTTTGGCGACTGATCTGAGATAATGCCCACATCACAATAATATTGGCACCTAAACTAAATAATGTTGCAGTCGTTTTAACCGGTAAAAAGCCTTCAGCAAACGGTGAGGGGTATAAGCCAAACTGAGGTAAAAAGTTAAGACTTAGCCATAGAATAAAGCCCACTAAAATACCTGCATAAACCCCCATCAAACTGGCTCTGCGCCAATAAAAAGCGGCAATTAGTGCGGGGGTTAACTGTGCGAAAGCACCAAACGCTACCTCACCTAGCGATGATAAGGTATCTGGCGATGCCATAATAAACACACCATAACCTAACAGAATCACCATCAAAGCCAGTAGTTTACGGATATTTAATAATCGCTGCCTAAAGTTATCATAATCTGTTTGAGCAACCTTCTGGCGTCGATACAGTAAAGGAAAAACAATTTCATTACTCAGCATAGTACTTAACGCGATGGATGAAATAATAACCATTGAGCTTGCTGCAGACACAGCACCTAAAAAGGCAAATAAGGTTAACCAAGTTTGATCTGCTAAACCCGGCAAGAAAAGTACATAAGCATCTGACGGTACGGTATCAGCAAGTAATAAATGCCCCGCTAAACCCAACGGTGCTGCGAAAAAAGCAAAAACTAACAAATAAATAGGGAAAATTCTTCGGCTCAGCCAAGTATCTCTTTGGTCTTTAAGTTCAACTACCATTACTTGAAATTGTCGAGGTAGTGATAAAAAGGCTGCCATAACAATGACTAACATCGCAACCATAGCAGCCATTTGGTCAACATTAAGTTGCTGATCTAATAAAACATTAGCATTAGCTTGTCGCCAAATGTCTAAAGGTGAATCAAATAGTGAGAAACAAACAAATAAACCAACAGCCAAAAAAGCAAACAACTTCACTAAGGATTCAAATGCAATTGCAAACATTACACCGGGATGGCGCTCCGTTACATCAATATGCCTTATACCAAAAAGCACAGTAAAACCTGCTAGTACTATGCTAACCACCAAACCGATATGCCAACTATTTAGGCTATGATCCACTTGTAATTGCTGAAATGAATACACCATCGCTTTTAGCTGCAGTGCTATATAAGGCATTGTGCCTACTAAGGCGACCAAGGTAACAATAATGGCTAAGTTATGTGATTTACCAAATCGCGCTGCTAATAAATCAGCAATAGAGGTCAGGTTCAGCTTTAAACTGACACGAATTATCCGTTGAATAAAAGGCCAAGCAAAAATAAATAACAGTATTGGACCGATATAAATAGGTAGATGAGAAAGGAAATTGCTAGATGCTTGCCCAGTTGTGCCTAAAAAACTCCACGAAGTACAATAAACGCCTAGGGTTAAAGCATAAATTAAGCTTTGCCCTTTTTTAGCCAGTTGATGACGGTATTTATCCCCCAAAAATGCAATTAAAAACAGTAGGCCTATATAAGCCAAACTTAATAATACTAATTGCCAATTTGGAAACATATCCACCCACGAGAGATAAAAGAAAAATCCTAATGCCAATATACCTAAGCGCATCAACAATAAAAAGATTCTTAATAAATTTTTTGCTAGAATAGCGCGCAACCAAGGGGTGCCTCTCTTATTTACTAGAAAAATAAGCCGTGGCTGAGAAATATACTCTTTGAACCTGGGCAGTGACTACATTCACTGGCATAGGGATGGTTAGCGATAATAAACATATCATCGTACATATCTCTTTGTTTTCCCTTACTTTGCTTAATATTGTTTTTAATTGAGATATCTATGACACTGTCTAAATCGATCATTAGCCTTGCTATCGCTTCCGCTTTATTTAACGTTTCCGCCTTCGCCAATGAATTATCAAGTAATGATACTGATGATATGGAAGTAATCACCGTTAGCAGTGATTTTCGCCAGCAAAACCTCCAATCTACACCATCATCGTTATCTGTACTTACTGCTGACGATATTAAATTGCGTAATGCACAGCATTTGGAAGAGCTAATTGCCATTAGCCCTAATGTCAATTACGCAAGTGGTTCTCAACGAGCTCGTTATTTTCAAATACGTGGCATTGGTGAACGTAGTCAGTTTAAAGAGCCTATTAACCCATCAGTGGGTATGATAATTGATGATGTCGACTTTACCGGCATCGGCAGTATCGCCACATTATTTGATGTTAGTCAGGCAGAAGTATTTCGTGGACCTCAAGGTACCCGTTTTGGCGCCAATGCCCTTGCAGGTATGATTAACATTCAAACTAATGTACCAACAGAGGAATTTGAAGGTGCTATCAAGCTCGATTTAGGCAACTATAACACTGCAGGTCTTGGCGTTGCCTTATCAGGCCCTGCAACCGAAAAAATCAACTATCGCTTTGCCATGAATAAACTTGTCAGTGATGGTTATATGGAAAATATCTTCTTAAACACTGAAGATACCAATAACCGTGATGAACTTAATATACGTGGCAAATTATCAATTGCAGCAACAAACGACCTTACCATTGATTTAACTGGCTTTTATTTCGATTTCAACAATGGTTATGATGCTTTTTCATTAGACAACAACAGAACCACCTATTCAGATGAACCTGGTTTTGATGAGCAAGAAACTACAGCACTAGCAGCTAAATTTACTTACGATGGTTTTGATAATTTTACTTTTGTCTCTATCCTCACGGCTGCAGACTCAGATCTTGGTTACGGATATGATGAGGATTGGGCTTATGTCGGTATCTCTGATCCTGACGTTATTGAAAATCCTGATTATGCTTATTGGGAGTACACTTCAACGGATCACTACTATCGAGAAAAGTCATCTCAATCACTTGAATTTAGAGCACTTTCAAAAGCAGGTAGTGAACTCTTTAATGGTAGTACTTCATGGGTTGCAGGCCTTTACTATAAGAGCGATGAAGAAGACTTACTTCGTCAGTATACTTATGCAGACAGCGATTTTAGCTCCAATAATCAAAGCGACTCTTTTGCCCTTTACGGTCAGTTTGATACTCAGTTAAATACAAAACTTACCTTAACGACTGGCTTACGTTTAGAAAATCGCGCTGCAGATTACCAAAACTCCGATCTTTTTACTGATGATACCAGCGACACTATGGTTGGTGGAAAAGTCGTATTAGCTTATCAAGCAAGCAATGACAGTCTTTGGTATGGTTCAATCAATCGCGGGTATAAAGCTGGCGGACACAATACTGATGGCAGTTTATCTGAAGAGTTTCGTAGTTTTGATCCTGAATACCTTGTGAACTATGAAATTGGCTATAAAGTCTCTTTATTGAATGATGATGCTTATTTACGTACTGCCATGTTCTATATGGACAGAACAGATATGCAGGTTAAATCATCACAAACAATCGTAAGAGAAGACGGTAGTACTGAATTTATCGAGTTTTTAGGAAATGCCGCTACAGGTAATAACTATGGCCTTGAACTTGATGCAGCTTGGCAAATCAATGAGCTTATTGATATTTATGGTTCTCTTGGCTTATTAGAGACTGAGTTCAACGATTTTACTGATTCTCAAGGTCAATCACTAAGCGGTGAAGCTCAATCACACGCTCCTTCTTATCAATTTAATCTTGGCTTTAATTATCGCCCATCAGACGCTTGGTTAGTTAACATCTCCGTTGACGGTAAAGATGAATTCTACTTCTCAGATACCCGCTATTATGATGGTGAACGAATTAGCAAAGCTGACTTAACTTCAGAATCAATCGTGTTACTTAATGCTTCAATATCATACTTGGCAGAAGCGTGGCAGCTTAAACTGTGGGGCCGTAACTTAACTGATGAAGACTACGCAAACCGTGGTTTTTATTTCCCTAATGACCCACGTGATGGCTATACTCCAAAACAATACACTCAATTATCTGAACCATTAGTGTTTGGCGTAACCTTTGATTATCAATTTTAACTAGGTGAACTGATGAACATCTCCATTGAATTAAGTTTGTATCCACTAGCAGAGCAGGAATTCAAGTCCGAAATCTGGGCTTTTATTAAACGATTACGTCAAGTTGACGGCTTAAAGGTAGTTACCAACGGCATGAGTACACAAGTATTTGGTGATTATGACTTAGCCGTCAAACATGTCATGGAAGAAATCAAGCTAGTTCATGAAAAGCTTGATGCTGCCGTGTTTGTCTGCAAATTTATTAATGGTGATCGCTCACACGTAGAAGCGGAAAGTTAATGTCGGAAATACTTAATTACTTCACTAATTTGCCCTTGCTAGAGCTAACAGCCATGCTGTTAGCGCTAGCCTATGTGATTTTAGCGGCTAAAGGCTCTTTATGGTGCTGGCCAGCCGCATTTATCAGCACTGCTTTGTATACCTATATTTTTTACGACGTATTGCTCTTAATGGATAGTGCCTTAAATGGCTATTACTTAGTCATGGCGGTCTATGGTTATTGGTGCTGGCAACAAAAACCTAGCAATAACAATGATAGTGATACGGCACTAGCTATCGTTTCTTGGCAACTAAGCTGGCATATAAAAGCTTGCTTAATCTTAGCTGTAATAGCTAGCGCACTCGGCTATTTCATGGCTAATTATACGCCAGCGGCCTTTCCCTACTTAGATACCTTCACTACCGTTTATGCGGTATTTGCCACTTATTTAGTGACGCAAAAAGTATTAGAGAACTGGCTGTATTGGATAGTGATCGATCTAGTGTCCATTTATCTTTATATCGAAAAATCACTCCTGCCAACAGCCGTACTTTTTGTTATTTATGTAGTGATTGCTGGATATGGCTATCTAGCTTGGCGCAAGCAATATCAACACAAAAAAATAACACTAGAGCCAGCTATTTTAGGTGAAAATTAGCAAATAAAAATGCCAGATAAATACTTAGCACAGCTGCAACAACTCCCTTGTTTTACTGTAGTTGAACAGATTGACCCCATCACAACAGGCTTAAGTCAGCCAAGTTATCGGGTCTTTGCTGATCACAAGCACTATTTCGCTAAATATGTGGCGCAGCCATACCTAAGTGACGAATTTGCCATTAGCCAAATTACCGCTAAAGAAAATTTGAGCCCTCGAATTATTTATCGTGATAAGCACTGGTTAATTAGCGAGTTTATTCGCAGCAAAGATATATACCAAACAACGCAGCCACTAGTGGATAGTATTAGCAATGCAGTAACATTGATGACTCGATTTCATCAACTCTCTGTTCCCTGTGAACCTCTCGATGTTACCGCCATCTATAACGGCTTAATCAAATCAAAGCAAAATCACTACAGTTCGCAACATCTTGCTCTATTTCAGCAATTAATAGCTACCATCAAAATCAACACTGATGCCACTAGCAAGCAAGTCAATTGTCATGGTGACTTAAATTTCAACAATATTCTAATGGATGAAGCAGGGCGTAACTGGTTAATTGATTTTGAGTGTAGTTGTAAGGCGCCTGCCGAATTTGATATTGCTATGCTCGTTGCTGTAAATGAATTACCACACTCGCATATTACTGCGATAACCAAGCAGTACTTAGCAGAAAAGCCACAGAATACACTCAGCCTGAAAGTAATTAACTACTTTCTTCTGTTTAGCTATTTAATCAATAGTTTATGGTATAACAATAAAAGAATTACTGAACAAGAATATGGTGAAAAGTTTGCCGTTTTAGCTAAGGCACAGTGGAAAAATTTACAAACGCAAATCATAAAAATGGAGCTACCCCTAGATAGCTCTATTTTAACTAAGCTTATTTAACGGTTTGCGTATAAAATTCAGAAATATATTGACCACCTTTGATTTTAGCGATCAAGCGCAATTTATAACTATCGCCTTTACCACTAGCTACATTTCTTAAATGTGTAGGGCTCTGCCAATAGTATGGGCTTTTTTGCATACCTAGTGGGTAAGGTGTCATCTTATCACTCTTATCTACCAAAAATAACGTAGCGCTATCTAATGGGAAAGTAGAGTTAATTTCTGTGATGCCTCCTTTATCTGAAACATTAATCTTAAACTCTCCCGAACTAAGAATGCAGTTTTGATTAATAACGTCACAATGTCCTTCAGTGACCAACTGTATTAATTTAGTTTCTTGTGCCTGATTCTCTTTATATAAGTCAGCGCCAATATAACCGAATATGGCTAAAAAAGGAGCCACCATAAAAGCAAGTTTAGTATGTCTATTCATCGCATTTTCTTCTTATAAAATTTTAGGCGTTTACTCATCACATTAATAACAAATTTAGGTCATTGATACAAACAAAAGCGTATTTTATTCAATATGTTATCTTAGTATATAAAAAGGCCAGACGACTTAGTTACTCTGGTCGGCTGGCCTTAAACTTTATAATTCAATGGGAGTATGAATTATTTGTCACTTAGCTTAGTGATCGTGTGCAGCACCTGCACCTGTTGGTATACGCATATTGTCAACAATATCTTGAATATGCGCTGGTGCTGGACCAGTTGCTTTCAATACTGCGAATGCTACACCGAAGTTCACTAATGCACCTACTGAACCGAAGGCATTTGGAGAAATACCGAAGAACCAGTTAGGACCCATATCACCTAAGAATGATGTACCTGGGATGAACATAATGCCTTTGTGTTGGAATACGTATAGCATTGTTACACCAATACCTGAAATCATACCCGCTATCGCAGCTTTACCAGACATTTTCTTAGAGAAGATGCCCATCATTAGTGCTGGGAAGATACTTGATGCTGCTAAACCAAATGCTAGGGCAACTGTACCGGCAGCAAATCCTGGTGGATTCATGCCGAGATAACCCGCAAATAGAATGGCAATGGTCATAGTGACACGCCCCGCTAATAGCTCATTCTTCTCAGACATATCAGGTACAAAAACACCTTTCATTAAATCGTGAGATACTGATGAGGATATCGCTAATAATAAACCTGCTGCTGTTGAAAGTGCTGCAGCTAAACCACCCGCGGCAACTAAAGCAATAACCCAGTTAGGTAAGTTAGCAATTGCTGGGTTAGCTAGTACCATAATGTCACGGTCAACTTTTACCATTTCATTAGTTTCAGCATTAGCTGTGTACTGAACTTTACCATCGCCATTTTTATCTTCAAACTTCAACAGACCTGTTTTTTCCCAGTCTTTGAACCACTGTGGACGCTCGTCATATACAAGGTTTTCACCTGCTGCTGGTTCAATGGTGTTCATTAAGTTGAAACGAGCCATAGCACCAACTGCTGGAGCAACAGTGTAAAGTAAAGCGATACAGATTAATGCATAACCTGCAGACTGACGTGCCGCTTGCACTGAAGGTACAGTAAAGAAACGCATGATTACATGAGGAAGACCCGCAGTACCAATCATAAGTGACATAGTGTAAGCGAACATATTTAATGTGCCACCTAAGTTACCTGTGGTGTACTCTTTAAAGCCTAAATCAGTCACTACCATGTCTAACTTATCTAATAAGTAAACACCGCTACCGTCAGCTAACGTAGAACCTAAACCTAATTGTGGAATCGGGTTACCTGTTAATTGAAGAGAAATAAACACTGCTGGAATTGTGTAAGCAAAAATCATTACTACATACTGTGCGATTTGCGTATAAGTAATACCTTTCATACCACCAAGTACTGCATATACCCAAACAACAACCATACCGATGACTAGACCTAAATCGTAATCAACTTCTAGGAAGCGAGAGAATGCAACACCTACACCTTTCATTTGACCAATAACATAAGTTACTGAAGCAATGATTAAACAAATAACCGCCACAATACGTGCAGTTTTTGAATAATAACGGTCAGAGATAAACTCAGGTACAGTAAACTTACCATGTTTACGCATATATGGCGCAAGTAACATAGCTAGTAATACATAACCACCGGTCCAACCCATCAAGAAGACTGAGCCACCGTAACCTAAGAAAGCAATTAAACCTGCCATTGAGATGAATGACGCTGCAGACATCCAATCGGCACCAATTGCCATACCATTTTGAAATGGTGTTATACCACCACCTGCTACATAGAAATCACTAGTTGAACCAGCACGTGCCCACCAAGCGATACCAAAATACAACGCGAACGTACCAAAAACGGCGATGTAAGTATAAAGTTTTAACTCATCCATTCTTAGCCCTCCGAGTGATATTTTTGATCAAGCTTGTTCATTTTGGCGCCATACCAAAAAATCAAACCTAAAAATGAATAAATTGAACCTTGCTGTGCAAACCAAAAACCAAGTTTGTATCCACCTAAACGAATTGCATTTAATGGTTCTACTAAAAGTAGACCTAGACCAAATGAAACCGCAAACCAGATTGCAAGACAGATAAAGATCAAGCGCAGGTTTTCCTGCCAATATGCTTCTTTATTTTCCACAATAGTCTCCTAGCGACGTAGCGTTTTTTGTATTGTTATTACGCTGTTTATAGTAATAATTATTTAGTTAAAGTCTGGATATAGATTTTTGTCTGAGCTTATTGTGCAAAAAGACACAGTGGCAAAAATCCATATTCAACTTCGACTATAAAAGACACTAACAAGCTTTCTTGTAACGAGATATTAAACTTTAGTCTAGATCAAAGTTTTCCTTGATTATTTTATCCAGTCTAATTCAATCTAAGACTCTATTTTTACTGGCCTTAACGCTTTTCAACCCCTTATATCACCTAAACACTGCAACTTTAGTCTAAATTACCCTATTTACTATTGCGTAACCCATAACAACCCTCTAAATTATCCATGTCACTCACCTATGCTATGTAATGAGCACTATGGACACTGAACTTTCAGAAATATCAGCTTTTATACAAAGTATTCCTCCCTTTGATAGCTTACCTAAACAAGTGCTTGCGCAGCTTGTTCGTGAATTAACCATAAATTACGTCAGAAAAAATGAAGCCTTACCACCACAAGGTATTACTGACCCTAGACTCTACATCTTGAGAAAAGGTGCCATTAGCTGTTTATCAAGTGGTAATGAATTGATTGCCCGATTAGGTGAAGGTGATTTATGTACAGCATTTTGCAGTGAAGATATTGCCCAACAAGATGGAATACATATTGTTCAAACTGATGAAGATAGCTTAGTTTATAGTGTAAGCATTGAAGTACTAGCTGATATCGGTGAAAGATTCCCTAGCATTAGCGATTTTTTCAGTAACGACTCAGCTCAACGACTGAAAAATAAAATGAATAAGGTGAACGAAGAAGCCATCATGGCGTCCACCTTAATGAATACCTCGGTAAGCAACTTTTATCAATCACCTGTAGAAACCATAGAATGCTCTAGTTCGATTCAACAAGCCGCTATTCAAATGACTGAACAGGGCTATTCCTGTTTAGTCGTCGTTGATGGCGAAGAACCTGTTGGTATTGTCACTGATAAAGATATTCGTCGCCGCTGTGTTGCTGCAGGGCTCTCAACCGAGCAAGCGATCAGTGAAATAATGACCACAGATATGTGCACAATAGACATTAAAAATAATGCCTACGATGCATTGATGACCATGACCGCCAAACACATTCATCATTTACCAGTGACTAAATACGGTAATCTTGCCGGAATGGTCAGTGTCACTGATTTAATTAATAATGAAGGTCATAATGCTATTAATTTATCTAGCATTATCCACAAAGCCAACTCTTTAGAAGAGTTAAAGCAAATCAGTGACTTATTACCAAAATTACAAATACGTTTAGCAAAACTTGGCAGTAGTGCAGATCATGTTGGTAAAAGTATTAGTGCTATCACTATGGCATTTACCAAGCGTCTTATTGAAATGGCTGAATATAAATTTGGCCAAGCCCCTGTACCTTATGCTTGGTTAGCTGCAGGGTCGCAAGCAAGACAAGAGCAACTGGCACATTCCGATCAAGATAATGCCATTATAATATGCGACACCATGAAACCCTATGATGATGCATGGTTTGAGAATCTAGCCAATTTTGTCTGTGATGGCTTGGCAGAATGCGGCTTTATTTATTGCCCTGGCGACATTATGGCAACTAACCCCAAATGGCGTCAGCCACGTAAAGTATGGCAAAGCTATTTTACTGACTGGGTTGAAACCCCAAGTCCTAAAGCATTACTAAACAGCAGCGTCTTTTTTGATTTAGATACTATCTACGGTGATAAAACATTACTGGAAGACGTTCGTCAAAATATGCTTAAAAGCACACAAAAGAGTACCTTGTTTATTGCTCATTTATCGAAAAATGCTTTAGGACTAAGGCCGCCTTTAGGCTTTTTTAGAGACTTTGTTTTAAAACCTAATGGTAAGCACAAAGCTACACTCGATTTGAAACATAATGGCATTGCGCCTGTTGTTGATTTAGCTCGAATTTATGCTCTTGCTGAAGGTATAAGTGCCGTAAACACCATTGAAAGAATTCAACAAGCTGCTGGCACTCGCTCATTAACAAAGGCTTCGGCGGAAAACCTGATTGATGCCTACGAATTTTTAGGCATGTTACGTGTTGAGCATCAAGCGCAAAAATTAATGCGTGGTGAAGAACCAGATAATTATTTATCGCCAAAAGAAATTTCAAAGCTTGAACGAGAACACTTAAAAGATGCCTTCAAAGTCATTAAAACGTTGCAAGATGCAAGACAATCGAGTTTCTAATGACTAGTGCCACCATCGCAAATAATGCATTACTTAATTGGCTAATCGGCTATGAAGCTAAGCGCAAGAAGCTATTACATAAATTACCTGACGGAGCACTGAAAGATTTCCTTTCAGTGCCTTTTCCTGATTTAAAGACGCCTATTCAACAAATACCAATACTATCTGTTGATTTTGAAACCACAGGCCTTGATGCCAAACAAGACAAATTGCTCAGTGTGGGTTTTGTTGAAATCGACCACCAACAAATTAAATTGAATTCGTGCTATCACCAAATCATCAAGACCAAGGCACAACTTGAAGAAAGCAACGTAATTATTCACCACATCACTGATGAGCAAAAAGATCGCGGTGAAAAACTGCGCATCGTTGTTGAAGCGCTTCTTAAAGCCTTAACAGGCAAAGTCATGCTGGTGCACTTTGCCCGCATTGAAAAGCAGTTTTTGCAGCAAGCCTGCTTTGAACTTTATGGTGTAATTCCGCCATTTCCGATGATAGACACTTTAGTGCTTGCAAAGCGAAAGCTTGATAAGCGAGATGTCGCTTACGACCCATCTGAATTAAGGTTATCTAACCTAAGAAATAAATATAAACTTCCTGAACATCACGCGCACAACGCCTTAAATGATGCCATTGCTACAGCTGAACTTTATCTTGCCCAAACCAGTAAACAACGTAAAAAGCAGCAAATTACGCTTAAAGATATCTTGCTATAACTTTCACTTCGAGCTCTATTTTATTCAACGTAGCTCTATTCTTTGTGTTTTTATTTCCTATCACTACTTTTAGTCTTTTTGACCCATTACTACGAATTAATTCGTAAATAATTTTGACTCTACGCAATCTTTCGTACATAGTGAAGTTGTCGTTTATTTTTTAAACGACAAGTTGAATACCTACCAATAATTACAATTAAAATTCAAGGAAGCACATATGCGAAGAAGAAAATTACCTACCGAACAAGATGCTCAAGTAGACATGACCCCTATGTTAGATATTGTCTTCATTTTATTAATATTTTTTATTGTGACCACCTCATTTATTAAGGAAGAAGGCATTATGGTTAACCGGCCAAAAATGAATAAATCAAATTCACCTTCAGCGCCTGCCATGTTAATTCAAATTAATGAATCAGGTGTCACTACTTTTAATGGTGATTTAGTAGATATAGAACGAATTCCTGCCAGAATAGAGAGCTTCATCGCGACAAATCAAAGCAACTCGGTCATCGTTATCCCTGCGTTTGATACTAACCATAATGATGTTGTTCAAGTACTTGACCAAGTAAAACAATTCTCGCAACTAACTATTTCCATTGGAAAATAGTTCACCTACTTAACTGCCATGAATAATTAACAAAAAGTTGATTAGAATTGAAAAAGAAATGAGTAAATTATGCTCTTCCTTTGCTATCTTAGGTTACAATCAAGACATACTTATAAATACAAAATGACACCAAGTTAGCAAAGGAATCTCATGAACAACTTACTTATTGCAGGTAGCCAAGGCACGCCACTTTCAGTTATCGAGAAATCAGAATATAACGATTGGTTAGCAAAACAAGATCAAGCTAGCCAAAACTGGTTAAAAAATATTAATTACACTGGCGATGGCTTGGCCATTTTTCCTAATGAGGCCGGTGAATTAACACAAGCATTATTTGTGGTCAGTGATGCTAGCCACTACTTTTCCTGTGGTGATTTAATCAATCAATTACCTAGTGGAAACTACCATTTAAATGCTGATGAGAAAAATCATCCAGCAATTTGTTTTGCTTGGTTAATAGGTGCATATCAATTTGATAGATACCTCAGCAAAAAGAATGAAAAGACGTTACCGATATTATCTATCAATAATCAACAAACCGTCGACGCAGCAATCAATTACGTACAAGCAACGAGCTTAGTCCGTGATCTTGTCAACACACCCGCTGCCGATATGATGCCTGAAGATTTAGCACATGCAGCACAAGATTTAGTTGATGAGTTTGGTGGCAATGTTAAACACACTATCGGTGATGAATTATTAGAACAGAACTACCCAACCATTCATGCTGTTGGTCGCGCTAGTGTTCATGCACCACGATTGATTGATTTAACTTGGGGTGACACCAACCACCCTAAAGTAACCTTAGTGGGTAAAGGTGTTTGTTTTGATAGTGGTGGTCTAGATGTAAAACCTGCCGCCGGAATGCGCAATATGAAAAAAGATATGGGTGGTTCTGCTCATGTTCTAGGTTTAGCGCGATTAATTATGGCAACTAAATTGCCTATTAACTTACGAGTATTAATTCCAGCGGTAGAAAATGCCGTATCAGGTAATGCACTTCGCCCGGGTGATGTTGTTGTTACACGTAAAGGAATTAGTGTAGAAATTGATAATACCGATGCTGAAGGCCGCTTAGTATTATGTGATGCCTTAGCAGAAGCAGAAAATGATAACCCAGACTTAATCATAGATTTTGCCACCTTAACAGGCGCTATGCGTGTTGCTTTAGGTGTTGAACTGCCTGGATTTTTCTCAACCAGCGATGAAGTTGCTGCAGGTATTACCTTAGCTGGTAGCAAAAACACTGACCCAGTATGGCGTATGCCACTGTATACCCCTTACCGTGACTTATTGAAAAGTACCGTTGCAGATATGACTAACTGTGCAACGGTTCCGTTTGGTGGTGCAATTACTGCCGCACTTTACTTACAAGACTTTGTGAATAAAGATACTGATTGGGTTCACTTTGATGTAATGGCGTTTAATATTCGCCAACAATCGGGTCGTCCACTAGGTGGTGAAGCTTTTGGTGTTCGCGCCGTGTTTGATTATCTAGAACAGCGCTTTAAATAGAGCTAAAGCGCTTTAGCCTTCTACAAGCCGCCATAATTATTGGCGGCTATCTTTTACCAGTTATCATTGTACCCACCTCAGCACAAACTGAGATAACAACGCTTTCATATTAACTAACCAACTAATTTTATAAAAGAAATTAGTATTGCACTCGATTTATCATGTCTTTAGTATAATGCCCATTATCTGGTAACTAAGAACTGATAACTAAAACGAATAACTGCAAAAGCTACCAGTTCATAGCACATTATTTTATCAATAGGGAAATAGATGAAACAAATTATACTCACTGTACTTTTATGGATGTTAATGCAGCCATGTTTCGCCACCGAGAACATAAGTACCCTTGGAAAACATCATATCATCGGCATAAACTTAGGCGTTGGTAAAATTACTACCGATTTACCTATAGAGCAGGATGATAACGAGATTTCCTCTGGTATTTATTACGGTTATAAATATGATACAAACTGGACTATTAATGCCGGAATATCTGAAGGGGATAGTATTGGTTGCGCAATACAATGTGTAGCAGATACCAATCTTTATCGGAAAATAAAATACAAAAGCTATCTATTAAATCTAAAAGGCTCTATTCCATTAAGTAATCGTTGGTCTATGTTTGGCAAGATTGGCGCCAATTATTATCAGTCTGAGTTTAGTGGTGAATATCGCGCCAAAATTTCGGAGAATGGTGTCGGGGCATTATTTGCCGCTGGATTTGAAGTGCGTGCTTTTAATGGTGTTGGTTTTGCTTTTGAAGCTAAGCGATTATCAATGGGTGATATAGCGGCAACAAATTATACTTTGAATTTCAGCTATATGTTTTAAAGCTTTCTTTGCGATTAAATCACCAGCGTTGTATTTATTCGTTTTGTTGCGAACAAATCAGTGAACCAAATGATAAACAACTAATTTATATGATATTTATCGTATATTTGTTCAAACACGCCTGCTGTAGATAACTCCGTGATGATCTTATCAACTGTATTTCTCAAAGCTTCATCTTTAAAAGCCATATGACTGTATACATCAGGCCAAAGTCGATGAATAGTAAAGTCATTTCTCTTTATATTCATGCCATTGCTGTATTGTTTATGGGTTAGGTCGTATAAGAAGATATTAATATCACCTATTCGCACTTGCTTTTTACCCGTTGCCAATAAATAAGTCGTCTCTTTCGGGTGTGAGTATTCAGCATAATTAGGATTATTTTTGGCAATAATATCTAGCTCTTTGCCAAGTAACTCTTTTGCTCCTTGATATGCAGCAATAGACAAGTTTTTCAAATCAGATACTTGCTCAATTACAAGGTTTTTGCTCTTTTGAGTTACCGCTACATCGGTATACCTGAATATTGGTTTAGAAAGGTGGCCTTTGACCTCAGAGCCAGCAAAAATATTGCATGCTACATCCAGTAATTTGCCCGAATTAATTTCATGAGCTAAGCGGCTATTACTCATAAAAATAAATTTGACTTGGTATTCAGGTAATTTTTCAAAAATAGCTTCTGTAATTTCAAGAAAGAGTCCAGACTGATCTTCCTCAACAAAAAAAGGGGGAAAATTGCCAACACCTATCTTTAACTCTTGCTTTGCAAACAGTTGAAATGATGCACTGAACAACATGCAAAACAAAATTCCTTGTAAAAATCTCAACATATATCCACTGTAGAAAAGCTATTTATAAATTTAGTATAACCAAGTGGTTAAAAAATAAAACCTTTGTTTTCTTATTAAGTAGTGCAAATCAATAATTCTCATGAAAGCACAAGCTAGTTATATAGTTGATTATTACATAAGGCTACAAATGTCTATTTAGTCTCAATTTTATCTCCATTTATCGAATTATTAGAATTCTTTATTGGTTTGCTTGCTAAAAACACATAAAATCAAGGGGTACTTTACTAGGATTTCCCGTGATCTAATGTAAGGGGTCATTACAACATGATGGTTAATACATTAGATTGTTTACTAGGACAAAGAATAGGAACTCAAATGAAATTGAAGATGAAATCAATTAAGCAAGCCCTAGCATTAGGATTAGGCTTACTTAGTTACTCTGCCTTAGCAGCTGAAAATACCATTACTGCTGAAAACTTAGCGACTTTACAAAGTGTAGGTCAAGTGCAAGTAAGCCCTGACGGCGAAAGCATCGCTTTTACTCGCTCAATTCCACGTGAAATTTACGTTGAAAAAGACGGCAAGAACTGGGGTGAATTATACTTAGTTGATGACAAAGGTGTTGAGCGCCCTTTCATCACGGGTAAAGTGAATATCCGCAATATCCAATGGTCACATGACGGTGCTTTCATTTACTTTTTAGCGAAGATGAAAGGCGACAAACACACCGCTTTATATCAAATCGCTTCAGATGGCGGTGAAGCACAGAAGCTTATCGGCTTAAAGAACACAAGTGTTAACTATTACACCTTAAGCGAAGACAACAAACAAGTCGCTATTTTAGCGAAAAAAGCCAAAGATAAATCAATTAAAAAATTGAAAGATCTCGGCTTTAAAGCAGAAGTTTATGAAGAAGATTTAACAGACCAATACCTATATGTTGTTGACTTAGCAAAAGCAGATAAGCCTTTAACACCAACGGCGTGGGATATTAAAGATTACGTTTCAGGCGTTCACTTTTCTCCTTCAGGTAAGAACTTATTGGTTAAAACACAGCCAAGTGCTCTTATCGATGATCAATACATGCGTTCACAGTGGCACTTAGTTGACGTTGAAAAGCAAAGTATTACTACGTCTTTTGCAACTGAAGGTAAGCTTGGCACAGCTGAATTCTCTCATGACGGTCAATACATAGCTATTTTAGGTGCTCAAGACAAGCACGACCCTGCGACTGGCAGACTTTACCTTGCTGAAACAAATACAGGTAAAATCAAGGAATGGTTACCAAATTTCATGGGCCATGTAAGCGACATTGAATGGGCAAATAAGCGCAACGAATTATACTTCATTGGTAATATCGATACGCAATCTATCGTCGGCAAAATTAAAGCTAGCTTAACTAAATACAAAACCGTTGTTAAAGGTGGCAAGTTCATCGCTGGTAATTTAAGCATTTCAGATTCAGATAAAACGGTAGCATTACGAGGTAATACTGCCAATCATCCAAATGAAGTGTTCATGTTGCGTGGTAAAAAGACGACACGTTTAACTGATTCAAACGAATGGTTAAACGACGTTAAATTTGCTAAACAAGAAAGCATTACCATTAAGGCGCGTGATGGTGTTGAAATTGGTGGTGTACTTGTTTATCCACTTAACCATGAAGAAGGCAAACGTTACCCGTTAATTATGTCTGTACACGGTGGCCCTGAAAGTCATGACAAGGATGGCTGGGTAACTGCATATTCACGTCCTGGTCAGCTAGGCGCAGCGAATGGCTATGCGGTTTTCTACCCTAACTACCGTGGCAGCACAGGTAAAGGCGTTGATTACTCAAAACTAGGTCAAAACGACTATGCAGGTAAAGAATTTGATGATTTAGTTGATTTAAAAAATCACCTAGTTGATATCGGTCTTGTTGACGTGAAGAAAGTAGGTATCACTGGCGGTTCATACGGTGGCTATGCTTCAGCTTGGGGTGCAACTAAATTAACTGAACATTTCGCAGCGAGTGTTATGTTTGTTGGTATTTCTAACCAATTATCAAAATTTGGTACTACTGATATTTCAAACGAAATGCACTTAGTTCACGCTCGTTCTTACCCTTGGGAAAAATGGCAATGGTACTTAGAGCGCAGCCCTATTTATTGGGTTGGTCAATCTAAAACACCATTACTAATTATGCACGGTAAAGAAGATCCACGTGTTCACCCTTCACAATCAATGGAGCTTTACCGCTACATGAAAGTTCGCGGTAAAACAGTACGTTTAGTTTACTACCCAGGTGAAGGTCATGGTAACCGTAAAGCAGCAGCAAAATATGACTACAGCTTACGCTTAATGCGCTGGATGGATCATTACCTGAAAAATGATGGTAAAGAAATGCCTGCACATGAACTACCGCATGCGGAAAACTTAAAAGCTAAAAAAGAAAGTTAATTTAAGTTATATCATTGTATAAAATTAAAAAAGCTGTCTGATGACAGCTTTTTTATTGGCAAGTTATAGCTACACACAAAAGTACAATAATATTCGCTAAATTGCGTGCCATCAAAATTTAACATATGCTGCTCGCTAAAAAACTGACCAAAGTACCTTATATGTTAAAACGTTTATTATTATCATTTTGCTTTCTATATATTTTTACTGCCCCTAGTGCTTTTGGCAATATGCTAGGCCAACGTATTGAAATTGATTCTCAAATATTAGGTGAAGAAAGAGCATTGCAAATTCTTCTTCCTGAAAACTATCAAGCTGATAAAACAGCAACTTATCCTGTTATTTACCTTATGGATGGCGATTACAATTTTAACGCTGTTGCGGGTATGCTTGATCTACTCGCCAATAAAGGTCAGCGGATTCCTGATGTGATTTTAGTAGGCATCGCCGATAAAGGAACACAAAGTTATCGCACCTATATGACCCCTAATGCTATTTCAACATTGCACGATAAAAATGTTAAAGGACAAGCAAATAAGTTCTTATCCTATCTCACTGATGAGGTACAACCTTATATCGACAAAAAATATAGAACTGCGCAGCACTCTACTATTGTTGGTCACTCAATGGGGGGACTCTTTGTTTTAAATGCACTTATTGAACAACCAACTTCGTTTAATAACTATGTCGCCATTAGCCCTTCCGTATGGCTGGATGAAAACGCGATTGTTAACCATGCTAAAAAAAAGTTAAGTATTGATGATGAGCATCCCGTTTCGTTATTTCTCTCATTGGGTGATGAAACTCAAATGGGTCAATATGACTTCATTAATGTGCTCGATTTAACTCAACCGGCAAACTTAACTTGGTCATTCAAACATTACCCTGACGAAAACCATAACTCAGTTGGAGTTATTTCAATCAGAGATAGTTTAAAAACATTATTTAATGATTGGTATATCTCTGAAAAGCACTTAAGCACAATGAAATCCTCAGATGATATTGTTAATCATTATCTACAAGTGATGACAAAATTTTCTTTTCAACAAAGTTTACCAAGCGCAAGCATCAAAACGATCATGAGAAATCATTATCGCCAGAAAAAGCAACAAAACCTACCGGCGTTTATTAATAAAGCAAGTCAATCCCTACCTGAAAGTAAGCGTTCACTTATTTCAATGCAAGCAAGCTATGCTGGTCATTTTGACTCACCTGCTGCTGAACTCGCCTTATTGAAGTCAGTTGAAGTTGAATATAAACATGTCATAGAGCACATTAAAAGCATTGCTAACAGCTACGAAAATCTGGGCGATATAAAAACCGCCCACCATTATTATCAAAGGGCATTAGTCGTAGCCATGCAACAAAAAGCGCAGCAATGGCAGCTAAACATCATTAACGCAAAGATTAATGCAACAGATAAATAGGCTTAATACTGCTAAGTGAGCATAGCTAACTTAGCAGTTTCCTCTATACTTCTAGTCATGGGTAAATTTGATCTCAGTCAAATTACAACTAATGTCTAATCACCTGATCATTTATTTCTATACTTTTAGTGTTATTCTGCTGAGATAACAAGTAAAAAGGAATAAATTCAGCTGCTTTCAAGGACTGGCAGCATTAAAAGAGTAGATAGTTATGTCCAATAATATCAGCAGAATACTCATTTCTACATTTGGTATAGCTATTGCTGTCACCATTATTGCTTTTTTAAGTCATAACCTTTTTACCAGCGAACTGTGGCAACTTACCAGCCTATTTATCACCAGCACGATAATAGTTTTCGCAGTAATGTTCTTTTCTCGTAGCACTTTACCCAAAGAACTTGATGAAGAAATTAAAGAAGAAAGTGATAATTCACAATTAGCTAGCATTATTATTACGCAAGCAAGCGAACTCGCCATTAACTCAGCAGAGGTGAGCTTTTTCCTGCAAGAGCTCAGTAAAGCCATCGAAACTTCCAGTGAAGATGTTGACCGATTAGCCACTGCAGCGAGTCAGCTTTCTTCTAACAGCAAACAAATCAATGACAATGCTGCACTCGCTTCTGAACAATCTAATCAAGCAATGTCAGCTAGCTCGACAAATGCAAAACAGTTAGGTGAGAATATTGCTATCGTTAACCAACTTAATGAAGCGGTTAATAGCGCCTCAACTAAAATACAATCTCTTGAAACAAAAGCCGCAGAAATTCAAAGTATTACTGATGTAATTGACGGTATATCTGCTCAAACTAATTTACTCGCGTTAAATGCCGCCATAGAAGCCGCTAGAGCAGGTGAGCAAGGTCGTGGTTTTGCCGTTGTTGCTGATGAAGTTAGAGCATTAGCAGCCAAAACCGCTGATGCAACTGCAAAAATAGGTGAAATGTTACAACAAATTGGTGACGAAACCCGCGATACAACAACGGTTATGAGTGCCATTGTGGAGCAAACAGACTGTGTAGTAACGACAATGACTGATTTATCTGATGGGTTTGAAGAAATTAATCAATTAATGTCTGACTCTTCTAACGCCAGTAAACAAATCAGTCATGCTTTAGCAGAACAAGATACTGCCGCCGAAGAAATTTCTTCCTCGGTTGTTAACTTACATGACTTTTTAATTGATAAAAGTGAGCAAACTGCCAAAATATCTACCCAAGCAGCAAGTTTATCGCATAATACTGAAGCAATTTTCCTCCAATTATCTGATCATGATGAAGGCTCACTCATCAGTACGATGTGCCAGCAAGCTCAACAAGCTGCGAACAATGTTAGTGCTTTATTTGAAGAAAAAATTATCAGTAACCAAATATCTACAGATGCCTTATTTGATTTCAATTACAAACCATTAGGCTCATCAGTTCCCGCTAAATATACAACAAGATTTGATAAATTCACTGATCAATATTTGCCGACAATTCAAGAACCTTTATTAATTGAATTTAAAGAAATGATTTATGCTGGTGCTGTTGATATTAATGGCTACTTCCCTACCCATAATCAGTGTTTTTCTAAACCATTAACTGGCGACCCTGCAATAGATGTTGTTAACAATCGCACTAAGCGATTATTTGATGACCCTACAGGCATACGTTGTGCTAAAAATAAAGATAAGTTCCTATTACAAACCTACAAACGCGATACCGGTGAAATCATGCACGATGTTTCCGCGCCCATCTTCGTAAATGGTAAACATTGGGGCGGTTTTAGAATTGGTTTTAGAGCAAAATAACCTAAAAACTCACCTTCCCTAAATACGTCTGGTGAATATTTCACCGACTAAAGTCTACATACTAAACACCTCATTTTAGACTTAGGTCTAATACCTTTTGTACACTTTTAGCTCTAACTTATTAACTCGAAAGCAGAATAAATGAGAACAAAATAAACTTTCATAAAAAAAATTTTTAATTTGTCGCTATGTAAATAGAAAAGACATAAAGATCTTAGACAGGTTATTCAAAGTTAAAAACAACAAGTAATGAAACAATAATAATCTGGCCTTAGGTAATAAACAGCTAACTACGCTGTAACCGTCGGCCTATTAAATGGGGAAAAGCAATGTTTAAAATGAAAAAAATATTACTCGCTACTGGCCTTCTTGCAATGACTGGCGCGGCCAATGCAGGTTACACCATTGATTTAGGTGACGACAACAAAATTACCTTTGGCGGTTATATAAAAGCAGATGCACGCTATGTTGATGGTACTATTGCAGCTACAGATTACTGGTACGGTGGTGGTACTGTATTGACAGATAGTCAGTCAAATTTTGGTATTTCAGTCAATGAAACACGTTTTAATACTAAGTATGTCCATGGTGACGTAACTGGCTTTATCGAAATGGACTTTTACGGTGACGCTATTGCCGGAGGAGGTAACGAAGTTATTTCAAACTCTTCTAAACCGCGTTTACGCCATGCTTTTATTAAATATAAGAATGTACTTGTTGGTCAAACTTGGACAACATTTCAAAATACCAGTTCATTAGCAGAAGCAGCTGATTTTGGCGGCCCTTTAGTTGCATCAGCCTTCATTCGCCAAGGACAAGTTCGCTATACTTTAGGTGGCTTACAATTAGCCATTGAAAACCCAGAAACTTATGGCGGCTATCGTGGTGATAAATCTACTAAAGATGATTCAATACCTGATTTCATTGCTAAATACACCTTCAAAGGTGACTGGGGTAACGTATCAGTTTCAGGTTTAGCCCGCCAATTGAAAAGTGTTACTAACGAAAGCGAATCCGCTTTTGGTTATGGGGTAGCTGGTCGCATCAAAACATTTGGTAAAGATGATTTCCGCTTCCAACTACATGGCGGTAATGTTGGTCGCTACGTTGGTGTAACCGCATCAACAGATATGGTTGGTGAAGAAGTTGAAGACACAACATCAATTATGGTCGCATATCGTCATTTTTGGACAGAAGATATGCGTAGCTCAGTTTTCTATGGTAATACACAAACTGACCTAACGGATAGAGATCGCTCACATTGGGGCGTTAATATCTTTAAGAATTTTACAAAGCAATTATCGTTTGGTTTAGAAGTAGGTAACTTTGAAATGGCAGAATCCAATGCTGATTCAGATTACGTTCAATTCTCAGCTAAATACGTTTTATAGTACTAACAATAGTACCAACCATCTTGCGTTAGTTAACCTCTAGTCGAGGTTGTTTTGGGGAAGCATTTGCTTCCCCTTTTTTTGTCTAAGAACATTGTAATTTTAACTCAGTCACTCACTTATAAGAGAATTACAAAAAGATATGATAAAGCAGGTATTTACCAGAATGTAGGCTACACTATTTTAATATAGTCTTTGGCTTGAGAGGTCCCAATGAGCTTTTTAAGAAAATATACCATTCAACAACGGCTGGCCATGTTAGTCGCTCTTATTATTATCGGGTTAATTACCTTAGACAGTTTCAGTTTATCGCAAAACTATTCATCATTATTTAACCAAAAAAAGAGCACAACCAAAGAGCTAGTTGAGACTGCGCATTCTATTATTTCACATCATTATGATTTGCAACAAAAAGGTGAGTTGACCATAGATGAAGCCCAGCAACGTGCTTTAAGTGCAATTAATAGCTTACGCTATAGTGATAGTAATTATTTCTGGGTCAATGACTTCACCCCCAAAATGGTAATGCACCCTATTAAACCAGCATTAATCGGTAAGAATGTTGCGGATGTTAAAGATCCTGATGGCAACTTACTCTTTATGGACATGGTTAACATTGTTCAATCAAAAGGCGAAGGTTTTGTTCCTTATAAATGGGCTAAACCTGGTTTTGATGAACCTGTCGATAAAATAAGTTTCGTGAAGGGTTTTACACCTTGGCACTGGATAGTCGGTTCTGGTACCTACCTTGATGATATTGATGTCATTTTTTCTCAACAACGAAATCTGCTTATCATCAAGAGCTTAATTATTGCCCTTGTCATCATCACACTCAGTTATATCATCGGTAAAAGTATTTTGTTACCCACAAGAGCCGCATCAGAATTAATGCGAGATATAGCACATGGGGAGGGAGATCTAACTAAAACCCTTGATAATTCAGGTCATGACGAAATATCAAAGCTGTCTAATTATTTTAATCAATTTACTCATGCCATGCGGCAATCCTTATCTGACGTTGCGAACAATTCAGCTCAAGTGTTAACACAATCAGAGTCTGTAGCTTCCGCTAGCCAAAGCGCGCAAGGCCTAACACAAACGCAAAATGATATTACCACGCAAGTTGCTACAGCAATGGAGGAAATGACCTCACAAATTAGAGAAGTCAGTGAAAACGCTAATTCAGCAGATCAAGCAACCGATGACGCTAAAAGCAATACCTCTGCAAGTAAAGAAATAATTTCTCATACAATTAACCAAATGGAATCTCTCTCAGATAATATCGATGGAGTAAACCAAGTTGTTTCTAGCTTAGCGCAAGAAAGTGATAATATCGGTTCAGTACTTGATGTAATTCGTGGTATTGCAGAACAAACCAATTTACTTGCATTAAATGCTGCCATTGAAGCTGCACGAGCTGGTGAACAAGGTCGTGGCTTTGCCGTGGTTGCTGATGAAGTACGAACCCTAGCTAACCGTACAGAGCAAAGCACCAATGAAATTCAGCAAATGATTCAAAAATTACAATCAGGTGCTCAAGAAGCAGTTTCTGCGGTAAAAGTCAGTCAAGATATCTCAGCAAAAACAGTCGAGCAAACTAGTAAAGCAGATGATTCATTAACCGAAGTAAATCGCTTAATGGAGCTTATTTCTGATATGAATACTCAAATTGCTCGCGCGACCGAACAACAGAGCCAAGCAGCGGATGAGGTTAATTTACGTATTAACGACCTTGCAGGGATGACAGATGAGTCATTAGCTACTACAGAGCAGCTCGCTCAAGCCAGCCAATCGTTAAAAGATAGCAGTAACTCAATGTCTGATATCGTTGGACGATTTAAGTTTTAAAAATCCTAGGCAAAAAAAAGCCAGTAGTATAAACCTACTGGCATCCATCAAAAATTTTAAATCGATTGCTCTTAAGAGCTACAAAGGGTGACTTAGTGGTTATGTGTCCTGGAGCATAACCACTAAGTTACTTACTTTGCTGTTAGTCAGTATAGTGAGAGAGCATTCACTTGCCCCAACCAACGATACAAATGATAATGATTATCATTTGTGGTGTCAACACTATTTTATAAGTTTTTTTCTTTTACTTTTTTAACTTAGCAAAGGCATCAGCAAAAGCATTGCCCATGGCTGCATTCTCAACCTTTTTAGGCTTATTTTTTCTTTGTTTTAAATTATTGTTTTCTGGTTTTTGGCTAACTGTTTTATGTTTAGGTGCCGTGCTTTTATTCGATGAAGTTTTCATTGTAGCTTTTTCATCTAAACGCATGGTTAAACTAATGCGCTTTCGTTCTACATCAACTTCAAGCACTTTCACTTTTACAATATCACCTGCTTTTACCAACTTACGCGGATCTTCAACAAATTTATCGGTAATTGATGAAATATGTACCAAACCATCTTGATGAACACCAACATCAACAAAGGCACCAAAATTAGCGACATTAGATACAACACCTTCTAAGATCATGCCTAACTTCAAGTCGGCAACGGTATTAACCCCTTCTGCAAATGTTGCTGTTTTAAATTCAGGCCTTGGATCGCGATTTGGCTTTTCTAATTCGGCAATAATATCTTTAATGGTAACGACACCAAATTCTGCTGTGGCCAAGGTATTTACATCAATTTTACTCAGCTGTGAATTGTTAATAACCTCATTTAACGACATATTCAATTGACTAATAATTTTCTCAACAACAGGATACGTTTCAGGATGAACTCCTGATTGATCAAGAACGTTATCACCGGCGGTAATGCGCAAAAAACCCGCTGCTTGCTCAAACGCTTTAGGCCCTAAGCGAGCCACTTTTTTCAGTTGCTTTCTATTGGTAAAGCGCCCATATTCGTCTCGATAATTAACAATATTATTGGCCATGGTTTTGTTTAAGCCTGAAACCCTTGTTAGCAATGCAGCTGAGGCGCTATTTAAATCAACCCCCACAGCATTTACACAGTCTTCAACAACATTATCAAGGGTTGCACTCAATTGGCTTTGACTAACATCGTGCTGATATTGCCCAACACCAATCGCTTTAGGGTCAATTTTTACTAATTCTGCTAAGGGATCCTGTAGACGCCTTGCAATTGAAACAGCACCACGAATAGACACATCTAAATCTGGAAATTCTTGCGCTGCACTTTCTGACGCAGAATATACTGAAGCACCAGCTTCACTCACTATAACTTTGTTCGGTTTATTGGAATCTAATTGAGAAATCGCTTCTGCTACTAATTTATCACTTTCGCGAGAGCCGGTACCATTTCCTATAGCAATGAGCTCAACTTTATATTGTCTGCAGATATTAACTAATGTCCGAACTGATTTATCCCAATGATTTTGTGGAGCGTGAGGAAAAATCGTACTGGTATGGAGTAACTTACCTGTTTCATCGACAACGGCTAATTTGCACCCTGTACGTAAACCTGGATCTAAGCCTAAAGTTGATTTATCACCCGCCGGCGCCGCCATTAATACGTCATGTAAATTACCTGCAAAAACATTAATTGCTTCTGTTTCTGCTTGTTCTCGTAATTGGGTCAGTAATTCTGTAGATAAACTTACACTCAGCTTTGCTTTCCAAGTTAGCTGAACCACTTTAGTTAAGAACTCAGCAGCAGATTGCTTGCTTAATGTTAAATTAAAGTGCTCTAGTATTATTTGCTCAGCACTTGAATAACTCTTGCTTTCACTTTGAGGGTCAACATTGAGTGATAACTGTAAAACACCTTCATTTCGACCTCTTAACATGGCCAACATGCGATGTGAAGGTACTGATTTTAATAGTTCACTATGCTGAAAGTAATCTTTAAATTTGCCCGACTCTCTTAATTGTTCTTTCCCTTTGATGACCTTACTGGTCAAATGCGCCTGCTTTAACAGGTGTCGCCTTAACTTCTGTAGTAAATTAGCATCTTCAGCAAACTGTTCAGCCAAAATATAACTAGCCCCTTCAAGCACTGATTTTTCATCTTCAAAGCCAGCAACTTTATTAAGGTACTTACTGGCTTCAATCATCGGGTTTAATTGCCAATTATTTAACAGCGCTTCGGCTAACGGAGCAATACCTGCCTCATTGGCAATTTTTCCTTTAGTGCGTCGTTTAGGCTTATACGGGAGATACAAATCTTCAAGTCGGGTTTTATTATCAGCTTGCTCAATTTGTTTCTGTAAGGCGTCGGTTAATTTATTTTGCTGTTTTATGCTAGTTAAAATAACTTGTCGACGATCGGCGAGCTCTCTTAAATAGATTAATCGCTGTGCCAAATGACGTAAATGACTATCATCTAACCCTTGTGTTGCTTCTTTTCTATAACGGGCAATAAAGGGTACTGTAGAGCCGTCATCTAATAAGTTGATAGCCGTATTAACTTGTGTGGTTTTTACATTTAATTCTTGAGCAATTTGCTCAGCAATCGATAACATGGAGTGAACATTCCAAGGTGTTTAATTTTAATAGCGAAATAATACCAGAAAACGAGTTTTCAACATATCGTTTCTAATTTTGTTATTATTTGCACTAAATAGCCTGTAAAACATAGCTAACAGATGAAAAAAACAAATTACATTACCCGAGCTGGCTGGGATCGATTAGATCAAGAGCTGAAATATTTATGGAAAGAAGAAAGGCCCATAATTACGCGCTCAGTCAGTGAAGCCGCAGCATTAGGTGATCGTAGTGAAAATGCTGAGTATATTTATGGTAAAAAACGATTAAGAGAAATTGACCGCCGAGTTCGTTTTTTAGTAAAACGTACTGAAGAACTCACTATTGTTTATCCTGACAAGCAACAAGAAGGACGTGTATTTTTTGGTGCATGGGTTACATTAGTTAATGAAGAAGATAAAGAAGTCACTTATCGACTCGTTGGTCCCGATGAGTGGGATGTAAAGCGTGGTGAAATAAGCATCGACTCTCCCATGGCAAGAGCTTTACTTGGTAAATCACTAGACGATGAAGTTGTAGTGCAAACTCCTGAAGGTGAACGAGTGTTTGATATTATTGCCATAAAATATGACCTAGGAAATAACTAATAAAGTGATCTTAATAGAGTCATTTTTTCTTAATAGTCAAATTGCACACCTAAGCGAACATTGATACCACGCCTATATTTTTCACCATCAAGAGTAACCGTATCTAATGTTGTGGCAACATCTAAATTAACAAACTTCATAAAGGTTACGCCGGCATTTAAATAACCCAGTTTTGTCCCTGCCAAATTCCGACTAAAACCAACGCGAGCGCTGGGTAACCACCAACTATCTGCTGCATAGCCTGCTGTTACTGTCAACCATTGGTATCTATCGCGCATAGGATCTTCTACCGGGTTAGCATCTAATTCTGCATGCAAACTCCAGTGTCTTTGCTCAGTAAAAATACCGGCTTCAAATTTCACCTGCCGTTGCATAGTAAACTCTGAATGATGATCTAATTGTTGTAATATCTTTGGTGAGTTAAATTTTTCCCGATCAAGTTCAGGAAAACGGTAGGTATTTTCAATAACATTAGTTAGTGTCGCACCGAGTTGATAATGGGGTGCAGCCCAAACAGCGCCAAAATCAAAGTCAAAACCATTTTTATAGACATAATCTGCGTTCTTAATATCTTCAAAAATGGCTTCAGCATCAGTCACTTCACCTAGTCTTGCACTAACATTTGTTAAACCGACTCGATAAAAAGTAGGCTTTACTCCCCAGTAAAGTGCACCAGCATCTGATTCATACGCTTGCTTACTGTAAGCAAATGAAAACTCCATAATTTTTGTTGATTTAACTAACAATAGACTATCGTTATCTATGTGTAGCTTAACTTTTTGGTTAGCGGGGTTATAGAACAGTGAAATCCCGCCTGAGAGATCTAACTCTTGAATAGGATCTGTTTCATCAAATTCAGGTATTGTCTTTAAAGCTTCAAGGGCTTGGTCACTATCAAACTCAATCGTTTCAAGTAATCCAACAACCTTGGCATTGCCTTTAAGCGCCATGCTCATTAATAACGAACCACCGTATAAATCTTCATTTAACACAAAACTAGCATTACTGGTTGCTTCAGCTTTTCCGTAACCCTCTGAAGCAATCAATGCTAATAGGCCAGCAGCGCTAACAACTTTATCTTCCAGTGCATCTAATCGATCTGCTAATTCAGGATACTCGAGTAGTAAATCATCCCAAGTGTAATCTCTGATCGGATTTTCGGGTGTAGGAGGCGGAGGCGGATTGCTACCATCATCTTCAGGTGGTTTAAAGGCATTTGAGATATCATCTATCTTAGAAAATAGCTCATCTAAATCGCCATACTCTAAGCCCGCACCAATTTCTATTGAGCCACCAGTCATCACATGAGGATCTTTTCGTTTAATGACTAAGGCCGCCGCGGCTGGGTTGCCTGCATTTGATAATGCTTTTTGTGAATAATTCAGACTAGCGCTTTGAGGCTGTATATCAGCTATAACCGTTGTAGAACCCAGGGCCGATAGCACTAGTAAGCCAGATTTTACTAGCGCACTTTTTTTACAACATTTTAGCGACAATGGGGACTTCACAAGCAATTATTCCAACCTCAGTTCATTACTTGCTCTATTATCTCCGTATTTGTAACTCAACTCAATATCGCTAAAAAGAATTTAACAAAGGTATTACAATTGTTATCACACTATTTACTTAACTAACCGACTTCGTAATGGAATTTGACAAACATCAAGCACAGGTAGTGGTTTTTGGTAGAAGAATTCATGAGTGCGGTGGCGGCGCTTTTCTATCCGCTCTGCAAATGCGGGTGAATCAGTGTTTTCCACTTCAATTATGATTTGCTGCTCTTTGGGTACATCTGCCATCATTTCCATTTTCACTATTGGTGTATGTTCACGACTATCTACTGCGTACTCACCTTCAATGGCTGCTGTTCGTTGGATTGCTTGAATATGCTGCATGCCGTAAACCACTCGACCAAAAATCGTCATAATGCCATCTAAATAACGTGGTGCTTGCCCAATGACAAAATAAAAGTGGCTTGAGGCAGAATCAGCTTCATTTTGCCTTGCCATTGCTAGCACACCTGGACAATGCGTTAACCAAGCTTTGCCAGTGCTTTCTGCTTTACTTGCAGGCTCAAAGGCAACGGCAAAACTATCTTTAAAGCCTGTTTGAGCAGCATAAAAGTCTTTATCTTGCACTTTAGTAAATGACCAAGTTGCTGGCGTTGACCAATGACTTTCCATGCCCACCAATGGTACTGACTTATCTTTCTCGCTATCTTCTTTTGGACCTGCTTGAGCAACAAAACCATCAATGACCCGGTTGAAAGTAATGCCATCATAAAAACCTTGCTTAACTAGACCTTTAAATTGTGCGACATGTTTAGGAGAGAATTGCGGTGCAAGCTCAATGATGACTTTACCATGAGGCAAAGTAAGTAAAACGGTATTTTTATTATCAAGTGCTCGCCATTCCTTATCATTATTATCTGCACTACATGAAGTCACACATAGCAAACTGGCTATTAGCCCCATAAAATAGATACTAATTTTCATAGTAAAACCTTAAACCCGCATTATTTATAATTAAATTGCCGCTCAGTTAAGCAAAAAAAGCCTTGCTGTACCAGCACTAATGCTTTTTGTTACTATAGCGATAGTTATTGTTCATCAGGAAAGTGTTGATCTATCGAAAGAGCATTACCACAAAATTCTATTTAGTGACTTGCTCAATATGGCCGATAAAACATGAGTGCTAAGCATAAACACAATGTATGCGACAGGTAATCAACATCCCTTAATTAGAATGGAAAGTTCATGAATAAAAGTGTTATCACCAATACTTTGGCCTTAATTGCAACTATTTTGGGCTATACCTTAGGGCAACCTATTTTATTTACTGTTGGTTTATTTGCTTTATCAGGCGCTGTAACAAACTGGGTCGCTATTCATATGTTGTTTGAAAAGGTACCTTTACTTTATGGTTCAGGTGTTATTCCAGCACGTTTTGAAGATTTTAAATTGGGCATTCGTCAACTGATGATGACGCAATTTTTTACTCAAGAAAATATCGATAGATTTCTCTCAGATAGTTCAGGTAATGCTAGCGCGATAGATTTACATCCCATCATTGAAAAAGTCGATTTATCACCCGCTTTTGACAGCTTAGTCACGGTCATCGAAAACTCTTCTTTTGGTGGTATGCTAGCCATGGTTGGTGGCAGTGAAGCAATTCAACCGATGAGAGCGCCTTTTGTTGAGAAGATGAAAGAAGCTGTGCAAGATATTACCAGTACCGATCATTTCAAGCAGCTATTACGCGATGAACTTGAGCAACCCGATGTTATTGCCGGTATGCAAGAAAAAGTAAGCGACATTATCGAAAAGCGCTTAAATGAATTAACCCCGCAACTTGTGAAAGAAATCATCCAAGAAATGATACGTAAACACTTAGGCTGGCTAGTAGTTTGGGGAGGGGTTTTTGGTGGTTTAATTGGCTTAATTGCCGCCCTAAGCAATACCCTCTAATAGCACTGTAAACCCGTAAAATTTTGTATACTAAAAATAGATGAAATAAATATAGATTATTACGTTAAAAACCTTTAAGTATCAGGTGAAATTACGTTATGCTTGAGCCTTAATTAATCGGGTGTTTTGCTGCTTTTTACAGTGGCGTAATTGCTAGCTAACATCCATCGAACCAAAAGGTAAACTTCTGTCATGTTTGGTAGTTTAAAGGCTTTGCCTGCCGACCCAATTTTAGGGTTATTGGCTAAATATAGAAAAGATGACAATCCAAATAAAATCGATTTGGGTGTTGGCGTGTACAAGAATGAAGCAGGTGAAACCACCGTACTTGATTGTGTTAAAAAAGCTGAATTACATCGCCTAAATACCGAAGACAGTAAAGTTTATATTGGTCCAACAGGGTCTGAGCTATTTAACGAGAAAATGGCTGAGCTCATTTTTGGCGATCATAAAGTATTAGCTGACAACCGCGCGCGTACGGTTTCAACACCAGGTGGCACAGGTTCACTAAGAGTTGCTGCTGAATTTATCAAAAGTTGTAAAGCGGGTGCTACTATTTGGGTTAGTAATCCAACATGGGCTAACCATACGGGCTTATTTGAAGCGGCTGGCATTACCGTTAAAACCTACCCATATTATGACTACGAAAATAAAAACTTAGATTTTGACGGCATGTTAACGGCCCTTAAAGCAGTGGCTAGCGATGATGTAGTGTTATTACATGCTTGTTGTCATAACCCAAGTGGTATGGATTTAAATAAAGAACAGTGGCAACAAGTGGCTGATGTTGCTAAATCAGTTGGATTTACACCACTGATTGATATGGCATATCAAGGTTTTGGTGAAGGTTTAGATGAAGATGCTTACGGTTTACGCTTAATGGCTGATACTGTAAATGAAATGATCGTTTGTAGTTCATGTTCTAAAAACTTTGGTTTATACCGCGAACGTATTGGTGGTTGTACTATCATAGGTGAATCAAGCATCAGTGCTGATATCGCCCATTCAGTTTTATTATCTGTTGTTCGTGTTATTTACTCAATGCCTCCTGCACATGGTGCCGCCATTGTAGAAACTATTTTAAGCTCTGATGAATTACGCAACCAATGGTATGCTGAGTTACAAGAAATGCGCGATCGCATTAACGGTAATCGTCAACTTATCGTTGATAAATTAGTAGAAAATGGTGTTGAGCGTGACTTTAGCTTTATTACACGCCAAAGCGGTATGTTCTCTTTCTTGGGTATTACGCCAGAACAAGTACAACGCTTACAAGAAGAGTTTAGCATTTATATGGTAGGCTCTAGCCGTATGAGCATTGCGGGCATTGCTAATAGCAATGTTGATTACCTTGCTAAATCAATTGCTAAAGTACTTTAATTAACGCAACTTTAGCTAAAGCAAACAAGCTGAGCTTTTTTTATTCGAATAGAGTAAAATATCGCTCAGCTTTTTTATTGCTTAATTTTTGATGTCACTCATCCCGACTCACGAGCAATATCCAGATTAAAATTATTGAGGAATTACCGTGTCTGTTACAGGTAACTTATTTATTCTATCTGCACCAAGTGGTGCAGGAAAGTCTAGTCTAATCAAAGCGCTACTTGAAAAAAGCCATGATGACAACACACGTGCTATGCAAGTTTCTGTTTCACACACAACGCGCGACCCTCGTCCAGGCGAGCAAAATGGTGAGCATTATCACTTTGTTTCAGTAGATGAATTTAAAAGCCAAATCAGCCAAGGTGCTTTTTACGAATACGCTGAAGTCTTTGGTAATTATTACGGCACCTCAGAAGCCGCGATAGATGCTCAGCTTGCCCAAGGTATTGATGTATTTCTAGATATTGATTGGCAAGGTGCTCAGCAGGTACGTATAAAGAAACCAGAAGTAACAACCATTTTCATTAGCCCTCCATCCAAGCAAGAACTCGAAAATCGCTTACGCGGTCGAGGACAAGACAGTGATGAAGTTATTGCAAGTCGCATGGCTGAAGCACAAGCAGAATGTTCTCATTTTAATGAATTTGATTACATCATCATTAACGATGATTTTAGCCAAGCATTGGCTGACTTGAAGACCATCGTATATAATCAAAGACTTACATGTAATCAACAAATTGAAAAGCATGAACAACTACTTAGTGAATTAATTAAATAAATTACTCAAGAAACTAAGTGATTACATTCGCAAGTAAATATTGTGAATAGAGAAAACCTTTTTTATCCGTAAAGTTGTGGAATTTACGACCTTATTCGCTTGAACTCAGGTTTATTAGTCATTTATATGGGCTGATACTTGCTTAATTAGCAAGCGAACAGTAAACTACGCAACTATTTTATTAGTTGGAGTGACCAAATGGCTCGCGTAACTGTTGAAGATGCCGTAGAAAAAATCGGTAATCGTTTTGACTTGGTGTTAGTTGCATCACGTCGTGCTCGTCAAATTGCAACGGGCGGAAAAGAACCTTTGGTTGATATTGAAAATGACAAACCAACGGTACTTGCTTTACGTGAAATTGAAGCTGATTTAATTTCTACTGAAGTAATGGATAACTCAGAGCGCCAAGAACAAATTGAACAAGATACTGCTGAATTAGATGCAGTAGCTGCAATTGTTGGTGGTCAACAAGACGAATTAAGTTAAGTTTAAGCCTTTTCATATCTATTTATAAGAAAAGGTCAATTTAACTTAACGAAAAGCGCGTACCTAACTCTGTTACTCAAAGCAGACTGGTTACGCGTTTTTTATTGCTTTGCATTTAATAAAAATGCCGCGTATTCTAGTATATATACTCAAATTACTTATCGATTTGGAGTGGTAGGTGTACCTATTTGAACCTTTAAAAGAACTCAGCTCTTCCTATCTATCAAAAGTACAAATTGATCTACTCAAGCATGCCTATATTGTGGCCAGAGATGCACATGAAGGACAAATGCGTTCAAGTGGTGATCCATACATTACTCACCCTGTCGCTGTTGCCATCAATTTAGCTAAAATGCACCTTGACCACGAAACGCTTATGGCGGCTTTATTGCATGATGTCATTGAAGACACTGAAGTGACTAAAGATGAGCTAGCAGAATTGTTTGGTCATACTGTAGCAGAACTAGTGGAAGGGGTTAGTAAGCTAGATAAACTTAAGTTTGATAACAAAGAAGAAATGCAAGCGGAAAACTTCCGTAAAATGGTACTTGCCATGGTGCAAGATATCCGCGTTATCTTAATAAAGCTCGCTGATAGAACTCATAACATGCGTACATTAGGCTCACTAAGGCCTGATAAACGTCGACGTATTGCTCGTGAAACCTTAGATATTTACGCACCAATTGCCAATCGCCTTGGTATTCATGATATTAAGAATGAATTGGAATTATTAGGCTTTCAGGCTCTTTATCCTATGCGCTCACGTGCATTAGCATCAGCCGTGAAGAGTGCTCGTGGCAATCGTAAGGCCATTGTAAATAATATTCAGGAAGAAATAGCTGCACGCCTTGAAGAAAGCGGTATAAAAGCGCAAATAACGGGCAGAGAAAAGCACCTGTATTCTATTTATCGTAAAATGCTAAATAAGGAGTTAATGTTCAATGAAGTCATGGACATTTACGCCTTCAGGGTTATTGTTGATGAAAAAATAGATAACTGTTATCGCACGCTTGGGGCAGTACATAACTTATTTAAGCCTATTGAAACTCGCTTCAAAGACTATATTGCCATCCCTAAAACTAATGGCTACCAATCACTGCATACCTCGTTAATTGGTCCGCACGGTATTCCTGTAGAGATTCAAATCAGAACGCAAGATATGGATCAAATGGCAGACATGGGTGTCGCTGCACACTGGCTTTATAAACAAGCAGGCGATGACACCGGCACAACTGCGCAAATGAAAGCTCGACGCTGGATGCAAAGCTTACTTGAGCTGCAACAGAGTGCTGGTAGCTCATTTGAGTTTATTGAAAACGTAAAATCTGATTTATTCCCTGAAGAGATTTATGTTTTTACACCTGATGGTCGCATCATTGAACTCCCAATGGGAGCAACAGCTGTCGATTTTGCTTATGCAGTACACACCGATGTAGGTAATTCTTGTGTTGGGGTAAAAGTTGATAGAAAGCCTTATCCATTAAGCCAACCTATAGATTCTGGTCAAACAATTGAAGTCGTCACTTCTGCGGCGGCAAGACCTAACGCAACTTGGTTAAACTTTGTCGTTACCGCCAAAGCGCGTCTACAAATACGAACCTATTTACGCTCTAGAGAGAAAGACGAATCACATGCTCTGGGTCTTAGATTACTTAGTCATGCTTTAGGTAAAACGAAAATAGATGACATTGAGCAAGCAAAAATTGATGAAGTTGTTCAGCAAAGTGGTAATGAAAGCTTTGATGAGCTCATCACCAATATTGGTCTAGGTAATGCCCTTAGCATAGGTATTGCAAGGCAGCTTACTGACGAATTCACTGAAGATGTTGAAGAAAATGATAATGTCAGTAAGGCCAAAATGCCAATTAAAGGCACTGAAGGCATGTTGGTTAGCTATGGTAAATGTTGTCGTCCTATACCTGGCGATTCCATCTTAGCTTATTTAAGCCCAGGGAAAGGCTTAATGGTCCATCAAAATGGTTGTCGAAATATTAAAGGTCATGAGCAAGGCAGTTTATTCCCAGTAAAATGGGATACCGATATAGACCGAGAGTTTATTGCTAAATTACGGGTAGAAATTATCAATCATCAAGGTGCATTAGCCCTATTAACCAGTGTAGTCGCCAAAAGTGGCTCAAATGTTCATAACCTTAATTCGGGTGAAAAGGATTCTGGCTTATATGTTATTGATATGGAAATCACCTGTCGCGACCGTATTCATTTAGCTGATATTATTAGAAAAATTAAAGTTATGGTTGATGTTCAGCGCGTCATCCGTAACAAGTAAAAACTATAAAATTTGAAGTAGGATTAACTATGAAAAGCATAATTTCAACAGATAAAGCCCCAAGTGCCATTGGTACCTATAGCCAAGCAGTTAAAGTAAAAAACACGGTCTATTTATCAGGTCAAATTCCTTTAGTACCTGAAACCATGGAAGTCGTTTCTGACGATTTTGCCGAACAAGCAGAACAAGTATTCAAAAACTTATCTGCCGTGTGTGAAGCCGCAGGCGGTTCTATTAACGATATGGTTAAAGTAAATATCTTCATGACTGATTTAAGTAATTTTGCCACGGTAAATGAAGTCATGGCGCGTTATTTCGAGCAGCCTTACCCTGCACGTGCTGCGATACAAGTTTCAAGATTACCAAAAGATGTCGCTATTGAAATTGATGGTGTATTGGAATTACCAAGCGTTACATAAGCTAGCCACCCCTAGAAAAATTAACCCTCTCACTTGAGCTATTTTATATTCGAATAGCTCAAGCATTCACTTAAGAATTAATAACACTATGACACCAGAAAGACTTGATCGTATCAATACTATGTTAGACAAACGCCAACCAGATCTAACGGTTTGTATGGAAGGCGTCCACAAGCATCACAATTTAGCTGCTGTGGTTCGAACTTGCGATGCTATTGGTGTTAGCGATGTTCATGCGGTGTGGAAAAGTGAAGAAACAGAGGTTAGAGGTGGCAGTGCCGCAGGTAGCCAAAACTGGATTGATGTTCACAATTATCACCAAACAGCTGATGCAATTGCGGCACTGAAAGCACAAGGTATGCAAGTATTAGTCACTAACTTATCAGATACTGCGGTAGACTTTAAAGAAATTGATTACACCAAGCCGACTGCCATCATATTAGGCCAGGAAAAATTTGGAGCCTCTAAAGAAGCTCTAGCGCTTGCCGATCAAGATATCATCATACCTATGGTTGGTATGGTGCAATCGCTGAATGTCTCTGTTGCATGCTCTGTAGTATTATATGAAGCCCAAAGACAACGACAACTCGCGGGTCTATACGATAAACCTAGGTTAAGTGAAGAACGACGTCAACGAGTATTGTTTGAGGGCGGACACCCCATTTTTGCTGAAGCCTGTCAACGTAAAGGCTTGCCCTATCCTGCCATTGATGAGCAAGGGCAAATAGTTGCTGATGAAGCTTGGTGGCAAAAAATGCAGATGAATAAAGATGCTTGGCAGCATATTGATGACTAAACCACATAGGTAACCCCCATAGTCATGGAAGCACTCACTAAACTCTCTCAAGTAAGCCTAACCAGTCTTAAAGGTGTAGGCCCAAGCTTAGCAAGTAAACTTGAGAAAATAGGCCTAGTGTCTGTGCAAGACATGCTATTTCATTTGCCGTTACGCTACGAAGATAAAACACGGGTAACTAGCATAAGAGACCTGTTACCCGGCACGTCAACCAATATCATCGGTGAGATAACCAATAGCCAAATAACACACGGCAAGCGACGTATGTTAGTGGTGACACTTAATGATGGTACAGGCAATATTCAACTGTGTTTTTTTAGTTTTTCAGCCAGCCAAAAAAACAATCTCAGTATTGGTCGTGCAATCCGCTGTTATGGTGAAATAAAACGTGGCCCTCGAGGCTATCAAATTGTTCACCCTGAATACAAAGCACTGGATCAAGATTCACCGTTAACACCCGTTGAAGAAACCTTAACCCCTGTTTACCCAAGTACCGATGGCTTAAGACAAATATCTTTGCGAAGTATAAGTGAGCAAGCACTACAACGATTGCAACGGGGGATTATTGATGAACTGCTGCCCGATGCATTATTTGATGAACAATACTCACTAAGCCAAGCACTCACCATTATTCATCGACCACCACCTGATATCTCCGTTGAGCAGCTAGAACAAGGTAAACACCCAGCGCAGTTACGATTAATTAAAGAGGAATTACTTGCTCATAACCTAAGCATGCAAAAGTTAAGGCAAAACAGTGATATTCATGAAGCTATTTCATTAAAGGTGAATGAAGAATTATCACAGCAATTTCTTGATTCCTTGCCATTCTCACCAACCAACGCTCAAACACGCGTAGTTAATGAGGTGCAAAATGATTTAGCTAAATCATTACCTATGATGCGCTTAGTACAAGGTGATGTAGGCTCAGGTAAAACCTTAGTGGCTGCGTTATCAGCGCTAACGGCTATTGGTCAAGGTTATCAAGTTGCCTTAATGGCACCGACTGAAATTCTAGCAGAGCAGCACGCCATTAATTTTCAAAATTGGTTACAAGCACTTAATATCTCTGTTGGTTGGTTAGCTGGAAAAACTAAAGCAAAGGCGAGAAAACTTGCCCTTGAACAAATAGCCAACGGTGACATGCAAATGGTCATAGGCACCCATGCTTTATTTCAAGCCGATGTAATTTTCAAAAATATGGTACTGGTTATTATTGATGAACAGCATAAATTTGGCGTTCAACAGCGCTTATCTTTGCGTGATAAAGGTGCATTTAATAATAAATTTCCTCATCAACTGATCATGACAGCAACCCCTATTCCACGTACGCTTGCCATGACAGCCTATGCCGACTTAGACACTTCCGTTATTGATGAATTACCACCAGGTAGAACACCAATTAATACCATTGCTTTACCTGATAGTAGACGGGACGATATTGTTGAACGCATTCGACAAGCATGCAGCCAAGATAACCGACAAGCGTATTGGGTTTGTACCCTTATTGAAGAATCTGAAGTACTGCAATGCCAAGCCGCTGAGGATACTGCTCAATATTTGCAAGCACAACTAACCGAGCTTAAAGTAGGCTTAGTTCATGGCAGAATGAAAGCCATTGAGAAACAAGCGGTAATGGATAATTTTAAAGCGGGTGAATTGCACTTATTAGTCGCTACAACTGTCATTGAAGTTGGTGTCGACGTACCCAATGCCAGCCTGATGGTTATCGAAAATCCAGAGCGCTTAGGCTTAGCGCAACTGCATCAACTGAGAGGGCGAGTGGGTCGTGGTTCCATTGCTTCTCATTGTGTACTAATGTACAAGCCTCCTTTATCTAAAACCGCCACCAAGCGATTAGCCGTGCTTCGAGAAAGTAATGACGGCTTTGTCATCGCTGAAAAAGATTTAGAAATTAGAGGCCCTGGCGAATTGCTCGGTACTAGGCAAACAGGCCTTGCTGAATTAAAGATTGCTGACTTAGTTCGTGATGCCTACTTGATTAGTGACATTCAGCAAAAAGCCTATCTAATGGCAAGACAACATCCGATGCAAAGCCAAGCACTTATTCAGCGTTGGCTCGGTAATAAAGAACGTTTTTCAAACGCATAAAGACAACCTTATCTCACCTAAAGCACTTACCTTTGCATATGAGCCAATGGCGACTATAGTTACTAAATAAAGACCTTTAGGGCAGTTAAAGCCATTTATTTGAGTTTTTATCTGCTGTGATTGGATAACACCAATGAAAATTCTTTTCTTATTCGTTCTACTAAGTAGCCTATCTATTGCTCCTATGTCTTTGGTGGCAAGTAACTTAACGGTGAGTTACTTCAAAAATAATATTGAACATTCCGTTCAAGGTGTAAAAACTGAAAACGGCTATCAATTTAATAAAGAGTCTAACAAAATACTGAATCTCGCCACATTAAATTGGCCTCCTTATATTAGCGAAGAAGTCTGTAACAATGGTTGGGTATTTCAATTTACTGTCGCTGTATTAGTAAGTAAAGGCTATCAAGTTAATATTCATTTCTACCCATGGGCACGTTCCGTGAAATTAGTAGAACAAGGGGATATGGATATACTTTTTCCTGAGTACTTTATTGAAAGTACTGCCCCTTCAGACGTCATTGAAGGTAAAAAGCGTCGGGAACTCTTGGCCTTATCAAATAGATTTTCAGGCGGAGAATTAGCGTTAATGAAAAGAAAAGGTGACGAATTTGAACTTAAAAAAGACTTAAGTAATTTAAAGGGAAAGATGATCGGTGTAGTTCGTGGTTATCAAAATACACCAGAGTTTGATGCCATGATGGATAGTGAGCAATTTATGACTATTGATGCGGTAGATGAATTGCAATTAATGAAGCTCCTTGTTGCAAAACGTGTTGATCTGATTGTCGGTGACCCTGAAGTATTTAATTTTAGTGTGAGCTTTTCCAATCTCTCTAATAGAAATAAGCAAGCATTATTAAATGGCGTAGAAGCCGTACAACCAGTGTTAAAATACAATCATTTATATTTTGCAGTTAGCCAACAGTATCCCGAGTTATACACATTACTCGACGATATCAATCTAGCATTGCTTGAATTTCAACAAAGTGGTGAAACCGATAGAATCGTAAATTTAGGCAGTGGTTGTCAGTTAGATTTCTAAGCAAATTTATAAGCCTTCATGCATAAAAAAGGCTGCCCACTAATTTCTTACTTGAAAATAGTGCAGCAGCCAAACATGAAACACGCGGAGTAATCGGGAAAAACCACCGCGCATATTATATGAACGCTAAAAGGTCAGAATTATTTCATTGTTGAGTAATTAATGTGCTTCATCCCAATTGTCACCAATACCAGCTTCAGCAATCAAAGGTACAGATAACTCTACCGCATCATTCATCAACTCAACCAACTTTTTAGTGGTTTCTTCAACAATATCTTGATGAATTTCAAACACTAATTCATCGTGTACTTGCATGGTCATTTTTACTCGGTCATCATTTTGAGCTAGTAACCATTCATCAACTGCCAGCATGGCTTTTTTGATGATATCAGCTGCAGTACCTTGCATGGGCGCATTAATCGCGGCACGTTCTGCCGCTTTTTTCCTCATACCATTTTTAGCATTAATGTCAGGTAAATACAGTCGACGACCAAATAGTGTTTCAACATAGCCTTGTGCTACGGCTTGTTCTCTAGTCTCTTCCATATAAGTTAATACGCCAGGATAACGCTGGAAGTATTTATCCATATAATCTTGAGCTTGATTGCGGCCAATATTTAGTTGTTTCGCAAGCCCGAAAGCAGACATACCGTAAATTAAACCAAAGTTAATGGCTTTCGCACTGCGGCGCTGATCACTAGTCACTTCATCTAGTTCTACAGCAAATATTTCTGCCGCTGTGGCTCGGTGAATATCTTTGCCTTCACTAAAGGCCGTTACTAAACCTTTATCATTAGATAAATGCGCCATAATTCGTAATTCAATTTGTGAGTAATCAATCGCGACAATTTTATGATCTTTAGGCGCGATAAATGCCTGACGAATTTTTCGACCTTGCTCACTACGAATTGGAATATTTTGTAAATTAGGCTCTGTTGACGACAAACGTCCCGTTGCCGTAACTGCTTGATGGTAAGATGTGTGTAAGCGGCCACTTTTGTTACTCACCATTAATGGCAACTTGTCGGTGTACGTTGATTTTAGCTTGCTTAACCCGCGGTTTTCTAAAATCACTTTCGGTAAAGGATAATCAAGGGCAAGCTCTTGTAAAACTTCTTCAGCCGTTGAAGGCGCTCCTTTAGGTGTTTTTTTGATGACCGGGATTTTTAAGTCTTCAAATAAAATTTTCTGCAACTGCTTTGGAGAGCCTAAATTGAAACTCTGCCCGGCTAAATTATGTGCTTCAACCTCCAGTTCACTTAAGCGCTGACCTAACTGCTGACTTTGCTCATCAAGTAAATCGCTGTCAATTAATACACCACCTTGTTCCATACGGGCAAGTACTGGCAATAATGGCATTTCAATGTCGTTAAAAACGCTTAATTGCTCTGGTAATTGCTCAAGAGCTGGAAACAGTGTTAAGTGTAACCTAAGGGTAATATCAGCATCTTCAGCAGCATAATGACCCGCTTTTTCAACATCAATTTGATTAAAGGTTAATTGCTTCGCCCCTTTACCAGCAATATCTTCAAAATGTACCGTTTTATAATCTAGGTAAGTGGTCGCTAAGGCATCCATATTGTGGCGTGTAGCGACACTGTTAAAACAATACGATTCAATCATGGTATCAAATTCAATACCCTGCATATTAATATCGTAATGACTCAGCACATTGGCATCATATTTAAGATTTTGGCCAATTTTGTGAACGGTTTTACTTTCTAGTAGTGGCTTTAATTGTGCTAATACCCAAGAAAGTTCTAATTGTTCAGGTGCATCGGCATAATCATGTGCCAAAGGTACATATGCAGCCTTACCAGCTTCACAAGCAAATGATAAACCTACAAGTTCAGCTTTCATATAGTCAACGCTTGTGGTTTCAGTATCAAATGCAAACCGCTCACTCTTCTCTAACAGCGACAACCATTTTTGCAGTGACTCCTTACTGTAAATAATGTCATATTCTGTCTCGCTAACCTCAACAGGTGTCACCACAATATCGCCTGATTTTGCAGGTTGAGTCACCTTAGTATCAGTTTTACGGTCTTGCTCTTCAGTAGGCTCTCCACCGGTTATTTCAGCAAGTAAGCGTTTTAGTTCAAAGGTTTGGTAAAGCTTGACCAAGGCTTCTTTATCAGGCGAACTCGGTTGTAATTGCGCTACCGTTTGATCTAACTCAACATCACATTTAATCGTGGCGAGTTGATAAGATAATGGTAATTGCTCAAGCGCATCTCTTAAGTTTTCGCCAATTTTTCCTTTAACTTTGTCAGCATTTTCAATGACCTTTTCAAGGGTACCATGCTCAGTTAACCATTTAACGGCAGTTTTAGGACCACACTTTACAACACCTGGTATGTTATCAACCTTGTCACCCATTAAGGCTAGGTAGTCAATAATTTGATCAGGGCGAACGCCAAATTTTTCACTAACCCCTGCAACATCCATCTCAACATTGGTCATGGTATTAATCAATCGCACATGCTCGGTGACTAATTGCGCCATATCTTTATCACCAGTCGAAATAACCGTTTCAATGCCCTGCTCTGTAGCTTGCTTTGCTAAGGTGCCAATCACATCATCCGCTTCAACACCGGGTATCACTAATAATGGTAGACCCATTGCGGCAATAATCTCATGTAACGGCGCAATTTGTGTGCGTAAGTCATCAGGCATTGGAGGGCGATTAGCTTTATACTCTGGGTACATGTCATTACGAAAGGTTTTACCTTTAGCATCAAAAATTACCACTACATTGCCGTTAGGGTAATCTTTTTTCAGGCTTCGAATCATATTCAAAACACCTGTTATTGCCCCTGTTGGCTGTCCTGATGCCGTAGAAAGCGCTTGTAAATAAGGCACATGATAAGCCCTAAATAAATAGGAAGAACCATCAACCAAAATTAACGGTGAAAGAGGTGAATTTTGCAAAGTAGTGTCAGTAGCATTGGACATAAGCGTAAAAAGAATTTTCAAAAGTGGCTAAAGTTGGCTAAGGATGCCATAAAGCGAAGGTTGCCACCACATTCTTAGTCAATTCAGATGTGATTAATGTCAAAAAAACTGTGGATAACTTTGTGAACGAACAGGAGTTATCGCCAAAATAGAATTGAATTCTTTTTGCTTTGGCTTAATCATGCGTTTGATTTAATTAGAAAAATGCGTGTACTAATGCCTTTTAGTACCTTTCTTTATTATTTTTGTTATATGTGGATAAATTATTATCGCTGTTAAATACGTCATGTGCAAAAAACAAGCAACAAGTAAATAACGAGGTAAAAGATTATCAGAATCTGACACGATTACCAGCGCAATATTAAACTTTTTTTAAAGATTAATTACAGCTATAAATAACAAAAAAACATAAGCTAGGTTTCATAAGCGTTGGCAAGAAGTGTTAATTAATTTTAAAATTTTCTGCTTAACTTTTTACTTAAAAATGTTGAGCTTTTAAATGACTCACCTAGCAAAAAATTGACAGTTTAATTTGAGTCAACTACCTTTGCACGTTACACAAGATACGTTTGTATAAAAACTGAACTAATAAAAACAACAAGGAATAAAAAATGAATAAGTTATCAACCTTATCACTTGTCACCTTGGCAAGTCTTGCTTTGAGCCCAATGGCATTTGCTCACGATCATGGTGAAGGAAATCATATTAAACAATCTGTCGCACCTAAGACAGCCAATGCTTATATTATTTCTCCAGCCGATGGTGCAACGGTTAGCGAAACTTTCACAATAAAGTTTGGTTTAAAAGATATGGGGGTATCACCAGCTGGCATCGAGAAAAAGCACACGGGCCATCATCACTTATTAGTTGATATGGATAAATTACCGCCACTTGATAGACCACTAGGTAGCGATGTAAAACATTTTGGCGGTGGACAAACAGAAACCACGCTCACCCTGCCTAAAGGCAAGCATACCTTACAATTAATTTTGGGTGATCATCGTCATATTCCTCATAGCCCTGCTGTAGTTTCTGAGAAAATCACCATCACGGTGAAATAAATCATTGCTTTTGTTCGATAAAAAAAGGGGCTGATTGCCCCTTTTTTAAACTCTTTTTCACCGTTTACATCGTTACGAATTCTTCCGCAGAGGTTGGGTGAATGGCAATAGTGTTGTCAAAGTCTGCTTTTGTCGCGCCCATTTTCATCGCTACAGCAAAACCTTGTAATAGCTCATCACTACCAAAGCCAATACTGTGAATACCTACTATGCGCTCCTCTTTACCAACACAAACTAATTTCATACGTGTTGGGTCTCTATGCTCTTCGGTCATTGCTTGATATAACGCGGTAAATTGCGAGGTATAGACTTTTACTTGCTCTTCACCATACTGATTAATCGCTTCTTGTTCGGTTAAACCGACTGTACCAATAACAGGGTGACTAAATACTACAGTCGCAATATCGTTATAATCTAAATGCTCATAAGGCTTATTGTTAAATAAACGCTCACATAATCGTCGACCGGCGGCCACAGCAACAGGTGTAAGCTGAGCACGCCCTGTGTTGTCACCCACCGCATAAATACCTTCAATTTTGGTATTTTGATATTTATCGGTAGGAATAAAACCACGCTCATCTAGTTCAATACCTGTTGATTCAATATTGATATTATCTGTTGCTGGCTCTCTGCCAATGGCCCAAACCAGTTTTTCTACGGGGCCTACTGTATTACCGTTAGTTAAGTGCACCATCAGCTGACCATCAGCCAGTTTTTCAATACGTTCAGGTGTACTGTGATTATGCAGAGTTGGACCATGCTTAGCCATTTGCTCAACTAAGGTGTCACTGAGCATATCATCAAAGCCACGTAATGGTTTTTCTTTGCGCACTAATAAATGAGCTTCTGTACCTAACGCGTGAAATACTCCGGCTAATTCAACTGCAATATAACCAGCACCAACCACAGCAACAGATTTAGGCTGTTCTGTTAAAGCAAAGAAGCCATCTGAATCTATACCGTATTCCGCGCCTGCTATAGATGGAATAGACGGTCGACCGCCTGTCGCTACAGTAATATGATCAGCAGTGTATAGGGTGCCGTTAACCTCAACGGTATTCTTATTTACAAACTTGGCAAACCCTTGAATAACCGTTACATCATTGGCATCAAAACCACGTTGATAAGCCGCATGAATTCTCTCAATATAAGCTTCTCTATTACTAACTAAACGAGCCCAGTCATACGCTTTATTCTCAACATTAAAGCCATAATCATGCGCGTACTTTAATGCATCACTAATTTGCCCAGCGTACCACATCGCCTTTTTAGGCACACAGCCAACATTGACACAAGTACCACCAATATATTTGGCCTCTATTACCGCCGCTTTTTTGCCTAATCTCGCTGCTCTATTTGCAGAGGCTATGCCACCACTACCTGCACCAATGGCTAAATAATCGAAATGTTGTGTCATGAGTTCTCCAAAAATATTGATCGCTAACTACAGTTATATGTATTAGCTTAGTACTACAAGATATATGTGCAATAGACAGTAAATTCAAGCGATATATTTCATCTCGACCCTTGATTTTTTCTTACTAAGGGCATACATAATAATTACTTAATCACCAATAAGCCTGCATCATGACTAACCCTTTATTACCTGAAAATATTAAAAAATCACATTTACCCGCTTTTTCTCAAATCAAACCAGAGCACGTAAAACCGGCCGTTGAAGAAGCTATTAAGCAATGCAAAGCAACAATCGCAGCATCGCTCGCTAACAATGAGAAATATACTTGGGCAAACTTAGTGATGCCACTGGATGATGCCGATGATGTGTTAGAAAAACTATGGTCACCTGTATCGCACATGAATTCTGTTATAAGCAATGATGAATTGCGTGAAGCCTATGAATCATGCTTACCGTTATTATCAGAATACGGCACCTTTGTAGGACAACACGAAGCACTGTACAAGGCCTACCAAGATATTCAAGGCAGTGATGAATTTGCTCAGTTATCAACTGCTCAACAAAAAGTTATCACTAATGCGCTACGAGACTTTAAACTGTCTGGCATTGCGTTAAATGATGACGACAAAAAACGCTATGGTGAAATTGTTAGTCGTTTATCTGAACTCAGCTCAAGTTTTAGTAACAATGTGTTAGATGCAACGCAAGCGTTTACCGTTAATATTGAAGACGAAAAAGAATTGGCAGGGTTGCCCGATAGTGCCTTAGCTGCAGCCAAGGCGCTAGCAACCAGTAAAGAGTTATCAGGATATAGCTTTACCTTAGATTACCCGAGTTATTTGCCTGTTATGATGTACTGCGATAATGCTGCATTACGTGAACAACTTTATACTGCCTTTGTTACTCGCGCTTCAGATCAAGGGCCTAATGCCGGTGAGTTTGATAATAGTGACATAATGAACGAGCTGCTTGGTTTAAAACATGAGTTAGCGCTATTACTTGATTTTAATAATTATGCTGAGCACTCATTAGCCACGAAAATGGCAAACTCCACCCAAGAAGTGATGAGTTTCCTTGAGGATCTCGCCGTTAAATCTCAACATCAAGGCGAACAAGACTTTAATGAGTTAACCCAATTTGCACAGGAAGAGTTTGGCCAATCAAATCTTCAAGCGTGGGATCTTGCTTACTATGGCGAAAAATTAAAGCAAAGTCGGTACGCCATTTCCGATGAACAATTACGTCCTTATTTCCCTAAAGACACCGTAGTAAAAGGCCTGTTTGAAGTGGTTCATCGCTTGTTTGGTTTAACGGTAAGTGAGCGAAAAGGCGTTGATGTTTGGCATAAAGACGTGAACTTTTATGACGTCTTCGACGCCAACAATAACTTGCGCGGCAGCTTTTACTTAGATTTATACGCTCGAGAGAAAAAGCGTGGTGGCGCATGGATGGATGATTGCGTAGGAAGACGTGAATTAGCTGATGGTAATATTCAATTTCCAGTAGCCTATTTAACCTGTAACTTTAATGGCCCTGTTGGCGATAAACCAGCCTTATTTACTCACGATGAAGTAGTCACTTTATTCCATGAGTTTGGTCATGGTATTCACCACATGTTAACGCAAATTAACGCCAGTAGCGTCGCCGGAATTAATGGCGTGCCATGGGATGCGGTTGAGTTACCAAGTCAATTTTTAGAAAACTGGTGTTGGCAACCCGAAGCCCTAGCCTTTATTTCTGGTCACTTTGAAACAGGCGAGCCGCTACCACAAGCGCTACTTGATAAAATGCTAGCGGCCAAAAACTTTCAATCAGCAATGCAAATGTTACGTCAGCTTGAATTTAGTATTTTCGATTTCATCATGCACGCCAGTTACAACCCTACTGCTGATAACAGTCTGCATATTCAACAGACATTAGACAAGGTTCGAGATAAATATGCCGTAATCAAAACACCTAGCTTTAATCGATTCCAACATGGCTTTGGTCATATTTTTGGTGGTGGCTATGCCGCTGGTTATTACAGTTATAAATGGGCAGAAGTGCTATCAGCTGATGCATTTAGCTTATTTGAACAACAAGGTATATTCGATGAAGCTACCGGCCAGTCTTTCTTACATAACATCTTAGAAAAGGGTGGCTCAGAAGAACCCAGTGAACTGTTTAAAGCATTTCGTGGTAGAGCCCCAAAAATTGATGCATTATTAACGCATAGTGGTATCAATGCCTAATAATCTAACTTAAGTTGAGTATCTTCATGAATAAAGTTTTCCTGCTAGCATTGGGGTTACTAAGCAGTTTTTCTCTTTTTGCGCAGGAAAAGCATCATGAAGATCCTACTAAAGTCATTACTCGCATCGGTGCAGGTTATACCGATAACCTAACAGTCTCAGGCTCTCTGGCACTCGATCAAGTGCGAAAGCTCAATGCCAGATCGAATATTACAGGGGATGAATGGCGATTAGGTGGCTCTTGGCTATTTAATTTCGGTATTGTGAACTTCTCATTTAGCCGCTCTGAATATGATGATGGCGGCCACAAAAAAACTTACTCAGTTGGCACCTTCCTGCCTCTTTCTGCCTTAGGTATAGATACAGGTAAATGGATGATATTCCCCATGGCTGGCTTTAGCCACACTAACGGTGAAATAGCCATTAATGATGATGAAATTATAAGCTTAAATGATGTGGTAATGGTACAAAACACTAGCAATGGTGGCTATTTAGGTGTTATGGCTTTAAGACCCATTGATGATAACTGGACCTTTATGACTTTTGGTGGAGGTGGGGCTGGATCTGGTGATTATCGCAATGTCTGGGGTGGAGCAGGTGCTAGCTATAAAATTAATGAGCAGCAATCCTTTAATGTTTTCGGCTTTGTTTCAGATGATGATTATGGCACCAATAACAAACTAGGAATTAGCTACACTTATGAATTCGATTAAACCTGAAAATTTTAGCGATTTATATGCTCGAGCAGCCAAACGTAAGGGCGGGGAACAAGCCTTAACCTTACTTATGGGTGAAAATATTGCTCAGGAGCACTTAAGCCAACTTTCTGATGATAGAATTTTAGCAGCATTTACTAAGCAAATCTTTAAATCAGGCTTTGTCTGGCGTGTTGTTGAGAATAAATGGCCTGACTTTGAAAGCACTTTTTTTAATTTTGATATTGAAAAAGTACTGATGATGCCAGAGGAAATGCTCGAAAGAAAAGCCAGTGATCCTAAAATCATACGTAACTTCAATAAAGTAAAAACCATTAAAGATAATGCGCAAATGATTTTTGATGTGCAAATAGAAGAAAAGCAAAGTTTTGCCCAGTTTATCGCAGACTGGCCAAGCACCAATATTATTGGTTTATGGTTATGGCTTAAAAAACACGGACAACGATTGGGTGGTAATACTGGACCATACGCCTTGCGATTATTAGGCAAAGATACTTTTATTTTAAGTTCAGATGTTGAAGCCTATTTGCGCGCGCAAAAAATTATTGATGGTGGCTTACACAGTAAGCGAAGTCTTGAAGCTATCCAAAACTACTTTAATCAATTACACGCAGATACGGGTTATAGTTATGCTCAACTTAGCCGCTTAATTGCTTTCGCCAACGGCGATAATTACGTTCAACTTGATGAAGTCTAATAGCTATTGCTAAATTTACTTACCTACTTAACTAAATGATTCAAGGCGTGAAATGACAATCAAACTATGGCATGCCCATAATACTCGTTCATTAAGACCACTATGGGCTCTAGAGGAGATGGCATTACACTATGAATTAGTGAACTTACCATTTCCGCCTAGATTTCATCAAAAAGAGTACAAAGATATTAATGTATTGGGGACTGTACCTTATCTAGTTGATGGAACATCACAGTTAACAGAGTCATCTGCAATGCTACTTTTTCTTGCTGAAAAATATGACAAACAATCACTACTTGTACCAAAAGAACACCCCGAATACGGCGATTTTCTTAATTGGCTATTTCATAGTGACGCAACATTAACTTTTCCATTATCTATTGTGCTGCGTTATGACCAATTTGAATCCCCTGAGCGCCTTCAACCACAGGTTGCTGAAGATTATAGGTTGTGGTTTCATGCACGGTTAAAACGTATTAATCATCACTTAGAAACCAACCTTTTTCTTTGTGCAAACCGCTTTACTATTGCCGACATTGCCATTACTTACGCTTTATATTTAGGTGAATTGCTTGGATTAACAAAGGATTACCAACCACAAACCTTAGCGTATTTACAACGTATGAAATTAAGGCCTGCATTTCAAAGAATTAAAAATATTGGCCAAGAACAATCTAAATATAAAATTGCTGAGGCCAAGACATACAATAGCTAAGTTATTTTTATAAAATAACTTAGCGTAAATAGGACAATTATGGGGTGTTTTGTAAATAATAATTGTATAGCTGCCCCTCATATTGTCCTAACCATGGCCCCCAATTACCATAAGCCCTCACACCACCAACCCCTTGTTGGACAAAATTTATCGCATGTTCAGCATACTTATTTTCTTTACTATGTAATGAATACCATATAGCGGCATCAACAAACGTCATGCTAGAGCCTGATGCAGATTGCGTTACCTCATAATCAATAACGCTACGGTAATAATTAAAATTTGAATAGGCAAAATTCCAATCTACGTAATTCTTAATAAGCGTTAACGTTACTTCCTGATTTGGAAATTCATTATAAATATCAATAAACGACTTCACTAAATAGCCTTGTTGGAAAACAGCTGCTTTAGGGTTTTCTCTATCTAGTCTACCAATAGATATATTATGTGGAGCAAGTAAGTACTTACTATGTATATTTGCTGTATAACCATTCAATAAATTACCTAAGCTAGAATCACCTGTCACTCGGTATGCCGCAAGGGCAATATTTACCGCTTGTCCTTCTCCTCTATTTGAGCGATCTGGCCAAGGATCAAGTTCTTGCAAATACACTTGCTTAAATTGAGCCATAAACTCAAACCAATCTTTCAACCATTTGTTACCTGACATTAAATAAGCTTGCTCGATATGATAAAACCAAGCATGTTGATCGTCTCTTGGGTTAGCAACTTGTTGGCTACCCTCAATATAATCTCGCATCAACGTAGAGGATTGATTATTAACAAACTTTCTCCAAGTATCACCACCATAAGGGTTAGTTGAAGGTTTGAGTTGTTCAAAATGTTCTTGATGTGTATAACCTGCAAGCCATTGCGGTCTTATGTTTATTTCAGCTTTTGCCATGTCTTGGGCGAAGTAATAATCCTTCGGATTGCCTGAAGCAAAAAACTGTCGGTTAGAGTATGCCCAGCCTCCACCGTTGCCTGTTCGTATTTTTCGATAAAGGTCTATTGCAAAATTATCTTGCCCAAATTTTGCTGCACCAAAAAATATTTCAGTAAAGTCAGCATTTTGATATTGCGGAAGTCGGCTCAATTCAGTGGGTATATCGCTTAAAGGAAAATACCCTCCCAAATTTAAGGTCGCTTTAGCATGTTGATAATAGTGCTGAGGTAGTACAGCTACAGGAGGATGTTGAAAGTTTTTTGCTATTGATTCTAATGACGCTATTTCATTGCCCTTTGAAAAATCAAACATGATTTCTTTATAACTGTGCTTCATATCATCAAGCCAATAATAGTTGCCTGCAATATAGTCACTATGTAAAAATTGTTTTGACCAGCTTGGCCAAAGTTCAATATGAAGCTTTCCTTGCGCCGTAGTTTTCAGGCCATTAGGAAATGTCTGCCAAAAATTTCTGAAAAACACATTGGCATTTTCACCGGCAATAAAGCCAGCAGCGCCTGACTCAATTTCTTGCTTACTTATTTGTTGGGCAATTTTTTCAGCATCACTTACCGAACCTGCGTTATCAAGTACTAATTCATGGCTTTTGAAATATAGCGGTGCGGAATAAATAGTGTTAATAGCAGAGTTTTGTAATTGAAAATCAACCTTAACTAAAGGCGAGTTAGCATAGACATATAGCCTTAGTGCCCAGCCATGTTTTATTGATGTTGGACTATTATAACGAGTTAATGATGATACTTTCACCACGGTACGTTGAAAACCAACTTCCTCAAGTTCTATCTGAATATTTTCATGATTAAATGAACTATCAAGTTCACCTTGTTCGTTGAAAAAATTAGAACTCAACTTACCGGCAGGTGTTGATATAGTAAAAGGCGCTTTCTCAAGGGTGATAGCCACTAAGCCATTATCTATGTTAACGGCTCTGTCATCTTCGGTTATACATACCGCATTGGTGGGTGTAACATTCTCAGCGCCAGCATATAAAAAGAGCTTTTGACTACCTGAACCTGATTGAGCAAGCTGATAGGCAGCTACATTTACATTAAAGTGGGCTTGCACATGTCTTAAGGATTTATCTTTTGACCACCAACGATTTAGCACATTAAATTGCGCAGGAATAACCTCTCCTTGTGCATTTTTTATATGAAAATCACTACCATAAAAATATTGCCCATAAGGCAAAGGAAAAACCATCGAAATAGGGTAGTTAGTCACCCCAAAACCAGAAGTTTCCTTAACAACAAACTCTGTTAACAAGGTTTCTTGAGGAGTACTTTCAGGATCGCTCGCTGGGTACTCTGCATCAAAACTATGCTCACTTACAGTAGCTTGATTAGCACAAAATTCTGGTTCTGGATCGGGTACAATAACTGGTGGTGTTGGCGGAACAACGACAGGTGGGTCTTGAATAGGCAGTTCCTTCGCCTGCTCACTAGAACTATCGCCACAGGCTGTTAACAAAAAAACAGCAAGGCTAAATATAATTGTAGTTAATTGCTTCATTTCTTCCTTCCTTTCGCTCAGAAAGATATTTCTGAGTTCCTTTACGCCTACCTGAACAAATAACTACTTAATATTTTTCTTCACAGTCTCTGCTTATTCTGCACGACCGTATCTATCTTCAAAGCGGACGATATCATCTTCGCCTAAATAGCTACCTGATTGTACCTCAATCATTTCTAAAGGAAGCTTGCCTGGGTTTTCTAATGCATGTACAGCACCTATTGGTATATAGGCTGATTGGTTCTCACTTAATAAGACCGTTTTTTCATCAATGGTCACTTTTGCAGTACCAGATACAACAATCCAATGCTCAGCTCTGTGGTGGTGCATTTGTACAGAGAGTTTAGCACCAGATTTAACTGTGATACGTTTTACCTGAAAGCGCTCGCCCATATCAATACTGTCGTACTTACCCCATGGGCGATAGACTTCTCTATGCAGTGATGCTTCTGAGCGATTTTCCACTTTAAGTTGCGCAACGATATTTTTAACGTCTTGCACTTTATCTTTATCGGCAACTAACACTGCATCGGGCGTATCAATAACTACTAGGTTCTCAACACCTAGTGTAGCCACCAACTTATGTTGGCTATGAATATAACTACTCGAGGTTTGCTGAGCTATAACATCACCTTTAAGTACATTACTGTTTTCATCTTGATCGCAAACATCCCAAAGCGCAGAATATGAACCCACATCGCTCCAGCCAGCATCAAGTGGTATCACTACTGCTGAATCAGTTTTCTCCATTACAGCATAGTCAATAGATTCATTAGCACAAGATAAAAAGTCTGACTTGTTTGGTCGCACAAAGTCTAAATCTTGTTGAGTGTTTTTCATCGATTTTTGGCAACTCTCTAAAATATCTGGACGATATTTTTGTAATTCTTCTAAGTAGCGCTGTGCTTTAAATAAAAACATTCCGCTATTCCATAAGTATTCACCTGATGAAAGGTACTCATTTGCTACTTGTTGATTAGGTTTTTCAACAAACTGTGCTACCGAAAAAGCGCCTTGCTGCTGCTCTGAGCCTTTTTTAATGTAACCATAGCCTGTTTCTGCGTGGGTAGGGACTATACCAAATGTCACTAATTTACCTTGCTGTGCAGCAATACTTGCTTGTTCAATAGCAACATGAAAAGCCTGCTCATCTTTAATAACATGATCTGCCGCTAAAACTAACAACAAAGCATCATCATCTTTTGCTAAGGCGTCAATGGCCGCCAAAGCGATAGCTGGTGCTGTATTTCTACCTTCGGGCTCTAATAAAATAGAATGATTTTTGTAGCCAAGTTGCCTTACTTGTTCAGCTAATAAAAAGCGATGCTCTTCATTACAAATGAAAACAGGTTCATTTTTCAATTCAGGCAGTCGAACTAAAGTATCCTGCAGCATACTGGTCTTATTTACTAATGGTAAGAACTGCTTTGGAAATAAGGCTCGAGAAAGAGGCCAAAGGCGTGTACCACTGCCTCCGCACATAATCGCAGGAAAGATAGTTGCTAGGCTCATGTAGATTCCATTAATGAGTTTAATTAGAGTAAAGTTCAATAGCTTTATGATAAGCCATGGCATAGTGGATTGAAATAACTAAACAGTATTTATCTATTCCTAATGACTCAGCCAGTTTAATTAAGCTATGTAGAACATTAAAAATGCTTTAATTAATCTTTTTGCCTTCCATGGTAACTCGGTATTTTCGCCATGTGTCCTTACTAAACCTAGAGACAACATTTTTTAATCGCTGACCAAGAAGCAACTTAGCTAGCTCTTCAAGATGATATTTTATTTTATAGCGGGTAATAATACGTTGAAAAATTGCAGCTTCTTTTGGGCGGTTTTGCTGCTTAGCAAGTACCAAAAGATCTTCTATAACAGGTAAGCCTGAAATACCATTAATAGTCATACCCTTTAACAAATTTATGTCTTCAATTGCAGCTAAGCGCTCACAGGTCATGTTCAATAAATGTAAACTTGCCCGTGTTCTTATGCATTTAGAGCATTGCCCACAATTATGATCAATTCTCGACCAACACACTTGTAAGTTATTTAATAAATCGGGAAAATTTGCCAAATATTTCAGCTTATCAGAGCGTGACACTTCAATACCGTCATGTACGAGTTTTCTATGCTCAATCCCCCATAGAGGATCAGTTAAAGGATGACAGCTCCAAGGATAAACATTATCAATTGTTAATCCTGTTGGTATGTATACCTTTGAAAAACCTAAAGTAACACCAGCGCCAGCAAGGATGAGTCCATGCACAAAAAATTTACTTATTTTTCTTTGCTCACTAAATTGTCGAAAGTTATTTTCAATATCAACAAAAGAAACTGACATTTTATCTGCAAGTGATTGATTGTTACTCACTACATTCTGCCATTGAGGTTTGTTCTCTAAAACATCAAAGCCCGAAAGCGTAATTAAATGCGTAACCTCATTAATATGTTTAGAAAAACTATAAGCACCATCCACGCCGCCAGAATAAAAACAACCAACAAACTGATTACTGCTACTGGCTATTCGTTTGCCGCCCGTTATTTCAACCTTATGTAAATCTGTGTTCCAAAAACAGTAAATATCTTGTAGCTTATCGAGTCGTTCTATTAACAGAGGTGATACTGGAATATCATCACTTAACTCTAGGGGTAAATTACTGACCATCGCCTCTAGCAAAGCAATGGCGATAAAGGCCTCACCTCTTGCCTCAAGTTGAATGGTATTAGGAAAATCCAGATATAAAAGCTCATTATCAACAACCGCTGATAATCTCTGTCTGTTATTGATATGTTGTAATGACAATTGTGTAATTGTGACAGACAGTCTAAGCATATATCACTCCCTTAACTCAATAATAAAACTACCGTTATAATTAATCAGTTTCATATTTCCAACAGTAAACTGAGTATAGTTTAGTACTCATATTTTTTCTTATCCTTACGAATTTGCTCTTTTGAAAGCAAGGGTAATTGTGGTGCCCTGGGTAATGAGGCCTCTGCCCTATTAGTAAAGAAAAGATTATCTTCCTTTGTAAACCCTAAAATTTGACCGATTACTATGTTGTTCACTACGCGTAGAGTTTTAGGGCTATCACGTAACGAAATTAATCGGGCTTTTGCTTTATCTGAGATGAAAACATTGTTTTCTATGATGATAGAGCCTGTCGAATGTTTAACACCTTCAACTCCCCAGCTTAATAAATCATGATTCTCGCTATAAATTCCTTCAACTAATAAGTTATCTCGTAACACAAAGACACCACCATTAGGTACATCAACTAATCGGCTATCTCGACTTTGACTGGCTGCAATTGTCGAGTTTACTATCTCAGTGTGAGATGAACGTGACTTAATTTCATGCCCAGCATTACGGTTATTCAAAAAGTAAGAGTTATTGATAAATAATCGTGTACGCTCCAAGGTATAAATACCATGGTAAAACGCTCCATCTCCTAAATGTTCGAATCGACTCTGTTCTATTCGAATATCCCCCCCTTTTGGCGAACCCAGTAAGCCACCTTGTGCATGATGAAAGTAAACATTGTTTAAGGTAAGTCCCTTGCCTTCTAAACGAACACAAACACCATTATTATCAGGCACATAAATAGAGTGACACTCAAGCCCTTCAATATAGGTATTATCGCCTTTAATAACGATCGCCCCTTTACCTTCAACAGTTTTACCAAAAAGAACCGCTCCTTTCTCGGCAATGATAGAAACATTGCTCGCCTTTAAAATGGCCGCTTGTTGATAAAAACCAGTACTTAATCGAATGAAGTCGCCATCTTGAGCAAGCTCAAAAGCCGACTTCAAGTCAACCATAGGCTCATTGTTTAGGAATACTTGTCCCGCGGTAATAGTCTTAGGAAGGTAGGCTGTGGATGAATCAATGGCATAGTTTTGCTTATGAGTATTAGCGAAATGTTGCTGTAAGGTCTGCCAATGTAATTGCTCGCCAAACAAACGGTTACCGACATAAACAATACATGCAATAGCCAAAACAACAACGGTACCTTTTTTTATTAACGGTATAGCGGCACGATTTACCTTGATAGATTTAATGGATTCAAGCCAAAAGTAGCCCAATATAAACACCCATTGCACAAGGAAAATACCTATTGACCACCTGATCATTAATGCACTGGTTACAATTTTATCTTCTCTACTTCCAGCTAATATAAAATCAAAAGCAGAAAAAACGTGGCCATATTTAATAATGACTGTTTCAAAAACATATTGTGCTAAAAACCATGATAAACCAGCAAATAAGCAAGTGACTATAATGGCTTGAATAACACTCCCTTTTTTAATTTGGATGATTGAATAGACAGTACTCACTGTTAACAGCATCAGCGCTACAACAAATAACAAAGGGCTCGCAATAAGTTCAGTAAGGTTATCGGTCACTGCAAAAGTAAACACAACTAAATAAGCAAGGATAATCAGGGCAAAACTAACACATGTGGCTTTGAGTTTACTGGCTGCTGAGAGCTTGCTATGGCTAATCAATAGCCATAGGGTTAAAGGTGTCTGAATAAGGGTAACTAAAAAGATAAAGCGAAATGAAAATTCTAGATAACGCGCTGCAATAGCTATATTAGTCAAGCTAAATACTTTTACTAACACCATGCCAAAGTGCTCTGATGTTTGGTGTTTATAAAGTAGTTGTGGCAACTTAGCTGAACCAACAATATCTTCAATACTTTCAAACGTTACTGCAAGAGATAATGCAACAAAACAACAGAATAGCAGGGCAAAATGTAATATTAACATCTGACTCACTTTTACTGTGTCTATTTCGGTTAAGTATCTAACAATCAATGCACTACTTGTTGCAAATATAATCAAGAAAATAAAAAAGAAAAATACATCAGTAAGGGATCCCTGATGTCTAAATAATTCGACAACATTAGTTGGTAACGCAGACAATGAAAAGAGTGTGTTAATGCCAAGATATAGCAAAAAGAATACACCACTAAAAATAATAATTTGTTTTAACCTAGTAGGCTGCATATTTATGTTAAGACTTACTTGCTTCTTAGTATTCAATGCTACCGAATTATCAGCGACAGCCTCTTGGTGCGAAGCTAAAAAATCACCTAAATTTCGCACTAGCCTATAGGCTAGATAAACTAGTAGAACATCGGCAAAGTCTGTTGTTTTACTGGGCATGAAAAGCTGGGCCAACTCAATTGTTAGTACTAAAGCGCCCAATAATAGTGCTACCTTTTTCACCGGCCACATAAGCTCAAAGGCTAACCAAATAACCGCAGAAAACAAAAACAGTTTAAATAGCACACCCTGGACAGCAACAGCCAAATGACCTGATAAATAGCCATGAAAAGGAATAAACAACTCAAGAGTGATATTTTTATCACCAAAACTTGCCATTGAAGAAGTTAAGAAACAAGCTAGCACCACAGAAAGAAGTAACTTTGTGAAGCTCTCACCTTGTAGAGTAAGAAAAGAAGCAAGCATTATCGCAATTAAAGGTGCTATAAGATCAACATAGCTTAACGAAACACCATAAACTAGGATTTTTGCGACTATCATGAACAACCACACTTGAGCCGCTCTTTTTACAGGTACATAATCACATTGAAATGAAAAAAGCCTAATCGTCAACAACCATAAAACACTGGAAAATATTATTGGCCAAACAACATCTACACCGGGCCATAATAATAGGGGCTTAATACTATCTTTAATGGCCTGAAAGTCGATTGAAGGCACAAAAGGTACTAGCTCTGACAAGATATAAAGTAGCCCAATTGCTATGGGTAAATGCTGTAGTTTTAATGTCGGAAGTTGATTCGGTAACCTCAATATAAAGACAGCATAATAACCAACAACAAAGCCTGCTAAATTAAAGATAACATCAACAATATTTTGATCACGCGTAGGTAATGCAATTTGCAGCAACTGCAAAATTATCGCAAAAAACGCCACTTTCAATAATAACCGACTATTCAATAGTGGTTGGCTTATATAGTTATTCATTAACCCATAAAACAACCCTAAAGGAGCAAATAGCGCTATATTTGCCACGGTATCTCCTAAACTTGTCAACTTAAAGCGCAATATATGATGATAGTTTTGGTTAAACTCTATAAGCGAAAAATCAAAAGGAAAAAGGGAACCGTAGGCTATAAGTAGATAAAGTAAGGTAATGAAAAAGCGCATCATATTTCCATAATAATCGAACGAGTGTTAACATTTCCTTCACACCCTATTATTAAGCTAATATGCCAGTTATAAAGCATATCAACAAGTTTAGAACCTAATAGAAATAATTTAATGACAACTCAAATTCACATTATCAAGAAGAAACTCATGGCTCAGTTTTCAACACCTGATTACTGTTTATGTAGCCATGATCATTTTGTTTTTAGTTATCACTATCAAAGTAAAAAATTACAAAAAATTTGTAAAATCCCTCCTCACAATAATAGTGTACTTGGTCGTTTGAAAGACTATCTCAAGCGTAGCTTTATTGCCAGAGCATTGTCCAACTCTCTTGGTTTAGGTCACGTGGTACAACTTAATAATGGCACTATTATCATTATCTACGACAAAATTTATCGTTATACCGCTCAAAGTAATGCAGGCGTTGCCGAAAGTGTCTACGACATTAAAACCCATAAAATAGCGCCACCTTTACGTAACGGTATTGCTATACATCCTGTTTCCAACAATGTTTATTTTGGTGAATACATTAATGGTATAACCCGAGCTGTTCGCATAATACGTATTAGTGAAAATGGTCAAAAAACCGAGGTTTGTCATACTTTTGAAGTTAATGAAATAAAGCATGTACACGGAATTTACTGGGATAAATACCGAGAACGACTCTGGATTACTACAGGTGATAGTGATAGTGAATCTAGCTTTTATTACACCGATGATGAATTTAAAACGCTACATCGTTTTAATGGGGGCGATCAAAGCTGGCGAGCAGTCTCTTTAGGAATAACGAAAAACCATTTAGTTTGGGGTATGGATGCGGGCAAAGATGCGCCCAAAGAAGCGATAAACCATATCTATAGACTCGATTTAACTTCAGGCGAACGTCAGCAAATAGCCACTATTGGCAACCCTGCCTATCACATGGCACAAACTCAATCAGGTGCTATGGTATTAGGTGTCACTTACGAGCCTGGTAGAAAACAAGACACCTTAGAACAAGCGAGTCTTTATTTCAGCGAAACGGGTGAAACTTGGCATCAATTGCTTACCTTACCTTATCAAGCACAGCACTTAACAGGCAGAAGTCAATACGCCTATATTTTTCCACCATCAGGTATAATTCCTGATGATCAGCTACTATTCACGCCAATTAACATAATGCATTACGACGCAAAAGCATTGTTATTAAAAATAAGTTATTAGCCTTCGTAGTTTTTTGCGCGACTCGGTTTTATCATTTTTACCAGCAGCGGAAAAAAGCTGAACATTCCCACGAAAAAGTTAACTATCAACACAACTAAGGGCTTAAACTTGTGTTTTCGCTGCTCAGTGATAAAACCTATGCTCCATGTACTAAAAGCAACTAATAACAAGATAAAAATGCTGGTGCTTATCGCCTCAGTTTCAAGTTGCCAATTATGTTCAACAGTTTTCATAACAGGCGCATGAATCAAATAAAGTGTAAAAGTATAAGAAGCAAGTAAAACTATGGGCTTTTTGAATTTCACTATCCAAGTTAAGTTCACATAGTTAGCCGCATACAAATGACCTAACACAAAAAAACAAACAACATAGTCACTTAAATATTTTTTAGCGCTACCTAAAGATAATGAAGCAAATGGCCATATCTGTTGACCAAGTTCAATTAAATATTTATCCGTTCCTGTATGTTTAAACACTAGATAGCCAAATATACTACCGAAAAATAATATATTTGCCATCAGCTGGCTTAAAGGCCAGCGTTGGTGGTTTCTATATAGCCAAACGCCCATTAACCACAAAGGAAATAACAGCCATAACTTATAGCCGACAAATAAAAAGAGTATTGAAAAAACAATTACCCGTTTAACACCTGAGTAAAAATATAACGCAGCAAATAACACGTAATACCACACCTCATACCCTAAGGACCAGTATGGCGGTACTGTAAATGGCTGCTCAGATATCGTCCAAACTTCTCCAAGAAAGCTCAAATGAAATGGAATGTATATATAGAGTTTTTCATATTGGTATAAGCCCGTATAATTATCTGGATTAAACTGTATGCCGATTAAATCTACGGCGACTGTTAATAATAAAATAGGTAGGGCTACAGAATAAATACGGGTAGCACGTGCTACAACATACGTCTTCAAGGTATCTTGCTTTTGTTCACAGGTATATGAAATTACATAACCTGAAAGCAAGAAAAACAAAATAACAGCATCTCTGCCATTGTATGGCAACCAACGAATCCAATCACCTGTTGCTATATCAAAATGAATTAAGTGTGCTAACACAACTACCACTGCAGCTATAAACCGACATAAATCCAAATAAATTGATAACTCTTGAGACATTTTAGAATTATTCATAAGTTTTCCTTAACTAATCATAAAAATGATCACTTCCATATCTAGTAAACAATTAATAGATCAAATTAATCTGTTTCTAATGTGTAACTACAGCTTGTACAACTTTCTCAATCTGACTTAGTTTAAGCCCTTGCAATGGCAGCTCAAGCAAACCGGAACAATATGAACCATCGTATACTTTAGAGCCTGTGCCATAAACAAATTTTGTTTTTATGCCTTGTTTTATTAATTGTTCAGCAAGTTGTTTTGGTGGTGTCACTTGGCTTTGAATAATTAAGCGGGTTAGGTATAAATCATCACGATCAACCTGAACCAATAACACACCTTCACAGCTTCTCAATGCTTGAGAATATTGAGCAATAATTTCTTTACTTTGTTGAATTCTAGACGACAAACTTGAAAATTGCGCGAGAGCTATATCTGCCTCCAAATTTGATATTTGCTTTATCTCTGAGTAGTAGTCATTGGGCTTATCCTTAAACAGTTTAGCGTGCAGTCTTTGCAGATAATAATCTAACTTTTTTGCCCAACCTTGCCATTTATAGGCGAATAAAAAGTGCAATAACTGAAATGCTCTTCCTGTATTTTTCGGTAACGTTTGCAAGTTAAACAATGGCAATAATTTTTTATTATTAATAAATAACACTCCGCCTGAGCCTCGAACACCAGTAACAATGGTTTTAGCTTGAGCAAAGCTTAACACGCCTACATCACCAAAAGAACCAAGCGGTTTATTGTTTATCTCTACCCCTGCAACTTGAGCGGCATCGTCAATTAAAAAAACACCTTTAGCCATTAGCATGGCTTCTGCTTGCGCTATATCTGCAGCTTTCGCATACATATGAGGCAAAATCACGGCGAGAGTATTGTTATTGAGGTTCTCTTCAAGCTTTGAAACATCAAGGTTTAAATCTTTTTTTACAGAAACAAAAATGGGCGTTAATCCACAAGACAAAATCACTTTAGGCACACTGTCACAGATATACTCAGGAATTATCACTTCACACTTTGTTGGTACTTTTTGTTGAAATACACCTAAAGCTAATGCCAAACCAGCCCTCGCAGAGTTTAATAGCATGACTGAAGATTCAGGATAAGCTTGTGCTAAATAGTGCTGTAGCTCATCGATTGCTTGCCCTTGACTCACCCTGGCACAAAGTAAGTTTTTAATAATGCCCAGCCATTCTTTTGTTCGCCAAACAGCTGTTTCAGGTTTGATAAACTTCATGATTTCATCGGGGCTAGCTTACGTTTAATTCGCTGATACAAGTTAAACAGATATGGAAAGGGATCACTCAAGCGCTGAATAGCCTTATATGATTGCGCGGGGGTAGGTTCGCTTTTATCAGCCCCATGTGCCAAAGCATTGGCATCCGCCACTTCATCTCGCCAAATAACCGAATGTTGTGCCAATGAAAAGTCGGGAATAGGTTCGTTTTTAGCATAACGATACAATTGCAATAATAGGTTGTGACCAGACAAGGTTGCTATTTCATGCTGATAATCAGTACGAGCGACTGTTGGTTCAATCATATAGTAACCTTTTCGCACATCATCATATTTAAACTCCATGCCGAGTAAACCTTGATATGCTATTTTGTTGGCAAAACTTGCGGTAATATCTGTTAATGCTTGATGGGCTTCTGGTGCATTAGTACAGCTCGCTGTTCCACCTATATTTAAAGGCCATGAGCGTATTTTTCGGCCGCAAAAACTACTGATTAATTCACTATTTTCATTAAAAATCGCTAAACAAAAATAAATATCGCTATCTTTACCGTGTAGCCACTCCTGTAACAGCATATCTGGCATTATTGGTTGTATTTTTTTATACAGCGCTGACACTTGCTCAAGACTTTCAACCTTGTAAGCTTTTTTAAATTGTTTTGAATAACCAGCATCTTGATAAAGAGGCTTAAAAACACAGGGAAAATTCAATTTTTCACCCGTATTAATATCCTCAATGCTTTGTATCGAGATTGCTTGAGGAATTGGCGCATTATACTGTTCAGCTAATGCTTGAAAATGCTGTTTAGCTTGTAATTGTGTTACTAACTGATGTGATGGCATCAATAAATGATAAAGGTGCTTTAATTTTTCTCTATGTAAACTTACTTGTTCAACAGACTTCTCTTCACTAATAAAAAGTATTGGAGGGTTGTCAAATAACTCACCTAGCTGTTTTAGTTCGTCAACAATTGCATCAGTTTTAGTACTACTGACTAGCTTTTTATAGCCAAATCGAGAATGAAAAACTGGCGAATTCTTATCATCAAGCAAAACCAAGCAGTGAGCATAAGGTGCTAAGGATCTTAAAATACCTAACGCATTTGCTGAGCCGCCAAGTATAACAACCTGAATATGCTTCACTTATTCAACCTCCACTCGACTAAACGGCCAACGATTTAATTTTTGCTGTGACACACCTAAATCACTTAGTACCGTTTGCAGCAAAGTAATGCCATCTTTTTGAACGTAAATAATCCAAAAACTATACGATGCTACGCCTAAAGCAACCTTAATCATTAATAACAACACAATGTTCACACCTAGTATGGGAAGCATAAACCACTCGAAGCTAAGCAAAATAAACGCCATGAAAAGACTAGCAAGTAATGGCGATAGCAGTTTTGCAAAATAACTCTTTATGGAAAGTTGAAAATGTTTTTTTGCTAAAAAAAGTAATACGCTCAACAGCAGCGGTGATACTATAGCAACGCCAAACGCCGCACCATTTATACCACTATGTAAAGCACCGAGTAATAAACTCAGAGGGATAACCACAGCACAAAATGAGGTATATTTGGCGGTAATGTTGGCTTTTCCTATAGAAATAAATGCTTGGGTAAGTAATGGATCAATTGATTTAAAAAAGCCACGAATACACATTAGTTGCAAAGGGATAATGGCTGTTAACCACTGCTCGCCAAGCAAAATAGGCACTAATTCATTTGCGGTTAACATCATGCCCGTCAACACGGGAAAACTTACCAAAGAAATGCCTGCGCTCAGTTTTAGCAAGGCATTATTTAGTCCTTGCATATCCTCTTGTAGCTTTGAGAATAGCGGGGAAGCAACTTGTATAATTAAACTAGTGATATGTGAAGTAGGCAAAGTAGCAATAGTTGCTGCCATACTATAGATACCCGTTTGTGCGCCACCCGCAACTCGTCCTAAAATCAATGTTGAGGCATTGGTATATAAATACCAAGTTAAACGGGAGTAAGTTACGGTTAAGCCAAACTTCATTAATGAAGCGGCTTGCCTAATACTGCCTGTGCGGCTAGGTCGCCATTGAGATAACCAAAGAATAGATATCGTCTTAAATAGTTCCCCTGCAAGGAAACCATACACTAAAGACCACGTTTTAAAGCCTGCTAGCGCCAAGGAAAGTGTAACCACACAAACCAAAATAATTGAGAAAAACTCAATACCAGCAATCACCTTAAACTTCATCTCTTTAACCAATAACGCATCAGGAACCGTTTTAATAGCACCAAAGAAAAAGCTTATGGCTAATACTTGAAGAAGTAATTCTATTTGTTCGTTTTCATAAAAGGCTGCTGCATAAGGTGCCGAAATATATGTAATAAAATACAGAATTGAGCAGGTTATCAACGCTATATAGAAAGCCCCTGATAACTGTGCTGAAGAAACCTCTTTACGCTGAATAATGGCACTTCCTAAACCAATTTCATTAAAGAAACCAACAAATCCAGCCACCACCATCGCCATGGCCATCAAGCCATAGTCTTCTGGCGCAAGAATACGCGCTAGTATTAAAGTGTTAGCAAAAGAAACCAGCTTTCCTAAGCTCTTACCCGCACCAAGTACCGCAATACCCTTAATCGTCTTACTACGTAAACTAGACATTCATTATTCCGTTAACGCATCAAAGGCGTTTGCAAGTTGTGCGGTTTTACTTTCACGTGAATAATGACTGATATCTTCATTACAAGCTATGTCATGTTCAATTAACTGTTGTAGACACGTGGTAATTTCTTGTTCATTTTGTGCTGAAAAGCCATAAGATATCTTGTTAATAAGATCTGCTGTTGCCGAGTTTTTCGGCGTAATAGCTAGAATAGGCCGACGAGCCAAAATATAGTCATATATTTTACCCGGTATTTGTCGTTTAAAAATGTCATCTTGTATTAACACGGTTGCTGATGCGCACTTCATTTCGGCAACAGCCTCATCAAAAGAACATGATGGTAAAAACTCAACGATATCATTAATATCTAGCGCCACTAGAACCTTTTCAAAAGTTGATTTTTGACCTGGTCGAAAAGTTAACACAAAGTTTTTATTATTTATCAAAGCTCGCTTCTTCAGTTCAGCTATCGATTTAAATAATGGTAAAGGATCTCGTCCATTCGCATATAGAGACCCACTGTATAATAATTTAAATTTTTCTCTAGATGGCTCTAGGTGATTTGCCTGAATAGCATCATCCCCATAAAAGCCATTCTCAATGGTAATAAACTTGTCAGCAGCTTGCTCCGTATAAAGTTCACGGTAAAAATTAGCTGCTCGCTCAGAGGTAAATACAACTTTATCAGCACTTTCAATAATACGTTTTTCTAACCATTTTTTTAACCAGGCATACTGCTGTGCTTTATTATCATAGCGACACTGAAGAGGATCTCGAAAATCCGCAACCCATTTAATGCCATATTTTTTCTTTAACTTTCTCGCAATTAAATGCGCCGTTAATACAGGGTAAGTTGACCATATAACTGCAGGCTGCTCTTTTTCTATCACGGCAGATGCCTTTTTTACCGCATCAAAATACCAAGGCCAATATCTATCAGGCAAGGTCATCCATTGAAAGTAACGTCCTTTGATGGCAAGACTTTCTGATGCATCGATGCTCTTTGCACGAATGATGTGTTTCGCTACTTCAGGTTCAATAGTCTGAGTCTCATCGCGGCGATCATAAATATTATCACTTGCCGTAATAACATGAGGTTGCCAGCCATATTTTGCAAGAAATTCAGTAAAACGCAGTGTTCTTTGCACGCCGGCACTTCGACATGGTGGCAGTTCAAGAGCTACCATTAGAACCTTATTATTCATCATTATTTATTATTCTATCCTTCTAGTGCTAAGGCTTAACTACACACTTAACACCCAAGCATTAGCAAAAACCACATTCTAGCTTTAATTTATTTTTGCACCAGTTCAGCAGCTTGTAATAATTTATTTGATGGTATAAAACCATAGGCTGCACCATCCTTATCAGGTGTCACATTGACCTCAATTATCACTGGACCATCTTCGCTCATAGCAACATCCAACCCAGCAAATTTTGTATAAGGAAGCTTTCGTAATGTCTCGCATGAACAAGACACTATTTGCTGCCAGTCTGGCAAGGTAACACCATTTAATTGCACCTTATTATCAATATGTTGCTCTAATTCATCGCGAAATGGGTTTGATGTCAGTAAGCCAAGGCCCAAAACACCGCTGATGGGATCAACTGGACACATAATCCCCCCACCATCACCATTGTCAGTTAATGAGCCGCTTCTTCCCATGCGAAAGTAGCCTCCAATAACTTCTATGTTATCGCCCGTTTGCAAAACCCACGTACGTACCGTATTAACACTTGAAGAATTAAAAGCACTATAACCTGATGCTTGTTCTATATAAGACTCTATAAGTAGCCCTTCTGTAGCGATCACATCGTTATAGCTATTAATCACTTCTTCGATACTCAAAGCCTTATCGTCATTGATAGGTTTAATGTGTATTTCATCATTTTCTTCAATAACTAAACCTGCAAGAAAACCTTTACCGCCATAACCTTCAGGAATTTTTATACAAACGGTTTTTCCTAGTTGATGCCTTAAGAGTTGTATTAGTTGTGGCTTGTTGGTCAATGCTGTTCCATCAGCAGAGAAGCCTTTAATTGGCTCTAAAAAACCAAGAAAGTCCGAACTGGGAATATTGGCCATTTTTAAAAAAGATTTCTCGGCTAGTTTGTGCTGGGTTATTTTCCTGTAAGGGACAGGGTTCAATACATCCATTGCTTGGTGATATTGTTTATCACTTATATGCGCGCACTTTTCTTGCCATGACATTTTGTTACTTGCCATGCCCGCTAATAGATAATAATTAGGGCCAAATGAACACTTTTTATATAGGCGTAACATTTCCATCACAATAGAGCTAGCACTGCGATTATGTCGTTTAGCCTCTTTATTTATAATAGCAATCGTTCGTTTAACCCGAGCAAAGCCCGCTAATTGATCTAAACTCATAACCCCTGAACTGTCCTTATTTATTGAGAAACTGTAATAGTTATTTATTATTCAGTAGCTTTCTAAGAAAGCTTGCTAAGCCACATAATTCAGCCTCAAACTCTAGTTGATGCACATCTTCACCATCTAAGAACCGAGGTATTTGCAAATGATTTGTAGTCGGTGTAAGCATACCAGCGACGGTAGTCGTTGCTGTTTTAATCCCACACCCTTTTAACCAAGGAAGTTGTGGCACATAGTTTTCTCCGCTAGGAAAACAAAAGTGTTGAAACTCTCCTTTTACTTTTGCTTGTTGTAGAAACTCAATGTTTTGAGTGATTTCCTCTTTAAAACGCGCTTCATCTTGAGGTGAACAATGCCGATGAGTATGCAACTGTATATCTAGGTATAATTCATGTATTGCCGATAGTTCTTGCACATTTAAAGAGCGGAACATCAGCTGCTCTTTTTCGTATAGGTTTACACTAAGCTTGTCAGCAATTTCCATTAGGATTTTTTGACGGATGTCAAAATCATCATTGGCATCTATAGCGTGACAAAGCTTAGTTACTATATCCGTTATATTGTCTGCTGTTATATCGTAATGGTGAGTCCCTTTGAGTCTGTCATTCTCAACCACTAATGTTTTTCCGATAGAGCGCCACAATAAGTACGCTAAAGCGACATTAATAACAGCCCCCTGCTTTTGTGCATAATAGCTAGTTACATAGAGCATCATTGTCAGTTGATGTTTAGCTAATGTTTCCCCCACCAATTCTTGAGTAGCCGCCCAGCCATCATCCATAGTTAACACAACGGTGCTATCATCAGATTGTTTTTTAATCGCATCGGACAAGGAAATAACTTGATATGGGCTATTTGCTAACCATTGCATTCTTTGAGCAAAGGTTTCAGGACGCATAAAAAGTTTCGGGCGAAACTTATACTCATCTCGATAAGCAAAACCGTGATAGCAAAGCACACAGGTGTTTTTCTTATTTAACTGTCGCGCAATCCAAAAGCCACCAATCGACTTTATGGCAAAAAGCGCAGCTATCTTAATCGCTTTAAGCACGAGCGGGCAAACTCCTTAGTAAAAGACCATAAATTAATAAAGTAGAGCTTGCGATCACCTGGGTATAATAAATCTGCTTTTATTTTTGGGTTGAAAAACAACAATATAAATTCAATAAAAATAAAACACTTCTTTTTAGTGGCGATTTGGCTATCTTTTAATGAAGACAACATATAGCCAAAATCAGCTGGCAATGCATTTCTAACATTAATTGTTTCAGTCAGCCTGATGGCTTTTTCTGGTGCAAGCTTCTCAAAAAAGTAATCTAAATGAATACATGGAAAATGAATACCCGCTAAAATATCTAAGTTTAATGCAGCCCAATATCTAGAATTTAGTTCAATAAAGTCAAAAGACTGGTTTTCTTCACTCCACTTATACTCCACCATGGCTGGACCATTCCAATTGAGGTGCTTTAATCGTGCAATAGCATCTTGGTACATATCTTCTTGCCACCAACTATGCCTAAGTGATGTTAAGCCGCCTGTATGTGGGTTCTCATGAGTGGCTACTGCCATCGATTCAGCTAATAACTTGCCTTCTTGAAAAAGTAAATTTACCGTTGCTTTAACACCTGGGCTGCAGTCTTGCACTATTACTTTGTCATAATGTCTAAAAACCTCAGTAACGGCTTGTTCTGCTTCAAGTTTAGTATGCGCTTTGATTATTTTGGCGTCATCGCCTTGATGAGCATAAAAGCCATCGCCTTTAATAAACAAGGGATACTGCCAACTTTCAATGGCTTGCCAGTCTATTTCATTTTCATGTGATGCAATTTGGGTATTAGAAATATGCTTAGTAAGTTGTTGGCTTTCATCCGTAAAAAAACTACTAAATACATCAACTTTACATAAACAGCGATAAATATCTTCTTCACTACTATCAATAGGGATTAAATGGGCAAATTCTTGAAAATTATCGCGAATAGCAAGGTAGAAAGCTTCACTTGGTATGATGACATGAATGTCATGGTCTTTAATGTACTGACGTAACCAATCAAGATATTGTTGGTCATCATATTTAGGACATTGAACCGCACAACTAGCAAAAGTAGATCGGCAACCCAACGCTGCCACTTTAGCTGAAGCAGCGTACACTTTGTACCCGTGTTGACCCAAAGATCGAATAACTGCTATAGCACCCATAGAGTCAGCTTGGGGCACTAAAACGTTATATTTATTTCGCCAATTTTGTTCAATCGCTACGTTATTCATATTTTGCCATCTTAATATGGTGTTTACTCATGTGATTTACCAAGTCCAACTTGCTAGCTGGTTATTTCTTTCGATAATTAAGCGCCAACCTCAAGGCAAACCTAAGCTCTGTCTCATCCCACGGGGTAAAACGCTTTATCTTATAACCTTCTGATTTCTGATCACTTAATATGCCCCAATCTGTTGAGAATGCAGCCTTAAAGCCTAGTGATTTCACCATTTCAACATGTTGTGCGTTAAAATCTTGCTCATACTTGCCATTGGGATATGCAAAAAACTCAACTTGCTGCTCTATTATGTTTTCAAGTATCTCTTTACTTTGCTTAATTTCTAATAAAGCAACGCTATTACTTTCTTTATTAAGTATAGGATGACTATGAGTATGCGCCCCAATGGTCATTCCACTAGCATGCATTTCTTTAATTTGCTCTGCAGACAAAAACTTATCTATTGTTTTGTTGAATTGAGTTTGCTGTTTAATTGACTCAACAGCGGCTTCTCTTTGTTTAAGAGGCAAGTACTTTGTGCTTTCAACCAGTTGATATCGAACATCGACTCTTTTTTCAAAACTACTTATATCGAATAATTTCCCTTGTAGATAAAGCTCTGTCACTTCATCTGGCGCATTAAAAATGGCTGCATATATTTCTTCATCCCACAAACCACCTTTTATTAAACCTTGAGTACTTATAAAGAACGCGCCAGTGATCCCCTCGTCGAGTAATGTTTTATAAATAAAGTCATAACTATCACGATAACCATCATCAATAGTAATGCAAACAGCTCTGGGGGGTAATTCATTACGGGCTTGTAGTTCAAGAGCTAAAGGTAATGGTAATACCGTGAAGTACTTATTTAGCCATTTGATTTGTTGCTTGAATAAATCCCAGTAAATGCTTTTAGGGTTTTTGGCACTATAAGACTCTCCCACTCTATGATAAGTAAGAATGTTGAGTTTCGTAATTTTGCCATCATAACTCCAATGGCTAGCGCACTTTCGAATTATCCAATTAAACACGATAGTTGCTACCCCTATATTGAGCTTGTGGTTGAACTGAACTGCATAGTCGGTGATCAATCACAAATACTATTGCAAGTAGGGCATAGAACATATCAAAGTAAGCTAAACTGACGCCTGCTCCGCCCACACAATATGCAAGCAAAGATACTTTTAATAAACTACAGAGTGTCACAATACTTTCATCTTGATTGGTACGCCTTACTTGTTTTGCTACCCTGCTCGCCTTTCGGTACGCCGTAAAAATAATCCCTAGATAAATAAGCAGCCCAATATAGCCATGGTCACCTAACACTTGAAAATAAATACTATGAGCAGCTTTAAAAGCAACATGTCCCAAATGAGCGGTATCAACAAGTTCATTAAAGCTACCTGCCGCGTCATAGCTCCACCAAATATAGCTTGTTTGCCCAGCTTTAAAACCACCGCCAGTGAATGGGTTATCATTTGCCATTAATACCGCATGCTTCCATGCCAGCACTCGCCCTAAGAATGAAGAATCTTCTTGAGCTGTTTCGAGGGTATCCATTCTATTAGTCCACGATGACGGTATGTAATTACTAGCGATAACAAGTGAGAAAGACAGTAAAACAGCATATAAAATCTTACGCTTACTTTGCCACCAAAAGTAACCACCCACGACCAATAAAGCGACAGTTCCCCCACGCGAATAAGTACCAATAATCGCGACAACATTTAACACAACCGCACACATCAGCCCTAACTTAATCCAATTAGTTTTATTGATATGCATTAAATAAACTAATAAAGGCAACATCATATTAAAGGCTAAGGCAAGCTCATTTCTATCACTCAATACATGTCCAGATAGTCCGGCAATACGATGCCCACCACCAGAAGCTATATATTTCAAACCTTCCAAACAACCATAAAAGCCAACAGATAGTGCAAGAGCCCATATGAAAACATTAATATGCAATTGATTTCTCAGTACTAAAATACTAAAAATGTATAATAACGTTATTTTTAAAAACTCTATCCATTCTGACCACACTATTGCTGGTATAGACATAGTGGTTATACTGGTCACTAATGTCCAAAGCAGAAACAGCACGATTAAGAAGGTTAGTTTATCTCCCTCTAGTTTCTGTTTATCTTGCCATTTAATATAAGAAAGAAACGCGCATACAACGATGATTAAGTTATAACGAAAGTTACCTGCAAAACCATAGACCCAACCATTGGGAAAATGCATTGCCACCCACAACCACATTGCCGCACCAATAAATGGTCTCTTTAATGAGGCATATAAAAGAAAAGGTAAAATTAGCAGAAAAAATATATCTCTCACTATCGATATTTCCTGCTTCTAGCTTCATTTTTTTGCTCTATTTCCTCAGAGTTTTTATCATCTTCTCTAATAGCCCAGAAACATAGATATACAACAGCACATAAGTTGACCGCCCATAAAATACTCTCCACCTTAGCTCTCCACTTTGCTTATTACATAGCGAAACTTTCCAGATTTTTCAGCTGCTATATTGTCAACAACATCAATCTCGATAGTTACGTTTTCTCCTAAGCGCGCTTTAAATCCTGAAATAATTGACTTGCTCAGCTGTTCCGATAACGCTCCCTTCACGGTAGGTACAAGTTCAATTCTAGTCTTAAACTTCGTTTCTTGTATTATTTTAAATGCTTCTACGCCATCTAACTCTCTGATCACATAAATTAATGCCAGCCCATGCATTAATGTTCCATCTGCAGCGACAACAAAATCTGTTGAGCGCCCTTCAATATCTTTTAACACGGGTAAGCCACGACCACATGGGCATGTTTGACTATCAATAGCAGCGATATCACCGGTTTTATAACGAACAAAAGGAAAATCCCCCGTTGCTAAGTGAGTAACAACTATTTCTCCTTTTTCCCCCTCAGGCATTACTTTTCCTTGCTTATCAATAATCTCTACTATGATATCTTCAGCAGAAATATGCATATTGCCTTCTGGGCATTGATGAGCGATAAAGCCAGCATCTCGACTCCCATAGCCATTTGCCACAGGAGCATTAAAAACCTGCTCAATCATTTCCTTTTGATAAGGATATAAGCGCTCAGAGGTAACAAAAATTACCTTAATATTTAATTGTGAAAGCGCTATTTGATGTTGGTGGGCTGTTTTAGCGATCAAATGAAAAACAGAGGGGTAACCAAAAAGCATGGTTGGGTTTGTTTGTTGAATTTGCTTTATAAAACCAAGTATTTTGCTTTCATCCATATCAAAAGCAGGTATCAAAGTAGAGCGAAACAGTTTATCTCTGAGTACTCTAACTTTATCTTGAGCGCCCAATTCAATTGGAGAACCCCAAGCAACAATCTCTTTATCACCAATATCAACATCCCACCACCTAGTCGCCCGCCACTTTTCAGCCACATCATGACTTACCCTTTCATTACTTAATAAAAAGGTTAACGGATTACCACTTGAGCCACCTGTAGTAAATGGCGTAACTGCGCCTGAGTTAGTAGCACGCATTTGTGCAAAGTTATCTTTAATGGTGTGTTTATCTAGAAAAGGGAGCTTAGCAAGATCTTGTACATTTTCGATCTGTTCAGCGCTAAGGTTATGATCTTGAAATAATTGCTGGTAATACGGAACCTGAACACTAATTTGAGCTATAAACCTTTGTAAACGCTGTTGTTGTTTTACAAGAATTTTATCTTTGCTTAACCATTGGCTTTGTTCAAGGTTTTTGTGAACTGACACAGTCTTATGCCCTTTCAACCACTCATGGAGTGGAAAGAATAACGTTGAAACAATCTTTGTATATAAACCTGCCATGACTCCCTGTCCCTTAAGTTTTTAACGTGTTACTCGCTAAAGTATCATCATAACAAGCTTTTAACGTTAACCAAACATTCGACCAATAAAACTTAGTCACCGTTTGCAAACCATTTGCAATTAAGCTTGATGCTAACTGGCTATCACTTAATACGTTCAAAGCATTTTCAGCCATGGCTTGCTCATCACCTATGGCAACAAGTAAAGCATCATGTTGATCGGTCACTAAATTAGGGATGCCTCCAGCATTAGTTGTTACAACAGGTGTGCCACAAGCTAACGACTCGATAATTGCATTGGGTGTATTATCTACTGTACTGGCATTTATCATTAAGTCTGACGATTGGTATAACCTTGCCATTTCCGTTGGTGTTAACTTCCCCGTAAAGACAACATGATTTTCAAGGTTTAACGACTTAACAAGCTGTTTTAACTCTACTAGTTCTGGCCCTGTACCCGCTATAGATAATTTAGCTTTTGGTAAGTTATTATGAATGAGAGCAAATGCCTGAATAACCGTATCTACGCCATATATTTTCTCTAAATTGCGCGTAACAATAATATGGGGAGATGATGATTTAATTTGACTTTCTTTTTCAAAAAATAACGTTTGATCAAGAACATTTGGCACTATTTCGGCTTGCACTTCAAACTGATTAAATACTTGCTTCAAAAAGCTAGAAGGTACAATCACGTTTTGTACTTTACTTAAGGACAAGTTAACCCAACGCCATTGCTTATCAAAAAACTGTTGGGCATGTCCGCCACGATAATTCACTATTACAGGCTTATTATAGAATCGTGCAACCACTATTGCAGGTGCTGCAAATAAGTGCCAAGACCAACCAGAATTAGCCATGATATGAACAATATCTGTATGTGATAAACGGCTAAAAAGCGTCCAAACATAAGCAACTAAACGAAAAATCGCTCTAACTATTGGGATTTGACCAACAAAATTGGGTTTATAATCTGCATTGGTTCGAATAATCTCTACATCAAGATTTTCACCTCTTAGAAACTCAGCTAACTTTTTCGTTTGGTTTGCCATACCTCCAGCGGGGGGAGCTAACGGCCCAATGACTGTCACTTTACTTAACTTAGACATAAGTTAGTCTTCACTCAACTGTTGATAAAGCGGTTGATATTTTTTAACGCTATTAGGCCAATTGCGAATATCCTCAACATATTCTCGCCCTCGAAGAATCTGGCTTTCACGTAGTTCATCATTAGCTAATAGCTCAGATATTTTATTGCTTAAGTGCTCGACATTGCCAGCCTCAAAAAGAAAGCCATTTTGCTGGTCTGTTATTAATTCATGGTGTCCACCAACATCTGATGCAAGGACTATCTTCCCTTGCGCCATGGCCTCTAGTGGTTTTAATGGCGTTACCAAATCGGTTAAACGCATCGCTTTTCTAGGGTATACTAATAAATCTACTAGACTGTAATATTGGCCAACCTCTTCATGGGGCACGCGTCCTGTAAAGATAACCTTATCTTCTAAACCTAATAGTGACACTTGATGTTTTAAATTCTGCTCTTGTGGACCGCCACCGACTAAAAGCAACCTAACATTAGCGTTGTTTTTTAACACGTCAGGCATTGCTTCAATGAGTAAATCAAGTCCTTCATAGGCATAAAAAGACCCAAGAAAACCCAACACATGGCAACCCATTAAATTCAAAGACTGTTCTAACTGGCTATTTTTTTCTTTAATTACGTCGAACTGCTCAACATTTACCGCGTTGGGAATTACCGTAAACTTGTCTTGTTTAAAGCCACGGGCAATTAAATCATTTTTTAATCCTTCACATATCGTGGTGACCGCATCTGCATGTTTAACGACATGAGTTTCTAATTTTCGAGTAAGTCGATAACGTAAATCACCTTCTTTACAAGTACCATGATCTACCGCAGCATCTTCCCAGAAAGCCCTTATTTCATAAACAACGGGTAAACCAGACTTTCTGCCCGCCTTAAGGGCGGCTAAACCATTTAACGCAGGTGAATGAGCATGAATCACATCTGGTTTTTCTATTTCAATAACCTCTAAAATTCGCTTTACCATAGGGGCAATATTTGCCATTTGACTAAGCACGGGCAATTTCGACATAACGCCTGATGTCGGTGCACTACGATAAAAGGTTAAACCGTCAACTACATCAATACTCGCCTCATCATTACCATGCTTTGGGCTGGTAACATGGCATGTTTTAATACCTAGCGCATGCTGCTGCTTTAAAATTGAGCGACTTCGAAACGTATATCCACTGTGTAATGGTATTGAGTGATCAAATACGTGCAATACTTTCATCAATTACTCCGCTTGCGATTGTTTATAAAAAGAAGCAAACATTAATAATGTCCACAAAGGTGCACTGTATTCTCTTCTTCCAGACTGGTGGTCATCTAACCAGCGTTTTATTGTATCCATATTAAATAAGCCCGTAGCGAGCATTTCATCACTGAGTAAAGCTTGACGAATTTTTTCCCTCAATGGTCCTTTAAACCAATCAGCTAATGGCACACGAAAGCCCATTTTATTACGGTATAACACATCTTCTGGTAAATGAGCTTCCATCGATTTCTTCAATAAGTATTTGCCGCAGCCCTGTTTCAATTTTAACGACGTTGGTACTTGAGCTGTCCACTCAACAAATTTATGATCTAAAAATGGAACTCTTACTTCTAGGCTATGTGCCATACTAGCGCGATCAACTTTCGTTAAAATATCACCAACTAAATACGTTTTAATATCAATGTATTGAATTAATGATAGCGGATCATCGCCATCAAAGTTTTTTTGATGCTCCCGAAATACATCTAATGCTGAATAACCTTTTAGTTGTTGGTTAAGCTGAGGTGAAAATAGTTCTTTTCGTTGTTGGTTATTTAATAATGAAACACCATGAAAATAACCTTCTGCTGTATCCATTGCTAAGGATTGAAATGTAGTTTTTGCTCTTAAAAATTGCGGAGCCCAATCAAGTTTAGGGTATAGCTTACCTAACAGACCAAAAACAGGCTTTCGAATAGCGTAAGGTAAAATTGAGCGAACTTTCTCTTCATTCATCATTAGACTGTAACGACGATAACCTGCTAGTAACTCATCAGCACCATCACCAGATAAGCATACGGTTACCTTCTCACGAGCCAATTGGCATACTCGGTAAGTTGGCATAGCCGAGCTATCTGCATAAGGCTCATCATATAACTGAGCTAATGAGTCAACTAAATCAAAATCATCACTTGCCACGACTCTTTCTTGATGTTCTGTTGCATAACGCTTTGCTACTTGGCGAGCAAAGTCTGTTTCATTATAGTTTTCTACATCAAAACCTATTGAACATGTTGCTACGGCTTTATCAGAAAGATTAGACATCATGGCAACAACGGCACTTGAATCTACACCACCTGACAAAAATGATCCCAAGGGTACATCTGCCATCATATGGCTTTCAACGGCCGCTTTTAACTCTTTCTCCATTTCATCGAGTAGCTGCGCTTCTGTTAATTGGCTTTGCTTTGCATAGCTCACATCCCAATACTGCTTAACTATGGGATGTGTATCACCTACCTTAATCGTTAATATATGCCCAGGAGAAAGCTTAGCAACTTGCTGGTATATAGTATGTGGCTCAGCTACATAACCTAGAGCAAAATATTGCTCTATGGCTTTTGCATCTATTTTCTTATCAAGCGCAGGAACTAAAGAAATACTCTTTAATTCTGAAGCAAAATATAATGTGCCGTTAACAACAGCATAGAAAAGCGGCTTTATCCCTAAGCGATCTCTTGCAATAAAAAGTGTTTGTTCTTTCTTATCCCAAATAGCAAAAGTAAACATGCCTTGCAGCTTATCGACACAACAAGAAGACCATTGCATGTAAGCATGTAAAATAACTTCAGTATCACTATGGCTATTAAAGTGATGCCCTAACTGCTCAAGTTCTGCTCGAACGGCTTTAAAATTATAAATTTCACCATTAAAAATTAACACGAAATTACTATCATCACTTAGCATGGGTTGCTGTCCCGACGATAAATCGATAATTGATAATCGTCTATGACCAAGGGCTACATGCTCATCAAGAAATTCTCCCCCCTCATCAGGACCACGATGAAATTGCGCTTGATTCATTTGTGCTAATAATGTTTGGTTTACTGCTGTGCCTGCTTTTAAATTAATAAAGCCTGTGATACCACACATATTCTAGATTATCCTTTACCTATCAGCGCGTTATACTCATTCAAGTATGCCTGCACCATATTTTTTTCATTGAAGTGATTTAATATACGTTCTCGGCCTTTTTCACCGTGTTTTGCGATTAACTCAGGCTCATCTAAATACTTTTTAATGGCACTAGCCAACGCCTCAGGGTTACTTTTCTCAACTAAGAAGCCTTCAACACCATCAGTAATTACCTCAGGAATACCACCAACTGCCGTCGATACTACAGCAGTTTTTCCTGACATAGCTTCAAGTATCGTCATAGGTATTCCTTCTGCTAGTGAAGATAAAACAAAAATATCTGTCTCTGATATTATTTGCGCAATATCATCTCTCGCACCTAAAAAGTTTACGCTAGTTAATTTATTTGATTGACAAAATTTTTCTAATTCTGCTTTTTGTGTTCCATCGCCAACAACAGAAACTTGTGGCATATCTTGCAGGCCTACTTTCCCTTGCAGGATGACCAGAGCTTTTAATAAATTATAGTGATCTTTTACAGGTGAAATACGTGCCACAATAGCCAACCGAATACTATCACTATCTTTTTTAGCTAAATTAAATTGCTCTGTATCGATACCATTTTGAATTAATAATGCTTTGTTTTGAGGTATACCTACCGTAGATATCAACCACTGAAAAAGATCTTCGCTTACACATATATAGCGCTGAATGAAGTAAGCCATCAGCTTTCTCAAAAAATTATGCTTTTTATTAAGTCCTTGCGGATCAGCGATATCACGACCATGCTCAGCATGTATATGCCCTGGAACACCAGCAAGCCAAGCAATTGGGTGATATTCAATAGTCGATAGATTATAGCTATGTAAAATATGTGGCTGAATCTGTTTTAACAGCTTAAATAACTTAAAATGCACACTAAAATCATTACCTTGTTTTTTGTTTAAACAAAACACTTCAAGGGGAGACTCTTGGTCTTGAGCAAAGTGATTGGCATCTGTTAGTGAAATAATGACGTGTTTATATGGCTCACCAGCTAACTTATTGATGCAATTCAACATAACTCGTTCTAATCCACCAATATCAAGACGATAGATGAGGTGAACAATAACGGGTAATTGATTACTCGGTATGGCCAAAAGCTCCTCCTTGTGCTTGAGCCTTAGTAAAAGCACGTATCAAAAGCGCTTTAGCTACATCATTACTATGAGCATCAGCAACCGATATTGCCCTTATCTCACTGTAATCTGATCGACGAGATAAACTATTCCACGCTTGCATAAGTTTCGCCATACGTTTACTGAAAGTGTAAAAGTCACCAATTTTGTATTGATACAAATAGCTTCTCGCATCGCCATTAATACTACGTAAATGCACCAATTTGGCAGGGTTATTAGCTATTTCGACTTCTTCATTCGCAACTTCTGTCCATTGCTCAGGATTATGAGTCACATTTTGCCACGTTATTAATTCGCCTTTGGTTTGTTTATTAGCGTATTCAGCACGATATATTTCAAGTTTTTGAGTTTTTATATGACTCATTTGCAGAGGATCTTCAAATTTAATCCCCCAAGTAGAAGCAAGCTTTTCTTTGCTAACCGATTGCTTGCTAGGTAGTTCAACCACAGGAATTGCTTTTAGTAATATGTAGCTACCGAACAAAGCTAACAAAGCCACGGCAAGGGGCAAGTATTGCACCTGTCCTTGCTGATTAACGGAAAATTTTTCTTTTGATTGCTCACTATCAGCAAAAAAGCCGCCAATCCAAAACATGATCATAATAACAACGCCAAAGAAGACCCAGCCGTAAACTAAATGATCTGCGCCTGTGGCATATTTCATATCGGAATAATAAGCAATGGCGACTATGCCGTAGGCTCTTATACCATTTGCAAGTATAGGTAAAACAATAGCAAACGAAACAAATAGCCACTGTTTGTAAGGCTTGTTGTAGGTTAAATACGCATATAAAGTGCCTACAGCAACCGAGGCAATTAAATACCTTATGCCTGAACATGCTACAGCAACTTCAAACATGCCTGTAGGTACTTGTATATATAAACCATCCCTAAAAACAGGAATACCATTCATTTTTAAAAATGCGACCGTAAACCATGCGGTAACGTCTTGCAGCCATGGGATCAAACTTTCTCCCATAGGAACGGAGAATAATAGAAATGCTAATGGAAATTTATATCGCCACGCCAGCTTATTACCTATCAATAACCATACTAATGTAATTAATGAAGCAATTGCCGACAATTGACTTAATACACTGATATCCGCAGCATAGGAGAATACACCAAGCGTTAAAGCCCCAATTAAAAAGGGTAATGGCAACCAGCTTTGTTTAAACTGTGCCTGTAACAGTGCCTCTCTATCTCGCCAAAATAACCAAAAAGATATAGGAAAAATAAAGTAACCATGGGCAAACGTATCTGAGCGTGACCAAATTGACTCCATTGCTATTAAGGCATCTTTATATAAACCTAACCACACCAGCAATAAAACACTGGCAACAGCAAAAAAGCGCTTATGGTTTACAGTGATCCCTGCCGTCATGAGCTTACCTCCTGTTCCAGAGAAAAAAGCTTATCTAAAGGCTTAAGCGTTTGCTGCCAAGTAAAGTGCTCAATAACCCATTCTCTATTATAAATAGCTCTTTCATTAGCATTACTTTCCAGTAAATAATCAAGACAAGCTTGAGCAAATTCTTCTTTATCATCAGTGATAACAACACCATCATCACTTTGCGCATTAATACCTTCCATAGCCATAGTTGACACTACAACAGGTCGGTTTAATGACATTGCTTCAAGTACTTTATTTTGAATGCCTCGGGCAATTTGTAAGGGGGCAATAACACAACAGGCTTGTTTGATAAAAGGTCTAATATCATGTACGCGACCTGTTACAACAACACCTTGCAATTTAGCTAGTGCTTGTATTTCTGCACTGGGATTACCGCCAACAATCGCAAACAAAGCATGCGGATTATTATGCAAAATGATTGGCCAAACATAGTTAACAAACCACAAAACGGCATCAACATTTGCCCAATAATCCATAGCACCAGTAAAAACAATATAGGGAGTGTTAGGTAATAATGCTTCATCAGCAAATGCACTGTTGGGCTCAAAGAAATCTATATCAACACCGTTGAGTAATCCATGGACTTTTCCTTGTTGATTTATGGGTTGGCGCTGTAAAAAAAGGGATGCTTCATCAGGAGAAACAAACAAACTATGATCAAATTTAGCGCAAACAGCGTCTTCATACTGAGCAAGTAGTTGATATTCCCGTTCATAAACCCACTTAGCAATTCCTGTTTTCTTCTGTGCGTATTGTCGCCACTTATCGGAATCTACATCAACAAAGTCGATAATGCGTTCACAGCTACTTAACTGTTTAAAATCATCAGACTCTACGTATTGAGCCATTGATGAGGAATAAACAAATAATTTTCGAATAGTATGCTGTGAAATGGTTCTATTAACCCATTGAGACATACGTTTATCAAAATAATAAGGCAACGTAATGGGTTTCCCTGTTAAAAAAGCCCTTAGCCCTTTTAGCTTTGCTAATGTTTTGTGCTGATCTAAATAAAACAGCGAAGCGCAATATTTCTCTAACGTGTTCACATACTGCTTATCAAACGGGTCATCGATGAAACAACCTAGATGTACTTCATATTTTTCATTTAATTTTTTCAAAATATTAAATGAACGAATCTTATCGCCTTTATTAGGAGGAAAAGGAATACGATGACATAAAAATAATAACGGCTCTTTTTGAGTACTATTCGGTTCCATTTTATTACCCTAAATACTTAGACAAATAAGGGCCAATAAACTGGCTGACACTAAGAGGCAGCTTTTGCCACAAACGAATAAAGTATTTGTACTTAGGATTATTTGGACTCAAATTAGGTAGTGAGTCAGCTTTAACTAAATGATAATAATAAAACAATGGTTGTGGTTCCATTCCCCAGTTTTTCTTATATTTATAGGGACCACTGTCATTTTTACTACGACCAAAATCAAACCAAGTACAACCTTTACGGCTTGCATGACATAATACTTGATAGTACATAAAGTCAGCACTTTTCAGTGCGCGAGCATTATCATTGCCACCACCGTAGTACGGTAAAACCTGCTCATTAAAATAAAAACTCATCACTGCGCTTGATAGCTTATTTTCACCATCGGTAATAACCGAAATATCAATTTCACTTGCGAAAACATCCATCAAATTTTCAAAGTAACTCTTACTAAAAACTGGCGTACCAAGGTTTCTATAGCTAATTGATAATAAATGATAAAACTCATCTAAAGACGTTTTATCTTGAGTAATATTGTAATGGAGTTCATTTTTCAATGAGTGCCTGATCACAGCACGTTGCTTTTTACGAATATTTTTTAAAATATCTTCTGGAGTACTCGCTATTTCACAACCAAAAGTACTGTGAGCTTGTTTCAATAATAGTGAGGAATTTTGCTTGGTTTTATATCTTAACTCTAAATAGTCAACATTAAGCTGTTCTGCTAGCTCACACGCTTTTTGCTCTAACCGTTTTAATGCTTCCTCTGTATGAGCAATAGCACCACCATAGACACAGAAAGGCGTAGATATGAGTGCATGACCAAACAAAGCACTTTTAACTTCAACAAGTGGTAAAATGCCACAAATATTTCCATCTTGTTCAGCATACAAATAAAAACAGCGGTGGTTAAAAGATCTTTCAATTACCGTTTTCCAACCACTTAAATGAAAGAAGCTGCCACTATCATGGTTTCTGACAAAGTCATCCCATAGACTGTACTTTTGTGTCGATAAAGTTTTTATTTCACACTGATTATTCAAGTTTCCATTCTCTACTAGTCGTTGTTAAATACTATTAATGCGTTATTTTTTCGCTAGATATATATTTTTCATGGTGTCCCACTGATAATCCACTAGTAGGTTTGTTATCTTTGCTTCCATTTTTGATAAGTTTAAATAGTGCCTTAATTTAGATTTAATTGAGGCTCCTTCAATACGTGGTTGATGAGGATCTATTTCCCACGGATGAAAATAAAAATTATAGGGTTGCTGCTCGCTATTTATGAAATTATCAATACGCTTTTTAGACAACCAATAAGGATAAAGACGAAAATAACCACCGCCACCAATGCCAATGTTTTTATTATTTTTTCTAACAGTAGGAATCGGGATCTCTAAAATCCCTTCTGGGCGTTGATAACTAAATCGAGGCCACTCTGGCACTCCATATAAATCATGTTCTATCGGATAGGTACTTGAGCTGTACTCAAACCCTAATTCAGCTAGCACATCATAGGCCCAAACATTATCATCATTTATTGAAAAGCTTGGTGCTCTATAACCTACAATAGCTTGGCCTGAGGCATCTTCGAGCAATTTTTTACTTAACTCAACATCTTGCTTAAACTGCTCAGCAGTCATTTGGCTTACTCGTTGGTGGGCATAACCATGACTCGCTAATTCATGACCCTGCTCAACGATTGCTTTTACCAATCTAGGGCAATGTTCTGCAACCCAACCTAAGGTAAAAAAAGTTCCTTTAGCATTGTGTTGTTCAAAAAGTTCCAGTAAACGATACACATTTGATTCAACACGTAATTCCAACTGATTCCAGTCTGCTTTGGCTATGGTATTTTCAAAAGCTGAAACATGAAAATAGTCTTCAACATCAACAGTCATCACTTGCTTATTCTGCAATTTTTCAGGCTGATTCATGTTACCTACCTTTACCAAATAACACGATTTCTACCGTTCTGATTAAAATAAGTAGGTCTAATAAAAATCCTCGATGCTTTATGTAATAAAGATCATATTTTAATTTTTCTAGAGAGTCTTTTTCTGTCGCACCATAGGGGTATTTAAGTTGTGCCCACCCTGTTAACCCTGGTTTAACATTATGACGTTCATTGTAATAAGGTAAGTTGGCAATTAAATTATTTACAAACTCAGGACGCTCTGGGCGGGGACCAACAAATCCCATATCACCTCGTAGAACATTATATATTTGCGGTAACTCATCTATGCGATATTTTCGTAAATAATGACCAATTTTAGTAATGCGATTATCATTCTCACACGCCATTTTGGCACCATCTTTTTCAGCATCTAAACGCATACTGCGAAACTTAATAATATCAAATGAGTCACCATCAAGGCCTACTCGCTCTTGCTTATAGAAGACAGGTACCTTGAATCCTTCAGTGTATTTAATACATAGAATTGCCAATAACATAATGGGCCAGGTCAGTATCAATAAAGACACCGCCATGATGGCATTAAAGATCCAATCTAAGGTATTTCGTAAGTGGTTATTAGACGCAAAACCATCAGAATAGATAACCCAACTTGGATAAATTAGGTTAACAGCAATTTGCCCCGTTTCACGCTCAAAAAAATCTAAAATCTCTGTTATTTCAATACCACGGATCTTACAGGCAAATAAATCATCAACCGGTAAGTTATTTCGTCTTTCATCATTAGCCACGACAATTTCATCAATTTCTTGGTCTAAAGCATAATTCACTAATGAGGTTTCAAGTTTAATTCTCGTTTCTGACTTAATACCATCTTCAGAGTCACCATCCATTAGAACAAAGCCATGAATAGAAAAGTCTTGCCTGTCAACATCTCGACGCATTCTTCGCTCAATAATTGCGGCTCGCTCACCTGCTCCAAGTACTAAAATCTTTGCTTTGTTTAACCCAAAAAAATTGACTTTAAAGGTGAAATAACGAAAAAAGCTCACAAGCCCCATACTAAATACAGCAGCTATCGCTAATACTTCAATAGGTAAAACATATGGCCCATAAAAGGGGTTGATAATGGTAGAACAGAAAAAGGCAACGGCAATACTTAACAAGAACCGCCTAAAGACACCACGGAAGTTTTCTCTTAGCTTAGAGTTATATAACCCCAGTGCCAATGAAGATAATTGATTGATTAAAGCGAAGATGACACCGTATAACAACAAGAAACTGTTAGGCATTTCTTGTACGCTTGTCACACTGAACACATTATTAACATATACGGCTAAAAAAAGTGCACATGCAAATAAAACTTGCTCAATTAAGATGAGTGACTTACTTCCTGCTGATAAATCCCTAAACTTAGAACTAGACATACAATGCTAGAACCTCCAGACAATAATCCATAAAATCAACTAGATAGCTTGGCTTTCAACAATACCACTCACCAAAGCAGTGGCAATTCTAACAAAATTGTCACGAATGTTAACGTTAATTTTACACTTGTGAATTTTAAATTTGTTAAAAACACTAAAAATGCAATACAATTATAGACTGAACAAAAAAACTAATTTACGTAATGAAGGTAATTAACCATGGATATACGTTTTACCGAAGTACTCAAAGTGCTCACTTTTACTGCTTGTGCATATTTTCTTTCAGGCTGCAGCTCAAGTAACACTTTGCCAACAGCAACATTACACCCGTCAAACGCAGAAAATATTAATTCATATAAATACCTGATTGGTGCAGGAGATGTACTTAATATATTTGTTTGGCGTAACCCAGAAGTTTCGGGATCTTTTGTTGTCCGCCCAGACGGCATGATAACCACCTCATTGGTTGAAGACATACCTGTTGCAGGAAAAACCCCCACCGAACTTGCTCGTTCAATCGAAAAAATTCTCGCTACCTACCTGCGTGACCCTGTTGTTACAGTGACCGTTAATAACTTTGTTGGCCCATTTAGCGAACAAATCAGAGTCATTGGGGAAGCTGCCCAACCTCAAGCGATAAACTATACCCAATACATGACATTACTTGATGTAATGATCCAAGTTGGTGGCTTAACTGAGTTTGCCGATGGAGATGATGCCGTATTAATTCGTATTGAAAATGGCAAACAAAAACAATATGAGATAGCCATCGATGAATTATTAAAAGAAGGCAATATAAAAGCCAATGTGGATATTTTCCCGGGCGATATCATTATTATTCCAGAAGCATGGTTTTAAGGTTCGCGCATCAAAATAAGCAATGGACAGCCGTATTTAACTTTCTATAAAAATGTAAAGGAGCTATAGACTAGGAATGCAAGAAATACTCGAAGAGATAATCGATTATCTAAAAGGAATTTGGCTTAAACGACGTTATATCATCATAGCAACCTGGCTTATTTGTCCTGTTGGCTGGTATTTCGTTGCAACAATGCCAGATGTATACGAGTCTGAAGCAAGGGTTTATGTAGATACTCAATCACTATTAAGACCTCTTCTAAAAGGCATTACTGTCGAAAATAATCCCAATACACAAATTCGACTAATGATTAAAACATTACTAAGTCGCCCAAACTTAGAGCGAATTTCTCGTATGACAGATTTAGATGTCCAAGCAACAAATTCTGAAGAGTATGAGGCGATTTTAAAGGCCCTGAAAAATCAGCTGAAAATATCTAAAGGCGGTAGAGAAAATATATACACACTATCTATTGAAGACAAAGATCCAAACGTTGCTAAAAATATTGTTCAATCAGCCCTAACTGTATTTATAGAAAATACCTTAGGTGAAACACGAAGTGACTCAGATAGTGCTCAAAAATTCCTAAACGCCCAAATAAAAGATTATGAATTACGTCTATCAGCAGCAGAATCAAGATTAACCAGCTTTAAGCAAAAATACAGTGGTATCTTACCCAATCAATCTGGTGGCTATTACAACAAATTAAATTCTAGTAAAGAGCAACTTAAAGCAATTGAGCTTGAAATATTAGAAAATAAAACAAGGTTGGACTCAGCCAAACAACAACTTTCACAATCAATCTCTGCGACAGCAAGAGCTACCAGTGATAATAAAATAAAAGATAACAACTCAATTCAAACCACGTTTGATGAAAGAATTAACGAACTCGAAGCTCAACTCGACATGTTAAAGCTGCGTTATACCGACAGACACCCTGATGTAAGAGAAGTCACTCGCCGACTCGAACTCCTTAAAAAACAACGTACAAATGAAATTGAAAAGTATTTAGCACAAGATAATAGTAACCCTAATAATTTAAATCGTTTAAATGCAAATCCAGTCATACAAGAAGTTCAAATACAAGTGAATCAATTGGAAAACCATATAGCATCATTGAATGTCAGGGCTGACGATTATCGACAACGTGTTATTGAACTAGAGAGTAAGATTCATACTTTACCTGAAATAGAAGCTGAACTTGTCGCACTTAACCGTGGTTATGAGATAACTAAAAGTAAATATGAAGAACTACTATCAAGAAAAGAAACTGCTCAACTAGCTCAACAAGCCGATGAAACCACTGACAAAATTCAGTTTAGAGTGATAGATCCACCAAGAGCGGCAACAAAGCCTTCAGGTCCACCGCGTTATATTTTCTTCGGTTTGGTAACTGTTCTTGGTGTTGGTGTTGGTGTCGCACTATCTTTAGTTATGAGTCAAATAACCCCTGTAGCGACTTCTACATCCCAATTAACAAAGATAACGGGAGTTCCTATATTTGGTGTAGTTTCCGCTAATGAAAATTTAGGTTTACAAAAGTGGCACAGGAAAAAAACTCTGATATTTATTGGTTCTAACTTGCTATTGCTAGCTTTGCTATGTGTATTTATTAGTTATTTTTTATTTCCTGATATCATACAAGCACCACTTAAAAGGATTTTTTAGGCCATGAGCACTATTGAAAAAGCCCTAGCAAAACAAAAGCGTGTAGCGCAAAAAGCAGCTGAGGTTAATGTTACTGAACCTATCAATATAACTAAAGAAGCTCCTGCTCCTGTTGTAAATATTGATAAAGAAATTATCAATTTAAATGGTAAGAGACTTAACGAACGAGGCTTTATATATAGCCCTGACAGTACTCACCATATCCAGGAAGAGTTTCGCCATATTAAACGTAAGTTACTAAATAATGCTTTTGGTTTAGCTGCTAAAACTTTGCATAACAGCAATTTAATCATGGTGACCAGTTCAAATCCAAATGAAGGTAAAACTTATATCGCTATCAACCTAGCGTTAAGTATTGCCCTTGAACAAGATAAAACAGTTTTACTTGTTGATGCTGATGTATTAAGACCTAGTTTGCATAGAGAGCTAGAGTTTGAAAGTAAAAAAGGTTTATTAGAATACCTATTAGCTGAAGTACCTTCTATTTCAGATATTATTTACAGTACTAATATTGATAATTTAAAACTAATTCCTGCCGGTAAACCACATCACCTAACTAATGAATTACTTGCTAGTGAGCGTATGGAAAAGTTAGCCGTAGAATTAGCCAGTCGATACCCCGATCGTATCGTTATTTTCGATTGCCCACCTATTCTAGGGGTTACTGAAACCCCTGTATTATCAGATTTAGTCGGGCAGGCTGTGGTCGTGGTTGAAGAGTCTAAAACAAAAACAGATGATGTAAAAAGAGCTGTATCGCAACTCAATGAAGACATGGCCGTAGGCCTTGTTATGAATAAGACGATTAGATCTAAAAAGGATGTCTATGGCTATTATGGTTATGGCTACGGTAAAAAACATCAATAAAGTAATGCCTGCTAAAGCATTATTATTTTTCTTGTTAGCACCAGCTTCAGTCATAGCTGGTGAATGGACTTTTGAGCCCAATATAGGCCTAACAGAAACTTATACTGACAACGTTGAATTAACACCTAATAAACAACAATCAAGTCTAGTCAGCCAAATATTTATAGGCCTAGATACTGATTATAATTCAAGGTATTTTGATTTCTCTTTTAGCGGTACAGAAACCTATGCTGCATATAGTCACGACAGTGATGTTAACGATGACTTTCAAGAAGCCAGCTTGAATACCCGCTTACTACTTGGTGATACAGGCTTTCAACTCATAGCCTCATCAGAAATCAATAATATTAGCCAAAATGATGCCGATAATAGTTTGGCTGACTTAGTCTCTGGCGATACCATTCAACAACAAATGCACACTGGAGGCATTCAATACCAAGCTAACAATAGTGACTTTATTGTTGACTCATCGCTAACTTATAATTTGATTGAAACTGAAGATAATATTGGTGAAAGCCAAGGTTATTCATTTGACCTAACTAGTCAAAATGGCTTGTCTGCTCGAACAGTTTTTTGGCAAATTGAAGGGGAGTATGATCAACGTGAAAACAATGAGTTTAGCGGTAAAGCTTATAATATAGAAGGTAAAATAGGCGCCATAACTTCATACAGGTTCAACCCTTTTATCAGAGTTTATGATGAAGATGTTAAGGGAAATGTTCAAGGGGCCAACAACAGTAATATACCTTCTATAGGCCCTGGTATACGCTGGTTACCTTCCAGACATTTATTTATAGATCTTGCCTATAATTTTATTCAAGAAGATACCACGGCAACCGATGATTACATATCAGCGAGTATACATTGGACTCCGTCTGAGAGAACTACATTAAAGGCAGATTACAGCCAACGTTTTTATGGCGACTCATACGGCTTTGATTTTTCACATAGAAATAAAAGGCTTACTAATAGCATTGTCTATGTAGAAACTATTGAAGCTTTTGATCGAAGCACCTTTGAAGAAACTGACTTAGGCATTTTTTATTGTCCAGCCTCTGTCGATTTAACAGAACTATCTCCTTCAGATTGTTATGCTGAAAATTCAGACATTAATCAACCAAACGACTATATTCTCGCTGGTTTTTCAAGTATCAGCCCTGTTGAAAATAATGAGTTTACGTTGAATAAACGGCTCACTTGGACATCTATTTTAACATTAAGAAGAACGACTTTTACTTTCAATGCAGGCACAAGAGAAAGAGAAGCCTTAAGTTCAGGCATTATTGATACGTATTTTGATGTTAGCTTTGACATTAACCGAAAAACCAGTGCTCATAGTGATATCAGCTTTAATGCTCGTTATAGTGAAAATACCTATGATAAAGAAAATACTGAAGGTTCTGAGCAGGATGACAAATATAGAGTTGCATCAGCAACTTATAATCGAACGTTAGCTCATTCTCTTTCTGGTTTTATTTCACTTCAATACGTTGATAGAGAATCAAGTCGTAATGATCGAACTTACCAAGAAGCAAGAGCTTCAATCAATATAACAAAAGATTTTTAACATGTATGAAAGTTACTATGGCTTCAGTGAACGTCCGTTTCAACTTAGCCCTGATCCTCGCTTTTTTTTCGCAACAAGTCATCATCAAAGAGCACTGTCATATTTACAGTACGGTCTTGATCAAGGCGAGGGATTCATCGTCATTACTGGGCCAATAGGTACAGGTAAAACAACTATAGCTCGAAATTTATTAGCGAATATAGCCGATGAGAATATTGTGGCTGCACAGCTTGTCACAACCAAACTTTCACCTGATGAGCTGCTAGAGCTAGTTGCAGCAGAATTTAAGATTAAAACAGATAGCAATAATAAAGCTGACATATTGCAAAGCATTGAACAGTTTTTAGTGCAATTAAATAAACAAGGTAAAAGGGCGCTTTTATTAGTCGATGAAGCACAAAACTTACCTTCTGAAACGGTTGAAGAATTACGCATGTTGTCTAACTTCCAACTAGATAATAAACCGTTGATTCAGAGCTTTTTACTGGGACAAGAAGAGCTGAAAGATATTATTTCAGCCCCAGAAATGGAGCAATTTAGGCAAAGAATTATCGCTTCTGCACACTTAAAGCCACTTAATGTAGAAGAAGTTAAGAATTATATTAACCACCGACTTAAGCAAGCAAATTGTAATAAAGACAAGTTATTTCCAGAAGAAGCATTCCAACTTATTTTCGAAAAAACGCTTGGCGTTCCTAGAAAAATAAATATATTCGTTGATCGCCTATTACTTTTTGGTTTCCTAGAAGAGTTAGACACTATTACTAATGAAGCTATTAACGAAGTAGCTTCAGAAATGTCTGTTGAATTAACGGGTTCTCTAGATGGTAGTGAGCTTGCTAATGAGCAAAGTGCACAGCCGTTAGTGGTTAATTCAACAGAGAACGTAGAAAACATTAAAAATGTCCTTCGAGAAGTAGAAGAAATCCTCGAAACAACAATTCAACAAAAAGTAAAAATGACTCGTTATATTGATAAGTTACTAAAACAAAAAAACCGTCAATTTGCTGAGCTTCAAGTAAAAGACAACGAAAATTAAGTTATTAAAAAGCCCTGATTATTCAGGGCTTTTTAATTCTTCAAGCAAAAGCTTAACTGTTTATTGCAATATCATATTTTTCAATTAATGAGTAAAGAGTAGGGCGTGTAATACCTAATAGCTCAGCAGCTTTTGACATATTGCCTTCAGCAAGGGCATGGGCTTTATGAATTGCTACCGTCTCAGCTTGCTCTCTCACGGTACGTAAATTTAACGACAATTCATACTGAGCATCTTCTTGTTCAAAGAAACCTAAATCAAAGGCCGTCACTTGTGAGCCTGTACTCATGATAACGGAAGACTTCACTTTATTTTGTAATTCACGAATGTTACCCGGCCATCGATGACTCTTTAACGCTTGCATTGCATCATTAGCAAAAGATTTAATATTACGCTTATACTCAATAGCATATTGTTTTAAAAAGAAATTCGCTAATATTAAGACATCTTCTTCACGTTCCCTTAATGGTGGGATATTTAGCGTAATTTCAGTGATACGGTAAAATAAATCTTCTCTAAATGCTTTAGCAGCAACCATATCCTCTAAATTTTGATTGGTAGCGCAAATAACTCGCACATCAACGGGTATTTCTTTTCTTCCACCTAAGCGTTCTATCACTTTCTCTTGTAAAAAGCGTAGTAATTTTGCTTGCAGGTTATAGGGCATATCACCAATTTCATCCAAAAAGAGTGTACCACCTTGAGCACACTCTATTTTACCTAGCGTTGTGCGATGTGCTCCTGTAAAGGCTCCTTTTTCAAAACCAAATAACTCACTTTCTAATAAGTTCTCTGGGATTGAAGCACAATTAATAGCAATAAATGGTTTTTTACTGCGGTTACTCACTTGATGAATAGCTTTAGCAGTAACTTCTTTACCAGTACCACTCTCTCCAAGTAACATGGCAGTAATCTCAGTAGGAGCAATTCGTTGAACCATTACCCGTAACCTATCAATACCTTCACTACTACCAATTATGCCAGTATCAGAGCCCATAACCGCTTTTAATGAGCGATTATCACTCTCTATAGTTGCTAAACTAAATGCTCTTGAGACAATAACGTTAATTACATCAGAATCGACAGGCTTTTGATAAAAGTCATAAGCTCCCATTTCAATAGCTTTTAGTGCATTACTTCTGTCATCGTTTCCTGTAACCACAATGATTTTTGTATGTGGAGCTATCGCGAGTATTTCTTTCAGCGCCTGTAATCCTTCAGTGGCATTTGCGGCATCTGGTGGCAAACCTAAGTCTAAGGTAATAACCTTTGGTTCGTGACGTCTAACTGCTGCAACAGCACTTTCTCTTGTGTCGGCAAAAACAACTTCATAGTCTGCAAAACTCCATTTAAGTTGCTTTTGTACACCTAAGTCGTCATCAACAATAAGTAACTTTTCCATTGGCTTGTGCTTTTCCTTTAATTTATTTTTTTAACTAAGGTTTTGTTCTTTTCTACAAGGGATAAGTATTTCAAAGAGACTTCCCTCTTTTTCAGAGCTACTTACTTTTAAGGTGCCACCAACAGTTTCAATAAACTGCTTTGCTTCATAAACGCCAATTCCCATCCCTGCATTACCTTTAGTGGTGTCAAAAGGCTTAAATAAGCGATGTTTAATAAAATCTTCAGTCATACCACTACCATTATCTTGAATGGCCATATATAAGCTGTCACTTACTTTTGAGCTAGTAATTTTAACCCACCCTTGATCATTTGTCGCTTCTTGCGCATTTTGCAATAAATGATTTAACACTGAGGCAAACGTTTCTCGGTCTATTTTCAGGTCAATATCATGCTCCAGCTCCATTTGTATCGTTGGTTGCTGAATATTACGTTGAGTTACCACTTTTACTATTACGTCATTAACATTGGTTATTTCTTCTGTAGATTCTGCCGCTTGCTTATTACGCAATTGGGTTAGTACTTTATCAAGTCGAGAGGTAGCAGATTCTATTGTTTCAAATACATCATCAATAAACGCAGGATTGTCTCTGTGACGTTTAGCATTACTATTAATTAATCCCAATTGAGCTTGAATATTTTTCAAATCATGAATTAAAAATGCAGACATTCTATGAAATGCTTCAAATTGTTTAGATTCGGCTAAACTTTCATTTGCTTCATTTAATGATAAATAGTTACTCAATTGCTTAGAAAGCGCAAACAGTAAATCCCTATCTTCCCAGTTCAATAAGCCTTGCTCTTGCGGTAAGGCCAAAAGGAAGAAACCATAAAGAGTTCTACCAGTAAAAATTGGCACAATAATGTCAATGTGTTGCGCACGACAAAAGTCAATATCTAAGCTTAGGGTAGGGTAACTCTGTTCAATACTGGCAAACTCCCTCACATCGATTATCCAACCTTGTTGCTGACAAAATTGATCAACGCCTTTAAGCTCTGATAATCGCTCAATATCAATGGCTAAGTCTTGTTGATACATGCACTGATACTTTCCTTCTGATTTTCTTTTAATCAATGCGGCTTTTTTAATGCTTAATGAAGAACAAATAATGTGGGTTGCAGTATGATAATGGTCATCAGGAGTGCCTATTTCTAGCTTTTCTATCGATTTTAACCACTCAATTCGATAGTCATATTTATTCGCAAAAAAGTGCTTTGTTATAAATACCTTTACTTCCCTTCGCAACTTTTCAGTGATCAGTAAAGCAGCTAAAACCGTGCCGCCTAGAATAACAAAAGCAATACTAACCACATCCCCCCATGCACCACCAAAATAATTAATGAGATAACCAGCTACGGCTAGTAGTAACAGGTATAACCCAGAGATAAGTAACATAGAGCTATAAAAAACTACTTCTCTGGAGACGAATACATTTACTGACCAATGCTTAATACGGCGAGTACTGATCAAAATTAATGGCATTGCTATCGTGGCTACAAATCCGCGCGCATACCAATAAGAAAAATCTAATTGATTTACCATGGCCGCTTGAGCAAACAAGACAAAATCAAAAACGGTGATTATGCCTAGTCCTATAATTAATGACCATAGTGCCCACTTCGCCTTAACATCAGCATTGCGATAAAGCTGCTCTAATAACACTAATAGCCATAGGTTCAACAGAAGAAATAAAGAAAATAAATATTTACCACCGTTGTTTGCCGTAATAGCCATCAGCCAACAAGCAAGAGAAAGCAGTATAGAAACTATCAAATATTTTTGAATATTATGATCAGCAAAAAGTTTTCGTACCGTCGAAATATTGTTTTGTGTACATATAATTAAGACAGACCATGTCAACACTTTAAAGGTTTCCATGCCAAGCACTGTCATTAAGGTAAAGCCTTGCTTAGGCTGAAGTGCTGCAGTGAGTGAAGAGGCAAACATAAAAGCACTAGCAAGAAAGAGTAGCTTCCACGTTAAAGTATGATTTCGGGCAGCTAGTAATAGTAGAATAAAAATTAAGTAAGCAAAGGCTGAAATTAAAAAACCTGTCGAGCCAATGACTTCCATTATATCTTTCCTTGAAGTGAGTTTAAGGCATTATACTCAAGCATCATTATTTTGCGAGCTTCTATGAAAACCATTATGGCACTTTCACTGATTTTTTAGTGAACAATTCGGTTAAAATTGGTACCAATAAAAAGCTTGATAAGGCCGATACACATAAGCCAGAAATTAATACAACACCTAAAGGTTGCCATAGTGCACCACCAAATAATGTTAAAGGGACTAGTCCGCCGATGGTTGTTAATGTGGTTAATAAAATAGGTGTAAATCGATGGCTACTCGCCTGCAAAATAGCTGTTTTTTTATCTAGGCCTTGCTGCATATTTTTATTTGCCGTATCAATTAAAATAATCGCATTATTGACAACGATGCCAAATAAACTAATTAAACCGACAAATGCCATCATTGAAAAAGATAAACCGGTGAAATAAAGCCCAATAACAGAGCCAGCCATGGCAAAGGGAATCGATGTGAAAATAATCATAGGCTGAAGTATTGAACCAAATTGCAATACAAGCACCGCAAATATGCCAATAGCCGTTATCAGCATGATTTTTGTTAATCCCGCAAAAGAGTCTTGCCTTGATTCTTCCTCTCCACCTAAAGAAAAATACATGCCTTTTGGTAAACCATATTGTGTTAAATAATCGACTAAAGACTGAGTTATTTCACTAATAGAATAACCTTGCTCCACATCTGCAGATACCTTAGCCATTCGAAGCTTTTGATAGTGGAAAAAATCTGTATCACCTTTTTTTAACTTTATGGTGGCTACATGTGTTAATGGAATGGAATCTCCTAACTGATTAACCAACTCAATCCTTGATAAGCTTTCAACGGTAGGTTTTTCTTTTCGTACTACTATTGAATAGTCCTCACCATTTTCATCATTGTAAGTGCCAACTTGCATACCAGAAAGTAGCGTTTTTACCGTATTATCCAGTAAATTTATATCTAAATGACTACGTGCGGCTTTTTCATAATCAATCTGTAGTGCTAATTCGGTATTAGCTAGACCAATGGGATTGTCAATATTGACAATCCCTTGTGTTACTTTCATCTTATTCGCTAAATCGTTAGCTACTCGCTCAAGATCGTCGAGAGATTCACTCATCAAGCGAATGGCAATGGGTTGGTCTGTCACGGGACCTTGAGTAAATTCCTTCACAGTTATCTTTGCCTGAGGCCACATTGAAAAGCTATCACGCAATGACTGAACTAAATCATTTACTTGCTTAACTTGGTATTCTTTAAGAATAACTAATGCTTGCCCCAAATGCGCCATACCGCGTTTGGGAATCTCATTATAATAAATACGTGGATTTGAATTGCCGACATTTAAAGCGACCTCATCTACTAAAGAGTACGCTTTTAAATGCCTACTTACCTGCTGCATAACATTATCTGTATAGGCGAGCGATGAGTTTGCCGATGCAGCCACATCAACCAAAATCATCGGCTTTTCTGCTTTGGGGAACAAACTAACACCCACCTGCTTAAACAGCGATAACATGGCAGCTAAACAAATAATAGCTACAAGAATTACAACCAATCGAAAACGAATCAATATTGCTAAGGTTTTAGCATAAAAACCTTCAGCAAAAGCATTAACGTAATGTTGTAAGGACTTAATCCTCGATGTTTTACTAACAACATTTTTTTGTTCAGAAAATAAATGACTGGCCAATAAAGGTGTTACCGTTAAAGCTATTAATAATGAAGCCAATAACACTAACACCACAGTAACCGGCATTGAGCGGATGAAATCTCCTGTACTACTCGATAACATCAACATAGGCAAAAATGCTAGCATAGTTGTGACCGTACCACTGGAAACAGCCCAAGCAACGTTACTTGTTCCTTGAATCGCCGCCTGTTTAATATGCTTAGTTTTTGCTTTTTCTCGATGAATACTTTCAGTAACGACAATCGCATTATCAACCAATAAGCCTAACGCGATTATTAAGCCAACAATAGACATTTGCTGCAAACCAAAACCAGCAAAGTCTAACCAACCTATTGCAATGAGAAATGATAAAGGAATGGCGACAATAACCACCATAGATTCTTTTACACCTAGAAAGAGCAGCGCCATAATACCAACAATTGCTAAGCCTTGAAGTAGGTTATTAAAAAAACCATTCACTCTAACTTCAACACTATCACTTTGCTGAAATAACTTAGCAATTTTTATATCTGCCGTTAAATTGTTCTTAAAGTGCTCTATTTCATTATTGATGCTAGTCGTTAAATCAAAGATATTTGTTTTTTCACGTTGCTCAATAGTTATAAAAATAACCGGCTTTTCATCATAATATGCAAGGTAACTCGGCAGTGAGCTAGCAAAGCTAACCTTAGCGATATCTTTAATATGAAGGGTACTAAGGCTTTCACCTTGCTTATGATTTGTTTTTATTACGGTATTCTCAATATCTGCTATTTGAGTAAAATTTCCGCTCGCTTTAACATTAAACCGCCTGCTACTTGCATCAACATAACCTGGCGTAATATTTAATGCGCGACCAGACAGCGTTTTATTAATATCAGTAACAGCGATCCCATAGTGTTTTAAAAGCTGAGTATCAACATCTATAGCAACTATTTGTCTGGGGTAGCCCCAAATATCTGCTTTTCTAACACCAGATAACATTTCAAGACGTTTAGCCAACAATTCTGCATTGAGTTCCATGATTTTATAATCTGTCGGCTCAGTCCATATAGCTAATTGCATTATAGCTACACTGGTTGGTGTTGCTTTCAATACCAATAAATTTTCTACACCGCTGGGTAAATCAGGCTGAACCGTAGAAACAGCCTGCTTTACTTTATTAAATGAAGCTTCAGCATCAGTACCATAAATAAATTCGATTGTGATTCTGACAGAGCCGTTATGAATAATTGACTCAATTTTTTTAATACTTTCTATTTCAGCAATTTCACGCTCAAGGGGATCAACTACTAAGGTTTCAACATCATTGGGTGATGCACCAGGATAAACGACTTCAATTATTGTAATAGGCAAATCAAATTGAGGATCTTCAGAGCGCGGCATATTTACATAGGAAACAATACCAATAAGTAACAACAACAAGGTAACCGTTAAGGTGAACTGCTTGTTTTCAATAGCTATTAAGGGTAGTTTCATAACTATTGCGTCTCTATATCAGCGATAGGTTTTGATGTTAAACCCTGCCACCCCTGTGTAATAACATTTAACGCAGGATCATTAACGTTAGCCGCTAAAAAGATAAAATCATTGGTTAGTTTATCTATATAATAAGATTGCTGAACTTTCTGGTTTTCTTTGATTACTGTTATCAGTGCCTTCCCTTGCTTGTTTACCTTGTTCAATGCCGATATTGGCAAAGCATAAGCTAATTTTTCACTATTATTGGTAATAGTTACTTCAACCAGTTTACCAACGACAATATTATCCTCCCTTTTTGATAAAGGTAGTAACACTTCAACATGAAACATATTGCTTTGTAAGTCTGCCATTGCTGGTAGTTTGCTAAAATACCCCGTCACAACTCCTTGAGTGCCTAAATCAACTTTCACTTGCTGCTTTAACTGAACCATCGATATTTCTGCTGCTGTTAATGCTAGCTTTACAATTAAATTATTCGAGGTGGCAGCCACAGTTAAGGCAATATTTTGTGGCGATTGCAATTCGTCTAGTTCGCTATTTCTACTAAGCACAATTCCATCAAAAGGAGCAATTAGCTGCGCTTTTTCTAAGTTATAATACGCAACTTTATAATCTGCACGCGAGGTTTCAACTAAGGTTTTGGCAATATCTAATTCTTTTTCTGAACTCAACTTCTTTGCTAACAGTGACTTAACTCTAGCGACTTCGCGCTTTGCTTGTAATAGCCTTGCATAGGTTGAGTTTTTCTGTTCATTTAATTCTGTTGTATCTAACGTCGCTAAAATGCTGCCTTGGTTGAAATATTCACCTTCATCAGTATTTATTGCTGTTAAATAACCAGAACTTTTAAAAGAAAGATTAAGTATGCGCTTATACGTTATTATACCGGTTTTAATGACCGTAGTTTCCAACGGTTGAGCTTGAATAAGCTCAACCTGATAATCAGGTTCAACTGCACGGGTACTTAAAGAAATAAAAAAGAGAACAACACTAAAAAAACCGAAAAAGAATCCCTTAAATCGACAATAACCATCTTTCATTTTTTAATGATTTAATAACTTAATTAACAATGTATTAATAACTTTAGGCAGTTTTTTGCATAAAGTACACTTTTTCCTGAGTATAATCAGAGTTATTCATTTATTTACTGATAAAGTCACTGAGACTCTAGACAAGGTAGGTTATTCGCTATAGTATTTGCGCGATTTTGTTAACACTAAATGAGTTAATAAAACCTTCATAAAATCAGATATCCACCCTTAGCTCAGCTGGATAGAGCGCGCCCCTCCGGAAGGAGTGGTCAAAAAATGGAAGTAAAAAAACTCTTTTCATATAAGAGTTAAAAAATATAAAATTAGTTAGTGATTACTACCAAGTAACCACAAAAGATTAACCACCCGTAGCTCAGCTGGATAGAGCGTACGCCTCCGGAGCGTGAGGTCACAGGTTCGACTCCTGTCGGGTGGGCCACCTTTCAAATCAAACCTTGAGACAATTTGGGGACATTCAAATTTAATTACTCAAGGATATTAAAATGTCTCAAACAATTAATGCCAACTTCCTTACTTATTTATCTCTATTTGTGAAGTTTTCATGCAATTCTAGCAAACCCACACAAATTATAGATGTGGATAATATCCTCTGTCATCAACTTACAGAGGGAATATAAATGGCTACTTTTACAAAAAGAGAAAACGGCAAATGGCAGGCTAAAATTAGACGTAAAGGTCAAAAATCAATTTCAAAAACTTTTCTACTAAAATCTTCAGCTCAACAATGGGCAAGAGAAATAGAACTTAATATTGATAAAGGTTCATTTGAGTCAACTGAATCTGCCGAAAATGCAATTTTTCCAGATCTATTACACAAATACTGGGAAGAGGTTGTTCAATACCAAAAGTCCGCTAACGTCACCATTTATATTTTAAATAAATGGATCATTTTGTTTAATGGAAAACGAATGATTGATATGACAACAAGTCGCTTTAAAGAATATAAAGAGCAGCGACTTAAAAAAGTAAAAGGCGATACCATCAGAAAAGAATTACTTTTATTAAAACGCTTCTTTGATTATTCAATGAATGAGTGGCAAATTCACTTACCGAAAGGGAACCCACTTAATCCCATCAGCCTCCCTAAAAAATCTAAATCAAGAGAAAGGCGATTAGAAGAAGGTGAATACAATATTTTGATGGACGAAGCCAAAAAATATGGAGGTCTCATTGCCGACATCATTGATTTTGCGATAGAGACAGGTATGCGCTGTGGTGAAATTGTTAAATTAAGTAGAAAAGAACTTATTGTAAAAAAACGAATTATTAAGATACCTGACACTAAAAATGGAGACGATAGAGTTGTACCTCTATCTTCAAAAGCATTATCCATTTTGATGCGTCAGTCAAAGGATAATGATAATTTTTTTAATATGCGAGTTGACTCCGTAAGCCAAGCTTTCAGGCGAGTAAGGAAACGCGCAGGCCTTATCAATATACGTATGCATGACATGCGGCACGAAGCCACCTCTCGGCTGTTTGAGAAAGATCTACAACTCATGGAAGTCTCTGCCATTACGGGTCATAAAGACCTCGCAATGTTGAAAAAATACACTCATCTTCGAGCTGAAGATTTAGCATTAAAATTAGGGTAACATTATGGAAAACCATACATATGAAATACAAAAACAATTTGCTAGCGCACATGAGGTTGGGCATATAGTCGCAGCACTATCATTAGATTTAAAGATTACCCACGTTACATTAGCACTCGATAATGATGATAATCCGCATATCAAACTTAAAGGCAATATTAGTAAGTCAGGTTTAAATGATAGAGAGGTCGTGGCTTTTTACTTAGCAAGTGAGAAAGCTGTTGAAATATGGTGGATGAAATATGCAAACCAAAACACATCATATGACGTTTATCAAAATATTAAGTGTAACCACTCAGAAAGTGACCGAAATGAAGCCGATAAATTTTTATCACATAAGTGTTATCCAATACCCATGAACAACAGGATATTAGCCGATGCTATACACCTTATTGACAATATATTCATTCATAAAGATTACCTTTTCAAGCCACTTGTAAATCAGTTAGCAGAAAAAGGCTATTTAACAGGAGAACAGATTGAAGAGTTAGATCAAGAGCTTATCATTAAAACTCCAAAACTAGATACGTTTGTTTAATTAAATTGAATAATTATTAACTTAATCTTTCAGGCTTAATTAAAAAGAGCTTAATCAAACTGGTCAGTCGACTAATTTACTTCAATCAATAATACCCTGTAACAAATCCTGTTACAGGGTCATCAATAAACTTCTTATGGGATTACAAGTTATAATAGTCTTTTTTTCTTCAACTCAAATAAGATATTCGTTAATTCTTGATTGTCTTTATATTCCAAAACAATAGGAAACAAGTGAGCTTCTCGTTGCTCAATATCCAATCCTGTACGAGTTAGTTTCAGTAAATGCTGAATATTACAAAGCTTACATTCAACAACTTTTTTACCATCAGTCATACCATAATCTTCTTCTACCGATATAGCCTGCTCAGGTGTTAATTTAGGATGTGGTTTAAAAACAAGCTCAACTGTAGAATTCCATTTATCGTCATTTTCTAGCGCACCATAATTGTAATATTCAATTTCAGCTACCTGATACTGGTTTATTCTGCTTAGAACAAAATCTCTGTATCTATCCTCTCCAACAACAAAAGCTCTAACGTGCCAGCGAAAGCCATTGTGAACCAAAGCTAATGGTTGAATGCTATATGTCGTTTCTTTTTTTCTTAAACCAGAATAGTTAATGCTTAACACCAACTTTCTCGTTATAGCTCTGTTGAGCTGTCCCCATATTTCGATATTAGGTGAGGTTAAAAAGGGCTGAGAAATATATTCAATTTGATGAAAGGGACTCTCTTCACCTTTACTTGCAATGAGGTCTTCTACGTATTTTTGATAAGCAAGAAGTTCGTGAGACTCGGTAGGTAATAATTTAGGTTCAAATACATCGGTAGGTAAAAATCGTTTCAACTTATCACAATATCTAATATTCCCTATACATTCCTCTTCATAGGCTTTTATATCTTTTGTCTGTTGCGCTCTTTTTATACCGAAGAATAAATCAAGATAGTTCTTTCTGAATTGGCCTAATAATAGTAAGCACAACTCTAAAAATTTTAGTCGTTCTTTAATTGTATCTTTCATTTTATCAACTTTGATAGTCACTTATATCCACATTGTAATGACTTTTTAAAGTATATGAAATAAAAAGGTGCTACTTAGTAGCATTATTTTATTGACATAAATAGATTTAATGATTAAAGTAAAAAGGTGCTAGAAAGTAGCACCTTGTAAAAGACGCGCTGATTTATACACAACTTGCGGGCGCATAACTTAAACAGCTAAAAAGTGAGAAAATTATGGAACAAGTATTACTAGAATATTTTTGCAGTGATGATGAATGGACTGAGGAGCAAAGAGAAGAATTACCTGAAGTTATTCTTAGTGGTGACTTTGAATATCCTGAACAGCATTATCTAATGCCTGTATCTGAGAGCGAACTTGATATTGAGCAACTAATAAAGGTAATAAAAGATTGGGAGCAAGCCGTAAACTGCACTGTTGATTGGGCTTTACAAGGGCAAAGTAGCCGAGCAGCTATCCACCTAATTAAGGTATTAACACCATTAAATAAAATGGTTGAGCTAAACCCAGTTAAACATAATGCTACCGCGTTAATTCATGAGCCAAATTTAAAACTACCACGTGACGCACGTAATGATTTTGTCCGTAAACCTACCGTTCTTCATCTTGCGCTGCTTACTATCGCACTTAACCACCACATAGATGATGAAACGTTAGCGCCATTATTTGAAGAAAAGCTGCTTTCTGTTATGCAGTTAGGTTTATCTGGTGGTGGACGTTCACCTGAAGATTTATTGTTGTGGGCAATTCAAATACTTTCGGTAGCAGGTACTTTCACTCTAATTAAAGAGCGTTTTGCTAAAGAAAAATATCTCAATTGGATATATAAACTAACCGAGCACTGTAAAAGTATTAAAGCTCGTAATACTGATGCGCTGCATCCAATGAGTGTTGGCTACGTTAATACTAATGGTAAAAACTTAGCCTCATTTGGTATTGATAATTTAACCAAGAACATGGAGCCAATGGCTCGCCTTAAATTTCATCATGAAAGGTTAACGGGATATGAGAAATCTGTTCAGAGAGAGCTTTTATTACAGTTAATTAGTGAAGAGTACAAATCAAAAATTTTTGATTTGGCGAAGAACTTTGTTAGTGAAAATAAGGAGCAATTACTTGAATCAGCAGAGGAGCATCGCCCTAAGTATCAAGTATTTTCAACTAAACGTAATAAAGTCTATTTGAAGCCGATTCTTGCTAGCAAAATTACTGATTTTGAAAGCCTACTGCCTTCGTTGTTTGAGAAAATTCCAGCAGGTCGTTTTTATAGCATTAAGCAACATATTGAAGAAGCAAAAGCCTTCTTAAAGCATCAGGATTTTATTGGTATGGGTTGTGGCTTTTTCGATTGGCAAAACCTATTTGAAAATGCTCCTAAGCATACAAAAATTTATATTCGCCATGTTGCCATGGAGCAAAACTGTGATTTAGGGATCTATTTGCAATTAGTGGTGAGTTAACTGTAAATGAAGTTAGTTACTACTCTGAAATATCGAGAAAGTAACCATCATCAGCATAAAAGAATAGTTCGCCATCGGTTAGTTGATAATCATCATTAACGTGATTCACATCTTGCCAAAAAGTAGATGTTTGAATTAGCTGTTCTTTTAAATCAAGCAGTTCAGGAGTAGATAAAATATTAGCTACTTCTTCTTTGCTCAATAAAGGAATAAATAGTTGTCCATGATTCTGCTTGTTTGCTAAGTCACTATCGAGCCAGTGTTGTCCTAAATATTTAGTGATAAGGCGAGGAAGCTTTTTAACATCAGGGTGAAGTTTTGCGTCTTGGTAGTTAGTTATTTGCACAACATTTGTTTTGCCTGCAAACCTAACGCTGCAAAGTAAGTCGTTAGAAGTAGCATATTTTAAAGCTAGCTCTTTAAAAGGTGAGGCACAAACTGTTAAACGGCGAGTTGGCATATTGTCTGGGCGTAACCACTCCCAAATATTATCAACCACGTAAGGAACATTGCTTGGTGCACGTTTTGTTGTTTTATGCCGTTTTAGCTCTGCGGAGTACGATGTTTTTGAAAGGCTGCGATAAATTTTGCTTGTCATGGAGGTTTTTGCATTTACGGTTGATTATTTAATAATGCGTTATTTAATAGTCGGTTAGCAAGGTATTTCTGCGATTTTTATGATTGAAAGGGGAAGTGTTATGAGAGATGTTTTAGATTTGAATTCACTAAAACTTATTGAAATTAATATTGATGGCAAGCTTGTATTATCAGCGTTTATTGAGCCTGAGCAACAGTCAAAAATTAGTGAAGCAATAATTAAACTGAAAGATGTGTTACTTGATAGTGAAGTTAATGATCTTAGTCATTACTAACTAGTAAAAGGTAAGGTGAAATTATGGCTTTAATACTTCCTATTTTATTGGTTATAGGCTTCGGTATCGTTTGTGGCGGTGTATTATCCTTATTCCATAAAGATGATGGAAAAAGCAATTGGATCGTATTACCCAAGTCGTATTTATTTGTCGCTTTGTTAGTACTGCTTATTGCGATTTGACTGGCGGTAGGGGATTTCATTTGAAGGAGGTTAAAAGTGCAAGAAGATTCAGGTTTAACACTTTTTATTGGAGTTGCGAATAGCTGTAACGACAAGGTATTAGTTGATGTTCAAGAGTGCTGTCAGAAATTAACCACATTAAATACTAACGGTGGAAGTATGCTTTTAGCAAAAGAAAATACCGCAAATTTTCAGTTTGCAGATTATATAGTAACAGCAGAGTGTAACGATATTTTCATTACCAATAATAACAACGATTTTAAAGTTCGATTGAGTAATGAAAATCAACTAAGTGAATTACTTTACGCACTCACTTCATCATGGTTTTTGGCAAACCTTGTTGGCCATGATTATGCCGATTATGTTTCTTGTTTAAAAGTTAGTAAAAGCTTGCAGCTAGATATTTTTGATATTGATAGTGCTGAGGATTTGAGCGCATTCTTTTCGACCAAGAAAAGTAAACCGCCAATCGCTATAACGTGCAATATTGAAGCCCCTAAAAATAGCCAAACAATAGAATGGTTTAAAAAAATTGGTGCTGTGATTGAGCCTTTTGTTACCAGTGAAATATTTGCTGTTGTAAGCATGTCGTCAAGGCCAAACAATCAAACTAATAGCAAAATTTATTTAACTACCTTTAAATCATAAGGGGTGAAAATGAGTGAGCAGATCGACAGTCTTAATTGTCTTAAAAGAATGGCGGGAAGTTGCATCATCAACAAAGATGATGAGTATGAATATCATCTGCAAGAGTGTATCAATGCAATGAGTAAGAATTTACATAATGATTACCCTTATATGAATTGGTTTGCCGCAGTCGGAGTTTATGAGGTTGAAAATGGATTACCACTGCTTAGTAATCAAATGTATGATGAAATGGTAGATTCTTATGAATGAATTTAAGCAATGGTTTGAGCAAAAACTTCACTCACTTGGCGTGACTAAACTCAAATTAGTTGAGCAAGTAGGTTATGCAAACACCTCAAAAGGGCTAAGAAGGTTAAATCAGTTTTTAGAACAGCCTCACAAAACTCACAATGAGTTTATTAAAGCTATCTGTTTAAAGTTAAATTTAGATATGGCTGAATTATGTGAAAAAATAGCAGAAAGAAGAAAGTATATTGAACCAAATCCTGAGCCATTTATTCAGTTAATTTATCCTCCTCTAGATACTATTAGACCTTTATTTCACCGAGGTTGGTTAAGAGCGTTGCTTCGAGAAACAGTACCTAAAATTATTCAAAGGCTTCCTCTAGATGAGAAGAATAAACAGCTAGAGAATTTGTATAATAAAAAGTTGGCATCATTAGATGATGATTTATCTCGTCAAATTACAGGCTTTACCTATTTTTGTAAAAAAGAATAACGTCCACACGGTCGGTGGCGTGGTGTGGATACACGTTTGATGACACCACCGACACTTTCAGCATTATATGAATTGATAGCTGATTACACATATCTACAGTAGTATAAGACAGAAATTATTTAATGGGTTTAATAGATATTTATCAGTGATTAAAGTTGGAATTATACAAGGCAGTTAATTGCATGAAGAACATAAATAAAGTTATTGAGAATGAGTTTGTTTGGCTCCCTTTAGAAAAACGTAAAAGTAAGTTTGGAGGACCAATGACTCCCCGAAAGGCAGAGTTAAGGAAACCCTTATTATGGCTAACACGTAAGAACGAATCACTCTATTTAGTGAATGGCTCTGATGAACCCTTTGATTCAATTATTATCTCTAGTGGGGGATTCACCTCAAATGATGGCGATGGAGTAACTTCCTATAAAGGTCAGGGGGACGAGTATGAAAATTTACATCCCAATACTGGCATAAAAGTCGATCAATTTGATTCACTTCAGGGCTGCGATTTGATTGTACAAATGCACCTAAGAGTTAAATCACTACGGCTTGGTTGCATTGACATCAGAACAATTTTAGGAAGAAAAAAAATAAAGGAAACTGTCCTAGTTTGGGATACAGGGGAAGGTGGAAAAGATGTTTTTGTAAAGAGTTTGCATCAAGCGCAATGTGCTGATTGATACACAAATTGAAAGGCAACCTAGAAATCATTATTAAGTTAAGTTTTGTAAAATTTATACCCTCTTATTTCTAAATTTGGTATTAAAATATTGTTAAGCTGAGGGATTGTGACAAAAGCCGAATGTCAGGTAATCACCCCATACTTAATTTTGGTAACTGCAATTTCAATGTTGCTTTTTGTTCTATGTTATCTATTAATTTAGTTGCTAATTTTTTCTGTCGATCTTGTGATGAGATTTCACTTACGATATCTAATGAGCTTTGTGATTTGGTTTTTCTAAACTCTTCAATTTCAGCATTGTTAAAAAACCACTGACTATTTTGTTTATGCCTAGATCCTGCAACATAAGTTAGTGACTTATGCATAGATGAATCCCATAAAATAAAAGAGTCTCCGGCAACTGTTGCTCCTTGGGCGCTATAAATTGTTGAAGCATAGCCATGACTTAATTGTAAATTACCGGTTTCGTCTTGATATTGTTCTTCAGAGAAGTAAACAATTTGGTTTGAATCCATTAAAACTTCAAACCTTAGAATTCCCATAATTTCTTTTAAACTTTTAATTATTCCTGTGGTGCCATTAATTACGCCAAGCTTGTAATCATTGCGACTAAACCTAACCGTATCGCCAACTGAAAATTCAAGTTCACATTTGTGATTTGAAACGATACATGAACGCGTGTATTCATCATTCTCTATGGCATTTTTAGATTTTAAGTGCTGTCTTATCAAGGTAGATATTTCATCAACCTTTGACCATCTAGACGCTAATACAATGTATTGTTTATTTTTTGGATTTTCTATGTACTCAACTAAGCAGCTCATTAATTTTTCTTGTGACTCTTGCGCTGAGTTTGAAAAATTTAGTAACTTTTCACGCCCTAATTTAGTAAACGCACTTTTAGCATTGCCATCTCTAAAGTTTGCAACTATTTCTCTACCTAAAGGGGTAGTTTGACGTTGAATTTTCTCTATTCTATAGCAGCCTAATTTTTCAGAAATGTAAGATAAAGAACCTCCCAAATTGATAGAATCTAATTGCTTATCTTCGCCTGTTAAAATTAATTTAATGTTATTTTGATACGCAAACTTTGTAATATCCAGAAGGGCTGTAGTAGATACTTGACCCGCTTCATCAATAATTAGTACGTCAATATTTTTAATACTTTGATCATTATTGAGAATTAAATGCTGAATTTTTGCGATAGTAACGGAGTGTATACCTGTTTCATTCATTAAATTATTTGCTGCTTTTTTTACAACCGTCGCCCCTAATATTTTTTTACCTTTCTTTTTATAAAGAATGTTAATACTTCTCATTACGGTTGATTTACCAGCGCCTGCTGAGCCTTGAACAATACTGAAATCAGCGCTTAAACAAGCATGCTCTAACGCTTTAGTTTGTTCATATGATGCTATGAAGCCCGTTTCATGTTTGAAGAGATCAATAGCGTCAGAAAGCTCTTGAGCAGATGCCGCATGCTCTTGTTTATTAGCCAAGTCAGTCAATATATCTAATAATTCTTTTTCTAAAGTCAAAATTTGCTGTGTGGTGAAATAATCTGAATATTGCCCATTTGAGATCAAAACTAATTCTTCACTTTCAAATTCAGTATTAATAGTACGTTTTAAATCAATAATATTTTTACCACTGAGCATTTCATCAATTAATATTTCATATTCTAATTGTTGGCGAGTAAAGCTTGATTTTGATGCTGTAATTCGTTTAATAGCACTTTCAGGAATATCTGATTTTTCTTTAATTTCTTCTTTTCTATCTTTTATACTGTTAATTTTATTTTTCCATGTGATAAAAAGATCACTTAATTTAATAGCTTGCTTTTTCTTACGGGTGGTAAGCTTTATTAAGTCACCACCTTTTGACGCGCTTGATTTTATATTGTTGTCTTTTAATACTTTGTTAATTTGATTTGCTCTGGTTGAAAACTCAGCTTCTAGATATTTAGGGATTTTAGAGCACCGGAATGATTCTTCGTCTTTTTCTAATTCGTACCCTAAAGCCATTAATTCTTTAGCGAACTGACAGCGGAATATAATCCCTAAAATTTTTTGGTTCATATATATTTTTCTGCTATCGAGTGCCATTAGCTTTCCAGATTTTGATTTTGCACAATTCGGAATTATTGTATGCACATGAAGCTGGGGATCTAACTCTCGCGAAGTGTAATGAACTATTAATGCAGATAATATTGCCTGTGCATCTTCCTTACAAATACCATTTTTTCCTCTTTTAATCCCTGCTAAATATTTTTCTAGGTAGTCAATGGTGTACTTAACCGCTTGAAGTAAAGCTGCTGATATTTCATTTCTGTCTTTTTCATTTGCTGTAGCCCAAAGTAAGCTAATACTTTTAGGAGCAGAAAAGGTTAAGTCCCAGCCAACTCGCTTAATATTTTGATTTGAGTTAAATAACTCTTTACCACATGAAGGGTGTTTTGAATTCAGTAAATTATCAAAGTGAGTAGTATTGACATTTTCTGGTAATTTAAAGTGTTTTTTCAACTTACCATGCCAGATCCCCAAAGACTCTTCAGAAATATAATAATCATCCTGATCAATATTTTTATAATATTCAATGTTGTTAATAGCTGATAGGGTTAGCATTATTTTCCCCCTTCAACTAAACGTCCACTCTTAATATTTAAATTAGATGATTCTGTACCGCATACGGAATGTTCTGAATTTAATAGATTATTAAGATCAGTTACGTTGACGTTTTGAAGCAACTTACATTGCTCTTTTTGATCACCATGCCATATGCCGAGTGATTCTTCAGAAATATAATAATCATCCTGAACAGTATTTTTATAATATTCAGTGTTGTTAATAGCTATCAGAGTTAACATTACTTCCCCCTTTCAGCTATGCGACCACGCTTAATATTTTTCTTTTTAACATCCGAGTCAATATAGGAAGAAGCATGGGCAATTTTATTCGATTTATCGAATGGGAAAATATATTCAAATACGTTTTTATTACCAGATAACTTTGCAAACCCTTTAACACCCTTTTTTGTATTTTTGATATTTACTATTTTATTTCGGGGGACTAAATTTTCAGTAAATCGGTGCCACGAAAAATTAATGGTTCCGTCACTTTGTGTGCTTTGAGTGGGTCTTTCAAAAATAACCTGCCCTAAACTTTCTGATGCTACTTCGGCAGTTTTACCTATTGCGCCACATTGAAAAACCACATGATTTTTAAATAGGTTCAGAATCGTTTCAGTTGTATTTTCACCATAAACTTCTTTTAATTGCGATACGCTTTGAGTACCAGCAATAGTTCGTGTTCCTTTAGATCTTCCTACAGATAACCATGTAGCTAAATAGGAATTCTGAGGGATATTCCCCAGCTCATCTAATATCATCCAATATTGTTGTTTTTGATCATCAGGCTTCGACAATATTAAATTGGTTATATATTGAAGCATTGCCCCCGTTAATTTAGTCATCATTTCAGTGTGGAGAGGATGAGACTGAATAATTAATGAGTTAAACTTTAAATCAGAACTATTTAACCAAGACTTTAAAGATAATTGCTTTGAGTCTTCATTGATCATGTTAGCAAGATCGTGAATCCAACCAATATTTGAAGAAAGGTTTGATATATAACTGCTAATAGTTTCGTTTGAGCCAGTTAAAAATTTATTTGCCGCAGGATGATAGTTTTCAAATTCTTCAATCCATACCTCAATTGGTTTATTAAGCCAATGACTTATAGACTTCCATGATAATTCTTTTTTTTCATAACTAGTGACCAATAGCGCTACAAATATTTCACGTGCGCCTTGTCCCCATGTAGGTTGCTTTTCATCAACATGGATCAACTGTTCTGCTAATTGTCTAAAATGCGCTATATGCGTTAGATCAAGTTCAATTGCCCAATAAAAAGAACGCCGATCCCAAGGGGCAATTAAGTAAGTGCTTTTTCTTTTGAAAAAATATTCGGTATATTCTTTCTTTTCATCAAAAATAATAAGCTTTTTGTTGGGTAGATTTAGTAGCTGTTTAACTAAGTATTTTATTAATGTCGATTTACCACTGCCATGCACACCAAATGTAAATATATTTCCCTCTTCTTGATGTTCATTCAAAGGTAAACAGGGGTGTAACTTTAGCTCATTTGGATCTGCTTTGTTAAAAAGTCCTAGAGATTTAATTGTTGTTTTAAGATTTAACAATTTCACCTCCCATAACTTTTATATCAACAATTTTTGCCGATTTTCGCCACACTAAAAACCAAGATATTAAAGCGCTAAAAATTAAAGATAAGCTAACAGTTGTAACAGCAAATAACTTTAACTTTTCTTTTAATTTAAGATCTTCCAACGTGAAAACATATTCGGTAAACATTACTGAAGAAAAGTTAAAAATAAAGGCTTTTAGCGAAGATAAAAGAAAGTTGATATGAGAACCTAACAAGCCATAATCATCACTCCAAAACAGCTTAATTAATACTATTTCAATTAAAATGAAGAAAAACACGAATGTTAGTGAAATGAGTAGCCAGTTTCTTCTTGCTTGTGAGGGGGGGATATAATTATTCATTTTACAGTCACCCCATCTAGCTCTAAATTTATTGCTCTTGCAGCATCCTTCCTGTCTTCATTTGTTAGGTTGATAGTTGCATTTAACATAATAAACACGTTCTTGGTTATGTTATTCTGAAGCTGTTGAAGCACTATTTTTTGTTGCTCTGTTGCTGTATATGTTTTGCAGGCCAGTCTTACCATTTCAGCAGTAGTAAGATTATTTAACTCGGCATAATATTTAAGATCTTCAGCATCTTTTCTGGGAAATCTTGTTGTAATTACTTGTGTTGTCATTATGTATTCCTTGTATTCAGTAGGTAAAATAAGGCTTATAGCCATTAGTATTTTTAAATTTGTATTCGGTAGTGTATTCACACGAAGCTTTTAGTCTCATATGTTTACTGTTTCTTTTTAATTAAATGAATACCACGAGGATTCTGGGGTCTGTATAACAAATCATTGGCAGCGCTAGATTGGCGCTTGTCTTCAGCTAACTGCTTAGTTAACTCCCGTTGTGCATCTTCCTGTTCTTTCAACCAACAAGCTACAGTTTCAAGTTGCCAGAATCTTCTGGCTCCTATTTTGGTGCTAAAAGGAATGTTAATACCTTGATTCCCTCGGTAGATTTGATTTGAAATATTTTCAGGGGATGTTCGCAGCATTACTGCTAATTCATTCCTATCTATTAATTTCGTGTTTTTCATATGAACCTCATTCGTTATTTGAGGTTATTATTGATTAAATTTGATTTGCTTTGATTTGCAAAAAACTCAGAAAAAGCTCACAACTTATTGGAATGTTAAGTTTTATCAAAAAAGTCACAAATGAAGGCGTTCACATTTTGGGTTAATATAGTACTACTAAATAAAGGAGATTAAGTTGTGGCTAAGAAAACATCATTTTTGAAGATAAAGACATACAGTTGGTACAAATACATGACCCGTGGTGCTGATAAACAGGCTATTGAAAAGGCTGAAATAGCACTACAAGAGCAGTTAGATAAAAAGTGTTCATCAACTAGAGAAGAACAAAATACATTATTGAGTGATATTAAAGAAGCCAAAAAAAACCTCAAAATTAAAAGACGTGATGGTGCTTCTATTGAAGAATTCGGCGTATATCTTCGTAAGAAAGAAAAAGAAGTTCGAGGTGATAAAGCTATATTGATAAAAACAAAAAAAATAATAGATATAGATGAAGAGGAAGATGATGAAGAAAATATCATAATTACCTACAAAGGATATTTTGAGAACAAAACATGGGGGAACTATAGTAGTGCGCGTCAAGACCCTTCAAGAGCAAAGTCTGAAAATGTTCCTATTTTGAAAGAAATGGTTGAGCTGTTTCCTGAGAGCTTGTCTAAATTTGAAGATGGGCCATCACTAATATTCAGAGTGCTTGAAACCGTGAATTTTAGAGGTGCTATACAAGCTTATTTTGAATGTATTTCTTACGTCATTAATGAAAGTGTTAAGGAAGGTAAAATTGATACTAAAATGGCTGAAAGATTATATCGAGATTTAGACGAGTACAATAACCCAGAGGCACAGATGATGAGATCAGCATCTACTCGCTTTCGCCAATTTCAACATATTTTTAATTGCATAAGAACAGAAGATAAACTTGAAGAAAATCCTTTCTTTGGGTCAGAAATTTTCTCATGCTTGAATATTGCCCATTCATATATTGAATCTAAATATTTGGGTAACTATCACGATTTGGCTTGTTGTTGCTTCGTACATAATGATTTAGACGTCATAGAAAAGCATTATGGCATACCAAAGAAATGTTGGTTTGATCTTAAAATATCAGATCCCTTTAAAGTACTAGAAGAATTTGCACATGCGAAGACATACTTTGATAACAATTCTTCATTACAAATATTAGTCGATTAATATTTAGGAACTCCGAGTTGATCTAAAAATTAATGAATTGTCTTACTCGAATGCCGTATCAGTCGAAATGTTAAAAGAATAATGCCAGTAGTGAATCTTTTAGGTTTTGTTGCTTATTGGGGTTACAATATAACGCGCCAATCTTCGAGTCGAGACAGTCATATTCAGTATTACTTTTACCCGGAAATAAAACCACTGATCCAACTGATTTTTTAATCGCATGCGCATAGGTATGCATTTTATCAATATCTTCTTTTTTTACTTTACCCTTATTATGCTTATACTTAGCATCTAAATTAAGGTATGTTTCATCACCATCAATAGTTGTTAAAACAATCGTATAGTCAGGATCATAGTTTTGTGAATAGCTACCTTTACCACCGCTAAAAATCATTTTGAAATAGAGTGTAAAAGTAAAGCCTGAATGATTACCAATCGCTATAGGGAGGGATTTATCAATAACCCAACCAGATTTATCTCTTGTAATCAAATTTTTAATAGATTCAGATGAAACACCAAAATCCCTTAATAAACGAATAAAGCAATAATACTCATAAAGATTCTCTAAAGAGTTTATATCCAAATAGACCAAATTATCACTACTAATCGGCTCAAAGGATTTGCGCATATTTAGATATAAATTAAGTAAGTACTTAAGATGAAAGTTATTGTGTAATTTTAATGATGTAAAATCCAAATGGCCTGAAAATTTAACCTCTTTTAATACACTCTTTCGCAGAAACACATTTACCTTTAATTTGATTTTTTTGAGTTCGGCATACTTGGAATTCAACACATTAAGGTTTTGAGTTAATAACAAGACCTTCTGGGTATCTACAGGTTCTTTAGTTTGTAAATTATCAATTTTTTTATTTAATTCTAAAGCTTCAGATTTGAACCTAGATATACGCCTCTCTAATAAATTAAAACAAAATAATAAGAAGAATTTAATAAAGCGCATTTCTAAAACATCACTCGTCTGTGCTCTAACAACACTAGTAAATGTTGCTGGTGTTGCACGTCCATTATGGGTCACAAAGGAGTTAGCAGATTTCAAATACTGGAAGTCAATATCGGTTAAAACATCACCTTTTCGTAAATTTTTTACTATATTCTTATTGAAAAACCCAAATCGGGGAGCTTCAAATAATATCCGAAGTGAAGTATGAGCTTTTCCATTGTTCCAAGACTTTTGCAAAAGAGAAATAGCAACATCCTCTAAAAAAGTACCATGGGATAGAGCCAAGGTTTCAGATAAACCATTTGAAGATATTAACAATTGCTTTTCAATTGCGGCTATTTCTGATTTTATTTTATTAAAGAAGTCATCACCAAGTTTAGAGGTAACTCTAATATCAATATTTTTTAATCGAAATACCGCGACCTTATTTGTACTCGTCAGAGTCGCAAGATTAGGGGAAAGCCACTCTCCAATAGTGATGAATTCTTCTGGTTTTAATGAAGCAAATTCATCAATAATCTTATATTTTTTATTTTCCTCTATTACAAATTCATTGTTGATAAAGTGGATATCTTGATCGCTTTTAATATCAACTACTCTAAACGTCATAATCACACATTCGCAAAATTAACAAAGCCATTTTGAGTGTAATACTTATACATTCTTTGTAGCTTATCTAATGTTTTTGAGTAGTTATATTGGGTCATATCTGCGGTTAAAATATGATCAGGGTTATTTAAAGCCCCCTCTGTTAGAGCTGCTACAGTATGCAAGATACTTAGTTCAACTCTCTCATCTGCGCCCATTAATTTAGGTATTAATTTTTGACAAAACTGAAGATCTAGCGCTTCTTCAGCTAAGCTTTCATCGCCGCATTCTGCGATATAGTTATTAATATAATGAGTGATTTCAAATATTGACCTATGCCCCATATTTGTTCTGTACTGATTTAACCCATCATTAATTGAATATATCAACTCAATAAGTTCAGGTTTGTTTTGATTAAGTGCTTTTGCACTGTTTATAGTTGGTAATGTTTTTATTTTTGAAAAAATATGATTTAAATTATCAACTTTCAGGGTTCCATCTTGAACAACCTGAGTGTTTAAAATATCTATTGATACATTATTCATCTCTATGGTATTTGCTCTATCTAACACCTTGCTACTAAGTGCGTGTGTTGATTCATCCATGTTAATTGTGCCAATAATATAAAGGTTCAAAGGAATAGGCATCGACTTCACCTCATTGGCATTTTTATATATCTCAAGAGGATGCTGTTCTATTTTTTTAGACTGCTTAAGTAATGATTGAACAATACCTGTTGTTAAATCACTTAAATCATAATTTCTAGTTGTGGCGAGTTGTGCTTGATTAGGGCCTAGATATTGAAAGAATTTGCCTGCCAGCCTTTTTGGGGTAGTCCCACCTGTTACTTTTTGATTAAATTCAGACTTGAAAAGAGTTAGAAATCCCTGATCTTTGGTATGAGGGTATTTTGAATGATCTTTTACCCATTGTTGCATAATAGGGTGGTCCCTTAAAATAGTTCGGTCAAAAGGTTCTGTAAGTATTAAATGACCATTATCTACTAGATCAAAAAAAGCAGTAATTGCTGCTTGGCTGGCCGTCTTTGGCGAAGTATCGCTAACTTCACTTTCCCAATTTTCTAAATCATGATCTACAGCACCAACTAACCTTCTGGATTCCAAACAAGCCAAGAAATCCGAAAAATAATGCTCAACGACGGATAAATTCATTTCATCCAATATTAAAAAATATGGGTTATCTTCGTCAGCCTCGGCCTTTACCATAAAGTTATAAAAGTCTGATGGTACAAATTGATCATTTAGATAATCATAAAATCCCATCAAGTCCGATGGTGACGTCCAATTTGGTCTGACAGGAACAAAACATAAATGTTCATTCAAATCCAAAGCATTTTTATCACAAATAAAATCCGCATATAGTTCTGCTATTTTCGACTTCCCTGTACCTGATGGTCCATAAAGAATAGTAAAAGGCTTTGTTTGTAAACAACAATGAAAGTTATATAAAGTATCGTCTTCAAAATAGAAGTTTTTATCTAAACAGTGTTCTTGAATATTCATCTAAATAATTTCGTATATGCGTTAATTAGTTGCAATTATTATCAAATATATATGTATATTTATCTAGTATTATTTAGGCTTCTAAGTGTACAATAAAGTGAGCGGCATTTAATAAGAAGAGACGTATGAATAATAATAAAACTTTGATAAAAACGAGTGAAGTAGCCGGAATTTTAAGCAAGTCAGAGGCAACCATCAAAAGATGGGAGCTTGAAGGTAAAATCACTTCATTTAGAAATGAAAGAAATCATCGTTTATATTGTAAAGACGAAGTTTTGGGCTTAAAAACGACACTAGAGAATAAACATATCCCATCTGAGCATACATTACCTATATCTAGAGCAATAAAGCCCAAAGCCCATCCCGCACATTATTTAATGCATAAATATTGGGGAAGAAAACCACATAATGTAGTGTCAGAATATTTGGCAACTCATACAAAAAAAGGCGATAAAATATTAGACCCTTTTATGGGAAGTGGTGTAACAATAATTGAAGCCGCCAAACTTGAAAGACAAGTAATTGGCGTAGACCTTAACCCTATGAGTAAGTTTATTGTAGATAATACAATTAACAAAGTTAACATAGCAGAGTTTCAAGTTAGCTTTGAAAAAATCTACGATAAGCTATATGAACAATATAGATCATATTACAACTCTGCATGCCCCAACTGTAACTCAACAGTTGAATTTTCTTCTTTAGTTTGGGAAGAAAAAATTATCAGCACCATTAGACTTAATTGCTCAAATTGTAAGAAAGTAATTAAAATATCAGATGAAAATGATATTGCCTTAATATCATATATTGAGGCGAACTTTCATAAACTAATGAAAAACAAGTCATTTCCTATAGATAAAGTACTCCAATATGTAAAACGAAGCGGAAATGAAAGGATTGACGAATTATTTTCAAAACGAGCGTTAGTTATACTTTCATCGTTCATTGAAGAGTTTAATAAAATACAAGATAAAGCTATTCGTGATTTATTACTTTTTGTATTTTCTTCGGCACTACCAAATTGCTCCCGTATGTTACCCGGTGATGTCAAAACAGCCTCCTATAAATCTGGCTGGGTAATTAGTAAATTTTGGGTTCCTAAAACTCATACAGAAAGAAACGTATTTGAGTGTATAAAGTTACGCTATAAAGCTATTTTGAAAGGCAAAAGCGAAACTACACAGATAGACTCTAGGTTTGTGAAAACTTTTAACCAAGACTCAAAGTATTTATCACAAATAGAAGATGAATCTATTGATTACATTTGGACTGATCCACCTTATGGTGAAAGTATTGCCTATCTTGGGTTAAGTCATTTATGGAATTCATGGTTAGGATTTGAGCCTGACTATAGTAATGAGATAATTATTGATTCATTTCGAAGTAAAAAAATTGATAGTTTTGAAGAAGGTATGAATGGGGTATTTAGAGAACTCAACAGAGTACTAAAAAAAGGAAAATATATTTCTTTCTCTTTTCACAATAGGGATTTAAAAGTTTGGAAAGCGATTGTTGAACCATTACTCAGAAATGGCTTTCAATTAGTAAACGTAGTTATGCAACCACAAGCTGTTTCATCTGGTACACAAGGTATTAATAAAAACAATACGCTGAAAGGTGATTTTATTTATAATTTCATGAAAGTTTCAAAGCCAATAGAAACTTCTTTCGAGCATCACCCTGATGCATATAACTTAATAAAAAGTCTAACTACAGAGTATCTAAGAAAGCATGAAAAATGCAGTGCAGCCGAACTCTATGAGTACTTGATACCGCAAATAATTTTAAATCATGCTTTCATCGACAAAGACGGCAAAGTCATAGACGTTGAAGCTCTTTTAAACAAAGAATTTACTTACTTTTCAGAAGGAGATGAGTTTTTCTGGAAGAATAAGGTTCAACTATGTAATCAACCTCTTGGTGTTTTAGATTTATTCTCTGGAGCAGGAGGATTTTCAACAGGATTTAAAAAATCTGGCTATGTAGTAGCCTCAGCTGTTGAATTTGACAAAGAAATTGTTGCTACATATAAAAAAAACCACCCTGAAACAAATATTCACAATGTAGATATTAGAAAGCTACCCACTAGTGCAGTTATAGAGGACTTTAAAGAAAGAAATATTAAATGTGATGTAATTATTGGTGGGCCTCCGTGTCAAGGTTTCTCTATGTCAGGTAACCGAATTCGAAAAAGTTTCGAAGGAAAATTCGATGAACGAAATGAATTATTTATGGAGTTTTTCCGTTTTGTCAAAGATTTACGACCATCCTATTTTATAATTGAAAATGTAGAAGGTATTTTGAATTATAATAATGGACAAGTAAAAGATGAGATTTATCGCCTGTTTGACTCTATAGGATATAAACTCGATTCTAAAGTTTTATTAGCTGCAAACTATGGCGTTCCACAATTACGTAAAAGAGCTTTCTTTTTTGGAACGAATAAAGATATTGCTCCTAGCAAATTAATTCCCAATGAAACTCATGATGCAAATAGCTTTGTTTCTGTTTGGGATGCTATTAGCGATTTACCTAAGATTGAAAGCTCTGAAGGTTCGGATCTGCTCGTAAAAGATAAGCACCCTAAATATTCTGAATATCAGTTAAAATTAGGCGCTCATTCGCAAAATGTCATACACAATCATAAAGCCTCAATACACAGCAAAGAAACTATTAACAAGCTTAAAATGATTAATAACGGTAAAAAGCAATCTGATTTACCCGAACATATGCAAACTAAATCTGTTCATAGTGGTTCATGGGGGCGAATGGAAAAAGATAAACCTGCGTATACATTAACAACAAGAATTAACACTCCTTCAGTAGGTAGAATAGTGCATCCTGAAAGCAACCGAACAATTACACCGAGAGAGGCTGCTAGAATTCAATCCTTCCCTGATGATTTTATTTTCATTGGCGGTATTACAACTATAGGAAAACAAATAGGCAATGCTGTTTCGCCTCTGCTAGCTGAGCAGTTAGCTAAACAAATAAAAATAGCAGAACAATTACACAAAGATATTGGTCAGCAATCCAAAGAAGAAATAGAGAAACAAATAGCTAATTCTTTTGGATAGCCTTTGTTATCTGAACTAGCTTTCACAATCGAGCCTTAATTAATGAAGTTATTTTGGCTCTTTTGTTAGTTTTACGAAACGATCATTTCCCGTTCTTTTAATGACTCACCACTTTCATAAATCCAATGTTTTCGGCCATTAATGGCATAACCAACTAGAATGGCAGCTGCTTGTGATGGGCTTGTAAACAAACAATCTTGAGAAAAAACAAAAAGCCCATTTACTTCATTTAATATCTGGTTTTCTATGAGTTGTTTGCGAAATTTTTTATAACCATTTGATAAACTTTTCCTAACTGTTAATGCTCCCTGAGAGCCTTTTAAAACAATAAACCCTTCATCGCTTAGTAATGCCTTAGCCTTGATGTTACTAATCTCTAATCGAAGACTTGATTTAGAAATATTTAAATTATCACTTTCTGTGTCTTTAGACTGTTTTGTTAAAGACTCAAGCGTTTTATGGCCTAATACTCCAAGCAATATTTTTAAATTATTAAAATATTCTTCCATAGAGGATTGTTCACTTATAGGTAAAGCTGGTTTTTGAGGGGTATTCGCATTAAGAATATCTAGCCGGTTCGCAATTTTAGCCTCTGAAACCAAACTAGCTTCGAGATGCTTGACGTGTGCTTTTGTTAAATTTTCATCCTTGCTAGTAAAGAAGACAACTTCGTTCCAAAAATCTTTTTTAGCTAAATGGTTCTGTAACCTTTCATAAACATTTTCAGCCTCTCCAATATAAACAGCAGATTTTCCGGTGCTCTCATTTATCCCATATAAAAAATATACGCCCGGTTTTTGAGATTCTGCCCAACTATTAAGTCTTTTTACTTGTAGACGCGGGCATGAAATTGCTTGACCTGTCCAATTTACAATTTCAGCATGCTTTATACCTGAAACGGAACCGTCTTCTAGATATATCTTTATTGTTCTGCCCAAGGCCATATAAGTATCAATCTTTTTAATAAATTATTAGAGCTAACAAGCTATATCGTAACAATATTCTAGATATTTAAATATAGGCTTAACTACCCTTTTGCTTATCAAATTAAAATGACGCAGCAAATCTAGTATTGTTTGGCTATCACAAAATGCCACAACTGTTTTAAAAGTAAACTTTTGGGACTATACTGGGACACTGAGGTAGTTACTTGTAGTTATATATACTTTCTCGTAATTACCTTTCAACCCTAGCTGATCAGGGTTTGTTTGATAAATGGCTTATATATAGGCTCCCAGCTTTCGCCCTCCGGAGGGCGAGGCCGCAGGTTCGACTCCTGCAGGGTGGGCCATTTTTAAACTTGGTTACTTTCTATAACGATTAATAATTTGCTGATACTCTTGTTGAGTTTTCAACTCTATTAATGCTTTGTTTAACTTATCTACCACTGCATCTGGCACATTACTATTTAATGCTAAATAATTGCCTTGTGTATCTGGAATTTTGATTACAGGTTTTACCGCTGAAATATCACTTCCATTTTCAGATAAAATATAGGGTAGGACAATATCTGAACCAAGTATTAAGTCGACTTTTCCTGCTAAAAATGGCTTGGTATATTCAGCATTATAACTAAATAAAATGAGGTTTTTGTTTAACTCAAAACCTAAATCTTGAAATAGCTTTTGGTAAACATCACCTCGAACCACTGCAACCAAATACTGCTTAGCATCTTCGATTGAATTAACATGAATATCATTGCGTGAACTTAACTGGTACAAAAAACCTTTACCCGAGGCCAAGGGCCCAACCCATTTAAAAAGCTTTTCTCGTTCAGGAGTTCTAGCGGTTGAAATTAAACCTGCATTAGCTTCATTTAGGGTTAATTTATATGAGCGAACCCAAGGGTATAAATTAAATGTCGCGTTAATATTCGTTCGCTTTAATATGGCTTTGACAATGTCTACATTGATGCCAACGATATCATTACTTTCATTATAAAAATTATATGGCACCATCACCTCGGTATTAATATTTAGGTGATAGTCATTAGCATGGCTTAGCCAACTAAAGAATAAACAAAATAGCCAAATAAACTTTTTAAAATACATAGGTACTTACGACATAAGGTTGTCGACCACAAAGTTAAGTTGAGGAATAATTTTCAGTATAGACATAATTCTGAAAGGATCACCGCACAAAACTATAAAAATAACGACTAATCTAAGTTTTTCTTAAAGCGTAATGAAGAAATCAGTAAGCCCAACAAAGTAAAACCGATCAGCCAGTACATATCAAATTGCATCATAATTACTTCAACATCTCGCAATACTACCCCGCGAATTAAACGCATAAAGTGAGTAGCTGGCAGCACTTCGGCAATATATTGTGCAACCACGGGCATACCTTCATAAGGAAACATAAAGCCAGAAAGTAGAATTGACGGCAACAAAACAAATACCGTCATTTGCATCGCTTGTAATTGATTTTTAGCTATTGTTGAAATCACCAAACCAAGTACTAAACTTGCAGCAATGAATAGTAAAGTCGCGCCAGCCAATTGCCATAAACTGCCATTTATTGGCACATTAAAAACGTAATAACCTAAACCAAGAATAATAGCGACTTGAACTAAACCGATAAAGATATAAGGAATTATTTTACCTAACATCAGCTCATATGAACGCACAGGCGTGGTAATAAGCATCTCTAAATTACCTCGCTCTCGCTCACGAACAATGGCCGCAGAGGTAAACATTATCATAGTCATAGTTAAAATTACGCCAACCAAGCCTGGAACAATATTCACTACCGTTCTTTGTTCGGGGTTATAGAGTAGCGCTACTTCAAATGTAGGCGTTTGCCTGTTGCTTGGTTTGCTCAACAATTCAGTTAATGGCATAGATCGTAAGCTTTTTATCGCGCCTGCAATCATAGTATCAGAGCCATCAACAAGCCATTGAGCTATTGGCCGACTTGTTTCTTGATCGCTTGATGGGGGAGAGGCTAAACCAACACTTGCATGGCGAACTAAGCGCTGACTAACATCATCAGGAATAATGAGTACCGCCCTTACTTTTGCACTAGCAATAGCCAGCTCCGCTTGTTGAATGTCATGATAACTTTCAACAAAGTCAACTACTTGAGTAGCACTTACTGTTTGCACTAATACTCGACTTAAACCAGATTGGCTCTGATCCACCACGCCAACAGGGATATTTCTAATATTGGTATTAATAGCAAAACCAAACAGCATCAATTGAATAAGCGGGATCATAATAACCATGCCAAAGGTCATTCTATCGCGCTTTAATTGCGTTAATTCTTTAGAGAATATCGCCCGCACACGCAATAAAGAAATCATTGTCGACCCTCACCCGTACAAGTAACAAACACATCTTCTAAGCTAGGCCTTACTAGGGTTAACTCATCATTGTTATTTATCATCGGGTGCTGCATTAAAAAAGCTTTTGGCTCTGTAATAGTATTATTTACCAATACACGTAACCTTGCTCCTAACTGCGCCGCAGAGATCACTTGCGGAAAACTTAATAATTCCTGTTTTAATTGTCTTAAATTATCAGCGACTATTTCAACCACATTGGCATTCATGTTATTCATTAACTGCTGCGGACTACCATCTGCGCGTTTAATTCCTGCCTCTAAAATAGCCAGTTTATGACAACGCTCTGCTTCATCCATATAATGTGTTGAAACTAAAATAGTTGTGCCTTGATCAGATAGATCAAAAAGTTGTTCCCAAAAGTCCCTTCTATTTTCTGGATCAACCGCCGAAGTAGGTTCATCCAGAAAAAGTAGTTCTGGCTGATGAATAATTGCGCCAGCTAAGGCTAGACGTTGTCGTTGGCCACCACTCATACTACCCGCTAATTGGTTAGCTTTTTGATCTAAGCCATAAATAGCGAGCAACTCGTTAACGCGCTTATTTTGTACTTTTGCCGATAAACCATAAATTTTAGCTAAAAAATTTAAATTCTCTTTCACCGTAAGATCATCATAAAGAGAAAATTTCTGAGTCATATAGCCAATATTCAAGCGCAGTTTCTCAGCATCTTTTGGTAGGCTATACCCTAAAACATTAATGTCACCAGAGCTTGGTTTTAATAGCCCTGTTAATAAGCGAATGGCCGTTGTTTTACCACAGCCATTTGGCCCTAGAAATCCGTAAATACTGCCTTTTTCTACTTCAAGATCAAGTGATTGAATAGCTTTTAGTGAGGCAAAATTCCTAGATAATTGTTTAGCTTGAATTGCAAGTTGAGTCATCAGTTAGCAACTCACGGCAGTTCTACTTGTGCAGGTAGTCCATTAGGTAAGCTTTGTTCACTTTCAGGTAATTGAACTTCCGCTAAAAACATTAAGCGCGCTCGCTCATCTTGGTTTAAAGCATAATAGGGCGAAAATGCCGGCTCATGAGCAATCCAGCGCACTTTTCCTTCAATACTTTGCGCTAAACCATCAACATGAACCGTTAAGGTATCGCCAATATTCACTTTAACGCGGTAAGGTTCAGGTATATAAACGCGAGCAAAGGGGGATGTACCCGCTAAGACAATGGCTAATGGGCTACCTTGAGTAACTCGCTCTCCTAAATTCCAAGGTAAATTATCTAAAATACCATCACGAGTAGCACGAACTGTTAAATCATCTAACTTTTTCTGTTCGCTATTAACAGTGGCTTGCGTAGCAAGTAAATTAGCCTCCGCCATTTGCAAATCTTCAATACGTGTACCGTTGGTTAATTGACGTAAAGCCTCTTCAAACGCATGTAAAGTTGCGCGTTTTTTATCTCTTGAAGCTAAGGCACGATTTAAGTTAGCCTCACTAGCTAAGTTATCTTTAGCTAAGTTTTTTGCTCGTAAGTAGTTAGCTTCACTTTCAATTAATGCAGCTTTTGCTCCTTCCACATTAGCACTAGCTTGTGCGACTTCTTCTTCTCTTGCGCCTTGCCTGAGCTTTTCTAAATGTGCTTGACTTTGCATTAACTCAGCTTGGGCTTTTTTTAGTGATGACTGTTGTAAGTTATCATCTAGCACAACCAAAATATCGCCCTTTGATACCTGACTTCCAGGTAAAACAGGTAAACTGACGATAACTTCGTTCACTGTCGCTGTGTGTGCAATACGATCACGCTCTAACGTCCCCAAAGCAACATTAACTTGTTTACTTGGGTTACAAGCAAACAGCAGCAAACTGAGAACTGTACAGAACAAAATTTTCACGATGATTCCTTATTTCGTCTATGCACTATTAAGTTAACTTTACAACGACTTAAAAATAATACCTTAAACTGGCATAAATACTTAGCGGATATGCGCCAAATTCAGAAGTAAATTGTAGTTGATTTTGTTCATTTTCAACTTGATATTGCAGGTTATCGCCATGTGTTAAGAATACACCAAAATCTGAATATAAATTATCTGACCAACTGGTTTCGCTACTGATATTAATAAAGATAGAGCGATCATCTATATTATAAAAGGCACTGGTATTAACCGTCATTAATGGTGATGCAAGCCAAGTGACTGCCGGAATCAAGTAGTGTTGACCTAGTAAAAAAACACCCGCTTGTTGATACGGTGCTTGCTGAGCAAGTTCATGATATTTAGAAGTGTCTTTGCTACCTGCACCATTATAATGATATTCAAGCATTAAAATAATATCTTCATTAAGCGCATAGTCTGAACCCACAGAAGTGCGCCAATAATCATCTGTGTAAAGTGTTGGGGCATGACTAAGCGTTAAATCTTTATCTACAGTATTATCTAAGTTGTTATCTACTGGCTTTTGCTGCCAACGCATAAAAGCTGTTTCAAACCAAAAACCAAAGTCGCCAATAGCACGTTCAAGACCACCACCTAATAGCCATGCATCATCAAGGGCAATGGCCATAAGCTCAATATCGTTACCAGCAATAGAATTTTTTGTTCGTAAAAATGCAGCGCTGTGTTGTTTCTTGCCATCTTCACCGATAATAACGCCCATATCTAAAATGGAAAAGTCGTCTATATCTGCCGTATACCTTATTGCATCAATACCAACTCGATACTCTTGATTTAAGGTTTGAATGACAAAAGGAATGAATATGTCTGTCGGATTAATAAACCGAGAAGAGCCAAATGATAAAACTTGTCGCCCTATGGTTAAATCGCCATATTGATTACTGTATTGATAATTTAATCGATCTAGGTTTTGTAAAATAACAGCGTTATCGCCCACTTCGCTCATCAGCGCATCAAAATCTTTAAAGCGATACTGGGTATTAGCAATACTAATTGTTGCACCTAATCCACCTGAGCTTTTAGCAAACTCAGTGTTGGAAAAATACAAAGGCTGTACTTCATAATGCAGCTCAAAATTACCCTGCTCTGGTGATATATATGATGCCATTAATCGTAAAGCATTTTGAGATTGCCCATTTCCAGCAATAGTATAGTCGTTGTTTATCGTATCCATTGACTCAATGGTTAAACTGTCTTGAGCGAGAGCGTAGCTTTTTAAATAGCCGCTAAATGTAAGACTTTCAGCATAACTGTTATCACTACATAACAGTATCAATCCACTGATAATAAATGGCCTTATTACGCTCATTAATTACGACGCTCATCATCAACAACGCAGCCATCAACTAAACGTATAATCCGTTTTGCGCGCTCCATAATTTTAGGATCATGAGTTGAAAAAACAAAAGTCATGTTTTGTTGTTCATTTAAGGTCTTCATCATATCAAGTAATTCAATACCTGTTTTTGAGTCTAAGTTAGCCGTTGGTTCATCAGCCAATATAATACTAGGTTCAGAAACCATAGCCCTTGCAACAGCAACACGTTGTTGTTGACCACCAGAAAGCTCAGCAGGGCGCCTATCTTCTAAACCTTCAAGACCAACAGCATGCATTATGGTTGTGACACGCTTGGCTCTTTCATGGGCAGAAATACCTTGCAGTAGCATAATATATTCTATGTTCTCTTTTGCACTTAATACAGGTATCAAATTATAGGCCTGAAAGATAAAACCAATATGATCTCGCCTAAAGTCTGAAAGCTCAGAGCCCGTCATCTGACTAATGTGTCTGTTATCAAGCAATACGTCACCGCTTGTTGGACTATCGAGTCCACCAATGAGTTGCAACAGCGTTGACTTACCTGATCCTGATGGGCCAATAATGGCAGTAAACTCACCTCTTTCAATGGTTAAGTTGGCATTTGTTAATGCTTTAACTAAAGTATCTCCTTGCCCAAAATGACGACATAATGCTTTCGTTTCAATAACTGTCGCACTATTAGCTGAATCATCATTTTTTGGCTTTTTATTTTGAGCTAAAGTTGTCATAAAGGTGGCTCTTGTTAAAGTGTTTTTCGCATAGCAAAAGAGGGTTGTAGCCTAGCAGCATGAGCGGCTGGATATAAACAAGCAAGTACCGTAACCAATAACGTGGCTAATGCCATTTTTATAAAACTTGTGATATCTACTATTAAATAAATAGGCTCGTTAAGTGTCATACCTGTCATTTCTAAATCCGTGTAATCAATACCGACATTAGCGCCCCAATAACAGACAATATACGCCAGTAATAGCCCCAGCGTGACACTAAGTAAGCCGATGAAAAAACCTTCAAGTAGTATTTGTATAAAAAGCTGTTTTGGACGCGTGCCAATGGCCAATAAAATTCCAAACTCAGTTTGCCGCTCAAAAATAGACATAAACATTGTATTGATCAGCCCTAAACACACTAACACATACAAAATAATTGAAACGACCAAGGTAGAGTATTCGGTCATTGCCAACATACTGCTTAGTTGAGGTACCAGCTCTTGCCAAGACAGTGTTTCTAACGTTTCTGTATTAAATGTTTGCCAAAGTGGTAGTGATTTATCATCTGCTTGTTGTAGATTTTGCAGTCTTAGGGCGATTTCATGAACTCCGCTAATATTTAACAATTGTTGAGCTTGGCTTAAGTTAATGAATGCCATGCCATTATCCATATTTCTTTCATTAAAACTGAATAAGCCTGAAACACGAAACAAGGCTTGTGATAAATCACCACCATGAGCTTGCGATACTGTAACCACTAATCGATCACCTAATGATACTTCCAGTAACTCTGCCAACCGTTGACCCAGTAAAATCTCGCTTTCTTTGCCACTAAGGTAATCCCCCTCAACCATGGCTTGTTTTAGTTTGCTGACCTTAGCTTCTTTATGACCGTCAACACCATATATAATCGCTGAAGCAACATTATCTGATGATGAGGTCATCGCACCACTAATTACTCTAGGTGCATAGGCTTTTATAGTTTCTGTGTCTGCAATTTTTGCGTAAACATTCCTAGTGTTTTCAATATATAAATCAATATCATTTGTTGCTCTAAATCCTTGGTGATGTATTTGTGCTTCACCAAGAAAGGTTTGCGTTGATATTTTTACCATAGTACTGACCATGCCCCGCACAAAAGCATCGGTAAATAAAATGGCGACTAAACTGCATGATATGAGCAGAACGGTAAGTAAGGTTCGACGTGTATTACGAAAAATACTGCGTTTAGCTAAACGAGTTACAATAGCTGTTGCTGTATTTTCATTATGACTGGCGTTGTTATTTGTCATATTAAGACGCCTGTAATGCTTTTAATGGTGATATTTGTGCTGCTCTCATTGCGGGAATAAAGCTCACCAATAATGTACTAGCAATCACAACACCACTTGGCAGCAATACAACATACCAGCTAATTTCACCCAACATAGTATCAAAGATGATACCGCCCATATCGATAGGCTCAGGCATTGGAATACCACTTGTTGCTAACCAATAGCAAACAGGTAAAGATAACAGTAAGCCTAGTAGACAACTGAACATAGCTAATATAAATGATTCTAGTAGTATTAAGTTAAACACTGACATTGGGCGCGTACCTATGGCTTTAAGAACACCAAACTCTCTAGTACGCTCTAACGTGCCCATTAATATGGTATTTAACACCCCTATGGACACAATAAAAATAATAATGCCCATAGAAACATAACTGCCTTTTTTATCGGCTTGCATACTATTGTAAAAAGACGACTCAACCACTTGCCATGGTGCAACCGTTAATTCGCTCGCTAATAACTGCTGTTGTAATGATTTAGCAAAAGACTGAGCCAGTTGCTGATGTTCTAAAATAATGGCTAATTCATGAGCTTGACTTTGCTCACCTTGTCCCATAGCTAAAAACTGCTGCATTGCTGGCAAGCTCAAATATACATTCATTTTTTCATAAGAGTTAGCGTCACCAACGATGGCTTTAACAATAAATATATCGTTGGCAATAGAACCATCAATACCTTGAGAAATCAGTACTAATTCATCACCAACCGTTAGCGCTAAGTTATTTGCTAAGCTATAACCAACCATTGCTTCAAAATAGCCATCTTTTGTCATATTGCTGGTAAGGTATTGCCCAAGCTTCACTTTGCTTTTTAAGCGTGTTGTCTGTGCTTCTCGTTCCGTATCAATACCGATCACTTGGGCAGGAAAAGTTTTATTTTTGCCATAGGCAAGGGAAGGGCCATATATTCTAGGCGTAACACCAACCACTTGAGGGTTATTTTCAATTTTAGCGAGGATAGTGTCTAGTTTATCTATGGTTTTATAAAGTGAAGGGCGCTCTAAGTAATTAGTATGATGAATTTGTACATGACCTGTATGATCTTGGGTAAATATATTAATAATGTTGCTATAACTGCCTTCTGACATAGACAGTGTTAAACACAATAAAAAAAAGCCTCCGCCCATACTCAGTAATGTCAATAAAGAACGTCGGCGATTACGTAATATATTTCTAAAAGCTAATTTAATAATTAACACGGCATATATTCCATTGGCATCAAACTCAACTTATTTAACTAACCTTAACTAAAATCGAGTTTGTAAATTACGTAAAGTAAAAATATTCTCTTTTAATTTGCTATCAAACTTAGCATCAACATACTCAATAACGGTTTTATGACCTGACTTATTCAGAGGCACCATTGTCATGATTGCTGGCATTTTTTTACCTGAAAAATCTCTAACTTGAGAAAACGTCATTGCACGAATTTTCTCACCTTTTTCATTAAAGTAGTTTTGTTCCAGCGGAAGTAAGTCGGCCTTATTAACCACTATGGTTATTTTGCCCCAAACCGTTACTGTGCTTTGTTTAGGTAATAAGATTAATTGGTAAGTATCATCAAGTTCTGTTTTGCTGACATGATATTCTTCTACTAAGGACACCTCTCGAACCAAATCATCATTAGTAAAATCAGATCCCATCCATGATCCCATCATCATCGACGGGGGTACTTTAATAACCTTGTTTATTTTCGGAAAGAAATTCCACATTTCTTTATCTTTTTTTAATGTTGCAACACCACGATCTTTTCTCGGAGATAACACCCGAATAAAGGTATCCTCCATGCCCTGTGTCCAACTTTGCATTTCAAGAGTTCGTTGCCAGTTAGGCGTAGTTATTGTCATTTTCATGGTGGCGATGGATGTATTCGAACGAAAGAGTTCATCAATTTTTTTCAGTAATGCCACGCCATCTTCATCGGCTTGCACACATAAACTGAATGGCATCAGAAGAATAAAAAGTAGGAAATAGCGCAGTGCTAATAACATGATTTATTCCTTAAAGATATGTCTGTATTCAATACGTTAGTTCACTATAACAAGTTAATTTATAAATGCTATAGCAAGCTTAAACTAATGCGAATACTTAGCAGTACCCATAAAAAAACCAGCAAAGTGCTGGTTTTAAAATATATAAACTGTGCTTAAACCTGATTTACTCTTTGTTGTAGCTCATTTATATAGAATAACTATACTTCAATCGCTACGCCTTGATTAAATCACATTTAATTCGAACAAAATTTGTACCACAAAGTTCAACGCGCTCTAGTTTATCTTAGATAAGATCTCTTCAAGCTTTTCCAAGTTAGCATAGGAGATAACTAACTTACCTTTACCCTTTTTATTGTGAGATATAGCTACTTTTGCACCTAATTTATCTGCTAAACCTTGTTCTAAATCGAGTGTTTTAATATCTTTTTCAATCGCTTCTTTTTCAGCAACAGGATTTTGAATTTTCTTAATTAAACTTTCTGTTTCTCTAACAGTAAGCTCTTTAGTCGCTACTGTTTGTGCTGCTGTTGTTTGTACTTCACCTTCTAAGGCTAATAAAGCACGGGCATGGCCCATTTCAATATCACCATTTTCTAAAAAGGTTTTTACTTCTTCATTTAAATTATTTAAACGAAGCAAGTTTGTTACGGTTGTTCTTGATTTACCGACAGCAATGGCAACTTCTTGATGAGTTAAGTCAAATTCATTGAGCAAACGTTCTAGCGCTATTGCTTCTTCCATCGCATTAAGGTCTTCACGTTGAATATTCTCGATTAATGCGATAGCGACAGCTGATTCGTCGGGTATTTCTTTAACTAAACAAGGGACGACTTCTAATTGTGCCAACTTAGCAGCACGCCAGCGACGTTCACCTGCAATAATTTCGTAGCTATTTTCGCCAATTGATCGAACAACTATAGGTTGAATAATACCTTGAGATTGAATAGATAATGATAGCTCTTCAAGAGCAGCATCTGACATATCTCTTCTTGGCTGATATTTACCGGGTGATAAATACTTTACTGACAGTTCTTGTAATTCACTCTCTGGTGCAGCTTTAGTTGCTGAAGCTTGTTCAGCAGAACTTTCATTTACTGGACTGGTAGGTGTAAGTAGGGCATCTAAACCTCTTCCTAAGCGACTCGCACCTTTACGTTTTGCTGGACTCATATGTTTTCTTACACCTAAATTAATTGTATTTTTTGTTATTCAGCAATATTAACGTCTGCTGGTTGTTGTTTAGCAACTTTTTTATTGGAATCATTTCGTCTGATCACTTCACCCGCTAGCGCTAAATAAGCTTTTGCACCTGTTGAAGATTTATCATAATACATGGCGGGTGCGCCAAAGCTTGGCGCTTCTGCTAATCGGACATTTCTTGGAATAACACTGCGGTAAACTTTATCGCCAAAATGACGTTTTAATTGTTCAGATACGTCGTTTGCTAATCGGTTGCGCGGATCGTACATGGTTCTAAGAATACCTTCAATATGAAGACCTTCATTCACTACTGACGTAAGCTTAGTGATGGTATCCATTAACGCGGTAAGCCCTTCTAGTGCGTAATATTCACATTGCATAGGCACTAAAACAGAGTCTGCTGCGGTCATAGCATTAACCGTTAGCATGTTTAATGAAGGCGGGCAGTCAATGATGATGTAATCATAATAATCTTTCACCGGAGCCAATGAATTTTTTAACCGTTGTTCACGTGCAAAAACTTCCATCAGTTTAATTTCAGCAGCAGTAACATCAGTATTTGCAGCAAGTAGGTGGTATAAGCCAGAAGTTTCTTTTACCACAACTTCTTCAACACTTTGCTCTTCAATAAGTAATTCATAACATGTGGCATGTACTTGGTATTTATCAACACCACTAGCCATAGTGGCATTACCTTGAGGATCCAAATCAATTAATAATACTTTTCGCTTTGTGGCTGCTAATGATGCGGCTAAATTTACCGCAGTTGTTGTTTTACCTACACCACCTTTTTGGTTTGCAACAGCTATTATTTTTCCCACAAGCGCCTCGATTAGTAATTTTTATAATTGTTATTTTATTGTAATTCTCAGTATTGTTAACTTATTTTTTTCAATTCAAGTACATGTCTTTCGCCAACAAGCTGAGGAACCTTGATTTGACTGCTTTTAATCAATTCAATATTACTCGGTAAAAGGGCGACTTCATCGTGCGGAAATTGTCCCTTTAAGGCAAAAAATCGCCCATGTTCTATGGCAATAAGATGGTGACACCAGCTTACCATATCTGTTAATGATGAGAAGGCTCGACTTAATACACCATCAAATGGTTGTTCTGGTTGATACTCTTCAACTCTTGATTTAACGGGTTGAACATTAGTTAGCTTTAATTGAAAGACAACTTGTCTTAAAAAGGTAATACGCTTTCCTAAGCTGTCTAATAGAACAAAACTTCGTTCAGGATATAAAATCGCTAAAGGTATGCCTGGCAAACCAGGACCAGTTCCTACATCAATAAAAGAATTCCCTTCTAACACTTCGCCAACCATTAAACTATCCATAATATGTTTAACAAGCATTTCGTGAGGATCTCTCACTGAAGTTAAGTTATAGGCTTTATTCCATTTATCTAACAATTCAACGTATTGCACTAACAATTGAATTTGATGCTCAGTTACTTGTATATCAGTCTTATTAATTAAATCTGTAAGTTCTTGTATTAATGTCATTTTTATTAGGCAGTTTTTAATTGTTAATTAAAAACTGCCCCTAAATTATTGCTTATGCTTGTTTACGCAAAAGACCATGTTTTTTTAGATAAACTAATAATAACGAAATTGCTGCAGGAGTAATACCAGAAATTCTCGAAGCTTTTCCAATTGTTTCAGGCTTAGCATCAAGTAGTTTAGCTACCACCTCGTTTGATAAGCCCGAAATTTGCTGATAATCAAAGTCAGTTGGTATCAAAGTATCTTCATTTCGCTTTTTCTTGGCAATATCTTCAAGTTGACGTTCGATATAACCTGCGTATTTAATTTGAATTTCAATTTGCTCTGCTGCTTGTTTATCAGCCATAACAGGGCCTAAACCTTCGATATTGATCAAGTCATCATATCTTACTTCAGGACGTCTAATAAGATCTTCTAGGCTAGCTTCTTTGCTCATCGGCGTTTTTAGTAGTTCGTTTACTTGCTCAACAGCAGTATGATCTTTCTGAACCCAAGTAGATCGTAATCGTTGACGTTCTTGCTCGACATTTTCCATTTTTTCATTAAATCGCTGCCAACGAGCATCATCTACTAAGCCAATTTCACGACCTTTTTCCGTTAATCGAATATCTGCATTATCTTCACGAAGTAAAAGACGATATTCAGCACGAGATGTGAACATTCGATAAGGTTCTTTAGTACCTAAAGTCGCTAAATCATCAATAAGTACGCCCATATAAGCTTGATCACGACCTAAAATAAATTCATCTCGACCTTTAACTCTATTCGCAGCGTTAGCTGCAGCAATCAACCCTTGTGCACCAGCTTCTTCATAACCTGTTGTACCGTTTATCTGCCCTGCAAAATAAAGGTTACTAACAAATTTACTCTCTAAACTTTGTTTTAAATCTCGTGGATCAAAGTAATCGTATTCAATGGCATAACCAGGACGTGTGATGAAAGCATTTTCAAAACCTTTGATAGAGCGCACTAAGTTCATTTGAACATCAAAAGGTAAACTAGTTGAAATACCGTTAGGATAAACCTCATGTGTTGTTAACCCTTCAGGCTCAACAAAGATTTGATGAGAGGATTTATCTGAAAACCTTGTGATTTTATCTTCAATTGACGGACAGTACCTTGGACCAACTCCTTCAATGACACCCGTGTACATCGGTGATCTATCAAGTCCTTCACGAATAAACTGATGAGTTTGTTCATTGGTATGAGTGATATAACATGATATTTGCTCAGGATGATCGGCGGTAGATCCCATAAATGAGAATACAGGCCTTGGTGTATCTCCTGGCTGTTCTTCCATCACAGAAAAGTCTAATGATCTTGCATCTAATCTTGGTGGTGTCCCCGTTTTTAAACGATCCATTCTAAAAGGTAAATCTCGTAATTTACTGGCCAAGTTTACGCTTGCAGGATCGCCTGCTCGACCACCTTGATAGTTATTTAAACCAATATGGATTTGGCCTGCAAGGAAGGTACCCACGGTTAATACCACGGTGGTTCCTTTAAATTTTAACCCCATTTGAGTCGATACACCCACAACGCGATCATTTTCAAGGATCAAGTCATCACAAGGCTGTTGAAATATAGTTAAGTTTTCTTGATTTTCTAAGTAGTTACGTACGTATGAACGATATAATGCTCGATCCGCTTGTGCGCGAGTAGCTCGAACTGCAGGCCCTTTACTGGCATTTAATGTTCTAAACTGTATGGCGCTATGATCAATTGCTGTAGCCATTAAGCCACCAAGAGCATCAATCTCTTTAACTAAATGCCCTTTGCCTATACCACCAATGGCTGGATTACAAGACATTTGACCTAAAGTATCAATGTTATGAGTTAGCAATAACGTTTTACAACCCATACGGGCTGCAGCAAGTGATGCTTCTGTACCAGCATGACCACCACCAACAACAATTACGTCATAAGACTCTTGATACCACATAAATAAATAACCTTGAATAACTAACTAATACTCTACTTTTTTTGAGTATTTAAAAATAAGGGGACATATTTTAGCGCTTTTTTAAGTAAAACGATACGATCAAATCATTAAAAAAGATCTGTCGCGATCCTTAATATATAAAAAGAGATCTATATAAAGATCTTATTATTATTACTTATTAAGATCGCGTTTTTCTGTGTATAAGTGGTTTTTTCTTATAAATATTAGATAGTAACAGCAATGATAACTTTGTGATCAACACATGATCTATTAGCAAATAAGCTTTGATCAAAAGAGCTATTTATACACAGGCATAATTAATATTAATTTGTTCAACTGAATAATAATAGAAAAATAACGGGTTATTCATGCTTTTATCCACAATGGCTGTTTTATAATTGAATAGTTGTTAATAACTTATGGGTAATAGATCTATAGCCGATCCATATTTTGCTCAATCCATTGCTGTGCTAGATCTTCTGGATCAATTTCTTGGGACATATCTAGTGTCTTAATGCTTGTGATTTCAGTGCAACCTTTTGATATTAATATGTTATTTATATCTTTCCCAGCTTTACAAAAGGTATCGTAACTTGAGTCACCCACAGCTATCGTCAGAAAATTGATTGTTGATAGATCTTGATCACTATTAACTAGATCATTAACAAATGCTTTTAAGTTATCTGGATACTCACCAGCACCATGAGTTGAGGTACATATTAACCAAATGACTTTATCTGACGGATTAACCTGCAATGATCGATCAATAATTGAAGAAAAGTTAGGCGTTAAATGTAAGTCAATAGAATGGTTTTGGCTTTCAAGTATTTCTTCGCATGCTTCTGCAACATACTCAGTGCCACCAAGCATACTGCCAACGATTATTTGGATAGAACTCATAGTTAACTCGTATAGTCATTAAAATTAGCGCTATTGTAGTACTTATATAGCTAGACTCAACTAATTATTACTTTGTATGAGCTGACGTTGATTTAGTTAAATAAAATGACAATATAAGAGTAAACGTTAACGCCTTTTATTAATTATTAGTAATAAAAAAGGCCGTACTGATGACGGCCTTTGCTTGGTTTAGATAGTTATTTACCAATACAAAAGGAGGTGAAGATCTTTCCAAGTAGATCGTCACTGGTAAATTCACCTGTTATCTGATCTAATTCTTGTTGGCAAATACGTAGCTCTTCAGCTAGAATCTCACCTGCAACGTAAGACTCTAATTGATCTAAACCTGTTAAAAGATGGTTGTGAGCTCTTTCTAAAGCGACTAAATGGCGCCTTCTCGCCATAAACCCACCTTCCGTACTCCCTTGATAGCCCATGATTGCTTTTAAGTGTTCTTTTAAGCTATTTATGCCTTCACCTGTTTTAGCTGATAAGGTGATCACGCTATGCTGATGTTGTCGATTATCGATAAATTCAGATAAACCTGTTTCTATCGCTATTTTATCTGCTTTATTTCTTACTAAGGTTAGGCCTATATGCTCAGGTAGCTGTTCAAAAAACTCAGGATATAGGCTTTTGATATCTTGTTCGTCTTCCAATATGGTGTGTTGCTCACTTGCATCTACCATAAGCAGCACTCTGTCTGCTTGTTTTATCTCTTGCCATGCGCGCTCTATACCTATTTGTTCAACGGTATCTGTACTTTCACGAAGACCTGCGGTATCTATAATGTGTAACGGCATGCCATCTATGTGAATTTGTTCAGCTAGCACGTCACGTGTTGTTCCTGCAATATCAGTTACAATAGCGCTTTTTTTACCGCTAAGGGCGTTTAGTAAACTTGATTTGCCTGCATTTGGTCTGCCTGCAATAACCACACGCATACCTTCTCTAATAAGGCTACCTTGTTGTGCTTGTTTCCTTACTTTTTCAACGCGTTCAATAATTGCTTTTAAATCTGAAACAACTTTTTTATCGGCCAGAAAATCGATCTCTTCTTCAGGAAAGTCTATTGCAGCTTCAACATACATTCTCAAATGAATAATGCTATCAACCATTTCATGTACAAGTTTTGAAAAATCGCCTTGTAATGAATGTAGTGCCGAGCGTGCTGCTTGCTCTGAACTTGAATTAATAAGATCGGCAATAGCTTCTGCTTGGGTCAGATCCAGTTTATCGTTTAAAAAAGCTTGCTCACTAAATTCACCTGGCTTGGCCATTTGTACGTTAGGCAGTGCTAGGATCGCTTTAAGCAGCATGTCTAGAATAACAGGGCCACCATGACCTTGAAATTCAATTACATCTTCACCTGTGAATGAGTTAGGTGCTTTGAAATATAGGGCGATGCCTTGATCAAGAATTTGCTTATTTTCATCGAGAAAGGGCAGATATTCAGCTTTTCTCACTTCAGGCACTTTGCCTAGAATAGCTTGCGCTACATGCTTAGCTTCAGGCCCTGATACTCTGATAATACCTACACCTCCGCGACCAGGTGCTGTTGCTTGTGCTGCAATAGTGGTTTGTTGTGAAAAGGCTGTCATTTTATAGATTACTAGTAAATTGCTTTGTTATTATTTTACTTTATTTTTCTTTGCTGCACAGTTTTTATCAGTATTAAAAAAGGTAAATAAAAAAGGCGACCCTAAGGTCGCCTTTTTTATTGTTATTTTATTTAGCTTTCTTTGGCTGCTTTTTGCTTAGCCATTCCATCAAAGATGATTTTCATTTGTATGATTGATATAACGTTACTGATGAACCAGTAAAGTACTAAGCCAGACGGGAACCACGCCATAAATACTGAGAATACAACAGGCATATACTGCATGATCTTTTGTTGCATTGGATCTTGAATGGTCATAGGTTGCATTTTCTGCATAACATACATACTAATACCCATTAGAATAGGCAGTACGAAGAACGGGTCTTTAGCTGATAAATCTTGAATCCAGAAAACAAATGGCGCGTGACGTAGTTCTACACTTTCTAAGAATACCCAGTAAAGTGCTAAGAATATTGGCATTTGTAATAGTAAAGGTAAGCAACCACCAGCTGGGTTAACTTTCTCTTTACGATACATTTCCATGGTTGCTTGTGACATTTTTTGTCTGTCATCACCGTAGCGCTCTTTCAATTGCTGCATTTTAGGCGCTAAATCACGCATTTTAGCCATTGAAGTGTATTGTGCTTTGGTTAATGGATACATAGCACCTTTCACAATCATGGTGATGATGATAATTGCAACACCCCAGTTTGAAACAATATTCTGAATTTGTAGTAGTAACCAGAATAATGGTTGGCTAATCATCCACAAGAAACCGTAATCAATGGTTAAATCAAGGCTAGGTGCTAAAGTCTCTAAAACTGCTTGATCTTTAGGGCCAACATATAGAACAGCTGAAGTTTTACCTTGTTCACCGGCATCAATATTTATAGCTGGAGCTTTAAAGCCTATAACCGCTTCATAGTTGTTAGTGTAACTTGTGTAAAGTTGGTTAGTATCTTTACCATTTGGTACCCATGCAGAAACGAAGTAGTGTTCAAGCATAGCCACCCAGCCTCCAGCAGTTGGCTTGCTTAAGTTAGCTTCTGCAATATCTTCAAAATCATATTTTTCATAGCGTTCTTCAGTCGTTGAGTATGCTGCACCACGGTAGGTAGGTAACATGCCTGTTGAAGTATCAACAACTGTTGATTGCTTTAACTGGCCATACATCTGAACAGAAACCGTATTGCTAGTATTGTTGTTAACAATGTAATCAACATTGATTACGTAGCTGTCGGCTTTGAATGTAAATCGCTTGGTTACGTTCAAACCATTATCTGCTTGATATACCAAATCAACAATTAATTCTTCGTTACCATCTAGATCGTAGTTACTTTGCTGTGATGTATAAATTGGGCGACCTTTAACAATTCTGTCAACGCCATTAGCACCGGTTAAACCACTTTGAGCAATGTATTTTTGTGCGCCATTTTGTAAAACAGTAAATGGAATTTTGCTGTCTTGAACTGTTTCATATTTCAACAGTTTCACTTCAACAATATCACCGCCTTGGCTATTAATCTTCGCTGATATGGTATCTGTATTTACCGTAATCAGTTTGCTATTTGTAGCTGATGGAATTTTCTCTAATGCAGCAACTTGTTCAGAAGATTCAGGAACAAAATCACCACTATTTTCTTGAATACTTTGTTCTTGGGTCGTAGTGACTTGCTCTACTGGTGTTGCTTGTTCTTTTTGCCATTGACTAAATAGCAAATAAGTAACAACCATAAGCGCAATAAAAAGCAGACTGCGTTGGGATTCCATAAGGTTTATTTCTCTTTTTTTATGTGTTGGCACGGGATCATCACCCCCTGCATTAAGTGGATGACATTTTAATATACGTTTGCTTGCTAACCAAGTCCCTTTTATCACCCCAAAGCGATTAACTGCTTCAATTGCATAGGATGAACAGGTAGGGTTGAATCGACAATTTGAACCAAGTAAGGGACTAATAAAGCGTTGATAGCCTCTAATTAGTGTTATTACTATTTTTTGTGGCGTTGAATTATTTTTCGCCATATTTTTTCTAATTGTTGATTTATTTGATTGTTGTCTAGCTGATCAATCCCAGACTTTACCATAACAACTATATCTATATCAGGTAATTTATGTTGATTTAATCGAAAACTTTCTCTAACGAGCCTTTTTATACGATTTCTTTGAACAGCGAGTTTTACACGCTTTTTAGCAATTGCTAAACCTAATCGGTTATTTGGGTCTACGGTAGAGTTTTTATCACTAGGCGTAATAAGTAGGGTAAAGTGGTGTGAACCGTAACGAGTTGGTTTAGAAAAAACTCGTTGAAAATGACCGGGAGTCAACAAACGTGACTCCCGATTAAATTTATAAGTAACCATTATAAGGCTAGCTTATGATATTCTATAGTAAGAATATTAATTAAGCGCTTAGGCTTGCACGGCCTTTAGCACGGCGACGAGCTAAAACAGCACGACCGTTTTTAGTTGCCATGCGAGCACGGAATCCGTGGTTACGCTTACGTTTTAATACGCTAGGTTGAAATGTTCTTTTCATTACGCTAATCCGTCGGTTGTTGTTGCCCTGGCAAAACCGCCGTTTGAGCACACTGGTCTAAAAAAAGAGGCCGAATATTAATGCCTGTTGGCCTATTTGTCAATTATTAATCACTACTATTTTGTAATAAATGATCCTTTAAGTGGATCTTTTCGATCTTCATTTGTTCTGGTGATCTTTTTTTACCCACAGCTTTATACAAAATAGACAATATTTTCCTTTTCTATATATATTTCTGTTATAGAACTGTGCTGTATTCTTATGTTTTAGTATTTAAAAATAGGGCTAAAACCAATATTTATTCATTAATTCTGACTTTATTCTAAAAAAGGGCTATTAACGCAAAAGTCAATATTGCACTTGTGGATAACTCAATAGATAATAGCAAAATATATTTATAATCATATCATGTTTTCCGTTTCTTCCCCGCAGTGAGTACGGTCTGTTATTCGACGAGTTTTTAAGTCGTTTTGATATAATTAAACGTTTTTTGGAGTTTTGGTTGGACCTTTCACCTTGGCAACGATGCCTTTCTATTCTACAAGAAGAGTTGCCCGCTCAGCAATTTAGTATGTGGATCCGTCCGTTGCAATGTGTCATCACTGATAATGTTATGACATTATATGCTCCAAATCGCTTCGTTCTAGATTGGGTAAGAGATAAGTATGTTAATCGTATCAATGAGTTAGTCACTCTTCATGATACTGACAACCCTTTATTACTACGATTTGATGTCGGAAGTAAACCGCTAGTGAATGCTAGCCCCGAAGGAGAAGTAGCAGTGCCTGCCGCTCACCCTTCAGGATCAAATATGTTTTCTCAGTCTATTAACAGTGATCTCAAACCTAAGGAAACAGAAAGCAATTTACCTAAAAAAACCAATGTTAGAGTTAATTATACTTTTGATAATTTTGTTGAAGGTAAATCAAACCAATTAGCAAGAGCTGCTGCTTCTCAAGTGGCAGACAATCCTGGTGCTGCATATAATCCGTTATTTATATATGGTGGAACTGGTCTAGGTAAGACTCATTTACTTCATGCGGTAGGTAATGGCATCTTGTTGAATAAACCAAACGCTAAAATTGCCTATATGCATTCTGAACGCTTCGTTCAGGATATGGTCAGAGCGCTTCAAAACAACGCAATGGAAAAGTTCAAGCAATATTATCGAAGCGTCGATGCATTATTAATCGATGATATTCAATTTTTTGCTGGTAAAGAACGTACTCAGGAAGAATTTTTTCATACTTTTAATGCGCTTCTTGAAGGTAACCAGCAGATTATTCTAACTAGCGATCGTTATCCTAAAGAAATTGATGGCGTTGATGACAGACTTAAATCTCGTTTTGGTTGGGGTTTAACCTTGGCTATTGAACCACCAGAACTTGAGACGCGTGTTGCTATTTTAAAGAGAAAGGCGGAAGAGAGTCATATAAATCTGGCTGATGAAGTTGCTTTCTTTATAGCAAAACGACTGCGTTCTAATGTAAGGGAGCTAGAAGGTGCTTTAAACCGAGTGATTGCTAATGCCAATTTTACTGGTAGAGCTATAACCATCGATTTCGTTAGAGAAGCATTGCGTGATTTGCTAGCACTTCAAGATAAGCTTGTGACTATTGATAATATTCAACGTACAGTTGCTGAATATTACAAAATTAAAGTAGCAGATTTATTATCAAAAAGAAGAAATCGCTCTGTTGCTAGACCAAGGCAGATAGCCATGGCATTATCTAAAGAATTAACGAACCACAGTTTGCCTGAAATTGGTGATGCCTTTGGGGGTAGAGACCACACAACTGTGCTTCACGCTTGTCGTAAAGTAAAGTCTTTGCGTGAGGAAACTCATGATATAAAAGAAGATTATTCTAATCTAATTAGAACTTTATCTTCATAATAATAATGTTCAATGCTTAAGTGGGTATAAGAATGAAGTTTTCATTAAATAGGGAATTATTACTAAAGCCATTACTATTAGTTTCTGGTGCTGTAGAAAGGAAGAGTACATTACCGATTTTGGGAAATATTCTTTTTGATATTAGTGGGCAATCACTTACTTTAACGGCTACAGATTTAGAGCTAGAGATGGTTTCATACGCAGAAATCAATAATGAAGGTACTGATGGTAAGATAACTATTCCTGCTAGAAAGCTACTCGACATATGCAAGAGTCTCCCTGACAGCGCTACGATTACTTTCTCCACAGAAGGTGAATCTGTTATGCTTGCTTCAGGAAGAAGTCGTTATTCGCTCTCAACGCTTGCTGCTTCTGACTTCCCTAATATTGAAGAATGGAAGGGCGATGTAGAATTTAAATTGATGAAATCTGAATTGCTTAGATTAATTGAAAGTACCCATTTTTCCATGGCTAATCAGGATGTTCGTTATTATTTAAATGGTATGTCCATCGAGTGTGAAGGTAACGAGATCAGATCTGTAGCTACTGATGGACATAGATTAGCTATTTGTAAAATTGTTAATGAAAGTTTAGCCTTACCTGCGCGCCAAGTTATTGTTCCCCGTAAAGGAATTTTAGAAATAATCAGGTTGTTAAATCCTGTTGATGAAGAAGTCCAAGTTTTCTTGGGTTCAAACCATGTTCGTATAGTTGATACCGAGTTTTCTTTCACAAGTAAGCTAGTAGATGGTAGGTTTCCAGATTATCGTCGTGTTCTACCTCGTAATGGTGATAAGGTTTTTGAAACTAATAAAGATCAATTAAAGCAAGTTTTATCCCGTGCTTCTATTTTATCAAATGAAAAATTTAAAGGCGTTCGATTAAATTTTTCTAATTCATTATTAAAGATAACAGCTAATAATCCTGAGCAAGAACAAGCTGAAGAAGAGTTAGAAATTAACTTTCCTTACGATGACTTAGAGATTGGTTTCAATGTCAGTTATGTTTTGGATGTATTAAATGCTGTCAAAGATGAAGAGGTTAAGTTTACCTTAGCTGATGCAAACAGCAGCGTTGTTATTGAAGGTGCTAATTCTGGTGAGGCGTTATATGTCGTTATGCCAATGAGACTTTAATCTCTTTCATAATGAGTGTAGATAACTTTGTAACAGAAAATTTTCGTAATCTTGTATCTGCGCAAATTGTATTGCACCCTAAGTTAAATTTTTTTATTGGGCAAAATGGTAGTGGTAAGAGCAGTTTGCTTGAAGCTCTTTTTTTTCTGGGTCATGGTAAGTCTTTTAGAACAAATAAATTAGAGCACATTGTTTCTTTTTCACATGATAACTTCATTGTGAGTGCGAAAGACGCAAATGATAACCAATTAGGTTTAAATAAAAATATAACTAATCAGGTAACTAAACTAAAACTAAATGGTGAAGTTACCTATAAACTTTCTAATTTGGTTGAACATTTTGCAGTGCAAATTGTTACTCCAGAAAGTTTTAAATTGTTTTTTGGTGGGCCCAAAGAGCGGAGAAAGTTTATCGATTTAGGAATGTTTCACGTGAAACATGATTTCTCTGGATTATGGCGTAAGTTTAATCAGGTACTTAAACAGCGAAATGCAGGTATAAAAAACAAATTTTCAAAAGTTGAATTAGAATATTGGAATAATGTTTATTGTGAATTATCTAATGTAGTAGCAAAACATAGAGCAGATTATGTGGAATTGTTAGAGAAAGAATTGAATGTAATGCTAGGTTTATTACTGCCAGATTTATCAAACCAAGTTTCAATACAATATTTACAGGGATGGCCTAAAAACAAAAATTTATATCAATGTTTAGAACAGGCATATGATAGAGAATTAGCACAAGGATTTTCTGTCTATGGTGCTCATCGGTTTGATGTTAAGTTTTTATATGGTAATCATAGCATCGAAGCATGTTTATCGAGAGGGCAACAAAAGTTGTTTTTATTGGCACTAACTTTTGCTCAAGCAAAATTAATTGAGAAAGTTAAGCGACTAAAACCAATTTTGTTAATAGATGATATTGGTGCAGAATTAGATGTTAATTCAAGAACTATATTAGCAGATACGATTTTGCAAATGAACTGCCAAGCGGTTATTACCGCTATAGATGAAGAAATGATAAAGCCATTTATTATTAACTTTAGCAGTATTCATAATAATGGTGAACAGCAAGAGTTTAAGATGTTTCACGTGGAACATGGTAAAGTTATTGCTAAAAATGAAATAAAAATGAGTGAATAGGCTGAAACTATGACAGTAGAAAACGAATATGACTCGTCCAGTATTAAAGTACTAAAAGGACTTGATGCAGTACGAAAAAGACCAGGAATGTACATCGGTGATACAGATGATGGTACTGGCTTACATCACATGGTTTTTGAAGTTTTGGATAACTCAATTGATGAAGCTTTAGCTGGTCATTGTAGCGATATCATTGTAACTATTCATTTAGATGGCTCTGTATCTGTGAAGGATGATGGTCGAGGAATACCAACAGAAATTCACCCAGAAGAGGGTGTATCTGCTGCTGAAGTTATCATGACAGTACTTCATGCTGGTGGTAAATTTGGTGGTGAAGATTCAGGATATAAAGTCTCTGGTGGTCTTCATGGTGTAGGTGTTTCGGTAGTAAATGCTTTAAGCGAAAAATTAAAACTAACAATTCGTAGAGATGGAAAACTCTTTGAGCAAATGTATAGCATTGGTGAACCAGATGCGCCATTAGCAGTAGTAGGTGAAAGCGATAATAACGGTACCGAAATTAGATTTTGGCCTAGTTCTGAAACGTTCTCAGATACTCTTTTTCATTACGATATTTTAGTTAAAAGAATTCGAGAGCTTTCATTTTTAAACTCAGGTGTATCGATAAAATTAATCGATGAACGTGAAGAAGGACGCGAAGAGCATTTCTGTTACGAAGGTGGTATTCAAGCATTTGTTGATTATTTAAATACCAATAAAACCGCCGTTAATGAAAATATCTTTTACTTTGATTTAAGTAGAGAAGACGGCATTGTTGTTGAAGTAGCAATGCAATGGAATGATGGCTTCCAAGAGAACATATTCTGCTTTACAAATAATATCCCTCAGCGTGATGGTGGTACTCACTTAAGCGGCTTTAGAACAGCACTAACACGTACCTTGAACTCTTACATGGTAAAAGAAGGCTTGAATAAGAGTAAAAAGGGTGAAACTAACGCAACAGGTGATGATGCTCGTGAAGGTTTAACAGCTGTTATATCAGTGAAAGTACCTGATCCAAAATTCTCGTCTCAAACAAAAGATAAGCTTGTTTCATCGGAAGTAAAAACTGCAGTAGAACAAGCCATGGGTGAAAAATTAGGTGAATACCTATTAGAGAACCCAGGTGTTGCTAAAACGATTATTATGAAGATTGTCGATGCTGCTAGAGCTCGAGAAGCGGCACGTAAAGCAAGAGAAATGACACGCCGTAAAGGTGCATTAGATATAGCAGGCCTACCTGGTAAGCTTGCAGATTGCCAAGAAAAAGACCCTGCATTATCTGAACTATATATTGTGGAGGGTGATTCAGCAGGCGGATCTGCCAAACAGGGCAGAAATCGTAAAAACCAAGCAATTTTACCACTGAAAGGTAAGATTCTGAATGTTGAAAAAGCAAGATTTGATAAGATGATATCTTCTCAAGAAGTAGGTACGCTTATTACAGCTTTAGGTTGTGGGATTGGCCGTGATGAGTATGACCCGGAGAAACTAAGATACCACAGCATTATTATAATGACCGATGCTGATGTCGATGGATCTCACATACGTACTTTACTACTGACATTTTTCTATCGTCAAATGCCAGAAATTATGGAACGTGGTCATATTTTTATAGCACAACCTCCTCTTTATAAAGTGAAAAAAGGTAAACAAGAGCGATATATCAAAGACGATGAAGCATTAACTGAGTACCTTACAACGTTAGCTTTAGACAATGCATCTATTCATGTAAATGAGCAAGCACCAGCGATAATGGGTGCAGCATTAGAGCAACTGGTAAATCAATATAGAAATACTATGGAAACCATTAAGAGGATTTCTAGACAGATACCAAGCGACATTTTAGAAAAAATGGTTTATAGCAGTACTATTGCCCCTGAGGCATTTAACGATAAAGTTAAAGTGGAAGCTTGGACAAATGATTTAATAACACAATTAGAAAACCAAGACGGTAATGGTTCTATCTATAGTGTTACAGTAGAACAAGATCATGAAAGAAACATTTTCTATCCGAGATTTAATGTAAGGCAACATGGTATTGATAAGCAATATAACTGTAGCTATGACTTTATTAATTCAAAAGAATTTACGGCAATTCAGTCATTGAATGAAGCAATTAATGGTTTAATGGAAGAAGGTGCTTATGTTAAACGTGGAGAGAAAGTTAACGGCGTTTCAAGCTTCGAACAAGCATTGAACTGGCTAATGGCTGAATCTAAACGTGGTCAATACATACAGCGATATAAAGGGTTAGGTGAGATGAACCCTGAACAGCTATGGGAAACAACCATGGACCCAGAAACAAGGCGTATGCTACGCGTTACAATTGAAGATGCAATTGCAGCCGATCAATTGTTTAATACGCTCATGGGTGATCATGTTGAACCGAGAAGAAACTTTATTGAAGACAATGCCTTAAGAGTTTCAAACTTAGACGTATAGTACTTCTAACAACCAATATTGATGCCCGGTCTTCATAAGCCGGGCATTTTTGCTCTTAACACAGGGCAAACAAAATAGATTAAATACTCTACAGTGTTATAATCTGACGAGAACATATAAATAACGGCGAAATTGAGACAGATGACAAATTTCAACATAAAAACATTCCAAGGCCTTATCTTGCAATTACAAGATTTCTGGTCAAGACAAGGTTGTGTAATTGTTCAGCCCTTAGATCTAGAAGTAGGTGCTGGTACTTTCCATCCAATGACGTTCCTACGTTCTATTGGTCCTGAACCAATGAGTAGTGCTTATGTACAGCCGTGTCGTAGACCAACTGATGGTAGGTACGGTGAAAATCCGAATAGATTACAGCATTACTATCAATTCCAAGTTATGTTGAAACCTTCTCCTGACAACATTCAACAACTGTATTTAGACTCATTAGAAGAGTTAGGTATTGATACATTGGTTCATGATATAAGATTCGTTGAAGACAATTGGGAATCACCAACGTTAGGTGCATGGGGCTTAGGTTGGGAAGTTTGGTTAAACGGTATGGAAATAACTCAGTTTACTTACTTCCAACAAGTAGGTGGCTTAGAGTGTTCACCAGTTACAGGTGAAATTACATATGGTTTAGAGCGTTTGGCTATGTACATCCAAAACGTAGATAGCATTTATGATCTTGTTTGGACTGATGGTCCAATGGGAACTGTTTATTACCGAGATGTGTTCCATCAAAACGAAGTGGAGCAGTCGACCTATAACTTTGAACATGCTGATGTTGATGCTTTATTTAAGCAATTTGATCAATGTGAGAAAGATAGTGAAAAACTTATTGAAGCGAATTTACCATTACCAGCATACGAACAGGTAATGAAAGCATCACATGCATTTAACTTATTAGATGCAAGACATGCAATATCAGTCACTGAGAGACAAAGATATATATTACGTGTAAGAGCTTTATCAAAAGCATGTGCCGAAGCGTATTATCAAAAAAGAGAAGAATTAGGGTTTCCACTTTGTAAAGATAGCCAAGCTAAACAAGGAGCTAAATAATGTCAACAGAAACACTCCTTATTGAACTTGGTACAGAAGAATTACCGCCGAAATCTTTAACAAAACTAGCGACGGCTTTTCATGATGGAATACAGAGTCAACTTGATAAAGCAGCATTATCTTATGAAGAGATTAGCTGGTATGCCTCGCCTAGACGACTTGCAGTTGAAGTAAAAGTACTTGCTGCAAAACAAGAAGACAAGCAGGTTGAAAAGCGTGGACCCGCGGTAACAGTAGCCTTTGATGATCAAGGCAATCCAAGTAAAGCTGCAGAAGGTTGGGCGCGTTCAAATGGCATCACTGTTGAACAAGCAGAAAGACTTGTAACAGAAAAAGGTGAGTGGTTACTACATCGAGCAAATGTTAAAGGTAAATCAGTTAAAGAAATTATACCTGAGATAGTAAGCTCAGCATTAACAAAACTGCCTATTCCAAAGCCAATGCGCTGGGGTAATGCTCGCACACAATTTATCAGACCAGTTCATACGCTAACTATCATGTATGGTAATGAAATATTGCCATGTGAAACATTAGGTGTAAGTTCAGATAATAAATTACAAGGCCATCGCTTCCATCAAAAAGATAAGGTTACGCTGACTCATGCCGATGAATATATCACGACCTTGAATAAAGCGTTCGTTATTGCTGATTTCTCTGAAAGAAAAGCCAAAATTGTAGAGCAAATTAATCAAGCAGCAGAACAAATAGATGCAGTGGCATTGATGGATGAAGAATTACTTGAAGAAGTTACAGCTTTAGTTGAATGGCCAGTAACTCTTGTAGGTACCTTTGATGAAGAGTTTCTTAATGTTCCAGCTGAGCCATTAATCTATTCAATGAAAGACCACCAAAAGTACTTTCCAGTAACGAATAAAGCCGGTGAATTAATAAACAAATTCATATTTGTTGCAAATATTGAATCTAAAGATCCTCAACAAGTTATTTTTGGTAATGAAAAAGTAATTAGACCAAGATTAGCTGACGCTGAGTTTTTCTATAAAACAGATAAAAAGCAACGCTTATCAGACCGGTTAGATAAATTAGCTAATGTACTATTCCAAAAGCAATTGGGTACAGTTAAAGATAAATCAGAACGCATTGCAACTTTAAGTCAGTCCATTGCTCGTACTATTAATGAAAATACTGAAGAAGCCTACAGAGCAGGTTTATTAAGTAAAACAGATTTAATGACAGATATGGTATTAGAGTTCCCACAAGTACAGGGAACAATGGGTAAATACTACGCAAGGCATGATGGTGAGAGTGAAGCGATAGCGCAAGCGTTGGAAGATCAATATCGTCCAAGATATGCTGGTGACAGCTTACCTGAAGCAAATATAGGTTGCGCAGTTGCCATAGCAGATAAAATTGACAGCTTGGTAGGTATCTTTGGCATTAACCAACCACCTAAGGGTGATAAAGACCCATTTGCACTAAGAAGAGCTGCTATTGGTATCATTCGTATCATTATAGAAAAAGAGCTGGAAATTGACCTTACAGCGCTTATAGAGGAAAGTATTGTACTGTTTGGTGATAAATTAAGTAATACCAATACTGCAAATGAAGTGCTTGATTTTATTATGGGACGCTATAGAGCATTTTATCAAGAGCAGGGCATCAATATAGATGTGATACAAGCAGTTATGGCGAATAAACCCAGTTCACCATTAGATTTTGATAAACGCATAAAAGCAGTAAGCTACTTTAGAACATTAGATGCAGCGGTGACATTGGCTGCGGCTAATAAGCGTGTTGGAAATATATTGGCGAAATTTGAAGGTCAATTATATGAAGGTTTTAAACTTGAATTAGCTCAGGAAGCGGAAGAAAAAGAGTTAGCGCAAGTTTTTGCTAAAGTAAATGAGCAAGTTAAGCCTTTAATGGCGTCAAAAAATTATCAAGGTGCCTTGACACAACTTGCACAATTGAAAACATCAATTGATGTCTTTTTCGATAATGTCATGGTAATGAGTGATGATGAAGCGGTAAAAACTAACCGTTTAACACTACTTAATGAAATTAGAAATTGCTTCTTTGAAATTGCAGATATTTCTCAGCTTCAGTAGCAATAAATAAGAAAAAGTTAAATTAAGAGGGTATGGCAACATACCCTTTTTTTATGGGTAAAATTTAACAAAAATAGCAGCAATAAAAGCTAAAAAAAATTGTGCTAGATCAACAATAAAATAAACAGTAAGAGTATGGTGGTTATAGAGAAAAATAAAGCGATATATGCTAATAAAACAGCAATATTAAGGAGGATCTTATGCCAAATAAACAACTAGCTGCAGCACTTAAAGAAAAGCAACATGAGCTGGCAACACGGATTAATGCGATAGAAGCAGATTTTCATAAAGGTAGATCTCAAGACTTTGCAGAACAAGCTACTGAAACAGAGAACGATGATGTTCTTGATGAGATACATCACGAAGCAAAAATAGAGCTGAAATTAGTCAATGAAGCATTGATTCGTTTAGAAAAAGGCATCTATGGAAATTGCAGCAACTGTGACGAACCAATTAACCCAAAAAGATTAACAGCATTACCCTATACAACCACCTGTATAGATTGTGCAAACTAGGAGTAACATATGACTTTAGAAAAACATGATCTTCATCACGAATTTCCAGAATACCATGATGAAATACATCATTTAAAAATGAATGATTCGCACTTTTCTCGTTTATTTACCGAATACCATGAAGTAGACCAAGAAGTTCACCGTATTGAGCAAGGTGTTGAAAATACCAGTGATGAATATTTAGAAACTAAAAAGAAAGAACGACTATTGTTAAAAGATAAGTTACTAGTCATCATTAAAAAAAGTAAAGAAACCGCATAATCTATAATAGCGTAATAAGCCAATCATTTACTGGTATGCGTAGATGATTGGTTATTTTTTTCTAATAATGTAAATAAAGGGACTACTACTTACTTTTTGATAAGTTAATTCATGTTCCATAAAGCGACAGAAACTTGGAATATCACGTGTTGTGGATGGATCATCACACTGGACTAACAGGGTTTCGCCATTAGCAATTTTTCGAATATTCTTACGTACCATCATCACAGGCTCAGGGCACCTTAAGCCAATAGCATCAAGGAAATGATCTGCACTTGGGGGATTTTCATTGTTCATAATAAAGTGAGTGTAAATTCAGCAATAAAGCACAATTATACCTGATAGCAATTAATGAAACCTAGCATAAGAGATAAAAAAGAGAATACGCTATACTTACCTGCGAATGTTTATCGCGTTATGATGCAACGCAGCCTTTTGATAAACCAGAAATTCGACTTAAGATAAATCGTTTCATACTTATGACAAAAAAACTAATATCCAATATTTTCTTTATTCTTTTTTCCTGGCAAGTAATTGCAAGTGAATCTTTCATCATTACCAGTGATCAAACACAGCAACAAACATTTCAAAGAGCAGAAAAATACGTATCTCAACCTAACTCAAGACAATATGTAGACTTATATAATCAATTACATTACTACCCTCTACAGCCTTATTTAGACCAGCGCCGCTTGATGCATAAAATAAAATTATCTGATGCTGCAGAAATTGATAAGTTCTTAACTAAATATGAAGGTTCACCACTTGATTGGCCACTGAGAAAGGCATGGTTGAATTACTTAGCGAAAAAAAATAGACCGCTATTATTTATCAAGTATTTTAAACCGACCTCAAATGCAGAGCTAACATGTAAGCATTTGAATTTTTCTTTAAAGGCTGGCTTACCAGAAAGTACAGTTTTACCGCAAGTTACCAAACTATGGTTAGTTGGAAAGTCACAGGATAAATCGTGCGATCCGTTATTTAAACTGTGGGAAGCTGCAGGTTATAGAACGCCAGATGTTGTATGGCAAAGAGTAGGGCTAGCTGCAGACGGGGGTAAGCACACGCTACTGCCATACCTGACAAAACTACTACCAGAAGAAGAAAAATATTTAGGCAGCTTATGGCATAAAGTACGCAGAGACCCAGCAATAGTTTCACGTTTAAATTACTTTCCTAAAAAGTCAGTAAAAGAAAGTCAAATCTTTACCTATGGTATTAAACGTTTAGTGTGGCGTGATCCTAATAGAGCTGTTAAAACCTATAAAAAAGCACAAAAAGTGTTTGAATTTTCAGACCAACAAATACAACAAATTGATGAGAAGTTTGCCTTAGCTTTAGCAAATAAAAACCATCAATCAGCAAGAGAGTGGTTGGAGAAATTAGATCCAGCCCAGCTTAATCGAAATATGTTGCAATGGCGCTTAACACAAGTACTAAAACAACAAGACTGGCAACGAGTCATTAAAGAGTTAGAACTACTACCTGAGTCACATAAAGGCGATTTACAGTGGCAATATTGGTATGGCAGAGCATTAATTGAAACAGGAAGAAAAGCAGAAGGTAATGAAGTAATGAATAAGCTAGCTAATAAACGCCATTATTATGGTTTTTTAGCCGCTAGCTATTTAAAAGCGCCTGTGAGCTTAGAGCATATTCCTGTGGGTACAACCTATGCTGAGAAACTAAAAGTACTCAACCACCCTGCAGCAAAACGTGCTTTTGAATTGTTTTATTTAAAACGCTATACGCAAGCACGAAGAGAGTGGAATTTTTGGCTATCTAAACTTACTAATCAAGAAAAATTAGTTGCAGCTAAAATTGCCAATGAGAATCAATGGTTTGATCGAGCTATTTTTACATTATCACAGGTAGGTTATTTAAATGATGTATCGTTAAGATTTCCAAAAGCCTTTGATGAAAAAATTAATCAGCACGCTAACAAAGCCAATATAGAACCTGCTTGGGCATTTGCTATTACCCGAAGAGAAAGCTCATTTATGACTGACGCTCACTCATCTGCTGGCGCAAGAGGATTAATGCAAATCATGCCTAAAACAGCAAAATCGTTAAAGCGCGGTAAGGTGAGTAAGAAATATTTATTAAATGCAGAAAATAACATCCAGTTAGGAACAAAGTATTTGCGGGAATTACTTGATCAAAATAAAGGAAATCAGGTACTGGCAACAGCATCCTATAATGCCGGGCCATACCGAGTAAAACGCTGGTTAAAGAACTTAAAATCTATGCCAGCAGATATTTGGATTGAAACAATACCATTCAAAGAAACAAGAAATTACGTGAAAAGCGTTTTGGCCTATCAAGAAATTTATCAACACAAGCCAGGTCAGGTGAGTAGTGTTTTTGAAAATGTAATTAATATGAATATTGGTGACTAGTAAGTTTAGCTGCCAAGCAAAATGAACAGTTAGTAAAAATAATATTAATACTCAAATCAATGAGTATTAATAGGCTATGCTATGATGTCTAAAAAAATGGAGACTGATCAAATGACTGCACTAATTGATAAATTGGCTAACCTTTATCCTGCCCATATAACTCAACTTCAACAAACGACAAAAACGGTATTAAAAAGAGAAAACCTTGAAGGTCTAGTTATCCATTCAGGTCAAGAAATCAAAGCATTCTTAGATGACAATAGTTATCCATTTAAAGTGAACCCACATTTTAAGTATTGGCTTCCTCTAACTGAAATAACTAACTCGTGGTTAGTGGTTAATGGTGAAGACAAGCCAACAATTATTTATTACCAGCCCGTTGATTTTTGGCATAAAGTTACTCCTCTTGATGAAAGCTATTGGGGTAAACACTTCACCATTAAAATTCTCAAAAAAGCAACAGAAGTAGACCAGCTATTACCTTACGATAAAAAAGGTTATGCCTATATTGGTGAACATATAGAAGTCGCAAGGGCATTAGGGTTTGATAATATTAACCCTGAACCTTTGGTAAGTTATATTCATTACCATAGAGCCTACAAAACAAGCTATGAACACGAGTGTATGCGTCAATCGAATAAGTTGGCAGTAACAGCACATAAAGCGGCTAAAACAGCATTTTTTAAGGGTGAAACCGAGTATGATATTCAACAAGCTTATTTAACTGCGATAGGCTTTACCACGAACGACACGCCGTATGGAAATATTGTTGCCTTAAACAAAAATTGTTCAATTCTTCATTATACGGCCCTTGAACGAACACCTCCCCAAAGCCATCAATCATTTTTGATTGATGCCGGTGCAAACTTTAATGGTTACGCATCAGATATTACTCGAACCTATGCATACAAAGACAACAAATTTGCCGAGTTAATAAAACGTATGGATCAGTTGATGTTGTCGGCTGTTGCAGGTTTAAAACCTGGACTAAGTTATGTGGATTTACATATTCAAACTTATTTAGAAATAGGAAAGGTATTAAAAGAGTTTGATTTAATTAATGTTGATGCTGAATTAGCGGCGGAATCGGGCATTATTTCTACTTTTTTCCCACACGGGTTAGGTCATCATTTAGGGTTACAAACTCATGATGTTGGTGGCTTTATGGCTGATGAGCGAGGTACACATGTTAATGCGCCTGAAGCACATCCTTTTTTAAGAACGTCTAGAGTGATTGAAGCAAACCAAGTATTTACTATTGAACCAGGACTCTATTTTATTGATTCATTGCTCGCAGACCTTAAAAGTTCGAGTAATGCTGACCAAGTTAATTGGCAAAATGTTGAAGAGCTTCGCGATTTTGGTGGTATTAGAATAGAAGATAATATTATTGTTCATCAATCTCACAATGAAAACATGACGCGTGATCTTGAATTAAATTAATCTTATCGATATTGAATGAATGACCAAATCATATTTAATTGCGACGAATGAGGTAGTTGATGAAACAATCGTAAGTCGCAGTCGTTTTATTTGCTACCTAAAGCCTTGTGACTCTTCTGAAAAAGCAAAAGAAATAATTAAAACCATTCAGGAGTTGCACCCACAAGCAAATCATCATTGTTATGCTTTTGTTACTGGCGCTTCGCAAAATAGTCAAGGCTATGGTTTTTCTGATGATGGCGAACCAAGTGGCACGGCAGGTCGTCCTATGCTGTCGGTTTTGCAGGGCTCTGGTATTGGACAAGTATGTGCCATTGTGGTTCGCTACTTTGGTGGTACAAAGCTAGGCACCGGCGGTTTACAAAGAGCTTATGGCGGGAGTGTTAGACAAGCGCTCACTTTTTTACAGTCAAAAACTAAAATAGCTATGGTGCATAAAAGGTTAGCGTGTCAATATAGTCAGGTTAACGATATTTTGCATTTACTCGCTATAGCCGAGGGTGAAGTGATTAGTCAAGAGTATCAGCAAGCAGTTGAATTTGAGCTCGCTATTCCATGGGATAAAGTGGAGAGTTTTCAACAGCAATTACAAACAATGTCTTCAGGGCAGCTTGTATTATCAAAAGAGAGTGAATAGATATATTCATTAAAGTAAAAAAGAATAACCGTGCAATATAAAAATATTATTAGGATCTTAGGGTTATTGGTCGCACTGCTTAGTGTCACTATGTTACCGCCAGCACTTATCTCTATGTTATATCGTGATGGTGGTGGTGTTCCTTTTTTGATGGCATTTTTATGGTGCTTATTTACCGGTATTATTGCTTGGTACCCTAACAGATATGAAAAAACAGATTTAAGAGCGCGAGAGGGCTTTTTAATTGTTGTACTATTTTGGCTTGTACTTGCTAGCTTCTCAGCCATTCCCTTACTTTTACTTGAGCAACCCAACTTATCTGCAACAGATGCATTTTTTGAATCTTTTTCTGGTTTAACCACTACAGGCGCAACCATTTTAACTAACATTGACTCATTACCTCACGCGGTATTGTTTTACAGGCAACAGTTACAGTGGCTTGGTGGTATGGGGATTATTGTATTAGCCGTCGCTGTACTTCCTATGCTTGGTATTGGTGGTATGCAGCTTTATCGAGCTGAAACCCCAGGTCCAGTAAAAGACTCAAAAATGACCCCCAGGATAGCCGATACGGCAAAACATCTTTGGTATATTTATTTATCTTTAACCGTGGCTTGTGCCGTTGCATATTGGCTGGCTGGCATGAGCGCCTTTGATGCTATTTGTCACTCATTTTCAACAATTGCTATTGGTGGTTTTTCAACCCATGATGCCAGTATGGGCTACTTTAACAGTCCACAAATTAATTTAGTGTGTGTATTCTTCTTAATTATTGCCGGGGTAAATTTTGCTCTTCATTACGCTGTTGTACAAAGCAAATCGTTAAAAAATTACTTTTATGATCCTGAGTTTAAGGTGTTTATTGCTATTCAGGTTATACTGACATTAATTTGCTTCTTTGTTTTAATGGCTTCTGGTACTTATCAAAATGAAGATACCGCCTTAGATCAAGCACTATTCCAATCCGTTTCTATTAGCACCACCGCAGGTTTTACCACAACTTCATTTGCAGACTGGCCAACGTTACTTCCTATTTTATTGATATTTTCTAGTTTCATCGGCGGGTGTGCGGGCAGTACTGGTGGTGGTATGAAAGTTGTTCGAGTGGTTTTACTGTATTTACAAGGTGTTCGAGAACTCAATAAACTAGTACACCCTAAAGCTATTTTTAGTATTAAACTAGGTAAGAAAGTCCTTCCTGATAGGGTTGTCGAGGCAGTTTGGGGCTTTTTCTCAGCTTATGCTGCTGTCTTTGTTATCTGTATGTTGCTTTTATTAGCGGCAGGAATGGATGATATAACAGCCTTTACCGCCGTTGCTGCATGTATTAATAACCTAGGTCCAGGATTAGGTGAAGTGGCGGCAAACTTTGCCAGTATTAATGACATGAGTAAATGGGTATTGATAATGGCAATGTTGTTTGGTCGTTTAGAAATTTTTACTCTCTTAGTGTTGTTCACCCCAGCTTTTTGGCGCTCATAATTTATATAACGAAGGCTATCTTGTATATACAAGTAAAGTTGTGTTGTATATACAAGATAGCATAAAGTACTAATTTTATTAAAATTGGTGGCTTATCCCAATCCAACCTTGAGTATCTGACTTTTGATTTTCAGGGTTTACTTGTGCAACGCCGTAATTAATGACTAAATCCGTTATGCCAGTAAAACCAAAGTCGTTATGAATGGTTCCTGTGAAGCCATAACTATCTATAACTTCTTGTTTATCCATTTTATGACGACGATAAAAAACCTTACCAATACTTACCGGAATATATGCTTGCATTTGCTCATAGTCGTTGGCTTGTTGGCTATAAAAAGCCAGTTCAGGTGTTAATAATTTATTCAAATGAGCTTTCTCTTGTATGAGAGAGGCTGAATAACCGCCCAAAGAAAGTATATTACCTGCTTCACTGCTACGATTTGCCCACAGATATGAGACACCTAGGCCATAACCTTTAAAGTGAGCGTTCATGTCAAATTCACCATTATTACCTTGGTATGATGAATCAGAGATTTGCTGAGAGAAGTCATCTTCACCCTGTAAAAAGGTAGTATTGAATTGTTGATGTAAAGCCCAGTTTTGCTTATCTAAAGACCAGCTTTGTTGCAAGCCTACTGAAAAATAGTGACTATCAAAACTAGCCGTTTTGGCAACTTTTCCTTGAACAAAGCCATTAAGTTTTAATGTCTCAAATTGCATGGGATAACTGGCTTCAAAAAATAAACCCCGTTCTTTTAAGTGACCTAAATTAATTGCATCCTCAAACTGTTGGTTAGTTTTAAGTTTAAATTGATAACCATGAGCGAGTAACTTCACTGGCCAGCCATGCCAACGAACACTGGCAGAACCGCCAGAAAGAATATTACTCGAAAAGTCTTGGCTAATATGAGCTTGCCAATCGAAACGACCAAGTACATCACCACTTTTATATCCCAACTCAAGCATTGTCGAACTCGCAGAATAAAAGTTTCCACCTAGGGTGATAGTGCCTTGCTGAGGTCCAACACCATAATTAGATTGCTCACCAATAGAAGAATCCACAATGATATCTGCAGCTTCTAGTTTATAAGAAGAAGCTAAGCTACTTGTTACAGAGGCATTGGTAGTTGTATCTGTTATGGTGGTTTTATTCGCGTTATCGATGGCTAATTGATAAATGTCAGGGCCATTGTCATTTATGGCAAGGTGTAATAGTTCATTTTCATCCTTAAAAACTGGCCAAGTGATTGGTTGTTCTCCTGAGGTGAGGGATGATAGCTCTTTAACGGTAAAGTCGTATTGATACAGCTTAGTTTGCTGATCTAGTCCTGCAACGAAAAATATTGATTTACCATCTTTTGCCCACTCAGGAAAAGACAAGAACTGATAGTTCTCAGGTACTGGTACGGTTGCTATTTTACCTGTTAAGATGTTTTTGATTTTTAAAGACCATTTATTATTTAGTGAGCTAACAAGATAAGCAAGTTGTTGTTGATCAGGGCTAATGCGCGGAAAATCATATACATGGTGCAAACTTGCGGCTGTTAATTCACTCTCAATGCTCGCCTCTTTATTTGTATTGAGCGATAGTTTAACTAACTGTGATTTACCATAACGGTTTCGTTCTGCGTAAATTGTTTGGCCATTATCCGCGATATCAAATCGTCTTAGATTTTGCTCTCTGGTTAATTGGGTGACGGTATTGCTTGATAGTTGCCATATAAATAAGTCTTGGTGAAACTCGTTGGCACTCGATAAACTGGTAGAGCGGTATACTATATGGTCATCATCAAGCCATCGCGGATCATTGATGCCCCGACTATTGGTTTGATGTAAACTATAGGCTTGCTTACGCTTAAAAACTTTGGGTGCTTTTGCTGCAATATCCTTAGGGTCATCTTTGAGTATCTTAGCTACTTCTTCATTAAATTCTTTTTTAGCTTCGGCATTTTCTTCGGTTTTATAAACGTGAAGAGACACTTTTGTCTCTTCATCATTACGTGTTTTTTCGACAACAGCTAAATGTTCGCCATTAGGACTAATGCTTGGCGCACTCACATAGCCAGATAAATCCAGCCAGAGATTCGAATCTATCTCAGGATAGTGTGCTTCTTTTTGTAGTGCCTGATGAGTATATTCTGCAATAAAACGTTGATATAAGCTTTTTGCGGACTGAGGAAAAACACCATTAAATGCTTGATTAAATGTACGGTTTTTTACTGCTGTCCAACGGGTCCAAACGGCATCTAGTGTATCTTCACCATAGTTTTCTTCTAACCACTGTAGGTATCTAACACCGACTAAGTACGCCATTGAGCCTGACATAAAATCGTTATTGATATTACTAAGTTGGCTGTATGAGGGCAGGGCACCTTGGCGGGCAAATTGCTGCAGTATTGATTCAACATAATTGTTGTACAATCTGCCACGGCCAGTCATTTTAGATTCTAGTAAGGTTGCGTAGCCTTCTGCTACCCAACGCTCCCCTTTAATTTGGCTGGCGTCATAGAGATCATACCAACCCGCAATTTTACTACGGATATTTGAGCGACTTTTCTGAGCAAGGTGGACTAAATGAACATACTCGTGGAGCACTAATAACTGTTGCCAACCGGTTGAGTTTGAAATAACACTATCAGACATTGGTGGTGTTGCGAATAAAGCCATATATGGTTTGTGACTTAATGGTACGGCAAAACCATTGGCAGCATTAAGAGGGTCAATGATATAGGCGTCTACTTTTTCTGATAAAACTCTGCCTTGTTGCTGTTCTACTAATGTGCGAACGGCTTCCATTTCGCGCGCACTTGATAATGCCCACTTTTCATATTCGGGAGTAAAATGAACGCGGAAGTTCTCAGTTTCGAAAGTTTGCCAATTCTTTGTGTTGTCTAATTGGTCGGCTTGAGCATAACTTGAGCTAGCAAAAAGAGCTAAACTAATTGCTTTGAGGGTTTTGCTAAATTGCATAAACATCCCTTTTTATGATGAATTGTCATGAGATTAAAGGGATATTATTACAGCTATTCATCTTAAAAATAAGGTAATAGCTGTAAGAATTTATTTAAAAAGTGTTAAAAATAAATAGCACTTACTTGAAAGAGTTTCTCAACGTCAGTTATGTAACGTTTATTCACTAGAAATAAAATCACGTGATCTTCTTCTCTAATTAAGGTGTTTGAGTGAGCAATTAGCACTTCGTTACCACGGACAATGGCACCAATCGTTGTACCAGGTGGTAGCTTGATTGATTTAATTGCTCGACCGACTACTTTTGATGATTTTTCATCACCCTTGGCAACAATTTCAATAGACTCTGCGGCACCACCACGTAAGCTATAAACATTATCTATAGTGCCGCGTCTCACATGAGTTAACAGTGCTGAGATTGTGGCCTGTTGTGGTGAAATTGCTATATCAATAGTACTGCCGTGAACGAGATCTATGTATGCATCACGTTGAATAAGCACCATAGTTTTTCGAACACCTAAACGTTTGGCTAGTAATGAGGACATAATATTGGCTTCATCGTCATTGGTAACCGCAATGAAAACATCAAATTGATCAATGCCTTCTTCGTTTAATAACTCTTGATCGGAAGAGTCACCTTGAAAAACTAAAGTATCATTGAGTTCAGAAGTTAGTTGTTCTGCGCGCTTAGCTGAGCGCTCTATCAGTTTTACTTGATGATTTTTCTCTAATATTCTTGCTAAACCGGCACCAATATTACCACCGCCCGCTATCATAATACGCTTGTAGGCGGGTTCTAGTTTTTGTAATTCATTCATTACTGCACGTATATGAATACTTGCGGCAATAAAGAATACTTCGTCATCTGCTTCGATTACCGTTGTGCCAAGAGGTCTGATAGGTTTACCATTTCGATAAATAGCTGCCACCCGTGTATCAACATTAGGTATGTGATCTTTTAAGGTGGATAGAGCGTGACCGACGAGCAGACCTCCATAATAAGCTTTTACCGCAACTAAGCTGACTTTACCTTGAGCAAACTCAAGAACTTGCAGTGCACCCGGGTAATCAATAAGACGCGCAATATCACGAGTAACTAATTGTTCAGGTGCGATGATATGGTCAACAGGGATTTCTTTTTTATGAAATAACTCGTCAGAATACTTTAATACTTGGTTGGAGCGTATTCGCGCTATTTTCTTGTGAGTATTAAATAATGAAGAGCAAATTTGACAAGTGATCATGTTGGTTGCATCGTCACTAGTAACTGCTATCACCATATCAGCATCTTCGCCGCCGGCATTTTTTAATACGTCGGGGTAATAACCTTGACCAGCGACAACTTGCAAATCCATTTTATCTTGCAGGTTACGTAACTTTTCGGCGTCAATATCAACAACCGAAATGTCATTGTTTTCACCTACTAGATTTTCGGCTAATGTGCCGCCAACTTGACCAGCACCTACTATGATAATTTTCATTTGTTTTTATTGTTCTCGTTTAAATGGAGCAAAAACTTTGCCGAGTTATTGTTTTTTTATCAGCTTAGCGTAATAAAAACCATCCATATTTTTATCATCTGGTAATAACTGCCAGCCGATATCATCTTCTTCATCGGTAATAGCGATTAATTGCGCATCAGTATTGTCTTGAATGAATTTAGCTATTTGCTGGCTGTTTTCTTCAGGTAATATACTACAAGTAGCATAGAGTAAAGTACCACCAGGCTTTAAAAGTGACCATATGCTTTTTAGTATTTGTTGCTGCAAAACAACTAAAGCATCAATATCGCTCGATTTTCTTAACCACTTAATGTCAGGATGGCGTCGAATAACGCCTGTACCAGAACAAGGTGCATCTAGCAATATACGATCATATAACTGTCCATCCCACCACGCATTCGGATTGGCTGCATCAGCAGTAATTACGTTAGCATTTAGTTTCAATCTTGTTAGGTTTTCTTTGACTCGTTCTAGCCTTGCTTCTTCAATATCAATGGCGGTCATTGAAGCGATATTGGGTGTTGTTTCAAGCACATGACATGTTTTGCCACCAGGTGCTGCGCAACAATCTAGAACAACATCGTCAGTTTTACAGTCTAATAATCTAGCCGCCTGTTGTGCCGCAGCATCTTGTACAGAAACCCAACCCTCGTTAAAACCAGGTAATTTTAGCACATCAATGGGTCGAGCTAATTCAATGGCATGAGAGAGAGGGTCGATAGTTTTAACAGCTATATCACTATCAGCCAATAAACTCAGATAGTTTTCAGGCGTTTTGACTTGTTGATTAACACGTAACCACATTGGTGGCTTTACTTGGTTGGCAGATAAAATACTTTGCCACTGTTTAGGGTAGCCAAGCTTTAGTTTTTTAATAAACCAACCGGGATGGTTAAAATTTACCGCATCAGCTAATGCTGAATTGTCTGGTTTTTCTGCACTCTGTTGCCTAACAAAATTACGTAATACACCATTAACTAGTGCTTTCATGTGTCGGTTTTTTAATACACTGGTAGCTGCAACTGTTTCACTAACAGCGGCGTGATCAGGTATTCGCATATATTTTATTTGATAGACACCAACAATTAATAGGAAATGGAAAACCCGTTGTTTACCCGTGAGAGGTTTTTCCATTAATTGCCTAACGTCATGTTCTAACTCAGGAAGGTAGCGAAGTACGCCGTAGCATATTTCTTGTAACAGACCTTTGTCTTTACCTTCGAGTTTGTCTTGTTGTTTTGGTAATTCATCACTAAGGCTACGGCCTTGATCAATGACGCTGTAACAACACTTTGCTGCTAATGCTCTAATATTCTTTGACATTGTTTACCTAGATTAAGCCATTAATGTTATTACCAACTTGGAACCATTCACTACGGCCATTTAATAGTTCCGCTACTGTTAGTGGCTTCTTGCCCGGTAACTGTAGTTTCAGTAAACGAATAGCCGAGTTATTGGTGGCGACAAGAATCCCTGCTTTATCTGCACTGAGTATTGTGCCAGCAGTTTCTTTGCCTGAGTATTGTTCTGCTGCTGCTGACCATACACGAATCCTGTGCTGTTTTTCATTTTCTTCCGTAAAAGTGAACTGGGCTACTGGCCATGGAATATAGGCACGTATTTTACGATTAAGTGTCGCTGCATCAAGCTGCCAGTCCAACTCTGCTTCAGCTTTATCAAGCTTGTGTGCATAGGTTGCTTGTACATTATCTTGAACCGTATTGTGTTTTATCGCATCAAAACTTGGCGCTGCCATAATATCAAGTGTTTCTAGTAGTGCTTTCGGGCCAAGTTGAGCGAGTTTTTCATAAAGGCTGGCGCTAGTATCGTTCTCGCTAATGTTGCAGGTTGATTTTAAAATCATATCGCCCGTATCTAGCCCTTTGTCCATTTGCATTATGGTAACGCCAGTTTCAATATCTCCGGCTTCTAAAGAACGTTGAATTGGTGCTGCACCTCGCCATTTGGGTAATAATGAGCCATGCACATTAATACAACCTAACTTTGGCGTTGATAAAATAACTTCTGGTAACAATAAGCCATAGGCCACTACCACCATAATATCTGCGTTATAACCTGCTAACGTTTGCTGAGCCGAAAGCTCTTTAAAATTTTTTGGTTGTTCAACAGGTAAGTTATGTTCAGTTGCTAACAGTTTTGTCGCACAAGCGGTTAATTTTTTCCCACGTCCTGCAGGTTTATCAGGAGGGCAGTAAACAGCAACTATATTGTGGTGACTGTTAATTAATGCAGCCAAATGTTGAGCGGCAAAATCAGGTGTGCCAGCAAAAATAATATTCAATGGTGTAGACAAGGTATTTTCCTAATAATATTGTAAGTACTAACTTACGAGTTTGCTCTGTTTAAACGTGCTTCTTTTTCAAGCTTTGTTTTAATGCGCTGACGCTTAAGTGGTGAAAGGTAATCAACAAATAACACCCCATTAAGGTGGTCTATTTCATGCTGAATACAAATACTTTGTAAACCCGTGGCATTAATTGTGAATTCCTTACCTGATCCATCTTGCGCTTTTACTGTACATGCTTCATGTCTATCTACTTTGGCATATGTGCCAGGCACTGATAAACAACCTTCCTCATTGATTAGTTTCTCATTACTTTTAGCTATAATTTCCGGGTTAATTAAGACAACTGGCGAGTTACTTTCTTCAGAGGTGTCCATAACAACAATGCGCTGGTGAATATCTACTTGTGTTGCCGCAAGACCAACACCTTTTTCTTCATACATTGTTGCCAACATATCGTCTATAATAGTGGCTGTAGCTTCAGTTATTTCAGTTACAGGTTGTGCTTTTGTGCGTAAGCGCGGATCAGGAAAACGTAAAACGGTTAAAATAGTCATATTTTGTTAAAAGAATTAGCGATAATTCATCTAGAGTGTTATGTTCTAATTTTAGCCATTAAATTACATTAATCATAGTGCTTTACAGTAAAAGCATTAAAAAGGAATGAGCTCTATGCTTAAAAAAATAATACTAACGCTATCAGTACTCAGTTACCCTTTGATCACACTGGCAGATCAACTTACCCTTAATGAAGATGCTCCTAAAACTTATGTTGTTGAAAAGGGCGATACCCTTTGGGATATCTCATCGGTATTTCTAGAGCAACCCTGGCTTTGGCCTAAGCTTTGGAAGTTAAATCCTGAGGTGAATAACCCTCATCTAATTTACCCAGGTGATGTCTTAAGGTTAACCCAAGATGAAAATGGTGATCCTGTTTTAGTTATTGCTGAAGATGATGGTGAAAAGACTATAACTCCTATAGAGGAAGTTCAGCAGGTTAAAGAAAAACCAAGCTTTAAATGGTCCCCGAAAATTCGTCAAGAAGATAAAAATGATTCAGCGATTAGTTTATTACCACTTGAAACTGTAGCGCCTTTCTTAAGATACGATCACTTTTTTACCGGAGAAGAACTCGCAGAATTACCTCATATTGTGGGTAGTGATGAAGGCTACAGAATGAGTGTAGATGGCTTTAAAGTGTATGTTAATCGTGATGTTGAATTAGCTAAAACTTACGCTATTTATGATAAAGGCGAAGAGTTATTCGACCCTGAAACAGAAGAGTCACTTGGTTATTACGTTAACTTAGTTGGTACAGCACAAGCATTACGCACGGGTAATATGGCTAATAATGAGCCTTCAACGTTAAAAGTTACTACAGCGAAGCGTGAAATTCATAGTGGTGATTATGTTGTGCCTGTTCATGAAGGTCAATTATTCCCTTCTGTATTTACCATGAAAGCGGCTGATGAGTCACTTCGAGGCGCAATTATTAAAGCAGCAAGTGATGGTCGAGAATTTGGTAAGCTAGAAGTTGTCATGCTAAATAAAGGTACTGACCATAATGTAGCCTTAGGTGATGTTATGGCAATAAAGCGTCCAAGCCCTGCAGTATTAAAAACAGATAAAGGACCTGTTTATAAAATAGAGGCGCCTCGCTGGAACCGTGTTGTAAGCGATGAAGAGACAGAGTATAAAATGCCAGAAGAAACACTCGGTGAACTTATGGTCTTTAAAGTGTATCCACAAGTAAGTATGGCGCTTATTTTACGCACAGAAAAGCCTGCAAGATTAAACGATCTTATTACCGCTCCATAAATACCTCTATAAAGCTGGCAGATAATCTGCCAGCTTTTTTAGCTAAACTTGTTCTTAGGGAGAAGACAAGTGCAAGCAAATAATTTACCTCTATGGCTAGCCTTAAAATTTGTACCTAGGTTGGCTGTTCACAAAAAGATTGCACTAGTTGAAGAGTTTGGTATAAAGCCATTATTCACTACAAAACAGTCACGCTCGATTTTAACATCATCTCATGGACTAACAGCAAAGCAGTTAGCTGCATTTGAAGCGCCTGATTGGCAAAAAATTAATGCAGTAATTGAGCAAAGCATTCAATGCAGTAGTGAACTTATTCCTTTTGAAGATGACTGTTATCCTCAATTACTAAAACAAATATATGACCCTCCACTCGTTTTATTTATTCAAGGTAATAAAAAATTATTAAATAGGCCACAGCTTGCCATCGTTGGTAGTAGAAACGCGAGTATAGAAGCGAGAGAAGTGAGTTTTGCTATAGCACAAGAGTTAAGCCAAAGTCATTTTGTTGTCACAAGTGGTTTAGCTTTAGGAGTTGATGCTGCAGCTCATAAAGGTACTTTATCAGTAAGTGAAGCGACTATTGCCGTTGTGGCAACAGGCCTTGATAGTATTTATCCAAGCCGTCACAAAAAACTCGCTCAGGATATTCTTAAGAAACAGGGTGCTATTATTAGTGAGTTTCTTCCTGGAACTCAAGCAAGAGCAGGGCATTTTCCGAAAAGAAATCGCATTATCAGTGGTTTAAGTTTAGGTGTTTTGGTTGTTGAAGCAACGATTAAAAGTGGCTCTCTTATTACAGCTCGCTGTGCAATAGAGCACAATAGAGAAGTCTTTGCTATTCCAAGTAGTATTAACAATGCGCAAGCAAAAGGGTGTCATTGGTTAATTAAACAAGGGGCTAAACTTGTTGAAAGTTTTGCCGATATAGTGGAAGAGTTAAACCCTGTTGATATTTCTGGTCTACACTTAGAAGTAGAAAGACAAGATCAGCAAAAACCTCAACAGAAAACAAATAACATAGAACAGAAAAAAAATCCGCAAAAGGACTTGTGCAAAGATGCATTGTTGGCTAGTGTGGGATTTGAAATCACTCCCGTAGACAGAGTAGTTTCCCGAAGTAAACTTCCCATAGAGGAAGTGCTCACTCGATTAACCGTGCTTGAACTTAGTGGTCTGGTATCTGCGGTACCCGGAGGCTATCTTAGAGTTAAATAGGGGCTAGTTATGTTTGATATCTTGATGTATCTTTTTGAAAATTATATTCATAGTGAAGCCGAAGTGATGGTTGATCATGATGTACTTACTGACGAACTGACTAGAGCGGGGTTTCATCAAGATGAAATCTATAAAGCGCTAAATTGGCTTGAAAAATTAGCCGCTCTACAAGACACCGATGCTTATCCTTACTTAACGCGTGTAGCGAGCACATCAGTTCGTATATACACCGCTGAAGAAATGCAATTACTTGATACGCAAAGTAGAGGCTTTCTGTTGTTTTTAGAGCAAGTAAATGTCTTAGACTTTTCTACACGAGAAATGGTGATAGATCGTGTTATGGAGCTTGATACTAAGTACTTCTCTATGGACGATTTAAAATGGGTTATTCTGATGGTGCTTTTTAACGTACCAGGTAAAGAGTGCGCATATTCTCAAATGGAAGATTTAATCTTTGAAGAGCAAGAAGGACCTTTGCATTAACTCTATAATTCACTCATTGGTTTGTTTTAATGGCCAGTGAGTGAAGACCATATTGTTTAATCGACAATTATGGCATAATGGCAACCTTGAAATCAGTCACCAATAATTGCGATCATGTCAAAATCTGATAAACCATTATTTTCTCATCATGAGCATGCTTTAGAAAAAGAGTACCAAGTGTGCCCTGAATGTGGTTCAGAGCTAACTATAAAGCATGGAAAAAGTGGCTCTTTCTTTGGTTGTGCCAATTATCCTAATTGTCAATATACCCGACCAGTTGTTGAGCACGAACGTGTTGAAGATAAAATATTACCAGGTTCAGAGTGCCCTAAATGCAACCATAATTTAGCAGTTAAGCAGGGACGTTATGGTATGTTTATTGGCTGTAGCAACTTTCCTGAGTGCGACTATATTGAGCACGAAGAAGAAAAACAGCTAATAGAGATCCCGTGCCCAAGTTGCCATAAGGGAGCCTTAAAGGAAAAGACTAGTCGCTATGGAAAAAAATTCTATTCGTGTGATGCTTATCCTAAGTGCAAGTTTATTGTGAACTTTGAACCTGTTAAAGGTGTTTGTCAGAAATGTAGTTTTCCATTGTTACTGAAAAGAAATATGGCAGCTGGCATTAAATATCAATGTGCTAATAAAAAATGTTCAGCAATGCAGTCAGCATAAAAAAAGACGCATATTGGCGTCTTTTTTTGTATTTGAACCTATTTATTATTACTTATTGGCGAGATAGCTTTGTGCAAACTCCGCTAAATCAGGAAAAGCGGAGGCGGGTAATAGCGTTGCTAGCTGGACTAAACGTTGAGCTAAAATTAATTCACTTTCACCACTCACATTAATGTGACCCATTTTACGTCCTGCTCGTTTACCTTTGTTATACCAGTGTATAGTAACACTAGGAATAGCAAGTACGTCATTTGAAACTTCATCTTCTCCAATGATGTTGATCATTGCGGTCGGACGAACCAGCGAGGTACTACCTAGTGGCAGATCACAGATTGCTCGTAAATGGTTTTCAAATTGACAAGTATCCGCGCCTTGTTGAGTCCAATGACCTGAATTATGGACGCGTGGTGCTATTTCATTCACTAATAATGTTTCGCCTACTTGGAAGAACTCTATAGCTAAAACACCAACGTAGTTAAGTTCTTCAGTGAGTGCTTTAAATACCTCACCTGCTTGCTTTTGCAGCGTTTCATTTACAGGCGCAGCAACAGAAACACTTAATATACCTTGGGTATGGTGGTTTTCTGTAAGAGGATATACAGCTATATCACCATTTTTTCTGCGAACACCAACCAAAGATACTTCGCGATCAAATGGTACCATTTGTTCGGCTACAATGCTTTGGGTGTCTTTAGCATCAGCTAAAAACTTAGCCATATCTAACCAAACAGCCTCAGCATCTTCTGGAGTTTTTAAACGCCATTGTCCTTTACCGTCATAACCTTCTAGTGCACTTTTAAAAATAATAGGCAATGACAATGCTGAAATGGCTTGGTCAAAATCCGCTTTGTTATTGACAAAGTAGTGCTTAGCATTTGCTGCCTGACATGACTCTAAAAGTGATTTTTCTAGTCGTCTGTCACCACCAATTTTGATAGCGTTACTGCTAGGGTAAAGTTTGCTTGAAGCTTCACACTCGCTTAGCGTGTCATGAGCAACATGTTCAAACTCAGCAGTTATCACATCAGCGTTAGCAATACCTTGCGCTAAATTCCCATACTCATGTTCTGGGCTTATCGGTTGTACGACCTTAAGACTTCTAACGTCGAATGCTTTAACATCAAGGTTTAATGGTGTTCCTGCTAGCTCCATCATACGAGCTAATTGACCGGCACCAAGTACTAGAACTTTTTTCATTAGTGTATCTATTCTGCTGGATTAGGGTTATCTAAAATCGTTTGAGTTTGTTTGCTTCTAAACTCTTCAACATTTTTTTGTACTTGTTCATCAAAAGTACCAATGATTTGCGCGGCTAGTAAGCCTGCATTGGCTGCGCCGGCCGTACCTATGGCTAAAGTACCAACAGCAATGCCTTTTGGCATTTGCACAATGGATAAGAGAGAGTCTTGACCACTAAGTGCTTTAGATTGCACTGGAACACCTAAAACGGGTAAGCTCGTGTATGCTGCTGTCATTCCTGGTAAATGAGCTGCGCCGCCTGCACCGCCAATAATGACTTTTATGCCTCTATCTTTTGCACTTTCAGCATATTCAGCAAGTAAGTGAGGAGTACGGTGTGCAGAAACAACTTTTGTTTCATAAGATACACCTAATGAATCAAGCATTTCTGCTGCATGCTGCATTGTTGGCCAATCTGATTTTGACCCCATGATAATACCCACTGTCATGAATTTATGCCCTTTGAAAAATAAAGTTCAGCTATTATTTGTGAACAAGGTTAATAAGAAAGCTGGTAATTATAACCTTGTTTCGCGCAATACGGAATGATGAAGTTTTTTTCAATGAATATTCAGTAAAGTTAGACGTGAATTTATTGCTTTTGCTAATATATATGCTTTGAAATTAGTGATAAGAGAAATTTGTGAATAATTCCACTGCTGTTGATGTTTTTTTTGATGGAGGCATTATTGCCTATCCTACAGAAGCTGTATTTGGTTTAGGTTGTGATCCAGATAATAAGGCAGCAGTAGAAAAGCTCTTAGCAATAAAAAAGCGCCCGATTGAAAAGGGGTTAATTTTATTAGCGGCTAATTACTCACAGTTGTTGCCTTATATTGAAGATAGCTTGATCCCTCAAGACAAACGCTTTCAGGTGTTATCTCGTTGGCCTAATGGTATAACCCAAGTCGTTCCAAAAAATAAGCAGACGCCAGCTTGGTTATCGGGTCGTTTTGATACTATTGCTGTTCGGGTGACTGATCAGCCAGATGTTGTTGCTTTATGTAAGCAAACGAATAGACCTATTGTATCAACCAGTGCTAATTTAACAGGTGAAGAGCCAGCAAAGACATGGCAAGCTGTAGAGCAAAATTTGGCACTCTCTTCAAACGTGGACTTTATCATTAAAGGTAACACTTTAGGTTTTACTCAACCATCAACCATTATCGATGCATTAACAGGAGAAACATTTCGCTCATGAATGAAGTCAATATAGATACAGTAATAGATTTTTTAAAATCATTACAAGATAACATCTGTGATGCATTAGAAGTTGCTGATGGCAGCGGTCAATTTGTTGAAGATAATTGGCAACGTGCTGAAGGTGGTGGTGGCCGTACGCGTGTTCTGACCAATGGTACGGTTATTGAACAAGGTGGAGTCAATTTTTCGAGAGTGTCAGGTAATAAATTACCTCCTTCGGCAACGGCTCATAGGCCTGAGTTAGCAGGTCGATCATGGCAAGCCTGCGGAGTGTCATTGGTTATTCACCCTAAAAACCCACACATACCGACTTCACATGCCAATGTTCGTTTCTTTGTTGCTGAAAAAGAAGGTGAAGAACCTGTTTGGTGGTTTGGCGGAGGTTTTGATTTAACACCTTTTTATCCCGTAGAAGAAGATGTAGTCCATTGGCATCAGACTGCTTTTGATCTCTGTAAACCATTTGGAGATAACGTCTATGCTGAACATAAGAAATGGTGTGATGATTATTTTTACTTAAAGCACCGCAATGAAACTCGCGGGGTTGGGGGATTATTCTTTGATGACTTAAATCAATGGGATTTTACCAAATGCTTTGATTATATTAAGTCTGTTGGTCAAGGTTTCATCGATGCTTATGTGCCGATAATTAATAAGCGAAAAAATACCCCTTTTACTGATCATCAACGACAGTTTCAATTATACCGCCGAGGTCGTTATGTTGAATTTAATTTAGTTTTTGATCGAGGAACTTTATTTGGCTTACAATCTGGTGGTCGAACAGAGTCGATATTAATGTCGATGCCACCACTAGCAAGGTGGGAGTATAACTATCAACCTCAAGCTCATTCACCGGAAGCACTGCTATATGAGCGATACTTAACACCACAAAACTGGTTATCTGTACAATAATCAACAATTCACCATGTGTACGGCAAGCTTAGCAAAAGCTTGTCGCATTTGTGTTTTTACCCGCTCATCTTCAACCGTATTATTTAACGCATTATTCATGCATAACATCCACAAGCTACTTTGCTTCTTGGTGACCTTAAAAGGCATATGTCTTGCTCTTAGTTGAGGATGTCCGTACTTTTCTACATAAAGGCCTGGGCCACCGAGCCACCCAGAAAGAAATTCAAAAAATTTTATTCTAATGCCGTCTAAAGGTTGTTTATGTATTGCGAGCAATTCACGCAGATGTATATTTTTCTCCATTTCGTCATAAAAGGCGTTGGAGAGTGCGAGTGTTCCTTTTTCCCCTCCTATTTTTTGATAAAGCGTTTGCTCAAGTTTTTCTAAGAGTTCTTTAGAGTTACTTTTACTGGGGAGCAATCGTTTTATTTGTTTTAACATTTTAAGATGAAAGTATTTAAGTGTTTACCACATTATAACTAAATTTACTTTGCACCGTATAAGGATGGTTTATTAAAAGCAACACCCTCGGCCACAAATGAAATGTGATTAATGTCACAATAAGTTGTTGTTTAAGCAGGAAACAACAACAAAATTAGAGTAATTACTTGATCAAAATCAAGTTAATCTTCGTAAAGAAATATCAGCTCAAAAAGCTTGATCTAGATCAAAAAATTCTTTGCTTGTAGGCATAATATACCCACAATTTTAACAAGGAATTAAAATCATGAAAAAATCTTTATTAGCAATAGCATTACTTTCTTCTTTTTCTTTTACTACGTTAGCTAACCAAGCTGGTGATATTCTAGTGCGCGGCGGTGCTACGATGATAAGTCCTGATTCATCAAAAGCGGGTGTAGCGCTTGATGGAACCATGACACCATTATCAATCTCAGTTGACGATAATACTCAGCTTGGCTTAAATGTTGTTTATTTCTTTGACAGCAACTGGGCTGTTGAGTTACTTGCTGCAACACCATTTACCCATGATGTTGTTCTACATGATCCACAAGGTGTTACCGAGGCTGTTTATGGCGCAAACCTAGATGGCGCTATATTAGCAGAAGTAACGCATTTACCTCCGACACTAAGCGCGCTTTATTATTTTGACACTGGCAGTGCTTTCAAACCATATGTAGGTGCAGGTATTAACTATACAGTATTTTTTGATGAAGAATTTACTGCTACACCAGCTTCTGTAGGCTTTAAAAACTTAGAATTAGATAGTTCTTTTGGTTTATCGTTTCAAGTTGGTGCTGACTATGAGTTAAATAAAAATTGGTCTGTTAATGTTTCTGCTCGCTATATTGATATTGGTACTGAAGCAACATTTGACTTAGAAGACCCACACAATGTTGGTTTAGCAGGAAACGGTAGTGCAAGTATTGATGTTGACCCTATGGTTTATTCAATTATGCTCGGTTACAAGTTTTAATTAACATGAATGGGCTTGTTGATCTTTAGAGCAGTTTCTACAGTCCTTACTAATAAGTAAATAAAGCAGTAACATATTCCAAAGTGTTACTGCTTTTTTGTTTGCATCTAACAATATATCTATTAGCATTAACCTATTCTCAGCTACTACCTAAATATTATGGATAAATACCTCGTTTTTGGTAACCCGATAAAGCAGTCTCGATCGCCCAATATTCATAGAGCGTTTGCCGATAGCACTAATCAACTAATTGAATATGACCGACAACTTTCACAAGTTGATCAATTTGAGAATGACGTTAAAGCATTCTTCGCGCAAGGTGGAAAGGGAGCTAATGTTACTGCTCCTTTTAAAGAACAGGCACTGTTGTTATCAGACAAATTAACTGATCGTGCAAAGCTTGCTGAAGCGGTAAATACATTGAGCTACATTGATGGGAAAATATATGGTGACAATACTGATGGTATAGGTTTGGTGCAAGATCTATTAAGGCACAATGTTGTATTAAAAAGCAGTAACATACTAATATTAGGAGCAGGTGGGGCAGCAAAAGGTGTTATTTTACCTATTCTAGAGCAAGAGCCAGTAAGGGTCGTCATTGCCAACCGAACAGTGTCTAAAGCGGAGAAAATATGTCATCAATTTGATAGCTTTAGTGATAAAAAATTACATGCCTGCGGCTTTGATAACTTACAGGATGGTAGGTTTGATATAATTATTAATGCGACATCAGCAAGTTTGTCTGGACAATTTCCTGCAATACCTAGCTCAAACATCACGGACAGTACGGTTTGTTATGATATGGTTTATGGCGCAACTCTCACCCCGTTCTTACAATGGGCAGAGCAACAAGGTGCTGCTAAGGTAATTGATGGCTTAGGTATGCTTGTAGGGCAGGCCGCTGAAAGCTTTAACATTTGGCGAAAAGTGAATCCTGATGTCGAAAGTGTTCTTAAAACCCTAAGAGCAGAAATGAGCACTGCATTGTAGGAACTATTATGAATCAAGCTTTTCTATTTAATGATGATTTATCATTTAACAAAGAAGAAGATGCATGGAGTATAACCGCACAACACTGTGGTCAACTTGTAACTATCTTTTATCATTCATTTGAATTGAAGCAGCTAACTACAATTGATACCTGTACTAAGTATGATTTAGAAGAAGTCGCAGAACTTTGGCTAGAAAAGAATGATATTGAAGGCAATATCATTCATATAAACATTTCATAGTTACTGATTGAGGTAGTCGTTTTTTAGCTCAACGTAATTATCGGCAGACTGTTTTAAAAATTCACTTTCACTTTGTTTGAGTTTTCTGGCTTGTTTGACAGGATTACCAACATATAAAAAGCCACTCTCCAGTGTTTTATTTGGTGGGACTAGGCTACCAGCTCCAATGAATACATCATCCTCAACAGTGACACCATCCATAATGATAGCGCCCATTCCAACTAGAATTCGATTACCTAGAGTGCAACCATGTAGCATACACTTATGGCCAACGGTTACGTCTTCGCCGATTATTAAGGGGTTGCCAAGAGGGTTATTGTTACTTTTACGTGTAACATGTAAAACAGTACCATCTTGAATATTTGATCTTGCACCTATAGTGATTATATTCACGTCGCCCCTAGCTGCAACTAAAGGCCAAATACTCACATCCTTGGCTAATGACACATCACCAACAATGACAGCTGATTCATCAATATAACAAGAATCACCAATACTAGGTAATATTCCCTGATAGGGTCGAAGGTTACTAACAGTCATCAATACACCTTAATACATATAAAATAAAAATGTTTGATAAGTAAAATACCATAAATTAGACAAAAATGATCATCAATAACAGTAAAATTGGTGAGCGCGTAATAAATAGAAAATTTATGTAAAACGAGAAATGTAGATAAATAGAACGAAAACAAGTGAATAAAACACCAGAAAACACAAGGGCTGTACGAATATCGTGCGAACGAACAAAAAAACTATAAAAAATGAAAATAATGGTTGACCTTAAATTAAAAGTCTCTAGAATGCGCATCCACTTCCACGGGGCAACTCAGGAAGGTTTGTATAGGAAATACAGAGTAGGCCGTATCAAGAAGATGAAAGGTCTGTTTTGACAAGTTAAGTGATTTGATTAAGAAACATTTAACCCAGTTAACGTTAAAAAGTGAGTTAAAAAATAAATT
>NZ_SAWY01000036.1:0-345 GCF_006439335.1 Litorilituus lipolyticus | reverse complement strand
TATAAAATAAACGTTGACATCAAAACTAGGAAGCGTACAATGCGCATCCGCTTCGGGGCAAAGCTTACGAAGTTCACTGATTAACGAATGTGATTAATCAGCGTTCCATACGGAACAAATTCTTTAACAATTAGTTATCATGCAATTTGTGTGGGCACTCACAGAGTGGTTGATTTTACATAGTCCATTGGACGTAAAACAGCACTTTGATGAATGTCACACAGATAAATATATACTTATATATGTAATGCGATGTCAGCTTTTTAGTTGGTATCACGACAGAATTCATTGAGCAGATGCTTCGGCATCACAAACGATTTTTTAATTGAAGAGTTTGATCATGGC
>NZ_SAWY01000035.1 GCF_006439335.1 Litorilituus lipolyticus | reverse complement strand
TAACAAGTGACTATGGTGTCAAACTTTAATAATTAACTCATTTTAGGATCCCAATAGACACCATCTCTTAACATAGAGTTTAGTGTGATAACGAGCTTTCTAATGCAGGCTATTATCGCTACTTTTTTAGGTTTTCCTGCCGCAACCAACCGTTGATAAGTCGCTTTAAATGTTTGGTTACATTGAATCGCTGACATCATTGCCATATACATTGCGGTTCGAATTTGTGAGCGTCCTCCTCGTATCATACGCTTGCCTTTATACGAACCACTCTCACGATTAAATGGTGCAACTCCGACCAATGATGATGCTTCTTTATTGGTAATATAACCCAGCTCTGGCATTTCACTAATCAAATTAAATGCCACAACGTTACCAACACCAGGTACGCTCTGAATGATGTCATTTTTGATTTTATACTCATCACAGCATTCAATGAGTTTATGTAATTTATTATCTATTTTTTCTAACTGGTTTTTCAGCACAGTCAGCATAGGCTTAATAGATGATGTAATTTCTTTTGGCATTATTTGAAGACGGTTTTTCTCCATTGTTTGCATGTCCATAAGCTGACGACGGCGAGACAGTAAATCACTCATTAGCCTCATGTCCTCGGGCTTTAGCTTAGATAGTTCAGGTTTCATCATCTCAGCATAATAGGCAATTAACTGGGCATCGAGCTTATCTGTTTTGGCTTTTTGATTAATGACGCCAGCAAAACGTTTTATGTTGACAGGGTTAGCTACAACAAAAGGGATTTTCGCTTTAGCGCAGGCCATGATAAAAGCTTGTTCTAAGCGGCCCGTTGCTTCAATAACAACACGAGTTACCTTGTGCTTTTTGATTTCGGTCATGGCATCTTTGATACCACTTTCATCGTTAGATACATTGAAATAAATACCTAAAGGACGTATGTAAATGTCGAGTTGTGCTTTACCCGTATCGACACCGACGTTAATTTCATTTTGATTAATTTGTGTATTCATAATAAGCTGACTCTGCCTTGCTATTCGGGCTCGAGGCCCAGTTGACTATCCGAGTTTAGTGCTTGGAGTTTTATACGGCGTTCGCTCTTGTTATCGGTCTCTCAATAGAGGAGCCTGCAATTAATCGAACTACCGTATAAAAGGCTTTGGTTGCAGCCAAAGCTTGGGCCTCACTTTACCTAAACTGGTTTAAAAAAGAATAAAAAAGGTGGGTGTATTATCCATACAAG
>NZ_SAWY01000003.1 GCF_006439335.1 Litorilituus lipolyticus | reverse complement strand
TAATCTCTTTGAGTTCGTTTAGTGATTGATTTCATAACACTCTCCAATTTAATCGTGGAAAAGTGTCAACCTTATTTAGGACGGGTCATAAATATTAAAAAAGGCTCGTTTAACGAGCCTTTTTCTTTTAGTAATAAAAAATCCAGTACTTATTTTACTGGCTTTTCTATTTCAAACAGTGCTTCATTAATCACTTCGTTAACATTTTCAAGTTTATCACTGACGATAGCTTGGGCGTCAAATACGCCACGGTTATAAAAATAACCACCTACCTCCTTGGCGAAGAAGTCTAATAAAAACTCCGCATCAAATTGGCCAATATCTTGGGCAAGCTCATCGTTAAAATAATTCTGTATTTTGAGCACCAGCTGCTCTTTTTCTTGCTGGTTAAAGGTAATTTCTGCCATGAACCTATTAAAATTATCTGAATTGATTGAAGGTTAGTTTAGAGGAACTTCTGTTGATTTACATCCATGAATTGTCGCACTGCTATGAATTTAGACAATAGCAGTGCACTTTTTCCTTATAGGTAAACCATTAAGCAATTTTAAAGCGCTTAACTAAGCTATCTAACGATTGGCAGTTACTCTCAATAGATAAAACATGCTCATTAACTGTGGCAGAATCAATATTGGCTGAGTCAGCGAATTCATCAATATTACTCATAATGGAGGTCATTTGTTCAGATAAACCATTTTGATGTTGCGTTAATTGGTTGATGCTAACGTTTAGCTTTCTTGCGGTATCTATTGTTGAATCAATTTGGCTTAAAATGTTATCTACATCATTTACTTGTGCCACGGTTTGGCTAAACTGCTTTTGATTAGTTAAAATCAATTCTTCAGCCGATGAGGCACTCGTTTGTAAATTGTTGATCATTGCTTGAATGCTATCGGTAGATTGCTGAGTTTTACTGGCAAGAGTTCTCACTTCATCAGCAACCACGGCAAAGCCGCGGCCATTTTCACCCGCTCGTGCTGCTTCAATGGCGGCATTTAAGGCTAATAAATTGGTTTGTTCCGCAATGTTTTCAATAACTTCAACTACGCTACTAATAGATTCACTATCGACTTTTAGTTGAGAGATGGCCGTAACAGATTGTTGAATTTGTGTTTGTGCTTGGTTCATTACTGAGACGGTCGAACCTATGAGTGACTTACCTTGAAGCGTTATTTCACAGGCTTCAGTAACTTGTTCATCGGCAGTTTGTGCAGTACTACTTATTTCTTTCGCGGCACTACTCATTTCATCAATATTACCGCTTGCATTGGCAACATCATTTCGAGAGTTAGCGATTTTAGAGGCAGATTTAGTGGTTAATGAGCCAACATTTTGAATTGAATGATTAAGCTTATCTGACATTTGGCTAATGTCTATCACTAAGTTATGAATTTGTGCAGTAAACTGGTTAAAGGCTTTGGCTAATTCACCAATTTCATCATTTGATTTGACTTTAATACGCTTAGTTAAATCACCTTCGCCGCTTGCCACATCCATCATGGCATTATGTAATTCAGTTAACGGACTAGTAACTGATTTAGCAACAAATGAAATTATGATACCAACTGTCGTGATAAGTAATATAACAATAAAAATTGACAGCTTAACAGTATCGTATAACGGACTGTAAACGGTGCTTTTATCTACCAATAAACCGATAACCCAATGCATCTGTGGTTTGTCATCAATAATTGCTTGGTAAGCAACAACATGTGACTTGCCGTTTAGTAGAACTTCTGAAACACCTTGCATATTTTGATTTGCAAGCAAGGCTAAATCAGTAAAGCCATTCATACCATCTTGTTTATCGAGTTCATTAATCACTTGATTATGCTTTATCTCCCCCTCGTTAAGTGGGAAGTAAATTACTTTTCCTTCTTTTGTCATTAAAAAAGCAGTACCTTCACCTTGATATTTTGCCTGATCAACAAACTCTGCAATGCTGTCTATTAAAATATCAGCGCCACCTGCGCCAATAAATTCATTTTTAAAATTGAAAACAGGAATATTAATAGCGGTGTAAATGTAGTTATCGGCAGGGTGAAGTTCCACATCTGACATAACCCATTGCTTTTCTTCTTTTATTTCTTTGTACCAATCGCGTGTTCTGACATCATACTCGCCTTGTTTATAGACCCCATGCTCATCAAGGTATTCGCCAGTATGCTCTGAGCCATAAAATACCGATTTAGTGTAAGGATCAGATTTTGATTCACCTTTAAGTGTTTGTAGAAACAGTTGATATTCTTTTGTTGAAGTATCTGTAAGGTAAGCTCTGTGATTATCGGTCCAGTTTATAAGAGACGGTGTGCGAAAAAAACCTTCTAACCCTCTCACTTGTTTATCAATAAAGCCGTGTATTTTATTGGCCTCAAGGGCTAGATTCGTCTGTAAGGCGTGATTAACTTGCTGCTCTGTTTTATTACTAACTTTGCTAATAATAAGTGCAGAGGCAATAACTAGAACGAGACTGACACCGCCAGCAACATAGAGTAAAAATTTAGAGCGAATACTTTTTGACATCATCATACCTTTATATAGCGTATTTAGTTTTTATCAGCTCCCTTGATTTAATAATTATACGATTTAGCTGCATAGTAATATCGCACAAAGATGTAGATTCGGCAATATATTGTATAAAGTTACTTGAGGTGTCAGTTGCATTAATAAAGCGAACTCAGTATGCTACGCGGCCTTTTTCCTTTGTGTGGTAATAATGCGTGGTAACAATATGATAGGTTTTGATTACGGTACGTCTAACTGTGCTGTAGGGGTGATGGAAAATAATCAACCAGCGCTAATAAAACTCACCGATAATAGCTGCTACTTACCCTCAACGTTATATGCACCAAGTCGTGAAATTATTGTAAATTGGCTTTATCAGCAACTACCTTCACAAGAACAGCAAACTTTCAAAGAACTTCGCTTGATGCCTTTACAAAAAGGGCAAAGTGTAGCGCGTGAATTAGCATTAGATGGTATATCAACTGAGCTTTCTTTTGGACATGGTGCCTTAGCTGCTTATTTGGCTGAGCCTGATGAAGGCTATTATATTAAATCACCTAAATCTTTCTTAGGTGCAAGCGGTTTAATGCCACAGCAAATCAACTTATTTGAAGATATTGTTGCCGCTATGATGAGTAATATCAAAAGCCTAACAGAAGAAAAGCTCAACCGAGAAGTGACGCAAACCGTTATTGGTAGACCAATTAACTTTCAAGGTTTGAAAGGGGAAGAGAGTAACCTACAAGCTATTAGTGTATTAACGAATGCGGCAAAACGAGTTGGTTTTCGTGATGTTGAGTTTCAATATGAGCCCGTTGCAGCAGGATTTGAGTTTGAAAGTACACTAGATAAAGAAACAAAAGTATTAGTGGTAGATATTGGCGGCGGCACGACTGATTGCTCAATGCTACTCATGGGGCCTGAATTTTCATTACTTAATGATAGAACAGATCATTTGCTCGGCCATAGTGGTGTACGGATTGGCGGCAATGATTTTGATATTCAATTAGCGCTAAAAGGCTTAATGCCAGAATTTGGTTTAGATAGCTTATTGAAAACTAATAAGCCTGTACCGAGTTATAGCTATTGGCAAGCTATGGCCATTAATAATATTAATGATCAAACTGAATTTTATAGCCAAAGTAACAGACGATATTTACAGCAATTACAGCGAGATGCCAAGCAGCCTGAATTAATAGAACGATTGTTACTCTTACAAGAACAAAAATTAAGCTATCGTATGGTTAACGGCGCAGAACAAGGAAAAATAGCCTTAACGGAGAGTGATTTAACGCCAATAGATTTAACAGATATTAGCCCTGAGTTGTCAGTAACGGTTTCAAGGGAGTTAATGGCAAAAGCTGCACATCAAGAATTAGCAACTATAGCTAATATTATGCAACAAGCCATTGAACAGGCACAGTGTCAGCCTGATGTGGTTTTTGTCACTGGCGGTACAGCAAAGTCACCTGTCATTAATCAGTTTTTAACCAAGCAAATGCCAAATACGCCTGTAGTTATTGGTGATCATTTTGGTAGTGTTACCGCAGGATTAACCCGCTGGGCGGCACGTGTTTTTGGCTAACTAACTATGTTTTAAGACATTTTGTTATTGCTTGTGTAGGAAACTTTTTAAAGAATCAATATTGATTCTTTAAAAAGTTTTTAAAAATGTAAGATGATATATCTGTCGCTAGTTTTCCTGATTTCTTTTGTATACAATGCGCGTCAACTACTTAGTTTTTAAATAAAAATTCAACTTAAAAGGATGTTCAAAATGAAATTATCTCTCATTGCTGCAGCTATTACTGTATTACCTATTGCCTTTTCAAGCCAAGCGAATGAAGCAAAAAGTTTTCAATCGTTTTCTTCTCTTGGTTACTATCAAGCAGAATATGAGAATGTTGATAGTGAGACCTTTAATATAAATTCTCAGTATTACTTCGAAGGTAGAAAAACCAAAGGCCCATTAAACGAGTTTGATTATATAAATACGCTAAGTAATATATCCGTTGGATATTTATACTCATCATCAGATTATGTAAGTAATAACCAATTTTATATTGGGGGTTATGAAAATCGTACGCCTCTTTCTTATAAAAGTAGTAATGAAAATAATCTTATCAATGTAAGGGGGGAATGGGTTGTTGGCGGTTTCGTTTTAGGGGGCAGTTATAGCTACCAAGATTCTGAATATACTGATACATTCACCATTATTGAAGAAAATAGAACACATCATAGAGATAGCAATAGTGATAGTGACAGTGCGTACTCACTTAGCTTGGGTTATTTAATTTCAGAGAATTTTCTTATTCAGTCAACGTATCATGAAACAGGGGAGTTGTTTACCTTTCGTGCAAGCTATGACTTAACACTCAATGACAATGATTATATTGGCTTTAGCTATAACACTGATGAAGAATTAGATTTTCATGCGCTTTCTACTAAGTATTTTAAATCACTTGAAAATGGCAGTTATTTAACGGTAAGTGCTGCTTATACATTTGATAATACCGATTCAGATTCTATAGATGTGGATGACTATTGGTCGATTGGTTCAAGCTATTACTTTAATAAAAACACCTCAATTTCTGCAAGTTACAATGAAAATGAAAGTTACAGTTTAGCTGCGACGCATTTCTTCAATGATAACTATTCATTGAGCGCAGGGTATGCAAGCACTAATGAAAGTAATAATGACTTTAAAAGTTACAGTTTATCATTTACTGCGCAGTTTTAATTTGAGTAACGTTGAAGCGTAAAGTAACTAAATAAACGGTAATGTTTCATCATTTATGATGAGCTGGTATATATAAGCCAACGATATACAAGCTATCGTTGGCTTTTTTGTAAACATTAAACTAGTAGAAATCAAGTTGTTATTATGGCTAATAGTCTTGGTTAATTATTTCTTCTAACACGCCAGATGCTTGCATCTCAGTGAGTCTTTTAATAATGAAATTCTGGTATTTCAGGGCATTGCCTTTTCTTGATAAGCCAATATGCTGACCTACTTCATGTATGTGATGCTTGCCAGTCGACTCTTTAATGACATCGGTATAATGCAATTTTTTAAGATGATAATTAACAATTCGCTCGCAATCCCAGACTAAATCTAAGCGATTATTGAATAATTTTTTTAAATTAATTTCTATATCATCGCCATATTCAGCATTGAGTTGCTTATTGTCCCACGCTTGGTGAAAGTCAGCAAAATATGTATAACCTCTTAAAATTCCAATGGTTTTATCCTTAAGATCATTGTAACTGTTCCAAGTAAAGCCTTGCGGGTAAGCTTTAGTAGAGTAATAGTAGGGAATACGTAAGGTGTGAAAGCTTGGTAATAAAAGGTAATCGTTCGCTCGTTTGGGCGTTTTGGTTGCCATAAAAAAGCCATCTGACTTGCCGTATAACACTTCTTTTTGGCAACGCTTCCACGGCAAAACAACAGACTCAATCGTGATATCTGTTCGGTTTTTAAAGACCTCCTGAAACACTGTTGGCCAAATACCAGTAACGGGTTTTTCACCTTGCTGCTTGAATATATAGGGCGGCATTTCTCCTTGGCAAAAGCGAAGCGTATTTTTGGCTTGAATAGGTAAGCTCAATATTAATATTAAGCTCGCGGCTAATGATAAAGTGATAGTTCTCATGCTAGTAGGGTATGTTAAAAGACTGAGAATAGTAAATAACCAATCGTTTTATTATTCGATAATTACTTATAATGTATATTAATTTATAAGTGACATTTACCTTTTACTGTTTTGAATCAAGCTTAAGTAGCTATCTATTGGTTATGCTTTGAGTAGTATGATTTTAGGTATGGATTTATGAACACTCAAGCAAATCAATTTTCAATTAAGCAATGGCTTCACTTTGGCTGGCGTAGTTTTTTAGCTTCGAAAACCATCAGTATTTTATTTAGTAGTCTTTTTTGTTTAATTGGTGGCATATTATATTGGCTATTGCTTAATGTTGACGCGGCATTAGTAATTATTCCTTTCATTGCGGGCTTCTTTTTAATCGCCCCACTTTTAATCATCGGTTTTCAGCAAGCTGCTGCTGTATTGCAGCAAGGTAAAAAGCCTGCGTTTTCAGATTTAATTAAAATAAAAGGTGAAAATAACCAAGGTATTTGGTTTTTAGTCTTTATTTTATGTCTTTGCTATTTTATTTGGATAACAGATGCCTTAGTGATTTATGGCTTATATTTTGGCGTTGAACCCATTCCATTAAACGAGAGCTTCTTTACTAACCCTGAGTTAAGAGATTCAATTATTTCGTATCTATTTCATAGTGGCTTAGTCGGAATCGTTATGGCTATTATCGGCTTTTCATTGGGCGTTTTTGCCATCCCCTTAATCATTCATCAGCAAATGGGCTTTGTAAATGCGGTAACCTTTGGCGTAAAAAAAGTGTTTTCCCATAAATGGTTAATGCTTAAATGGGCTTGTACCTTAGTATCAATTATGGCGTTTACTTTAATTGTCGCTTTACCCTTGTTGGTGATTGTTTTACCTATTCTAGGTTATGCAAGTTACGCAGTATATGCTCAAATAATTGAGAAACTTGATATTAGAAAAACCGTTTAGCTATATTCAGTTAAATCACTAAATATAATCAATAGGCAGTGCGGTCGTGTATTTAATTTCTTCCATCGCGAAACTTGAGCTGATGTCGGCAAAGTCCGTTTTAGTGATCAGCTTTTTGTAGAAATGATCATAGGCTTTCATATCAGGCACCACCACGCGCAGTAAATAATCTACAGCGCCGCTCATACGATAAAACTCAACAATTTCTGGGAATTCATCGGCTATTTCAGCAAAAGTGGCTAACCACTTTGGGTTGTGCTGATTGGTTTTTACCATGACAAAAATGGTTAAGCCAACATTGAGTTTTTCAGGATCGGCTAACGCAACTCTAGCCTTTATGACACCTGACTTTTCCATCGCTTGAATTCTTCGCCAGCAAGGCGTTGTTGATAAGCCAACTTGTTGTGCAATTTCACTGGTAGAAAGTGTACTGTCTTTTTGTAAAATACTAAGTATATGCTTATCAAATGAATCCATAATGTTAATAACCTTAATAATGTGGTGATTATATTCTACATAATATCTAATAGAAGAAATAGTATTCTAAATATCTAACTGGTTGACTATTTTTAAGCACACATTTTTCGGTTAACTCATGAGATAATAACTTTTATGGGGATTGGTAAACGTTAAGTGTAAATGACAGGGAAATAACATTATCAGCCTACAATTGCTCGCAACTTTGTAAGATCATTTATAGCCAGTGCTTTAGCTCTGGCTTTTTTTATTCGCTTTCTCGCGCCAAATTCCTGATAAACTCATTCATACTTTTTTAAAATTAACGCTACACTAAGTTAAGTAGTTAACTGGTATTAATGATGAATAAGTTGATGCAATGGTGGCATACCGATTGCAAGTTTTGTCGAAAAACTCGAATGATATTGCTATGGCTAGCCTTAATGCTAGTGGCAGATTATTTTTGGTTTCATTTGATCTTCAATTGAGATAATTAGTAATGAATACACAAGGCTTAAAGTGGACCGACTCACTTGAGATCGCACTTGATTTAATCGAACAACATGAAGATGTTGACCCCTATAAGTTACATTTTACTGAGCTTAGGCAGTGGGTGCTAGATTTAGAGCGATTTGATGATGATCCAGCACATTGTGGAGAAAGAGTGCTAGAAGCTATTCAGTTAGCATGGATGGATGAAATGGACTAACACTTTAATAGGTATAATTAAGTGAATAGTCTTGCATTTTTGCAGAATAATTTCTTTATCTTGCACTGGTTAGACTATGCTATAACTATTAGATCTATTATACTCAGCCGCTATAGATTCAGTCTATTTTCATTATTCACCAAAATTATTCATTTGATAGATAAGTAGCAGCCACCATGACACAGACAAAGCGCCCTCTTTATATTCCTTATGCCGGTCCAGCACTTCTTGAAACGCCGTTATTAAATAAGGGTAGTGCCTTTAGTGACGAAGAACGTATTAACTTTAACTTAACTGGCTTGTTACCACCTCGCTTTGAAACAATTGAAGAGCAAGCCGATCGGGCATATCGTCAATACAGCTCTTTTCACACTAACATTAACAAGCATATTTATTTACGTGCTATTCATGATAATAATGAAACCTTGTTCTTTAAATTGGTGCAAGATCATTTAGCTGAAATGTTGCCGATTATTTATACCCCAACTGTAGGTGATGCCTGTGAGCAATTTTCAGACATTTATCGTAGTTCACGCGGCTTATTTATTTCTTATCAAGATAGATACAATATTGATGACATTTTACGTAACGCTACAAAAAATAAAGTAAAGGTTATTGTAGTAACTGATGGAGAGCGCGTATTAGGGCTAGGTGACCAAGGTATTGGCGGCATGGGTATTCCAATTGGTAAATTATCTTTGTATACCGCTTGTGGTGGTATCAGCCCAGCTTATACTTTACCTGTGATGTTAGATGTTGGGACAAATAATCAAAAATTACTAGATGATCCTATGTACATGGGGGCGCGTCATAAGCGTATCGATCAGGACTCTTATGATGAATTCTTAGAGTTATTTGTTAGCGCAGTGAAACGTCGTTGGCCACATATTATGTTGCAGTTTGAAGATTTTGCTCAACCTAATGCGATGCCGTTATTAGAACGCTACCGTAATAAAATTTGCTGCTTTAATGATGACATTCAAGGAACAGCCTCCGTTACCGTGGGCACTTTGTTAGCGGCGTGTCGCCGTAAAGGCGTTAAATTGTCACAATTGAAAGTGGCTTTTGTTGGTGCAGGCTCTGCTGGCTGTGGTATTGCCGAGCAAATTATTTCCCAAATGATCAGTGAAGGTATTTCGCCATTACAAGCGCGTAGCCAAGTATTTATGGTAGATAGGTATGGTCTACTAACGCAAGGTATGAAAGGCTTACGTGACTTCCAAGAAAGATTAGTGCAACCAACTATTGCACTCGATAATTGGGCTATTGAAGGAGAATATGCATCATTAGTTGAAGTAGTGCATGGCGCTAAGCCTGATGTACTTATTGGAGTATCAGGTCAAGCGGGCTTATTTACAGAGGAAGTGATTACAGCGATGCATTCACATTGTCCTGTGCCAATTATTTTCCCGTTGAGTAACCCTTCACGTCAGGTCGAAGCTACACCTAGTCAAGTCATCCACTGGACTAAAGGTAAAGCAGTGGTTGCTACGGGCAGCCCATTTGAGCCTGTAGTTTATCAAGGTAACACTTACCCAATAGCGCAATGTAATAACAGTTATATATTCCCAGGTATTGGTTTGGGAGTTATTTCTGCTAACATTAAACGCATTACCGATGAAATGTTAATGGTGGCAAGTGAAACTTTAGCAAAGGCTTCACCTATTGCTAACAATGATGGTGAAGATTTACTACCTCCGCTAACTGGCATTGGGCAATTAAGTAAAGATATCGCTTTTGCTATTTCTAAAGTGGCTTTTGAGCAAGAGCTAGCCTTAGCACTTTCTGACGAAGAACTCTTAGATAAAATAGAGCGAAACTATTGGAAGCCTGAATACCGACAGTATCGTCGAACAAGCGTATAACATTATATTAATGCCAGTAGTAACGAGTGGGGTTTCTTATGAATAAAAAAGCATTAGCTACCGATGAGCAAGCAATATTAAGTCAAGCTGATTTAGATGACTTGCTGCGAATTAATGAATTTATTGAGTCTCATGATGAACATTCACTCGTTGAGGAATTAAAGTGCGCCATTTTAGATTCAGGTAAATTAGAATTAACGCAGTGGCAGAGTCTTAGAGAGCAGCTTAAAGAGATTGAAGCCCTGATCCCTCACATTGATCTGATCATTCAATTGAAGAAAGAAAAATCTTAAGCGGCTGAATTTAATCGGCTGTTCGAATGTATTTAGACTTATCTACCAAAGTAAAAGCTTCTGATGATTTCTTGTATAAAAAGTATCATTAGGCTTTTACTTTTTTTTCGTCTATAATCGCGCCCAAAATTTATACCGTATTTTAAAATACATATTTTAATTCACTTATTTTGAGAAAAGAGGGCTTATCATGGCTATCGAACGTACTTTTTCTATCGTAAAACCTGATGCAGTAGCTAAAAATGTTATTGGTCAAATCTACAACCGTTTTGAAACTGCTGGTTTAAAAATCGTTGCTTCAAAAATGGTTCACCTAAGCAAAGAAAAAGCTGAAGGTTTCTACGCTGAGCACAGCGAGCGTCCTTTCTTTGGTGCTTTAGTTGAATTCATGACTTCAGGTCCAGTTATGGTACAAGTATTAGAAGGCGAAAACGCTGTTCTTAAAAACCGTGAAATCATGGGTGCTACAAACCCAGCTGAAGCTTTAGCTGGTACTTTACGTGCTGATTACGCTGATTCAATTGATGAAAACGCATGTCACGGTAGCGATGCTTTAGAATCAGCTGCTCGTGAAATTGCATACTTCTTCGCAGATGAAGAAATTTGCCCACGTACTCGTTAATATTGATTAACAACGTTAATTAGCAATTTAACTTCACACTTTAACTAATTTTTGCGTCGAAAGTGCTCACCTACAGTTGTAGGCTCCGCGCTTATCTCCTTAAACTAAGTTAAAATATTTTGTTTAAACGCTAATAAATTACAGAGTTATATTCTGTGAAAGGATTTTACCTAAGCTTTGGTAAAATCCTTTTTGTATTTAATAGGCGCCTATATTTACCTAGCTAAATACAAAGATAAATTGCGATTTTTGCGTAAAAAGTGTACAATTCGCGCCCTTGTAAATTAGGCCAGTGCTTTGTTTAACTGGTTTTGTTGTCCTGTTTTGTCTTGTTGAGATCTTGTTGTATGACTAAAGTAAATTTATTAAATTTCGATCATAAAAGTATGCGTGAGTACTTTGATTCTATCGGTGAAAAACCTTTTAGAGCTGATCAGTTAATGAAGTGGATTTATCACTTTGGTTACAGTGATTTTGAGCAAATGACTAACTTAAATAAAAAGTTACGAGAAAAGCTTGCGCGAAACTGTGAAATTGTTGCACCAGAAATTGCCACTAAACAAGTTTCATCAGATGGTACGATTAAATACGCTTTAAAATTAGAAGGTGGTCAAGAAGTTGAAACGGTGTGGATCCCGGAAAACGATCGCGCCACTTTATGTGTCTCTTCTCAAGTAGGTTGCGCACTAGAGTGCACGTTTTGTGCAACGGCACAACAAGGCTTTAATCGTAACTTGTCTATGGCTGAAATTATTGGTCAAGTTTGGCGTGTGGCAAATGATATTGGAGCCACTCGTATTGCAGGAAAAAGACCTATTACCAATATTGTCATGATGGGCATGGGTGAACCTTTGCTTAATATGAAAAACCTTATTCCAGCGCTTGATACTATGCTAAATGATTTAGGTTACGGCCTATCAAAGCGTAGAGTTACGGTGAGTACATCAGGTGTTGTCCCCGCTTTAGATATGCTTAAAGAAAAAATCGATTGTGCCTTAGCTATCTCAGTTCATGCACCAAACAATGAATTACGGAATGAACTCGTACCACTAAATAAAAAATATCCGCTCGAAGAGTTTTTAGAAGCAGCAGGGCGTTACATTGATGGCTCAAAAGCTAACAAGCAAGCGACAATTGAGTACGTCATGTTAGACCATGTTAATGACAGTACAGACCAAGCGCATGAATTAGCTCATGCATTAAAAGATTTACCGAGTAAAATCAATTTAATTCCTTTTAATCCTTATCCTGGTTCTCCTTATAAACGCTCAAGTAATTCGCGTATCGACAGGTTTGATAAAGTGTTGCAAAGTTATGGACTTACGGTGATCACTCGCCGAACTCGTGGTGATGATATTGATGCGGCCTGTGGTCAATTAGCTGGTGATGTTTTAGATAGAACAAAACGTACTGCGGCAATAAATGAAGCGAATGCATTGAAAAATCAAACTAATGCTGACAGTATCGCAATAAAAACGTTATAGTGTTTAGCTTTAGCAAAAAATAAAAACAAGAGGCGTTCACCGCATTGCATATTATGGATAAATTTAACGCAAAATCACTTTTTTCGAAACTAGCTATCGCGAGCTCAGTGTTGTTGTTATCTGCTTGTGTGACGCAAAATTATGAAAATGATTCGCCTGTTGTTGAAAATCAAGCCAACTTAGATGAAATGGCCGCTACACGAATTTCGTTAGGTCTTGGTTATTTAAAAATGGGCAATATGGCCCAAGCTAAATTAAATTTAGAAAAAGCACGAAAGTTTTCGCCGGAATTAGTTCAAGTCTATACCGCGTTTGCTCATTATTATGAAGTGGTGGGTGAGAACGAATTAACAGAACAATCTTACCAAAAAGCTCTATCTATAAAGAGTGATGATGCCGACACGTTAAACAACTATGGTGTTTTTCTTTGTCGCCAAAATCAAGTCGATAAAGCTGAAAAACAGTTTTTAAAAGCGATAGCGGTACCAAGTTATATTCTTGTTGCTAAAAGTTATGAAAATTTATCAGCCTGTTATTTGCAAGAAGATGACTTTGATAAAGCTGAATACTACCTAGAAAAAGCAATTGACCATAGCCCTAATAGTTCTGGAACTTTGTTTCAAATGGTTCGACTTCAATATGCTAAAGGAAACTATAATCTAGCAAAGCAGTACCAACAAAAGTTTGAGAAATATACTCGTCGTTTCTCGCCAGAGTCTCTTGCGTTATCGTACAAATTACATATGAAGTTAAGACAAGGTCGAGTTGCTAAAAATTACGGAACCATGTTGGCAAATATGTATCCGCAATCTTGGGAAGGTCAGCAATACTTACTTAATGAATTAGAAATTATTGAAGCTGATAACCTAGCAAAGCGTTATCAAATAACGCAGCGTAAAAAGAATAAGTTTACCCAACCAAGTGGCTCCAATAAACGTGTAGTGAAATTATCACCCGGTAAACGTAAGAAATTACCATCAAGAGAAACGATTGTTAAAAAATACCCAGAGCAAAAGTCTTCTCTGGAGGTAGGGAAGAATACAACCAACACGGTTGAAACTGCTTCAGCAGCATCGAAGGCTGTTACAGCACCTACTGCTTTAGTTGTTGTAAATAATACTGAGTCATCAACAGGTGTAGCTAAAATAGATGAAACTAAACCTAAAACGAACGAAGTTACAGTAAATGCGGAAGGAACGAGTAGCAACGAAGCTAAATTAAATCAGCAAATAGAACAAACAGAAGCATTATTAATTGCTGAAAACGAAAACCAGCCCGTAGAAGTCAAAGCCACTGAAAGTAGCAGTGTCGCAGTGGTAGAAGCCTCAAATGAAAAATCAATTCAATTGGCTCAAAATACTGATGCGGACAGTCCAACTGAATTGTCTGATAAAGCAGAAGACGCAATTGCTAGTGTTAATGAAGTCAGCGCTAATGAAGTAAGTGCAGAAACGCAAGAGAGTACACAGCCTTTAACAGACAGCTTTGACGAAGTTAAAAATGAAGTTAAAGATGAAGCAAATACACAACTGGTAGAAGCAAAACTTGAGAAAGAAGCTGTGGCAACAGCAGATTCAAATAAGGTAACTGAAATTATTGTTGAAGAAGGGTTAGCACAAGAAGAGCAGTTATCATCTGCAAAGGAAAAGGTGCTACCTGAGTTTGAAGAATCAAGTGCTTTGGAAAATAACTCAGATGCGGCAGTCCTGAAAGAGCATGATGTTAAAGATGGAAATACCCTTGTTGAAAATAGTCTTGAGTCAACATCAACAGCTCCTGTTCCAGCAAAACGTGATGCTCCATTACCTGAGCCTCAAGACGAGGTAATTATTCATGAGCCAAATGCTGACGTTGTAATCACAGAAAAAGTGGCTAAAGAGATTACTGGTGCAGAGCTTGCTGAAAAAGAGGCTGCTGTTGCACAATTGTTGCTAGACGATTCATTATCAGCTGTCACAGAAAAGAACGTTGAACAAGCTGAAGTGCCAAATGATACCAGTACAAAGACTGAAGATGATGTTAAAGCTGACTCTATTGAGGAGCCTAAAGTCAATAATGACAACTCAGAAAATTCAGCTGAAAAAGACACGCTTAAAACAGAGAGTTCGGTAGCACAGCCTAACACATCAACTATTGATGAGAAACAGAGCAGTACTAAAGTCAGTGAAGAATCACTTAGTGATGATAAAACTGATTTAGTTAAAGCATCTGATGAGGCAGACGCAGCAGAGGTTATTGAAGACACCACTATAAGTGAAGAGCTTGAAGGTGAAATTGAAGATGAACCTAAGCAAGAAGCAAAACCAACTACTCATAAAGTGAGTAAAGGCGAAACGCTTTTTGCTATTTCAATGAAATATAATGTTAAAATAAAAGCATTACGAGAATGGAATAATATTTCATCTAATAATAGAGTGCGAATAGGTGAAACACTTTATGTTGTTGACCCTGAAACAGTGACAGAAATAAATGAGTAAGAATAAAGAATCTGAGCTAGAAGTAGCAGAACTTAGTGAAGATATGGAAATGATTGGCCCTGGCGTTATGCTTCGTGATGCGCGCATAAAGCTAAAGATGAGCCAAGAAGATATAGCCCTACGATTAAATTTTAAAATATCTTTAGTAAAAGATATTGAAGAAGATAACTTAGATAAGTCATTACCTGCGACTTATAATCGCGGTTATCTTTCGAGTTATGCCAAGGTCGTTGGTGTAGATAAAGAAGATGTCTTAGCAAGTTATGATGCCTTAGGGGCAGCCCATATCCAGCGTAGTGAAATGCAAAGCTTTTCAAAAGCTACGGCAAAACAAGCTGAACACAGTCGTTTAATGTGGATTAGCTATTTTATTGTTGCCGTTTTGATTGGTTTAACCGTGATGTGGTGGGTTCAAGAGAGTCGAGATAAGCCTAAGGCATTACCTACTGCAGCAGAGCCAAGTGAAATAACTAAGGTTTCTGAAGAAAGTGATACATTAACGATTGCGCCTAAATTGTCACCTGAAGGTGAAACAGAAAAACAGCAACTATCTAGCCAGACCGCATTAGAGGAAAAATCAACAGATACGGCAGTAACAGTGCAAGAAGCAGTTCCTGAAAGCTCAAATCAAAGTACTGATTTGCAACAGCAGAGTTCAAATGAACAAGCGACAACTCTTGAGAGCGTTGCAATAGAAACAAATGCTTTAACTGATGAGTCAACAGCTGTTGAAACGAGCAGCATCGCAGTTTTTACTTTTGCTGGTGATTGTTGGGTAAACATTTTTGATGCAACCGGCGAACGCATTGCATGGGGAGTTAAGAAAGCAGGTTATGTAATGACTGTAACGGGTGTGGCACCATTAAAGGTAACTCTAGGTAAGCCAGAATTAGCAAGCATAGAATTCAATGGTGAGCCTGTGGATATGTCAGCATTTAATGTTGGTAATATTGCCAAGTTTACCTTGCCACTTTCTCCTTAGTTCAGATGAAATGAAACCTATGAGTGTTTATGCGTTTATAGGTTTATGATTTAATTTTTAAAAGTAAAAAGTTATGTTTAAAGAATCCCCGATTATCCGCAGAGTATCCCGTCAAATTATGGTGGGAAATGTTCCTGTTGGCGGTAATGCACCCATTTCTGTTCAGTCGATGACAAATACGCCTACCACTGATGTTGCGGCAACTGTTGCGCAAATTAAATCTTTAGAGGCGGTTGGGGCAGACATTGTTCGGGTAAGCGTGCCAACAATGGATGCAGCCGAAGCTTTTAAAGAAATTAAACAACAAGTAAATGCTCCATTAGTTGCAGACATTCATTTTGATTATCGAATTGCATTGAAAGTCGCAGAATACGGTGTTGATTGTTTACGTATTAATCCAGGAAATATTGGCAGAGAAGATCGTGTAAGAGCCGTGGTTGATTGCGCTCGAGATAAAAATATCCCGATTCGTATTGGCGTTAACGGTGGCTCGTTAGAAAAAGATATTCAAGAGCGTTACACTGAGCCGACAGCTGAAGCTCTACTTGAGTCAGCGATGCGTCATGTTGATATTCTAGATAGACTCGATTTCCAAGAATTCAAAGTGAGTGTTAAAGCATCAGATGTCTTTCTCGCGGTTGAATCTTATAAATTATTAGCTAAGCAAATAGATAACCCTTTACATCTTGGTATTACAGAAGCTGGCGGGTTACGTAGTGGCGCAGTGAAATCATCTGTGGGGCTAGGTATGCTGCTTTCTCAAGGTATTGGTGATACCTTGCGAGTTTCTTTATCGGCAGATCCAGTTGAAGAGGTAAAAGTTGGTTTTGATATTTTAAAATCATTAAAACTGAGAAGTCGCGGTATTAATTTAATTTCTTGCCCAAGTTGCTCTCGTCAAGAATTTGATGTGGTTGCTACTGTGAATGCTCTTGAGCAGCGTATTGAAGATATAATGACGCCAATGGACGTCTCAATTATTGGCTGTATTGTTAATGGGCCTGGTGAGGCAATGGTGTCTGACTTAGGATTAACCGGAAGCAGCAAAAAAAGTGGTTTTTATCTTGATGGTATTCGTCAAAAAGAGCGCTTTGATAATAACAATTTAGTCGACCAGTTAGAGCAGCGTATTCGTCATAAAGCCAAGATGCTTGATGAACAACATAAAATAAATATTAAAGAAATAGATGAGTAGCAAATTAGCTTGCTCACTTGGGTATTAACCAGATATTGCGTATAATGCGCGGCTATATTTTTTAGCAATTAGTACGCAATGTGCGATTAACTAGCTATCGCACAGCAATAGTAAAGAGAGAATTACGTGTCTAAAAGTAAAGCGTTACAAGCAATTAGAGGTATGAATGATTGCTTACCAAGCGAAACGAATGTTTGGCAAATGGTTGAGTCGGTTTTGCGTCGAGTAGCCAGCAATTATGGGTTTGCTGAAATTCGCATGCCAATTGTTGAGTCAACTGCGCTTTTTAAACGCTCTATTGGTGAAGTTACAGATATCGTAGAAAAAGAAATGTACACCTTTGATGATAGAAATGGTGACAGCTTAACATTACGCCCTGAAGGTACAGCAAGCTGTGTTCGTGCGGGTAATCAACATGGCCTGTTATATAACCAAGAGCAACGCCTTTGGTATATGGGACCAATGTTTCGCCATGAAAGGCCGCAAAAAGGTCGTTATCGTCAATTTCATCAGTTTGGCCTAGAGGCCTTTGGTATTGCGACTCCAGACATCGATGCCGAAATTATTTTGCTTACAGCACGATTATGGCGGGAACTTGGCATCAATGAATTTGTCACACTAGAGTTGAATTCATTAGGTTCAAATGAAGAGCGGGCAAATTACCGTGATGCTTTAGTGTCGTTCTTAATGACGAAAGAAGCATTATTAGATGATGATTCAAAGCGTCGTATGCACACCAACCCGTTACGAGTATTAGATAGTAAAAATCCACAAGTACAAGAAGCACTTGTTGGGGCTCCAAAACTGTCTGACTATTTCGGCGAAGAAACGCAAGCGCATTTTGACAGCTTATGTAAGCGATTAGATGCTGCTGGTGTAAAGTATGTATTGAATGAGCGATTAGTTCGTGGCTTGGATTATTATAATCGAACTGTATTTGAATGGGTTACTTCAAGTCTAGGCGCTCAAGGCACTATTTGTGCTGGTGGTCGTTATGATGGCTTAGTTGAACAGTTAGGTGGCAAAGCTACTCCTGCTTTTGGTTTTGCGCTAGGTATTGAGCGTTTAGTGTTAATGTTGACTAGCTTGGAAAAAGTGAATAATGTGCGTCCTCAGGTTGATGCTTATATTGTCATTTTGGGTGAAGCAGCAGAAATAAAAGCAAATGCGTTAGCAGAGCAATGGCGTGATTTAGTGCCAGAGAGTCGAATTCAATGTCACTGTGGTGGTGGCAACATGAAAAAACAATTAAAACGTGCCGATAAATCAGGTGCTCAAATAGCGTTGATTTTAGGTGAAAATGAAATAGCTGAAAAGCAAGTGATGGTTAAATACTTGCGCGGTCAGCAAGAACAGCAAAACTTGGCATTTGAGCAAATTCCAAGTTTGTTAGCAGCGTTAATTTAAGGGTATCAAGTGGAAGTTTATCAAACAGAAGAACAACAAGTAGAAGCTATTAAGGGCTTTTGGAAGGAAAACGGTAATACAGTTATTTCAGGTATTGTAATAGGTTTTGCTGGTTTTATTGGTTTTAACTTATATAAAGATAGTGTATTAGAAAGTGAATTAGCACTCGCTGATAGCTATCAAGCATTAATGGAAAGTAGCACTAAGAATCCTCAAGAGTTTACTGCTAATGCTGAAAAGTTTATCAATGAAAATGGCACAACTAGCTATGCTTCATTGACGGCTTTAGCGCTAGCTAAAGAAGCGGCAACGCATCAAGATTGGGCGCAAGCACAAAAGCAACTAACGATCGCAATTGAAAAAGCATCAAATGACGGTGTAAAAGCAATCGCGACAATACGTTTAGCGCGTGTGCAAGTTCAACTCGAAGAGTATGCTGCTGCCTTAGCAACATTGGCTAAGCCTTTACCTGAATCTTTTACTGCTGCGAAAGAAGAGATTAAAGGTGATACTTACTTACAGCAAGGTAAAAAAGATTTAGCGCGTACAGCATATCAAGCAGCAATTGCTGCGGACGGCCTAGCTACTAGCCCTTCATTACAAATGAAACTTGATGATTTGGCCCAAGCAGTTAATTTACCAGTAGTGGCCGACACAGTTAAGTCAGGCGAATAATAAGGGTGTTTATGCGCTTTTTTGATCAGAGTATTTCTAATGGCTTAAGTTTTGGCAAAATATCAGCAATGTTATTTTTGACCACTGCATTAATGGCCTGTTCGTCAACTGATGATGAAGACCCAAGTACCAAAGTTGCTGAACTTACTGAAATTAATCAAGCATTTCAGCCGAAAATCATTTGGGATGCCAGCGTTGGTGATGGTGTTGACGGGTACTTCTCTCGAATTAAGCCAATTGTTGCTTACGGTAAAACCTTTAGTGCTAGCCGTATGGGTGATGTTATTGCCTTTGATAAATCGTCAGGTCAAAAAGTTTGGCAAGTCGACTTAAGTGATATCAATAATGAGCGTAGTTTTTGGCATAGCCGTACCTCTGCATTAATTGCGGGTGGACCAATTGCGGGTATAGGAAAAGTATTCCTAGGCACGGAGAATGGTAAAGTCTTTGCATTAGAAGCTGAGACAGGAGAACTGGTTTGGCAAGCTGATATCAAAGGTGAAGTGATTACTGCACCTGCTATTGATGATGGAATCTTAGTGGTTAATTCCGCTTCAGGTATCATGAAAGCATTTAATGCTGAGACTGGTGAAGAGTTATGGAAAATTCAGCAAGATGTACCTGCACTTACTTTGCGCGGTATAAGTGCTCCTGTAATCGCGTCTGGCGGTGTTCTTCTTGGTACTGGTAAAGGTGAAGTTGGCGTATTCATTCTTGAAAAAGGTCAGCAAGGTTGGTCAACTATTATTGGCGAGCCAACAGGTTCAACAGAGTTAGAGCGTGTTATTGACGTTGACTCAGCACCGGTTGTTTTTGGTGATAAAATTTATGCGATTTCTTCACGAGGCAATTTGGCAGCAATCGATTTATCCTCTGGCCGAGTGTTATGGAAGCGTCAGTTTTCCTCATTTAGACAAATAGCCGTGCACCGTAACGATATTTTTATTACAAACACACGTGGTCATGTTTATGCGATTAATCGTAATAATGGTATTGAGCGTTGGAGCAACCTGAGTTTAACAAACCGAGGTGTAACAGGGCCTGCTGTGGTAGATGAATATGTTGTAGTTGGTGATTTTGAAGGTTATCTTCATTGGATGAAGCAAGAAACCGGTGAGATTGTAGCCCGCCATCATGTTGATGGAAGTGGTGTACATTCTACACCAACGGTAGTTGATGATATCATTTATACACAATCACGAGATGGTGATTTAGAAGTCATTGAAACACCAAAGATAATGACTGTAGAACAATAGGCTAAACAGTCTTTTTAAGCTAAAATTATATACACGGCTCCTAGACAATACGTTTAGGAGCCGTTACTTATTTCTGAATTCGATAAATTTGAGGTTTTCATGCTTCCTGTAGTTGCGCTTGTAGGGCGTCCAAATGTTGGTAAATCAACACTTTTTAATCGACTAACTCGCAGTCGAGATGCGTTAGTTGCAGATTATCCCGGCTTAACTCGAGATCGCCAATATGGTCAAGCAGAAGTAGAAGAGCATTCATTTATTGTGATTGATACGGGTGGTATCAATGGTGATGAAGAAGGAATTGACTTGGTGATGGCTGAGCAGTCATTGATGGCTGTTGATGAAGCGGATGCCGTGTTGTTTTTAGTTGATGCTCGCGATGGACTTACCGCTGCAGATCACTCTATTGCTGAATATTTGCGTAAACAAGATAAAAAAGTCTTTTTAGTGGCGAATAAAATTGATGGTATAGACGGTGATTCAGCTGTTGCTGAGTTCTATTCTCTTGGTTTAGGAGAGCAGGTGCATCAAATTGCTGCCGCTCACGGCCGTGGCGTTACTCAATTACTTACCTTAGCTTTAACCCCTCATATTGAAGCCTTAGCAAGCCCAAAAACAGAAGAAGATGAGTTTGGTTATGATGATGACGAGCTGTCATTAGATGAAAAGCTAGCAGAAGCACCAGATGAAAATGATACTATTAAGTTGGCCATTATTGGCAAGCCTAATGTAGGAAAATCAACGTTAACTAATCGTATTCTCGGTGAAGAGCGTGTTGTTGTATATGATATGCCTGGTACTACGCGTGATAGTGTTTATATCCCGATGGAGCACGATGGCCGCTCATATACTTTAATTGATACGGCAGGTATTCGTCGTCGTAAAAATGTTTCTGATGTCGTTGAAAAATTTTCAGTCATTAAAACCTTAAGAGCTATTGAAGACGCGAATGTTTGCTTACTGGTAATAGATGCGAGAGATGGCATTAGCGACCAAGATTTGAGTTTATTAGGTTTTATCCTAGAAGCAGGTCGTTCACTGGTTTTAGCCGTTAATAAATGGGATGGCATGGAAGAGCATGATAAAGATCGAGTTAAAAGCGAATTAGATCGTCGCTTAGGCTTTATTGATTTTGCACGAATTCATTTTATTTCAGCACTACACGGTACTGGTGTTGGTCATTTGTATGAATCGGTTGAAGAAGCATTTGTTTCAGCGACCAAACGTATTTCAACGGCTATGGTTACTAAAATACTTGATATGGCTGTTTTTGATCACCAGCCGCCAATGCACCAAGGCCGTCGTATAAAATTAAAGTACGCTCATGCTGGAGGGTATAACCCACCTATTATTGTCATACATGGTAATTCTGCGAAAAAGCTGCCCCATTCTTATAAGCGTTATTTAATGAATTATTACCGTAAATCATTAAAAATAATGGGTACGCCAATTCGCATTGAATTTAAAGAAACATCTAATCCTTTTGCGGGTAAGAAAAAATTAACTTATACCCAACAGAAGAAAATTGCTCGCGCGACTCAGGGTTATAAAAAAGAAGAGTAACGCTTTCAGTTGTAAAACTATCAAACTCGCAGGATATGAATAGGGCTTAGTTGCAATTCTTCTTTGATTTGGCTATGGTCATTAAAGGAATTTAACTAATTCATAATAAACAATATTTGTTTATTATCCTTTCATATTTGCGAGTAATTATGACTGAAAAAGCAACTAAGGTTGAGACGGCTACTCGGTTAAGCCGAAATTTAGCTTTACTTAATGCTGGTTCAAGCATAACGATAGATATTGCTACCCCTGCGGGGCAAAAAAATAAATTTCGCACAACGTTTATAGGTTACCTGCCAAAACAATACGTCCTTATCCAGTTTCCTGATAGCAGCAAGTTAGGCAACTTTTCACAATATATCAAGCAAGGTACTGCGGTTACTGTTCGAGGCTTAATCGAGGGGCATGAAGGTGCCATTGTTGCTTTTGTTAGTGTGGTAAAGCAAACACTTCAATTACCTTCTCGTATCATGGTATTGGATTTTCCCCACTCTGTTTCATTACATCATTTACGTTCTGCCATTCGTATAGATACCAATATTATCGGAAAGGTGAAAATAGATGATCTGTACTGGAATACCACGATCACCAACCTCTCTATTTCAGGATGCCACTTGGATGTAGCAAACGGTGAAAAGTTAGTACTTGCTGAAGATAAAGATATAGAAATTGTAATTGAAAGCATAGAAGGCTCAGGAAATATTAAACTCGCGGGTAATATCTGCAACTTGAAGCAGCTTTCAACCGGTGTTTCATTTGGAGTAAAGTTTAATTCTAGCTGTAAGGAGCAGGTTGTAGAGTTATTAAACTTTGCCTTAACAGAGGCGAAATAACCCACCATTGTGTTTTTATTTTATTCAATTGATGTCAGTTAATTTTACACTTGATTGCTAACGACTTATTGGTGTTCTGTAAGTCACTGTAAATTAGTTGTATTTTATGTTGGTTTGAATGTTGCTATAGCACGCATTCACTTTGCATGATGCACAGCTAAGTATTTAATAAATGAGATTATATAATGACATTTTCTAGTTTAAAACTTGCAGCAGTCGCTGCGCTTTTTGCAGTAACTAGTACTGCTAATGCCAGCTTATTATTAGTTGAGCAATATGATGATTTTTGGTCTACTGATGTGAATGCGTTAATTGATTATGCTAACAATAATCAAGCTGATACTAGCACTTATTGGGGGGAAATTGATTTTACGGATGATCCTAATGGCTTTGCAGGTGATATTGCGGGAAGTAATCCATGGCCTTCTGCTTCTGCTATAGGAGCATCAGGAAAAAATCACGGTTTAAACCAAACGTTTTTTGCCCGTATTACGGGTAACATTGCAACGGATGCAGGTGATTTCTATTTCAGAACTTTTAATGATGATGGTTTGTTCTTATTCGTTGATGGTGAATTGATCATTAATGATAACACTTTGCATCCTGAAAGACGTTTTGAAGGATTTAAGTCGCTAACTGCTGGCGTTCACAATATTGAACTATATTTCTTTGAAAATCGTGGTGAAGCTTCATTAGAATTTTCGGTAGCGGATGCCTCTCGTCAATTCGTGCATTTTAATGATGCCAACAGCCCGGTGACTTTAGTACCAGAGCCTACGACATTAGCCGTTTTTGGTTTAGGTTTGTTTGGTCTTGCTCTACGAAGAAATCGTAACGCTTAATGTAAGTTACGCTTAACAAGGTGTAGTATCGTACTTACACCTTGTTATTATTGGCAGTGTCGAGTTATTACTTTATGAAACGACAGTGTTAATACTACCATCTTCTACTTGTATATTTATTTCATCTCCCGCTTTTACTTGATGTATTGACCGGATCACCTTGCTTTGATTGTCTCTACTAATACTGTAACCACGTGCAATAGTCGCTAAAGGGCTTACCAACTGCAATTGTTCAATAACGTGTACGAAAGCGTCTTGTTTATGCTGTAGCAAATTATTAACCGCTATGTTTAGACGTTGTTCTTTTTCTTGAATCTTATTTTTTTCTTGCTGAATGTTTTTTAGAGGAGAAACATGCAAAAGTCGCTGGTATAAATGATCTGGCAGTATTTTACTGTGAGCTAATTTTCGAGAAACATTACTATGCAAGCGCATATTTAATTCATCAAACCGTTGCTGTTGCAATTGTAATTTATGCTCAGGATGAACTTGCGTTAATCTATGATCTATGTGATGAATACTCTGCTTTTTAATCGCTAATTTCACCGACATTTGCTTAATCAAACGCTGTTTTAATCGAGTTATTCTATTGCTTAATTCACTAGTGTCAGAAGACACTAGCTCTGCTGCAGCTGAAGGTGTTGCAGCACGTACATCGGCAACATAATCGCTTAATGTTGTATCAACTTCATGACCCACAGCACTTATAACAGGAATGTTGCTATTATAAATTGCTTGTACAACACTTTCTTCGTTAAATGGCCATAAATCCTCTAGAGAACCACCACCTCTACCTACAATCAATACTTGGCATGCATTGTGAGTATTTGCTTTGTTAATGGCATAGCATATATCGTTTTGAGCAAGTTCACCTTGTACTAATGCTGGATAAATTATGACTTCAATACTTGGATTTCGCCTTTGTAATACACTGATAATGTCTTTTACCGCAGCGCCTGTTGGTGAGGTAACGACACCAACACGTTGTATCGTTGTTGGTATTGCTTTTTTATAAGCGGTATTGAAAATGCCTTGTGCATTCAGTTTTTGTTTTAATTGTTCATAACGTTGTCGGAGTATGCCTTCTCCGGCATCTTCCATTTGTTCAATTATTAATTGAAAGTCACCGCGTGGTTCGTATAACGACACTCTTGCTTTGACTAACACTTGTTGCCCGTTGCTGGGTGAAATCCTGACACGTCGGTTATTGCCTTTAAACATGGCACATTTAACTTGAGATTTACTGTCTTTAAGTGACAAGTACCAATGACCAGAGCCAGCGGCAATGAAGTTAGATATTTCACCCGTGAGCCAAACAGTATTTAGCTCACTTTCTAGAATAAAGCGGACTTTTTTAGTTAATTCACTAACTTGTAAAATATGCTGTTGACTCATAAATACGGCGTAACATGGGATATATGGCGTTATTATTTCTTGAATGACCTGCTTATTCAAATTTTTTATGAAATTATCGTGCCTTTATGCAATTTTATGTTTACCTAATCCAAGAAAACGGTTAAAATTCTGCCGCAATATTCACTCCCTAACCACACCTTTTTAGAGAGATGTTGCGATGTTAAGAATTGCCCAAGAAGCACTAACTTTTGATGATGTACTACTTGTACCTGCCCATTCGAAAGTTCTCCCACACACGGCTGATTTACGAACTAAATTAACCCGTAAAATTGATTTAAATGTTCCAATGGTTTCAGCCTCTATGGATACCGTTACTGAAGCTCGCCTAGCTATTACCTTAGCTAAAGAAGGTGGCTTAGGCTTTATTCATAAAAATATGACGATTGCTGAACAAGCGCAGAATGTTTCTAAAGTAAAGAAATATGAGAGCGGTATCGTAACCGATCCATCTACGGTAAGCATTGATTACACTATTGAACAAGTAATGCATAAAGCTGATGATTTAGGTTTTTCTGGCTTCCCTGTTGTTGATAATAATAATAATTTAGTTGGTATTATCACAGGTCGTGATTTACGTTTTGAAACTGATTTAACTAAGCCTGTTTCAGCGTTAATGACTAAAAAAGAAGATTTAGTTACGGTTAAAGAAGGCGCAGCGCGTGAAGAGATTTTAGGCTTAATGCATGAGAATCGCATTGAAAAAATCTTAGTGGTTGATGATGCATTTAAGTTGGTGGGATTAATTACCGCAAAAGATTATCAAAAAGCTGAAAATAAGCCGAATGCTTGTAAAGATGAGTTTGGTCGTTTACGTGTTGGTGCGGCAGTTGGTGTCGGTGCGGGAACTGATGAGCGAATTGATGCATTAGTAGAAGCTGGTGTTGATGTTTTACTTATTGATACCTCACATGGTCATTCGCAAGGCGTTATTGATCGCGTAAGCGAAACACGTCAAAAATATCCTGACTTACAAATTATTGCTGGTAATGTGGCGACGGGCTCTGGTGCTAAAGCTTTAGCTGATGCAGGTGTTGATGCGGTTAAAGTAGGGATTGGCCCAGGATCTATTTGTACGACTCGTATCGTTACTGGTGTTGGTGTTCCACAATTAACTGCTATTTCTAATGCAGTTGAAGCTTTAAAAGGCACAGGGATTCCTGTTATTGCTGATGGCGGTATTCGTTTTTCAGGTGATATTGCCAAAGCGTTGGTTGCCGGTGCTCACTGCGTTATGGTGGGAAGCATGTTAGCGGGTACTGAAGAATCTCCAGGTGAAGTTGAACTTTACCAAGGCCGTTACTATAAATCATACCGTGGTATGGGATCTTTAGGTGCTATGGCACAAAAAGAAGGTTCAAGTGATAGATACTTCCAAAAAACTGATGGTGAAGCTGATAAGTTAGTACCAGAAGGCATTGAAGGTCGTGTTGCTTATAAAGGTCCTGTGGCTGCTATCATTCATCAGCAAATGGGCGGTATTCGCTCTTCAATGGGCTTAACAGGCTCTGCAACGATTGAAGAAATGCGTACTAAGCCAGAGTTTATGAAGATTACTTCAGCTGGTATGGGTGAGTCGCATGTACATGATGTGACTATCACCAAAGAGGCACCTAATTACAGAATGGGCTAATTCTTTGCTATTTAACGTGATAGCGGCATCGAAAATACTCACCTAGTAAACTAGGCTCCGTGTTTTCTCTTTGCTCTAACTTTAAATAGCTTTGACTAATCCATCCTGATTGATGTAGCGATAACGCTCATCAAAAAAAGATTCAAACAGGCTGAACTATACTCAGATTTGAGAAACGCTTAGCCTGTTTGTAATTTTACAACTATCCATTGCTCTATATGAACGAGCTTTAGGCAAAGCTGTTGAGCAATAAAAGAAATGAGTTTATGTTTATAAATGATTTTATTTTATTGCGATAACAATGCCGCATAAAGTTTGTTCATGACGAGCCATTAAAAGTAGGAAAACAACCGTGAATAAAGACATTCATGATCACCGCATACTAATTTTAGATTTTGGTTCTCAGTACACTCAATTGATCGCACGTCGTGTTCGTGAAATTGGTGTTTATTGTGAGTTATGGTCGTGGGACGTAACTGAAGAGCAAATTAAAGGCTTTAATCCAACAGGTATTATTTTAGCGGGTGGCCCAGAATCAGTCACTGAAGCTAATTCACCTCGTGCTCCTGAATATGTTTTTAATGCCAATGTACCAGTATTAGGTATTTGTTATGGCATGCAAACAATGGCAGAACAGCTTGGCGGTGGTGTGCAAAGCTCTGAACATAAAGAGTTTGGTTATGCTGCCGTTGAAGTCGTCGCGAAATCTGAGTTATTCAAAAATATTGAAGATTCAATCGGTAGTAATGGCAATGCCTTATTAGATGTATGGATGAGTCATGGCGATAAAGTGTCTGCTATCCCTGATGGTTTTGTTACGGTTGCTCAAACTGATAGTTGTGCTTATGCGGCAATGGCAAATGAAGATAAGCAATTTTATGGTGTGCAATTCCACCCTGAAGTTACTCACACTAAACAAGGAATGCGTATTTTAGAGCACTTTGTTGTTGATATTTGTCAGTGTGAAAAGCTGTGGACTTCTGCATCAATTATTGAAGATGCTGTAGCTAAAATGAAAGAACAAGTAGGTGATGATGAAGTTATCCTTGGCCTTTCAGGTGGTGTTGATTCATCAGTTGTAGCTATGCTATTACAACGAGCTATTGGTGATAAGCTAACTTGTGTTTTTGTTGATAATGGCTTACTTCGTTTAAACGAAGGCCGACAAGTCATGGATATGTTTGGTGATCACTTTGGCCTAAACATTGTGCACATCAACGCTGAACAACGCTTCTTAGATCGTTTAGCGGGTGAAGATGATCCTGAGAAAAAACGTAAGATCATCGGGAATGTTTTTGTTGAAGTTTTCGATGAAGAATCTAAAAAGCTTAAAAATGCCAAATGGTTAGCACAGGGAACTATTTACCCTGATGTAATTGAGTCAGCTGCATCTGCAACAGGTAAAGCACATGTTATTAAATCTCACCATAACGTGGGTGGTTTACCTGATGACATGGAGTTAGGCTTAGTAGAACCATTACGTGAATTATTTAAAGATGAAGTACGTAAAATAGGCTTAGAGTTAGGCTTGCCGTATGACATGCTTTATCGCCATCCGTTCCCTGGTCCAGGTTTAGGTGTTCGTATATTAGGTGAAGTGAAAAAAGAATATGCTGACTTATTACGTCGCGCAGATGCTATTTTCATTGAAGAACTGCACAAACATGATTTATACCATAAAGTAAGCCAAGCCTTTACTGTGTTTTTACCAGTACGTTCAGTTGGTGTTATGGGGGATGCGCGTAAATATGATTGGGTTGTAAGTTTACGTGCTGTAGAAACTATTGACTTTATGACTGCGCACTGGGCACATTTACCGTATGACTTCTTAGGGTTGGTGTCTAACCGTATTATCAATGAAATTGATGGTATTTCTCGCGTAGTTTACGATATATCGGGAAAACCTCCTGCCACAATCGAGTGGGAGTAATTTTTGCTTAAGCTGGTTTAATTGTATTATTTCGTTGTCGAAAGTACTCACCTATAGTCATAGGCTCCGTGCTTTCTCTTAGAAATATTCCAATTACCCTACGCTTAAGTTAAAAATATCAAATTATAAAGCCTCATTATGGATTAATAATGAGGCTTTTTTATTGGCTATTAGTTAGAAGTAATTGAGATTGTTTAAGTTGTATAAGCTTGATAAAAGTATACGTCATAATCAGGGAAGAATATGCGAGCGTCCATGGACGGAATATCGCGATATACTTGTTCAAGTTACATAGCTTAAACTGTGCCGATAAAATTTAAATAAAACGAGCAGAAGAATAATGACAATTGAAAGATTAGAAACAAAACAACGTATGAGTCGAATCGTTAAGCATAACGGTACAATTTATTTATGTGGTCAAGTCGCAGCAGATGCCTCAAAAGGCATCACTGAACAAACCCAAACTATGCTTGATAAAGTGGATGCATTATTAGCTCAAGCAGGTAGCGATAGAGAACATATCTTATCAGCCACTATTTATGTGAAGGACATGAGCTATTTTAGTGATATGAATGCGGTATGGGATGCTTGGATACCTGAAGGCCATGCACCAGCCAGAGCTTGTGTTGCGGCCAAAATGGCACGTGAAGCATTGCTCGTTGAAATTTCAGTGGTTGCTGCGGAAATAAAACCTTGTTGCTAGACACTAGTGACAGATAAAGTATTGTGCTAGTTTACTAAGCTAAATTAGCCACTACCAATTAGTGCTTTTATCAAGAAACCTGCATAAGGAAATATCGTGTCAGATTCAGGCTTTTCATCACAAAAACTTAACTTAACTCTTGCCTTGTGTGCCATATTAATTTCAGCAGCTTCGTTTTATGCAACCTATTTACAAGCGAATGCTGCTGAGAAACAAGTTAAAGCGATGACATTGCCTTTATTGCAATATGGAACAGGTAATGTAGAGGAAGATACTAACGAGCCGGTAATCAACTTTCGCTTAGTAAATGGCGGTGTAGGGCCAGCGATCGTTAAAACAGTAACCTATAAGTATCATGGCAAATCTTCAACGGACTTCTTTGATTACTTAAAGGACTGTTGTTCGAATGAACTAAAACAATATAACAATAACCCACCCGCAAGTTTAGATTTAGCTAAGGGAGGCTATGTGACTTCCTCAACCTATAATGTTGTAATTCCAGCTCAAGATAAAATAGAGTTTTACAAACTGTATAGAGGCGAGTTGAGTGAAGGGCTATGGTCAAAACTGAATATTGAACGACGCCATTTAAAAGTACAGGTTTGTTATTGTTCTTTATTAGATGAATGTTACTTAACTGAAAATAAAGGCATCGTTGAATCTGTAGATGCTTGTCCTGTCGATTAATGGATTTCTTTACATGTAATGAAATTGTGATACTGTTTATATTTACAGTTAAATAAAACTATTACAATAATAAGGAAATGTGATGATAAGTCTTTATGGATTTGGTGCAAACTTGGGGGTGACAGATCCCAGCCCATTTGTGGTGAAAGTAGAAACCTTTTTAAAAATGGCCAGTTTGCCATATCAACGTGTAGATCGCGGTAGTAATTTAAAAAAATCACCTAAAGGAAAACTACCTTTTATCTCATTCGAAGAGGCTAACCAAGAGCAAGTTATCGCAGACTCTCAGCATATAATTGAGCAACTTACTGAAAAATATAACGTAAGCTTAGATGAGCACTTAAGTGAAGAGCAAAAAGCGCAGGCGTACTTAATGACTAAATCTCTTGATGAGAACCTTTATTGGTGTTTAGTTTATTCAAGGTGGGTGCAACAAGACACTTGGCCTTATGTCAAACAAGCCTTTTTTGGAAAGTTCCCCAGTTATTTACGTTGGTTTGTACCGGATTTAGTGCGTAAATCCGTCATAAAAACACTCAATGGTCAAGGTTTAGGTCGTCATAGTGAAGATGAAATTTTAGCTATTACCGATAAAAGCTTACAGGCATTATCTAGTGTTTTAGGTGATAAACAATATTTCTTTGGTGAGCAAGTTTGCTCGTTTGATGCAACCGCTTATGCGTTGTTATGTCAGTTTTTTTCGGTAAATTATCAAGATAAATTCAATCAAAAAGCGAAAAACTATCCTAATCTCAATCAATATTGTCAACGAATTGAACAACAGTATTACTCATAAGCTGGCGAAAGTCATAAGGTAAAATCTTGCAAATCTCTAATCAATATTTTCATTTGGGGAAAGCTTTTTCACAGCGTACTTCTCCTGTACCTGTAGCTAAGCCTGAGCTATTACTTTTTAATAACGTGTTAGCAAGTGAATTGGCTATTCCTTTTGAACAATATGATAATGAGACAATTGCACAGTATTTTTCAGGCAATCAAATTATCAAGGGGTTTACGCCTGTTGCTCAAGCTTATTCTGGTCATCAATTCGGACACTTTAATCCGCAACTAGGTGATGGCCGAGCCCACTTACTGGGAGAGCTAACAGATAAGTACGGTCAGGTAAGGGATATTCAATTAAAAGGTTCGGGTATTACTCAATTTTCACGTCGCGGTGATGGCCGTTGTGCACTGGGGCCTGCTTTGCGTGAATATATTATGAGTGAAGCTATGTTCGCTTTAGGTGTTCCTACAACACGCTGCTTAGCCGTTGTGGCGACAGGTGAGCAAGTGTATCGTGAAAGACCTTATGCTGGGGCTATTGTGACGAGGGTTGCTGCAAGTCATATTAGGGTAGGAACATTTCAATACTTCGCTGCACGTAAAGATATTGAGTCGTTAAAGAAATTGACTCATTTTGCTATCGAGCGTCATTTTCCAGAAATTTTTAATGAGCAAGAAGCAACACCTGAGCAGCTTTCTAGTGAACAGGTGCTGGCATTTTTTAATGCAGTTGCTCAAAAGCAAATCCCGCTCATATTATCTTGGATGCGAGTTGGATTTATTCATGGCGTAATGAATACAGATAATACCGCTATTTCAGGCGAAACCATTGATTTTGGCCCCTGTGCAATGATGAATAGCTATGATCGCAATACGGTATTTAGCTCAATTGATAAGTATGGTCGCTATGCATTTGGCGAACAAATGACCATCATGATGTGGAATATGACTCGATTTGCCGAAACCTTAATTCCGCTAGTGAGCGATGATGAAGAAGCGGCGGTAGCGTCAATTCAGCCATTACTGACATCACTACATCAGAAATTGATGCGAGGTTACATGCAGATGATGGCCAATAAAATAGGCATTAAGTCACTGCATGCTGAGGATGAAGCCCTAATTACTTCATTAATTGAGGTATTAGAGAGTCAATCATTAGACTATACACAAACTTTTGTTAACTTAACCGACGCCTTAATTGATGAGAAGAATCATCATGAACTCAAAGCAAGCCTAGGTATATGGTTTGAACAGTGGTTAACGCGTGTTAAAGAAAACAGCTCAGCGGCTCATCAACTGATGAAGAGTAATAACCCACGAGTTATTCCGAGAAATCATCATATAGAAGCTGTGTTAAAAGTCAGCCAAGAAACCGGTGATTTATCCTCATTGCATAGACTTCTGGCGGTATTAAAACAGCCGTATGAGCAACTTGATGATACTCCGCATTTTCAAGATGCACCTAAGGATAACGATAAAGACTATCATACCTTTTGCGGTACATAGTTTTACCCTATGTAAGTAATTATATTTAGATTAAAGTCATTTGCTTGCTTAACATGTGTTGGGCTGTAATGGTTATTACCGCACTTTCCTGATATCCCATAAAGAGCCAGATAATGAATACTTTACTGACCTCACATCTCAAACAATATTTTGGCTTTGATGGATTTCGTCCAGGTCAGGAGCAAGCCATAACTCAACTGTTACAAGGAGAGTCGACACTTGCTATATTTCCTACGGGATCGGGTAAATCCTTATGCTATCAATTAACTGCATTACAGCTACCTAATTTAACCTTAGTAGTTTCTCCTTTAATCGCATTGATGAAAGATCAGTTAGCTTTTCTTAGGTCTACAGGGATTGCTGCCGCTTGTATCGACTCAAGCTTAAGTCCTCAAGAAAACCAAGCTATTATGAGTGCTGTCGAGTCAGGTGAAACCAAAATTCTCATGGTTTCTGTTGAACGTTTTAAGAATGAACGATTCAGGCGCTTTATCCAGAATGTTGCAGTATCTATGTTGGTGGTCGATGAAGCACACTGTATATCAGAATGGGGCCATAATTTTAGGCCTGATTATCTAAAGTTACCGCAATATCGTCAGGCATTGAATATTCCTCTTGTACTGTTATTAACGGCAACAGCGACCAAGCAAGTTAAGCTTGATATGGCGGAAAAGTTTGCCATTAAAGCCAAAAATATTGTGCAAACAGGCTTTTATCGTAAAAATTTAGTGTTAACGGCACTGGCTGTAGCTGAACATAGTAAGAATACCGTCTTACTTGAGCAAGTGAATCAGCAAATTTTAATGCATCAATCAGTGACTAAACCGGCAGGCATAGTTTATGTCACTTTGCAGCAAAGCGCAGAGCAAGTGGCATTGTTTTTACAGGAAAACGGCATTAATGCTAGTGCATATCATGCGGGATTTACTAGCGAAAAAAGAACTCAAATTCAAGATGACTTTATGGCAAATAACATACAAGTCATTGTTGCCACAATTGCTTTTGGTATGGGAATTGATAAAAGTGATATTCGTTTTGTTATACATTATGACTTACCCAAATCTATAGAAAACTATAGTCAAGAAATAGGGCGAGCGGGACGAGATAATCAACAATCACACTGTATTACACTGGCAAATTTAGATGGCTTAACAACGTTAGAAAACTTTATTTACGCTGATACCCCAGAGCAAAATAGTATTGCTTATGTGCTTGATTCGATAAAGCAACAGCAAACCTTTGGGCGATGGGAAGTTCAATTGTTACAGCTATCTAATGAAAGTAATATCAAACAATTACCATTAAAAACCTTGCTGGTGCAGTTAGAGTTAACTGGCGTAATTCAATCACAGCACAGTTATTTTGCTGACTTTAAAATAAAGCTTTTACAACCTATAGAACAAATATTATCGCGCTTTGATCAAGACCGACAAACTTTCTTATCTTGCATCTTTAACGCTGTCCAGTTTAAAAAAGTGTGGGGCAGTTTAGACTTTGAACGCTTATTAAAGGATAAAAGTATTGAGCGAAACCGTGTTATTGCTGCGTTAGAGTACTTGCAGCAACAAGAGTTGCTTGAGCTTGAAACCAAAGCAATGACAGAGGTTTATAATGTACAGCTTAATAAGCTGCAAGAAACTGATTTAATCGAAAAACTCTATCATTACTTTCAAGAAAAAGAGCAAAAAGAAATTGAACGAATTAGTCAACTTGTTGGTTTTTTTCAGTTAAAGACCTGCCTTTATGTAAACTTAGCGCAATACTTTGATGATGCTTCGTATCACCGTCAACTTATTGAGCAAAAGGGTCAATTTCATTGCATGCATTGTAGTGTTTGCCATGGTAAAAGCATTGAGCTAACTTCTGAGAAAGTTAATTACGCTTGGCCTACGGATGAAGAGCTAAAACAGGGAGTACAATCGCTAGATAGTAAGCTGGAAGGTAAACTAAATATATCATTATCCCTTGATAGCTACTGTCGCTTCTTTGCAGGCTTGTCATCACCTGCTTTCAGCCGCAATAAGATCAGGCAATTACCTGCCTTTGGTCTATGTCATCAGCACACATATCAAGCTATACGTGACCGATTAAAAACTATATTACCCAGCTAAAACGCTCTAGTGGTTATAACTTATATTTATTTGTTATATATTTACTTTAATGAGCTGACAGCGTTGTCATTTGGGGCGGTTGCATCAAATTTCCGCTGTCAAAAGGTGAAATAGACGTTTGCCTGCTTGAATAAACATCAGTTAATCTGAATGAACATTTTATGTATTGTTATTATTAACTGTTTTTTAGGTGATTATGAAAGCTTTAAGTAAGGGAGTATTTTGCGCAGCCGCTTTATGTGCAAGCTTCGGATCCCAAGCACAAGAAAATTTAACTGAACTCATGCAGCAATGGCTTGATATTGAAAGCCAAAAAGGCCAACTCCAGTTGGATTGGAATACCAAAAAGCAGCAGCTTGAACAAACCCAATCATTACTCATTGTTGAGAAAACAGAATTAGCCAGCTTATTAAAAAAAGCGGACACCGATCGCTCTGATGTTGATGAACGTCGTATTGAGCTAAGTGAAAAACAGAGCCTACTTGAACAAGAGCAAGTCGCCGTTAGAAAGCAAATTTTACAAGCAACGGCTTTTTGTCAAAAACTATTAATGCGCTTACCGCCACCCTTGCAAGAACAATGGCAAGAAAAGTTACTGCTACTTACTCAAGAGGGGGCAACTGACAGTGAAAAATTAGAGCGTATCTTATCCCTTTATCAGTTGGTAAATGAATTTGATGAGCGTATTGCTCTTAATCGTGGCTCTATGGCAATACCAAGTGAGTCGGGTAATACAAAAAACCTACTGGTTACTCAAATGTATTTAGGTGTCTCTCAAGGCTGGTATGTGAGTGATGATGGCTTGCATTATGGTTATGGAAGAGCCGACTCTTCAGGTTGGCTGTGGTGGCACAATGAATCTTCCTCGGCGGAGTTAGGACGTGTACTAGCCGCACAAGATTTATTAAAACTGCGAGATATTCTACAAAAACCAACCACGGCAAAATTTATCGATTTACCAGTTAAAGTGACAAGCCAGAAGGCGGAGAGCTAATAATGATGCAAGCCTTAATGAAACCTCTTAGTGGCATTTTTATTTGCTTGATAGTGCTTTCAACTCAACAAGTACATGCAAACGATAAAATAGTGCAAGAACTGATAGAGCGAATTTCGAACTCAAAACAATCATTAACGCGAGTCGAACAAGCAGTAAATAAGCAATCAACTGCCTTAGCCCGTGAGATTGCTAAACAGCAAAAACAAGTAAAAGCATTGAGAGAGAAAGCCGTGGTGCTGCAACGTTTTGCTGATGAACAATTAATGAGTGTTGAGCAGCTAGAAAAGCGCTTAACGCAGTGGTCCACACAAAGTAATTATCAAAAACAACTTTTAACGAGTTACGCAGAAGCTAATCAATTACCATCAGAGCAGTTCACACAAGCTAATGGAGCAATCGTTATTGATGTTAATAGCTTAACGCAAATATCACAGCAGCTATTAAATAAGTTAACGCCGAGCTGGCAAGAGCAGGAAGTGATCACAGAGCAAGGCAGTATTGATCGTGTTAATACTATAACCATAGGCCCTGTGGAAGTAGCTTACGATGCCAGTGCATTATCTGGTGGGCCTGTTTCACGAGAGATTATCTCTGAGCCTAGAATATTAGCGGATATTTTTGATGAACAAGCCATCGCAGAGCTTGGCTCTATTCAAGCCTCTGGCGCAGGGACCTTAAGATTTGATCCTACCTTAGGCAATGCTTATAAGCTTAAAGATAAGCAACAAGGTATATTGGCCCATGTTAAAACTGGCGGTGTATGGGCGTTGCCGATTATCTTCTTTGGCGCTTTATCTTTAGTAGTTTCAGTGATTAAGGCGACGCAATTAGTGAAACTGCCAAAAATTGATGTGAAGTTAATTGAGAAAGTAAAAGCTATTGTGCATTTATCTGATAAGAACGATGAGGTCGCTATGGCTCATGTTCAAGAGCAACTTGCTGTGCTGGCATCTTCCAGTCAAGGTGCACAAAAAGGCTTACTCGATATTGCTATGTCGACCCCTATTTCACAAGAAAGGGATGATTTACTGATCGCATACTTACTTGAATATAAGCACAAAACCGAGCGTTTTATTGGTGCTATTGCGACCAGTGCAGCCATTGCGCCTTTACTTGGTTTATTAGGAACTGTTTCAGGGATGATTAGCACCTTTATGATGATGACTATATTTGGAACAGGTGACGCCTCAACCGTATCTGGCGGAATTTCTGAAGCCTTGATTACTACCGAGTTAGGTTTAATTGTTGCGATTCCATCGCTTATTTTAAGTGCGCTGTTAACTCGACGCAGTAAAAGCTATTGCGCCAAGCTTGAAGCCAATGCCATTAAACTAAGTAAGATCTCTTTTGCTTAATTGGAATGCATAATGCTAGCTGATTATATCTTTCTTTTAGAAAGCGCCGTCATTTGGGCGATATTATTAGTCGCGCTCTTTTGCTATGGCTTACTGATAGAACTGTGTTTCATGCATAAAGCGAGTGAACGCTGGTTTAACAGAACCCAATATTGGTTAAAGAGTATTAAAACGATTCTTGCCTCGTTACCTTTATTGGGCTTACTCGGCACAATTACGGGATTACTAACAACGTTTTTTAGAATGTCTGTAGAGAATGGCTTTAACTTACAAGAAGTGATTAGTGGCGGTATTGCTGAAGCGATGTTTACCACACAACTTGGCTTAATTATGGTTATTCCGGGGTTATTGATGTTGTCTTATCTGCAATCGAAAGTGAATCAATGGATGGCACTGAAAAAATGAAATCATTTATAGAAAGCAAACTAGAAGAAAGTAAAGGGCAAGAGCTTGATTTAGCACCTTTGCTAGATGTGGTGTTTATTTTATTGATCTTTTTTATTGTGACAACCGTTTTTGTTAAAGAAACAGGTGTTGATGTTGATAAACCGTCAGCAGTTTCCACTAAACAATTACAAAAGTCTGTATTGATGATTGCGATAACTGACAGTAAGGAAGTGGTTTATGGTGGCACTAATATTGGCGTTGAAGGGGTTAGAGCGACCTTAACCCAAGCAATACGATCAAAAGTTAAGCCTTTGGTTATACAAGCAGATAAAACTGTGCCTACTGATTTGTTAGTTCAAGTTATTGATCAAGCGAAATTGGCTGGTATCAGCAATGTTAGTATCGCTACGGTAACGAAATAGCCACATGACAATTCATAACGATGCCCTAACGAGTAACCACTTTTTAAAGATAATTAAGAAGGGCTTACCTTGGTTAATTAGTCTGTTATTAGTGCTGTTACTTGTTTTATTAATGTTGTATTTGCAACAAGGCGACTTCACTAACGAAGAGGTAGTAACTGTGCGTAAAGTGGATGTTGCCTTACCTTTGCCGCCACCACCTCCGCCGCCAATTGAAATGGAGCAAAGCCAGTCAGAATCTGATGCTGCCAGTATTGATCTTATTGGAATGGGGGCTGGGCCCGTTTTAGACTATTCGAAAAAGCCAAAGGTTGCACAATTAAAACTGACTAATGTTCAGTTGCCTGAATTTGATGTGAATTCGTTAGATTTGTCTAAAACTATCGCCGTTGATTTTGCTTTAATTGAAGTGAAAAGTTTGGATCAGCTTCCAGAAATTATTTCTTCTCGATATGTACAGCCGCCATGGTCTGTCATAAAGCGTGGTGTTACACGTATTCCAACGTTAGTTGAAATCATTATTGATCAACGCGGACGAGCACATATAAAGAAAATAGTCGATCCCGTTTATCCTGAAATGGTGGATACCATACGAACTTGGGTTAAAAATGTGCGTTTCTCTATTCCAAAGAAAAATGGAAAACCAGTACAAGCCTTATACCTTTATGGCTTGAACTTTAATTACAATAGGTCTTAATAAGATGATGACTTCATTTAAAAAGTTACTTTTCCCGATTCATTGTTTAGTTTGTTTAACCCTAGCTAGTCAAGGAATTGCCAAGGCAAATAACCATGATTTTACTATTAAGGTGGCTAAGCCGACTTTTGTCTTACCTAGCTTTGCTGGTCCTTATCAAGAAAGGGAGGCAACCATAGCCCCCGAAGAGTATGAAACGGCCGAGCGTCTTAGGGGCTTACTTGATAGTGGTCAAAAAGCTCAAGTATTAACGGAGCTTGAATCTTACTTCGACTTAGAGTTGAGTCCAGCGATGCTGAGCTTAAAAGCGCAAATTTACTTTAGCTTAGAGCAGTTTGATAAAGCAGAGCAAACCTTTCTCAACGTACTGTCACGTAAGCCACAATTGGTAAGAGTTCATAGAGATCTTGGGCAACTTTATCTGATTCAAGAAAAATATAAACTAGCTCGTCATCATTTTTCTGAAGCGATTTCTTTGGGATCAAATGAAGCGATGATTCATGGCCAATTAGGTTATTTAAATTTAACGCTACATGGCCCATTTAGTGCCATTGCTGCTTATCAAAAAGCAATGACATTACAACCTGAGGAAGTTCAGTGGCAGCAAGGGCTTTTAGCGGCTTTAACCCAAGCAAAAATGTATGAGTCGGCACAAGCATTAATATCAGAGTTGTTAGTAAAAGACCCTAACAATAAAGATCTATGGTTAAACCAAGCAGTGCTCGCGATAAACTCTGATAAGACTAATCTTGCATTAGTCAGCTTGGAAATGGCTATTATGTTAGGTGATGAAGATGATTTAAATTTAAAAACGGCGACACAGCTGCATTTGCAAATGCATAGCTATGATCGTGCAATTGCTTTAATTAATGAACACTTAAGTCAATCAGCACTAGATATGCAATTACTTAATGAATATCTTACTTGGCTTGAGCAAGTCGATATGTGGCAGCAAGCAGACACCCTGCTGTCAGGCGTTGAAAGCAAAGTTAAAGCTCTACCAAAAGCCAAGCAAAGTATTTTCTATCGACATAAAGCTACAATTGCCGTGAAGAAAAAAGATATTAAAGCAGCACAAGGTTATTTCAGATTAGCGCTTGAGCAAAACGCCAACAATGGTGATGCTTTACTTAGTTTCGCGCAATTATCTATGGCAGAAAAAGATTATATCAATGCTGAAATTTACTACACCCGCGCGTCAGTATTGCCTGAGTTTGCTAAGCAAGCCTTATTAGGCAAGGCACAAATGTACATTGATATGCTTGATTATAAATCTGCCATTAGTGAGTTACAAAAGGCCTATGGGCGTTACCCTGAATTACATTATTTACCAGAGCAAATGGAAATATTAAAAAATATCTTAAGAACTAAACAGAAAACCAACGTTTAGAAAACCAAGGACAAATCATGAAGAGAATGATAAGTATCGTAATTTTATCGGCTGGTCTATTAGCCTGTGGCTCAACAAGTAAACCAACAAAGCAAGGAAATACTGCGCTGTGTAGCGAAAGTAATTGGCAGCAAGTGGGCTATAAATTAGCACTAGCAGGTAAAGAAATAAGAACTTTCAATACACTAAAAGCCGACTGTAATAATGACATAGCAGACAGCGCAAAAAGTACCTACATTGCGGGATATCATCAAGGCATTAAAGAATACTGCACTTATGAAAATGGCCTTGTTTTAGGGAAAGAAGGCAAAGAAAATATTTTACAATGTCCTAAAGAATTACGAGAGGGATTTGATAAAGGCTATCAAACGGCATTTAAAGCCGTTCAACAGCAAAACGAGCGGGCTAGACGGGCAGCCGATAGAGAACAAATGAGAAAACAACAGAGCTCAGATTTAATTGGCTCGGGTAGAAGTCAGTAGTAAGAGCTCATTGGTGCAATTTAGCATTAACATTGAACAGATTAAAAAATACATTAGAAAAATGCCCATGAAAGGGAGTTTCATGGGCATTTTAAGATCTATGGTTAATAGAATAAAACTGTTACTTAGTGACTTGTACCTTTTTCGTAGCTAATTTTATTAAAAACATTGTACTTGCCAGACGGCTTTTTCATCGGCATGCGGGTCACGATTTCCAGCGTATTAGCATCATAAACAATTAACTCACCATCCATATCCCAAACACTGAGCAATACGTACTTACCATCTTTAGTAAACTCTACATGAGCAGCATTTTTTCCGGGTGAAGGAGCTAAGGTTTTAACAATTTTTAATGTGCTTTTATCAATGACATGTACTTTGTCATTGTTAGGACCAAAGAATACATCTGTCCAAGCATAAGGCGAGTTGCTATGGCTACGCATAAAGAAACCTGGTCCTTCTGTTTTGATCTCTTTTATGACATTCCAGTCTTCCATATCGATAACGGTGATTTTGCCTTCCTTAATATTAGGTGAAGCAAATACTTCTTTATCTTTGTAATGCCAAGTAATGCCTGAGCCTAGGTGAGGCATGCCTGTTAAAGCAATAGAGGCAATTTTCTTTTTAGTATCTAAGTTAATGACTTGGCCATTATGATTATTGCGTGCAGTACCAATGAGGTTAATGTAATCAGGATCAAAGAAGAAATCATTTAAGTAATCATCGGTTTTAATACGACGCACAGGAAATTGCTCTTGAACTTTCCAGCCTTCAGCTTTAGCTTCATTTTTATAATCGTGCGCCCAACCTTTGTAAACCTCAACGCCGCCTTTATCAGAATAGGGGATTTCCCATACTTCTTTGACATCTTTTAATGCAACGATAAAGCTATAGCGTGGTGGAGCATTATAAACCGCGCTGACACGGGAGCTATTGCCTTCACTATCAACAGCATCAATTACCTTAATTGGTGATAAGTCATCAGCGTTTAGAATGACAACATTTTGAGGTAAGTAGTTGCCAACAATTAAGTATTTACCATCACTTGAAATAGCAATATTACGAGTGTTTATAGCGGCGCGTACTTCACTAACGGTTTTACGATTATAGATGTCATATTTACTTATCCAGCCATCGCGTGAAGCAAAATAAACAAACCTGCCATCTGGTGAGTACTTTGGACCACCATGTAAAGCAAAACGTGTTTTAAAGCGATCTAATCGCTCAAAAGTATCACCATTTAACAAGGTCGCACTGTGATCGCCTAACTCTACCACAATAAATAAATTCATTAAGTCGGCTTCAAATTGCGCCGTATTAGGTAATTTACTTTGATCAAAGTGCTGTACTTTAGAGGCGTTGATATCTGCCATTGTCCACTTAAGTGAAGCTTTAGACGGGGTATAGATATATTCAACTAAGCTGGCAATTTCACTCTTATTGAGTACTTGGCCAAAGGCAGGCATTTGGGTTGCCGCTCGACCTTTATTGATAACTTTGATTGCTTTTTTTTGACGAAAACGAGCAAGGTTTTCGGGTAATAAAGCAGGTCCCATCGCACCTAATCGGTCAACACCATGGCAACTTTGACAATGCACTTCATAGAGTTTTTCTGCTTTACTGTGGTCTACGACAGGTTTAGCTTTATTTGATAACTTATCAGCGCTATACGCATGACTGGATAAGGTGCACAGTGAAAGAAGAATGGTTAAGACGGAACGCGCGATTAAAGATGTTTTCATGGCAAGTCCTAGAAGGTGAACTTGCCTAAGGAGTTTAGGCAAATTCAATATGATTTATTGTTAATTTTAGAGCTTTGCTTTAGTAAGAAAGTGCTTAAAAAGTTAACTTGTTAAGCACTTTTTATTTCTTGAGCTTGAATATAATCATTGGCATCTAAAAAGCCCGGAGTAGATAACTGTTGCTCAGTTAACTGATTTACTACATCACCTATAACAATTAATGTGGGTGGAGTAATATTGTGCTTTTCAACGAGCTCAGCAAGATTGCCGATAGTACCACGATAGGTCTTCTGCTCTGGTTGTGTACCTTTTCTAATTAAAGCGGCTGGGGTATCTGCACCTCGACCATGTTCAATTAGCTTTTCTGCAATTTTAGGTAAGGTATTAATACCCATATAGAAAACAACAGTCTGTGTTGAGCTACTTAAGCTTGACCAAGGTAAATTAAGTTGACCATTATTTTGAATATGTCCTGTGATAAAAGTACAACCTTGAGCGACACCACGGTGTGTTAAAGGAATACCAGCGTATGTTGTGCATCCTGATGCTGCTGTAATGCCTGGGCAAATATGACAACTGACACCGCGTGCTAACATGAACTCAGCTTCTTCACCACCGCGACCAAATATAAATGGGTCTCCGCCTTTTAAGCGTAATACTTTTTTACCTAACTTGGCTTGTTCAACCAAGATTTCATTGATTCTATCTTGTGGAACACAGTGTTTAGCTTGCTCTTTACCTACGTAAAATTTTTCACAATCTTCAGGCAATAGCGCTAAAATTTCTTCACTTACTAAACGATCATAAATAGCGATTTCAGCTTGCTGAATAAACCGCATTGCTCGAATGGTTAATAATTCGGCATCGCCAGGACCTGAGCCAACTAGGGCAACTTCACCTTGGTTTAAGACAGACTTCCCTTTAGAAGTGATTTCCATGCCTTTAGATAAATCAGTATCTGCTATATTTGTCATTTCTTTGCTCTCGTTTTCTTGAACACGACCTGATTATTTTATCAGTTATCGTGATGAATTCTGTTAAATGCTCATTACTATTTTGACTAAGATAGTTTAAGTCGCACGATTAAAGTTCAACTAATGGAATTTCTTGAGTACTTAAAGCAATTTTCTCGCCATGAGTTAATATGCCAATCTCGTCATCATTCAAGTAACAGCCTGGATCTTCAGCCCATGCGTCTCCCGATTGCGCGAATGCTCGTGTGCGCGTATTACCGCCACAAATTGCTAGATGCTTACATTGAGCGCAGCGCCCCTTAACAGGGCGAGGACTTTCCCTAAAACCGAGCATTAATGGATCTTGTGTATCACGCCATACATCCGAAAATTTTTCAGTTTTAACATTTCCAATTGGATGGTTCCACCAATAGGTATCAGGGTGGATAGTACCGGTGTTATCAATGTTAGCAACATTGACACCACTTGCGTTACCGCCCCAGTTTACTAAGCGTTGTCGTAAATTCTCTACACATTCAGGGTAGTCTTTGCCAAACTTTTTAATCGCCCATTGAAGTAAAAATGGACCATCTGCATCATTGTTTCCGGTAACAAAGTCAGTTTCTATACCTTGAGAAATATGGGTCCAAGCACGCTCATAAAGCATTTCCATGGCGTCTTTAGTCATTTTGAACATGGCATCGTTTTCTGCATTACGCTTACCACGGCCTGAATAATTCAAATGAGACAGGTAGAATTTATCGACATTATTCTCTTCCATTAAATCTAACATGGCAGGTAAGTCAGCAAAGTTCTCACGAGTTAAACATAAGCGCATGCCAATTTTTATACCGGCTTCTTTACAAAGTTTAATGGCATGCATAGATGTTTTAAAGCTGCCTTTTTGACGACGAAACTCATCATGAAACTCTTCTAAGCCATCAATACTAATACCAACATATTGATAGTCGGCTGCCTTGATTTGCTCAATATTAGACTCATCAATTAAGGTGCCGTTAGTAGATAAGGCCACATAAAAGCCTTTCTCTTTGGCATAGGCTGTTATTTCGTAAATGTCAGGTCGTAGTAGTGGCTCACCACCAGACAGTATCAATACAGGGACATGGGCAACTTTTAAATCATCTATGGTTGCTTTAATTTGTTCTGTTGTTAATTCGTCTTTGAAATCAATATCAAGTGATGTTGAGTAACAGTGTTTACAACGTAAATTACAACGACGAATTAAGTTCCAAATGACTACCGGACCAGGCATTTTTCTTGATGGTTTTACTGGCTGGAAGTTAGCCATATCGTCATGTAACGTTTTTAATAATTGTGAAATTCTAAACATATTTCTACCTTGTGCTCTCTTTACTGACAACTGACTTTATGACTTGCAGCTTTTGCTAAGTATAGCCTTCAAAGGGCTAATTACGCCGTTTTGTCTTTTAATCTTAAACCAGTTTTTTTCAGTATTTCTGTGCTGGTTAACATATCATTACTTTGCGTAGGGATGTTTTGACTTGAATCATCATTGCGCTCTACTAGTACGTCTTTTAACAATTCTTTGATCTGGCTTCTTAACTGATGCATTTCTTCCGGTGTTTTACCGTGTACCATAGCAAATAAGTTGTAATTCCACTTGGGCAAGAAACGAGGTCTTAGATAGCAGTGGCTAACAAAGGGTAGATTACCCACCATTTGACCAAATTTTTCAGCATGCTCATCACTTATATCCCAAACAGTCATGCCATTGTACTGATAACCCAGTTTATAATGGTTTGGCACTGCAGCTACACGGCGAATAATGCCACGCTCCTGCAAATCTTTAGTCATTGATAATACTTGCTCTACGCTAATGTTTAACTGTTCTGCAACTGCGTGATACGGTTTGGCAACAAGAGGTAAACCCTTTTGTGTTGCAATGATGTATTCACGCTCTAGAGAGGTTAACGCTATATTGTTATTTTCTGACATACAATTCTCGGGTAACTGGTGTTGTGGTTAACGCTAAACTGGCAAATACAAGCCAACAAAAAACTCTTTGAGTTTAGGCACATTTAATACTTCTAGGCCGGTTTTTTCCTCAATGCCTTGTACAACTTGTTCAATTTCCTCGACTGACTCTGTGCCAATAACAAACCACATATTGTAGTAATGAGTACGTCGATAATTATGGGCAATTTGCTCAAAGCTATTCACTTGCTCAGTCACTTTAGCAAAGTCCTCTTCAGGAACCGCAAGAGCAGCAAGAGTGAAAGCACCACCTAGGTAAACAGCATCGAACATAGGGCCAAAGCGAGATAAAACTTTGCGCTCTTTTAAATCAACTAAGTGGGCAATCACTTCATCTTCAGTGCTATCGACTTGCTCAGCGACCTGTGCAAAAGGGCGCTCGCACACAGGTAAGCCATGCTGTAATAAATTAATGAGTTTTTTATCAAGTTCAGATAAAACGGCTACTTCTCTTCGCTTATCCATGAGCACGTCCTTTAGAGCGACCATATTTAGCACCGTTTTGTTTGTATGCTTTAAAGCTAAACAGCACATCGTGTTCAATATGAGTTAAGGCTAATGAAGCTCGAATTTGTTTGATTTGCTTGAGTACAACGTCTCGGTCTCTACCATGAATCATGCAAAATAAATTATAGGGCCAACCTTCACGGCGAGGGCGTTGATAACAAAGTGATACTTCAGGGCATTTGGCTAGTCTGTTTGCTATGCTGTCCATGTCTTCATTGGGCACATTCCACACTACCATGGCATTAGCATCAAAGCCTAAACTTCTGTGTTTAATCACTAAACCGAAGCGGCGAATTAAACCTTCATCTAACCATAAGGCAATTTGTTGATGAACCTGTTGCTCAGTGGCATTAATTTGTTCTGCAAGTACAGCATAAGGTGTGAGAACTTTAGGTAAACCTTTCTCAATGCCATTTCTTAATTGGCTTTTTTGGGTTTCACTTAGTTTTTCTACACCCGTTTGAGTTGCAATTGCTTGCTCTGTATCTAAGTGGTTACTATTTCTTAAAGCACTTTGCTGGTCAGTGATATTAATGCTAAAAGCTAAGTCAATATGATAAGACGCTTCCATTGGTAGCACTAAAACAGAATAACCCGTTAATGCTTCAATACGAGTAATGGTGTTGTTTAACGCAACAGGATCACTTGCTGTGACAACAAACCATAAGTTGTAATCGTGCTCGCGACCATAGTTATGATTTACTTGTTCAAATTGATTAACAATCCCTGCTACTTTATCCAGTTCCTCTTCAGGAACTGCAATAGCTGCTAGGGTGCTGGCTCCTGCTTTTTTGTGATCAAATACAGGGCCTATTCTTGAAATAATGTTTAGCTCATCGAGCCCTTGAATGGCTTCAAATATTTGTACTTCAATGTAGCTGTGCTCTGCAGTTGATAGCTTCTCAGCCATCATTTGATAAGGCTTTTCACACAGTGGTAAACCGCGTTGAAAGTTATTAATAATGTCTTGCTGCAACTGGCTGATTAAGGTGTTACTTTTTAAATCAAGCGGTAAAGATTGATGTATAGCCATAATTAAAGTCCAATATGGTGAGCACGGTTAGTAAAGAAAATGCCACTTGGGCTTTTCGACGGCATTGTTTTTAATAATTGCTGAGTCTTAGTGTCATATACGTGTATTTCATTACTGTCTCTAACTGACATCCATACATGCTCTCCTCGCGGAGTAAATTCCATATGCAACACCGCTGGGCCTGGTGTTAAGGTTTTAACCAGTTCGAAGGTTTCAGTGTTAAATACCTGTATTGTATTGTTGTCTGGGTAAGCAAAGTTTACCCAAATTTGACGATTATCAGGTTGTGCCATAACAAAAATCGGTTGGCTATGAGCTGGAATTTCAGCAACTTGTTGCCAAGTCTTCGTATTAACAACTAGCACTTTATGCTGACCAACAGCTGGCATAAAGGCATAGTCGCCTGCCATTGCCCAGCCCTCTAAATGTGGCATTTTATAAACAGGTAGTTTTTTATCACCTTTACCATAATCTTTTAAAATACGGGTGACACCTTTTTCCATGTGCCAAAGATCAAGTAATGCCATACCGTCTTCACCAAACAGGCCGGCAATATAATAACGACCGTCAGGGCTAATTAAGGCATCATAAGGGAAATAACCAATATCAGTGAATTTGGTTAACTTCATTTCTTCGCCAGCTTCTCTACCTGAGAAATCAGCGACCCAGATCTCATGACTATCAAATAAACTGAAAATGAAGCGATTGTTTGGCGCATCAACAAGGCCAACTACTTTTGAACGTACTTGGCTACCATCTTTATTTAATGGCTTTCCTTGAAGCACAGTGCTATCGATAATGGCAACTGTTTCTAATGTTTCACTATCAAACACTTTAACGCCACCGGGGGTATAGTTAGACACTGCAACAAGCTTACCATCTTGGCTAATAGCGCCACCAATGCTGTTGCCCGACTGAATAACACGGTTATCAATCTTGTCTTTTAAAATATCAATTTTAGTTAAACCACCATCACGACCGAAAACGTAGGCATAACGTTGATCGCGTGAGTAAACGATGGATGCATGAGATAAGTCACCTAATCCGTCTACCTCACTTAATATGGTTTTACTGGTGTGATTAACAATTTGTACTTGCCCTGTAGCACGTTCAATTATCACGCCCATATCGCCCGTTGCACGCAATGTTGTTTCTTGTTGCGCGGTATTAACACATGCAGTTAAAGCACTGCCTAGGATGAATGTGCTGGTTAGTTGAAGAAAGGCTTTTTTCATGTTTTATCCTTGATTAATAATGACGCTAAGCAGTTACTGCTATTTATCAGCAACTTTGCCTTCTTTTAATTGCTCGGCAATCCAAAGAGCTTCTTTTTCTGTTAATAGGCTTTTCCATGGAGGCATCGCTGTACTAGTACGTCCATGTAAAATGGTGTATTGCAAAAACGGTACGGTTTTACCTTCAAGGTTTTCTGGTAATAAGGCCGGACCTAATCCGCCTTTAAGGGTCATGCCATGGCATGAACCACAATCTTGCTTAACAATATGAGTTAGTGCTTTTTTACGCTCTGCAGTTAATGATTCGTTGGTATTGGTAGCATTGGCAAAAGCAGGCAAAGTTAAAATGGCTTGTGACAAAGCTAAAGTCGTTATTGCGACAAGCTGGGACATTTTCATTGTCGGTTTGTGTGATGCTGCTCTCATTTTTCATTTTCCAAACATATTTTTGCTTGGAAAAAATACTATCATTTCACTGTTTGTTATTTTTTGTTAAAGATCATGGTTTGAGAATTAATCACTGAGGTTTTTTGATATAAATCACATAATCGATATTTTGTTGCTTTTTGATTAGGCTGAAAGCTTAGAGAAAATACTAGGGACTGTTGAACTTTGTTTAATAATTTAGCTGAATAAGAAAATCGCCTCAATCAAAGCAAAATTATGTCGTTTAGTCATCTGAATTAGTTATTTTCATAGGTTGCCAGTTCTAGACGCAACCTAAATAGCTACATTGGTGTAGGTAACGCAGAGTTAGCGGATTTTAGACTCAGCCCATTGCTGAAGAATATCGACAAAGATCAATAGCTCCAATAAGTGAATTAATATATCGTGCAATAAAAAAGGGCTAATGTGATATTAACCCTTTTATTTACTTACTTTTTAATTTGGCTTTATACCAAAACTATTAGTTGATACCACGTTGATGTAAATGCTCAGTATATTGCTTATCAGTACCATTAATGTGGTTGATAAGCCAACCTTTTAAGAAATCGACAATTTCATTTAAAGAATCGTGGCCCTTTTCTTGGTACAGGCGAACAAAGCCTTCGACTTCAGCGATCATTTTTTCGTGCTGCGCTTTATGTGCTTCGAAATCAGGGTAATCATTGTCACTCATTAACTTCTCTTCGCGCTCAAAGTGGTATTTGGTATAACTCACTAATTCATCAAGGGCTTCTTTTTCAAATGTTTCGCTCATGGCGTAATCATAAGCAATGCTGAATTGGTTGAGTAAAGTGATCAATTTTTGATGATCTTGATCGATATGTGCGATCCCTACGCTATATTCTTCCTTCCATTCTATTTGATTTTTCCCTTCTGACTTCTTATTCATCAGCGGGATCATAATAAGTACGGCTATAAGGATCCAAGAGATTGGATTCGTTAAGCTAGATAGAAAACCTAAAAATATAGCGACCACGATGAGGCTAATCACTGCAGCATAAATTAAAGATTTGGTGCGATTGTTCATAAACAAGACCTTAATAAGATTGTGGTTAATTGATCTAAGATTGCGTTAATAATGGCGCTAAACACTGTGCATGTTAATTATTTTAATTTAAAAACTTTGATTTATTGACCTTGATCAAATAGTTCAGTCATTAATGGTTATTTTTTTTTAAACTTGATCTGAATCAGGTTCTTAAAAGCAAATTTGATTGATAGTTACAATTACTTACACAAAATTGGTTTTTTGTTCCTGTTTAGAGTTTAGGTAACTTTTCCAATTCTGTCTCGTTTAATGCTTATATCAGCTGACTTAGAAGAAGACTCTTAAATCTGCTGATATAAACATTAAAAAACAGGTAATTTGAAATTTAATTTACTTGTATAAAGCACTTAAAATAACATCTGGAGAGTAACCGATGAAAAAAGTAAAATATGGTCTTTCAGCACTGGGACTTGCAATTGGTATGGCTGCTACTGGTATGAGTATGTCAGTATCTGCTGCTAAGCCTACTTTGTCTGAAGCTGATTTTGAAAAAGCACAATTACACTACTTCCAACGCTGTGCAGGTTGTCATGGTGTTTTACGTAAGGGTGCAACAGGTAAAAACCTTGAGCCAAAAGCAATGCTTAAAAAAGGCCAAAAGCGTTTAGAGAAAATTATCGCTTTAGGTACTGAAGGCGGTATGAACAACTTTGATGATTTATTCAACAAACAAGAAATTGCTAACTTAGCAACGTTCATCCAAATGACTCCTCCTGTTCCACCGGAAATGTCTTTAGAGCAAATGCGTTCTCATACTAAAGAGTATGTAGCACTTAAAGATTACCCAACTAAGCCATTACACGGTTTAAACTGGAAAAACTTCTTCGTAGTTATCGAACGTGATGCAGGTAAAGCAGCTATCGTTGATGGCGACACTAAGAAAATTGTTACTCATATCAATACTGGTTACGCAGTACACGTAATTAAAGGTACTGAGCATCACAAGAAAGATCACGCGAAAGATGTTGGTCGTTTCTGGTACACAATCGGTCGTGACGGTAAAGTTAACAAAATCGATTTATGGCAAAAACCTGAGAAAATGTTAGTTGCTGAAACTAAAATGGCATATGACGCACGTGATATCGCTGTTTCAGGTGACGGTAAATACGTAATCGCTGGTGGTTACTGGCCTGCTCACTTCGTTATCATGGATGCTGAAACGTTAAACCCACTTAAAGTTGTTTCAACTCGTGGTTATAACACTAAAGGTGAATTCATTAACGAAGCTCGTGTAGCAGCTATCTACACTGCACCAAATGAATCAGCATTCATCGTTGCTGTTAAAGAAACAGGTAAAATGTTACAAGTTGACTACTCTGACTTAGACAACTTAACAATTACTGCAATTGAGTCAGCTGAATTCTTACATGATGGTTTCTTTGACCCTTCAGGTCGCTACTTCCAAATCGCTGCTAACGCATCAAACAAAATGGTTGTAGTTGATACTAAAGACGCTAAGTTAGAGAAGATGATTGAAGTTGACAGCTTACCTCACCCAGGTCCAGGTGCTAACTGGGTTGATAAAGAGTGTGGTCCAGTTGGTGGTACTACTCACTTAGGTGTTGGCTTAGTATCTGTTTGGGGTAATGATCCAATCAATCGTCCTGAGCAAGCTTGGAAACTTTGTTACGAAGTTGAAACTGACGGTGCTGGTGTATTCATCCGTACTCACGAAACTTCAGACTACGTATGGGCTGACCAACTTAAGCATCCAGAGCCAGAAGTTCAACAATCAGTACAAGTTTTCGATAAGAAAACTCGTGAAATTGTTAAAACTATCCGCGTAACTGAAGAGCCAGGTAAAGCAGCACTTCACATGGAATTCAACGCAGATGGTTCTGAGGTTTGGGTTTCTGTTTGGAACCGTAAAGATAACAAGAACCCAACTGGTGAAATCGTAGTATACGATGCAAAAACTCTTAAAGAGAAAGCACGTATTAAAGGTTTAACTACACCAACTGGTAAGTTCAACGTTTATAACCGTATAAACCACAAAACCTAGTCTATAGTATTTAAAGCCAACTTACTTCAAGTTGGCTTTTATAGCTAGTAAAGGGCATGGCGGATGCCATGCCCCTTTTACATTTAGGATGAATGTAAGTTCTTAAGACAAGGTGTCAAAAAATTGGTTAAAGCAATGGGTATTAGATGTGTCAAGGTTGACAGCTAGCACAGTGACTTTTAATCATTACACGTTAATTCTTATACATTAACAATCACGAGTTCATTATGGCAAATAACACATTTACAAAACCTAGCTTCTGGTCACGCAGACTTGTACTGGGTACTACCGTTGCCGGTGCCGTTATCTTTTTCGTTGTGGGTATTATGTTTTGGGGTGGATTTAACACCGCAATGGAAGCCACAAACACCACAGAATTTTGTATTGGCTGTCATGAAATGGAAGCCAATGTTTATCAAGAATATACGCCTACTATTCATTACTCTAACCGAACTGGTGTAAGAGCAGGCTGTCCAGATTGTCACGTACCAAGGCCGTGGATACATAAAATTGTACGTAAGATTCAAGCATCAAGAGAAGTTTTCTTTTGGTTGACCGGAAAAATCGATACGAAAGAAAAATTTGAAGAACATCGTTTCGATTTAGCGCAAAATGTTTGGAAAGCGATGAAAGATACTGACTCAAGAGAATGTCGTAACTGTCATAACTTTGAATCAATGAATCCTGAATTCCAAAAACCTCGCGCACGTAAACAACATTTAAATGCCTTTGAAACAGGTCAAACGTGTATCGATTGTCATAAAGGTATTGCTCATACTGATGTAAGACATAAATTAAGTGATGAACAATTAGAATCGATTGAAGCGCCAAACCCTGAGTTTATTCGTGAAGTGCCTCAAGCATATAAAGATGGTTTAGCTCGTGTCGAAGCAAAAGAAGCAGCTGAAGCAGCTAAGCTTAAAGCTGACAAAGTGGCTGAAAAAGCGAAAGTTGAAGAGAAAATTAAAGCAGCTGTAGCAAGTGCTTTAGCAAGCTCTGGTGCAAGTGGTGGTGCGAGTGCTGATAGTGCAGGCTCTGCTTCTTCAACAGGTGCAAGTAATATCAACGTTGATTGGGGTAAAGCTAACTCAACTGATATTGGTGTATTCTACCCAGGTACCGCGTCAATTGAGTGGATACTAGGTCGCAACCACGGTGGTAAACGTGCCTTTAGTAAAGGTGATCGCTGTTTAGAATGTCACAGTGAAGAAATTGCAGATATTGGTAACCTTATTGTTTCAGGCGAAAGTGAAAAAGACTTAGAGCCAAATCTGATCCCCGGCAAACGTGGTGCATTCGATGTAACTATTGACGCAACTCACGACGACGAAAACTTATACCTACGCTTTAGCTGGGCTGATGGTGACCATGCACCTGTACCATTTGTTGATGGTGGTAAAATGGACCCAGAAAACCCAATGAAGTTAGCCTTTATGATTGCGACTGATGAAGCGGAATACGCTGATAGAGCTGGTTGTTGGGGAACGTGTCATGCGGATGCTAACACTATGCCTTTTGCTCCAGAGATGGACACTTTAAAAGGCAGCGATTTAGCTAAGCGTTTAGACTTTAATTCTGGTGTGACTAAGTATGTTAAAGAATCTCGTACTAAGTTAGAGCTGAAAGGTCGTCGTGGCAAAGCTTTAGGTGGCTGGGATAAGCTTAAAGGTGACGATGAAATCAAAGCTGCACAAGATGGTAATCAATATATGGACTTAGTACGCTATAGCTCGGGTACTAAGAAAGTTGAAGATGGCCAAATTCTAGCAGAGCGTAGTATGCACGGTGGTCAAGGTGCTGAAGTTGAAGCATCACTTAATGGTGGCACTTGGTCTGTGATTGTTAAGCGTAAACTAAAATCTGACAAAGCTGGCGATGTGAGCATTGAGGCAGGTAAAGTTTATAACTTTGGTTTTGCAATCCATGATGATTATTCAAGCGCTCGTTACCATCATGTATCATTTGGTTATAAATTAGCCTTAGATAATGATGAAGCAGAAGTGAATGCTATTAAACAATAAACAGCTTTTGGGTTAGCTAATCTAGCGGCAAAATAAAGCGTTTAATGTACAAAGCCTAGCAAACGAACTCCCATCCGTTTGCTAGGCTTTTTTATAGGTGAATATCTGTGTGATATTAGGGTAAAATCATACCAAGAAGATCTAATTGGCCAAAAGAATGGACCTATTTTCACAAGAGCTTACCTCTCCAATCAATATATTGCCCCAAGATGGCATCGTTTATTACTATGGTGAGGTAATGGAGCAATTAGACGCGCAAAAGTCATTTGAGCAGCTTTTTACTCAATTACCTTGGCAGTGTGATCAAGCCGTTGTTATGGGAAAATTGATTTCAACGAAGCGAAAAGTGGCTTGGTTTGGTGATGATCCTTTTCAATACACCTATTCTCAGGTAACCAAGCAGGCGTTACCATGGGCAGAAGACTTACTCTTGTTGAAAGTATTAGTTGAAGAAAAAACAGGGGAGCACTATAACTCGTGTTTAGTCAATCTTTACCATAGTGGTGAAGAGGGGATGGCTTGGCACAGTGATGGTGAAAAAGACCTTAAAAAAGAAGGGGCAATAGCTTCACTAAGTCTAGGCGCAGAGCGTAAATTTTCCTTCAAACATAAAGAAAATAAGCAGGTTGTCTCGCTAACATTAAAACAGGGGAGTTTGCTCGTTATGAAAGGTGTTACTCAACAATGTTGGTTACATCGATTACCGCCGAGCAAAAAAGTGACAGAGCCTAGGATCAACTTAACCTTTAGAACGATTGTTCGATAACTGAAAGTTAATCTTCTAGATTAACATCAATAACGATAGACCTATTTCTACCTTGAGCTTTAGCATGGTATAAAGCCTTATCAGCAAATTTTATTAGCTCAACTTCAGCGCTCGAAGCTTGAGGGACGAGCGCAGCAACGCCAATACTTATGGTTAATCGTTGTTCTGGTAAGTGGCAAACTTTTGTTGCTTGATGACTAATACCTAGCTGGTAAACATCATTTCTGAGCTTTTCTGCAATTTCCAGGGCAACAGATTGATTAGTTGCACTAAGGATGATTGCAAACTCTTCCCCACCAAAGCGGGCATGAAAGTCATTTGGTCGATTCGCATAACCACCATTAGCGAGTAATTTACTTAATCTTTTGAGACAACTGTCACCTAAAACATGACCGTAGTGATCGTTGTATTCCTTAAAAAAATCTACATCAATCAATAACAGGGCTAATGGGATCTGTTCCCTTTTTGAGAATTTCCATTGCTGTAATAAATGCTCGTCAAAAGCACGACGATTAGGAATATTGGTTAATCCATCCGTTGAAGCAATTTTGCTTAATTGATCATTAGCGAAGCGTAAATTGGCTTCTGTTTCTTTAAGGCAAGTAATATCGTGTCCTATGCCCAAAATACCGATAAGTTTGCCGCTGGTATCATACATGGGAGCTTTGGTTGTTTTAAGATAAACTTTTTTATCAATGCCGGCATAGGATATCCACTCTTCATTTACTGTAGGACAGTCACGATTAAGTGCATTAATGTCGTGCTCTCTAAAGAAATTGGCTAGGTCTTTATCGACAAAATCATAATCAGTTTTACCAATAATTTCATTTTCTTTAGCACCGAAGAATAACTCAAACTCATGATTACAATATAAATAGTAACCATTAGGGTCTTTCAACCAAATTAAATCTGCCAGTGTATTGAGTAGTACTTTGAAGTTATTATCTTGCGCTAAGATATTATTTGTTAATTTGACATCTATGTCTGTAAATCTGTTCATCGTTGGCGCTCAAAAAATATTGGAGAGGTAATTTCTTACCGACCTTATTTTGACTGACTTAGGTACAAGGTAATCGTGTTCAGCTAAAACAACATGAATTGATTGAAAAGTGAATAATATTATCACTCACTATATCTCTAAGAATAACATACCTTAAAGGGATTGTTTGATTATCTATTTAGGTAAAACATTATTGTGAATAAGTTAAGAGCAAAAAGCTGGCGCAATTTATGCTCTTAATTTCAGTAACTACTAAGTTACTGCATGATAATGTGCGGTTAAGGTTTATCGATATGACAACGTCAAGACAACGAAGCTATTTATTACATGTAAATCGCTTAGTAATTTATCTTGTGAGCTTGATTGGCCTACTTTGGGATGTGAATATCGCTTATATTGTCGCTTTGACACTATGGATCTGGTTGCCTCAATGCTTACAACTTGAATTAGCCGTTATTAAGTCATTGAAGCAACATGTCTTGTCAATTGAGAGAAGATCACATTAAGCGCTTAAGTGTAAATAACTACCATTAGGTTCTTGTGATGTTTGGTTATACAAATCAACTCGCATTTGCTTATCGTTAGGTGAGTTATTTTCAATGCTATATAGTGTCGGTCGCCCTATTGATGGCATATCTTCAATGGGGCCTCTCACTTGCTTATGTAAGTCCAACATTAATGAATACATGTCTGTTAAGGTTCCGACAGCATTAAAACTATCAGAGTCTTTCGAATCGTCATGGCTTGATTGTAAGTAAATATCTAATAGCTTTTGTTGTTGCTCATAATAAGCTTGAGTTAAGGTAATGTCCTTAGCAACTTGATAATTAGATTTAATATTTTCAACTTGTTCTGCATGTTTTTCAGTAAAACTTTCTTGCACACTGCTCTTTTGCTCAGGGGATAAATTACTACCTTTTACCATGGAGTTAGCATTATGGAAGTTTTCCATTAACTGTTGTTCACGGGTGTTGGTTGGGTAATATTGACTACCTGTAGTTGATGTAATTGTGGGAATTGTCATGGCACTATCCTCCGTCTTTGACTCTAGTAATAGTGTAACGAGTGTCATGAAAAAGGATGTTGTTGTTTGTAAACTAAACGCAATTAATTGCTACGACGGAGCTTAGCCGATGTCGGTAGCAACATTGTGAAAATTCTGCTGTACCTCTTCAATGGCGTTAAGCCTTGCTTTAGCTATAGCGTTTTTAATTTCCACACCTACAAGTCCTTGCTTAACAAATTCCTTAGCAGTAACTGATGATGCAGCTTGCATTACGGCAAATAAAAACTGCTCTTGAGGGTAGGGACGGTTTTCAAAATGTAGCCTGCCAAGAAAATCTGCTTTGCAAGCGATAACAAAGGCCTCAAATTCTTCGGGCTTACGCCAAACATCAAGGTGATTAAGCACTTTTAATAGTGTAGAAGCTTTTAATTCAAAAGCTTTATGACTATGTAAATGATATTCACAGACTTTCAACGCGAGTTGTTTGTATTGGTTGGGGATTTTTAGCTTTTTACATATGCTTTCAACAAGGGGGAGCCCGGATTTTTCATGACCATGATGACTTGGCCATTTGGTGTTAGGCGTTAACCCTTTACCTAAGTCATGACAAAGTGCGGCAAATCGAATAATCGTTGAGTTTTGCTTAATGCTTGGGCTAGCTGATTTAGTGGTTAACTGTACCGCTTGCTGTAGCACCATCATCGTATGCACACCACTGCAAATTTCAGGATGCCATTTCTCAGGGTTAGGTACGCCCCATAAGCGATGTAGTTCAGGCCAAAGTGCCTCTAGTGCATGACATTTCAATAATACCTCAAAGAATACTTCGGGGTTTTCCTCATCTAGGCTGCGATGCATTTCTTGCCACACACGCTCTGCAGTTAATGTACTGAGTTCGCCACTTAAACTAATTTGACTCATTAAATTAAGTGTTTCATCGGCAATGGTAAAACCGTATTGATGATACCTTGCCGCAAAACGAGCAACTCTGAGTACACGAAGAGGATCCTCAATAAATGCATCACTTACATGACGAAGTATTCGGTTTTCAAGATCTTGTTGCCCCTGATAAGGATCAATAATCTGGCCTTGTTCATCCATCGCCATAGCATTAACGGTCAAATCTCGTCTAATGAGATCTTCTTCAATGGTCACATCGGGCGCTGCGTAACAAGTAAAGCCGGTATAACCTTGGCCTTGCTTACGCTCAGTACGCGCTAAGGCATATTCTTCTTTGGATTTAGGATGCAAAAATACAGGGAAATCTTTACCGACCTGTTGAAATCCTAGGGCGAGCATTTGATCAACGGTCGCGCCAACCACTAAATGATCTTTATCTTTAACTGGTCTGTTTAATAATTTATCGCGTACAGCGCCGCCAACTAAATAAGTATTTAGTATTAAGTGCTGTTGTGAAGTATCACAATTGCGTTTACGTTTATTAGGATCGGTTGTTAACAAAGAATCACCTTTTCGTACTGCTTGTATTTTAGTTTACCATATATCATAACCGACATGGTAAATTGACCAAACATCAGAATATTAAAAACTGTAGTACACCTTTTGTAACTATCAGAAATATATTGATATAAATCAAAACATTTATTAATTTCTGGTTGACCACTAAAGTTATAGGTGTTTTAATTATATTATGATATACAGTATACCCATGCAGAGTCATTAACAAGGAAGTATTTTGACACTCTTTAGAAAGGAAGCTATCTCAAATCAGAGTGAACGTTTAACGGGCACTATAACTTTAGCTCAACCACTCTCTATCAAATTAATAGTATTTATTTTAGTGACCATCGCTGTTGCAATAGTGGGTTTCCTATTTAATGCTGAATACTCTCGAAAAGAAACTGTACGTGGTTTTCTCATGCCAAATAAAGGTGTGATTAAAAGCTTTGCTAATCAAGGTGGAACCATTGATAAACTTTGGGTTAGAGAAGGTGCACAAGTCAAGAAAGGTCAAGCGTTAGCAACCGTTATTGTAAAGCAACATAATACCAAAGGTGTCGATTTAAGCGCTCAACTTGTTGGGCAACTAAATGCTCAATCTAATTTGATCGATGATGAGATAATTCAACATACAGCATTGCAAAAACAAGAATTAGTTAACTTACAAGTACAGCATATTTCATTAGAAAATGAGAAAACAGCGTTAAATAGTCAATTGATACTAGCTGAAGAGAAATTATTGCTTTTGACAGAACAACAGCATGATTTTAATGTGTTAAACAAAAATGGCTTTCTCTCTAGCCTTGAAAGGGAACGTCAACAACAAGCTTTGCTTGAAGCAAAGCAAGAAAAACAGAATATTGCAAGGTTATTACTTCAGCAACAAAATCAATTAAATACGGTTGCATTCAATATTAGCAACTTACCACAGCAATATGCCTTACGGATAAATAGTTTAAAAAGGCAGCAGGCTGACATTCAACGACAGCTAGCACAAGTACAGAGTAATTATCAGTATACTATTACGGCGAGTCATGATGGTTCAATTGCTGGAATTCAAGTGGTAGAAGGTGAAACATTATCTCAAACCAAAGCGCAATCAAAACCTTTATTACATATTATCCCCAAAGGCTCTGAGCTTATTGCTGAGTTATTATTGCCAACACGATCTGCTGGCTTTGTCAAAATGGGTAATGAAACTCGTTTAAGGTTTGATGCATTTCCCTATCAGCGTTTCGGTTTTATAAAAAGTGAAATTGTCCGTATTGATCAAACATTAATCATTCCGAATGAAGTTCAGTTACCTGTTTCACTGCAAGAGCCTGTTTATAGGTTGCGCGCAAAACTGAATCAACAACAAGTGCAAGCTTATGGTAAAGCATTTAACTTAAAGAGTGGCATGCTATTTGAGGCCGATATTATGCTTGAACAACGTACACTTATAGAGTGGTTGTTAGAGCCGATATATAGTTTACATGGGCGAGTTAGTTAATTACCGTTCAAATCAATGAAAAAAATAATAAATCTATTTAATGTTTTTTAACACAAAGGAGAATGAAATGCGTGAATTAAATAAAAATGAACTTTCTTTAGTTAATGGTGGAACAGATGATAGAGCGCCAATTACTAAAGAAATAACACTTGGAATGGATTATCCTAGCTGGATTAGTACTGTGGGAGAGTATTTAGATTGGTTATATGGCGGCACTAGAGGTCAAAACTAATTTTAAGAGAATTGGCTGGTTTGACTCTTTAAGCGGAAATCAAACCAGCCTATTAACCGTCATAAGCGATATTGCTTATGACAATCAACTACCGACAAAAGTCGGACACAATATGGAGTATAACAGAATGCGTGAATTAAACGTAAATGAAATTGAGCAAGTGAATGGTGGTGTAGGGAGTCTTGTTATATTAGGCGTTGTAGGCGCTAGAGCTATTTATACAGCTTATAGAACGAATGCTGCTTTTAGAAGTAGTGTTAATAAAGCTGCCCAATGGGTTGCTAGCTCTATTGCGGGAGGTTATTTTTACGAAAAAGCTGCTGAGATGGCTGCTGGTGAGGCTGGTGTTAATTAAAGTTTTACTGAGTTCGATATGCTAAATATCGAACTCACACAAAGGAGGAGTGGATGTACAAGGCTAAACTTTTAATGTTGTCTTTTTTATTTGGTATATATTTCAAAAGCTGCGGAATGAACTATATATCTGTAGTTATAATATCTTTACTTTGTGTAATTGGTTTAGAGACTATTTTCAAAAAAGTGGAACAATTCAGAGAGCCTAACAAGTGAGCTGATACCTGAAAAGTTGTACGGGGATGATTAATTATTTTTTGCGTGAGATCTTTGTTTGTTAACAAGTAAATTAGAGTTTGAGTTACATAAAACTATTCCGGTTCTTCTACAATCAGGAATGGCCGAATGCGGCCTAGCCTCTATGGCTATGGTGGCAAGTTATTATGGTCATCAATTGGACATGCCTGCAATGCGTAAGCGCTTTTCAGCAAGCCTCAAAGGCATGAACTTACAACAATTGATTGAGTTGGGCGATAGCTTAGGTTTGGCAAGTCGGGCATTGCAGTGTCCTATTGATGAAGTACATAAACTACAAACGCCTTGTATTTTGCACTGGGATATGAATCATTTTGTGGTGCTCACAAAAGTGTCTGGTAAAGGGCGTTCAGCCAAGTATTTTATTAATGATCCTGCTGTAGGAAAGCGTAGTTTAACGTCAGAGGAGTTTGGTCAGCATTTTACTGGTATTTGTTTAGAGTTAACGCCAACTAAAAAGTTTGAAGTACAAGAAGAAAAAGCGAAAATGAAATTTTCGCACCTTTGGAGTGCAATTTCGGGTCTGAAATCGGGCTTGATAAAATTGATAGGCTTATCCATCGTTTTACAGTTGTTTGCATTATTAATCCCTTATTATATGCAGTGGGTAGTTGATGAGGTTCTAGTCAGTTATGATGAGTCATTATTAACGGTATTAGCACTTGGCTTTGCCTTTATTGCGATTATTTCAGTAATCACCAATGCAGTTCGAAGTTGGTTAATATTGAGGCTATCTAGCTTGCTGAATATGCAAATGGGGGTAAACTTACTAAGACATTTACTTCGCCTACCAATGAATTATTTCGAATCCCGTCATGTTGGTGATATTGTTTCGCGTTTTGGCTCGCTTGCACAAATTAGAGAGCGTATCACTACTGGCTTTGTTGAAACTTTAGTTGACGGCATCATGGCGATAACTGTATTGATAATGATGAGCCTATATTCATTAAAACTTACGGCGATAGTTTTAGCTGCCATTGCTTTATATACCATAGTGCGTTTAGCTTTATATCGTCCGCTACACCAAGCGACAGAAGATTTAATTCAAAACTCAGCTAAAGAGCAATCAAACTTTTTAGAAAATATACGTGGTATGCAAACTATCAAGCTTTTTGGTAATGAATCTCAACGACAAGGTATATGGCAAAATCGTTATGCCGAAGTGATTAACAGTGAGATTCGCTTAGGACGATTAAATATTAGCTTTGATTCATTTAACAAACTGTTATTTGGTTTAGAAAATGTGTTAGTTATTTATTTTGCAGCAACCATGGTGATGGCAAATAGTTTGTCTGTTGGCATGGTGTTGGCCTTCATTGCCTATAAAGGCCAGTTAACCAATCGCTTTGCGAATTTAATTGAGCAAATAATTCAGTTTAAGATGATGCGATTACATTTAGATCGTATTGCTGATATCGCGTTAACTAAGCAGGAAGCGAACAGGGATGGAGAAGCAACATCTCATTCAAGTGGTGACTCTCAACTTAATGGCCAATTAACACTAGAAAATATTTGCTTTGCCTATGCAGAGGATGAAGCATTAATTCTTGATAATGTTAGCTTATCGATAAAAGTAGGCAGCTCTATTGTTATAACAGGCCCATCAGGCAGTGGTAAAACTACATTGATGAAAATTATGCTGGGGTTATTGCAACCGACATCAGGTAAAGTATTACTCGATGGAAAAGATATTACTCATATTGGCTTAAAGCATTATCGCAAAAAAATTGCAGCGGTTATGCAGGATGATACTCTCTTAACTGGCTCTATCGCAGACAATATTAGTTTTTTTGATCCTCAGCCAAATTATTTAAAAATAGAACAATGTGCTCATTTGACTGCAATACATGATGATATTAATAAAATGACCATGGGCTATAACTCATTAGTAGGTGATATGGGATCAAATTTATCTGGTGGTCAAGTTCAACGCATACTACTTGCTCGCACTTTATATCAAACGCCGTGTGTACTATTTATGGATGAAGCGACAAGTCATTTAGATAAAGACAATGAAATTAAGATCAGTGAGCAAATTAAGCATCTATCGATGACACGAATTATGATTGCCCACCGACAAGAAACGATTAATATGGCAGAAAATGTCTATCTTCTAGAAAAAGGGACATTAATTAATTTGACAGAAGCAATAACTGAATCAGCAGGATAAAGTGGTATTATAAAGATAGAAGATTTTTAATGCTGGAGTTATTGCAATGATTTTCAGTAATTATTTCATTAGACATCTTAGCGGCAACAGGGTAGTTTCTTCCTTTCTATAAATAATTGTTAGCTTTGGTTATGTATCGTAATTTCTTCGCGCTAAGCGAATTACCTTTTTCCATTTCTCCTGATCCTAAATACCTTTTCATGAGTGAAAGACACCGTGAAGCATTAGGTCACCTTACCTATGGTTTAGCAGAGACAGGTGGCTTTGCATTATTAACAGGTGAAGTGGGTACAGGAAAAACCACGGTAAGTCGTTGTTTAATGGAGCAGTTACCTGAAAATACTCAAGTGGCATTCATTCTAAACCCTACCTTATCGAGTCAAGAGCTGCTGGCGACTATCTGCGATCAATTAAAGATCAAATACCGAAAAACTGGTGCAACGTCTAAAACTTTGACTGATAAGATCTCAGAGAAGTTACTGAAAAATCATGAGCAAGATATCAACACTTTGTTAATCATTGATGAAGCGCAACATCTAGAAGCTGAGGTATTAGAACAATTAAGGTTATTAACAAATTTAGAAACCAATACTAAGAAATTGCTACAAGTCATTTTAATTGGCCAACCTGAACTCCAGCAATTATTGCAACGACGTGATTTAAGGCAGTTAGCCCAACGGTTAACAGCACGCTACCACTTGCTACCGTTAACTAAGCAAGAATTAAAACAATATATAAATCATCGCCTATCGGTTGCGCAGTGTCATCGCTCTTTGTTTAGTGATGGTGCTATCAACAAAATTCATCAATTCTCTCAAGGTATCCCGAGGCTGATTAACTTGTTGTGTCATCAAGCATTGATGTTGGCATACAATAAAAATGAAAGTTTAGTAAGTAAGAAAACCATTGTTGAAGCGGCTAAGCAGGCGCTTGGAGATGAGTTTCATCAACAAAAAAATGAAGGTAGTGCATTATGGCTTAAAGCGATAGCAGCTTCATCAATGCTTTTTGTAGTGTTAGTAGCTGGATTTTGGTGGGGAAATACTACTAAAAATCAGCAGCTTGTTAGCCATACGACCCTTAGTGGTGATAATGAGCCAACTGAGCTAGCAGTTAATAAAAGTGCTGTAAAAGCGAAGGTCGATGAAACAGCAGAGGCTGCTAGTTTAGCAGTTGAATCAACTGATAACGTGAATATTACCGGTCAAGCGCAAGAGGCTCAATCGAATGTGATTAATAGTCACACAGTCAATGAAACACAACCGCAAGTTGAGCAAAAGCTAACGAAGCTTATGCAAACTGAGTTGAAGCAAGCTAATTCATCAGAGCCTTTAGTGAATGATACTGCAGATGCAACAACACCGCTTGGTGGTGAGTCAAATAAGGTAGCCAAGCAAGCTGAGCAGTTAATTATCAATGGCGAGAAAAAAATAACCAAGCCAGTAGATTTTAGTGATAGCGCAGATACCCTTAACGACATTGATGGCGTTTCGCCTGAATTACTGGCGTTGTTTAAAGAGGCGGTAAATGAAACTGAAGATGAAAGTACAGCCAATGAGTCTAAATATATCCCCTCAAATGAACAGGTTAAGCCCATTACTCAAATGCCTAATTGGGTGCAAAATGGTGTACCTAGCTTAAACTTTGAGCAACATATTTATGCTTCAGATGGCGAAGGTTGGGTAACGGTTAATGGTAGAGATCGTTATGAAGGTGATATGATCACTAATGATTTAAAGGTAAAAGCCATTTTACCGCAAAAGGTTATTCTGACTTATCGTGGTGAGACTTTTAGTTTGCCCGCGCTGACAAATTGGTAACGTGCTTTATTTTGCTTTGTAATTATAAAAAACCGCATTAACTTATTAACACGTAATGCGGTTTTTAATTTAAACATCAACAATTAAGTGATGATATTATGCTATTGCCAAGCAGGCATTTTTGCTTCGAATGCTTCAATAATATCAAGCTTGTTTAACGTCCAACCCACACTGTCCACACCTTCTTCAAGGCTATATTGTTGAAATTTACTTAAGCTGAAACTAAAGCTAATATCGCCACAACTGACCGTATTATTGGGTAAATCTATCTCTAAGGTTAACTCACCTTGAGCAGATTTTTGAAATAACTGTTCAATCTCATCCTCAGTTAACTTAATAGGTAAAAGGCCTATATTAATGCAGTTACCATAGAATATATCAGCAAAGCTTGGTGCGATAATTACTTTAAAACCAAACTCTTCAAGTGCCCAAGGTGCATGCTCACGACTTGAGCCACAACCAAAGTTTTCTCTAGCGAGTAAAATGCTTGCGCCTTGATATTCTGGTTTGTTAAGCACAAATTCTGGATTTGGCTCTTTACCTGCGCTGTCTAAATAACGGCTGTCATGAAATAAATGTACGCCAAAGCCAACACGTTCAGTTTTTTGTAAAAATTGCTTTGGAATGATTTGATCAGTATCGACATTAGCAATATCTAATGGTGCAACTAAACCTGTGTGTTTGTTAAATTTTTCCATTGTTTTTTCCTACTAATGCTTATGCGTTTAAATCAACAAAGTGACCAGTTAATGCCGCTGCCGCAGCCATTTCAGGACTCACTAAGTGCGTCCGACTACCACGACCTTGACGACCTTCAAAGTTACGGTTACTAGTTGATGCGCAACGATCGCCTTCAGCAAGTACATCATCATTCATACCTAAACACATAGAGCAGCCAGGTAAGCGCCATTCAAAACCTGCATCAGTGAATATTTTATCTAAGCCTTCACTTTCAGCTTGCTCTTTTACTCGATATGAACCTGGTACTATGATGGCATCTACAGTGCTAACCACTTGGTGACCTTTTTCAACAAATGATTGCACTACACCTGCTGCAGCACGTAGGTCTTCGATACGGGAGTTAGTACAAGAGCCAATAAATACTTTGTTAACAGTAATATCAGTAATTTTGGTACCTGCAGATAGATCCATATAATTTAAAGCATTAACACAAGACTCTTTTTCAATAGGGTCAGCAAAATCATCAGGCGAAGGTACTACACCATCTATGCTTATCACTTGACCTGGTGTTGTCCCCCAAGTCACCTGTGCTTTAATATCTTTCGCTTCAAGGGTGATAACCTCATCGAAAACGGCATCATCATCAGATTTTAATTGTTTCCAGTCGGCAATGGCTTGTTCAAAGACTTCACCTTTAGGGGCATACTCTTTGCCTTTAACGTAGTCAAAAGTGGTTTGATCTGGTGCGATTAAGCCTGCTTTTGCACCGAATTCAATACTCATGTTACACACGGTCATGCGCTCTTCCATGCTCAGTGCTTCAATTGCTTCACCGCAGTATTCAACAACATAGCCTGTTGCGCCAGCACTACCTGTTTTACCAATAATAGCTAGTACAATATCTTTAGCGCTGATACCAGCACCAACTTGTCCTTTTACCTCAATCTTCATTGTTTTCGCTTTGTTTTGACGCAAAGTTTGCGTAGCAAAAACATGTTCAACTTCTGAGGTACCTATACCAAAGGCTAACGCACCGAATGCGCCGTGTGTTGCCGTATGTGAGTCACCACAAACAATAATAGTACCTGGCAATGTTAGCCCTAATTCAGGCCCCATAACATGAACAATACCTTGGTTTTTATGACCCATACCAAATAGTTTAATACCAAACTCTTTACAGTTTTTTTCTAATGCGCGTAACTGGTTTGCTGCGCCTTCACCTGCGGCATTAATTTCAATCGAGCGAGTTGAAATATTATGATCCATGGTGGCAATAGTACGCTCAGGGTGTCTAACTGGACGATTATGAAAACGTAAATTAGCAAAGGCTTGTGGAGAGGTTACTTCATGAATCAAATGTCTATCAACATAAAGTAGTGGCGTTTCACCAGCTTTATCTTCAACTAAATGGTTTTGCCATAGTTTTTCATACATAGTTAAGCCATTTGCCATGATTATGCCTCCTGTTGTTGCATGATTTGTTGGCAAATAAAGTCACCAACTTCGCTTGTTGTTTTGGCTTGCGATCGTTGATCACTCGGTAATAAATCGGCGGTTAAAATGCCGTGGTCTAATGAAGCTGCTACAGCTTTTTCGATGGCAGTTGCGGCATTACCTTGATTTAAGCTGTAACGTAACATTAAGGCTGCTGATAATATTTGCGCAATAGGGTTAGCAATGCCTTTACCAGCGATATCAGGTGCACTGCCTCCGGCAGGCTCGTACATGCCAAAGCCATCGGCGTTTAAGCTGGCTGAAGGTAATAATCCCATGCTACCTGTGATCATGGCGCAAATATCCGATAAGATATCGCCAAACAGGTTAGGGCATAGCATGACATCAAATTGGTTTGGATCGCGTACTAATTGCATTGCCGCATTATCTACGTATAAATGCTCATAGCTTACCTCTGGATATTCAACAGCAACTTCTTCAACGACTTGGCGCCATAGTTGACTCGTTGCCAATACGTTCGCTTTATCAACAGAAGTGACTTTGTTGTTACGTTTTTGTGCCGATTTAAAAGCTAAATGCGCAATACGCTTTACTTCACGACGAGAATAGAACATTGAATCAAAGCCTGTTTCTTCTTCGCCTTCACCACGGCGACCTTTGGGTTCACCAAAGTATATATCGCCTGTTAATTCGCGAATAACTAACACATCAAATCCTTGCTCTGAAATATCACTACGCAAGGTAGAAAGACTTGAAAGTGCAGGCTGTAATGTTGCTGGACGCATATTACAGAATAAATCAAAGTGGCCACGTAAACCTAATAATGCACAACGTTCTGGTTGTTCAGTAGGTGGTAAGTTGGCCCATTTAGGTCCACCAACAGAACCAAATAGAATGGCGTCACTGGCAATACAGCCTGCCATTGTTGATTCTGGTAAAGCGTTACCATGATTATCAATGGCAGCACCACCTACATCATAGTCTTGAGTTGTTATTTCGAAATTAAATTTTTCCGCGACAGTTGCAAGCACTTTTTTAGCTTCAACCATAACTTCAGGGCCGATTCCATCACCGGCTAAAATTGCTATGTTTGACATGATATTTATATAACCTTTTATTTTTAAAATCTTTGATGGCATTTCATGTGTGAAATACCTAATTAACCTTGCTGCTCTTGTCTGGCAGACTTAATATCGGCAATTGTGATTGCTCTATGAATACTGTTTAATGCATGGATTAGTGCTTGACCTGATGCTTCAATAACATCGGTAGCTAAACCGTATCCATGGAAGTTTCTTCCTTGCCAAGTGATCACTAAATCAGCTTGTCCTAAGCCATCTTCACCTGAACCTTTATTTGAAATTTTATAATCACTGACTTCAAACTCAACATCGACAGCTTGTTTAATTGCTTGATAAAGCGCATCAACAGGACCATTACCCGTAGCAGAATGAATGGTGTTGCTCTCTTCACCTGCAACTAATTTAATACTTGCAGTAGCAAACTCTCCATCACCACACTGAACATTTAACTTGGCTAATTGATAATGATCTTGTTGATCTTGCTGCTGAATATTGAACAATAGTGCTTCTAAATCATCATCAAAAACTTGGCCTTTTTTATCGGCAAGCTCTAAGAAATCAGCATATAACTGTTCAATGTTATAATCGCTTTCTTGATAACCTAAGCTTTCCATACGGTGCTTAATGACATGACGCCCACTGCGAGAAGTTAAATTTAATTTAGTTTTAGCAATACCAACACTTTCAGGTGTCATAATTTCATAGGTATTGCTCGCTTTTAACATACCATCTTGATGAATGCCTGAAGAGTGGCTAAAGGCGTTACCACCGACGATAGCTTTATTTAACTGTACTGGCATATTACAAATAGTGCTGACTAATTTTGACGTACGGGCAATTTCTTGATGATTAATGTTTGTTTTTACCCTTAATAATGATTCGCGAGTTTTCATTATCATGGCAACTTCTTCTAATGAACAGTTACCTGCTCGTTCACCAATACCATTAACGGTACATTCAATTTGTCTTGCACCTGCTTGTACGGCTGCCATTGAGTTAGCAACGGCTAGCCCTAAATCGTTGTGACAATGCACAGAAATAATGGCCTGATCAATATTAGGTACGCGATTAAATAAATTACTAATAATACCTTGGAATTCAAATGGTAAAGTATAGCCAACGGTATCTGGGATATTGACCGTAGTAGCACCGGCTTTAATGGCTCCTTCAACCATGCGGCACAAGTTGTCAATTGGGGTACGTCCAGCATCTTCACATGAGAACTCAACATCGTCGGTAAATTTTCTTGCGTACTTAACGGCATGAATGGCCATTGCTTCTACATCACTAAAATCTTTACGTAGTTTCTGCTGAACATGGACATCTGATGTGGATATAAAGGTATGAATTCTAAATTGATCGGCAACTTTTAATGCGTTAGCACAAGCATCAATATCAGCTTCCATAGCACGAGCTAAGCCACATACGCGAGCATTCTTTATAGTACGAGCAATTTGTTGAACTGATTCAAAATCACCAGGAGATGACACGGGAAAGCCTACTTCCATCACATCAACACCAAGGCGCTCTATTGCTTGGGCTATTTGTAATTTCTCATGTACTGAAAGGCTAGCATTTAATGCTTGTTCGCCATCTCTTAAGGTGGTGTCAAAAATAATGACTTGATCATTGCCTGCTTGTGCTGTGCTCATCTTTTTGTCCTTTATTTCAATAATTCTTTTCATTGTGTGCTAATCGTGCGGACATAAAAAACCCGCGGTGTTTAGCGCGGGTTCTTATTAAATTCTGCTTTGTTTAGTAAATATAAAAATTAAGCATGATTAACCGAGCCGCGCATTGATAATGCGAGGAGGAGGTTAAGGGTAATGTGCTTAATAATTGTGGTCATTTTATTAACTTAAAATCTGTAAATTGTATAAAATTTTTCTTTATTCACTTTAGATGTATATTAATAGCGCATTTCGTTTGTAGCTGTCAATAACTTAATGTTTTAACACTATGGTAAAGGGCTATATTCTATCGCTAGAGGTTATATTCAACTGTAAATGAAGCATTAATATCAGTTTCTTTATCGAGATCATTTTTAAAAGTTGATTGGCTGATATCAGCACCAAGGGTAAAGCGCCAATTTTTATAGTTGTGTTGAACACTACTAGATAGCATGACCATTTCTTCAGCAATACTAGTTAAAGGGTTACCAATGATAGGATCATCAGGAGCTTTATCACTATTATCGTAATTAAGATCTAAATAATGAAATTTTGTGGTTAAACGAGTATTTGTATTTATTTGTGATATCGCACCTAAGACAATACTTTTTGCATCGTTATCATATAAATTGCCTATGGTTCTTCCCTCAAAACGCATGCCTGTTTTGTAGATATGATGTTCATAGTAACAGTTTCCGATACCTGCTCCGGTATTACAATCTCCATAACTATCGGTAATTTCTAAGAATACAGTACTAGGGTTTGAAAATATGTCTATATGCATATCAAAGCCCCCTTGAACTTCAGCCTTAGTGACCATTTTTAAGCCACCTTCGTTGGCGCCATCTTCAGCATAGTATTGCCCATAGAGTCCCATTTGAGTATCAAATAGGTTGAAAGAGTAGCGCATATCCCAACCTGCTTGTTGATTTCCTGGTTCATTATTACCTGAGCAATCTAATCCACCGGCACCACAATTATCTTTACCTATTAGCACATTCCAAAAAGTTTTTAGATCCTGAGGTCTGCCTTCTCCCCCCCATTGAGCGATTCGAGTAATACCGAATTCTAAGTTTTTAAGAGGTTTAAAATTAAAGCGAAAGCCCCATAACAATGTATCTTTTACTACTCTAGTATCATCCATTTTTCCCATAAACGTTGTGACAGTCCATGGCATTTGATGTTCGGTAAAGGGGACGGTGATTGGCTCTGCTGATTTTCTTGTTAATGCAAGGGCAGTTATAGGTCTGGCATTATTTGTTAAGCTTAAGCTGGTATCCCATGTTGGACCGAACCAGCGATCTTGCTTGCCGACAGAAACCACCCAGTTACCTAAAAAAGCGGCAAGGTAGCTATTATCCCAGCGCTTTTTATCACTTTTATTTTCAGCATCAGGGTAATAACTAAAAGATACATTACTCGCAATGTTGCCTATCATGGTTGATGTTTGTATTTGTAAGCTATTGGTTTCTCTGAAACTATCACCAAAGCTAGTAAAACGAGTGTCTTCAACACCCACTTGGCCTTTAATTCTGACTTGATTACGTTTAGCTAACTTAAATTGATGCTTGATGTAGTAAAAAGCATTTTGTTGTTGCTTCGTTAACGCTGCAGCATGCAAAGACTTTATATCTCGATTAATGTCGTGCCACATTAACGGGTAAGTCGTTGTAGGCGTGGTGATAAAGCCAGCGTCAGCAAGAAGTTGAATATTGGCTTTTAAGTAAATGTCTGAGGTATCAATCCATGGCTCGGCTTTTACAGTGGTAATGCACATTAAGCTTAAAGAAACCAAGACAGTAGAAAAGGAAATATGTTTAATCATGAAAATTATAAACTTGCATTAATGCTAGCCAGAGCAGTAGATGAATAGTTAAGAAAATTAAAAAAAACTATTATACGGATTTTCAAATGTGATGCTCGAAAAATCACCTTAGAAACGTATAAAAAATGTAACTTCTGTTAAAAGCCCCAGTATTTAAGTTTCTTTCTCAATTTTAAGTTGCGCAGTAAATTAAGCGGCTTACGGTGTGTATTAGGCGTATTTAATTTGTCTTCTACGGCGTCTATCACGCGAGCACTCGATTTGCCATCATTATAAGGGTGTGTAACTTGACTAAATTGAGTTATTTTCTCCATTAAAGCTTTGGGGTGTGTTAATGCTTCGCTAATTGCAGACTCAATTTCATTTTCATCATCAACGTTAATTAGATGTTCTAGACCGTCAGGGTTTCTGAAAGTAACTACAGGTTTATTTAATAAGATAAAGTCGGTGATCATAGAAGAGAAGTCAGCCAACATGATGTCGGCTTTTTCCATATAAGGGATTAAATTATCTGTTTCAATAAAGGTTAAATTTTCATGCTGAATGGCCTTGTAGTCATCTACAATATTTTGAGCCATTTTGGGATGAAAAGTGACCCACCACTGCCAAGGACTATCTTTAGAAAGCCTTTCTATTGTTTTCAATAAAGCAGGTGCTTGAGTAATACGAGGTGAAAAAGTAGAACTAAACAACACGATGGGTTTGCCAGTTATTTTTTCTGTTATTTCACTGCCTGATTTTAATGCTTCATTATAGTAAGGGTCCATTTGGCAAAAGCCTGTTTCAACGACATCAAAATATTTATGCTTTTTGGCAAGCTTTTTAAAATGAGTAGTTGAACTTGGTCCATGCGTACAGTAAAGATCGAAACAATCGCGAATAATAAAGAAGTAGTTTTCACCGTCTTTTTGACGTTGTTTACCGCCTATAAAGCCATGAAATAGTGATATTTTTATTCCTGGAATAAAAGCTGGTGCAAGGTTGCCCGGTAAAAATACGGCAACTGGGTTATAAGCTTTGACCTCTTCAACACTATTCAACGTTTCTTCATTGTCTTTAAAATAGTGAGTATTGACATTGTTGCCTTCAACAAACCATTTAACCTGATCACCACGCTTTAATATTTCAGCTTGCAGTGGGCGAAGAATTTTAAATGAGTAGTTTTCTGATAAATAAAATAAGTAATTTTTCATCGGTAAAGAGTTCAATGTATTTAAGCAGTCGGTTTAGACTTATTTTATCATGCTTTGAAAAAAGCTTTGCATATCATCAACAGTTTTTTGGTGAGACATTTTTGTTTGAATTGTCTTCACTGCATTTTCGTTGAGTCGCTCTAGTGTTTCAGGAGAGTTATACAAATAGCGAATTTTATCAGCTATAGCTTTACCATCTCTTAAAGGCACGATATAACCATTTTTATCATCAGTTATTACTTCAGTTGGGCCGCCACAATTAGAGGTAATAACCGGTGTGCCGTATGATAATGACTCTAAGATTGCTCTTGATAGACCTTCTCTTATGGAAGGGAGCACTAATACCTGACAGGCTCCAGCTAATTGAGGAACATCATTTCTAAAGCCTGGTTGTATTATATGTTGGCTCATGCCAGTTGCTTCAATTTGACTCTGAAAAGGATCGCAGTTAAAACCATCACCGACTAAAAGTAGTTTGAAATGATTTAAATCTTTTAAATAACTTGTGGCTTCAATCATATATTGCATGCCTTTATAGTCTCGAGCACTGCCAACACATAACACAGTGAAGTCATCATCATTGATACCAAATTCTGTTAAGGTACCTGCTGGCTTATCATACCAAGTGAGATCATGCCCCTTATAAATGGTTGTTACATAGGGCAAGATTGCTTTTCTAACTTTTGTTACAACATTGGTTTTTACCGCATCTGACAAGCAGATATAGCCATCAATTCTCGGGTGAAGGGTACATAAATAGTTACTTGGATCTGTTTTATACATACCGCCCATTGTGCCACGGTAGGCAATCATCTTAGCTTTTGTGCCTATACAGGCAAAGGCCGCATTTGGGATGCCACTTGATTCTGTGGCATAGACTATGTCTATTTTATGTTGCTTAATATATTGGTGAATTTGTTTTATAACGGAAAAACTGTGCTTTTTAAGTGACGCGAGCTCTATGATAGTTAGCCCTGCAGCTTGGTATTTATCGTAATAAGCATTTTCTTTGCAAGTAAATAACGTTAACTCATGGCCGGCTTTCGCTAAACTGATGTAGCACTCAGCTTCAGGTCGCACAGCATTAACGGAACGACCTCTGTTGGGGATGACTAATATTTTCATTGTTGGTTACGCTTTAATTGTGCTTTAGTAGCGTAGAAGTATTATTGCCAGCTATCTAGAGAGCTTCTACGGCGGCCAAAGAATTTAGGGAGAATTAAACCAAGTAATAAACCAACACCTAAAACGGCGGCGCCCATATAGAACCATTGCTTTTTAATATTGGTATCTTGATCTTTTAGTTTACTTTGAGTGTTGTTGAGTGTTCTTTCTAATTGAGCAGTTTCTTTAGTTAAAGTTGCATTTTGTGTTTCTAAATCTACAATTGTTGCTTTAAGCGCATTTACTTCACCATCTAGTTGACTTGAGAACTCTTGGTTTGTAGCAATTTTGTTATTCAACTCAGTCACGGTAAACCTTAACCCTGGTTTATCAGTAATATACTTTGATTCTACCCATGTGGTTCTATTTTTATCATCAATAATTTCACTATAGCCTTTATCACTATTACCCGTTATTTGAATTTGAGTACCTGCAGTTATAGTGCCTAAAATACGATAGTTAGTACCTGGGCCAGCATGCATGAAAATTGTTAAGTCATCAGAAATAAAGCCTGATTGGATTTCTGGTGCGGACTCAAGCTCTTCAGCATGTACAAACATAGTTGATGAAAGTGAGATAAAAAGACACGCAAGAACTCTAACAACGTTTTTCATGAAACTACCAAGTATTAAAATAAACCATTAAAGACAAGATATTATGTGTTTGTAGCTTAGTTGGCAAGTTAAATGATTCGCTTGGTATCTTCTTTATCACAAGGTATGCTGTAGTTGTGATAACTTACTTTTAAAAGCAAAATGAGCACAGAAATAGAACTAAAGTATTTATTGTTTGATGATCAGCATGAAGAGCACAGCCAAGACGTTGCTGATGTAATTTCTAAGTTATTGTCAGATAACAATATTAGCTACACTCAGCAAAAAAAATATTTGACCAATCGTTACATTGATACACCTGATTTAGCTTTGCGTAAAATGGATATTGGTTTGCGTGTCAGAGGAATCCAATTAGGTGACAATCATTGCCAATATGAACAAACCATAAAAACCTCTGGTCAAGTGGTAGGTGGTTTACATAAAAGACCTGAATATAATGTTGATATAGCTGATGAACAGGTCAATCTTTCACTTTTTCCTCAAGAAATTTGGCCTGACGGTGCTAATGTAGATGTGTTACAAAATAGTATCGTGAGTATGTTTAATACGCACTTTACTCGTATTACCTGGTTAATAACCTATCAAGAGGCTGTTATTGACTTAGCCTATGATCAAGGTGAAATTAATTGTGATGGTTTTAATGACGTTGAAATTATCCATGAATTAGAGCTTGAGCTTCAGCAAGGTGAAACACAAGCTTTGTTTGGATTTGCCAAGCTGTTAATGAGTAAAGTATCAATGCGCTCTGGTCGGTTAAGCAAAGCCGCACGTGGTTATCAGCTGGCGGCTAAGTATGAAGAGCAAGAGTCTTCGATGGGTCTTGCAACCAAAGCAGCGAAAAAAGTCTTGTTAAAAAGTGATAAACAACATCACGAAGCATTAGAAATTATGCCCATGAAACAAGTGAAGACAATTTCTACTGCTTTTTACCATGGTGTTGAATTTTCCTTGGAAAAAATTCAGCAGCAAATAGATGCTTATGTCGAACAGCCTTCTTTAAATGTGTTAAGTAAATTAAACGAACTATTTGTTTTATTACGGCAAGGTTTCTGGCTTTTTGATAAATATTTATCACCAGAATTAATAAAGATCAGAGATGAGTTAACTTACTTTAGCCGAGTAACACATTGGGTTGATAATGCGCTGCATTTACAAGAACTCACCACCAAATCAGGAGTTTACCGTAAAAAAATTGCTCATAGTGAAGCCTTAATTGAAAAATTAAAGTTAGAGCAGAGACGCTACCCTAATATTGAGCAAATGTTAGTTTTACTTACCAGTGAGCGTATTAACCAACTTCAGTTGTCATTACTTAATGTATTAATAGAGAAAAAAGCCATCACACACTCAGAAGAATCAAACCAAGATGCTTCTGCTATTAAACTCGCAAACTTTGCAGAGCATGGATTAGCTAAAGCACTTAATGACTTAAAAACAGAAATTGCTAATTTTAGCGATAATAATGCATTAACAAGCAAAGATTATTTAGCATTATATCCATTGTTGATTAGAAGCTTGTTAACGGGTAGCTGGTTTATTTCGTTATTTAACAAGGAAGAAAATAATTCACTGTTATCTGAAAAGCAGAAGGTTTACCGTGTAGCTTGGTTAGACATAAAACAAGGCATTAGCGAGTTACAAACCTTATATTTATTACAACAACAGTTAGATATGTTACCCATAAAACAAGAAAAGTTAGCAAATTGGTTAAATGCTAAAGTTGACAATTTGTTAGAGGCAATAGAGCAATCTAAAGATAATGCTTTGTCGATTACTCCATATTGGCAAGGGTAAATGAATATGAAATTAATGAAAGAGTTTTTTGCTACCTTTGTCATTATCAATACAGTAAGCCTGCTTTTAGCATGTAATGTATTGGCGGCTGAGTATGATATTCCTGAAGGAAAGCAACGGTTAATTGGTCAGATACAGTACCATCAAGTTGAACAAGGTGATTTCTTTCAAAAAATAGCAGAGCAATATAATGTTGGTTTTTTAGCCTTGCTTGCAGCAAACCCAAGTATTGATCCCTTTTTACCTGAGGTTGGCACGCGAGTTGTTATTCCTTCAGCTATGTTATTACCCTTTATTAAACAAGAAGGTATTGTGGTTAATTTGCCTGAGTTAAGGCTTTATTATTTTGAACCTGATAAGAACAAAGTACATGTATTTCCTGTTGGAATAGGTCGACAAGGACTTGCAACCCCTAAAGCAACAAGTTATATCAGCGAGAAGAGAAAAGACCCAGTTTGGCGACCTACCAAAGCTATGAAAGAGCGGTATTTAAAAGAAAAAGGGGTAGTGTTAGCTAATGAAGTACCACCAGGAGCAAACAACCCCTTTGGAAAGTATGCCTTAAGGTTAGGTACCAGTGAATACTTAATTCATGGTACCAATAAACGTTTTGGTATTGGTATGAGAGCAAGCTCTGGCTGCATTCGGATGTATGATGATGATATAAAATGGCTCTATGATAATGTCGCTTTGCAAACAAGAGTAAGAATCATCGATCAACCGATCAAAATGTCTTATGAAAATGGTCAAAGGCAGTTAATTGAAATCCATGAGCCGCTAACAGAAGAACCAGGGAAGCAGACAATTAAACTGGCCAATGCAGTGCAACGTTTTGTTGGTTCGAACAGAAATTATTGGCATCAGCTTGTGCCGGTTATTGAAAAACCGACAGGCTTGGTTATTGAGTTAGAGGAAGGTGAACAAGATGAAGGTAAAACTTACTAGCCTCAACTCGGGGTAAGAATTTAGCTAGCGATTTAAATTATATATAAATTTATATTTATCATTATTCTAGCTTGGCGATATTTCTTAATACAAGGAAAATTAGTGCGCCAATAGCTAGTCCATTGCAAACTAATTTAACGCTGTAGTAAGGAAAATAGATTGCTAGAAAGCAAGTTGTTATCCCGAGTTGAGGTTTACTAGCACTTTTAACATTAAGCCCAAAAAAAGCACTCAATGAGTGCTTTTTTTGGGTATTTAGCAAACTAAATACTATTTTTTATATGAAGAAACGACGTTATCAATTCTATCATTTGCTTTTTTAGCATCGTTTAGCGCTTGCTCTGCAGCATCTTTGGCAGCTTTTGCATCTTTACTGATCGCTTTTTGCTGTGCTTCTAAATTAGCTACTTGCGTTGATAAAGCATCAACCTTATTGGTTAATGTCGAAATATTCTCTTCTAATGCGCTGGTATTAGAACAACCTGTTACTGCTGCGGCAAAGGCAACAATTGCAATTTTTTTCATTAACATAATGATATCCCTAATGTTGTTATTTATTTGTAACCGATTCAATTATGGCATAAAAACGCATTGATGCATAAAAAAGATTCTTAGCTAATAAAATAGCTCAAAGGGATAATTTACTCTGAGCTTTCATTTGAGACATAGCTAATTAAGTCATCCATGAGCTTCTTTTTAATTTCAAGCTGTTGGTCAATTTCTAAGCCATATTTCTCAGCAAGAATTTCATAATCACTGGCAGCAAGACTAACAGTCAAGCGTGGACGTTTAGGACGTTTATTTATAGGCAGACCTAGAATATCACGTATTTGATCTGATGGGCTCAACCCCGCTTCTAGAGCTTGCTTTCGAATTGATAGCTGGATTTTTTCATCCATATCAAAAGCAACTTGCACAGCTTTCATTGCTTTAACTGATGATTGCCACTTATCAGGTATTTTTCTACTCATGGTGTTTTCTCAGGTTGAAAAAGGCGAATATTAGCTCGCCACTTATTAACACATTAACTGGCAGGGTACATATCAATTATATCAGTTAATGGTCTAAATAACGTTAAACAGACTTCAGTATCGCCATCATCCCACACTTCAATATCGATACCTTTGCTTTGATCTTTGTTATATAAAACATACTGCTCAAACTGTTCACCACTGTCTTTGCCTTCATAGGATGATAGATTCTCGCTACGGTGATCTTTGCGATGAAAGTAACCAACTTTTGCAAAAGTACTTTGCTGATATTGTTCACTAGACCAATGGCTAGTAAGTGCGTTGTCGACTTTTCTGTCTAAAAAGGCTTGCCCTGGCTCATCAAAGATTTCTGAGAAGCTATCTAAATCAAATAAGGTTTCTACGTCTTCGTGGGATATTTTTATTGAGAACTTTAATTCAGTGGTATCTTCAACGTCTAGAGAGAGAAATATTTCTACGCTATTGGTGCCAAGTAATTGCCATTCAGTTTGCACTGTATGCTCGAATTCATAACTATTAATGGCTTTTACTTGGAACTGTTGTCCACGTAATGTCTCAGGCAGCGCAAAGCTGTCAGTTAACACTATGATATCACCAAGGAGTAATTGATTAACTTGAGTTAGTTTTCGCTCACTCTTCTTTTCTTTATTAAATAGTTTATTCAGAAAGCTCATTATTCAACCTTTATTAAGACATCGAATACAACAAAACGAGCTAGTTACCTAGCTCGTTTATTTTTACAAAAATAATTAATTATTTTTGTTTGGCTTTAATGCGGTCAAGCACAGAATTTGCACTGCTATCTTGAGCGCCAATACCTGCTGCTTTTAATTGTGCTGCAAGTGACACATCAGAATCTTCTGATTCAAGCATTTCAGCGGCTTTCATTTTATCATCAAACTTTTGCTGTTTTGCTTTAATACGTTCTAAAGAATCTTTCGCACTCAGTAACTTTGAGTTACTAGAAGAAAAGTTATCAGTAATTGCAGACGTTGCTTTTTGTACACTTTCAGTAGTCTTTACCATTGAAAGTTGACGCTTATGCTCGGCTACTTGACGTTCACTCTTCTTAACTAATTCTTTAAGTCTATCGGCATTGCCAGTATAACTAGCTAATGCTTGCTGTTGTGTTGCTAGTTCGCTTTCTAAAGTAGCAATTTTTTCAGCTACAGCTAAAGCTAATGCTTCATCGCCTTTCTCTAGCGCTTGTCCAGCATAACCTTCATGTTCAGCAATTTCACGGTTTAAACGTTCAACGTCACGTTGAGCTGCCATTTGTTCAGCAACAACACCTGTTAAATCACGCTTTGCTTTTGTTAAGTGATTTTCTGCATCACGAATTTCTTGCTCAAAAATACGGGTAGCATTTGCGTCAATAATCGCTTCACCAGCTTCAGAAGCACCACCACGAACCGCTGTCATAATCTTTTTAAATATACTCATCTTTTTCTCCAAATAAGTTAACCAAAACTAGAGGCTTATGCTATTTAGTTTAAGTAATCACTCATATCATCAATAACTTCAAGGGCATTGTTACTTAGCACCGCTAGTTCATGTTCAACATCTGAATAGCTTGAGTTGATTGATAGTGCGCCAAAAATAACGTATTTATCACCAATTTTTGAGAAAGATGATAAAGGCATCGGAATGTTCATTTCCAACATGCTTTCATGCATAGCTGCAATAGAGTCGCTTTTAACTTCATCAACTCCCCATAAGTAGCTAATGCATAGAATTTGATCTTCAGTAACCGATACAAATACTGGGATTTCTTCACGGCCAATAATACTAATTTGCAGTACATCAACTTCGCCTGAGATTGGTTGACAATCAAAGCTCATCCCTGTGTCTGAATTATCTGCCAAACTGTTTAAATGATCGGCTATAGTATGAATATTCATGTATTTCCTATCCTTATTGTAAATAAACTTACCCATAAAAATTGATTCAATTGAATGAGTAAGTATCGATGACATATTATGTCGTCTTGGTTAAATTTAACACTCTGACATATTATGTCAAGCGCTCAATTGTGATTATTTTAAATTAATTTGTTATTAAAACTTGCTGTCGATTTTTTCTGTTATTTATTATTCATTTAAGCCTTGTTGATCTTTCCATGCATTTTGATGTAATTGATAGATAGTATGACTGCCTAAAGTATTTTCTTTAATTTCATCGATGTTTTTATAAAATCCTCTCGGAAAGATAAAAGCTGCTTTCAATGTTTCAAGGTTTAGCCATTTATGCTCTTCATTAAGCTGAGTAAGCTTTTGTAATCTCACTAATGGGCTAGCCCCATTTTTAGCGGCGATAGTCCAGCCCCATTCGCCAAAGCTTGGCACATTATCATGATACTGTTCAACATGAGCAAAACCTGCAGCTTTTACTGTCTTGCCAATAGAGATGAAAGTGTCTTTAGCATGATAGGGGCTAGTTGATTGTATTGAAATCAAGCCATCACCTGAAAGCAATTGATTTAGTCTAGCGTAAAAATTGACTGAATAAAGTTTATTTAGATCAGGGTGACTTGGATCGGGTAAATCAACGATGATGCTATCGAACACTTGCCCTTTTTTAATTAACTCATTTATTTCGATAAAGGCATCAGCTCTTTTAATGGTTAGTCGCTTGTCTTGAAGGCTTGCTTTATTTAATTTGATAATATTCTCTGCTAAAGCATTTTCAACATGCTGATGAGGATTTTGGAAAATATCAATAAGCTCACTATCTAAATCAACTAAAGTAACGCTCTTAGGATCATAAGTTAAAATATCTCGTAAGGCTAAGCCGTCACCACCACCAATAATTAAAATATGTTCTTGCCTTGCTGAACCTGCTAACGCGGGGGCAACTAGATAGTCATGGTATATATGCTCATCTATTGATGAAAACTGTAAACGGCCATTTAAATAAAAATTGATGATGCTGCTGTTTTCAAGTCCCATATATCGATGAGTAAAAGTAAGTTGTTGATATCGAGTTTTTTGCGTATGAACGACTTTATCTAGATACAATAAGCTATTCATTTGGTTTAGCCATTGATTACCATAATTAAACATGATGATAATGATAAGTGCTAAGGCAATATGTAAACTAACAAAGGTCTTTTTCCAGGATAACCTTTGCCAATAACGCATAATAAAAAAAGTACCTGCGACAAGGTTTAAACTTGCCGTTAAGGCTGCCGCCTTACTGATATCAATGCTTAATAAAAATAATACCCAAATCGCTGCTCCTATACCGGCACCGACATAGTCAGCACCATAAATAGTCCCTAAGTTATTAACGAGGTGTTTTTGATGAATATCTTCACGAATACGTGCAATGAGAGGGATTTCCATGCCAATGAAAAAGCCCAGCAATACACCAAACAAATAGGGCGTTTTCATCGCTAGCCAATTTAATTGTTTAAAGATGCCACCTTTGGGTAACATATCAGGTGGCATGGCAAACATGTCAGCAATTAAATGAGGAAAGATTTGGGTGATAGCAATTAAGCCGCCAATGAGTAAAATTGAAATACTGCCTAAACAGGCAATCATTAATTCTAGCCAAACAAAGCCATTAAAAGCGCACTTTACTTTACGGGCTGCAAAAGCACCGAGCCCCATTGAAACAATCATTAGGCCTATCATAGTGTAGATAGTGCTTTCCATTACACCGAGTACTCGACCTGCGTAGTGGGAGAGTAAGTATTCATAAACAAGACCACAGCCCGCAAGCACTGCCATTGTTAAAATGAGTAAAGTATCGTCGAGGTAGAAGCTTTTTTTGCTCGTCATAAGTGTTGTTAAATAAACTGTATTAAAGAAAATGATTGTGTAGAAAGTAAAAAAGTAAGCAAATTGCTTTGCTTACTTTTTAAGTATGAGTAAACCTAAGAGTTACTAGGCCATTAAAGCCGTTAAGATTAGTGCAATAGCAATACTAGTCGCCATTTCGATGCTGGCAACACCAATATTATGCTGTTGATCAACTTCTTCAACTAAGTTGATACCCCATAACACAATGCGCTTAGCTAGGGCTGTAAGTATGGCAACGAGTAGTGTCATTACTACACCTATCACTAACCAACCTAATAAATTCATCACTAAAGTTTCAGGGCTATAAATTAAGAAATGACTTGCTGCAGTAACTGCTAATGCTGTACTGATCACTTGGCCGCTATAACGAATAGCAAGTGCTATCTGACCTTTGCTTAATGCTTCTTGTAAACAGTCTTCTTGGTTATTTTTCGCGTATTGATTCTCTCTGATACGAGTTACGATAACCAATACGGCTTGGGCGACAATAAAACCACTAGTAATTGCAATAAAGGTACTTAAGTTTAAGCCATCCACCCAGAGTAATACGGCTCTAATGACTATCGCTGTGGCAATTGCACCTGCTGCATCAATAATACCTATGGTTAAATTTTTCTCTTTAATTAAAGCGGTTTTATCTAAATGCTGTAAGGCAATCTTATCGTGAACTATACGTCCTACTTTGATAAGAATTAAGCCATAAGCACCGTAAGCAAACATCCCAACAATTTCCATAAGGTAACTAGTTGCAGCTTCTCCGGTGATTGCCCCTGTAAGTACAATACCTAGAGCTAAAATGCTACCTGCGACACTTAAACCAAAGGCGAAATTATCGTGATGTGCCAATTCTTCAGTAGTATTCACTTTGGCCGAAAGGCCAGAAAGAAAACGCATAGCGCCTAATAAAATAATTGCGATAGTGACATCGATAGCTAAATAAGTCAGTAGCTCCTGATTAACACCAACGAGTTCTATAAATGTATTCATAAATTGTCCCATGTATCCTATTATTCTTACTTGCCTCGGCTAAAGCCGCGAGACGTGTTGGTATTACTATTACGAAAGCTTGAATTCTTACGTGAGCTAGAGTTTTTCGCATAATTACTTTTTTTAATGTTATTACTGCGAAAGCGATTAGCACTCGTTTGAGCTGTTTTACTTTGGCCAGATAAGCTTGACGAACCACTGCGGTTTTTACTGTAAGGACTAGTAAACTTTTGCCCCTTGCTGGCAAAGGACTTTTTCACTCTATTATCTAGTTTTGTTTGCTTTCTTAATTGACTAGGTGAGCTATAGCGCGTTCTGCCATAATCGTTGTAATAGCTGTAATTACGAGATCTTCCCCAATCGTTATAATAAGTACGTCGACCAAACAAGTCTCCCATCATGGAGTACATACCATACCAAGCCCAAAAAGACATGCCATTGCTACCAGTTGTCCACTGACCGTAGTTTGGATTGCCAATTAATTGCTCACCTACACCAAAGTCTTGTGCTTTATTGGCAAGCATACTTTGATCTTTAGATAGTGCATTAATACGTGGAAGTTCGCCATCTGACATATCGGCTAGAACATTCAGTGGGTCACTAAGGGCGTCAGAGTAAAGTACCGGATCTGCGGCTTGATAGATATTAAGCAATTCATTGTATAGCGCCTGACTGGATTCGAACATTTGTGGTTGTTCTTTTGCCGTGTTTACCCTATCTAACAAGGCTTTATACATAGGCCCTTGCATTGAAGCATCTTTTTGGAATTCTGCAATCAAAGGAGATAGGTTAGGCTTTAACGCTAATACTTTATCAGCATATTGCTGAATTAAATTAGCATTACGTATTTCACCGTTCTCAAGAGCTTGACCTAATTGCGCAACTCTTTGTTCGGTGATGGGTAGTTGTTGGGATATTTGCTCTTTTACTGGGTCGCCACAAGCAGACAACAACATAATTGTTATCAAGGCAGCACCATGTTGAAAGTAACGTTTCAACCAACTCCTACATAAAAAATCTCTATTAAAGGCCTGCATTTATGCCATTATCTCCTCAAAAATGCTAAGTTATCACATTATTACTGATTTTCTTATTAATAGCACCATTGACATATTATGTCTATAGCCGACATAGGAATGCCCATGAATTCATCTGACACATCTTCATCATTACTGTTACCAGCTTCATTAACTGATTTATCCGAAAAAAGATGGCAAATCTTTGCTGAACAACACCCAAGTATTGCTCAGCAGTTATCTCAAAGCCAATTATCACAATTTAAACAAGCCATTGCACTCAGTGATTTTGTTTTTAAAAGTGCTCAACAAGCACCAGATTTAGTTTTTGCGTTATTTAATCAAGGGCTGCTTGATAATAAAGACGATTTTGTTATGCCAAATTATCAAGCATTGTTGACTGACTTACTTAATGATTGCCAAGATGAAGCACAACTGCACCGACTGTTAAGGCGTTTTCGTTTACAGCAGATGGTAGCAATCGCGATAGCTGATATGGTACTTGATGTTGAATTAGATTTGTCACTTGCTTGTTTATCTTCATTAGCTGATGAATTGATTTTAGCCAGTTTGAATTGGCTAACAATTTTTTGCCAAAATAAGTGGGGAACACCAGTAAATGCACAGGGTGAAACACAAGTATTACTCGTTTATGGTATGGGAAAACTAGGCGGCAAAGAGCTAAATTTCTCATCAGATATTGACTTGATTTTTACTTATCCTGAAAGTGGTGAAACCATTAATTGCCGTAGAGCTTTAGATAATCAGCAATTTTTCACTCGACTTGCACAAAAGCTCATTAGTTCTTTACATCAAGTGACCGCTGATGGTTTTGTTTATCGAGTGGATATGCGCTTAAGACCCTTTGGAGACAGTGGCCCACTCGTTCTAACGTTCAATGCCATGGAAGATTACTATCAAGAGCAGGGCAGAGATTGGGAACGTTATGCCATGCTAAAAGCTCGTTTAGTCGGTGACAGTCCTTATCATGACACCTTATCTACTATGTTGCGTCCCTTTGTATATCGTCGTTATATTGATTTTAGTGTGATAGATAGTTTACGTCGTATGAAAATGATGATTTCACAAGAAGTTCGACGTAAGCAACTGGTTAATAATATCAAGCTAGGTGCAGGCGGAATTCGTGAAATAGAGTTTATTGTTCAAGTTTTTCAATTGATACGTGGTGGTAGAGATAAATCCTTACAGCAAAGGCGATTACTTACTGTGTTGCCTTTATTGGTTGATGTAGGTGAAATTAACGCCTCGAGCAGAATTGTGCTTGAAGGTGCTTATCGCTTTCTAAGACGTGTTGAAAATATTATTCAAGCCCTAGACGATAAACAAACCCAAACCTTACCTGATGATGATATTAACCAGCAACGAATTTTATCGATATTAAATATTGCAAATTGGACAGAATTTTTAATTATCTTACAAGAGCATATGGATGCGGTTCATCAAGAATTTGATTTACTTATTGGAATTGAAAGCCCGAATCATCAGGCACAGGATGAGCACTGGACTACCTTATGGTTAAGTCGCTGGAGTGATGAAGAATCAATTGCTTGGTTAGAACAAGAAAATAAGCCTTGGCGTAGCGATAAAGTTTGGTCACTACTCAGTGATTTTAGAGCTGAGACAGAGAAAAGAAGTTTAGGTAATCGAGGTAGGCAAGTTCTTGAAAAACTGATCCCTATGCTCATTTGTCATATTCAAGATAAGACACAAAGTGAAGTAGTACTTGAGCGAGTGTTGCATGTATTTAATAAGATTATCACTCGTACTGCATACTTAGAGTTATTGTTTGAAAATGAAGGTGCTTTAAAGCAACTGATTCATTTATGTCAGGCGAGTAGTTGGGTGACTGACTATATTGCAAAGTACCCTATTTTATTAGATGAATTAATTGATCCTAAGTTATTACATAACCCACCACAGTTGAGTGCATACGCTTTAGAATTGCGCGAACGGATGTTGCGTATTCCAGAAGAGGATTTAGAAGCGCAAATGGAAGCACTAAGGCAATTTAAGCAATCACAACAATTACGAATTGCAGCTGCTGATATTGCTAATGTGCTTTCTGTTAATCAAGTCAGCCAACACCTTACTTCACTAGCAGAGGCGATTGTCGATGAAGTGATAAGTCTTGCTTGGCAGCAAGTTGCACAGCGTTTTGGCGTGCCTAGCTCTTGTGCTGATGCTCAGAGTGTAACGCACCATAATAACTTTGGTGTTATTGCTTATGGTAAGACGGGTGGAAGTGAGTTGGGTTATAGCTCTGATTTGGACTTAGTCTTTGTTCACCAAAGTGAACGTGATGAAATGACCACAGGTGAAAAGTCGGTATCTGCGAGTCAGTTTTATATGAAGTTAGCTCAACGTATGATGCATATTTTTAATACGCGCATGAGTAGTGGTATTTTGTACGAATTAGATATGCGCTTGAGACCTTCAGGTAATTCTGGCGTGTTGGTTGTTCACCTTAATACGTTTGCACAATATCAACATGAGGATGCTTGGACTTGGGAGCATCAAGCGCTTGTGCGAGCGAGAATGATCTATGGTAACACTTTAATATGCGAAGAGTTTGCTAACATTCGTCATGATGTTTTATCAAAAGAAAGAGACTTAGAACAACTCAAAGAAGACGTGAAAGAAATGCGCGAAAAAATGCGTTCGCATCTTGATAAATCAACACATGACTTGCTTGATATCAAACAAGGTGTGGGTGGTTTAGTTGATATTGAGTTTCTAGCCCAGTATTTGGTATTAGCTTACTGTGCTCAGTACCAATCCATCAGTCAAAATGCTGATAATATAGGTATTTTTAAGCAGCTAGCAGAGCAGTCAATTTTAACAACACAGGAAAGTGCAATATTAGGAGAGACATATCAAAACTTGCGCGCATTAGGACATCAAGCAAGTATGCAAAATGCAGAGCAAAAGCTTGCAAAATCAGGTTTTGAGCAACAAAAAGTAATAGAGTCTCTATGGCATAAGTACTTGCAGTAGCTGAAAATATTTATGCTCTAATTGCTAGCAATAGATTGAATTAATATAACCTGACCTCGGGATAATAACTTGCTTCCTAGCAGTCTATTTTCTTACTACAGCGTTAAATTAGTTTGCAATAGACTAGCTATTGGCGCACTAATTTGCCTTGTATTAAGAAAATTAGCCAAGCTAGAATAAATATAAATTTACATACACTTCAAAAAGCTAGCTAATTTCTTAAACCGAGTTGAGGTTAATATAGTTTGTCGGTACCTTGAAGTATGCACTCTTCATCGAGGAAAATATTTTCTTCATCTTCGATAACAACGATAGCGCGTTGACGATTGCAAAAGTAAATTGCTAGTCCTTCTTCAAAGTGACCTTCAATAGCTTTGCCAATTTGGTAAGCCGTAGAAAGTAGATCTTTTTCAATGCGAAACGGGTCTTTTACGATAAAATCACGGTTTAACCACCAAATGAGCTCTACACCACCTTTATCAGCATACTCAGAAAGCTTGATATTCAGCGCTTGACCTTTTCTGAAAGGGCGAGATTCTATGCTGCCATGCCAATTCTTTTTATAGGGGCGTACAATCATTTCTCGTGCTTGCAGGATTTTTTCCAAATCACCTTTAGGCTCAGGTAAATAAACAATATTGTTTTTTATTTTGGGACCATCGCCGTCAATATCATCGCCATGTAGATTAGCGTAAAATTTAGATAAACCAATAGCAGCCTTGTTAGTGGTACTTGGAGTGGCAACTTTAGGTTTACTGGTGCTAACTGCTTGATAAGCTTCTTTAGGCGGAGTATCAATGACGCTAGGCTTTTCCTCTACTTCCGCCTGTCCAAGGGAGCCATCAAGTGACAATAGAAAGTCTTGATTGGCAAAAAATGCCCACGCTAATCCTGACAATATTATTGCGAGAATAAAATTACGTAGCCAAAAGTTCATTACTTAATCAACACCTTAAATCGTTATAATAGTTATAACTTTACGCAAAGAAGTTTATTTATACAAATTTTGGCAGAGTATTTATCTACATAGCTCGAATATTATTTATATAATGAAGGGTCTTCTGGGTTAGGTCTGGTTTTAAAACGTCTATGTAACCACATATATTGTTCAGGTTTAACGGAAATTGCTTTTTCTAATTCTTGGTTTACACGAGTTACATCCGCAATATCGTCATTGGTAGGGAAGTTTTCAAATGGCGGTAAAATTTCAAGGGTGTAGCCGCTACCATCATCATTTCTAATAGGCAAAATCATCATGGTTTCAACATTTTTTTGTCGAGCAAAAATAAGGGTACCTGTTGTTGATGCTGCTTCTTTTACACCAAAAAATGGAACAAAAACACTGCGGTTTCTACCATAATCTTGATCTGGTAAGTAAATACATACTTCGCCATCGTGCAAGGCTTTAATTAACCCTTTTACATCTCGCTTACCTAACATGTACTTGTTAGAGCGACCTCGGCCCCTAAATTGAAAATATTCCATTAACTGGTTGTTATGTGGTCGATAGAAAACAACCATAGGGTGGCCATAACCAACACCACGGGCATTCATTTCAACACTAAGGTAATGCATGGCAAGTAATAAAACACCTTTGCCTTCTTTTTTTGCTTTTTCTAAATGATGAAGGCCTTTGATAGTCATTTTGCGTTTAACACGCCAGTCAGGCCACCACCAGCCCATGCCTGTTTCAAGTAAAGCGATACCTGTATTCTCAAAGTTAGCTTTTAATATACGTTGTAGCTCTGCTTCATCTTTTTCAGGAAAGCATAACCTTAAGTTTGTTAAAGCGACGCGTTGTCGCTTAGACCCTAGCTTGAATAATAACCTACCGATAAGTCTACCTAAGGAGAGTTGGAGTTTATAAGGTAGCCAAGAAATACTATAAAGAATAAAAACGCCAAGCCAAGTTGGCCAATATTTTGGTAATAAAAAAGAGAATTTAAAATCAGGTTGTAAAACTTTGTTTTTACTCACAACAGCTATCACTATGGCTTATTTAAGGCTGGCGCTGATTATACCCAAGTAATCGAGAATAGCGAATAGCAGTTAAACGATGAAATTTTGATATTTTTTGTAAAAGCGCTATTTTGCCCACCCTGTTTTACAGTAGAATAGCGGTTTATATGATAATAGTTGAATGAATGAGTTTTTTTGATGACAAGTTCCACAAGCCAAGTAGCCAATGAATCTGAAGTAGAGTTAATTATAGGTAACTCTAATAGTAATTTCTCCGGTGTCACTTCAACTATGTTACAGGTGTTGTCTCATCAACGAGCATTAATTAATTTACGTGTTATGGGGAAACACCATTTGCCAGACCCAAGTTTGGCTATTAGTTTTTGGCAAGTAGCTAAAATGTGTCGTAAGCCGCTAAAAAATGGAAAATATAGAATATTCCATGCTCGTCGTGTAGATGAAATGATCCAAGCATTAATTTTGAAATATATCTTTAGAGCAAAAATTAAAGTGGTATTTAGTTCAGCGGCACAACGATACCGTTCAGGTTTCACCTTATGGTTAACGGATAGAATGGATGCTGTTTTAGCAATGTGCAAAGCGTCAGCTAGCTTTTTACACCGAAAACCCGATGCAATTATTTATCATGGTGTTAAAACGGATGTCTATATACCGCCTGAAAATAAAGAGGCTGCATGGCAATCGTTAAATTTGTTACCTAGTCATATTAATAAAGGTAGGCGTGGTATTGCTATACTTGGTCGTGTTAGGAAACAAAAAGGTGTGCACCTTTTCGTACAAGGCTGTATTGATGTCTTAAATGAGTACCCTGATTATACCGCGGTAATTGTTGGTTCTATTTCTGGTTCTAACGAATCGTTTGTTAATGAACTAAAAGAGCAAATCGCGCAAGCTAATTTGTCCGAGCGTATTGTATTTGCAGGTGAGCAAGATTTTGCCGATATTCCAGGGATCTTTAGTGCATTATCTCTAGTGGTAGCATTAAGTGAGAATGAAGGTTTTGGACTAACTATTCTTGAAGCAATGAGCAGTGGCGCTGCGGTACTGGCATCTGAGGCTGGGGCATGGCCTGAGGTTGTTAGACAAGGGATTGATGGTTATGTGGTTCCTATTAATGATTCAGCGGCAGTTAAGGATAAGCTCAATACACTACTGAATGATGATGACAAACTGGCTGAAATGGGAACTGCAGGCAGAGCGCGAGTACTTGAGCTTTATTCTGTCGAGCGTGAAGCCAATGAGCTTTGTGACTTTTTTAGAAAGCTAATGTAGTTTGCTTTTATCGACAGTGACTTTTCTTAACCTAGTTACCTTTTCATACCATTAAATTCAGTACCTAGCAGTAATTCATACTGGTAGGTTTTTAAACGTTAAATTTACTTATTTTCAGCCACTAAAGTCTAAGTAGAATAAATATTATTTTTCATATAATCTAAATACATACCATCTTTATTTATAGTTATTCTATAAGGTGAGCAGGATATGGGGCGTAATGTTGTTGAGCAAGATTATAGCGCAGATGATTATGAAAAATTTAACCGTAAAATTCATGATCAACTTGATACCTTAAAACAAGTTATTGCTAAACCAAGTTTTGGCCAAGGTGATATTTATATTGGTGCAGAGCTTGAAATATACTTAATGAATGCTCAGCATCAAGTAAGCCCAGTAAACTTGGAGTTGCTTGACTTACTGCAAGATGAACAGTTTCAATCTGAACTAAACACTTATAATCTCGAATTAAATCTTTCACCGGTTAAAGCCGCAGGAAAGCCTTTTAGTCAACTTACCCAAGAAATTTTAGCTAAGTTTGTCCACTTAAATTCAACGGCAGCAAAACTTGGAACAAGGCCTGTTGCCATAGGCATATTACCTACATTGGCAGAGCAGCATTTATCCAATGGCTATATGACAGATTTAGGGCGATATAAGTCACTTGCTCGAGAATTATGTAAGCTTAGAGGCGAACCATTTCATATTAAAATTGATGGTGATGAGCCCATTGATTTTCATACCTCAGAATTATGTACGGAAGGCGCTAATACGTCGTTCCAAGTACATTTAATGACAGAAAAAGATAAGTTTGCTGATACCTTTAATGCTGCTCAACTTAGCTTACCTATGTCATTAGCTATTTCTGCAAACTCCGGAGTTTTTCTTGGTAATTGTGCTTGGGATGAAACACGTGTGGCATTATTTAAGCAGTCTACCGATAGCCGAATGCCAGATCATAATAATTGGCGTGAGCCTTCTCGAGTAACTTTTGGCCATGGCTGGGTTCGTAAAGGTGCGTGGGAGCTATTCTCTGAGACAGTAAATTTATACCAACCTATTATGCCTGAAACTTTTCCTGAAAAAACATATGAGCACAATCCAGAACTTGCGGAGTTAAATTTTCATATGGGAACGACTTGGCCTTGGAATCGACCCATTTATTCGCCAGCAGGTAAAGGCCATGTACGCATTGAATTTCGAGCATTACCCGCAGGTCCCACGGCATTAGATATGACCGCCAATGCGGCATTTGCTATTGGTATGGCTGTTGGTTTAGCGCCAAAAATTGAACAATACTTATCGAGAATTCCATTTCAGTTTGCTAATTATAACTTTTATCGAGCAGCAAAAAATGGCTTAGATGCCACCATATTATGGCCGCAAAACTATCAAAACAAACCTGTTGAAGTACCTATTAAGAATGTTATTGATGATATGTTACTGGTTGCCAATGACGGCTTAAATTCATTAGGTGTTAGCTGTGAAGAGCGTGATAAATATTTACAAATAATTCAAAAAAGGTTGTCTGTAGGAGTAACAGGAGGCAGCTGGGCCAAAAATACCTTAAAGCATTTACGTCACTCTCTACCTAATGATGAAGCTTGTGAAAAAATGCTCGAGCTATTTTACGCTAATCAACTCGAAGGATTACCCATTAGTGAATGGCATCGGTGTTGGTTATGAAGACCTTTCTAAGAACAACCAACTATATTCAAGAGCCGTTTAATAGCGATATTCATAGTAATCCACTAGCTTTTTTACGAGAATTAAACGGCTTAACTATTTTTGATGTCAAAGGCATTGATGAAACACGTACTCGGGTTATTACAACATTAATTCATGGCAATGAGCCCTCTGGTTTTATTGCCTTGCATCAATGGCTAATTGCGAAAGTAAAGCCTGCGGTGAATATTCGCTTTATTGTTTGTAACCCTGAGGCAGCGAAACTTTGCCCTGAGTTCTCTCATCGCTATTTATATGAAGCACAAGATTTAAATCGCTACTTTGATTTAAGCAAAGATCCAAAAAGTTGTATCAGTTTAAGGGCTAAGCAAATTATACAAGCAGTTAGAGAAGTTAATCCTGAAGCTATTATTGATTTGCATAATACCTCAGGCAGCAGTCCCGCGTTTGGTGTTTCTGTGTCTGATAACGATAAAGTACTTGATTTAATTTCACTGTTTACTAATAAGGTTATACTCACTGGTTTGCATGTTGGCGCGATTATGGAGCAAGATTTTTCAGCACCCATTGTCACTATTGAGTGCGGTGGTGCTACTGAACAGTTATCTCATCAAGTGGCGATTGCAGGGGTTGGAAAATACACAAGCAATGATTGTATTTTTGATCATCATGCAGACAAAGTAGATATTCACCGTTTTCCTTGTCGTGTTGAATTGAAACCAGAGATTATCTTGGGGTTTGGAGATTATGCTTTGCTAACCGCAGATATTACCGTAAGAACCGATATCGAAAGGCTTAATCAGCAGTTAACCCCTGCAGGAGAATTAATTGGCTGGTATAACAAAGGTGATAATTTGCCGTTAATAGCAAAAGATGAACAAGGGAACGACCAGCTATTGCAATTACTCACTTTAAAGAATGGTTGTATTTACACGAAACAATCACTGCAATTGTTTATGGCGACGACTAAGTTGGATATTGCCAATAATGATTGCTTATTTTATGCCACCATAGAGTCATAGTGGTTAGTGCTCCTTCATGAGGATAGCTATTTTTCTGCACTTCATTACTTATGTACAGCAAGTATTAACATGAAAGTACTTATCAGCGAAAGTTGAGTACTAAGCAGACATAAAAAAAGCGATTCATTAACTATGAATCGCTTTTCTAATTAAGAAGTTTTACTTTTAAGCATTAATTTTGCGCCATCAGGCCAGAATTAATTGCATTGATGTCTTCTTCTGTAATGGTACCTGCAGCACGTTTTAATAATAAAACATTTTGAATGTAACCATAACGTGTTGAAGAAAGGTTACGCTTAGCGTTATATAAGTTACGAGTGCTGTCTAATACGTCAACAATAGTACGTGTACCTACTTCAAAACCTGCTTCTGTTGCCTCAAGTGCTTTTTGAGCACTTAATACAGATTGCTCTAATGCTTTAATAGCTGAGATACCCGCAATAACAGTGTTATAAGCATTACGTGTTGTACGAACTACACTACGGTGTGTTAATGATAAGTCTTGGCTTGCAGCAACAAATTGGTTTTGTGCTTTTCGTACTGAGCTTTCAATAGCACCACCAGAATAAATTGGTACATTAAGTTGAACACCCACAGAGTAGTCATCTAAACGAGGGCCACCCACACCGTCAGTTTCGCCATCATTACTGTTGTAACTTGCGCCAAAATCAAGGGTTGGGTAGTGTCCAGAGCGAGCAATATTGATATTGTCTTTAGCGATATCAATACCAACTTTTGCAGCAATTAAGTCTAAGTTTTTCGCTTCTGCTTTTACTTGCCACTCATCTGCACTGCTTGGTGATGGTAAACTAGTACTGAAACGATCAGTGTTTAACACACTCACATTTTTCGGGTAAGCATTGGTAATAACTCTGAGTTCTTCTTCCGCTTGGTAAATAGCATTTTCAGCACGAATTTCTTCTGTTACGGCATTATCGTATTGTGCCTGAGCTTCATGCACATCGGTAATAGCCGTTAATCCAACCGAAAAACGTTGTTTAGTTTGCTCTAATTGACGAGCAATGGCTTCTTTTTCTGCTTTTGCAAACACTAAATCATCTTTAGTGCTTAATAAGTCAAAGTAAGCTTTTGTTACACGGGTAATTAAGTCTTGTTTTGCCACTTGGTAAGTTAAGTCGCTTTGATGTGCTGATTTTTCAGCATTATCTAAACGTAACCAGCTGTCGTGATGGTACAATTGCATATTTAAATTAGCACCATAGCCTAAGCTATTAAACTCAACAGTTGAGACATTTCCAGTTAATCTGCTATATGACTCACGTTCACCATCTGAGTATGAGCCGTTAGCACTTATTTGTGGTAGTAGTACTGCACGTGCTTGAACAATATCTTCTTGCACTACTTTAAATTGAGCCTGTGCTTTTAGAACAACAGGGTCGTTTAATAATGCTTGTTGATATACGGTAAGTAAGTCATCTGCCTGTGCACTTGTGCTAGATAGCGCACCTGCAATGGCTATAATTAGGGTGCTTAATGATTTTTTCATGAGTAAGGTATTCCTTGTGTGCAAATGCACGCGTATTACATTTTGTTTTTATACTCGGCTATGTTACAGAAGTTTTTAAATTAACCAAATAAAATAACTGTTTACTAGTGTAACAAATTATTATATTTGCGTAATAAACATAGCATAATACTTTAAATATCGATGATTTACTCGATAAATTAACCTGAATAAGGATAAATAAGTGATTAATGATAACCTTGATGCACCTATGCTTAGGTACAATGAAAATGACGTAGAAATTAAGTCAATTGAAACTCAATACCAAGGCTTTTTTGCGATTAATGTTTATCAGTTAACTCATAAGCTCTTTTCTGGAAAGACTAGCCAAGTTATCAAGCGAGAAATGTTTGAACGGGGTGATGCTGTTGTATTGATGCCATACGATATTAAGGCAGATAAAGTCTTATTAATTGAACAGTTTAGACCAGGTGCCTTGCGCAGTAATGAGAATCCTTGGTTATTAGAATTTATTGCTGGCATGTTTGCTAAAGATGAAAGCCCTATTGATGTCGCGATACGTGAAGCTAAAGAAGAAGCAAATATTGATATTAGAGCACAAGATATTTCCCCTGTGATGAAGTACCTTTCGAGCCCCGGTGGAATGAGCGAGTGCATTCATTTGTATCTAGCTCAAATTGACTCAACTAAGGTAGAGGTTGGCGGCGTATTTGGATTAGATGAGGAAAATGAAGATATTTTGTTACATCTTGTGCCAAGAGAAGAAGCTTTTTCTTTATTATCAGCGGGTAAAATAACCAACGCATCAACTATTATCGCTTTGCAATGGCTCGCATTAAACTATCAAACACTGAAATAACTAATCCTTGGTGCCGTAAAACATCAAATTAAGGTAAACTTACTTAATAGGTTCACCTACAATGCGTTAATACTTTAGAAGGGGAGGGTGATGAGTTTTTTTCCAAATAAACAAAAACAGAAGAAATATCAGCCTAACCTTGTTAGTTTGATGACATTGTGTGCCAATAATTACATGCTCTTAACTAAGCTATTGGCTGGCAATGAACAGCTTCATGAGCAACGTCAGTTTTGTATTAATGAGTCATTAGCTTATTGTATTAAGATTATTGAAGTTACTCGTTATACCTCAGTGGTAACTATTGAGCAGCAGTCGATTAAAACGATCAGTGATGCAAAAATTGCTAAGTTATTTAAACCTCGTATGGAGATTCGACTCTATCATGATGCCCGTATGGCGGAGGTGATAAAAAGCCAAGACGTTAGACAAATTAAGCCTCGCTATGATTATCCTAATCAGCATATGCATCAGCAAGATGAAAAACAGCAAATTAATCAGTTTTTACACGATTGGCTTCATCTATGTTTGTCTATGGGGCAAACGCAAGTCGTCCTTGAAAGTTAGTTCTCTTAATTCTATTTAATGAATTCGCGGTAAATATGTTAGCAAACAATCAGCAGCCTTCGCTTCAAGTAGTACAAATTTCAGATAGCCATTTATTTGCAGAGCAAGGCCAGTTGCATTGTGGTGTTGATGTTTTAGCTAATTTAAAACGAGTTCTTTTTTCTATTGCAGAAAATGACGAGATAGATTGTCTAGTTTTCACTGGAGATTTAACCCAAGATCATAGCGATGCTTCTTATCAGCAATTTGCTGATGCTTTTGCCCTTGCTAATATTACTATTCCCTGTTTTTTTCTTGCAGGCAATCACGATGAACAAGCTTTATTAAATAAGTTCTTAGTGAATAAACCATTTAAGCAAGATAAAACTATTTCCAAGCATAATTGGCAAATTCAGTTAGTGAATAGTAAAAGCGATACACCCGCTGGTTACTTTGCCCAAGATGAAGTGGTAAGGTTGAGCAAAGTGATCAATCAGTCATGCCATCAGTTAGTGATGATGCACCATCACCCTGTAAATGTTGGTTATTTTATCGACCGACATGGTTTAGAAAATCAAGCTACTTTCTGGCAATGTATAAATAAGCACAAAAATATTCGTGCAATAGCTTGTGGGCACGTCCATGGTGCACATTATTTTCCCGCTCAAAATAAAGGGGACCAGCGAAGTTACCAAAGTGCAGATGTTTATACTTGTCCAGCAACATCGATACAATTTGACCCTAGTGTTGATGGCGTGTCTGCATTAGCTTTAGGCCCCGCTTATAGAATATTCTCTTTATTTGAAGGTGGTCAGTTAGAAACTGAAGTGGTTAGATTGCCATGTTAAGTAAAAAAAATTTATTAGGTGTTTAATGACTCAACAACATATTTTATATATCCATGGCTTTAATTCTTCACCTTTATCAATTAAAGCTGAACAAACCAGAGGTTTTTTTGCAAAATATTACCCTAAGGTTGTGTTTCACTGTCCACAAGTTGCAACCACGCCAAGTGCTGCCCTTCAACAATTAGAAGATATTGTCGAGCAAAGTACTGAAGACAGCACTAAAGATAGCTGGGCGCTAATTGGTTCTTCATTGGGCGGATATTTCTCAAATTATTTAAGTGAGAAATATGATATCCCAGCCGTATTGATAAATCCTTCGGTAACACCGTACAAATTATTAAGTGATTATATCGGTGAACAGAAAAATCCTTATACCGATGAAGTGTACTTTGTAACAGAGCAGCATATGCATCAACTTAAAGCAATAGAACAAGTTGCTCCTAAGATTGACAGTGAACAAAAAAATAATTATTTGGTCATGGTACAAACGGGCGATGAAGTGTTAGATTATCAACAAGCTGCAACTAAGTACCAATATTGCCAATTAATTGTTGAGCAAGGCGGTGATCATAGTTTTATTGACTATGAACAACATTTACCTGCTATTGCTGATTTTTTACAATTAAAGTAAAGTTTACCTGCATTAACAACTCATGAATTTTATGACTTCTACAAGAACTTGAGGGAGCATAAAGATTAAAACTAATAATAGAAAGTGCTATGACTGACCAATATAATTCCGAATCCATTGAAGTCCTTAGCGGCTTAGAACCTGTTCGCCGACGTCCTGGAATGTATACCGATACTACCCGCCCTAATCACTTAGGCCAAGAGGTTATCGATAACTCAGTCGATGAAGCATTAGCGGGTCATGCACAAAATATATTAGTCATACTCGATAAAGACCAATCTTTAGAGGTGATTGATGATGGTCGTGGTATGCCGACTGATGTTCATCCTGAAGAGGGGGTTTCGGGGGTTGAATTAATTTTTAGTAAATTACATGCAGGTGGTAAGTTCTCCAATAAAAATTACCAGTTTTCTGGTGGTTTACATGGTGTGGGTATTTCAGTTGTTAATGCCTTATCAACACGTGTTGATGTTACTGTTAAACGAGAAGGCAAACTCTTTGAAATGGCCTTTGAAAATGGCGATAAAGTTGAAGAGCTAAAAGAAACAGGTACGGTTGGCAAACGTAATACTGGTACTAAAGTTAAATTTTGGCCTGACGCCAGTTATTTCGATTCACCTAAATTTTCTGTATTACGTTTAACACACTTACTTAAGGCTAAAGCCGTTTTATGTCCTGGCTTAACGATTAAATTCCATGACAAAACGGAAGATAAAAAATATCAATGGTGCTATGAAGATGGCCTCACAGATTATTTAAAAGAATCAGTAAAAGGTTATGTTAACTTACCTGAAGAGCCGTTTGTTGGCAGCTTTTCGTCACAACATGAAGCTGTTGATTGGGCCGTTACTTGGTTACCTGAAGGCGGTGAGGGAATTGGTGAAAGTTACGTTAACTTGATACCAACCATTGCTGGTGGCACGCATGTTAATGGCTTACGCCAAGGTTTGTTAGAATCAATGCGAGAATTTTGTGAATTTCGTAATATTATTCCGCGTGGTGTTAAATTAACCCCTGACGATATTTGGGACAAATGTAGTTATATTTTGTCGATAAAAATGCAAGACCCACAGTTTGCAGGACAAACGAAAGAGCGTTTATCGTCAAGGCAGTGCGCAGCTTTTGTCACTGGGGTTGTTAAGGATGCTTTTAGTTTATGGCTAAATGAGCATACTGATATTGCTGAAGCATTAGCTGAGTTTTGTATTAGTAATGCGCAAAAACGTATGCGTGCGAGCAAAAAAGTAGTTCGTAAAAAAATAACTCAAGGACCTGCTCTTCCTGGAAAACTCACCGATTGTGGTAGCCAAGATATTAAGAGAACAGAACTCTTTTTAGTGGAAGGTGACTCTGCTGGCGGTAGTGCAAAACAAGCAAGAGATCGAGAGTTTCAAGCCATCATGCCCCTTAGAGGTAAAATACTTAATACTTGGGAAGTTGACTCTGGACAAATTCTCGCCTCTCAAGAAGTCCACGATATTTCTGTCGCTTTAGGTATTGACCCTGATAATGATGATTTATCTGAATTAAGGTACGGTAAGATTTGTATCTTAGCCGATGCGGATTCTGATGGGCTGCATATTGCGACTTTGTTATGCGCTTTATTTACTCAGCACTTCTTACCTTTAGTACAAGCTGGTCATGTTTATGTGGCAATGCCACCTCTGTATCGAATTGATTTAGCAAAAGAAGTTTTTTATGCCCTTGATGAGGCAGAAAAAGATGGCATATTAGATCGTATAGAAGCAGAGAAAAAACGCGGTAAAGTTAATGTCCAGCGCTTTAAAGGCTTGGGCGAAATGAACCCAATGCAGCTGCGAGAAACGACCATGGACCCAAATACGCGTCGTTTAGTACAACTTACCGTTGATGAGCACAGCGATACGATGGAACTGATGGACATGTTATTGTCTAAAAAAAGAAGTGGTGACCGTAAAGAGTGGTTGCAAACTAAAGGTGATATGGCGGTTGTCTAGCTTAAAAAGCATTAGTAACGTCTTCTTTTTACATGGCATATTTTTATTTTTTGCCTTGTATCACGGTTTTGCTTATTCAGTAGAGACCGATCAGTTTAAGGCTGAAGTTAAGCGCTTAGAGGTACTAAAAGATAGCAATTTGACTTCAGCCATTGAACAACTACTCAAATTCCAACCCCTATTAAATGAGCTTTCAATTAAAGACAAGCTTGTCTATTTTCAATTATTATCCGAGATGTATGTTGATCAATCGCAATATACAGAAGGAAAGCGAATTGCCAATCAAGGATTACAGTTAGCGAAACAGCTAGCCAGCCCTAGCATTAAAATAACCCAACTTTTATATACTCGAGGTTTTGCCGTTGAAAGCTTGGGAGATATCGCCTCAGCAACAGAAGATTATAAAAAAGGCCTTGAGGTGGCAGAGTCACTGCATAATAAAGCCTATATAGCCTATGGTTTGATAAACCTTGGCGCTGTGTATTATTTAACAGATGATTATCAGCGTTCGTTAGTGATCTTAAATGATGCTTTTAATATTGCAGCACAAACATCTGATGAAGAATTGAAAGGCTCAGTAACTTCAGAATTAGGTATTTTATACTCATATTTAAAGCAAGATGAACAATCTACTCGCTATTATCTGGATTCTTATAATCATTTTAAAAAAGCGGGTAAGTTACTTTTTGCCCATAACAGCTTGCACAATATTGCTATTCATCATCACGCAAATGGACGATATCAACAAGCCATTAGGGTGTTTCAAACCATAATCGATGAATCAAAAACTGTTCATGATAATCAGCTTATGTACGGAGTCTATTCAGGCATGGCGTGGGCACATGTCGATAAGGAAGATAGTAACCCTGATGTCGGTTATGAATATTTATTAAAAGCACAAAAATACCTAGATTTTACCGAGCAGCATGGCGCGGTATTACAGTTTTATATGAACCAAGCGTTTATATTGTTTGAGTTGAAACGATATGATGAAACCTTAGCCAGTATTGCAAAAGCAGAAGAGATCTTTTTATCAGAAGAAAATCTAACGACGATACAATCAAAAAACTATGTCAGCTTACTTAACCTAAGAGCGAATACTTTTTTTGAGCAAAAAACATTTAAAAAAGCCTACGAATTGAAATCTTCAGTGATGCTACAAATAGAAGCAGAGGATGAGAAAGAAGATACATTGTCTATTGAAAAGGTTCGTTTGAACTTAGAAAGTGAACAAGCTGATTTACGTAATAAAATGCTACAGAGTCAAAAATCACTTAATGAAGCAGCTTTAAGCGAGGTAAAACTTGCTAATGAAGAACAGAATATTTACTTAATGGTAAGTGCTTTAGTGGCACTAGCTTTTGCATGGTTATTAGTGAAATTATTGCAAAGCCAGAAAAAACTCAAAGTAGCGACTAGTATCGATCCATTAACGGGCACGGCAAATCGTCGAAGCCTGATGCACAAAGGCAATAAAGTTTTTTCACTTGCGCTAAATAAGAAAATTGCTTTTAGTGTTTTGATGATAGATATCGATAAGTTTAAAAGGATAAATGATCAATTAGGTCACAGTGTCGGCGATCAAGTGCTTATTCAAATTGCTGAGCTTGGTTTAACAATGATGAGAAAAACCGATATCTTTGGTCGCTTTGGTGGTGAAGAGTTTATTGTATTTCTACCTAAAACGTCTTTACATCAAGCAATTGACATTGCAAATCGTTTGAGACGTAGTATTGATGAGAAAGTTTGGCAAATTGTTGGGCTAGATTTAGTAACCATTAGTGTTGGTGTCGCTGCTATGCAAGAAGGTACATCAACAGACTTAGCTTCTTTAATTAAAAAAGCCGATGAACAACTCTATTGTGCTAAAGCACAAGGGCGAAATAGGGTATGCGGATGAATAGAGGCACAGTATTAAAAGCTTGTATGCTTCTTAGTATGCTATTAATAGTGGGCAGTAGTCATGCAATCTATCAAGAAGCTGAATTGCTAGGCCAGGATCATTTAGGTGAAAAGTCTCCTGAAGAAAAGAGCTTTTTAAGTCCTGTTGAATACTTATCTTATGATGTGAGATTAGTGGCTTTACTTTCTCAATTAAAACTACCTAATTACGATAAAATAGCTATTGATAAAGAAATTGAGGCGTTGTCACTGTTAGTGCCTTTTTACAATTATGCTGAGCAATACCTATTATTTATGGCGAAAGGAGTTAGGGCGAGAACTTCATCTGATAACTCGGCTGCCATTGAACACTTTGAACAGGCTCAAAGCTTTATTCAGTACCTTTCAAAAAAGCAGTTAGCACAACCTCCTTTTAAAGAGTTACAGACTTTAATGGCTGAAAGCTATGCTGAGAATGAACAGTATGAAGAGGCCTTTTTAGCAAGACGTGAATACTTAAAAAGCTATAATATTTATCGAAAAGAAAACCGGCAAAAAATGATTGATTCAATAAAAGAGAATCATGAAATTGATAAGAAGAAAGAGTTAAATAAAATTTTAACTATGCAAAATAGGCAAAAAGAGCGAGTTATTGAAGAGCATCAAGCTGAGAAAGAGCAGCGCAGAATTAACTTTACCATTATTTTAACTATAGCTGTCGTGTTCATATTACTTATGTTGCGGCAGATCACCATACGTAATCGCTTACTGAAATTAACAAAAATAGACTCATTAACCGGCGTCTATAATCGCAATACCTTGTTTAAGGAAGGTCAACAGATGGTTGGCCAGTTTAGGGAAAGCTTTGCAGAGTTTACTGTGTTGTTGCTCGACTTAGATCATTTTAAAGCAATTAACGATAATTACGGACACCAAGTGGGCGATCAGGTGTTAATAAAATGCGCAGAATTAATTTCAGAAACGATGCGAACACGTGATGTTTTCTCCCGTATAGGAGGGGAAGAGTTTGCGGCGTTATTACCTTATGCCGATCATAATAAAGCCAAAGCGATTGCTGAGCGGATTCTAGAAAAAATAGCGAGTTATGATTTTTCAGAATTTTCGGTAGAGCATCAAGTGACAACCAGTATTGGTGTGGCGACGATGCAATCGAGTGAAATGAGTTTTGACGATATTCTGCATTGTGCCGATTTAGCTATGTATCAAGCGAAAAAGCAAGGTCGTAATCGTGCTGTCAGTTATCATAAAATTGCACGTGACCAAGAGAGACGAAATACATAACTCACGCTTGCAGCAAGACATAACTACGACAAGTTCAAGTTAATTGTTACAATATTGCTTAATAGCTATTTTTTCACATAGCAAAATCATATAAGCTATAGATTGTCCAAAACGAAATAACAAGAATAAAATCATTTGCAGACTTATGTTTGTTAGTCATATCAGGAAGTTCAATTCATGTCAGATGTACTCGAATATAGCCTTGAAGGCGTAGAGCAAGTTCCTCTAAGACGCTTTACCGAAGAAGCTTATTTAAACTACTCAATGTACGTAATTATGGATCGTGCATTGCCTCATATTGGTGATGGTTTAAAGCCTGTACAACGTCGCATCGTTTATGCCATGTCTGAACTTGGTTTATCAGCAGCTGCTAAGTATAAAAAGTCTGCTCGTACTGTGGGTGATGTACTGGGTAAGTTCCACCCCCATGGTGATTCTGCTTGTTATGAAGCGATGGTGTTAATGGCCCAGCCGTTTTCATATCGCTATCCGTTAGTCGACGGACAAGGTAACTGGGGTGCTCCTGACGATCCTAAATCCTTTGCGGCGATGCGTTATACTGAATCACGTTTATCTCGTTTTAGTGAAATATTACTATCTGAATTAGGTCAAGGTACTGTAGATTGGCAGCCAAACTTTGATGGCACAATGAAAGAGCCAAAAACACTGCCTGCAAGGTTGCCACATATTTTACTTAATGGCATTACGGGGATTGCTGTGGGTATGGCAACCGATATTCCACCCCATAATGTGAAAGAAATCGCCAATGCTTGTGTCCATCTGATTGATAAACCCAAAGCTGAAGTTGCAGATTTACTCGAGTATGTGAAAGGACCTGATTACCCTACAGACGCAGAAATTATTACGCCAAAAGCTGAAATTGAGAAAATTTATCAAACAGGTCGCGGTAGTATTAAAATGCGTGCTGTCTACGATATAGAGCATGGTGAAGTTGTTATTTCAGCACTGCCTCATCAGGCATCAGGTGGTAAAGTCTTAGAGCAAATAGCAGCTCAAATGCAGGCTAAAAAATTACCCATGGTGGTTGATTTACGTGACGAATCAGATCATGAAAATCCTGTCCGCTTGGTGGTGGTACCCAGATCTAACCGTGTTGATATTGAGCAACTCATGCAACATTTATTTGCCAGCACAGATCTTGAGAAAAACTATCGTGTAAATATCAACATGATAGGTTTGGACAATAGGCCAGCCGTTAAAAACTTACAAGTAATTTTATCAGAATGGCTAGAGTTTAGACGTGAAACGGTACGTCGTCGTTTACAATATCGATTAGATAAAGTCCTTGCTCGTTTACACATTTTAGATGGTTTATTGATTGCTTATCTAAATATTGACGAAGTCATTGAAATAATTCGTAACTATGATGATGCTAAAGCGGAACTAATGTCTCGATATGGTTTGTCAGAATTACAAGCCCATGCCATTTTAGAAATTAAACTACGCCAACTTGCAAAGCTTGAAGAGATTAAAATCCGAGCGGAGCAAGATGAATTAAATAAAGAGCGCGAATATCTAGAAAAAATTCTTAATTCAAAAGCACGCATGAATACGCTAATGAAAAAGGAAATTCTCGCAGCAGCGGAGCAGTATGGCGATGAGCGCCGCTCAAAACTAGTTGAGCGTAGTGAAGCGAAAGCATTAACTGAAAAAGATTTAGTGCCGAGTGAAGCAGTAACCGTTGTGGTATCAGATAAAGGCTGGGCACGTTGTGCCAAAGGTCATGACATTGATGCCAAAGCCTTAAGTTATAAAGCCGGTGATAGCTATTTATGTTCAGCCAAAGGTCGAAGCAATCGACCTGTGGTTTTTGTTGGCTCTGATGGCCGTGCCTTCACTACTGATGCGCATACGCTACCTACAGCAAGATCTCAAGGCGAACCGCTTACAGGACGCTTTAATTTAGCCGCAGGGCAAACTTTTGTCCACAGTGTTATGGCTGATGATGAAAGTAAATATTTACTGGTTAGTGACGCTGGTTATGGTTTTGTGGCTAACTTTAGCGATATGGTCAGTAGAAATAAAAATGGTAAGGCATTAATTAGCTTGCCTAATGCAGCCAAAGTTATGACCCCACAAAGAGTGGAAAACCTTGAAAGTGATTATTGCTTGGCAATAACCACAGAAGGACGCATGCTAGTTTTCCCTGTGAAGAATTTACCATTATTGAGTAAAGGTAAAGGGAATAAAATAATAAATATTCCTTCGGCAAGAGCGAAAACACGTGAAGAATACGTGACTTTATTAGCCATAGTACCAGATGGTTCATCAGTTACATTGCATGCAGGTAAGCGCAAACTAACCTTAAAAGCAACTGATATTGAACATTATCGAGGCGAACGAGGTCGTCGAGGGAATAAATTGCCACGAGGTTTACAGCGCGTTTCTCATCTAGAGGTTGAGCTACCTAAAGTTGTGACAAACCCTGGAGAGTCAGAAAAAGTGAATAATGAAAATAGTGAAGGATCTTAACTTAAACGTAATTAACTTATAGTTGATGAGCGAAACATTTTAAGGTTGCTGCATTGAAATCAAAGCTATATAGCTTGATAAGGGCAGCAGCCTTTTTTATTGTTTTGTTTGCACTACCTGTGCCGCGGAGCGCTAGAAGTTTTGAGCCACTTTAAAGTGACTTTATTTCCAAATATTCACATCTGAAGATTTATTAAAGTCAGCTCGTTGTGGCTTTACTACACAAAATCGGTGCCCAGTTGGGGCTTGCATTACTACCCATCGCTCAAAGGTTTTTATCACGATAGCGCCGAGCTTTTCTAATCTAGCTACTTCAGCTTTTATATTGTCGGTTTCTATATCTAAATGAATTCGACTTTCATGTTCTACTTTTTGAATAAGTATGTCAGGGTGAGCTTTATTGGTCTGTAAACTAGCGTATCGATTTGCCCACTCTTCATCAGAACGATTACAAGGCATACCAAGGGCATTTTCCCAAAAAGAATTAGCTTGCTCTATATCATGAACGTTATTATCAATAACAAAGGCAGCGAGACGACTTTTGTGCATAATTATCTCTTTTTATTTACGTGCATTTTTCAAGGAATTTATACGTTACTATAAAAATAGAAAAAGACTCATTAATGAAGAATAGCTTCATAGCTAATAGCTTGAATATTTGCTTTAGGGTAACTATCACTCGTAAACAGAACATTATCAGTGTTAGTGACATAAGTTAGTTTGTTGGTATTCGATATTGAATTTAGAGGTAATTGAACCAATGGCTCTATAGTGTTGCTATTGAGATCTGCCACGACTAAGTGTTGATGATCTTTAAATGTCTTTTGAAAATACACTTTACCTTGATGGTGAGCCCAAGCATATAGCGTTGAAAATTGTTTTCCTGAAATTACTTGCTTTGATTCAGTTTGCTTTAGTTCATCGTTTTTTGATAAATCTTTTTGCCATAAGCCTCTTTTTAACTTGGTATAAAGCATGATGCTTGGTGTTGCCATAATAGCGAAACGACCACCGTCAAAGGTTAACCGTTTTATTGAATTGTCTTGCAAATGAATACTGTGTATATCAACGAATTCATTGGTGTAAATAGCCGTTAACACGTTTTTATCATCTAAGCTCCAGCTTGGTCGATGATGCTTAGCAAACGGAGTTTTTAATTGCTTAATTTTTTGATTTTCTGTTGAATAAATATATATTTTTTCATCTGAGCCCGCATCGGCAGAAGATAAAAAGGCGATATGCTTGCCATTATGAGACCATTTAGGGTAACTAATAGTTTGTTTAAGCTGGGTAATTTGAGTTCGTTCACTACCATCAGCTCTTGCCGTCCATAATTCAAAATGACCTGACTCATTTGATACATAGGCAAGTTTATTAGTATGAGCATTATAATCTGCCGAGCGATGGCTGGCATTTGAACGCATAATAGGAAACGGTGTACTCGCGACTTCGGTATGTAAAGGCAGGCTTGCAATAAATTGGTTTTCTTGTCGTTGTTGAAAGAAAAGTTGATTACCTTGCTTAGCGATACTTGGATAACTAAAGCCAGCAATATCTACTTTATGTTGTTTAAGTGATTTTGTATTAAGAATAAAACCATGTTTAATATCAGCTCGCTGAGTAGCAAAAACTACATGTTTTCCGTCTGGGTACCAAGTAAACCCAACGATATCTTCTTCCCCGAAAGTGAGTTGCTTACTTGAGTTGTCTGCAATATTTACAAGGAAGATATTTTCGTTAAAGCGATTAACTCTTCTTGAAACAAGCATAGACTTGCCATCAGGTGAGAATGCCATATCTCTATCTTTGTAGCCGCAATTCTGAGCACAAGAAAAACGTTTTATCGGGAAGGATTCATCGGTTAAATCGATAAAATGAATGCCTGTATCTTCAGCTGCTTTTTCATCATTATATACGGCAAGTGTTTTATCATCTGGTGAGATATCCAAATAATAATATCCGCCTTTCATGGGGCAGTCAGCTAGTTCAGTTTCTTGATGACTTAACACTTTCAACCGAATGTATTTACACTTTCTTGCTTGCTTATCTTTGCGTGAAAAATATAGATATTGCCCATCATGACTCCAAACACTGTGGCCTTCTGTAGCATTATCAAAAGTTAGTTGCTTAGGAGCCAGTTGCGGTTGCCAAGTATCTTTCATGTATAAGTTAATGGGCTGATTAGTTGATAACTGGCTATAAACCACATATCTGCCATCAGGTGAAGGAGAGGGAAATAATTCACTACCAGGGTGCTTGGTTATTTGACTTATTTCGGGGTGGCTTTCAGTATTTTTATTTGTGTCAATGACAAAAATCATAACCATAATAGTAAATACTAATACGGCAAGGCTTAAAGACCATTTTGTGCTTAACTTTACACGAGAAGAACTTATAACCGTAGTTTCATTATGTGAATCACTTACGACAGAAGCAGACTCGTCTTGCCATTGAGGTTCAATTAATAAGCGATAACCTGCTTTTCTGATAGTTTCGATGACTTCAACATCATGATTATCTTTTGTTTGTGTTAAGTGTTTTCTTAAGTGCCAAATAGCATTGGTTAGGCTTTTATCACCAACGTAACTATTTTCACCCCAAATATTTTCAATGAGTTCATCACGAGGGATAACACGTGGGTAGTGTTTGGCTAGATAACATAAAACTTCAATCATTTTGGGCTGGAGAGATTTTTTGTCATGTCCTTTTGCCTGAATTGAAAATTCTGCTGGAGTGACTAAACACTGTCCTAGGGTAAAAACCTTATCCATTGCCATTATTTATATGTTATCTCTTTTTAGCGCTTTAATTTTAATTCACCGCTAAGTTGTAATGGTGATTTAAATATGAATCTTAAATGCTATCAAAACTGTTTCCTTTCGGGAATATTTTTCTACTAAAACTGTATTTTTATTAATGTAGTGAATTTCAGTCTATTTTTTATGAATTATTTAACTATTTGTTTTTAAATGAAAATAAACTCTTATTTGAAAATAGATATTAAATAGATGTACAAATGACCTCCTATAGATTGTACCTATAGCCTCTCTTGCATAAAACATTAACAGCGTATTTTAGTTAGACGCTTTTGAAGTTACTTTGACTTGGTTTGATCTGTCTTTGTTATACGTGGGTAAGCGTTAACTAGGTCGAAAGTAACTCGTTTCTAAAAGACTAATCATAGAAAACATAAAAATATTAAGAAACATTACTAATAGAGAGATGAATGATGAACAAAAAACCTATCACCATCGCAATTCAAACAGCCATATATTCAGCATTAGCAAGTAGTGCTTTGGTATTCACTCCGGCTTATGCAGCCGAAGAAAGTGACGTTGAAAAGCCTGTAAAGCAAGTTGCCAGTCAAACGGAACAAGTGCAAGAGGCTGCGGATGAAAAAATTGTAATCACGGGCTCACGCTTACGCCGTGACAGCTTTACTGTTGCAACGCCACTGGTTACTTTGGGCAAAGAAGCGATAAGCGATACTGGCTTGGGAGAGCTTTCAGATATTTTAGTAGATAACATGCCTTCGTTATCTCATGGTATTAGCAACACCACAAGCCAATCCAGTGTTTCAAATACTGGGGTTACCACGGTTCAATTGCGTGATTTAGGAAGTACACGAACCTTAACACTTATTGATGGTCGTCGTGTTGTTTCTAACTCTAAAAGCGGTAATTACGTCAGTATGAGTACTATACCATCTGGTATGGTTGAGCGTGTAGAAGTTATTACTGGTGGTGCATCTGCGACTTATGGTGCTGATGCGGTGTCAGGTGTAGTTAATATTATTACCCAAACAAATAAAGAAGGTTTTGGTGCCAAAGTACGTGGTGGTGAAAGCGTTGATGGTGGAGAAAAAGAGTTCACCCTTGATGTAGACTACGGTACTACGTTTGCTGATGATCGCGGCTATTTGTTTTTTAGTAGCACTTACGACAAGCAGTATGGGCTTAAGTTTACTGATAGAGATAGAGCCGCAATTGAGCCATCATTTAAGTATGATGAAGACACCATGCAAAATCTCATTCAAACAGAAGACGGTTATGTTCACTTAACAGGCACATCACAAGATCAGTGGCGTAATCGAAGCGATGGTATTTTTGGCGGTGTATTTCTTGAATCAAGCAGATTTGATCCAAACTATTGGTACGATGGCCAAACATTACGTGATGACTGGAAAGGCAATGAAGAAAAATACGGCATCAATACGCGTCAGTTTGTTCAACTTAAGGTGCCTAGCGAAAGAGTTTCTGCAGCATTGAAGCTAGATTACGATATCACTGATGATGTGACTTTTTATTCACAAGTACAATTTAGCGGTAACTACACGGTAAATGATAAATCACCTGAAGATTCATATGAAGGTGAAACAGCAACTTATGTTGATAGAGTAACGGGTGAACCGGGTACCGTAAGACTTGGTTATATCCCAATTGATAACCCTTATGTGCCTGAAGAAATACGTGAAACAGCAGGTCAATATAAAGATCGCATCTATTGGGATCGCCGTATGGCAGAAGTAGGTAATGTTAAAACAGACAACGAACGTGAAACAGTAAGAGCATGGGCGGGTCTTCAAGGCACCATGTTTGATGGAGACTGGGACTGGGATGTTTCTGTAGGTTACGGTAAATTTCATCAAGAACAGTTTCGCTATAACGAATTTAATGTTTTTAGAGCACAATATGCTCTAGATGCAGGCTATGCAGAAGATGGTGTGACTATTCAATGTAATGATGCCCAAGCAAGAGCTGATGGTTGTGCACCATTAAACTTATTCGGCGAAGGCTCAATCTCAAAAGAAGCAGCAGATTATATTCGTGCCAATCCAGTATTGAATACTTATAACGAGCAAACTACGGTAATGGGCTATATTGCTGGTGACTTATTTGAAATGCCTGCTGGCCCTGTCGCTACTGTGTTTGGCGCAGAGTACCGTAATGAAAGCCAAGAAGCGATTACTGATGATGAATTAACTTATGGTGGTATTACTTGGAACTTAGTACCAGGATTTAAAGGTGAAATTAGCGTCGCTGAGGTATTTGCTGAAGCATCATTCCCACTATTAAAAGATGTTGTAGGTGCGGAGCATTTATCATTGGAAGCATCTGTTCGTGCATCAGACTATGACATTAAAAATGTTGGTTTAGTAAGTAGTTACAAACTTGGCTTTTTATGGAATGTGGTAGAAGGTTTCAATGTTCGAGGTAATTGGGCAATTGCTCAACGTGCGCCAAGTGTAAATGAGCTTTATGAGCCAGCAGCTGGTGACTTTGATAGCTACGATGATCTTTGTGATGGCACCACAATGACATCTGATGATAAAGGACACGATAACTGTCGTTTAGAACCAGGTATTTTAGCAGCGATTGCAGACAGTGAAGAAGGCATTTTTGAAGATGATAACAACAGTTACTCACCCAATGCTGGTAACCCTGAACTTTATGAAGAGACAGGTGAAACCTTTACTTTAGGTTTTACTTATATGCCTAGCTTTATGGACGGTTTAAGTTTAGCCGTTGACTACTATGATATTTCTATTACTGATGCGATCGATGAGTTCTCTAATGAACGTATCATTGAAGAGTGTTATGCAACGGGTATTCCATTAGGACAGCCGAATGAGTTTTGTAATGCTATTGAACGTAATAGTGAAGGTCAAATTGAAGAAATTCTTCAACGTAGCTATAACATCGATGAGTTGGCAACCCGTGGTGTAGATATTGCGGTAGCTTACGCATATGATTTAAACGACTTAGGCAGCTTAAAATTCAAATTAGATTGGACGCACTTATTAGAGCATTCAAATACCTCTACGGGTAATGAAGGTAAAGTCAAAGAAGATTATGTTGGCTATTATGGAACATTTGAAGACAAAGCGTCTGCATCATTAGCTTGGTATATCGATGACTTCCGTATCCGTTGGAGTACGAGTTATAAGAGTTCTGCTTTACGCAGTAAATCGACACAAGAGAGCTGGGAAGAAGCAATGCTTGATAACGATGAAAGGTGTGCAGCAGGTAGTGAAGACTGTGTGGCAAACCCTGAATCATTAGCATTTCAAAACTATGCGTCTTACTTTAAACATAACTTAGCAGTGTCTTACACCATGGATATGGAAAATGAATCGGCAGTAATTTTATCAGGTGGTGTTAATAACATCTTTGATGATAAAGGTCAGTTCTTCTACGGTGGTCGTGGTAACTTTGGCAGTGAATATGATGCAGGCACAGGTCGCTTCATCTTTGTTTCTGCAGAAGTTAGGTTTTAACGATAAGTTAGTTAAATGCTATCAAAAAGAGGCATACTCTTTTAAAAGTAGCATTTTATAACAACTTTATTAAGCAAACAGTTTAGCGATTGTTTGCTTAATTTTTCACAAGGATGTGATTCTATTGCTCGCTCAGAGTACTTTTATTGTATTATCTGATAAATTAACTTTCCCCTTTACCCTTGAACGGGAATGCATAGGTTTTTATATGTTTAACAATTTTTCTATTTTTATTCGTTTTAGTTTACTTGTTGTGATGGCTGTTTTGTCTAACTTGACATATGCGATACCCAAAGCGGATGTTGAACATACTGAAATCAATGATGGACCATATATTTTTGTAAAAGAATCGACCCTTGAAGCCTACTGGCTTTGTAAAGGTGAAGTAATAACACAAAAAACAGAGCCATTTACCGAGCCATCTACAATGAGTGCTTGTGGTTTATCAGCTAAAGTCCACGAATTGAAAAGTATTGAAGAAAATGTATTAGAGTTTTCTGGCAACTTTTCTGTTGCGGCTTTAAGTGATTTTCATGGTCAATATGACTTGATGATAAAATTGCTAACCAATAATAAAATCATTGATGAAAACAAACAGTGGATCTTTGGTAATGGACATTTCGTTATTACCGGCGATATATTTGATCGCGGCGATAAAGTGACTGAAATCTTATGGTTTCTTTATGACTTAGAGCGTCAAGCTGAACAACTAGGCGGTAAAATTCACCTAACCCTAGGTAATCATGAAGTGATGATTTTAAATGGTGATTTACGTTATCTACATCCAAAGTATGTTGAAGTGGCTAAATTGCTTGATAAACCGTTTGAAGGTTTGTTTTCAAAACATTCTATTTTAGGTGACTGGTTACGTAGTAAACCAGTGCTAGTCAAAGTCAATAATATGCTATTTGCTCATGGAGGTTTTCATCCGAGCTTAGCAAAAGATAAGCATAGTCTTGAGTCTATTAATCATGTTTTTAAAAAGAATTTAGTCAAAGCAGAGCTAGCGAGCCCTCGCAAAGGCTGGGCTGAATATTTGCACAAAAGAAATGGTCCAATTTGGTATCGCGGTTATTTTAAAGATAACGGCGCATCTAGCGAAGAGATTGATTTGTTACTTAAGCATTTTGAAGTCAGTCATATTGTTGTGGGTCATACGTCACAAAAACAAATCGAAACTCGTCACCAAGGTCGAGTTATTGCCATAGACTCGAGCATTAAAAATGGTCAATACGGTGAGATACTGCTTATTGAGCCTACGAAGGAAAAAGAAAGCAGCGAGCTTATAATGTGGCGAGGGAATTTGATGGGAGAGAAACTTCCTTTAAAGGTACGATAATTTCAACATTTGCATAAAAAAGCCCGCACATTTGCGGGCTTTTTAATCAGTTTATAGAGCCAATTACGCTTTAACTTCTGCGTTATGGTAAACCTCTTGCACATCATCACAATCATCTAACATGGCGATGAACTTTTCAAAATTTGCTTTATCAGTCTCGTCAGTTATTTCAGTATAAGTTTGCGGAACCCAAGTGATTTCTTCAACTTCTAAGTCAAACTCTGGCATCGAGTTTGCGAATTCTGTTTTAATTTTATAAAACTCAGTATGTGGTGCATAAACCGTAATAATACCGTCTTCAAGTTCAACGTCGGTTACATCTATATCAGCCATCATTAAGTTTTCTAATACAGCTTCATCATCATCACCTTTAAAAGCAAAAACAGCTTGATGATTAAACATATGAGATACGGTACCAGATGAGCCAATTTTAGAATGAGTTTTAGTGAAACATTGACGAACATCTTTAATGGTACGGTTACCGTTATCGGTTAAACAGTCAATGATAACCATACAGTTACCTGGGCCAAAACCTTCATATCGTGCTTCACTATAATCTTCACCGCCCGCACCGCTAGCCTTGTCTATTGCTTTTTCAATAACATGTGTTGGTACTTGGTCTTTCTTTGCACGATCAATTAACCCACGTAAAACAACATTACCATTAGGATCTGTACCACCGTTTTTGGCGCAAACATAAATTGCTTTACCGTATTTTGAATAAACTTTAGTTTTAGCTCCGGCAGTTTTTGCCATTGACTCTTTTCGGTTTTGATACGCTCTACCCATGATAAATGCTTCTTTTTGTGTTCTGAAAATTAATGCCCTAGATTCTACCAGCGTCATTTCGGTGTTGCTAGTGCTCTTGTTTAAATATTGCGGGGATTTTTGATTTATGGCATGAAAAAAGTCTATGCTTATTCCTTAATGAATTATCAGGAAGATAATATGAAGAAGCTTATTTTTTGTTTTGATGGTACTTGCAATGAGCCTAGTGATGCACAAGATTATTTTTCTGATGGCAGTATCAGTAATATCCTAAAGCTACACCTATATTTCGGTGGCCAATTACAACCATTGAACACAGAAAATAGCCAAACGCCAGATCAACAAAGCTATTACTTTAGTGGTGTTGGCACTCGAGGTAACTGGTTAAAACGTAAGTTTAATGCGCTGTTTGCACCACCTTATTCTGATATGGATGATATATTAGCCGAAGCGAATGAGCATTTAATGCAATGTTACCAGGAAGGTATCGAAATTTTTGTTTTTGGCTTTAGTCGAGGAGCAGCTATCGCTAGAATGTTTGCTGCGCAGCTAAAGTACCCCATTACCTTCCTAGGTGTTTTTGATACAGTTGCGGCTACACGTGGCTCACTCGATTTAAACCCTGCAACTTTTCCGGCCAGTGGTATCGTTTTTGAAAATGATATTTTAGGCGCACATATTGAAGAAGCTGTTCATTTGCTGGCGCTAGATGAAAAACGTGTTTTATTTCAACCAACACTATTTAATAAAGATAAACGTATTACAGAAGTGTGGTTTGCAGGTGTCCATTCAGATATTGGCGGCAGTTATTGGTTTGATGGTTTATCTGATATTAGTTTGTCATTTATGCTGTCAAAGGTATCTGATCGCTTAATTTTTATTGCCCCAGAAAACATCAATTACCAAGCACTAAAAACAAATGGCGCACAAGATGAAATTTGTTTTGATGATTTAGTTATTAAGCCGTTAATCAAAGGTACATTACACAGCCAACAACGTAGTAACATGAATGCGAAAACCCTAGCACTGAGAGTTGTTCGAGTTAATGTTGCTGAACAGAAGTCAGATTATTTGCCTTTGATTCATCATACTGTGGCAAAACGTTATCAGCAAGTTGAAGATTATCGACCATACTCATTAAGAAATTTACCCTATCAAGTGCTGTTAGAAACGGGTGAGATTAGTGAACCATGCAAAGGCGTTCATGACTTAGCAAATATCATTTAGTAATCAAGTTATGCATGGCTAATATGAAGTGATAACTAAAAATATCGTGACTTAATCTCTGCTATGACACCAAGTTGTTTTAATTTTTCTAATTCACGCTTAAATTCTTCTGCTTTGTTTAGATGTATAGGGCTTTTAGCGGGAAGTTCGGTTACTTGTATATATTTGTAGTACTTAGAAAATTTGGAGTATTTAGAAAAACCTAGTGTCATGGCAACTTCATTAAAACAGCATGGGTGAAGTTTTATTTGATCATTTGGTTCAGCCTTTAAAAAATACTTTACTGAGTCTTTATTATATAAATAAAAATCTACTTTTTTTTCTGATAACAACTTGACTGCAGTGCTCAGAGATAAGTCATAAGCTTCTCGTACGAGTATACCTGTTTGCCTTGCATCAAAATTATTAGCACCAATGGCTGTAAGTAACACTTTTCCCGACATATCACTAAATTGATGAATGGTATCAGTATCGCTGTGTGATAGGGCAATTACATGGCTAGTAAGTCCATTGTCAAAAAACTCTAAATACTCAGATCTTTTTTTGGTAATACCAAGGCCAGGATAAAAATCAATTTCACCCAGCGCTAACATTTTTAGTATTCTTTTTTTAGGTGCACGAACAACTGATAAACTACAGCCAATATTCTTCAAGGCAAGTTGGTAAATATCAAGATAAATACCTGCATTACTCGGTGCTTTCTCAATGAAAGGTAATCGTTCACTTGTTCGATAACCCATGACAAACTCGCAGGCTGATACTGACGATGTAAATAATAATGCCAAGATGAAAAATGTTCTTAAGGTGACATTCAACTCATACTTTCCTTACAAAATGGACGCTTTGTTTATCGCTTGTAATTAGTCGCTTGGTTTTAACATAATATTGTTTAGTCGTTTGATGAATACAGCATCATTTAGTATAGCAGCGTGTTGTGCTTGAGAGCCGTATATTCTTGTAGCCTCATCTTGCAATGAAAGTGACAGCTGGCTGTTTAAAGGGACAACACCATCACCATCTTCATTAGGCAAGTATGAGAAAAATAGGTGATAAGGTAGAGATTCTGGAATTTTCCATTGATGAGCAGCTTTAATATAATCACTTCCGCTTGCAAGGTCTCGCCATGAAGCTACAACAATAGGAGAGGATTCAACACCTCTTGCAGCACTTTCCATGCCTAACATAGGGCTATTGATAGTAACATACAGTGAAATATCAAATTGAGGATTATTTTGGTGGTGCTTTTGTAAATAAGTGCGTGCGACTAAGCCCCCCATACTATGACTGATTACCTGTATATCGTTAAACTGATATTCATGGTGTAGTTTATTTAACGAGGAAAATAGATAATCACTGACTAATGTTAATGGCACACCACTAGGGTAATACAGTACCCATGGTTGAAACCTGTCACGATCTAATTGATTAATTATCTTTGCAAACTCGATAGGGTTGCCTGATATGCCATGAATAAAAACAACAGGTATTTTATTGGCTTCAAATGGCTGCAAAAAAAGCAAGCCTCCGCCGACTTCTTGAAGAAAATCAATAGGGCGCCACAAACCTATACTAGCATTTTCAGCTGCAAACATAGCATTGTTAAGGCTAACAACTTGACCAGCATTATTTCTTATTTTATTGGCGTTATAGTGAACTTTTGTTTGAGTGCCAATATTCTGATCTTTCTCTATGATGATCTGAGGAATAATTTTAGTTTCGGCTTTTGAAATAGTTAGCTCAGTAAACTTTTCTGCATTGATGCTGTACATGCTGGCACTTTCGTTTGCTTCTCTTTTCTTGTTATTGTTTTTATCTATATATGCACCAATTAGATAAGTACCTGGTAGAACATTAAGCTTATAATTTCCGTCCGTATCTGCTTGTATTTGAGATATAATTTCTGTGCGGGTATCACTTTTAGTTAGCACAGCGACCATGATATTTGCATCAGTTCTTTCAACAGAGCTAACTTTACCTGTTAGCTGTGCTAAATCATTGAGTATTTCTGACTGCTCACTGATCTCTTTTAATGAACATGCTGTTAAGTTTAATGTCATTAACAATACGAAAAAGAGAGTAAAAAATTGACGATTCTTAAACATTTAATTTCCTTTTAGCGCTCTTACTATTTTCGATGACTCTGTTATATATCGTTACAGAGTTTCATTTGCAGCTCCTTCTGTGTCTTCAGAGTTTTGAGATAGCCAATCTAACATCAGCTGGTAACCTAATGCTAATACTACAGCACCTACGAACAAGCCAATAATACCTGAAAGCAACATACCGCCAATGGCACCAAGTAAGATTACTAACATAGGAATATCCATTCCTCGACCTAAAAACAATGGCTTTAAGAAGGCATCACTACTGCTTACAACGATACTATAAATAAGAAAAATTATGGCGGGTGTGGTATCCGCTACTGAGAAGTAGTACGCAGCAATAGGCCCTAAAATGATGATAGGAGGTAATTGCGCTATAGCCAATATAAGAATAACACTTGCCCAAATACCTGCTGCTGGAATGTCAGCAATTAATAATCCAATACCAGCAAGTAACGATTGAATGACGGCAACACCTAGTACTCCCATGGCAACACTTCGAATTGTTGCAACGGTAGTTGTAATAGTTCGTTGGCCGTTTTCACCCATTAAACGGAACATTAGGCGTTGTAGTCCTTGAGAAGAAATGTCAGCTTTAGCCATAAAGACAACGGCAATAATAAGTGAAATAATAAACTGTAATATACCTCCCCCAAGGCCAGCAGCAGCAGAAAGCAGAGAAGCTGAAAGAGTCTTAATCTGCTCAGAATATTGACTAGCAACTTTTTGAATATCTTGTGAGGCAGCTTGCCATAAAGCATAGCTTTGTTCGCCAATAATAGGCCATTGTTTTACGCTTTCATTCGCTTGTGGAATTTTTAGTGTACCGTCTTCAATACCATTATAGATGTATTGTGCTGACTCAATTGAAGAAGCAGATAAATTCACAGCAGGAACCACTATAAGAGCAATTCCTACAACAGCGATAACCGTTGAAGCAATACTTACTTTTCCTTTTAGCACTTTAGTGAGTTTATTATGTATCGGTTTTAAGGCAACCGCTAAGATAGCCCCCCATAAAACAATCAAGATAAAAGGACGTAAAATAGCAAAACACCAGCCAATAAGAAGGGCTACAGCACCAAGCTTTATTGCTGCATCTATCACTTGTTGATTAAGAGTTTGCGATTCAGTAATGTTATGTTTTAGGCTCATGTTTAAATAACCGTTCCGTGTAAGTTTATATTAAGTGTTTTGTTGAGTTTTCGTGATGTTTGACATACGAGATCCAACTAAGCTTGCCACTAAAATAGCTAAATAGAATTGGCCAAAAATGGCTTCAAAATAAACTAAAAATTTAGCGACGGGTAATGTCGGCGCAATATCTCCAAAGCCAAGCGTTGTGATTGTGACAAATGAAAAGTAAACAAAGTTAGGAAATAAAGAATACCAATCGCTACTGGTTTGCATGGCAAGAAAAGAGCCAGGAAATGTAAGTTGCAATAACGTGTAAATAATGGCCCAAATTAAACCCATCAATAAGTATAAGCAGATGGCCCCTAGAATTTTATTACCGTCAATAATTCCGGTAAACAGCACTTGTTTCGCGGTTTTAATTGAAGTTGATATGAAAAAACTTAACAGCAATAGTAGATAGAATTGATCAAATCCGGCATTGCCCAACCAGTTGCTAAAAATGGCAACAAAAAAGATAGCCAGAGGAAATATAAAGGTTTTTCGAAGAATGAATTGCTCAGATTTTACTCCCCAAACCGCGACTAATAAGGTAATAACTGTTGTTGATTGCATTAACCGCTGCATTGAGTCATCAAAGAATTGTTGCGCAGCGGCAGTGCCTAGTAATAATAAAATTAGTGCAAAAGTCAGGTAGACAAAATTGTCGCGTTCATCCATTTTTTTCAAAATAACATCTCTGTTTTAATTATTATCATAAAAGTATTTATTGATAAGTTATTATGAGCAAAAAAACTTTACTTAACAAGTTGATATCAAATCACCCAAGCTAGGGTGAGTGCATGATTTTATCCTTAGAAATTACAATCCGCTATTACAGCCAGCCTAATACGTCTTTCATTACTGACCATCTTGGTCTTTTGGCTTTAGGGTTTTCACCTAAAATCCAATAGTTATATACCTTATCTTGGAAGCCATTATCTTTTTTCAGTTTTAACCAAGTATTTATAAAAGCGACGTAATCAGCTTGACCTTTAGGTAATGTAAAGCCAACTGGTGCTTTTAATTTCATACCTTTTGGAACGATGGCAGAAAAGTTAGGATAGAGCATAGCCCAAGCTGAACCGGCCTCTGTTGAATAGATAAGCGCATCAACATCAGCATGTTTTCCTTTAAGGAAATGTCGAATGTTAGAGACTTCAATTAATTTCGCGTTAGGGAAATACTCTTTAACCGCTTCTTGATAATATTTGCTTTTGCCAATACCAAGGTTAAAGTCTTTTAGCTCTTGAATATCATATAAGTCGGCAAAATCATCTCTTTTTGCATCGTGTATGAGTAATCCCGCACTGTGATGAGTGTATGAATCTGAAAAAGCAACTTTAAGTGCTCTCAATGGCGTTATGATTTTTCCACCAATTGTGATATCTATGCTGCCATTTTCTAACAGCTTAGCTTCATCTTTGATATTATCAATACGAATCAAGGCAACTTTAACACCGAGATCTTTGGCAAATTCATTCATCAATTCAATGTCAAAACCTACTATTTGGTTATCATTGTTTTTGAAGGCATATGGCAAACTTGCATTGAAGTAGCCGATACGAATATTGCCACGCTCAAGTATAATGTCGAGTCTAGGTTGAGTTAATTCATTAGCGGTCAAAGGCTGTAATGATTGGTAAGGGACTCGTTCGACGATAGGTGACATTGCCCTTAATGATTCAAAGGTTTGCACACCCTCATATTTATATGGGATCAAAGACTTCAATAACAGTCCGACGACTATCATCACTGAAAATGTCACCCCTAAATGGACGCCGATAGCTTGAAAAAAACGGTGCCATTTCATTTTTTTTATTACAGCTGATGCCACTAAAAGTGTTATTACAAAACCATGTAATGCAGCTAAACCTACAGCAAATCGAGCGGTGACAACACTACCTAATAAATACAGTTGAAACTGATCCGCAGGTAAATCAAAAAAGTCTAATAAGAAGGGGATAGCAATTGCCATTTTACCAAAGGCTGTTAAAGCGCCCATGGTTACAAAAGCAAGATATTGCTCAATACCTAGCGGTGTACCGACGTACCAAGCTGAAAACAAAACAAAGCCTAAACCTAATAATGTTCCTGAATTTGGAAAACTGTAGGCTGTAGGCACTAATACATCAACTGTTGAATCTGTTTCTTCACACTCCATTTTATGTTTTGCAAGAAGCTCTTTGGAGCGATCTATTATCATAGGCAATACAACAAGAACCGAGCCTGTTGCAATAGCAGTGATCATTGCTTCACCAGCTGTTGATAGCACTTCTCGATAGGTAAAAGGTGTTGCCCAATGAATAAGTAGTGGTAAAAGTACAAAGGCGAGCAAAGCTGCAGCCGTTATATAGACCCACAGAAATACTTGTAATCGACCTAATTCCTCCACTTCTAATGTGCCTGCTGCAGAGGCAGAAATAGCAAAAATACCAAGAGGGGCTAACTTAGTTACATAAGAAGCAACTTTCATTAAGCTGTCGCCAACATTTGTGGTCAGAATTAATAATGTTTCTTTATTCTTTACGTTAATTAAGGCAATACCCATTAATAAAGAAAATAAGACGACGGCAGGTACCACGGTTTCAGATAATGAGGAAAATATATTTGAGGGGATATATAGTTTAATAAAGTTAAAAGTTGTCGGCTCAGTAATCATACTACTACTGAAAAAACCACCAGTTTGCCAATTGGGATAAGCTAATGGCAAAAAGAGTAATGTACACATGACAGCGAGCCAAACTGCTAGGATTATTTTAACAGCTCTGGTGCCAATAGTGGTTGCCATGTTGCTATCTAATCTACCTAACCCACCAATAATGGATACCAACACATAAGGTAAAACAGTCATCTGTAATAAGCTGATGTAAACATTACCTAGAATCTCTAGTTGTCCTGCTGGCTCGCCAACAAATATCCCCGTAGCAATACCAAGTAATAGTGCAACAATTACACGTTGAAAAGGGCTTAATTTATTATAGAGTTTTGCTATTGACATCATGTCTCCAGAAACAGTGTGAGCTCGATTATGAAGTGTACTGTTTTTATTGATTTTTTCCATGAAAATATCATATTTAAAGGCAGAGGTGGCACATTCATAAAATTTTTTATAGCACCATTAATTTTTTATATGAAAAAGTACGCGAATTACAATCTATAGCAATTGAATAGAGATACTTTTTTCAAATTCAAATATTTAGCATGTATTAATTAAAAATAGCTAAGATTTATTTCTGGTGTGTTTTAAGATATATTGTATGTTTTTTGATAGGCAAAAAATGTTACTTACCAAGTTTTAACGTTGACAGAATTCAAATTTACAATGGGTAAATGAGTATTTATTATGAAATCAGCACCTACAATAAGTCAGCTACAGTTGCGAGCCTTTATTATTGTTGTCATGATCTTCATTTTAACGAAAGTAGGCTATCAAGTATTTATCGAACGACCTCATACGGAAGAAACATTAAGTTTATTAATTAAAAGTGATTTAGATGACATTCGTCATGATGCCCAACGCTATTTTTCAAGGCTAGAAGATGCAAGCTATCATCTAGCTACTTCTCGTCAAACCGCAGAGTTTTTACAAAAACCAAATCAAGCATTCATTAAGCAAGTATTAGCCGATGATATGTTTGTTGAGTTAAATATTGATGGCATTATTTTTGTTGATAAGCAGTTTAACTCGATTTATAAAAAAGGCTTTGATCATTCTACACGCACGAAAATTCAGTTTGAATTAGATGACTTTACCCGCTTTCCTGAACATAAAGAGCTCTTTAACCAATCAAAAAATCAAAAAAGGTTTGAGCCAATTTCTGGGATGATCTCTACGGTGAAAGGCCCTGCTTTTTTTAGTAGTGTGCAAGTGAATGCCTTCGATGATGATAAAACAATACAAGGTCATCTTGTACTAATTCGGGTATTGGATGACGATTTTTTAGCACAGATCGCGCAAGACAGCTATGCACAGTTGACTCTAGATGTTGTAAATGAAGTGGTTAAGCCTTCTACGTTGAAACAGTGGACTGATATTCCTGTTATAGGTAAGCAGCATCCGGTTAATCAGTTAGTGATTACTGACTTTTTAGATAAGCCTATTGCTGTTTTAACAGTGACCCATACCACCAGTGTTGTGTCACCTTGGGTAGATGAGCGTGGCATTATCTATGTCGGTATATTGATACTGATGCTTTTAGTATGGCGTGTATGGTCTATTAATAAAATAGTCTCTCCTATCCAAGCAATATCGTCACAGATTAAAGCCATGAGAGACACTTTAAAATTCCAGCAATTAAATGAAAATACGCACATCGCAGAACTTGACGATTTTGCTATTAATTTTAATCAACTAACTCATACTGTTAAATTGCAAGAAAAAAAATTAAATGAGCAAGTATACTTAGATCCACTAACACAAATAGCCAATAGAAGAGCCTTTACTCAACATATTGAAAGACAATTAAATTTACTCAAGCGCCATGACATTGGTTTTTGCGTTATTTTAGCTGATATTGATTATTTTAAGAAATACAATGATAGCTTAGGGCATCAAGAAGGCGATAAAGCGCTTATTCATGTTGCCAAACATTTAAGTAAGTTCTTCAAACGCGGTAGTGATATTTGTGCGCGCTTTGGTGGTGAAGAATTTATCATGGTTTTTAGTGATGTTTCACATGCCTATATCGCAAAGCAATTAACAGAAATTCGCATAAGCCTTGTTGAAGAGAAAATAATTCATCCTGATTCTTCGGTATCTGAATATTTAACTATTAGCCTTGGAGCGTGTATTGTAGATGCCAATGAGAAGGATGAAAAAGCAATTGCTATTGAAGATATTATCGAAAAGGCAGATCAAGCACTTTATCAAGCGAAAAAGGAAGGTAGAAATACAGAGGTACTATTTTCATTTAATCTATAGGCTTATTTGATTCTTTAGGAATATACGATTATATGTACTCCTGTTCGCCGTTATAAAACAGCTAAAGTGTGATGAAATTATAGGTTTTGGGGTTTTCTGTAAGATCGCTGAAACAAACATCAATAGCCCCTAAATAAAGAAAATAAAATTATGGATAAAAGATAACTATGTCGGAACAAGAAGTTAGCCAAGAAAATACCTCACAAGCCATTCAAGATCCTGTCCGTAAAATCACTAAGTATATTCTGATACTAACCGCTTTTATTTTTGTTTGGTACATTGTTGCTGACCGTCACGCTCCTTGGTCAGATCAAGCCAGGCTACAAACATATGTAACGCCAATCGTTCCGCAAGTGTCTGGCCGTATTACGGAAGTTTTAGTCAAGCAAGATCAAATTGTTGAAGCTGGTGATGTTTTGTTTCGTATTGATGCTAGTGATTATGAATTAGCTGTTGAAAATGCTGAAGCAGCTCTAGAAATGGCAGGTCAAGAAATAGGTGCTGGAATGGCAAGCGTCGTTACTGCTCAAGCGCAGTTAGTGGTGGCAGAAACCAATGTTGAACATGTTAAAGCACAAAGTGCTCGTGTGTTTGAAATGGAAAGGAAAAATGTGTTGTCCCATTCTGATGGTGATAAGGCCAGAGCCGCTATTAAAGCAAGCGAAGCAGAGGTAGTTAGTGCCAAAGCTAATTTAGATAAAGCGAAACAAGCTTTAGGTAAAGAGGGTAATGATAATCCTCGTATACGTTCAGCTCTGGCATCACTTAAAAAAGCACAGTTAGATCTTAGCCGTACCGTTATTATGGCTCCTTCAAAAGGAGGAATCACAAATTTGCAAGTGGATACTGGTTATTTTGCCACGGCTGGCGTTGCTGCGATGACCTTTATTGAAGCGAATAATGCTTGGATCCAGGTGAATTTACGTGAGAATAATTTAGCGAATCTCGCTATAGGTAATACGGTGGATATCGCCTTAGATGTTAACCCAGGGAAAATATATCAAGGTACTGTTAGCAGTATTGGCTTTGCTGTCGATACTAATTCAAGCAGTGTTGTAGGCGGGTTAACTTCTGTTGAATCAAAAACAGGCTGGCTTAGAGATGCGCAACGTTTTCCTGTCATGATTACCTTTGATGATGATTCATCGAGACAGTTTCGTCGCTTAGGTGGTCAAGCTGATGTACAAATTTATACTGGCGATAATGGGTTTGTTAATGCTATGGGGTGGTTGTGGATACGTATTTTAAGTATTCTCTCGTATATTTATTAACACCAAAGCTACTTTTTCAATGTCTTTAACTTTTTTAGCTAATGCTTATGCCAATGTAAACACTATGCGGATTTTTCGATTCGCCTTTGGTGTTACTTTCGCCTGCGCATTAGCTTATGGTATTAATTGGCCACTGGCATTTCTTATGCCCGTGTTCACGGCCATGATATTAGCTATGCCCTTGCCAAAGCCCTCTTTGCGGGCAAGCTTGTATAATATGATATCAACCCTATTTGCCTTCGCCCTAGGCTTAACATTTTCCCTGTTTTTTCTTCAGTTTCCGTTAGCTTATCTTTTAATTCTAGCTTTAGTGCTGTTTCATCTCTATTACTACTTGAATCGTGGTGGCTCGTTTTGGTTTACTCTGATGTCGATGATTGCCATTTTAATTTTACCCATGATTGCGAACAGCCATGAAGGGTTAGCTATCAGCTTTTCTGTAGGTTTTGTTTATTCAAGTTGGTTAACTATTACCATGATTTGGTTAGCGCATTTTGTCTTTCCAGATCCTGAGTTTACGCAGTTTCCAGTAAAGCCCAAGTACAATAAAGCCTATGTTGGAGTAGCGGCAAAACTGGCGTTAAAAAGTACAATGGTGGCCTTTCCTATTGCAGCAGTTTTTATTACTTATGGTCTATCAGATTATTTATTGGTGATGATTTTCTCTGCCATATTTATTTTAAAACCTGACTTAACTCAGGGGAAGGAAGCAGGAAAGAACTCTTTGTTATCAACCTTGCTAGGTGGTGTTTTTGCTTGGCTATTTTACTGGTTAATTGTTGCTGTACCACAATTTCATTTCTATTTACTAATCTTATTAATAACTAGTTTGTATTTTGGTCGTCAGATATTTTCTGGTTCAACTATGTCTAAATATTACAGCTCTGGCTTTATAGCGTTATTGGTGGTGGTGAATAGTAGTATGGCAGCAGACACTAACTTTAATGCTATCTTAGCGCAACGAGTGTCACTAATTACAAGTGCTATTATTTATATCGTTTGTGCACTTAAAGTGATAGAGCGTTATCTATTTAAGTAAATTTGAGCAATGAGGAGAAAAGCTATGTTTTCTAAAAGTATTAGTATTATTATTATTTTTTTATTTATGACAACAGCTTGCGCGAGTAACAAAGCTCAAGAGAGTGAAGAAAAGAAGATAAGTGCTAACATCAGTTTCTGTAAAGAGCCACGACCACAAATGTGCACAATGCAGTATGATCCCGTGTGCGGGTTAGTTGCTGGGAATTCGGTGAAAACTTATGGAAATGCTTGTAGTGCTTGTGGTGATAGTCAGGTTTCACAATATGTGAAAGGAGAATGTCCAACAGATGCTCTTGAACGTTTCTTAGATGGAACCATAGGAGATGCTCCGATAAAAAAGCAGATAAATTAACTGAGCAGAATGTTTGGCAAAAAGCTAAATCGCGTGGAGTTAATTTTCGTGCAATTGGTCAAGAACCCGGTTGGTTATTAGAGATCGCTGAAGGAAAGCATATTTATTTTAGTTCTGACTATGGGCAATTAGTTAAAACATACCTTTATGTTGAACCTATTGTTGACTCAAAAAAGCGACAGCGTACTTTCCGCGTTAGGAACACATTGCTCATAACTATAGATGATAAAGCCTGTACAGATATTATGAGTGGAATTGAGTTTGAAAGTAAAGTTACAGTTAAGATAAACAACCAAGTATTACAGGGGTGCGGTAAGGCATTACTTTAATAATAGACAAACAAAAAGGAGCCTCTAACTCCTTTTTGTAAATGTTATGTGTGACAGTGCCTACTATTCACTATTTTGCATCACATCATCAGTGAAATCTGTTTGCCAGAACTTATAGCCTTGCACGGTTGCTTGTGCAGCTGCGCCCCATAGTGCTGATTGATAGATTCTTACACCATCAACGTCAAATGAGGTGTTAGCGGCTGCTTGACCACCTTCATCTTCATGTTTAGCACTGGCATCTGCTTTAGCGCCTGCATCCCAGCCTTCTTCACGAAAGCGGCGTAATGCTTCGGTATCATTGTAGGCGTAGACAAAGGCAACTTTCTTAAAGCCAATGCCCGCTCCAACGCCCAATGAAGCAAAGCGATAAAACTCAGTATTACCGCCTTGTCTTAATACACAAACTCCGCCACCAGAGGAGGCTGCCATTAAGTAACTATCGCTACCTGTACATACTAAGTGGGCTAAGCTTTTATTAATAGCCGATTTAGCTGAAGGATGATCTTCATATATTTGTTGCAAGGCTTCCGAGGTCTCAGCGATGGCATTTTGCTTTTTAGCTGCTGGCGTGTTACCTGTAGCACAAGCAAAGAGCAATGAAGAAGCGAGAGAAGCGACCGCTATATTCTTAAATGTTTGCATACTATTATCCTTTGATGTTTCATTAGTTTACAATTTAGCTTAATTCATAATAGGTATTTTTCAAATATAATGTTTATCATCTTACGATAAACATTTAAATAATCAGTTAGTTAACAGGTCTAAAAGGAAAATTTCCAGTGAGAATATTGCTACTGTCAGCTTATGATGCAGCAAGCCATCAATACTGGCGGCAGTCTCTGGTGAGCCAGTTTCCTGAGCATGACTTCACTGCATTAACGTTACCTGCACGATTTTTTTCATGGCGTATTCGTGGTAATAGTTTAACTTGGGCTTATTCACAACGGCCTGTTTTAGAGCAAGGCTATGATTTAATTATTGCCACCTCTATGACTGATCTTTCTTCATTAAAAGGCTTTGTACCTGCATTAGTTAATATTCCTGCCATTGTTTATTTTCATGAGAACCAATTTGCTTACCCTAAATCAGGCAAAGAATTTAATTCAGTAGAACCTCAGATTTTAAGTTTATATACTGCACTTGCGGGCGATACTGTGGTTTTTAATACTGAGTATAACAAGAGAACATTTCTGCAAGGTTGTCAGCAATTATTAAAAAAGTTACCTGATCAGGTACCGAAGAATATTATTGACATATTAACAGACAGATCTCAGGTAATTCCTGTACCACTTCTCCCAAGTTCATTTTTACAAAACAAAGTAACGAGTGGAAAATTACAAATTATTTGGAATCATCGATGGGAGTTTGATAAAGGACCGAAACTATTACTCGATGCTATGCTGTATTTGAAGCAACAAGGTGTTGATTTTACTCTTCATGTCGTTGGGGAATGTTTTCGTCAAGTACCTGAAGTTTTTACTCGAATTAAAGCACAGCTGTTTGAACATATTGGTGTGTGGGGATACATTGAAGATAAAGTGCAGTATCAGCAACTACTGCAAGCAAGTGATATTGTTTTGTCCACAGCCTTGCATGATTTTCAGGGGATCTCTGTCCTTGAAGCCGTTGCTGCAGGTTGTTTACCCGTAGTGCCTAATAGATTGGCATATCCTGAGCTATTTGCACCTGAATATTGTTATGATGATAACGAGAATGAACTAGCTAACCTGACGACGATGATTATCACGATTGCTAAACAAAAAGAGCAAAGAAACCTTAAATTAGCACCTTGTGTTAGTCACTTCTCATGGGAAACTCAAAGAAACCACTATCGAAAGCTAATTAACAATAGCGGCTCTAAAACTCATTTAAAATAACGTGCTCTTTCAAGCACGTTATGAGTTATTTGCTTTGATTTATTCTTCAGAAATTTGCCAAACAGCAACAGAGCCAGATATTTCATTACCAATGACTAATAAGGCTTCATTAGTTGGGCTGTCTTCTGCCTTAATGAACTTCATACCTTCTGGAGCTAGATCCCCTGTTATATCAGCACCTTCAACTAAGCCGCGATTATAAAAGTATTCAACAAATTTAACGTTATATGGGTTTGTGATATTGTAAGCTAATATTCCTCCCATACGCTCAAGCCCAATAAAAGCATAAGTCTGTGAGCCAACTTGACCAATTGTTAATGCTTCAGGCTCTGCGCCTTTGGCATCAGAGCGAGTATCGCCTTCATTTTCATCTTCGTCATTGTTAAATGCTTGACCGTGAATAGATGCGGTTATGCGAGCAATCTCATCGCCTGAGTCAAAAACAACGAGTCCATTTGAGTCCCATATTGTAAAAGAACGAGCGCCATAGGCATAAAGCTTTGTGTATTCATTATTGTCATCTTTGCCAAGAGCATTAGTAACAAGTAATCTGCCTAGGCCATTCTTTCCGCCATTTTCACTTACATAAGATTCTAGTTCGGCACTAATTGTACCAAAATCTTCTAAGTCTTTTACACGAGCTTCATCGGTATAAGAAATGCATATTTCTTCACCGTCGTCCCATTCATAAATACCATTGGGGAAGTCAGTTTCACATTGTAATTTACCTTCATCTTCAAGGGCTTCTCGCTCATAAACCACATACTCTCGACCATCACCTTCATTGGCTGAAACAATGAAATTAGAGTTTTGCCATTGGTAGCTGGCAATTGTGTCGGGCTGATACATACCGTATAAGTTTTGGTAATTTTTGAAGTTTATTCCGCCATCTTTATCAGAAACATCAATTTTATAATTACTCCAATCTTTAAAACCTAATCCTTTAACCGTAAGGCTGTTATCATTCAAATTTACAATAGCCAGGGCATTGTTTTCTTGAAGAGAAACATAAGCGAAGTTATTGTCTTTTGATATTGCTATGTACTCAGGTTCTAAATCTTGTGCTACAGAATATTGACGAACACTACCTTTTATTGTGTGGCCTGACGGGTTTGAAAATTTCGCACCTTGGCTTTCTAATTCAGCTTGCTCGTTATTGAATGAAGTAAAGCTAAGGTTTGTTGCTGTGTCTTCAGGTATTGAATCGTTAATGTTGATGATTGATATAGTTCCTTCAGGATCTATTACGTAATCTTTACTTGGCTCACCTTCATTTGCAACTATTGCTTTGGTTCCATCATGTGTAAAAACAACATTATCAGGTAAATCTCCCACAACGACGTTCTTAATAAAACTTGGCGTTGCACCAGCTATATCAAAAAAGGCAATGTGTCCATTAACACCAGCTGTACTAGAAGATACTGCAACAGCTAAAAGTTCATTATTATCATCAATAGCGATACTATTGGCATCGCCTGATAAGTTTGCTGTTTCAGATAAGTTTAAGGTTATTGAAGGTGTTAAATTGGTATTACCTATAACACCTTCCGCATCAGCCGTTAATGCACTAGTTTCCATATTGTTAATATCAATAATTTCAATAACTGCAGGGGATACCGAACTATTAATGGCATAAACCCAGTTTTTGGATTTTTGGAATTCAACAATTTCAGCAGCGCCTTCTGGCGCTTGGGCATTTAAAACACTGCGACCGACTAAGTTTATACTCAATGATGTGGGAGCATTCAAACCGTCGTTACCATCTGAACCGTTTACTCCATTGGCACCTGCTACGCCATTATTGCCATCGTCACCATCAAATGTACAAGCAGATAATGTGCTCATTAATAGTAGTGCTACTAAAGATCTTTTAAATTTCATTTCATGTCCTAGAGTTGTTTTTATAAAACTTATATATCAACAGTAAGGGATGACAGATTTAAGACAGAATTATGATGTGCAGATGACATTCCTGCTTCAACGTGAAAAGTAAGGCTCATAAATGATTAATGGGATTCAAATATGGATGAGTCTTCAATTATCGATTACCATGTAAGTAATCAGAAATTAAATGGTATGTGCATTGAAAAGGATTTTGTTGGCGTTTATAGCCTTTGTTATACATTTTTTGCTAGTGCAACTCGGCTCTGTATTCACCTTGCCTTTTGGTTATGCGAGTGTTATTTGGCCTATAGCTGGTGTCACTTTAGGCTTTTACCTCGTTTATGGTCTTCCTGTTTTAATCGGTGCATTCTTCTCAACGTTACTTTGCTATTTTTTAGATGATAAAATGGCCGCAATGCCAACGTATATTTTAGTGATTTTCGCTTTTCTAAATATCGCAAAATTTTATATCAGCAGAAAGCTTGCAGAGCGATATATACAGCCAGTTAGGGTACATCTACCTACTGATATCATTAAGTTTTTAGTGATAACTGGGCCGATAGCAGCATTCTTACCAGCAGTCGCTTTTTTGGCGGTATTAGCATGGCAAGTAAACTTACATTTTGATGTGTTACTTTTTATTAGTACAACCAAGTGGGTTGGCGAAGTGGTTAGTATGGTGTTTATTGCACCAATTATTTTGTTTTTAACAACAAACACATATGTTAAAAAAGGTAAACGTCCTCTTACCGCGGCCTTAACAACGTTAATAATTATCGCGGCGATATACGCTATTTATATTTCATTAAGTCACTTTCAGCAATTAGAGAGAGAGCGACAGTTTAAAGCGGCAACACAACCATTTATTGAGCGAACTTACTTAGCTACCGAGATACTCAGCGCGAACTTAAAAAGTTTAAAGGGTGTTATTAAGGTGAATAAAGATCTTTCTATTATGCAATTCTCTGACTTTAGCGCAAGTATTGTGAATGAGGATATTAAAATACGTGCATTGGGCTGGTTGCCGAAAATTGATGATGCTAACAGAGCACAATTTGAAGACTCGCTTGTGAAGCAATCGCTGTCAAAAGAAGGGATAAAACAATTAACATCATCGGGCTTAGTACCCGCTGCTCAAAAGCCCTATTATTTGCCGATTATGTATTTAAGTCCGTTAGCAGTCAATCGAGCTGCAATAGGCCTTGATGTTTCATCTCATCCGTTAATTAAAACTAGTGTTTTTAAGGCCATTGAGAAGAAGCAGTCAGTGATAACCCCTATGGTTCCACTTGTTCAGCAAATGGATAAATTTACCGGTGTTATTGTTTATTCTCCTGTTTTTGATGAGGTGTCGGCGACTCATTCTCGCCTTGTTGGTCTCGTTGAAGTTGTATTTGAATTGGATAAGCTTCTATATAATGTACACCAAAGTACGGAGCATAAAGATTATAATTTTAAATTATCTTATGGAGAAAGTAATACCTATCAATCGCCATCATTCAACGAAATAAGTGTTTTCAAGCATACAGTAACACTAGCGCTGTTTGATAAAAATGCGGCCATAACCTTTGCTAGCACAAATGGTTTTGAGCGACGGTTAATACATTGGCAAGGACTAGTTGTTATTGGAATTAGCTGCTTTATCGGTGTGATGTGCGTCATGTTTGTCTTTTTTATTGTTACTTATAATACCTCACTTAAAAAGAAAGTGGCGGATAAAACAAAGCAACTTGTCGATCAAAACATTGAACTTACTGCAGCTAATAAAGCAAAAAATTTATTTTTAGCCAATATAAGTCATGAATATAGAACACCTTTAAATGCCATCATAGGCTTTACTGAAATTGCTCAACGAGAAGTTAAGGAACCAGTAGCACTCGAGTATTTAACCCAAATTCAAGCCTCTTCAGATATTTTACTTAAAATAGTTAATGACGTACTTGATACCTCTAAAATCCAGTCGGGAGAACTTACTCTCGAAAGTAGGGCATTTAATCCAACATTAGCAACACAACAAGTTATCGAAATGCTCAATGAGAAAGCATTAGAAAAGAATATTGTGATTCGAACTGAGTTAGCGCCAAATTTCTTTGTGTGGTTACTAGGAGATGAGACGCGTTTTAAGCAAATATTGTTGAACTTATTAAGTAATGCCATTAAGTTTACGAAAAATGGCGAGGTGCTGATTAAAGCTAGCACTAAAGCTTGTGAAAATGAGATGAGAATAATAACGGTACTCGTTAAAGACAACGGTATAGGTATTGATAAAGCTGTACAAAAATTATTATTTCATCCTTTTACACAAGCGGAACATTCCACTACTCGAAAGTACGGGGGAACAGGTTTAGGTTTATCGATTGTAAAACAGTTATGTGTCCTGATGAATGGAGATATTAAGCTTAAGAGTAATATCGGGCAAGGCTCTGAGTTTTTGTTCAATATACAATTACCAATAACTGAGCCGTTAACTACACCTGAAAACACTTCTATAACGACCATTCATCGAGCGGCTTTCAAAAACTTGAAGGTGCTTGTTGTTGAGGATAATCGAATCAATCAAATTGTAGTTAAAAAGCAACTAGCAACGTTAGAGGTTACTTGTGATATAGCAAATGACGGGCAAGAGGCACTTACCTATTTAGAGAACCATTGTCCTGACATCATTCTTATGGATTTACAGATGCCTTATATGGATGGATTTACTGCATCTAAAATCATTAAAAACGATGAGCAACTAAAGCATATTCCCATTATTATTTTAAGCGCAAGCGTAGGAGCCGAAGATAAACGACAAGCAGCAGAATTGGGTATTTATGATTTTATAAATAAGCCCTTTAAGTGTGAAGAACTAACAGAAATCTTGTACAAGTACGTATCTTAATCAATACCGTTGCTTATTTTCATATTAGATTAAGAACTATTCGTTCGTTGACCTATATTTCAATAGTACTTCAGCTTTAGCACCTAAATACACGTAAATACCTAAACCAATTAATAAGCCAACAGAGGCTGCCATCATCGCAACAGCATTAACTAAATACTCTGAAGAACCAAGCACTGATTTAAACATTAATAATAGTGCTTCTATTGATACTGCAATTAATATAGTGGCAATAAACCGTGTAATTGTCCTTCTTGTTGAGCTATGTCTTAAAATATCCTTTTGCATGAGTACTTCTTCTTCAATTGTTGTTTTGCCTAAATCAAAAATAGCTAAGGCTAATGTTAAGAAAATGATAATGCCAAAGGGCTTGAGCTTTAAATCTTCGGAAGAAGGGGAGATCATCAAGCTTACAATCTCACTTCCAGCAGAAAAAAGTAAAATCGCCACGATAAAAAATAAGCCGATAACGATTGAGGTATATATAAAACTAAATAAAGGGTGAAATTTCTTTCTTTTAATATCGCCCATTAAAAATTCTATAGCATGAGCTAAATCGATATCTATAACTAAAATCCCTATGTTAACACCAGCTTTGTCGGTGTATTTTATGGCCGTAGAAATACAAAGGTTATGACTTGAAGATGATAAATAAGGCTCAGTAACAACAATGCTCTCATGCTCAGAGGCCTTAATATAGTAAGGTCTGAATGAGCGGTCTGCGCCTTTCCCTTTACTGGTAGAGTATTTTTTTACTTGAGTTTTAGTGTAGTTTTGACTTTTTTGAATACCATGTTGATCTAAAGTGAAGATTAACTCTACAAAAGGGTAGTGCGTACTAAGCCACTTCATAGAGTGGTCAAGTAAGTGTTCATCATCAAAAAAATTCTTATCAAAAGCTCCTGCAATAATAGAAGCCATTAGTTCATGTATGGCATCTTTATATTCATGATATCGTTCCATAACATTAATATAATTCATAGTCTTCCTTTAGTTTTGAAACATAGTGAATAGCGTCTTCAGTAGAAGTTAGGTATCAAAAGGTACTAAGGCACTAGGTGCCTTAATAGTGATTAATATTGATACCTTTAGTATGTGATTGATATTATTTGTATTACTTTTGCTGTCGGTAATCGTTTTTATGCATAGTTTGATCACTTAGCTCCACATCCCATTGACTGAACGATATATGTTTAAGTTCAATGATTAAATGGATGACTGATGTTAGTTGTTTTAATATGTTTTTAATCACTATACTCACTCCTTTATAAATTATTATTAATCTGAATGCTCAGATGATTTAAGGGCTTGTGAGAGTTCTGTATTTTTCGATATGTTTTTAATTAGCGCTAAATTATTTATTGTGATGCTATTTGAATCAATCAACGTAGCGCTTGTTAAGTCTGTCAATGCTCCGTTGTTATCGCCTGCGAGGTATTTTGATATTGCACGATTACTATAGCTTAGCGATTTTAGGTAATTTACTTTTTCGCTCGTTAGATTCATTGATTCTATATCTGTTATGGCCGCACTGCATGCACTTGAAGAGACGGTAGGTTTGTCAGATGTTAGGTGATTTACACACAATCTCATGTTGTTATTAAATGTGGCTATTAAATTTGTTTGATAGCCAACGGCTTTTTTTATGGTAGCTACTTTAAATTTTTTAGGTACTTCTGCTAAAACAAGGTTAGATAAAATAATGGCCGATATGGCTACTGTAGTGAAAATAGATGTTAATCTCATGATTATGCTCCGATAAGTGACGTATCAATACGATACATTGGCACTATAAAAATTAAGAGAAAGGCTGACAAACGATTAAAATAAAGCTATGAGATGAAATATATTCATTTATAAAAACGTTGAAGCAAACATGCTTTTTATCCAGTCGGCAAAGCGCGTCAATTCTTCATTATTATCCAAATTTTCATGTTGAATTAAGTAATATCTATCTCTGGTGTTAAGCTCTTCATCAAAAAGTCTGACCAATAATTGTTCACTAAACCATGTTGTGCTCATTGGAAGGGGAATTAGTGCGATGCCCATGCCTTGTTGTGCGGCTCTGGCAACACCAAACATGCTATCAAATTGAATGATCTGCTTAGGATCGAAATCATCAACGCCGTTGTTATCTGCCCATTGGTGCCAAGACCACGGTCGTGATCTATGTAATATCAACGGAGTACTTTTCAAGGCGTTAAATTCTTGATGCTTTAGTTTTTTATATAGCGTTTTATTACACGCGGGTACGTAACGAATGGGAAACAACTCATGGACGATACTTGCATTGGGTTTACCATTTGCAAGTACAATGGATAAATCTGCAGCATAGGAATGTTCACTACCTGTTTTCATTGTTTCTAATTGTAAGTTTATATCTGGATTGCTAGCCGACCACTCACTAAGGCGAGGAATGAATAACTCACTGGCAAAAAACTCAGGCAAACGAATAACAATCGTTTTATTTTGTTGTTTATCAGTAAATTCACTAATGGTCGATTCTAATTGATAAATTAAAGGCTGAACTGACTGATAAAATTGTTTGCCAGCAGTTGTCAGCTCAATTGAACGCGTACCTCTTTTAAATAGGGTGAATCCTAGCTGTGTTTCGAGTTGTTTAATTTGATGACTTACTGCTGATGGTGTTAAAAATAATTGTGAAGCGGCATGTTTAAAGCTGAGACACTTAGCGGCGACACAAAAAGAACGTAATCCTCGAATTGGTGTTTGTATTGGCATAGTATTTATATGTAAATGAAGACCATTATCAAGGAGCAACAGATGTGCCAAATGTTAAGTTGTTGTATTTATAGTTATTTTATGTTTTTTGAATAAAGTACTACTCATAACATGCTTTATTGTGGAGCATGCGCACTACAATTTAACAATAAAAAGAAGCGCAGTTGAATTGGCAGAGGATGAATTAAAAAAAAGGGCATCTTAGATACCCTGTAAGCAAACCATATAATTAGTTAGAAAACTAAAATGCTTTAAGAAGAATCGGGGATGATTCAGAACCAAGTAAAGTGTATAGGCTGAAATCACTTATTAAAGGTTTTATTATAAAGTTTTAACACCTTATTTTAGGTATATGTTGCCAATTAGAAGTGTATTGCGGGCTAAGAAAGTGGCGTTTCATATTCCATTTTTCTGTTTGTCCTGCACTTGCTACGTTAATACTTCCTTGACCATAGCGGTGGTTAATTTTATCTAAGCACTGCATTAGCTTGGGGTTAGTATTATCAGGTGTAAATAAATCAGCTTGATAAAACTTATTACTTGTTAACTCAATAGCACCAACACCACAGCGATAAAAGTTAACACCTGATTGGTAAATATTGGGTAATACTGTTGATACCGCGCTGGCTAATTGACTAGTGTTATCGGTTGGTATTGCAAACGGGTACACAATTGCTTGTTTATAGTAGTGATCATCATGCGGCGAGCTCGAAGCAAATACCATGAGTTTATGGGTTTTTGATGATTGCTTACGAAGCTTTCTTGCCACAATAGTGGCATGGTTAGAAAGTGCTGCCTGTAAGGTATGGTGGTCAGTAATCCGTTGCCCAAAACTTCGGGTAGAAAATATTTCTTTTTTGGGCTCTTTTACTTCATCCCATGAAAGACAAGAAATACCGTTTAATTCACTAACGGTTCGTTCTGTGACAACACTATATTTTTTTCTTATCTCTTTTGGGTTTTGCTCAGCTAACTGTAGAGCGGTTGTTATACCTTGTAAGTTAAGATGTTTAGAAATGCGCCTACCAATACCCCATACATCACTAGTTTTCATTTGATTTAAAATAGGTATTGCATCGTGGGAGTTATTAATAACAGCAACACCATCAAACCCGGCAAGTTTTTTAGCGGCATGATTTGCTGCTTTTGCTAAGGTTGCTGTATGTCCAAAACCAACACCCACAGGTAAGCGTGTTTCTTGCCATATAGCTTGTTTTATTTGATGTCCGTAGTGATGCCAATCCTCATTATTTCTATGAAAACTATTAAAATACAGAAATGCTTCATCAATCGAGTAAATATGTTGATTATCACAATACCTAGAAATAACAGTCATCATTCGCTCAGATAAATCTGCATATAGCTCATAATTAGATGATCTAATAATTACCTTATGTTTATAGAGTAAATTTTTAACTTGGAAAAACGGTGTAAACTTAGGAATACCTAATTGTTTTGCAATAGGACAAACTGCACAAATACAGCCGTCATTATTTGTTAAAACAACAACGGGTTTATTGCGAATACTCGGATCAAATACTTTTTCAGCAGAAGCGTAAAATGAAGTGGCATCAACTAAGCAATACATGTCGTTAACTCTGGTGCTTTATGGTGTAGTCGAATCGAACGAGTTACAACACCTTCAACTTGAAATTCATCTTGCTCTGAAATAGTGATAGGCTGATGGTGCTTAGATGCTGACATTAATCGTGCTTGTGCTTTATCAATTAACTTACATACAAAACAACCATTGTAATTCGCGACAATAACATCACCGTGTTTAGCTGATATTGCACGGTCAACAATCAGTAAATCACCATCAAAAATACCGACACCTTGCATAGATTCACCAGATGCTTCTCCGATAAAGGTTGCATTAGGGTGACGTATTAATAATTGATCTAGTGATAAACCCAACTCCTTGTATTCCGCTGCGGGTGATTCAAATCCTGAAATACCTGCTTCAATGTATATAGGAATAACTTTCATATAACTAAAAAACCACACTGTAAAAATGTACAGTATAGTTTTTTAGTTATCAATAATAAAGTAATTATGAATTAGTTGTTTTGTTTGGCCTATTAGCTCTTTCATTTGACAGAATTAAATTATGTATAGGGTAGGGAATGCTTTTGTGGGGAGAGGCGGTTATTGCTGTTAATGAATTTGGTGTTTAAATTCGAACAATCAATAGATACAAAAAAGCCCTAACCGAAGTTAGGGCTGCTTGTCTTCAAAAGAAGGAATGGTGCCGACTGCCGGAATCGAACTGGCGACCTACTGATTACAAGTCAGTTGCTCTACCAACTGAGCTAAGTCGGCACACAAAACTGTGTGCGATATCAAAAGATATCCTGGCACCGAAATAATGCTTTTACTAAAGAGTAAATAAGCACCATCTCTAAAAATGGTGCCCCGACCCGGAATTGAACCAGGGACACGAGGATTTTCAATCCTCTGCTCTACCAACTGAGCTATCGGGGCATCTTACTAAGGCTGTTGAAGCCGCCTCGTTAAGACGGGGCGTATTAAACTGTTTTTCCTTTTCCCCGTCAACCCTTTTTTTAAAATAATTTTTTGTTTGCTTGTTTTTGCGGCATTTCACTCATAAAAGCAGCAAATTATTCGCTTGGAGGTATGTAACCTTCAATTTCTGGCTCTTTTCCTTCGAATAAATAACTGACCATGGCCTGTTCTAAAAATGCTCTATCGTCAGGATTCATCATATTCATTTTCTTTTCATTGATTAACATGGTTTGTTTTTTTTGCCACATTGTCCATGCTTCTTTTGAAATGTTATCAAAGATCCTTTTACCAACATCTCCTGGATAAAGTTGAAAAGCTAAGCCTTCTAATTCTTTGTTTAGGTGTTGGCAAAATACGGTACGGCTCATAATGTTTAATCTCTAGCGTTAATGTATAAATAGTTTACCAATAATTGGTGCTATCGGTAATGCTGAATATTGGTTTGTTAAAAGTGGCTTATCATTTTAAGCAGTTTTTCGGTTGAAGCAGCAAGCCCGACACTTTCATTAGTTGATAAATCATACCATCTTTGCTGTGAGGGTTCGTTTATTTCTTGTGATTTTGTTTCAACACAATCGATAACCAGTGGCGTAATATCTAGATGAAAGTGGCTAAACGTGTGTCTAAACTCATCTAACTGCTGGTGGGTAGAGCCTGCTAAATTTAGTGAAGCTAAAAGAGTATCTAGTTCGCTTTTATCGCTAATTTCGTAAAAACACCATAAACCTCCCCATATACCTGTAGGTGGCCTCTTATGCATTAGCACTTTATTTGAAGTTTCATTGACGACACGCGGAATAACCATGATGGTACTTTTTTCGGGTATTTTCTTTTTCGGCTTCTTTTGGGGAAATAATGATTGTTGTTCACTGGCTTTTGCAAGACAACTTCTTTCAACAGGGCATAAAGTACATTGAGGTTTGGAGCGTGTGCATACTGTAGCGCCAATATCCATCATAGCTTGGTTAAAGCTTGCGGTTTCTGTTGCTGGGGTGAGCACTTCGCTTAGCTGCCACAATGCTTTATCAAACTTACTAAGACCGTTGTAGCCTTCCACTAAATAGCTACGTGCTAATACTCTTTTAACGTTACCATCTAAAATAGGGTGGTGTTGATTTAATGACAAGCTTAAAATGGCCCCTGCAGTTGAACGACCAATTCCTGGGAGGGCGATGACTTGTTCTATATTGCTTGGGAATTTGCCGTTAAATTCAGTGGCAATTATTTTGGCTGATTTATGTAAATTTCGAGCGCGTGCATAATAACCAAGGCCAGTCCAATGATGTAATACTGTATCTTCATCAGCATTGGCTAGATCATTTATTGTAGGGAAACTTGACATAAAGCGTTCATAATAAGGAATTACGGTCGCCACTTGCGTTTGTTGCAGCATTATTTCAGATATCCACACGCGATATGGCGTCTTTTGTTGCTGCCAAGGTAAATGCTTTCTTCCTTGTTTGTGGTACCAAGTTACAATATTTTCAGCAAATTGCTGAGCTGATTTTTTTGAAATTTTAATAGATTCATTCATAGGCGAGCAGTGTAGCAAATTTGTTATGACCCTCAAATAGGCAAAACTGTTTGTCAGTTGTCTATGCTAGATCATATAATACGCGCCAATTCTTGCCTTGTATTTTTCAAAGGCAACCAAGTACAAAAACTGTTAAGGCTAAATTATGAAACTTGAAGCAAAAAATCGTAGTCGTCGTTTACGTAAAAAATTACGTGTAGATGAATTTAAAGAACTTGGCTTTGATATTGCGTGGAAATTTAAAGAAGATATCACGGATGAAGAAGTTGATAACTTTATGGATCAGTTTTTTGCCGAAGTTATTCAGCCTAATGGTTTAGGTTTTGGTGGTGAAGGTGACACGTTATGGCATGGTCTAATTTGTACTCAAAAGCTAGGCTCGTGTACAGATGAACACCGTAAAGCCGTTGAAGCTTGGTTAACTGAACATGGCGTAAAGTCGGTTTCTGTCAGTGCATTGTATGATGTTTGGTGGGCCGAATAGTCATGACAGAAAAGACACATAAAACCATTGAGCAAGCAGAGCAAGAAGGTAAGTACATTAGAAAAGTACGCAGCTTTGTTAAGCGTGAAGGCCGTTTAACCAAAGGGCAAGAACGTGCTTTAACAGATCATTGGCAAGATATGGGCTTGAATCATGCTGATGGTCTGATTGATGCTAAATCTGTTTTTGGCAATGATAACCCTGTCGTGCTTGAAATTGGTTTTGGCATGGGAAAATCCCTTGTTGAAATGGCAAAAGCAGCACCAGAGTTAAACTTTATTGGTGTTGAAGTACACAAACCTGGTGTGGGAGCTTGTATTTCATATGCAGTTGAGCAAGAAGTGAAAAACTTGCGAGTATATGAGCATGACGCTATTGAAATTCTTGCTGATTGTATTCCTGAAAAAGTATTATCAACAGTGCAGTTGTTTTTCCCTGATCCTTGGCATAAAAAGAAACACCACAAGCGTAGAATTGTGTCATTAGCTTTTGTTGAAACTATCCGTCAAAAATTAAAGCTTGATGGTGTTTTTCATATGGCAACTGACTGGGAAAACTACGCTGAATGTATGCTAGAAGATATGCAAAACTCTCCGGGATATGAAAATTTATCTCAGACTAATGACTACGTGCCTCGCCCAGAGTCAAGACCACTAACAAAATTTGAAAGTAGAGGTCATCGTTTAGGTCATGGTGTTTGGGATCTACAGTTTAAAAGAGTCTCTTAAACACTTAGCTTAGTTTTTTAAGGTAAGAATCGTTGTTCAACATGAAATAAGTGTTGTGCGTTACGCATATTACCTGATTCTTTTAGCCATTCTTTGGTGATTATTTCTTTATCTAAAGCCGCATGTAATATGCGGCTTTTATATTGTGTCCAATAAAATATTGTCGCCTGTTCATGGCAGGCATTATTTGGATATTTTTCTGAGCGTGTTTCTGCTAACTCTTGCTTTATAGAGTCTATAACTTTAGCTTTTAGCTCTTGTTCTATGTTTTGTTTGAACTGAGTAAATTTTTTGGCTTTGTATAATTGCCAGACTAACCAGAATAAAGCGCCAAAGGCTAAAAGCACTATTACTTCCATTCGTTTAATACCCAAATATTATAAAAATAAGATCGGTGATTATCTTAACATTTTTATGCGGTAGCGTTAAAAATAACTGAAAAACCTTCCGATATTGTTTAAACTGGGTTGATAATTTACAAGGAATTTAACCCATGAACAGACTTTTATTACTCTTGTTAGTCATCTTATTTTCATCCTCTGTCTGCGCTGAAAACTCTATTCAAAAACTCTTTAAAAAAGTCAATCCAGCAGTTGTTGAGTTACATGTTAAGTCACTCGCAGACCCGCAGGTTGGTCAAGTTACCTATAAAAAACAAACAGCGGAATCGTTAGGCTCCGGTGCGCTAATAAGTAAAGAAGGGCGTATTTTAACTGCCGCCCATGTTATTGATAAAGCAACCGCTATTGAAATTGAATATGCTGATGGCACTAAAACGTCAGGTCATGTGGTGTGGATTGAGCCGTTAATTGATTTAGCCATGATTCAAGCAGGTAGCGTACCATCACATATTAAACCGATAAAGCTAGCGAAAAAAGATAGTTATGAAGTCGGTGAGCAAGTTGTCATTATTGGTGCACCTTTTGGAGTAAGTCATAGCTTATCAGTCGGTTATTTAAGTGGTATCCGAGACGGTAAAGAAATTCCAGGGTCGACCTTAATTCCACGTTTATTGCAAACTGACGCTTCTATAAATGTGGGTAATTCAGGCGGCCCTATGTTTAACCTAAAAGGTGAAATAATTGGCATTGTTAGTCATATTCTTTCTAAAAGTGGTGGAAGTAACGGTTTAGGCTTTGTGGTATCAGTTGATACAGTACAGCAGGTTATTGATAGTGATCCAGGTACGTTTTCAGGATTTATTCCCTTTCTATTAACGAAAGAAAAAGCATTAGCACTGAATAACTCGGCAGGACATGGCATGCTAATTCAACATGTTATTCCCGGTACTTTGGCAGATAAACTTGGCTTTAAAGGCGGATATATTAGCGTGGTAATTGGTCACACGCCGGTGCTACTTGGAGGAGATATTTTACTGTCTGTTGGAGGTAATAAAATAACAGATTTGGCTTCTGCTGTGAAAATAAAGCAACATTTCTCTCAGGTAAAAAAGGGTGACAAAGTTTCATTTGAATTTTTACGAAATGGTGAACTGAAGGAAGTTTTTTGGTTAGTTGATTAAACCTAAGTCAGTCAATTAAACATGATTAGACTTACTGTTGTAATTTGTTTTTTTATTTGTTGTTAACAAACTGTTAACTGTGATGGTCTCTGTTGACTTTTACTCTAAACATGCATTTAATGATGATGTACCTTAATTAAGGATAGTTGTTAGTTTTATTACTATAAAAGGTAAATGGACGATAATAATGATGATTAAAACTGTGGGGTTGAATAATAAGTTAAGTCGACGATTGTTGAGTTACATATTATTGTGCAGCATATTTTTTTCTATTTGTTCTACCATTGTTCAACTCTATTCTTCATTTCAAGATGATCTCTCTTTATTAGAGCAACGCTTTGATAACATTAAGCAAAGTTATTTACCCGCCATTGCGACAAGCCTCTGGGATTTCAATGAACCTTTAGTGATTGTTCAATTGCAAGGTATTGTTGATTTACCTGATATTAAATACGTAAAAATATTCAATGATTATGATTACCAGGCGCAATTAGGTGATGCTGATATTCAAGTGAAAAAATATGTTGAATATCCTGTTATGTATGGAGAAAACCTTGTAGGTAAGCTCGAAGTTTACGCTGACTATGAAGATATCTATCAACATTTATATCAACAAGCCGGTTTTATCTTAACAAGTGAATTTATCAAAATATTTTTATTAGCTTTCTTTATTGTGATAATAGTTAACCACTTGATAACTAAGAACTTATTTAAAATAACTAAGTTTGCACAACAATTAGATAGTCAGCACTTAGAGCAAGAGTTAACTTTAAACAATCGTTACACCCAAAAAGATGAGTTAGATTACCTTGTTGATGCCATTAATGGGATGCGGGTTAACTTAAAGGATGAAATTGGTAAGCTTGAAGAAGCTGAAAATGCTTTACTAAGATTAAATGGAGAGCTTGAAGCAAAAGTTTATGATAGAACCGCTAAACTTGCAGATAGTAATCGTCAATTACAACAAAGTGTTGATGATTTAACATTAGCGAAAGATAAGATTGTTCAATCGGAAAAAATGGCCTCATTAGGGCAACTCGTTGCTGGAGTTGCTCATGAAGTCAATACCCCGCTAGGGATTTGTGTCACCTCTATTACGGCCCTAAAAGAAAAAGTTACTGATTTGCAGCGCTCTATCGATGAAGAAAAACTTACCAAGTCTTTTCTTGTTGATACCTTAAATTTACTTAATGAATACCAAGAAATTATTGAACGTAGTTTGATTAAGTCAGTGGACTTAATAAGAAGCTTTAAGTCTGTAGCCGTAGAGCAGCATAGTGATCCTGAAGTTGTAATTCCGCTAGCTAAACATATTCGTGATGTCGTGAATACTGTTAAAACAATGTTTAAGCAAAAAAACTATAATATAAAACTTGAACTAGACGATGAATTAAAGGTATTGACTTTTCCAAGTGCATGGAACCAAGTTATCACTAACTTTTTAGTTAACTCTCATATTCATGGCTTCGACGGTATAAAAGAAGGCGTAATTACAATTAGCCTATCAGAAAAGAATGGCTTTATAACACTACTGTACACTGATAATGGTAAAGGCATACCCCAAGAAGTGGAAGATAAGATATTTGAACCGTTTGTAACGACAAAGCGTGGGCAAGGTGGTTCAGGTTTAGGTCTTAATATCGTATTCAATTTAATTGACGCAAAGCTGGGTGGGACCGTGGAGTTGCTAAAAGTTGAACAAGGGGTATGTTTTAAAGTGAAAGTGCCAATTAGTATTGCAGCTGAAAAACCGTCACTAATTGGCACAGGTTAGCCTAAATAATATCTAGAGTAGTTTACCTATTACTAGTTGAAACGCGCTAAACTATAAGGTGTTAAATCTATATCTGTTTTTTCTCCCGATATCAGTTGACCTATTAAGCTACCAGTAATGGCGCCTTGTGTTAATCCTAAGTGCTGATGGCCGAGTGCACAGAATATATTCTTGTGTCGAGGTGTTTCGCCTATAACAGGTAATGAATCAGGCAATGAAGGTCTAAAACCTAACCAACGCTGGTCTTCATCGGCAGTGTTTGGGTCAAATGGACTGATATCATCAATAAGTTTTTCAGCGTGCTTAAATAATAAGTCAGCACGTTTGTAGTTTGGCTTTTGTTTTAACCCTGCAAATTCAACGGTACCTGATAGCCTAAGGCCATGTTGCATCGGTGTCATGATGAATTTTCTCTCTGCTGAGGCGACAGGTCTAGAGAGTGACGGTATGTTATTGCTATTTTCAGGTAAATCTAGGGAATAGCCACGTTCTACTTCTAAGGGTAATTTATAACCAAGCTTAGCAAGCACTTCTTTTGACCATGCGCCAGTAGCAATAACTAATTGATCATAAGTTAATGATTTATCATCGCTATGTATCGTAACATCATTATCATTTGTAGTAATATTTGTAACGGATAACTTTTTATACGTCACACCTTTGGTAAAGGCTAATTTAGCTAACACATCACATATTTGAGCTGGGCTTGCGGTATGACCTACATCGGTGAAGAATAAGGAGTAGTTAACTTTGTCACTCAAGTTAGGCTCTAATGAGATTGTTTTCTCTCTGTCTAATAGCTCAACGCTAACGCCTGCATTATGGTAATGCTGCCAGTGCTTTTCTACTTCTTTATATGGCGTATCTTCAAATACAAGCAAACTGCCATCTGTGGTCAGTAAATGCTCTGCGTTTGCCTCTTTCAATAGCGGCTTGTAATACTCGATAGCATTTTCATTTAGTGCTTTTATAGCGTCGCTGTTTTTGTTGCGGGTATTAGTCGGCATATTTGCCATAAACCGTAAAAACCAAGGTAGCGCTTTTGGAAAGTACGTTGGTGATAATGCCATAGGCCCAAGCGGATCAAGCAAGAGCTTAGGTAGTTGCCATAGTAAACTTGATTCTGCTAGTGGGAATACTTGCTCTGTTGCAAAATGGCCAGCATTACGTTGCGAGCAGCCAGCCCCTATACCTTCTTTATCAAGTAAGGTTACTTGAAAACCAAGTGTTCTTAGTGTTAAGGCACAGTTAATACCTACTATACCTGCTCCGATTACAGCGATATGTTTGTTACTACTGTTTTTCATCGTACTTTTCCCATATTACAACTCAGACGATTGAGACATTATATAAAACTTCTTATACAATAATGAAATTAAGACTTGCTTGTTTTGAATTATTGTATACAATATGCTATATAAATGCTAGCGATACTTATGCAGTATTTTGATTTTTTTAAAGATTAGTTCAATGTATTAAATTATAAGAGCAACTAGCAGATCGTTGTTCAGAGCTAACACGTGCTAACGTAAAAAGATTTTAAATGATACCGCTGCAACGCGCATTGACTTAACAAAGTTTAACCTTTAATAGGTTTAAATTGATTTAGAATAAGCTAACGTAGCTCACCTTAAGGTAATAAGGTGGGCTTTTTAGCAGATAAACCGTAGGGAAAGTTATGATAAAAGGCACATATGCATGCATTGATGCACACACATGTGGGAATCCAGTTAGATTAGTTACCAGTGGTCATCCAAATTTAAAAGGAAGTACCATGAGTGAAAAGCGTCAGGATTTTTTAGAAAATTATGATTGGATAAGACAAGGCTTGATGTTTGAGCCCCGTGGTCATGACATGATGTCTGGAGCTTTTATTTACCCACCTTGTAGTGACAATGCCGATGCAGGTATTCTTTTTATTGAAACTTCTGGCTGCTTACCTATGTGTGGCCATGGCACCATTGGCACAGTTACTTCGGCGCTTGAGGCTGGCCTTATTACCCCGAAAGAGCCTGGTCAGTTAGTACTCGATGTGCCCGCAGGTCAAATTAGGGTTGAGTATCAGCAAGAAGGGAAAAAAATCACTTCTGTAAAAATATTTAATGTTGCTGCTTACTTAGCTCACCGCGATGTTACTTTAGAAATTGAAGGGTTAGGCTCACTAACGGTGGATGTTTCCTATGGTGGAAACTATTACGTTATCGTTGAACCTCAAGATAATTTCCCTGGTATTGATGAATGGAGTGCCAGTGAAATATTGCAATGGAGTCCAATTGTGAGAGAAGCGGCAAGCAGAGCGGTATCATGTATTCATCCTGATGACCCTACAGTATGTGGTGTATCTCACGTGCTATGGACTGGTAAAGGCCAAGAACACAATTCAGATGCAGCTAATGCTGTTTTTTATGGTGATAAAGCCATTGATAGGTCACCATGTGGCACAGGAACAAGTGCACGTATGGCTCAGCTCTTTGCAAAAGGTCATTTAAAAGCAGGTGATACCTTTATTCATGAAAGCTATATAGGCAGTCAGTTTATAGGCAGAATTGAAGATACGGTTCAAATATCAACCCCAAATGGAGAAATTACGGCAATTAAACCGAGTATCCAAGGTTGGGCGCATGTATTTGGACAAAACACGATAACCATTGATGATGATGATCCATATGCGTTTGGTTTTATCGTGAACTAGGCTGTAGTGCCTTTTAAGAAGACAATTTCAAATGTATTACATGAACGTGTGATTTAATTAATGAAGAGATAATTATGACTATTTCAGGAAAAAATTTAGTTGCTGGTGAGTGGACTGGCAAAGTAGAAGGTGGTTTTACTGCATTCGATGCAAATACTGGTGAAGCGTTACTACAATCATACGCTGATGCAACTGAAGCTGAAATTAATGAAGCAATCGTTTCAGCAAATGAAGCATTTAAAACGTTTGGCACATTAGCACCAGCACAACGTGCACAATTTTTACGTACCATTGGTGAGCAAATTGTTGCGCTAGGTGATGAGTTAGTTGAAATAGCGACAACTGAAACGGGCTTACCAGCAATGCGTATTCAAGGTGAGCGTGGTCGTACTGTTGGTCAATTGAACTTATTCGCTGATTTATTAGACAGTGGCGAATATGAAGGTGTTATTGATTTAGCAGACCCTCAACGTGAACCATTGCCTAAACCTGATACTCGTTTAGGTTACATTCCATTAGGTGTTGTTGGTGTTTTTGCTGCAAGCAATTTCCCGTTAGCATTCTCAACTGCGGGGGGCGATACTGCTTCTGCTTTAGCGGCTGGTTGTCCGGTAGTAATGAAAGCTCACGCTGCACACCCAGGAACGGCAGAGTTAGTAGCACAAGCCATTTTAAAAGCCATTGAAATCTGTCAATTACCTAAAGGTGTGTTCTCATTACTTCAAGGTAAAAACTATGCAATTGCAAGCCAAATTGTTACTCACCCATTAGTAAAAGCCGTTGGTTTTACTGGTTCAGAACGCGTAGGTTTAATTTTACAGCAGCAAATAAATGAACGTCCTGAGCCTATTCCTTTCTACGGTGAATTAGGTAGCCTTAACCCACAAATGATCATGGCAAATAAAGTTGCTCAAGATGGTGAAGTGTTAGCGCAAGGCCTAGTTGCTTCCTTAATGATGGGACAAGGACAATTTTGTACTAGTCCAGGTGTATGGGCTATTGTAGAAGACGATAATTATGCTGCATTTGAAGCGGCTGCTGCAAAAGCAATTTGTGAGCAACCAGCTGGTGTAATGCTTACGCCTAAAATGGCCGAAGGTTATATTGCAACCGTTGAAGCGTGGAAAAATTCAGGTGCAACTATAGTCGCTAAAGGTAAAGCGGCGGATGTGGCTCACCATGCAAGTGCTTATTTATTCTCTGCTGATTTAGCTACTTTTAAAAATACTGATTTACTTCGAGAAGAAGTATTTGGTTCAACTGCATTAATCGTACGTTGTAAAGATGCTGCTGAGCAGCAAGAGTTTATCTCTTACATAAAAGGTCAACTAACAGGTGCTATTCATGCAGTTGAAGCTGATTTAGACGCTACCCGTCAAATTGCGCAGTTGTTAGTACATAAAGTAGGTCGTTTGATTTATAACCAAATGCCTACAGGTGTAGAAGTTTGTGCTTCAATGAATCATGGTGGTCCATTCCCTGCTTCAACAGATTTACGTACTACTTCTGTTGGTAGTAAAGCAATTACTCGCTTCCAAAGACCAATTTGTTACCAGAACATGCCAGAAGAATTATTGCCAAGTTTGCTGAAATAAGACAAAAATGGGTAAATAATTAAAAAAAATGAGGAGTTATTGAAAAATAGCTCCTTTTTTTATGGTTTTATGCAAAGTAAGCCTTATAATATAATGCATATTTTTTAGGAAGAAAGTTATGACAATAGTTTATAAAACCAGAACACAGCTAGTGGTTGAAACCCTAAGAGAAAAAATACTTAGTGGTGAAATTAAAGCCGGTGATCCATTAAGGCAAGCAGCCTTAGCTGATGAACTTAATGTAAGCCGTATTCCAGTACGTGAAGCATTACTTCAGTTAGAAGCAGAAGGCTTAGTATCTTTTGAGCCACACAAGGGCGCAACAGCAACAGAATTGAATGCAGATCAAGTAGATGAGCTTTTTGAATTACGTGCAATGATTGAATGTAATTTGTTAGCAGCATCGCTACCACATTTAACTGAAGCTAAAATCGCTGAAGCGACCGATATTTTAAATAATTTAGATAAAGCACTTGGTAAAGAAAATGCTGCCAACACATGGAGTGAACTTAACTCTAATTATCATAATTGTTTATATTCAGCAGCTAATCGTCCTCAAACACAAGATTTAGTTAATACTTTAAATAAAAATGCTGATAGATATATTCGTATGCACTTGCTATGGGCAGGTGGTATTTCGAAAGCAGGTCCAGAGCATAACCAGTTATTAGAATGTTGTAAAAATGGCGATGTTGAAAAAGGTGTAGAGATTTTACGTCAACATATCCTTGGCTCAAGAGATGAGATTAAGAGCTTTTTAGAACAACGCGAAGCTAATAATAGCTAGAGCGTTTATGTCTTAAATTATTTGTTTGCTTTTTATACATCGCAAGGTGTATTAAAAGTAGGCAAATATTGACATTTTTCCTTATAATCTATAGTATTCTCGCCCCTCAAAATCACTATAAATCTTGAATTTTATGCCTATACTGTTTTGTAGGTGTAGTTAAGATTACCTAAAATTCTCTTAGTCACTTCGGCTGAGTTTTTATCAAAACAATGAGAAAATAATGTTTGAATTACACGCGAGTAAAGTCGCAAATTTAAAGAATGATGTGCTATCTGGTTTAACGGTTGCACTTGCTTTAGTACCTGAAGCCGTAGCATTTGCCTTTGTTGCGGGTGTAGAACCGTTAGTTGGTTTATACGCTGCATTTATGGTTGGTCTTATTACGTCAATATTTGGTGGCAGACCTGGTATGATTTCTGGTGCAACAGGGGCAATGGCTGTTGTAATGGTTAGTCTGGTCGCCATTCATGGAGTGGAATATTTGTTTGCCACAGTGGTGCTCACGGGGTTATTACAAATCCTGGCTGGAGTGTTTAAATTAGGTAAGTTCATTCGATTAGTGCCACACCCTGTAATGCTTGGTTTTGTTAATGGTTTAGCCATTGTTATTTTCTTAGCTCAACTAGGTCAATTTAAAGTGACTAATGAAGCTGGTGAGTTGGTTTGGATGCAAGGTAATGCGCTGTTCACTATGGCAGGACTTATCTTGTTGACTATGGCGATTATTCATTTACTTCCGAAATTGACAAAAGCCGTACCCTCTTCTTTAGTTGCGATTGTGGTGGTAACTGTTTTAGTACAAAGCTTAGGGTTAGAAGCTAGAACGGTTGTTGATTTTGTTCGTGATATGACGAATGACCCCGCGGCTTCTATAGCGGGCGGTCTACCACAATTCTCGATTCCAAATGTCCCTTTTAACTTGGAAACATTAAAAGTTATTCTTCCTTTTGCTCTGGTACTTGCCGCAATTGGTTTAATTGAATCTTTACTAACTTTAACTTTAATTGATGAATTAACAGGCACTCGTGGCCGTGGTAATAAGGAATGTATGGCTCAAGGTGCAGCTAATACGGTAACGGGGTTCTTTGGTGGGATGGGTGGTTGTGCCATGATTGGTCAATCAATGATCAATGTTAACTCTGGTGGTCGTGGTAGAGCGTCAGGTATTACAGCCGCGCTAGCGCTACTTGGCTTTATTTTATTTGCTTCAGGATTGATTGAGATTATCCCACTAGCAGCACTTGTTGGTGTCATGTTTATTGTGGTTATTGGTACGTTCGAATGGTCTAGTTTTCGAATTTTAGGCAAAGTGCCTAAAGCTGATGCTTTTGTCATTATTTTAGTTTCTGGTGTTACGGTGGCAACAGATTTAGCAATTGCAGTTGTTGTTGGCGTTATTGTTTCAGCATTAGTTTTTGCGTGGGAACACGCCAAGCATATTCTGGTAACACGTACTTTTGATGAGAAAGGCTCTACTGTTTATGAAGTAACAGGGCCTATTTTCTTTGGTTCAATCTCTAATTTTCTCGAGCAGTTCACACCTGATGAGGATAGTGATGATGTGATTGTTGAATTCAAGAATGCCAGAGTTGCTGATCATTCAGCCATTGAAGCAATTGACACTTTAGCTGAACGTTATCTTTCACGTGGTAAAACAATGCATTTAAAACATTTGAACCAAGAGTGTAAGAGTTTGCTAGAAAAGGCCGATAAGTTAGTTGAGTTAAATCTTATTGAAGATCCAGACTATCATATAGCGACTGATAAACTGGCTTAATCACCTTAAAAAAAAGTGCACTATTAAGTTATACTTCCAAATATAGTACTTTAGTGCACTGTTTATTTAGAGATCGTTAAGGAGCAAAGCTATCAGTAGTATGCAGCTTGATTTTTTTGATATACCGAGTCCGTGTGTTGGCATTTGCCAATCAGATGAAAAAGGGTATTGCCTTGGCTGTATGCGTACACGTGATGAACGTCAAGGATGGGGAAGCTTTGATAATGATGATAAACAAAAGGTAATAAAGCGCTGTATTCAACGTCGAAAACGTAAGTTAGGCCAAGGGAAAAGTAAGACTGTAGAACAACAATCTAATGAAATTGATTTACAACCTTCGCTGTTAGATCCACCTGAAAAAACTCAAACGAGTAAAGATAGTGACCTCGATTTTAGTGAGTTTGAGTTATAACTTATCGCCTTGAAATTATTATTACTAAGATTAAAAATAATGGTTGCTAGCGTTAGCAAATATCGATATTATACGCGCTCTCTAGCAATGCTGAATCAGCCTTCTAGTAGAAAGCCCCGATAGCTCAGTTGGTAGAGCAGAGGATTGAAAATCCTCGTGTCCCTGGTTCAATTCCGGGTCGGGGCACCATATTAAAGCCTTAGCTTACGCTAAGGCTTTTTTGTTTTTACTGGTTTTAGTTGTTATTCTGCTAAAGTGGAAATAGTTTGATTTCTGCCGCTAACTTTTGCCTGATATAAACACTTGTCCGCAATGTTAATTGCATCTCTAATTCGTTGGGTTGCTGTTAATTCACTTATACCCATACTTACTGTTATATGAATCGTTGTTTTATCATGCTGGCATTGTAGATTACGCACAAGGCGATGAATTTTTTCAGCTAAGATATTTGCATCTCGCAAAGACGTTTCTGGCAAAATAAATAAAAACTCTTCACCGCCCCACCTAGAAATAATATCTTGCTCTCGTAAAGCATTTTGAAAACATTCAGCTAACTGAATTAACACTTTATCGCCAAAGTTGTGGCCGTAGGTATCATTAATAAGTTTAAACTTATCTACATCACAGAGAATGAGAGAGATGTTCATTGGGTTGCGTTTTTGTTTGCTATGTTCTTGCTCGAGTAATAACAGTGCATCTCTTCTATTGGAAAGCTTTGTAAGCGGGTCGAGTTTAGCTAGCAATTCATATTTTTTACTGAGTTCTAAAGTGTATTGATAAGTACGATTTCGAGAGAACTCATAAAAGCTTGAAAGAAAAGTTACTGTTAAATAACTATATATAAGCCGTGTTTTAAATTGAAATGAGTATTCAGTGTCGAGAAGTGCACCATTTTGATAGAACATAATAAAACTTATTACGACGATAAAAACTAAATTATCGATTACACCACGCTTCAGTCCATGCATAAATAAGGCGACAGGGGGAATAATAAATATCCATAAAGGCCCTGTATTATTGACTCCGCCACTGTAGACTAAATAGATCATTAAAAAGATCAGTGAGTACAGAATGAATGCAGTTGATAATACGGTATTATGGGTTTTTTTCTGAAGCAAGTAGCCAGAGAAGTAAATAATACTTGCAATGAATAGTACTAAAGCAAGGAGATAATCTTGCTGGATAAAGGCGTTGAATGACATCAGGCCTGTGATAACCATACCTACGAATGAAAATAAGTTAACTACATATATTCGTCGATTTGAATCATCGTATTTTTTATCGGTGAGGCCCGTTTGAAAATAGGCTGTTAAAAGTGCCTTTAATTTAAGCATATTCCCCAAATAAATTTGTAAAATTGATTATAACTTTTCTTGATATAACTGAGTGTACCTTAGTTATATTTAGATTGATAATTAACCGTTGGTTAATTGTAACAAATCCCTTCAAATGCTCCCCTTTCTTGAAAAGTAATTGCCTTTTTGTACAAAAAAAGGCTTTTCTGCGATTGTTATTTGTACGAAATTAGTCGTAATTATAGGTAATGTACTGTTAATTAAGGTTATATTTAATTGTCATATAAAAGGGATAAAAAGCTATTGATCACATTGTGAGTGTACAATATACTGATTCTGAATATATTGTATGCAATATGTTTGTCACGTAGAATTATCCGTGCGCATTAAATAAAAGAACATAATTTCTAAAAACAAAATAATTTAATAATAACTACATAACAATTAAGGAATAACTATGGCTAAGTTCATCAAGGCGAGTTTTACGCCTAAGAAGTCATTAGCAGCAATTGCAGTAGGTACAGCATTAATGCTATCTGCTCCGAGTGCTATGGCAGCTGATACTTTTAACGGTTCAGTGAAAGGTGTCATCACTGATACATCTGATGTTGCAACAAGTGGTGCAACTATTACACTGAAGCACAAAGGTAAAAATATAACTCGTACAGTTACTACAAATGCTGACGGTTCATATACCTTAAGAAAACTTCCTGTTGGTGAATACACCATGACTATCACTAAAGAAGGTTTTGATACCATTCAAAAGAGTGATTTAGAAGTTACTGTTGGTGGTGCCATTATTTATAATGGTGTTTTGCTTGCAGAAGGTAACACTGATGCTGATATTGAACGTATTTCTGTAACAGGTTCACGTATTAGTCGTGTTGATTTAGAGTCATCAACAGGTGGTATTGTTGTTACTGCCGGTGATTTAGCTAAAATGCCAGTAGAAAGTGGCTTTGAAGCAATGGCTTTACTAGCACCGGGTACAACAGGTAATACGGCATTTGGTGGTGCAAGTATTGGTGGTAGTTCTTCAGCTGAAAATGGTTATTACTTAAACGGTATTAACATCACAACTATCAAAACAGGTATAGGCTCAATTGATTTGCCATGGGAAGCTATTTCTCAAACAGAAATTAAAACTGGTGGTATTGACCCTGAGTTTGGTGGTGCATTAGGTGGTATTGTCAACGCTATATCAAAATCAGGTTCAAATGAATTTGAATTTGGTGCATATGGCCGCATTGATCCTGAAGCAACACGCAGTCATCATGATAATCTATTAAATTCAGATGGTAGCGTTTACAGCAATTCAGCTCAAGATGAAAGTACTTTTACACGTGCATCTATTTGGGCAAGCGGTGCAATTGTAGAAGATAGCTTGTTCTTCTATGCTTTATATGCACCTCAAGAAAATGACTATAGAGCAGCACATAGCACGACGTTGGATGATGGTTCGACAACCTCAGATCGATATTTCGGTAAGTTAGATTGGTATATTAATGATGAGCATTCAATAGAATTTACTACGATTGGTTTTACTAAAAAAGGTAAAGGTACTAGTTATAAAAATAACTGGGAAACACAGGAAGTTGGTGAGTCAACAGGTACTTATGCATCTCGCTCTGGTGGTGATGTTTACGGTTTAAAATATACTGGCCTATTAACTGATGACTTATCAGTAGAGGTAATTGCTGGTCGCACAGTTGATAAAACTTATAATGCAGTTGAAAACTCTGATCCGTTAGTTTGGTCACAAATGACTGGTTCATGGAAAATTATCTCGTCTCATACTGATTCAACAGTTAGAGAAAGTGAGTTTATCCGTGATCAGTTCCGTTTTGACTTTAACTGGACGCTAGATAACCATGATATTAAATTTGGTTTAGATTACACGCATATTGATGTAGATTATCAAGCACGTCCAAATGGTGTACCAGGCCGCGAAGGTTGGTGGGATGTAGGTTATGCATGGGATGGTCATGTATCAGGTATTCCAGCAGGTACACCTTATGTTAAACAACGTATTCGTACTGACTTCAGTGACTCTGAAGTTACATCAACAGCACTTTACATTCAAGATACTTGGAATGTTACTGATCAGTTAGTATTAAACTTAGGTTTACGTTATGCTGATGTTTCAAATACAGTTCCAGATGGTCGTAAATATGTTGATGTAAAAGGGCAAATAGCTCCACGTTTACAAGCAATTTATGATGTATTTGGAGATGGCGCGACTAAAGTTTATGCAACATATGGTCGTTACTATCAGCCTGTATCTGCAAATATGAACATCGTTCAAGGTGGTGCACGTCGTGATGTACATGATTATTATTTAATTGGTGACACTGACGCTAACGGTGAAGTTATATTACTACCTGATGGTTCTCCATCTACAGGTGATCATGTAAGTACTTATATTGCACAAGACGGTACTACCGAACCTGCATTAAAAGCAACTTCTAACTTAGAGTCTATGTACAATGATGAAATTACTTTAGGTTTTGAACAAGAGCTTATGGATGGTGATATGGTGCTAGGCATGCGCGCTATTTACCGTGATTTAGGTCGTTCAATTGAAGATACTGATTACGAAGGTGTTGCAACTAAATACTTTGAAGCTAACGGTATTACACCAGCTGACGGAGCTACGCCAGGTTATGTATTAGCTAACCCAGGCGAAGATTTCGAAATGAAGTATGACTTTGATGGTGATGGCACTATTGATACTATGTTTATCCCAGCATCAGAGCTTGGTTTACCACCTGCAGAACGTCAATATGGTGCATTAGAAACAACACTTTCTGGTATTGCTGGTGATAGCTTTACCTATAATGCTTCTTATACTTGGTCGCACGGTTGGGGTAATACTGAAGGTTTAGTTAAGACAGATAATGGTCAGGCTGATCCAGGCTGGACTACTTCTTACGATTATGCTGATTTAATGGATCACGGTAATGGTGATTTACCTAATGATAAGCGTCATGCATTTAAACTAAATGGCTTCTATAACATTACTGAAGATTTAACATTTGGCTTTAATGCAATTATTGCTTCTGGCTCTCCAATCAATAAACTTGGTATGCACCCTGAAGGTGTGGATAGTTGTGAGGCTGGTTCAGTATGGGAAGATTGTTACTCTCGTTACTACGGTCACACATCTTTCTACGATGAGAACGGCAATCCTGCACCACGAGGTTCAGCAGGTACTACTGACTGGACTCAAGAATTAGATTTAAGCTTGGCGTATAACATTGAGTTAGGCGGTGGAGATTTAATGCTTAAAGCCACTGTTTACAATGTATTTGACTCTGATACGCAAACTGGTGTTAACCAAACACGTACTCGTGATGGTGCAAACGGTATTGAGTTAAACCCTGATTGGGGTAGAACAACTTCTCGTTTAGGTGCTCGTTATGTTAGTTTCGAAGCACGCTATGCTTTCTAATAGTTAATAGATAAGTCTATTCATGTTATGTCATACCCCTCTATCTTACGATAGAGGGGTATTTTTATATCTTGTTGAACTGCTATTTATGTTTAACTAAGTTGCTTAGTTGCTATTCCCAATCTAATAATCGTTTTTGCCCTTCAATATTTAATATGTCGGTTATATCTTGAGACATTTCGATTACACCTTTGTAATTATTTTCATAATCGCGAATAGCGAAATAACGAATATGAATTTTTCTGTCTTTATAGTTAATCCAAAATTCAGCGCTATCTTGGCTGCCATCTTTAAACGCTTCGAGTATTTGTAAAACTGTATCTACCGATTTAGGAGGGTGACAGAACTTTACTTCTCGACCTATTACACCCGCAGAGCGTGGAAACACACGATTTTCACCACGGTTATAAAAAATAACCCTGTCATTTTCATCGACATAAGTTAAATCAACAGGCATAAATTGCAACATTAAATTGAGTTGTTCGCCTGTCATGAATCCTTCATTTAAGCGAATGCGATCTTTTGTAGAAAAAGGTAAGCGCTGTTCTCGACGCGTTTCACCCGCTTCAATTGCGGGGTAGGGTACTGGGTCTTCAGAAAGCATCCAGCCGATTTCTTCATCACCTGAGCGCATTTCTTTCCATTCGTCTTCTGAAAGAAGCTCGAGCGCATTGGGGAATAAACGTATCACTTCTATGTGCATTAACCCTTGCAGATCATCGGCAATGTCATAAATGATAGCTTCTATGTGAAAGTAATCTTTATTGGTTATACATTCTCTAATCGATTTGAAATGCTCTCGTATTTTATCATGAAAAGCCCACATACCTTGACTAGGGCCTGTCCAGCCGTGTTTTTCTAGATATGGGAATAATTGGTTTTCTTTTCGGGCAAAGCGTTTTTCTACCGTTGCAAGTTGATTAAATACATTAAAGAAGGTTTCAAAATCATTGCTAATATCAATTTCGATAATTTGTTTTAGCAAAGTACGAATTAAGGCATTTTCTTCGAGGTAAACTTTTACAGGGTGACCTTCTGGGAGATCTACAGCATATTGTGGGATAGCGGACATAGGAAATAATATGAATAAAAAATATTATCTTATGATCGCTTATCTAAGGTGAATTTGTTTTGTGGTAGATCAACGCGCAATGATAGTTAATCAATTTTCATGTATTTATCAGACGTACCAATAAATCATCAAAAAATGGCAAATAGCAGCAGCTAATACAAATAAATGCCAAATGGCATGAGTATACGGAATATGTTTTTTGACATAAAAAATAACGCCAACACAGTAAATAAAGCCACCTAAGGCTAGCAATACAATTGCTTGTGTGGGTAGTTGTTGACTGAGTTTGCCTATAATACCAAATGAAATAAAGCCCATACCAATATATGTCATGAGTGAGAGTTTTTTATATTGGTTACCAAATTTAACTTTAAAGCCAATGCCTGCGATTGCGATACACCAGATAATGCCAAGTAAGGTATAACCTAAAGGCCCTGCGAGTGTAATAAGTAATAAAGGCGTATAGGTGCCTGCTATAAGTAAATAAATAGCACAGTGATCTAAGAGTTTAAAAATCGGTTTTAATTTAGGGCTAGTCGTTGCGTGATAGCAAGTCGATGCTAGGAACAAAATAAGTAAACTGGAGCCATAAATAATATAACTTGTAAGAGATACTGCACTGTATTGGCTAATTTCATGGGAGAACGATTGTGAGATAAGTAAAAATAGAGCAATACAGCTTAAAATAGCTCCTATGCCATGACTGATGCTATTTGCTTTCTCTTCTTTAGCGCAATAACCTGATACTGCTGTTGGCATAAAATTTCCAGAATATTTGATTTTTCAGCGTACAAGTGTACACCAAAAAGACAAAGATATAAAGCCGCGTTTAAACTAGGCAATGTCGCCATAGCTTAATTAAGAAGTTTCAAATAGAAATTATTGGAATAGAAATCGCAGAGAGGGCCAATTAAAGCCCTTGCGATAAAGGAAATTATGTGAGGATTAACGTAATATCTAGTTTAAAAATAAGCTAATTAAAGTATTTATAAGGCTAGCTCGATAACCATATTCTTCAATTCATCTTTTGAAATTGAATTGGTATGGTCTGTATCAAAACGATTAAAAATGGTTTCGCACATGCGAATACCTTTGTCTTGTAGAAGTACATCAATTAATTCTACAAACTCGCTTCGACTGATAACACCATCCTTGTCTTCATCGAATACTTCAAATAACTCATCTACCCATTGGTTTAATTCCATAACATCTCCAACACAAATAAAACTCAATAGTTAAACAATATCTTTTATTGAAACATATTGGAATGGCTTCGTTAAAAAAAAATTAAATATTGATTAAATTTTAGTTAAATCAGCCAATTAAAAACTTTTAATTAAAAAAATGAAAAATAATGTAATAAAAGCGAAAATGCTGCGACTACCTATTTGAGCTTTATTAAGGAAATAAAAATGAAAATAATGTGGAAACAACTCATGGCTGCAAGTTTATTAGCAGTCGTAAATAATAGTTGGGCTGATAATCAAGCACTAACCGTGGAAGACTGTCACCTAGGTGAAATTCGCTCAAAGGTAAAATGTGGGACTTTACAGGTGCCTGAAAACTACGCTAATAACAGCGGTGATAAAATATCCGTTAACTTTGCTGTATTACCTGCAATTGATAACAGTGAATATAAAGCACCGTTAATGTTTTTAGCAGGTGGTCCTGGCCAAGCGGCTGTTGAATTAGCAACATCGTTAAATAGGGTCTTTAGAGAAATTCGTAAAACGCGCGATATTATTCTCGTTGATCAACGCGGTACGGGACAGAGTAGTGCGTTAGAGTGCGATTTAGAAGATGAAGAAGATGTATACAGAGTTTTACCAGAAGATTTAAACATAGAAGATGTAAAAAGCTGTGTTAGTCAATTTAAAGGCGATGTGAGTCAATTCAACACAGAAAATGCTATTCGAGATTTTGATGCTATTCGCGTGGCATTAGGCCATGAAAAAATTAATATATATGGTGGTTCATACGGGACACGCGCAGGATTAGTTTATTTAAGAATGTTCCCTGAGTCTTTAGAAAGCGCGGTATTAGATAGTGTCGGCCCTATAGAAGTACCGATAGGGATGTTTGGGCAATCAGGTGCGAGATCATTTAATTTATTATTAGATAACTGTAAAAATAGTGAGTCATGTCATAAAGTATTTCCCAATTTAGCAGAAGAGTTCCAAGCGGTTAAAGCACGTCTAGCAAAAGAACCAATAACGTTGGATATTCAACACCCTCGATTAGGAACACCAACACAATTTGTTTTAGATGATACAAAGTTTACGGGTAATTTACGCTTTCAACTTTATGGCGTAGAAGGTCGTTCAATGGTGCCTTTAGTTATTCATCAAGCTTATTTGGGTAATTACCAACCATTAATTGGCCTAATTGCTCGCACAGAAGGTGAGCAACTCGTTTACACTGGCTTATTGTTCAATATTGTCTGTAATGAAGATATTCCGAAAGTGTCAGCAAAAATGCGAGAAATTGATGCTGCCAATGATTTTGACGGGGCGGCAAGTCATTTAGCTTGGGAGCTTATTTGTCCATTATTCCCACAATATAGACCAAGCGAAGATTTTTATCAGCCAGTAACAGCCAGTGTGCCAACTTTAATTCTTTCGGGAGATTTAGATCCTGTTACTCCACCAAGTAATGGAGATTTTCCTGCAAAGACACTATCAAACAGTAAGCATATTATTGTTAAAAATGCCTCTCATACTGTCGCTATGAGCACTTGTGCGAGCAACATCATTGGCGAATTTTTAACAAGTAAAGATCCTAAATCTCTTGATGAGTCTTGCCTTGAAGACGTTCCAGAAGAAACTTTTATGACCAGCGTAAACGGCGTTGAATAGGCTATATAAGGAAATAAATAATGATTGAAGTAAATAATTTACATAAAAGCTTTAAAGATAAAAAGAATACTGTAAAAGCACTGGATGGCTTGTCTTTTACAGCAAAAGACGGAGAGATCACCGGTATCTTAGGTCCTAATGGTGCGGGTAAAACAACCTGTTTACGTACTTTATACGGCTTACTTTCTGCCGATGAAGGGTTTGCCACAATTGATGGTATAAAAGTGACTGAAGAGCCTTTAAAAGCGCGAGCACGGTTAGGTATTTTTCCTGATAAATTTGGTCTATATGAGCGTTTAACCGCTTATGAACAAATTGATTATTTCGCCAGTATTCACGGATTAACAGGCGATAACAAAAAACAGGCGATTGAGCAGGTCATAAAAGACTTAGAGCTTGAAGAGTTGGCACACCGTAAAATGGTTGGTTTTTCACAAGGTCAGCGGATGAAAGTCACTTTAGCTCAAGCTTTAGTACATCAACCAAAAAACTTTGTTTTAGATGAACCAACGCGTGGACTTGATGTGATGAGTACTCGGATTTTACGCAAACACTTAGCAAAATTTAAAGAGAAAGGTCATTGTATTTTATTCTCTTCACACGTAATGCAAGAAGTCGCTGCGTTATGTGATCGTGTCATTATCGTGGCAAATGGTAAGTTAGCCGCTCAAGGTACCCCACAAGAGTTATGTGAGTTAGCTGGCGAAACACAACTTGAAGAAGCATTTGTTAAGCTTATAGGTTCGGATGAAGGAGTAGCCGCATAATGAACTCAAATATAGGTCAGTTTAAAGCATTACTTATCAAAGAATATAAAGAAGCCTTTCGTGATAAACGCGCATTAATGGTGGCGTTAATGATGGCCTTTATGGCTCCTATTATGATCATGGTAATGTCAAAAGTTGTCATCGAGAAAGCTGTTGATAAACCTCCGGTTTACATTAAGTTCACTGGTGCGGAATATGCGCCCAAACTAATGGCACATCTGAAAAAAGAGAATTTACTCGATTTTGCCGATATCCCTGAAAAGGATAAAGCTATTTGGGATGAAAGAAATATTGTTATCAATATTCCTGAGTCGTACAGCCAAGATATGGCTGATGGCAAAACGATTAAAGTTCATTTACAAGCAGACTTTAATGATAAAGCCGTTTCGCCGCCTGTTCGTCGTATTAATAATGCAATAAGAGATTTTTCACTGTCAATTGGCTACAAGCGCTTATTACTACGCGGTGTTGATATTAGGCTACTCAATCCGGTTAAATTAGTTGAACAAGATACTTCTATGCCTGATGCCACATTCATTATGATTTCTATGATGATGGGGTTATACATGATTATGGCAGCCTTTATGTCTGGATTATCTGTTGCCATTGATTCTAGTGCAGGTGAAAGAGAGCGTAACGTTCTTGAAATGTTACTGTGCCAGCCAGTAAGTACTTTAAAAATAGTTCTTGCGAAACTGTGCGGTGCTTCCACTATCGCGGTTATTGGTGTGGCATTAGTTTTAGTGCTTTCATCGATTTCAGTTGGTTTTGTCGATTTAACTAAAATTGGCGCAACATTTAGCTTGGGCTTCACGAAAGGCTTAACACTGTTTTTACTGTTATTACCTATTTGTTTCTTCGCTTCAGCTTGTCAGTTATTTTTAGCTTTTCAAGCGAAAAGCTTTAAAGAAGCACAATCAACGGTAAGTATGGTTATTGCCATCCCTGCTTTTGTTCCTTTTGTTCTTATGATGATGGACGATCGCCCACAATGGTTAGATTGGGTGCCAATTGCGGGACAATCATTGATTATGGAAGATGTCTTTAAAGGGGTTGAGGTTAACTGGTTAGCAATACTTGCAACAAGCGGTGTAACTATTGCTATCACTGCAGGTTTAGTGGCGATTTTAACGCAAAAATTAAAATCTGAAAAAGTTGTCATGGCCTTAAGCTAAGTTTGTTAACAAATAGTTAAATTAAAAGATGAAAGCCGAACCACTATCATGTTAAATTCGCAATCAATAAAAATATCGACAAGCTCTGGCAAACTATTGAAAAGAGCTCAAGTTGAAGCGAAGGATAGTGGTTTGGATTATCAAGTAATCTTTACAAAATGGATGACTGAGCATGAGAAGTTACTTCGTCATATCATTAATGGTTTTGAGGCAAAACCAGCACTTCAAGATGAACTCTTTCAAGATATCGCGCTTAATATATGGCGAGCTTTACCCAAGTTTAGGCAAGATGCCAGTGTAAAAACTTTTGTTGCTCGTATCGCACATAATATTTTAGCAACTCATGTTGCTAAATCAGTCAAATCAGTGAAAGTTGCTCATGACTTATCTGAGTTAAGCCATGAGGCTGAACAAGATGATAGCCAAGTAACACCTTATCAAGAGTTAAACCAGCAGCAACGACAGCAACGCCTTTCTGTTGCCATTCGTCAATTAAAGCTAGAACAACAGCAAGTGATCACTTTGGCACTTGAAGGCATGAGTTATCAAGAAATGGCTGAAGTATTAGATATTACAACAAATTTAGTTGGTGTAAGGCTGCAGCGAGCAAAAGCTGCACTAATGACAATGTTGGAGGCAGCATGACCAACACAAACAATGATGAAAATAAAAGCTTAACGAAACAAAATGAAGAAGTTAATACAGCGCAAGCACACGAACAAATGAATGTACTCGATGATACATGGGCTGAGCTCTCTCAAGATTGGCAGGCGCAACCTACACCAAAAACAGATATTCAAGCATTGCTAAAGCAAACACGTCGTCGCACATATGGCGCTAAATTATGCTTTGCGTTAAATGTGATAGCCACATTAAGTTTAATTGTCGTTTTTATTTACGGCTTAATAGACAATCAATTAGGCGATCCATTTAATACTTATATTGGTTTTGGTGCGTTAATTTCTGTGTTTTTTGTCTATTTTGAAATAAAAATTCGAGCAGCAACATGGCGTCAACTGTGTGATAGTCCAGACAAAGCCATTGAAAATGCTTTAATTGCCTGTAGGTCTTCAATGAACTACATGAAATTGTCTAAATACTCTTTTATTCCTTTTCTTGTATTAGTGAATTGGTTTGTTTTTGCTATTGAAGAGACCACAGAGAAAAGCATTATTCCCCCCCTACTTTTTGCAAATGGCTTTATGTTGGCCATGTTTATTATATTTGAATATTTACACCGAAAACGTAAAAAACAGTATCAACAGCTTTTGCAGTTAATGTCTGAATAATTAACAGCTTTACATAGAGGCTTCGAATTAAATTTTGCTTATTTATGAATACGCTGTTTTTCTTGTGTTGCCTTTCTGATTTTTATTCGGTATATTGCCCTATCTATGAAATTTGATCTGTATTGTGAAAGTTTCTATCGAATTAAACACTAGGAAGTGCGGCATAATCCATTGCTAAATGAGATAAGCTATATGGTTTTTATCATGTACAAAACGGCTCATTTCAGGCAGAATACGCCGCATTAATTTTTGGGATAATCTCTTAACCGTTCCTGACACTGACAGGCCAATTGAGGAAAAAACATGTTTACTCGTGATATGAATATTGCAGATTTTGATGCTGAACTTTATCAAGCAATGACTAAAGAAGTTGAGCGTCAAGAAGAGCATATTGAATTAATTGCTTCAGAAAACTACTGTAGCCCGCGTGTTCTTGAAGCACAAGGCTCACAATTAACTAACAAGTACGCCGAAGGTTACCCAGGTAAGCGTTACTACGGTGGTTGTGAATATGTTGATATTGCTGAGCAATTAGCGATTGATCGTGCTAAAGAGTTATTTGGTGCAACCTATGCAAACGTACAGCCTCATGCCGGTTCTCAAGCAAATGCTGCAGTATTCCAAGCGTTAGTTACTCCAGGCGGTAAAGTGTTAGGGATGAGCCTTGCTCACGGTGGTCATTTAACACATGGCTCTCACGTGAACTTCTCTGGTAAATCATACGAAGCGTTCCAATACGGTTTACACCCAGAAACAGGTGATATTGATTATGAAGAGTTAGAGCGCTTAGCTGAAGAACATAAGCCAGAAATGATTATTGGTGGTTTCTCTGCTTTCTCTGGCGTAGTTGATTGGGCTCGTATGCGTAAGATCGCTGACAAAGTAGGCGCTTACTTTATGGTTGATATGGCTCATGTTGCAGGTCTTATTGCAGCTGGTTTATATCCAAACCCTGTGCCTCATGCCCATGTTGTTACCACAACAACACATAAAACATTAGCTGGCCCACGTGGTGGTTTAATTGTTTCAGCTTGTGATGACGAAGATGTTTATAAAAAATTAAACTCAGCGGTATTCCCAGGCGGTCAAGGTGGTCCATTAATGCATATTATTGCGGCAAAAGCGGTTGCATTTAAAGAAGCATTAGCACCTGAGTTTAAAACTTACCAACAAAAAGTGTTAGACAACGCAAAAGCAATGGTTGCTGTATTACAAGAACGTGGCTACAAAGTTGTATCTAATGGTACAGAAAACCACTTGTTACTTCTTGATTTGATTGATAAAGATATCACAGGTAAAGATGCTGATGCTGCGCTAGGTCGTGCACATATTACAGTTAACAAAAACTCAGTACCAAATGATCCGCGTTCTCCTTTTGTTACTTCTGGTCTTCGTTTAGGTACGCCTGCTGTGACTCGTCGTGGTTTTGGTGTTGAAGAAACACAAGCCTTAACAGGTTGGATTTGTGATATCTTAGACGATATTAACAATGAATCTGTTATTGAAGCTGTACAAGCTAAAGTAAAAGAACTTTGCGCACGTTTCCCTGTATACAAATAGAAACGGTTGCTATCGAGTTGATAGTGCAAACTAATTTACTAATTCAGTAAAAATTATATTAAAATGGTCGCCAATGAGCGGCCATTTTTTTTGGTTATATTTTAATAGAGGTAAGTTATGTATTGTCCTTTTTGTTCGGCACTTGAAACGAAAGTTATCGATTCGAGATTAGTTGCTGATGGTCACCAAGTAAGACGCAGAAGAGAATGCTTAGCATGCCATGAGCGTTATACTACCTTTGAAAGTGCAGAGCTTGTAATGCCGCGCATTATTAAGCGAGATGGAACACGTGAGCCGTTTAATGAAGAAAAAATGGCTAGTGGCTTAATGAGAGCCCTTGAAAAAAGACCTGTGGGTACCGAACAAGTAGAAGCAGCAATTAACAAACTAAAATCACAAATGCGCGCGACAGGTGAGCGAGAAATTACTAGTGAAATGTTGGGTAATTTAATTATGGCGCAATTGAAAGAACTAGATAAAGTCGCGTATTTGCGCTTCGCTTCTGTGTATTTATCGTTTGAAGATATTAGTGAGTTTGCCGATGAAATTGCTCGCCTAGGTAGCGAAAAAAATGGCAAAGATAAAAAATCCCGTCAAAAAAAGTCATAAGGTAATTTGATTTGACCAACACAGAGCAAGTCACAGGCTATTCGTTTTCAAAAACAGATTACGAATATATGGCACAAGCTATTCGTTTAGCGCAAAAGGGGCTTTATACTACGTCGCCTAACCCACGTGTAGGCTGTGTTCTTGTACAAAATGATCAAATAATAGGTGAGGGTTATCATCAAAAAGCAGGCCAAGGTCATGCTGAAGTTAACGCAATAGCTGATGTAAAAAAACGCTTTCCTAACTCCTTTGTTGAGCAGTTAAAGGGCTGTACTGCTTATGTAACGTTAGAACCTTGTAGTCATTTTGGTTTGACACCACCTTGTGCACAAGGGCTGATTAATGCCAAAGTTGGCCGTGTAGTTTCAGCAATGGTTGACCCTAACCCTAGCGTGTCGGGTAACGGGTTAGCAATGCTGGATAATGCCGGTATTACAAGTCAATCTGGCTTATTAGCGCAAGAAGCTAAAGCTCTTAATCCTGGTTTTATTAAGCGCATGAGCGAAAACCTCCCCTATGTGCGTTGTAAGTTAGCGTCGAGTTTAGATGGTAAAACAGCCATGGCTAATGGTGAGAGCCAATGGATAACAGCAAGTCATGCTAGAAAAGATGTTCAACGGTTAAGAGCGCAAAGTTGTGCTGTTATTACTGGAGCAGATTCAGTGATAGTTGACAATGCTAAAATGAATGTGCGCTGGCAGGAGCTTGGTGAGCTTCGTCATCACTATAAAAAAGAGACAGTGCGACAACCTGTACGAGTCATAATTGATAGTCAAAATAGATTAACACCCGATCTAGCTATTTTTCAGCAACACTCTCCTATTATTATTGTGGGAGTAGCAAAAAATAAAAGTATTGAACCAAGCCTTGAAAAAGCGCAGCAATGGCCACATTTTGTAGAGCATGTAACAGTAAGTGAAAGTATTCAAACTCACCATCAGTCAAATGAGCATACTAAAGCTAAAGTAGACTTAGCTGACTTGTTGCTTAGCCTAGCAAAAAAAGGCTTTAACGAAGTGCTGGTGGAATCAGGCGCTCAACTCGCGGGAGCGTTTATTGAGCAAGGCTTAGTAGATGAACTTATTTTATATCAAGCGCCTAAATTAATGGGAGCTGAGGCAAAAAGTCTCGTTAATATGCCAAGTATTAAGTCACTATCTGCGGCTAAAGAGCTTGATATTGTTGATATCTGCAAGGTAGGCCGTGATATTAGAATTACCGCTAAACTGATTAACTAAAGCTTAGTTAGCTAACAAATTTAAAATTATATTGAGAACACTATGTTTACTGGAATTATTGAAGCCGTAGGTACAATTAAAGCAATAGATATAAATGCCAATGGAGCACGCCTTGTTATTGCTACCAATACACTTGATATGGGCGATGTTAAGCTAGGTGACTCTATCGCCACTAATGGTATTTGTTTAACGGTTATTGCTTTTGATTCAACCAGTTTTACCGCTGATGTGTCTAATGAAACATTAACCCGTACCGGCTTTGCTGAATATCAAGTGGGCGCTCAAGTGAATTTAGAAAAGGCAATGCTAGCCAGCACACGTTTTGGCGGTCATATGGTATCAGGGCATGTCGATGGTGTTTCACAAATCAAATCCATTACCAATAATGGTAATAGTATTGAATACTGGTTAACGATGCCAAACGATTTAGCCCATTATATTGCTGAAAAAGGTTCAATTACTGTTGATGGTACCAGTCTGACAATAAATGCTTTAAGCGATGATAGTTTTCGTTTAACGATTGTGCCACATACAGTGAAAGAGACTATTTTTGCTCATTATAAAGCAGGCACTAAAGTAAATATTGAAGTGGATTTAATTGCTCGGTATTTAGAAAGGTTATTACTAGGTAATAAAGAACTTGGTAAAAATGATGCTCCTAAATCAAACATAAATGAAGCCATGCTAGCTAAAGCAGGTTTTCTTAAGTAACTCATAAATTAGAGCCTTATAACAAGGCTTTATAAAATCAGATAAGCAGCAAATGTGATACGTTGCGACAAGCAAGAGGCCAACATGAATTTAAATACCCCAAAGGAAATAATCGAAGATATCGCTCTAGGTAAAATGGTTATTTTGATGGACGATGAAGATCGAGAAAATGAAGGTGACTTCATCATGGCTGCTGAAAAAGTAACGCCTGAAGCGATTAATTTTATGGCTACTCATGGGCGAGGCTTGATTTGTATGCCTATGAGTCGAGAAAAATGTCAAACTTTAAAACTGCCTTTAATGGTTGATAAAAATGATGCGCAGTTTAGTACGAATTTTACTGTGTCAATTGAAGCGGCTACGGGGGTTACTACCGGTATATCGGCAGCTGATAGAGCAACCACGGTTTTAGCTGCCGCTGCAAAAGAGGCTACCCATTTAGATATCGTGCAACCGGGTCATATCTTTCCTTTGATTGCTAAAGATGGTGGTGTACTTAATCGTGCAGGACATACTGAGGCTGGTGTTGATATCGCTAGGATGGCGGGATTTGAGCCTGCAGCAGTTATCGTTGAAATTCTGAATGAAGATGGCACTATGGCGCGTCGTCCTGATCTAGAACTGATTGCGCAAAAACACGATATAAAAATGGGCACTATTGCTGATTTAATTGAGTATCGTAATGCAACAGAAACAACTATTGAGCGCATTTCTCAATGTAAACTACCTACTGCTTTCGGTGATTTTGACTTAACGGTATTTAAAGACACCATTGATGGTCAGGCGCATTTTGCCTTATCAAAAGGTGAAATTAAGGCTGAGCAACCAACACTTGTGCGTGTGCACCTAGAAAATACCTTTAGAGACTTGTTATATAGTCAGCGTGAAAGCGTAGCAACTTGGCCTATTGCTGATGCGTTAGAAAAAATAGGTAAAGAAGGTGGTGTATTGGTTTTATTAGGAAAGCACGAATCTCCTAACGAACTAATTAATTTAGTTGAGAAGTACGCGAAAATTGATGCCGGAGAAACAGTTAAAGAGATCAATCGTCATGTTGGCTCTCGTAATGTAGGTGTTGGCTCTCAAATCTTAGCAAACTTAGGAGTAAGTAAAATGCGCTTATTAAGCTCACAAACTAAATATCACTCGCTTTCTGGTTTTGGCCTTGAAGTTGTTGAGTATATTGCTGATTAGGCATTATTTTAAATATTACTCTAGGTATTAGGGCAAGTGATTTATAAGTGCAACCTTGCTTTGTCACTTACCTTAATGCTAGGATTATTTTATATTTGAATTCAAATTGGTATGAACAGGCTGGTACTTTCTTGTCTATTGTGAAAAGAACATTAATCTTACTACTGGTGTCTTTGACCTTTATTGGTCAAGGAATGGCTGCGTCGTTAATGTCTTATCAAATGATTGCATCAAAGACACAAAGTATGAGTACCATGTCAATGCCTTCCCATCATGGTCATATGACTAGCCAACAAAAACAGTCAATGGAGATGATGTCACACCATATGACTGATACTGATGATAAATGCTGTAGCAGTGATTGCCAGTGTCTCGTCAGTGGCTGCTTTAGTGTGCTTGCTTTATCTAATATGCAAACTCCGTCAGTTATCCTCGATATAACGGATAAAATCAGCCAAAATACACTTATGCTGCCTCAGCAAGTAATGCCTCCTCTTTTTAGACCTCCCATCCTTAGCTAGCACGGCGTTTTTGTGCCTGTAGAACTCACCTAAAGTTATAAGTAAAGTTTTAACTTAAGTGCTGCGTCTGAAATTTATACATCTAAACATCAGTAAATCAATTAACAATATTTCTTAAAAAGGAATGGCAAAGTTTATTCACTGTATTGCTTGATGTAATGATCCCATTTTAAAAAGGTTTTAGTAGTTTACTCTGCTGACTAAGCTTCAACGCTTAGATATTAATTTTGCCATCTGGAGGCATAATGTTTTCGATTAATTTTTTATCGTGGCGCACTGCACCACGTTTTGTCCTCGCAATTGTTTTTTCATCACTTGTCGCTTGTTCACCAGTTGAAGCTGATAAAGCCCCTCAGACTTTAGTGAGTCAGAAGACTGAAATACTGACTGTTTATAAAGATGCCAATTGTGGCTGTTGCGAAAAATGGATAACTCACTTGTCCTCTCAAGGGCTGCAATCTGATGTCATAAATCATGAAAATATGGCCGTGATAAAACAAGAATTTAATATCGCTGCTCGATATCGCTCTTGTCATACTGCAGTGTCATCACAAGGATATTTTTTTGAAGGCCATATTCCTGCTAAGTATATTACAAAGTTTTTAGCAGAGCAGCATGAAGACGTTATTGGACTTACAGCACCTGCCATGCCTCTTGGCTCACCAGGAATGGAGGTGGGCGACAAGTTTATGCCTTATCAGATTTTGCTCATAAAAGCTGATGGCAGTCATGAGATTTATGCCAAAGTTGACTCTTATGAGGAACAGTTTTAATGAAAAAATTAGCTTCACCACTGTTGGTGTTATTCAGTGTGTTTGTTGGTCAAGAACAGGTTTTCGCAAAAGCAACTGCTGAGCCATTAACATTGAAAAAATCAATCCAATTAGCTTGGCAAAATGATCCTTGGCTAAATGGAAATAAACATAGTCAAAAAGCCCTCGAATTAAAAAGTGATGCAGAAGGCACCTTAGATGATCCAAAAATTTCTATGGCGATTGCAAATTTACCCACCAATGGTTTTGATTTTCAGCAAGAGGCTATGACGCAATTTAAACTCGGCATTTCGCAAACGTTTGAGCGGGGCAACAGCTTATCAATCAAGCAAAAACAGCTGCGCTTTGAAGCCGAGCAATACCCATTGATGAGGGCTGATAGAAAAGCCAAAGTTGCGGTTAAAGTAGGTCAGCTTTGGCTTGATTTATTTCGTGTTAATCAGAGTATTGCCTTAATAGAGCAAAACAGAAGTTTGTTTGAGCAATTAGGGCAAGTTGCAGAGGCAAGTTATGGCAGTGGCGTAGGAAGAACAAGACAGCAAGACATAGTCAGAGCACAATTGGAGCTAACGCGCTTAGAAGATAAGTTATATCAATTATCAGAGCAACAAGGCAGTATTCAAGGACGCCTAGCTCCTTGGCTGTTTGATGTGCAACTTGAACAAAAATCAATGGCCGATTCCGCTTTAAAGCCATCAGTAATGATCTCGAATTTATTACCCAATATTGATTTGCTTGCGAGCGAACCTATGCAGGCATCAAGGCAAGAAAATCATCATGTATTAGTCGGATATTTTGCTCATCATCCTGCGGTAAAAGCAATGGATAAAAAAGTTGATATGAGTGAGGCTTCGACAGAGCTAGCCAAGCAAAAATATCAGCCACAATGGGGAGTAAATGCTAGTTATGGTTATCGTGATGATGATCCTTTTGGACAATCAAGAGCCGATCTTTTCTCTGTTGGAGTGACTTTTGACTTGCCGTTGTTTACTGAGAATAAGCAAGATAAATCGGTGATGTCTAGTTATTCTCAAACGCAAGCAGTCAAAACAGAAAAGCAATTATTATTAAGAGAGATGCTAACAGGATTTTTTAGTGCAAAAGAACGATTATTAAGATTAAACAAACGACTTGATTTATATAAAGATAAATTATTACCGCAAATCCATGATCAAGTTCAAGCATCGTTAACCGCTTATACCAATGAGGCGGGAGATTTTGCTGAAGTGGTGCGGGCAAGGATTGCAGTATTAACGGCCCAATTAGAGCAATTGTCTATTGACGTTACTAAGCAGAAACTCATTCTAGAAATTAATTATTTTTTTGTTGGTACGTTAACCAATGAAAATTCTCAACAGTCAAACCAAAAGCTGGCTCAGGGAGTTAGTTATGAACAATAAATTTCAACATATTCAGTTAAAGTATTTAATTATCGCTTTTGCTCTTGGTGCTTTAGTTTTCGGGGCATTAATTCCTATTGGTTCTTCATTCATAAAAGCATCGGATGATAGTTCAGAAAGCTCAGAAAAAAATGAAGCTGAAAAGCCTTTGTATTGGGTCGCGCCTATGGATGCTAATTACCGTCGTGATGAACCGGGGAAATCTCCAATGGGTATGGATTTAGTACCGGTTTACCAAGACTCGAGTTCATCAATAGATGAAGGTGTAGGCACAATTAGAATTTCTGCTGATGTTGTTAATAACCTTGGTGTCAGAACAGCCACCGTTAAAAAAGATATCCTTAATAATGAAATAAAGACTGTAGGTTATGTCACTTATGATGAAGATAAATTACATCATATTCATCCGAGAGTTGATGGCTGGATAGAAAAGCTTTATGTGAAAACAACAGGGGCTATGGTGACAAAAGGCCAGCCTCTTTATGATATTTATTCTCCTCAGCTGGTTAATGCTCAAGAAGAATTATTGTTGGCACTGTCGCGCAATAACCAAAGGTTAATAACCGCGGCAAAAAACAGGTTAGTTGCACTGCAATTGCCCAAGTCAGCTATTGAAGAAATACAACGATTTAAGAATGTAAAACAAAGCATTACCTTTTATGCACCTCATAATGGCGTGGTCGAGAACTTAAACATTCGTGAGGGCTTTTATGTAAAGCCTGGTGCAACGCTTATGTCTATTGGTGATTTATCTCAAGTTTGGTTAGAGGCAGAAGTATTTGAGCGACAAGCTACACAAGTGCATCAAGGCAGCCCAGTGACTTTGACCATGGATTATTTACCTGGCAAAGCCTTTCTAGGGGAAGTTGATTACGTATATCCTGTGCTGGCAAAGCAAACACGCACCATTAAAGTACGTATCAGGCTAGATAATCGTCACGGTCAATTTAAGCCTAATATGTTTGCACAGGTTGTTATCCACGCCAGTGATAATCAAGAAAGGTTAGTCATTCCTAAAGAAGCACTTATTCGAACAGGTAATCAATCTCGTGTTGTATTAGCGCTTGGTGATGGGCATTTTAAATCAGTTGAAGTGAGCTCTGGTCGTTTTGACCAGTACTTTGTTGAGATATTATCAGGACTTTATGAAGGCGATGATGTAGTAACTTCTGCACAATTTTTACTGGATTCTGAGTCGAGCAAGTCTTCTGACTTTATGCGCTTACATCACTCCGTAAAATCGCAAGAAGACCGTGAATCTGAACCAGCAAGTAAAGCGGAAACTTCGGGTGTTATTAACGTACTTATGCCACAGCATAACATGGCTAATATCTCGCGCGAGGCCATTGCTAAATGGAATAGACCTGCAGCAACGATGGATTTTATTTTTGCTGAATCTATTGATTTGAATGAATTGCAAGTCGGTGACAACATCGATTTTAGCTTTGAGATTCGTGATGGTGATTTTGTCATTACTCATTTTTCATTAAGTGTTAAGCAGGAGTAAGCCATGATTGCCGCAATTATTCGATGGTCTGTGCATAATCGTGTGCTGGTACTCATTGCCAGTGTTATGTTGGTTTTATCAGGGCTATATTCGATAAAACAAACGCCGGTAGATGCGCTACCTGATTTATCTGATGTGCAAGTGATCATTAAAACCAGTTATCCTGGTCAAGCGCCACAAGTTGTTGAAGACCAAGTGACCTACCCGTTAACAACCGCAATGTTATCTGTGCCTGGCGCTGAAACAGTAAGAGGTTTTTCTTTTTTTGGTGACTCATATGTTTATGTCATTTTTAATGAAAAAACAGATTTATATTGGGCGCGTACCCGAGTTTTGGAGTATTTAAGTCAAGTTTCAGCGAGTTTACCCAAAAGTGCCACACCACAATTGGGCCCTGATGCAACGGGCGTAGGTTGGGTTTATCTGTATGCCTTAGTTGATAAAACTGGGCAGCATGATATTAGTCAATTAAGAAGCATACAAGATTGGTTCTTAAAGTATGAATTACAAACGGTTACTGGCGTGTCTGAAGTTAGTGTGCTTGGTGGTATGGTTAAACAATATCAAGTACAAGTTAACCCAGATAAATTACGCGCATTTGATATACCTTTGTCACTGATACAAACGGCAATTAAGCAAGGCAATCAAGAAATTGGCGCATCAGTGATCGAAATGGCTGAAGCGGAGTATATAGTCAGGGCAACAGGCTATATAAAAAGCCCTCAAGACCTAGAAAACATTCCTTTAGGCGCTAACCGAAATGGCACGCCAATCTTATTAAAAGATGTCGCTGATGTGGTTATCGGCCCACAAATGCGTCGTGGTATAGCAGAGCTTAATGGTAAAGGAGAAACTGTTGGCGGAATTGTGGTTATGCGCTATGGCGAGAATGCTCAGCAAGTCATTAAAGGGGTAAAAGCAAAGCTAGCACAATTAAAGCAAGGGCTACCTGAAGGCGTAGAAGTTATCCCTGTGTATGATCGTTCGGCATTAATCGAGCGTGCAGTTACTAACTTATCTGATAAATTAGTTGAGGAGTTTATTGTTGTTGCCTTAGTGTGCATGGTTTTTTTATTCCATGTTCGCTCTTCATTGGTCGCTATTATCAGCTTACCTGTAGGTATTCTCACTGCATTTATAGTGATGCATTTACAAGGTTTAAATGCCAATATCATGTCTTTAGGGGGCATCGCAATTGCCATTGGTGCCATGATAGATGGTGCTATCGTCATGATTGAAAATATGCACAAGCATATTGAAGCACAGCCTGAAGGGAGCAAGATATCAAGTCATAAACGCTGGCAAATTGTGATTGACTCAGCAACCGAGGTAGGGCCCGCTTTGTTTTTTAGCTTGCTCATTATTACCGTAAGCTTTTTACCTGTCTTTACTTTAGAAGCTCAAGAAGGCCGCATGTTCTCTCCCTTGGCCTTTACTAAAACTTATGCCATGGCAGCCGCCGCAGCCTTAGCGATTACTTTAGTACCTGTACTCATGGGGTATTTTATTCGAGGTAAAATAGTCAAAGAGCATGATAATCCGGTAAATAAATTACTTACCTTCTTATACCTTCCGCTGTTAAAAACGGTACTTAATTACCCTAAAACTACCTTAGTGTCAGCAGTGTTATTTGTTTTGCTTGGCTTGTGGCCGGTCAATAAAATTGGCAGTGAATTTATTCCTCCTCTCGATGAAGGGGATTTGATGTATATGCCGACCACGTACCCTGGAATTTCCATCGGCCAAGCAAGGCAGCTATTACAGCAAACAGATAAATTAATTTACAGTATTCCAGAGGTGGAGTCTGTTTTAGGAAAAGTAGGTCGTGCAGAAACTGCAACAGATTCTGCGCCACTCACTATGATTGAAAGTTATATTCAATTAAAGCCTCGGGCACTGTGGCGAGAAGGCGTGACCTTGGCAAGTTTAAAACAAGAGCTTGATACGTTAGTGAAGTTACCTGGTGTTACTAATGCTTGGGTTATGCCAATTAAAACGCGTATTGATATGTTAGCAACAGGCATCAAAACACCTGTAGGTATTAAGATATCAGGTCCTGATTTAGGTGAAATTCAGCGTATAGGGCAGCAAATAGAAAACATCTTGGCTGATGTTCAGGGTACAGCATCGGTATATTCAGAACGTGTTGCTGGTGGACGTTATATTAAAGTTGATATACAACGAGCTAAAGCTGCTAGGTATGGGTTAAATATTGCAGATATTCAGCAAGTAGTTGCAACGGCCATTGGTGGCATGAATGTAAGTAAAACGGTTGAGGGGCTAGAGCGTTACCCCATTAGTTTGCGATATCCGCAGGCGTACCGAGATTCGCCAGAGCAATTAGCTAAGCTACCCATCGTTACCCCTAATGGCCAGCGTATAGTGCTTGGTGATGTTGCTAATATTTTCATTGAAGATGGTCCTCCTGGCATTAAATCAGAGAATGCCCGTTTAACGGGTTGGTCGTACATAGATATAAAACAAAAAGGGCAGGGTGGTGTTGATATTGGCCACTATATTGAAAATGCGCAACGTGTCTTAAAAGAGCAACTTGTATTACCCGCAGGGTATTCCATTACTTGGGCGGGACAATATGAATATATGCAACGTGCGAAAGAAAAATTAAGCTATGTTGTGCCACTTACTTTAGCCATTATTATTATTCTATTGTATGTGAACTTTAAAAATATTATTGAAGTGGCCATGATCATGGGTACTTTGCCGCTCGCTATGGTGGGTAGTATGTGGCTAATGTATATTGAAGGGTACAATTTTTCTGTGGCGGTGGGAGTTGGATTTATCGCCCTAGCTGGTGTAGCTGTTGAAATTGGTGTCATAATGTTAGTTTACTTAAACCAAGCATATCATGATGTTTTGCTAAGTTGTAAAGCCAATAAAGCAACCTTAACCAAGCAAGCGGTTTATCAAGCCGTATTAATGGGGGCAGGCAAGCGTGTTAGGCCTGTTATGATGACGGCGCTTTCAATTATTGTCGGCTTATTGCCAATTTTATATGGCACAGGTACCGGCTCAGAAGTGATGAGTCGCATTGCTGCACCTATGGTTGGTGGAATGGTAAGTGCTTTGTTATTAACGCTTTTAGTGCTACCTACAATATTTTATTTATGGCGTAGTGCCAACATTAACAAAGAATAAGATGAATATTAGGACGATTTATGGTTTTTTACGTAAAAAAGTTAGTAGTTGCTTTAATGTTAGCTTTAACATTAACGGGCTGTGCAACTGAGCCTAGGCAAAACTATCCAAAAGATGATCTTGCATTAAAAGGCAGTCATCACAGCACAACGTTAGCTTTAACTGTGGAAGAATTACGATTAAATAAAGCCATGCAGGCTATGCCTGATATTCAGCACTTTTTTGATTGGGCTGAATTTAAGCAAACATGGCCGCAGCAAACTGATTTCTATCAAGCAAAACAAGTAGTGACTCTGCTTGGTGATGAATTATGGCAATACAGTAAGCAACAAGCTCAATTAGGGAAGTTAGTTGATGACAGGCCTCTATATTGGACTCGTTTAGGGATTAACGCCTTTATTAAGCAGCACAGTATAGGCTTTAGTGAAAGTGAGACCATTGCTCTTGTAGAACTTTTTGAAAATGTCTCAAGAGGGCGCAGTGATTTAGCTTATCGTCAACCGGTCGAGAAACGAATACTACTGACAGGATTTGATCCTTTTTTACTTGATAGAAATATCGAGCAAAGTAATCCGTCTGGTCTAGCTGCGCTTTTGCTGGACGGCACCGTGATTGAATACCAAGGGGAAGATGGACTTGTACGTGCTGAAATTAATACTGCAATGATCCCCGTAAGGTATGAAGATTTTGAGCAAGGTGAAGTTGAATCCTTGTTAGCGCCTTTTTATGCCGTTAACAATGTTGATTTAATTGCGACTATCTCAATGGGCAGAAAGGACTTCGATCTCGAGCACTTTCCAGGCCTAAGACGAAGCGCAAAAGCACCTGATAATGTCAATGTTTATACAGGGGCAAGCAAAAGTAACCCTATCGTGCCAAAGCTTTCTGGCAAAGCATTATCTAATGAAGAGTTTGTGTTATTTAGCTTGCCTGTTAAAGCAATGCAGCGAGCTAAAGGGCCTTATAAAATAAATGATAATAAGAAAGTGACCACAATGAGCAAAACTTTCTCACCACAACATCTTAATGAGTTATCAGGTGAAATTGCGGTTGAGGGTGGTGGTGGTGGCTACCTTTCTAATGAAATATCGTATCGCAGTATATTGTTAAGAAATAAGCTTTCATCTTCTATTCCAACAGGCCATATTCATACGCCAAGAATTAAAGGTTTTGATAAACAAGTCAATCAAGGTATTTTTCTGCAAATTAAAGCCATGTTAACCGAAGCGCTGAGCGATATATAAGGGAATGAATGTGTCTTGGCATAAAACGAGTAGAACGCTCCATAAATGGTTAATGTTGTTTGTTGGTATTCAGTTTTTAATTTGGTCAATATCAGGTCTTTATATGGTAGTGATGGACATACACTATATTCATGGAGATACATTGATAAAACCGTCAAACAATCATGGAAACATACAAGAGCTAGCGTTAGACAACACCGATGGAAATAATACTGTTTATAGTTTACACAGTAGTCAGTTGAATTTTTCTATAATGCAGTTAATGCAGCGTTATCCCGACGCTGAAAATATTGAGCTAGATAGATTACTTACGCATACGGTATATCGGTTTAAAGTTGATGGACAATTTCATTTAATCAATGCGGATAACGGTGTACTGTTGTCACCTATTTCTATAGGCACTGCGATAAAAGTGGCTCAAAGCCAATACAGTGGTGATATGAGTTCAAGTGATTTTCATGTTAGTTATTTGTCAGATCAAGCGCCAAGGGAGCTCAGTGCAAGGCACTTACCTGTTTGGCGTATTGATATCGATGATGCAGCTAATCCAACACTATATGTAAGCGCTCATTCAGGGAAGGTGATAACTAAACGTCACAGTTATTGGCGTGTCTTTGATTGGATGTTTGCTTTTCATGTGATGGATTATATTGAAGAGTCGGCTGATAATTGGTTATTACTTTGTGTGAGCGTTATTGCCTCAATAGCAAGTTTTTTTGGCTTAATACTGATTTACTATCGGGTATTGAATCAAGGTAAATTACGCACAATTGTAGGAAGAAATTAATGGCTGCGAAGATTAATCGTAAAAATGTCTTATTAGATGAAAGAGTGAGTGAAAAAGCCATTAAAAAATCAAGAAAGATGAAATTGCCACCATTAGCAAAAATCCATAAATGGCTAGCGGTTTTGGTCTTTGCACAAGTTTTTATCTGGCTAGGAACAGGGCTATTTTTTAATTTAATGGATCATGACAAAGCGCGTGGTAACCAGTATCGAGCTAAATTGTTAAATAAAGAAATTGATGTATCTCGCTTAATAGAGCCAAAGCAAGTGTTAACTCAACTAGAACAAGATACAAATAAAGCGGTAAACTCAATTCGGTTAATACAACGAGTAGATACGCCGTATTACCTAGTTAATCACCAACAAGGGTTATATAAACATTTCGTAAACCAGTATTCGCTGGTCAATGCCTATAGTGGTGAAGTGAAGTTAGTTGATGACAAAATGGCAAAACGTATTGCTAAACAGAGCTACAACGGCGATGGAGCCATTAGCCAAGTGAATCGATTGAATCCCCCGATTGACGACTTTCTCAAAGAGCAAAACCCTGTTTGGCAGGTAAATTTTGATGATGAGGTGAACACTAGTGTTTATATTGAAGTAGGCTCAGGCCGGCTGGTAGGACATAGTAATGACGATAAGCGTTTTGTTGATTTTTTCTTTATGTTGCACTTTATGGATTATGGCTTATTTGGAAATAATCGAACGGGTGGTTTTAATCACGGACAAAGTGTGCTGTTCGCATTTTTGATGTTGTTATTTAGTATTACAGGGGCTGTTTGGACCGTTAGATTATGGCGTAAGGGACGATATAAAATATAAAGCTTTAGCTAAGTATAGCCCAAGATGAATCCAGGTTAGTTAAGCAATATGAAGTAGGGATTTTCTGTAGCAGAAATACTTTATTATCGAACAGAAACAAAAAAGCGAAGATGAAATTAATCAATCTTCGCTTTTTGCTTATTTGCGTTTAAAAAACGCGAATAATTATAAAGCAGTTACGTTTTCTGCTTCAGGTCCTTTTTGACCTTGTTTTACACTGAACGATACTGATTGACCGTCAGCTAAAGTGCGGAAACCGTCACCCGTGATTGCACTGAAGTGAACAAACACGTCAGGACCATTTTCTTGCTCAATAAAACCGAAACCTTTAGTTTCGTTGAAAAATTTAACTTTACCAGTAACTGTATCTGACATACCAACATTTTCCCGTAGTCATAATTAAAAATGTGATCCTAATTTAATAACATTATTAAATTAGTAATGATCGTTATACCCGAGTAAATGCCCTCTACCATAAGTAGTACAGGAAGAGGAAGGAAACAAACTATATTCGTCACATACAAATTTAGCCTGCATCGCCTAAATCCGTCTGTTAAGAATATTCAAGTACATCAGAAGCACCCGATAAACCTACAACAAAAGTTAGTGTAAAACCTTCATCTGCAACGCAAGAACTCAACGCAGAAACTAGTCTAGCACAGTTATTTTTAATATGCTTTATAAAATATTAGAATAGTTCAATTTTTATTTGAAAAAATTATACTTTTTCGGGTTTCGTGGTGAATAATGGCATGAACCAGTAAAATAAGGAGTTACTGGTCCATCCACATTGTCATAAAAAGTTAATTGTACGCCACTACAAAACAGCGATTTGCTCTTTTTGTTCTTGCATCTTTTTAAGGGCAATTTCAGCGTCGGCTAACTTAGCTTTTTCTTTTTCGATAACAGCTGCAGGAGCTTTACCAACGAAGTTTTCATTGTTCAATTTACCGTTAACTTTCGCCGCTTCTTTAGTAAGCTTTTCAATGGCTTTATCAAGTCGTGCTAACTCAGCTTCTTTATCAATCAAACCAGCCATAGGAATTAATAAAGATAAGTCGCCAATGACTGCCGTTGCCGATGCAGGTCCTTGTTCGTTTTCACTGAGTACTTCAATGCTTTCTAGTTTAGCTAATGCACTTAAAAACTGCTCATTATCGTCTAAACGACGTTGATCTTCACTGGAAACATTTTTAAGAAGTACAGGTAATGGCTTGCTTGGCGCAATATCCATTTCACCGCGAATATTACGAATAGCAATAATAAACTGCTTCACCCACTCTAAATCATCAATAGCTTGCTGATCACAATTTTGCGCATTAAATTGTGGGAATGCTTGTGTCATGATCGAGTCGCCATTTTTAGCGAAGCTTGTTAATGGTTGCACGCGCTGCCAAATAGTTTCAGTAATAAATGGCATAATCGGGTGCATTAAGCGTAGTAAGCTCTCAAGTATATTAACTAGCGTATGACGCGTCGCACGTTGCTGTGCTTCATTACCTTTGAATAAAACAGGTTTAGTTAATTCGAGGTACCAATCGCAGAATTGATTCCAAGTAAATTCGTATAGTGCTTGAGAGGCAAGATCGAAACGGTATGAATCAAAGGCTTCATGTACTGCTTTTACGGTTTGCTCAAATTGCCCAATGATCCAACGATCGGCTAATGAAAGCTCCATGTCGCCGCCCTTGGCTCCGCAATCATGCTCTTCGGTATTCATAATAACGTAACGACTCGCATTCCATAATTTGTTGGTGAAATTACGGTAACCTTCAAGGCGTTTCATATCCCAGCTAATATCTCGTCCCGTGGTTGCTACAGACGTTAGCGTAAAACGCAGAGCATCAGTACCATGGGCTTCAATGCCATTTGGGAATTCTTTTTTAGTAAGCTTAGTGATCTTTTTAGCCAATTGTGGCTGCATCATATTACCGGTGCGTTTCTCTAATAAGTCATCTAAGCCAATACCATCGATCATATCTAAAGGATCAATAACATTACCTTTAGATTTACTCATTTTATCGCCATTTTCGTCGCGAATAAGCCCAGTAACATAAACCTTTTTAAATGGCACTTGGCTTTTGCCGTTTTCATCTTTATTAAAATGCAATGTCATCATGATCATTCTAGCAACCCAGAAGAAAATAATGTCAAAGCCCGTCACTAACACGTCAGTAGGGTGGAAGGTTTTTAAGTCGTCAGTTTCCTTCGGCCAACCTAGTGTTGAGAAAGTCCAAAGAGCAGATGAAAACCATGTATCGAGTACATCGTTATCTTGGGTAAGTTTACAGTCTGCTGAAATATCATTATTAGCACGAACTTCTTCTTCGCTACGGCCAACATATACTTTGCCACTTTCATCATACCAAGCAGGGATTCTATGACCCCACCAAAGTTGGCGTGAGATACACCAGTCTTGAATATCACGCATCCAAGCAAAATACATGTTTTCATATTGCTTAGGTACAAATTCAATATCACCATCTTCTACTGCGGCAATAGCAGGGGCTGCTAGTTTTTCTACGCGAACGTACCATTGGTCAGTCAGCAGTGGTTCAATGATCACGCCAGAACGATCACCGTATGGAGCCACTAAATCATGGTCTTTTACTTCAACTAATAAACCTAGCTCATCAAACTTTGCAACAATCGCTTTACGGGCAACAAAACGGTCAAGACCAGCAAATTCAGCAGGTAATTCTGTGCTGTAGTCATTCGAAGGTTCGCCTTTATTATTATAAACTTCCGCAGCGGTTAAAATGGCTGCATCTTTGTCTAATATATTGATTAATGGTAAGTTGTGACGTTTACCTACTTCATTATCATTAAAGTCATGAGCAGGCGTGATTTTCACACAACCTGTACCTTTTTCCATATCTGCATGTTCATCACCCACAATAGGGATAAGGCGATTAACTAAAGGCAATAATACTTGTCTACCAATAAGGTCTTTATAACGAGGATCTTCAGGGTTTACCGCTACACCCGTATCACCTAACATGGTTTCTGGTCTAGTTGTAGCAACAACTAAATAGTTTTTACCTTCAGCAGTTGTTTCACCGTTTGCTAATGGATAGCGTAGATGCCACATGTGGCCTTTTTTATCTTTGTTTTCGACTTCTAAGTCAGAAATAGCGGTATGGAATTTAGGATCCCAGTTAACTAAGCGCTTACCACGATAGATTAAATCATCTTCAAATAAGCGAACGAAAACCTCTTGAACGGCTTCAGACATACCATCGTCCATAGTAAAGCGTTCACGAGACCAATCAATAGAGTTACCTAAACGGCGCATCTGCTGGCCGATGGTGCCACCTGATTGCTCTTTCCATTGCCAAATTTTATCAATAAAGCCTTCACGGCCATAATCATGACGTGTTTTATCTTCTTCAGCGGCGATTTTACGTTCAACTACCATTTGTGTGGCAATACCTGCATGGTCACAACCTGTTTGCCATAAGGTGTTTTTACCTTGCATGCGTTGGTAGCGAATTAATGTGTCCATAATGGTTTGCTGAAAAGCATGCCCCATATGTAGGCTACCTGTAACATTAGGTGGTGGAATAGCAATGCTATAACTATCACCTTCGCCAGTTGGGCTAAAATAACCTTGGCTTTCCCAGCTTTGGTAAAGAGATTGTTCAATATCAGTAGGGTTAAACGTTTTTTCCATCAGAATGTCCGGTATAAATTTATAAAAGCCTTATGATTAAAGCTATTCAATGTGTTTCTTAAGTAGCGCCGTTGCTACTGTGCTATCGCTTGGGTATCTACTTGAAAACCCCACTGACGACAGGTTTTAAATCTTTCTCTTGCTAATTGCTTTAGTGCTGCATCGCTGGGTACAAAATCAACGACAAAGTTAAACTGCTGGGCAAAAATAGGTACAGTGTTAGATAAATTAATTAACACACTTTTTCTGCCTTTTGGTGCTTGCCAGCCAATTTCAACTGCACTACCTTGCTTTGGTCCTTCACCAACTAAGTTATGAGGGACAAAGCTGTCGCTATCAAAAGCCCATAGCAGTTCATCTATTGTTTCGGCTGATTGCTGTTCATCACAAAAAATATAAACCTTTTGTCCCTGACGATAAAAATAACTTGCTTGTAGGCAAGCTTGATAGGCACTAGAAAAGCGCTCGATCGTATCAGAGTTATCATCAGCTTCGTTACTTGATTGCTCTGAAGGTTCAGTGACTTCTGGCAATTGGTAAAACATCACTTGGGTTTGCATTTATTTGCTTGTACCTAAATTATTTTTTGCGTAAAACTCATCAAGGCGGCAATAAGCCGCCTTGTTTATTTCTGCACGATTATGCTATTCGCCTTGTTCAACACCACTTTTGTTCAACATAAATTGCGTAAGCATACTTACAGGACGACCTGTAGCGCCTTTATTTTTACCGCCACTACGCCAAGCTGTACCAGCCACATCTAAATGCGCCCAATTATATTTTTTGGTGAAGCGAGATAAGAAACACGCAGCAGTAATAGTACCTGCTTCTTTACCACCTAGGTTGGTAAAGTCGGCAAATGGGCTTTCGAGTTGTTCTTGATAGTCATCCCATAATGGCATGCGCCATGCTCTATCACCACTTTGCTCAGAAGCATTTAACAGCTCGTGTGCTAAAGGGTTATGGCTACTTAATAAACCTGATGCGTGCGCACCCAATGCTACAACACAGGCACCTGTTAATGTTGCCACATCAACCACAGCCTCTGGTTCAAAACGCTCAACATAAGTTAATGCATCACATAATACAAGACGGCCTTCAGCATCAGTATTAAGCACTTCAACGGTTTGTCCTGACATGGTTGTTAAAATATCACCTGGTCGATAGGCATTGCTGCTAGGCATGTTTTCACAACCGGCTAAAACGCCAATAACATTTAGTGGTAAGTTTAACTCGGCTAATGAATGCATTGCACCTAACACACCCGCAGCTCCACCCATGTCATATTTCATTTCGTCCATGCCTGCGCCTGGTTTTAAGGAAATACCGCCACTGTCAAAGGTTAAGCCCTTACCAACAAGAACTAATGGTTTGCTGTCATCTGAGGCGCCATCATATTTGATAATGCTCATTATTGATTCATTAGCTGAACCTCGACCAACAGCAAGGTATGAACCCATACCTAATTCTTCCATTTCTTTTTCGCCAATAATTTCTGTGCTGATGTTGTCATAATCATCAGCTAAAATTTTGGCTTGCTCAGCTAAATAAGCAGGGTTACAAATGTTTGGTGGCATATTAGCTACATTTTTACATGTTGTAATCCCTTCAGAAATAGCCAACGCATGCGAAATAGCGCGTTCGCCAATAGGTAATTCACGACGGGTCGGGACATTAAAAACGATTTTACGTAGTGGACGACGAGGCTCTGCTTTACGTGTTTTTAAACTATCGAAGCTGTATAAACCATCTTGTGTCGCCTCGACTGCTTGACGAACTTTCCAATAAGTATCACGACCTTTCACATGTAATTCTGATAAGAAACATACGGCTTCCATTGAACCTGTTTCATTTAAGGTATTGATAGTTTTATTGATAATTTGACGATATTGGCGTTCATCAAGTTCACGTTCTTTACCGCAACCTACTAATAAAACACGCTCGCTTAAAATATTTGGTACATGATGTAACAACAACATCTGACCTGATTTGCCTTCTAAATCACCCTTACGTAAAAGGTTGCTAATATAACCTTCGCTGATTTCATCTAATTGCTCAGCTGTGGCACTTAGGCGGCGAGGTTCAAATACACCGACAACAATACAAGCACTGCGTTGTTTTTCTGGGCTACCGCTTTTTACACTGAACTCCATGGGCTTTCCTTTTACATAGTTATTTGTTTTTAATAACACAGCGAGCTAAACCTTTTTACACTAGGCTAAATGACTAAAGAGTACCGCTGTGTTAGCTGTTTGAACATTGCGCGATATCGACTATTTCAGGCAATGCACGTTAATTCGTGACAAATTAATTTGCTTTAACTTGCTAAAATAAGTAAAAAATAGCACTGTTGACTATTAAATTGATATCGCTCAGGGCTATAATTATAGCCGCATTTATCAATAGTACTTAGTTAGTGACTATATAGTTTACTTACAAAAACGACAAGTTTACTTAAAAATTGTCAATATGTCAGAAAAAAACTAAGTTTTTATGGGATCTTTTTGTGATCATATTTCGTTATTTATTAAAAGAAGTTGCTAAAACTCAGATGGCAGTATTTTTTGTCTTGATGACAATATTTATTAGCCAGAAGTTTGTCCGTGTACTTGGCGATGCTTCAGAGGGAAGCATACCGGGTCAGATGGTTATGACCTTTATTGCTCTGAAGGTTCCTGACTTAGCTGGCATGATGCTGCCCTTAAGCTTATTTCTAGGTATTTTACTTGCTTACGGGCGTATTTATGCCGATAGCGAAATGACTGTACTTCATGCCTGCGGTGTTAGTGAATGGTACGTAGTACGTGTAACACTTGTGTTGGCGCTTATTACGGCTCTTTTTACTGGGCTGTTCACCTTATATTTAGCGCCAATGGCTTCTGAATATCAATATCAAGTAAAAGAAGAGCTTGCTGCCGATTCTGGTCTGAGTGCGCTCGTTGCTGGAAGGTTTCAACAAACAGGTAATAAAGACGCTGTGGTCTTTATTCATGATAAAAGCCGTAAAGATAATAGTTTTAATAAAGTGTTTGTTGCTCAATTACCCGACGAAAATAGTGTTGATGAACATATTATTAATTCAAGTTTAGTTTATGCTGATAAAGGTCAGGTTTTTGAAGATGATAAAGGGGCACAGCGCTTAGTGCTAGGTGATGGTACTCGTTATCATAGTGATGCTAAAAATGGTGAATTTCAGTCGGTGGCTTTTGAAAAGTATTACATTGAAATTAAAGATCAAGCTGTTGAGCACCAATATAGAAAGCTCTCGGCTCTTCCAACGAGCCAGCTATTTAACCAAGTTGAACCTGATTTGTACGCACAATATCGCGCTACAATTCAGTGGCGTATCGCATTTCCATTGGCTTGTATTATATTAACCTTTATCGCTGTGCCATTAAGTGTAGTTAACCCAAGACAAGGTAAGTTTGCCAAAATGTTGCCTGCACTAATGCTATTTCTTGGCTATTTCTTATTATTAACAGCCATGCGCTCAGGTGTTGAAAAACAGGCTATTCCAAATTATATCGGTTTGTGGCCAATACACCTTAGTGCCTTGTTTTTAGGTATTACCTTGCTGATGAAAGAGCGAACCAGTGGCAGAATAATTAAAGCCAAATTACCAAAAATTAAGCGTAGAACGACTCAGGCTGTCGTAAAAAGTAAGGAGTCTTAATGAAAATTTTAGATCTTTACATTGGCCGAGTGATTGCCTCAACCACCTTTTTGACATTGGCAGTTTTTGTTAGCGTTAGCGGTATTATTAAGTTTGTAGAGCAAATGCGTGCAGTCGGGCGTGGTAACTATGATTTAGCGCATGCGGCTTTGTATGTGCTTTATGCTGTTCCGCGTGATGTCGAAGTATTTTTTCCTATGGCGGCGTTAATCGGCGGATTAATTGGTATAGGTATGTTAGCAAGCAACAGTGAACTTGTGGTTATGCAGGCTGCTGGGCTTTCACGACTCGATATCATTAAATCAGTGATGAAAACGGCTATCTTATTAATAGTCGTGAGTATGGCCGTTGGCGAGTGGTTAGCACCAAGTGGTGAAGCCAAAGCAAGAGAAATTAGAGCGCAAGCAATATCTGGTGGTAGTTTAATCTCTGCCAAAAATGGAGTGTGGGCGAAAGATGGTGATTACTTTGTCAATATTGGTGAAGTATTAGAACAAGGCCAATTGAAGAAGGTGCAAATATATCGTTTTAACACACAGCTTAAGCTTGAAAGTTGGATATCTGCGCAAAGTGCTATTTATCAAGGTGAACAATGGTTGCTAACGGATGTGGTGGAAACAAATCTTAGCGGCGAACAAATTACTACGGAGAATATTGCTCAACAAGTGTGGCAGTCTTCACTGACGCCTAAGAAATTAGGTGTAGTGACCGTTACGCCAGAATCATTATCGGTCAGAGGTTTAGTGGACTATTTAGATTACTTAGAAGCCAATGAGCAAGATCCAAGCCGCTATCAATTGGCATTTTGGCGTAAGCTGATGCAACCACTAACAGTGGCTGTTATGTTGCTTGTGGCATTGAGTTTTATTTTTGGCCCACTACGCTCTGTGTCTATGGGGGCTCGTATTATGATGGGAGTCTTTACTGGTATTTTGTTTTTTATTTGTAACGAAGTGCTTGGCTCTATTAGTTTAGTGTATCAATTGCCCCCAATATTAGGTGCGGTGATGCCTAGTGTTATTTTTATTAGTACCGCATGGTATTTTATGCATAAAAAAGTCACCTAATGGTAATCTATTGCGTTAAGTTGCAAATAATAATTTAACACTATATTAAAAAAGCCACTACAGTATGAACATGTAGTGGCTTTTATTCTTTTGAAGCATTACTTTTGAATAGCTTTAAATATAGCGAAAGACTTTATAGCCTACCTCTGTTGGCGTCTAATGAAAGAGTGACAACCTCAGTATTTGTTAATCTATCTTGTAAGCTTAATTTATTCTTTCTATCAAATAGTACCAAAATATTACCTAAACCCAGTAAGGTAGGAATAAGGCGCTTTAAACCCGTTGATTTACTAATTAATGTGCCATCGGTATTTTGTAAACGTAATCGCCATGCTTTCATGCCGAGTGTTTGGCCGCTTTTTGCCCAGAAGTAAATAAAGAAATAACTTACCCAAGCAACCTTCCAAAGCTCATTTGACCATTTCAGCCAGAAGGTGTGCATTATTGTATCGGCGAAATGATCGTAACCTTGCATACTAAATAGACCAAAATAGTGCCCTATATACATTAATAAAAAGCCCATAGCACCCGCCACCATATAGACAGCAATGGCGATTAGCACATCATATACCCAAGAGCCGAAACGTCGTCGAAAGCCTGCACGAGGAAAAGAGGTAAAGTCTATATGATTCATAAATAAGCAGTTTTTTTAGTTAGCTGATGATTTTAGCGTATAGGCATAAAACCATTAAGTGATGGCAAGAGTTTAACAAAAATAATTTACCTTGAGTATCACTGTCGCAGCAAATTTTCGCCACTGATTTAATGAATATAAAAAAGCCACTTGATTGCTAAATCAAATGGCTTTGTTTCTGAAGTAAATTTTTAAACTAAGATAAACAGCCCCTAGTTAAGTTTAATTGCAATTAAGCATTATTCACTACGAGATATTTTATAGAATGAGCAATAGAGAACAGGAACCACCGCTAAGGTTAATATTGTTCCTATAGCTAAACCAAAAGCGATAACATTAGCCATGCCATAAAACAAAGGATCTTTACTGATAATTAGCGGTAATAAACCCATAACCGTGGTGATAGTACCCATAGTTATTGGTCTTAAGCGAGTTAAACAAGCATTGATTACCGCCTGGTATTCAGAGTTACCCTCATCAACTTCAATTTTTATACGGCCAATAAGTACAATGGCATTATTAATAATGATGCCTGCTAAGCTATATAATCCAAGAGTTACCATAAAACCAAAAGGTGCTTGCATCACTAATAAGCCAATCACCGCCCCAATAAATGATAAGGGTATGGTTAAGCTGATTACCGCAGCTTTTCTGAAAGAGTTAAACTGTGCAACTAAAATGATAATGATCAGGCCAAGTACAATAGGCATGTTAGCACTTAATGCTTTTTGTGCGGCTAAAGACTCCTTAATTACACCATCATATTCAATAGAGTGGTTGATAGGTAAATCGGTTTTTAATGCTTCAATTTTATCATCTATCAGTAATTTCAAATCTTCAGCTGCCATTTCAGTATTTCTAGCTTGGATACTTATCGTTCTGAATAAATCTTCATGCTGTATCATCGAAAATTGGTGATAAGGCGCTAAATTCGCCACTTGAAATAATGGTACTGTTTTACCTGTTTTGCTGGAGTAAATATTCAGTGTTCTTAATCTATCAAGGCTTTGGCGCTCACTATGTGGTGCTCGTAATACCACTGGAATTATTTCATCACCCTCACGGTATTCCGTTATCTGTGTGCCAGAAAAATAGGTTTCAAGTGCTTGAGCAATATCAGCTGAACTAAGTCCTGCACGTTTTGCTCTATGTTGATCAATTTGCACATCAATTTTTGTGATTAAATTTTCCCAATCGGTGCGGACATCCATGGTATTTTCAATACTGTAAAGTACATCCATTACTTGTTGGGCTTTTTGATAAATAATATTTTTATCAGGCCCTTTTACTTGAATTTTAATCGTACTGGAATCCGAAGGCCCTAAAAACATCTTCTTCACCCTTGCGGAAACATTAGGGAAGGTATGCTCTATACGTTCATCTAACATTAAAACAGTTTCAGATAAATTAGTGCCTTCTTTAACATTAAGTACAATAAAGCCTTTATTCGCGGCAGGGTCTTCTGGGTTTAAGGATAAAACAAAACGAGGACCACTAAAGCCAACATAACCAGAATAACTGGTTATAAAGTGGAACTGTTCTTGTGAGTTTAACCAAGCAAAAATATCGTTCATTTGCCTATCAGTTTCGCGAGACGAAGTGCCATTGGGCAGGTCAATATTTACTAATATTTGTGTTCTGTCAGAGTCAGGGAAAAATTGTTTTGCAACGAACTTCATTGAATAGATAGAACCGAAAAACAAAGCAATCATAATGCAGATGAACAAAAGCCTATGCTTTAAAACCCAATGAATAAAGTGTTCATAAGCGCGTTTAAACGTTCCTTGGTCCTTCGCTTTCTCCTCTTTTTGCCCTTGTGCAGGCAATTTAATGAAGAAATAACATAAAACTGGTGTTACGCACAGTGCAAGTACCCAACTGGTGAGTAACGTAATTAGTATGACTAATGAAATTGAGCGAGTAAATTCACCTGCAACATGCTCAGCTAGCATAAGGGGTAAAAACACAAGAATAGTCGTTGCTGAAGAGGTTAATAGCGGAATAGCCAATTCGCTGCAACCTTGAGTCATTGCTTTGAATCGCTCTGTACCTTCTTCTAATCGACGTTTAAAGTCTTCGGCAATAACGATGCCATTATCAACTAATAAACCAAGTGAAATAATCAGCGTCGCTAAACTCATACGCTCAAGTTTCATATCGGCAAATTGCATGATAGTTAAGGTTGTTAACATTACAAAAGGTACAATGGCGCCAACGATAAGACCCGTTCTTAAGCCAAGGAATAAAATGACGACAACTAAAACAATAGAGAGGGTTTGTAAAACACTAAAAGAAACATTTTCTATGGTTGCTGCCACTTGATCAGCTTGGTAAGTAGCTATATTTATAGTGTAACCAATTGGCAACGTAGCCTCGATGTCAGCAAGCTTTTCATTCATTCGAGGCGCGTACTCAAGAATATTAAAATTTTCCAACATTGAAATAGCAAAAAATATTGCTGGTTCACCGTTAAAGTAAGCTAGTTTATCTGGTGGATCGATAAAACCTCGTTTAATAGTGACAATGTCTTTTAAAGCGATAAAGTCTTCAGTGTTGGGTATATTTATGTAGGTATTGGCTATATCTGCTTTACTGCTAAAGTTACCCGACGGCTCTACAATAAAACTAGCCTGCCCTGTATCTATTTGACCACCCGATCGAATTATATTTTGACTTTGTAATTCATTGATTAAAGTATGAGGAGATATGCCAAGCTGTGAAAGTTTAGCGTTAGAAACTTCTAGAAAAATGCGCTCTTGTTTTTGCCCTAAAATTTCAATTTTTTTCGTGCCCTCAACATTATAAAGAGTATCTCTTATATGTTGGGCAATATCGTACATTTCGCCTAAATCAAAACCATTAGCCGTTAATGCTAGCGTAATAACAGAAACATCACCAAACTCATCGTTAACAAATGGGGGTCTTGTACCTGAAGGCATTTTTAAGTGGGCTGCATTGGCTTTGTTACGTACATCTTGCCAAATATCATCAAGACTGAAGTAACGATCATAAATTTTGACATGCAATATTGATAAGCCAGTAGAAGATGTTGATTTTATTTCTTTTACCTCAGGAACTTTACGAATTTCCTCTTCAATTTTTTTGGTAATAAGTTGCTCAACTCTATCGGGCGCCATGCCAGGAAACGAAGTACTGACAATAGCTTCACGAATGGTAATCGTTGGATCTTCTTGAGCGGGTAAGGTGAAATAAGCAAAAATACCATTAAGTAATAAAATGGCTAAAATCAAGAATACAGATTTGCGGTAGGTAAAAGCGATTTGTGTTAAATTCATAATGATTACTCCTTTAACTTAATTGAATCGCTGTGTTTTTGTATCGAGTAAGGTAACTTTTTGACCATCCCTTAAAAAGGCGACGCCAGCAGTAGCAATAATATCCCCTTCGTTTATACCCGCAGAAATATAGACCTCATTCTCTAATACATTTTCTGTTTGTACTTGAGTTTTGATAACTACTTGTTGCTCAGTGTCATAAACAAACACATAAGTTTTTTGGTTAATTCCTGCTCTAAGAGCTGTAACCGGAATGCGCATTACAGCTCCGGTGTGGCCAGTACGACCTACACCTTCAAATGCAAATTTAACTTCTGCTGTCATGCCAGCACGTAATAGAGAGTTGTCTGATTGTAAAACAACGGTAACAGGAAAGGCGTTTGCTGATTCAGCACGAGTGCCAATTTCTGTGATTTTACCTTCCATTTTAAGAGAAGGTATAACTGGAAAGCTTATTGAGAGTAAAGTATCTCTTGTTAATTCCCTAATCAACGTTTCAGGCACCATAACATTCACTTCTAAACCATGCTTTCCTTCGATTTCAAATACTGATTGTCCCGCAGCAACTTGCTGTGATGGTTCGAATAATTGCTTGGTAATAATGCCGTTATAGGGTGCAAGTAAGGTACTGTCTTCTAGGTTTTTAGCGGCAATATCTAATTGGGCTTTTGCTACGTCTACCGCACTTTTACTTGCATCAAAGTTTGCTTTCGCATTATCGAAACCTGATTGTGAGACTACACCTTGTTTTATTAATTTCTCATAACGTAAATAGCTATTTCTCGCGTCAGAGAAGCTGGCTTTAGATTGCTCATATTTTGCTTTTGCCGACTGTAAACCTAGCTTAAAACTACGCTGGTTAAGTTGAGCAAGGGCTTGTCCTTTTGTTACATCATCCCCTAAGTGCACATTAATCTTTTCAATTTTTCCATTGACTTCAAAGCTAAGCTTAGTGGCTTCTACAGGAGCAACAATACCTGAAAGGGTTCTTACCTGATCTAAAGATGAACTTGATACTTCAGTCCACATTATAGGGCGTATAGAGTTAGCCGTTGTTTTTTCAGGCTCGTTACAGCCCAATAGGGTGATAAGAAGAAATGATACAAAAATGAAACGCATAATTGTTCCTTTGATTAGGTAATAGGGCACAAATAATTAGTTTTAAAATACATAGTAAAGGTTAGTATTTTTAAATATTTTTGTGTAATTTTGTAATTTTGTAATTGGTACTACACAGTACCGTTTATTTTGGTACTATGTAGTACCATTGTCAATCAGTTTGTAATAACTATTTTTAATTCTTATGACTTTAAACAACAGTAAAATAGATGGTTTAGCTCAATTCAAAAGTCTTAGTAGCCGTGGCGAGCTTATTTTAGATGCTGCTCAACAGTTGTTTTTTGAACAAGGCTTTGATGAGACGTCATTAGAAATGATCATAAATGAAGCTGGGGGATCCCGCCGATCAATTTATAATGAATTTGGTAATAAAAAGGGATTGCTTGTTGCGGTAATTCAACGACAAGTGCATATTCAAACAGAAACACTTAATACAATACATCGAGATAGATCACCCGAAGACAGTTTGAATGATGTGTGTTTTCGTTTTGTTAAAGGTATGTGCTCTCCTGCAATTCGTTCACTATTTCGGTTGGTCGTTCAGCAAACAGTGAAACATCCAGAACTTGGAGAAATGATTTATCAAAGTGGTCCTATTATGGGAGTTAAACCTTTAGTTAATTACTTAAATGAATTAACGGAATCTAATGAACTAGTGATAGATGATTGTCATTTTGCTGCAAGGTTCTTATTAGAAATGGCTAAAGGTCCTTTGTACACAAGCTTATTGTTGTTACCTAATAAGCAAGCGAGTGATGAAGAAATTAGAGAGCAAGTACATAAAGCAGTTGATGTATTTATTAAATCGCATCGAAAATAAGCAATTAAGTTGTCAGTAATTACTAATGTACGAAAATTGTTCATTCAATGCTTAGTCAAAGATAAATAAGTTGCTTAGCTAGGAATATTTCGTATAATGCCAGCACTTCAGTTTATTGCTGATGTCACTGTGTCGCCGGAGTGGTGGAATTGGTAGACACGACGGATTCAAAATCCGTTGCTTTCGAGCGTGACGGTTCAAGTCCGTCCTCCGGTACCATTACTACAAACCTTATAGGTCGGGGAATGTAGTAAATTAAGTGACAAATCTAGTCTCTCAAAATTGCGGTTATTTCTAACTTAATATGTGCAAATGTGTGCACTAAGGAAATAACATGGCATCTATCCAAGTATTACATCGTAAATCTGGTAAACGTTATCGTGTGCAATTCATGAAGAATGGTAAGCGCATTGGTAAGGTATTTTCACGGAAAAAAGACGCTGAATTATATATTGCACAGCTTACAGTTAATGATCAACTAGCAGATAGCTTAACTGATAGCACACTTTCCTCTCTCACAATTTCTCAAGCAAACAAAGAGTTTTTAGAACAGTACTCGGGTAAATGTAGCAGCATGAAGCAAAGGCTTAGTTTCTGGTCTTCAAATTATGGTGATATTTGTATTGGTAAGTTCACCCGTTTTCATATTAAGCAAGGGATGAATAAATTAAATGAAATAGGTTATGCTCCAGCTACCCTAAACCGTTTTAAGGCAGCAATTAGCGCTGTTTTTACCTATTTAGGTGATGAGTACGATGTACCGATAAACCCTGCCAGGCAAGTTAGGCAGCAAAAAGAAAATAATGCTCGGTGCAGATACTTATCTGATGAAGAGCGCATCATCCTTTTAGATACTGTTAAGAAATCGTACTGGAATAAACTTTATCTGTTAGTTTTACTAGCTATAACAACTGGTGCAAGAAGAGGTGATTTAATTAAGCTTCGGTGGTCGGATATTAATTTTACTGCTAGAACTGCTACTGTTGATGTTACTAAAAATGGTGAACCAAGAGTTTTACCGCTAACTACTGATGTAGTAAAAGAGTTATCTAAATATAGAGAAATTGGTGGAGGGTATATTTTTAACCACCCATCTAAGTTGAACGAGTACTTTCGAAATTTTGATTGTCATTGGCGCTCTGCTTTAATAGAAGCAAAAATCGATAACTTTAAGTTTCATGATTTACGACACACCGCAGCAAGCTACTTGGCTATGGCAAATATACAAATAGGCCAAATAGCAGATATATTAGGGCATAAAACATTAGACGTAACCAAAAGGTACATTCACCTTTCAACTGGTCATAAGGCTAACGTTATTAATGATGTCATGGGAGGGATTAGCTAATGTATATTGAAGGTTATAAGCAGCGTCTATTTGAAATATTAGGAATGAGATTTTGGCTAAAAATACCAGATTTTCAATACAAAGCAATTTTTGGACATAATGAAGAAATAAAGATTGTACTTGAGGAAGGGCAGGTTGAAAGTGACATCCTTAGAGTAGAGCCCGCTTATATTGCCTTTTGTTATCAGAGTAGGTGGCTTTATATACCAAACCTGTATTATAAAAAGTTAGATCATAGGTTGCCCTGTAAGGACTATATAGAAGCTCTTTACGATTACCATAAGTTTCACTTGGCTAGACTGCTGTGTAGGCAACTTAAAAGAAAACAGTCTACTATAGAAAGTATAATAAGGAGTGGAAATAGCCACTTACTGCTTATCTATCCATTGAAAAATCTAATCGAAAGCTCTGAATATTGGGACAATTATCGCTCAGTAAAAACAGTTGTATTTAATAATATACCTTACCAAAATTACCTAGAGGCAATGCACTATAGAGCTTGGTTTAAAGTGAGAACTATAGATGGAAAGAGCATTGTGGAAGAGAAGGAATTTGATCCTAAAAAATCTACTTACAAAAAATATCCACAACTATTACGAGAAGGAAGATTTAATAAAAACTATTCAATGTTTTTTCATGATGGATTAAAGCATCAATTAGATCAAAAAAGGTATGTTCCGAAATGGACTCAATACCAAAAAGGGGATGTACCAGAGTTGAATGAAAAGAAAGGTTCTAATAATGCTAGAAATCATAAGGAGAAAATGAAATTGAGAGGAGAAAAAGCTTTTAACTCATATTTAGGAACAAAGAGTTTACAAAATATAAGGTTATATGTAGATTATTTCAGGTTAGAACAATAATAGAAGAAAAATTCTAGTCTTATATTTGTAAATAATAGTCCTATTATAAAAGCTCTATGCTTTTTAAGCTTAGTCTCAATCCAATCGGATACGACCGTAATGAGAGAGACTAAAATGACCTATCAAGAAATTAACTTTACTAACCTATTTACAGACCTGAATAACTGGAAACCTAGCTCAGATCTTCCAAAAGAATATACTCAATTTACAAAAGCCCAATTCAAACGACTGCTATGGAAAAGAGCTGAAGATACAGCTTTGAATAGTTGCTGTCGACTTGTTGGAAAGCGGTTGTATGTAAATGTACCTATGTTCGCGCTTTGGATGGCTGGTGAGCTTCCTCTTCAAAAAGAAGCTGCTAAAAGAAGGGAAAGGTAATGGATATCAAGTTGATGGACTCTTGCGAAGATTTATTTTGTTATCCGCCTGAAGAATCTAAAAAGTGGTTTCAACAGAGGCCTGAGAGAACCGCTTATTTAGCAGTGACCCAATTCACTTATATGGGAGTTTTATATGAGCAGCTGCTTGTAACCCGAGATTGGGCAATACCAGTAAGATTAGAGCCTACCCAAAAAAAGAAACTAAAGCACTTATCAAGTTATAGTCCTGCTAAAGAGGAGTTTGATATTTATATCGCATTGTCATCTATTGGCATAATTATGCTTGGGTATTTGAATAAGAAAAATAATCTATGAGGTTACAATGCAACATAACATTGAACAGGTGCGTGAATTTTTGCGACTCCTGACAGGGGATAGCGCTAATCCCGTAACATGGCAAGTATTCCATGATCCGAAAAACGAAGTAGCACCACCTGATTTAGCTAAACATTGGGTTGCAACACTAGATGACTCATTAGAGTTCTTAACGTGGTCACAGCAGCAGTATTGTGGTGTCTATGTAGGTATCAATGAGACTGACGGTAAAGGTCGTGAGAATCACAATGTCACTGGTTATCGCGCTTTGTTTGCTGACTTTGACGGTATGGCTGAACCAACGTGGGGGCTAATACCTCACTTCATTCAGAAACGTGACGATACTCACGGTCATGCTTTCTGGTTGGTGTCGGATATAACCGATGCTGATACCTTCAAAGCATTACAGAAACGTATAGCGATTTATCATAATACTGACCATCAGGTTACAGACCCTGCACGTGTCGTTCGTATTGCTGGTTTTAATCACTATAAGAACCCTGCTGTACCTGCTCAGTATGCTATCACTGATGACAATACTGATGATGACCATAAATATACTGTTAGTGATATTGAAGCTGCATTCCCGTTAACTGCTGAACAAGATGCTGAGTTGAACGGTTGGCTTACTAAACGTAAAGGCATTCAGGAAGGTTCAGGTTATCAGTATGATGAAAAATACGTTAATCAGTTTACACACTGGCTTATTAATACTGCACCGATAGCTATTCTAGGTTCAGGCTCACATACTGTATTTAAAGTAGCAGGTTGGGGGCATGACCACGGTATACCTCTTGAGACTGCTCAAGCAATTATGTGGGAACACTATAACCCACGTTGTCAACCTGTATGGCAAGAGCATGAAAAGCATAATTTCTACGATACAGTATCACGTGCTTATTACTATGCTAACTCTGCTGCTGGTTGTAAAACTGCTGTTGGTACATTTACTGCTGAGCAAGCGGTTAACCCCTTACCAGAGCCGATTGGTGGATGGGAGACTAATCGTAATCTTAGGTTAAAACCAATTGAAGTACATGTTGAGGAAGCTACAAAAAATTTAGCGGAACGAGTTATGTATTCTGTAAAGCAAGAATCGAATATAGATATACGGCTTAACTTACCTATTATACAGCTTATGCTAGATTCTTGTTTTTATAGTTCTCAAAAGAATAGTTATTTCTTGTTGTCTTCAGAAGGTAGCTTAATTGAAGCTAAGAACAATGATAAGTGGTTATTTTTGACTAAAACCTTCGGTTCTCCATTCAATATAGAAGTCACATCAGGGCTATTACGAGAATCGATTAAGCATATGGGGTTGTCTAAGTCGGAAGGTAATAAACATTTAAAATATGTTTTAGGAATTCCCGCAGATGAGATTACCAAACATATCCGCTACTTTAATCAAAAAAATAATATGGCCATGGAAGTAGATATGTTTGCTAAACAAGGTCGTGTAGAGATTCATGATGAACATGCCCAAATTGTATTTCCTCATAAAAAACTGCTAGTAGGATCGTATGAGCAAAGTGTAGTTCTTGACTATAAAGAGCATTTTCCTATGTTTACGGAGCTATTATTTTGGCTAGCTAGTTGCCGCTTTGCTAGCGATAGGAAGTTAGGTTATTTATGGATTCATGCCGATTCTGATTTTGGTAAAGGCTTTCTCTTGGCTGTGTTAGATAGCTTTAACCTTAGCGTTGAATTGTCGACTAAAGAAATTGAAAAAATATTTGAGGGTGCGCCTGTTGGTAGACAAATGACAGACTTTAAGCGGGCGAGTGTACTTGTGGTTGATGAGTTTAAATCAGTTAAATCAGAAATGAAGTTATTGCAAAATACAATGACCATCAGTCCTAAAAATCAGCTGGCAATTAAAGTGAATCTATATAGCAAAATATTTACTAGTGCTGAACATGTAAGCTCTCTTGTAGGTGATGCAGGCATAGAAGACCAGTTTGCAAATAGATTTAATTATATTAGATGCAAGGGTTCTCTTACGAAGAGAAGTTTATTTAAGGAGATTGGAAAGTCAAAGTATTTTGAAAGTATCAGAAACTACTTTGCTCATGAAGTTAATAGAATCACAGAGGAATTTATTGTATTAGGAAAAGAGGGAAGCGCTTTGAAGGCTGATGATAGCTTGGTGGAAATGCATAATAAATACGGAATCGGGAAGCAATTTGAAGTTTTATCAGAATCGTTACCAAGTATTGCACAAGATATTAAAGACTTCTCATTGCTTTCTTTTAGTTCGAATATAGTTAGGGATAAAGAAAAAACATATCTAAAAAGTCCAGCCAAAGTTATTGATTACTATTTGAATACTAATTATGACCAATCAAATAAACCTATGCTTATGAAAAAGAAAAGTGAAATTAGAGATTTAATGAGTGTAGATGGCAAAGGTTTTGCAACATATAGGGTTAAATCTAAAGGTCCATTTAAAGCTGTAAGAATTGCTTAAAGCAAAGTAACTATGTAACCAAGGAGTTTAGATATATTATTTTATGATTTGTATTTTTATCTAGTGTTTAATTTTTATTTAGATATAAAGGAATTAAGTTACAAGGTTACAAATGGCTGTAAAGTATGAAAATAGAGGCCTTCTATGTAACCTTGGTTAAACTTAGCTGCCCCTTAATAGGTTCTTCCCTTCAATTTTATCATATGCAGGGGCGCTGACTCGCATAGGTAGTAGACTCAGCCAAATTAGAACAGGCATGTACCACTATTAAATCGGTAAGTGGATAATTATTTTTTATTCAAATTTCAGCTCTTTCTATTTTATTGTATTAGGTAGGATTGATTGAAGCAAAAATGAGCTATCTCTTCTTGAGTCAAATTTAACTCTTTTCGAGATTCTCTAATTATAACACTAAGATTAAATTTATAGTCCACTGATCTTCCCCAAATAATGTAGACATAGCTCAAAGGCTGGGGGGGCTAAATGAACTATAGCTAAGGTGTCGTTATAATGATGAATACAAAGGGCTATTTACTAAAGGGTAATGTTGTATTTACGTTGTTGATTATATTAGAATAAATTCTCTTTTAAAGGAGTTGAAGAGAATCTAATGAAATCCAGCCTATTAGCCTTAACTATACTGTTTTCAACCTCACTACTTGCTGAGGACTTTTCTAGAAAGACTTTTCCTCACTGGGTACCATACACTGTTTATTATTTAGAGTTTAAGAGGGATAGAGAGCCTGATTATTTTTATACAGGAGATTTAAGGGGTATTCCTGCTTTCAAAAATGTAACTGGTTTACGGTTTACAGGTAAGCATGACAAAACAAAGTTAGAGCAGTTTTTAATGCCAGAAGATATAAATCAGTTGGTAAGAGCTGAAGGTAGATATAGCGCCTGTCGTTTAGATACTCGCCAATATGTGCTTGTTTCTCAGGGTAGAAAAGTTGTAGTTCGTAAGGCTGACAAAGGCAATGACTGTAAAATTTTTAGTGGAGAATGGGTTGACTACTATAGCAGAAAGAAATTAACCGACCCTAGTCTCATTGATATTGACCATGTTGTTCCTCTAAAAGAAGCTTGGGATAGTGGGGCTAATGAATGGCCTGTTTTAAAGCGTTTAATCTTTGCAAATGACCCTCGAAACCTTGTTATTACTTCAGCAGGTACGAACAGGAGTAAAAGTAGCAGCAACATGGATGATTGGTTGCCAGATTTTACAGAACAATATACCTGCTATTACATCAATAAGTACTCAAGAGTAAAGCACTGGTGGGGACTTACATTTGAAGATGATGAAATTGATGTAGTTGAAGACTGGGAAGGTGAAAATTATGAGACATCTAGAGGTAAGTCTTCAGAGTGTAGGATCAACTCTGTATTGAACGAAGACCTATTTGGAACTTCATTAAAGGAAACTGTATTGGTTAGATAGTTGTGACCTAATATCAGTATTTTTAATTAAATTTTATGCGCCATTAGTAAGACGTTAAATTTCTATCGGAGTCAGGAGTCAGGAGTTAAGTTGAGTAGAATAATATTATCCTTATGTGTTTTGTTGTGCTGTATTCTTGCTATAGCACCTTTTCTAAATATTCCTGTTATGCCAACAAATATTGCCTTTATTTCCTCTTATGGAGCATATTTGTCAGGAACAGTTGCCCCATGTATTGCTCTGTTTGCATATATTGGTGTTCTCAAGGCGATCAGACTACAAAGAGAGCAACTAGAGCAGCTATCTGAAGAAACTAAAAAGCAAGAAATAATCCGTGGCCTCGAAAAATATGATAGTTTAATTAAAGAGTCATTATTGAATCACAGCATTAGTATTGAAATTGAAGGACATCAATATGACCTTTATCAGGTAATGACTATGTTGTACTTTGAAACAACTTATCAACAAGCGGTAAAGTTCAAAAATAACTATTTTGAAAAAAAAGAAGTACAAAATATTGTTAAAGAGGCAATGGTATTTGAAGCTGTAGCTGCAGCATCATTATATTTTAAGAGAATGTCTGAATATATTAGCGAGTACAAGAGAATATCAAAAGATAATCTAGTTGTTGGGTTTTATTATAATAAATACCAAAGTCTAGCGATTCGGCTTCATACTTTGGGATATATCGAATCTGACACCTATGATTTTTGGGAAAAGAAACTTAATAAATCACTAAAGTAGGATTCGTAACAGTTGGCTCGATTCCACTTCACTACACATTTTAACCAATAACTACTCGCCTTTTAGTAAGGCGTTATACATAACAAGGAGGTTGGTATGCACCCAACGTGTAAAAGCTGTAACTATCAAAGACAGGATTCTGATTTTGCTCCGGATTATGAGTGCCCCAAATGCGGAGTTGTATACGCAAAAGCTGATAAATACATTGAAAAAAAAGCAGAGAAAGAGCGAAAAGATATAGAGGCCAAAAATCTTGAAGAGCAAAAAATAAAAGATAAACAAGAGAAGAAAGAACGTGCAGCTCAAGCTAAGTTAGAGAAAAAAGAAAAAGCAGAAAAAGAGAAAAAGAGAAAAGAGCAAGCTAGAAAAAAAGTTATTACCAAGAGTTATATAGGTAAACAAGATAAGGCTAACTCGTTATTTCAAGCTGACTCTGTAAAAATGGCAGAAAATAATTATTACCCAACAACTCAAAATTGGTCTCAAGGCCAATATGGTTGTGGTTCATTCCTAATAGCTTTAGCACTATGTTTTGTGTTTATTGGTATTTTGATTTTTATTTATATGTTAATAGTTAAACCAGATGGTACTTTATCTGTTACATATGAACTTAAAGAAACATCAGATACAAAAACTTGTATAAAATGTGCCGAAACTATTAAATCGGCAGCAATTGTTTGTAGATTTTGCCATTTTGAATACAGTTAACAGCAGGCTATGAATAACAAGAAAATAAACAAGAGTTTTATAATAGCTGACTTCCTTCGTTTCGCTCGCCATTATAGCCAACAACTTTAAGCCTGTTATTTATATATTACGTAGATAAAACTTTCGGAGGTTGCATTAAATGAAACACTTATTAATCCTTGTATTTTTTACTTTACTTATTCCTCTTTCGCTAAAGACACATATGCTCCCTACGATTACCTTAATGATGCTGCCCGTTTAGACCCGAAAATAACAATTGGGCTCGCAACTGAACTTTGCTCTGCTGCTTGGTCACCCGAACCCGCAAAGTGTTATGCTGGGGCATCTATAGTAGATGAAGAAATTCCACGTGAAATCGCTGTAGAATTATTTGCAGGCTCGGTAGATGCAAAGAGAACCTTAGCATGCTACGCCAATAGCGGTAGCAGAGAGTTGAACCGAGGGTTGGCAACAACTTTATGTGGTGCAAATAAAGTTAAAAATTAAAATTGTATGCTAATTATAAAGTCTGTCTAACAAGCTGTTAATTAGGCGTTTGAATATTGAGGGTTTATTGGGAACAGTATGACTATCACAAAGAAACCTAATGGGTATTGGAATAAAGATCGCTGTGTTGAAGAGGCGCTAAAATATCAGACACGAAGTGAATTCAAACAATTGGGCAGATCTGCGTTTGCCTCAGCCCAAAGACATGGTTGGTTTGTAGTGGTCAACTAATATTGGCCACGGATTTGTATTCAAGCCAGTACCTTTTCTCTGACTCATTCGGTGTTAAACCTGCATTATAATGATGTGGTCTAACACTACTGTAATAACCAACGATATAGTATGTTATTTCAGTCTTCGCTTCGGTAAATGAACGATAGCCTGTTGTTGGTATCCATTCAGTTTTCAAACTTCTAAAGAATCGCTCCATTGGGCTATTGTCCCAACAGTTTCCTCGGCGACTCATACTTTGCCTTATCTGGCAGCGCCACAATAGTTGTCTGTAATTACGGCTCGTGTAATGCGTACCGTGGTCACTATGGAACATTACTCCCTTAGGCTTACCTCGCATTTCATAAGCCATACTCAAGGCCTTGCTCGTTAGTGCTGTATCTGGCGATAGTGACATTGCCCAGCCAATTGGCTTTCTCGCAAATAAATCAATGACTACAGCTAAATAAGCCCAACGATTGCCACCCAAATATAAGTGACATCACCGCACCAAACTTGGTTTGGACTCACAACATCAAACTGCCTATCGAGATGATTAGGTATTGCTATATGCTCTTGAGTCGCTTTCCTATATCGATGTTTAGGTTGCTGACAACTGACCAACCCCAAACGTTTCATATAACCTTTAGCCCTGAAGCGCGATATATCAAAGCCACGGTCAATCGCTATGGTTGATATGGTTCGTGAGCCAGCAGAGCCATTACTTTCTCTATGAATTTGTTTAATTGCCGCAATTTCTTTAAGTTGCTTACTACTCGGCCTTTTTTAGAATTTCCTTTTCTAATTCAATACGTTTTATTTTTTTCTCAAGCTCTTTAATCTTACGCTGCTCTGGCGTCATAGGACTTGCTTTGCTTATCACACCCTTGCGCTCGTTTCTAAGTTGTCTAACCCACTTATCCATCGCGGATTTGCCAACACTCATCGCTTCAGCAGCTTCTCGTACGGAGTAACCTTGTTCAACAACTAATTGAGCGGCTTCTAATCGAAATTCTGGCGTGAAATTACGTTTGCCTGTTCTTGTCATTTTGTCACCTAATAAACTTTATGAGGTGATCATATCACCTCTAACTAGGTGGCCAAATTTGTTATACCACTACAGTTATTTATTACTTAATGATAAGAGTCGAATTGGAGGATTAGGTAGTTCGAGCTTAAAATGGACTGAAGAACTTTGCCGAAAAGAAGCGCTTAAATATCAAGCTCGACATGATTTCCAAAAAGGAAATCATGTCGAGCTCATGCTTCTGCTCAAAGGCAAGGTATTCTTGATGAAATATGTAACCACATGATAGTGCCAAAGCGAAAGATTTATTGGACAAAAGATCGTGTAGTAAAAGAGGCCTTAAAGTACAAAAGTCGAAGTGCTTTTTCTAAAGGTAGCGGAGGTGCATACAACTCTGCTCGGAAAAATGGATGGCTCAATGAGGTCTGCTATCATATGGCATTGCAACAAAGTGCACAGGAATAGTGTTTTTTAAATGTAGTAGCTCATATGAGCAATTAAACACATAATTAGAGACTGAACTTTTAGTTGATAACACAATCTATTTGTTAAATGAAAATATTTAAGCTGTACTTTTTTTGTATATACTAAATTAATGATCTGCTGCAATTAAACAGGACACTTTGATAATTGAATATAATCCAATTATTGAGGTGTTATATGATAAAAAGAAAAATGAGAAGCTACTCAGCCGATTAAAACTGGCAGTTACACAAAATGTGTTACAGAGTTTATTATATACCTACTTTCTAAGAGACTTTATACAATCGTCTACTGATTTAGAAAAGTGATTATACATATCCTCTGTTGATTCAAAGTTAGTACCATTCTGAAAGTTATACTCGTCTACGATAGAATGAGCCTTTTCATCAATCTTTTTCAGTTTGTCTTGTAATATATTAGTTGTATCTATATGTCTTGCTTTCTGGTCTTGTTTAATTTTTTTCCAATCATCTTCACTAGGTAATAAATCTGATAGCATTTGTAGTACTTCTCCCATGTTTAAACAACTTTTTGCTAATACTCTTGTTTTTCAATAGTACCCACTGCTTGCATTGTTTGTTCTAATTTATTAATGGCATCTTATGCAGTTTTCTTGTTAACTGAACTCATTTCATTTATTTCCTCATAAAAAAATTAAATTTTCAAGCCCACTTGTTTCCAAAGTTAATATATAGATTGTTTATGAAGAGAACAATTAATAACATGATGCAGAACAATGTTGCGGCATTTTTATACATTGTAACAATTGTTTATGCTAAATTTATTTCCTTGCCAATTTAATTTTGGTTGTTGTAACTTACTCTAAAGGGAATAAAATGGATTTAATTAATTTACAAAATGAGCAAGCAGCTATTTTAGCAAGTTCCTTAACAATTATTGTTTGCATCATAATAGTAATTTCATTCTCGTTTGCTGTATATAGCCTTAAACGAGGCCAGGCTTCAGACTATGTGTCTTATACCCCCGCGCTGTTAACTTCATTGGGGATTTTTGGTACTTTCGCAGGTATTGTAATTGGCCTTATGGCGTTTGATGCCAATAATATTGACGGTAGTATTGAAGGGCTTTTAAATGGCTTGAAAACAGCATTTTTAACAAGCTTAGTGGGCATTATACTTTCAATTATTTTTAAAGTTCTTCAAACATCAGGGGCCGTATCGGCACCTAAAAATATCGAAGAAGTCTCATCTGCAACTCCCGAAGATATTTTAGGAGCTATTAATCATCAAGGAAAATCAATAGAAAGCCTAGTTACTGCAATAGGTGGAGATAGTGATGGTTCAATATTGAGTCAGCTAAAACTTCTACGTGGCGATATCAATGATAATCAAAGATTAGCAATAAAATCTCAGCAAGAAACTGCTGAAACCCTTAAACTGGTTAATGAACAACTTTCTAACCAGCGAGAATACTTTACCAGCTTTTCTGATAAACTATGGATTAAAATGCAAGATTTTGCTGATATGCTTTCCAAGTCAGCTACGGAAACTGTAATTGAAGCCCTTAAACAAGTTATAACTGATTTTAACAATAACCTTACTGAACAATTTGGTGAAAACTTCAAACAACTTAACGAGTCTGTTAAGGAGTTGGTTGTGTGGCAGGAGAATTACAAAGTTCAAATTGCTGAAATGACTGACCAGTATAAGTTAGGAGTAAGCTCTATCATAGCTACAGAAGCTTCAGTTACGGCGATTAGCAATGAGTCTAAAGCCATTCCAGAAACTATGACAGATTTGAAAAGTATCATGGAAGTGAATAACCATCAATTGTCGGAACTTGAAAATCATTTAGCTGCATTCAAAGATATTCGTGATAAAGCAGTTGAAGCAGTACCTGAAATTAGAAAACAAATTGATGAAACCGTTAAAATGATATCTGAATCAGTAGAGTCTGCTAGTACCCATTATAACTCTTTATTAACAGAGTCCGATAAATATATTCAAAGTCATATATCAGCATCGAATGAATTGCTCGATAAGTTTGTATCAAATAGCAAAGAAGGTGTGGAAACAATAGGTGAAAAACTAGCAGATAGTGCTGCTAAAGTTGAAAAAGTGATTTCTGGAGGAGCTGAGCAGTTTGAGACACAAGTTAAATTAACTAATGAAAGCTTACAAGCAACTACTCATGAAGTAAGTGACAATACAGTGAAAATTAGAGAAGAGTTAGACCATACCGTAAAAGAACTAAGTATTAATGTTCGAGATATGGTGAATGGCTTAATAGATGACTCAAAAGTAATGGCTAAAACGTTAACAGATGCCAATAATGCTCTTACTTCAGATACCTCAGCTGCCCGTGATAGTGTTGTACAAAGTATAGAAAATATGCAAAAACGCTTGGAGTCCTCCTTAGAGGACGTATTTGAGGCACAAACACAGCATATGACTAAAGTATTTTCTAATATTGATGCAAGCCTAAAAGATCAAGTTGCCAAAACAGGTGACGCTGTTGAAAAACAATTAGGTTTTAATGATCAAGCACTACAACAAGAGCTAAATAGTACAATGAATGTATTGGCAAAAAACTTGGGGTCAATTACGTCGAAATTCACTTCAGATTATCAAGCCCTAGTGCGAGAAATGAGTAATGTTGTAAAGCAGGCGGTATAAGCTATGTCTTCTATAAACAACATATTTGGTTCTTCAAAGCAAAAAGAAGACGGCGAGCATTGGTTAACAGTTTCAGACTTGATGGCTGGTCTGATGATGGTATTTCTATTTATCGCCATTGCGTTTATGCGCCATGTTTCAATTGAAAGAGATAAAATAAAAGATGTAGCTGTAGCTTATCAGCAAAACCAAGTGGCAATATTTGATGCTTTAAATACTGAGTTTGAAAATGACTTAACTTCATGGCAAGCATCAATAGATAAAGAAACATTATCATTTCAGTTTGATTCCCCAGAAGTGCTATTTGCTAGTGGTGAAAGCATACTAAAAGTTGAATTTGAAGAAATATTAGCAGACTTTATTCCTCGCTATTTGCAAGTATTAGATAAATATCGAAATAGCATTGATGAGGTTAGAATTGAAGGCCATACATCTTCAGAGTGGGGGAGTGGTACTCACCCTGATGATGCATATTTCTTTAATATGTCATTGTCACAAAATAGAACACGTAGCGTACTTAACTATTCTTATTTTCTTTCAAAGCTTACTAATGCACAAAGGGCCTGGATAAAGTCTTCATTTGCTGCTGTTGGCTTAGCTTCTTCAAGATTAAAACTAAATGATGACGGTTCTGAAAATAAACAAAAGTCCCGTCGAGTGTCTTTTCGCGTGATTACTAATGCAGACATACAAATCCGCAAAATTGTTGAAGGCTTATAGATGAAGTTAACTGTTGACTTTTCTTCTCTCCAGCAAGCTGTAACAGCTATGGGAGCAGATCTCATTGAATTTGAAGTATCAAATAAGGTCATTCCTATTGAGCCAATCGATAAACAGCTTGGCGAAGGCTTTGAAGTCAACTTTGAAGATATTGAATTTGAAACAGGCCTTGCAAGTTATCAAGGACGTCAGGTTCTTCTATACATTAAAGATCATAGCTATAACAACAAAATTTATGGTGTCTTGGAGGATGGTTCAAAGGGTAATAAATTTCATGTGGCTGACTGTGAAATGCTCGATAGGATGCGAAAAAAAGGTCGCTTTGATCGATACGTTGTAACAAATAAATTAGATGGGGTATTTGCTGTATCTGGCATGGACAACCGAACAAGTGAATTGATAGAAGGTGAAACAAAACTAAATGTTTGTCAATACTGCCTTGAAGCTATTAATTATCAAAAATTTGCTTCATTAAATAAGGGAGCGCCAAGACGAACATTTGTACAAGGTTTTCAGCTTGCAGACTTCTTTGATACTTACAGCTCATTCTTTAAGTTTATGCCTACAGGAGTAGCGAATAACTCTGCTACAGGTTATAGCAAAGATTGGGACCATATCTCTAGAAAAGTTCGTGAAAAATTTAACTATCAATGTCAACAATGTGGCTTAGATCTTAGTCAGCACAAAAGGCTACTGCATGTGCATCACATCAATGGCGTTAAGTCAGATAACAGTATCACCAACTTAACACCATTATGTTGTGACTGTCACCGTAAACAACCTCATCATCAACATATGTTTATCAAGCATGAAGAAACCAAAGCTATTTCTCAATTGAGAAAAACACAGGGTCTTAATGTTAAAGAAAGCTGGCAAGACGTTTATGACCTGGCAGACCCAGGCATGCATGGTGTTATTGACTTATTAGAAAAATATCATGTTTCTTTACCTGAGGTTGGTGAAGAAATTAAAACTAATAAGCAAGAGGTTGTAGCAGAATTAGAATTAGCTTGGCCGCTAAAGAAAGTTGGGATAGCTATCGATAAACCTGAAGCTATAGCTGCAACAAAACAAGGTTGGAAAGTTTACAGCATGCGACATGCGCTTAGTCAAATAGACTTACTTGCAAGTAGTATAAGGTAATTGATTTTGAATGTTACTCATATATGTATTAATAGTTTTTAGCAGAGAGGCAAACCGAATATGGTTTTGAAAGTAAAGTTGGTGTTTTATGGAAAATGTTAGTCGCGTGAGCAATTAAAGCGAGCACCTTTGAATATATAAATATTTTACAACCATGTACGTCGCGCTTCTCTTTAGGGAATTTAAGGCTAATGGAGTATGAGCAACTATACACATAATTAGGGGCTTTGCTTTTAGTTGGTAACACCACTCACTTGTTAAATGAAAATATTGAAGCTGTACTTCTTATTGTATATTCTGAATTAATCAGCTTCGTAGGATTTCACCGATGCCAAAAAAACATGACGGATTAATGGAGTTCCTTCTTATAGGGGGGATTATAAAAGCAAGTTCCCCACTATATAGAACAGAATATCCACGCTCACCTAAAGAACTATTTACAAATTATCTGCTGTCACTTCCTGAAAATGAAGCAACATCATTAATGCAAAAAGCTGTTGGCGAATGTCCTATAGAAGTCCTATCTGTTGAGGAAGTACCTGAGCATCAGGGAAATATTAAAAGAAAAGCACTTGTTGAACGCTTACTAAAATTGGGGTTTGTACAATACATGCCTCAAGAGCCTGGGTTTGCTTACATGCTGGCTTATACGAATACTAAATCAACTTTATATTTTCTATTTAGCTCAAAAGGAATATGTATTAAGTATTTCGATACTCCTAAATCAATTGAAGTTGATAGGCTTGGCAGAGTTGAAATAAAAGGAGGTAAGACAGTCTGGAACTATTATCAAGATTCATATATTAATTTACATGATTTGTGTGCTGAAATTGCTCAAGCATTTGTAAATGACACTTTACCTCGAACAGACCAATTAATTCCACACGGGATAACACCTAGTGAATGTAATGACATGAAAGATATAACTCAGATTATAAACAAGCACATCCTTCAATATAAACGGGAAATATAGCTGCAAGCTCCAAAAGTCAGGAACTAACAATGAGTAATTAGAGCTGTGCAAATATGTGCAAATGGGTAAAGATGTGCAAATTCACCTAGACTAGAGTAGCCCTACAGCCCAATAAAACTGTTGATTTAAACCAGAGTAAACCCTAATATACCCATGTGAACTGCTATTTTTAGATTCAAAATCCGTTGCCTTCGGGCGTGACGGTTCAAGTCCGTCCTCCGGTACCATTTAAGATTAAACCTGCTTATATGCAGGTTTTTTTGTATTTGAAGCTTGATATTTTAGCTAATTAGCTCTTTGAAATGGTATATCTAAATTTATATTCGCTCTATATTTGATATTTGACTGCCAAGCTAATATTACTCACTTAGTATTTACAGATGATCTTATTCATATAAGAGGTATTTAACCTGCTTACTTGCTAAATCGTGTTTGGCTTGAGTGAGACTTAATGTTCAGGTTTAAAGGTCGTATTGGGATATATAATCTTCACTATCTTCTTGTAGCAATTTCTCTATGTGCTTATCACTTAATGGTTTGCTGTAGAAAAAGCCTTGAATATAATGGCACTGACGAGAAACTAAAAAGTCAACTTGTTCTGACGTTTCTGCTCCTTCAGCTACGCAGCTCATTCCTAAGTTATCAGCTAAGGTAATTGTCGCCTCTATGATAGCTTCGTCAGTTTTCTCAATACCAATATTAGAAATAAAGCTACGATCAAGCTTGATAACATCTAAAGGAAAGGACTTTAAATAAGAAAGTGAAGAAAAGCCAGTTCCAAAATCATCGAGTGATAGTGTTAAACCAAGGGCTTTAAGTTGCTTCATTTTTTCAATCGCAACATCGGGCGTAGAAATAAAAGCAGATTCAGTTATTTCAATCTTTAAAGCGGATGCAGGAAGGTTAAACTTTTCTAGCATAGAGCTGATTAGGAATACTAAATCTCCTTTACTGAAATGACTCTCTGCAATATTGATGGAAAGGTAAAATTCAGGTCGATATTTACGCCAAACGGTCAAATTTTTAAATGCTTGCTCTAATGCTGTTTCAGTCATTGAAATGATAAGATTTAAATCTTCAGCCAGAGGAATAAACTCAAAAGGAGGTATCATTCCATTATTGGTGGGCCAGCGCATAAGCATTTCTACACCAACTGCTTTGCCAAAGTGGGCATCAACAATAGGCTGGTAGTGGTTGATAAATGCCTTGTCTTTTACTGCTTGTTTTATCTTGGTTTCTTGAATTAAGCGTTTTGCCGCTGCTTCATTCATTGATGTTTCAAAAAATTGATAGTTATTACGGCCACCTTGCTTAGCGCTATACATTGCAATATCACTATTTCGTAATAATTCAGAAGAATCCTTACCATCCTCAGGGTAAACGGCAATGCCAATACTTGCACCAATACTGACAGTAGTATCTTTTAACTTAATAGGTTGTTCGGCTACGTTAATAAGTTTTTGAGCGATGCCCGACAAGCTGTTAGTCGATTTATATTGCTCTAATAAAATGACAAATTCATCCCCGCCTAGGCGTGCTAAGGTGTCATCTTGTCGCAAAATTGAATTAAAACGTGTTGATACTTCATTTAATAACAAATCGCCATAATCATGTCCCAGAGTGTCATTGATTTGTTTGAATCGATCCAAATCAACGAAAAGTACTGCTAGTGACGAATCGATTCTTGCCGTTGACTCTATAGCATGTTCAATACGCTCAATCAGTAAACTGCGATTGGGTAACCCCGTTAAATGGTCATAGTTGGCCATGTAACGTAATTCCTTTTCTGCTTGTTTTTGTGCAGTAATGTCTGTCATCACGACAATATAATGCAAGCCGCCATGTTTATTTATTCCTACATTTATTTTGATAAGTACGTGAAGTTTCTCACCAGAAGAGGCCTTGATAAGTTCCTCTCCTCGCCAATAATCATCAACGCCTAAATTTGTCACAATATCCATATAGTATTTTATTCTTTGCTTATTTAAGCCAAAGGTGGACTCTTCAAAGTCTAATTCTTCTTTTTGCCAACCAAATACTTTTCTTATTGCTTGATTCGATGTTATCTTGCTGAAGTCTTGGTTAATGATTAACACCCAGTCCTTAGTTTGCTTAAATGCTTCACCGTAATACTGAGCTCTTTCTTCATCAACTTTTGACTGCGTGATGTTGGTATAAGAGCCTGTCACTCGTAGCGGGGTGTTTTGCTCATCTTTTTCAACGACTTTTCCTAAATCTTTATACCAGAGCCAATTATCGTCTTCACCTTTTAATCGATAAGTTAAAGAGAACGTATCTTCTGGTTTGGTATTAGTCAAAAATTGTAACCAAGCTGTTTTAAAAGTTAACTGATCATCAGGATGGATCAGATTAAAAAAGTCATCGAAAGATAATTCAAATGCATTTTCATTGAAGGTGGTAGCGTGTTCTAATCTTTTTGCCGTAAATGTATTATTATTTGCGTGCCAATCCCAAACGTCACTATTACTGCCTTTTAATGCAAGTTGCAGCCGATTTTCTCTAAATTTAACTTGCTCATGAGCAGCTAGTAATTCGTCACGTTGTTTTTGTCTTCTTCGTAACCACACAGTTGTCGTTACAATGGCGATGGTTAGGTAAATAAAAATCGCGCTAGGGGAGCGCCAAGGAGCGTAAGAAACATTGAATCTAACAAGGGTTTCTTTAGAGTATTCACCAGTAATGGGAGATTTAGCCCTTATTGAAAGCGTGTGTCTTCCTGAGGATAAACTAGGGAATATTATATGGTTTTTATAAGTGGGAGGGTAATCAACTTTGCTTTTGCCCATCAACGAATATTCAAACAAAATGTTGTCGCTTTTAGAAAAATTAAATGTGGTGAAATCTACTCGAATACCAACATCATCATAGGCAAGGTCAATAATATTATTTGAGTTAAAAATATATGCCTCATCGAGCTGACGAGAGAGCAGTTCTACATTAGTTATAAAAACATTCAGTGATTGTTTTTGTTCTTTTGTTTTTAGTTCTATTGGATCAAAAATCGATACACCCGTCATAGCTCCATATAGAATTTCACCTGACGATATTTGTTTATGGGCTGCAGCATTAAATTCCATACCAGTAAATCCATGATGAATATCAAACTTACGAATATGTAATGTTTTAGTATTGATTGTGTAAATACCATCATGTGTTGATACCCATAAATCTCCTTGCTTATCTTGATACAATCCGTATAAGTTATTGTCTATAATGCTATTTTCCGCATTAAATTGGTGAACTACTTTATTTGTTTTTAACGAAACTGCAATAATGCCTTGAGAAGTGTGGGCCAACCATAAACGGTCATTTTCTTTATCAATAATAAAACTATCAATAAATGCCCATTCGTTGCCATTCATATCAGTACTTTCATAAAATCGCGTGAATTGATTTTGCTCAATATCATATAGCCATAATGCTTTCGTTGTGCTCAACCAAATTTTATTTACTGAACTTTTATCTTCAAAAAAATACCAAATGTCTTTAATTCCTTGCTTGGCGATGTCTTCACTGAGATCAACGATTTCTTCAGTGACAGTATTTAGCTTGATTAAGGTGCCTGTTTGCGCAAAAAATAATGAATCCCCTTGAGTATGATAAACAGGGTAGTCACCTTGAATTTTTTTAAGTGTTTCATCTTTAAATGGGGTAGGAATAATAGATTTGGTTTTAATATCAAATAACTGAAGCCCCATAATGGTATTTAGCCATATTGTATTGTTATTACCATGATGCAAAGAGAGTATGTTACTCTGAATGAAAGTAGTATTGGGGTTCTCTATAAATAGAAACTTCTCAACAGTCCTTGTTTTTCTATCAAGCTTATTAAGACCGTTCGGTGTTGCCACCCAAAAAATATCAGCATCATTTTTATCTTCTAAAATCGCGGTAACACTGTTGTTGGTTAAACTGTCTGCTCGGCCTTTATAATATCCGTAATTTTCAATAATCTCTAAGCTAGGGTTCCACTTTAAGATACCTTGACTAAAACTAACTAACCAATAAAAGCCATCTTTATCAACCATAAGTGAAGAAATTGTATTGTTAGCAAATGAAGGATCGTACTCATCGAAACCAAATAAAAACTTTCCTTTTGTGGTTTTTGTATTGAACTGATAAAGCCCTTTTGTTCCGCCAATAACTAATAAGTCACTGCTATTAAAAAAACTCCATACCGAGATGTGTTCAATGTCCATTCTGTATTTAATTGCTAAGGCAGCAGAGCCCGCAGAATCGGAATTGAAAAGACTGTCAACTAATGTAATATCCATTGAGAACAAACCGTCATTAGAACCACGATATAGTCGATTATTTATTATCGCTAGCTTATATGTTTTGTTAGCTTGTAAGGGGACAAAATTGTGCTTATCAACATTTTCTTTAGTGAGTTCAGGAAGTGTTACAACCTTATCTTGTGCGGGGTTATATACCTGTACATTGTCCCTGCTCGCAAAATAAATATTCGCGTTATGGTAAATAATTTGTTGAACATAAGTTGTACTTTTAAGGTATTTAGTTAAATCAAGTTTTTTAGTATATTGCTTCGTTTTTAAATCAATTACACCGAGCTCTTTACTTGTTGCAATCCAGACCTGTTCATTAATAACTACATAGTCGATAAGCCAATCTTCAGAAGATAACTGATTATTATTTAAAACTAATTCAAAACTATCCTTTTTTTTATCAAAGGAGTATAAGCCTTTTCCGTATAGCATCATCCATATTAATCCATTTTTAGATTGATATGTTTTGCCTGCACTGTAATTGGAAAAATCACTTTCTGGTCCTTCAATTTTGGTGAAGCTGTAACCATCATAAATTTCAATCCCGGCTTCTGTTGAAATCCAAATAAAACCGTCGTCATCTTGATTGATGTAAGTAATAGAAACTTGAGAAAGTCCATCTTTAACGGTTAACTGGTCTAACACTAAGTTATTGACATTGGCGAGAGTGTTGTTGGCGATAAAAAGGGATAATGCACAAATAAAGATGCATACGTGAGGAAATAGGTTTTTTATTTTAATCAATTTCAATTCAATCGATACCATAGATGAAATATAGTGCTTGAGATATTTCTCACATGTTATTTAGCTTAAAAGCTTATATAACTATATGTCACGATACAATAACCTACAACTTAAACCGATAATTGGCGCTAAATAATACCCAATATGAGAGTGATAATGAGTTAATATATATTAACTTAAATTGATAGTTATGCGTTTTTTTTGTATTTAAATTTCTTTAATGTCATCAGCGCACTAAGTACACTTTCTATAAAATTTACAGCTCAAAGTAAATATCTATTGTTATATATCTCTTTATTATATTGTATATTTGTTGCTATTATAGTTTTAATTTGTAAGCGAAAGGAGTCGATTATCGCTTATCTTTGATGGCTAGAAACTTAAGCTTCAATGGACATGATGAGCATAAACATTAGTAGTATTAATATGTTAAGGTTTTTCATGAAATTAAAAAATTCTGTTACGGCAAAACTTGTCGGCGCCACGGCCTCAGCCATTTTTGTTATTCTGTTAATCACCACTTATATCCTAGTTTCTAAAGTTAGCGAAAATACCAGTGAGCGCTTAGACAGTGATATAGAAAAATCCATTGAGCTTTATGCTTCTGATATTGAAAGTTATTTCAAAACACATATCACGCGTGCTGAAGTTATTTTTAGAAACACTTGGCTAATTGATTGGTTTGAACAACATCGAGACAGAGGTCAAAATTTAGACACGCCTGAATACAAACGCTTGATGAAGGTTTTTTCTCGAGAAATGGAGGGGAGAGAAGATATCGCCTCTGTTTTTTTTGGCTCTAAATATACGGGGGAATATTTTGATCAAGGCGGCGTATCTGGATTGACAGGCTATAACGTACTGACCCGTCCGTGGTGGCAAGAAGTTAGAGATACTAATGCTTGGAATGTTAGTGGTGTGACTTATGAACCACAAATTGAATCTTTCTATGTCGCTATTAATTTCCCTATTGTGAATTTCAGTAATGAATTTATTGGGGCTGGCGGTGTTGATCTTTACTTACAAGCAATAGATGAAATCGTATCAAAAATTAACTTTAATGGGGTAGGCCAAGCATTTTTGATTGATAATAATGGCGATATGATTGTCTTTAACTCTGAGAAGTTAGCAGACGTAAATATTGCTGAACGAAAAACAACCAACATAAAGTTAGCCAACTTAGAAAACAATAATCAACATAATGGTTTCTCTGACTTGAACGAGCAAATGCTTAGCAGGGCTAAAGGCACAGCAAAAGTTGTTTGGAACAACGAGCAATATCATGTGCAATATCGTGATGTTGTTGTAGATAAGTTAAACTTGAAGTGGAAACTTGCCGTTATGGTACCGCAAGATTATGTGGATGCGCCGGTAGATGAGGCGATGATATCAGCGATACTCGTAAGTTTAGGCATTCTTCTAATTACCTTGCTGGTACTCTGGTTTTCAACGGCTAAGTTGCTTCAACCATTGTTATCGGTAAAACAAGCTTTAGTTGAGATTGCAGGTGGTGCAGGCGATTTATCACAGCGAATTAAAATTAAAAGTGATGATGAAGTTGGTCAACTTTCTGATGCATTTAATCGTTTTATAGAACAAATCCAAAATATTGTTTCTCGTGTGCAGCAAACGAGTGAAGAGTTAAGAGACACTACGGTGAAAGTTGCTAAAGTGAGTGAAATTACGGTCAGCAAAACCAGTGATGCTGAGCAAGAATTACACTTAGCCACAGAGACCGTTTCAAGCATGGCCGAAAATGCTCATACTATAAAAGAGCGAATTTCTACCGCACGAGAAACCGCGCATATTGCCAGTCAAACCTCACAAAAAGGACAAGATGTACTTGCTAGCTCTATGGATGGACTGGTAAAACTCAACGCCAACTTTGATAGCGCAGTACATACCATTGAAGAACTACGAGCGAGCAGTCAATCAATTGGTGAAGTGATGGATGTGATTAAAAACATTGCCGATCAAACTAACTTATTAGCCTTAAATGCTGCTATTGAATCAGCACGGGCTGGTGAGCATGGCAGAGGATTTGCGGTAGTAGCTGACGAAGTTCGTCAGTTAGCTCAACGCACACAAGAATCAACAACAAGTATTCAGCAAAATATTGAAGATTTGCAAGCGAAAGCGCATGCCGCTGAAGATAGTATGAGTAATACACGTGAGCAAGTGAATCAATATATGGATAACAGTAAAACTGTACATACTCAACTTACCGAGATTGCTTCAGTTGTTGAAACAAATCGAGATGATATGCAAGAAATTGTTAATATTACGAGTGAACAAGATAATGTTGCGCAGAATATTCGAGAGATGATGCAACATGTTAATCAACTGGGTACAGATACCAGTGATGAAGCGCAAAGCTTAATGGCAATTAGTTCAGCTCTAGAAACTAAAACAGATAGGCTTAAAGATTTAGTAGGGCGTTTTAAGATTTAATTATTGTTGAACCTTTGAATATAAAAACCAGCAAATAAGCTGGTTTTTATGATTATGATGTTCTAATGCAAAGTATCTGTTACTAACTAAAGTTCAGCTTGCATCATTGATGCAGTTTTTGGTCTAGCCAATAATACCGTGAACTCATGCCATAGCTCTTGCGCAGAATCAGAAGAAACTTTTTTTGCTAAATAGTCATGTACTAAATCTTGTCCATAATTGTAGGTAATAACATATGAGCGATTTTGCTGATAAAAGCTTAAGCGTTGTGTTGCTCTAGCCTCGGTACATAAGCTGTACTTCATTAATAATGCAATGGCTTGGTTTTTGTCTATTTCGTTATCACAATAACGTTGTGCCACCATATTATCAGCGTAGGCAAGCTTTGCCATGAGTTTTAGGATTTTGTAGTAGAGTTCACTTGCGTTGGGATCTATGCCTGCTATTGGGAAAAGCACATCACGCTCAAACGCTATTCGTTCTTCCCAAGGAAAGGCCACTTCAATGCCATAATTAGCACTACCTTCGGCAAGTAATGATGTTGGACCAAATAAATTATAAATGGAGTACTCTACCCAGTTGCGTTGATTAACTAAGTGTTTTTCCATCAATGCGTTAAAGACATGGTGGCCCGGATAACCTTCATGGGCAGCTAAGTCGATGGCTCGCTCTATGTAGATGTTAATGTCTGTATTAAGTTGAATAAGGCTGTAGCTATTTCCCTTAAACCAGTTATAGGCCGTCCAAACCTGCTCTTGAACTAACTCAACAGTAAAATTTTCGCTTTTAGGTAGTGAAATATGTTTTAAGGTTCTGCTTCGTGCTTCTGCAATTGCCGCTTCAAAAACAGCATCTAACTTGTCTTTGTTAATAACAAAATTCTCTCTGTAATTAACAAATCGTGTAGCGAGATCTCCTGAACCAGGTACCAACTTATCTAATTCTGCCAAAATTTTATCGAAGTGCTGCTCATCATATTTAGGTGGTTTTGCATCATATAATGCTTCACACTCGCTATAAAAATCGAGTGTATTTCCCATTAAAATATCAATATACACATTGCAGGCACTGATATGTGCTTTTAAATAGTCTAGCCTAATTTTACTCTCAGATTCTGTAATATTATCTAAGCTGTTTATGCTATTAATAAGTAAAGTAGCTTTATCTTTTAGCTGTGGTAGTGTTTGCTTAATTAGCTCTTCTTGCCACGCTTTAGGGCCGTAATATGCATCAACATAATTAGGACAATGCTGTCCAATGCCTAAAGAAAGTTTTACGTATTCAGCCGAAATAGAATCAATTGAAGTCATAATTATCCTGTGAAGAAAAGTGTAAACACGATTTATTTATGGGGACTTTATCATTACAGAGCTGCTCTGTATATCTTATACGATCACTAAAAGAGAGGAATTGGCTATATATAAAAAATTGATTACATTAGCGATAGATGGGAAGGAAATAGAATTAGATGCTTACATTATGCAAACATCTAATATAGAAGTAAAAATTAGCAGTCTATAAATGTGCTTTAATTAAAAAGCTCACGGTGCTTTCATCATCAAGCCCAGCAATTCCAAACTTATTACGCCAGAAGCTATACTCAATACCCACTTCTAGTTTTTTGGGGTTACCAAAATAATTACCGACATCAAGCTTAAGTTGTGGGTTAAAGTGAAAATCAGCTTCATGATCGTCAGCTGATGTTGACCAATCTATGTATCCATCAAACATAATATGGTGCTTACCAAACTCCATGGGATAGCCCCACGATACGGTGAGCTGTTGATCGTTGTCTATTTTTTCATTGTTGGCGTAATAAAGGTTTGTGTTAAAGAAGCCCTTATCAAATAAATTCCATGAGGCACCAATACCGTATAGATAATTATCAAAGCCAAAACCGAAGTCACCAGAGGTGCCACTAGAGTACTCATAGGTACCAGCAATAAATACGTCTTTAATAATCCCAAACGATACGTCATTTCCTGTGAGGTAACTTAAACTTAATCTTGGTGAAAACTCACTGTAAGTTTCTTTATGCTTTGGGTTGTTATTGTCAGCTTTTCCATTGATTCTATCAACGAAGAAAAATACATCGCCCCAGTTATGTCCAGAGACATGCTCAAAAGTGAACACGTTAATATCGTCATTGGTAAGCACTTCAAAATCTTGTAAATTTTTTAAATATGATAAACTGTTGTCACTCCAATATGTTTCAGCATTGGCTGTTGTTATAGAGCATAAAAGAGTAAGTGATAATAGCTTTGTACAATTTTTATTAATCATTATATTTATCCATAAAAAGCAAATTTGCCGATAAACAATAAGGCAAGAATGACCACGCTAATATTTAAGGTTTTTACCTTGCCACTAAATAAGCGTACTGCAACATAGCTAATAAAGCCAAAAGCAATACCATGAGCAATTGAAAAAGTTAATGGCATAGTGATACAAATAATGGCTACAGGTACAGCATCGAGTAAGTCGTCCCAATCAATATTGACTAAACCTGACATCATTAACACAGCTACGTAAAATAAAGGCCCAGCAGTTGCGTAAGCCGGTACCATAGCTGCTAGTGGTGAAAATAAAATCGCTAATAAGAATAATGAGCCAACCACCACGGCAGTTAACCCCGTACGACCACCAGCAGCAACACCAGCAGTGCTTTCAACATAACTTGTTGTTGTTGATGTACCTAGCATACTGCCAGCAACCGTGGCAGTAGAGTCTGCTAGTAGGGCTTTACCTAGGCGTGGAAATGAACCGTCTTTAGCCAGTAATTTACCGCGTTGTGCTACAGCGATAAGCGTTCCTGAAGTATCAAATAAATCAACAAATAAGAAGGCAAAAATAACACTTAACATACCTACTTCAAGTGCGCCTGCAATATCTAACTGCATAAAGGTTGGCATTACTGAAGGTGGCATAGAAACAATGCCTTGATATTCAACCTTACCGAGTAAAAGTGCCAATAACGTAATAATGATAATAGAAAGCATGACTGAACCATTGATACCTTTACTAGCAAGGCCAACAATAACGAACAAGCCAATAGCCGCTAAGATAGGTTCTATTGCGGTTATATCACCTAAAGTAACTAAAGTTGCTGGGCTATCAACAACAATGCCGGCATTTTTAAGCGCTATTAGCGCTAAAAATAAGCCAATGCCTGCAGCTATGCCAGAGCGAAGTGCATGGGGAATGCTGTTGATTATCCATTCTCTGATGCTAAATAAACTTAGAAGAATAAAGACAATACCTGAAATAAATACCCCACCTAAGGCTACTTGCCAACTATAGCCCATATCAAGCACTACGGTATAAGTGAAAAAGGCGTTTAAGCCCATACCTGGCGCTAATGCAATAGGATAATTAGCAATGAACCCCATAATAAAACAACCAATGGCAGCGGCAATACAGGTTGCGACAAAAACCGCACCGTGATCCATGCCAGCATCTGCTAGCATGGCGGGATTAACAAATATAATGTAAGCCATAGTTAAGAAGGTGGTAACACCTGCTATAACTTCTTGCTTTACTGTTGTTTTATGTGAAGTTAATTGGAAAAACTTATCTAACATAAGAGGCTCTTGTTGCTGGAGTAAATGGTGAAAAATTGCGTGGATTATAACATGGCTATTTTTAGCTCAGTAGCGATTTTCGGGTTTTCTTTTGGCTGATATATACCCCAATGAAAACTAATAAAATACATCCCCATTGATGCACTGTTAGACTCTCGCCTAAAATTATGGCTGATAATAATAACGTGAAAATGGGGATTAAATTGGTAAATGCCGCTGCTGTAAGCACAGAAACTTTAGTGATGGCATAGTTATACATGCCATAGGCACCTATTGTGACAAAAGCACCTAAGTAAAAAATGCCAATAAGGGCAGTAATATCATGAACCGGGGGAATTTCAATAAAGAGTAAAAAGGGAGCAAAAAATATTGAGCCTGCTAGGCCTTGCAGAGCAATCAATGACAGCGGTGAATAACGTTGTGATAAATGTTTAACACTCACGGCGTAATAAGCCGCGCAGACCATGGCTAAAAACTCTAGAAAATTCCCAAGAGCAGGGTTTGGTGCTTGACTTGAGGTTTCAGATACTAAGGTTAATAACACGCCACCACCAATACAGAAACTAAAACCAATGGCTATTCGTTTAGTGACTTTTTCTTTTAACATTAAATATGCAACGATGGCGACCAATAAAGGAAAACATGAGACTAAGACACCTGCTTGGGAAGCTGAGGTGTACTTCATTGCATTGCCTTCAAACAAGTAGTATAAGCATGGCTCAGCGATAGACATACTGAGTAAGTATTTCCAGTCACCCTGTTGGTAAGTAAACTTCTTCACCCAACGCCATAAAGTGATACAAAGAATAAGTGTGATCAGCATTCTAAAGAAAATAACAAAAGATGGATCGTATATATTGATTGCATATTTTAGTGCGATAAATGAGCTACCCCACAAAAAGGTGGCAATGATCAAGGCAATACTAGCAGGCATGGCTTTCACTAAATTAGATAAGGGAATTAAAGTGGCGCAGGGTAAAGGTTAGAGTGAGTTTTATCAAGGGTACTTACCTTATAAAAATATCATTTGGTCTAAACTGTCTTTGAAATACACTGAACTAGAATAAGTATAGGGGAATTTTAGCGAAAGTTAACTTATTCAAACTTGTACTGTTTATATTGATAACCTAGTATAGAGCGATAATTTTACCGTGCCGTATTAGTGCTTAATTATTATATAGCTACTGTGTACTTTTTATATTTTCATTTACTAGATGTCTATTATGCGTAGTTTAGTCGCAATTATTTTTACCTTACTGTTTTTACCCGTTAGAGCCGAGCAAATTAATATTGCTGTTGCTTCGAACTTTATTATGCCGATGAAAAAAATCGTAAAAGTTTTTGAAAAAAAGAGCGGTCATAAAGTGGTTATGTCTTTTGGATCTTCGGGTAAGTTTTTTGCACAAATTAGCCATGGCGCACCTTACCATATCTTCTTCTCAGCAGATCAAGTAAAAATTACGGCTTTGGAAAAAGCTAACTTAACCGTAAAAAATAGTCGCTTTACTTATGCAATTGGTGCGCTGGTTTTGTGGTCTCCCACAGAGGATTATTTTGTGGATGGCGCTGCCTTTTTAGCTGAAGGACATTTTAATAAACTTGCTATGGCAAATCCTAAGTTAGCGCCATATGGTAGAGCAGCTCAAGAAGTATTAGCGAATATATCTTTGAGTGAGCAAGTTAGAACAAAACAAGTCATTGCTGAAAATATTGCCCAAGCATTTCAATTTGCCAAAACAGGTAATGCTGAAATAGGGTTTGTTGCTTTATCGCAAGTAATGAACAATGGTGTGATTTCATCAGGTTCAAGCTGGGTAATTCCCCATTCATACTATCAGCCAATAAAACAAGATGCAGCAATACTAAAACGAGCTAAAAATAATCAAGTATCTCAAGATTTTATTGCTTTTATGCGTTCGACAGAAGTTAAAAACATCATGACGTCGTTTGGTTATACTACTTCTCATTATGAGCATTAAGTGATGAAATCTTGGTCTATTTATCGAGTGTGTACAAACGTTGGAATATGGTAATATGAGCTTTTCTCAAGCTGACATGGCAGCAATTTGGTTAACAATTAAACTGGCGAGTACTGTTACCTTGTTGTTGTTGATAATAGGAACACCTATTGCGTGGTGGCTAGCAAGAACAAGCTCTCGTTGGAAAGGGCCTATTGCCGCAGTAGTGGCTTTACCTTTAGTTTTACCTCCAACGGTCATTGGTTTTTATTTATTAATTGCAATGGGCCCCAATGGTGCGGTTGGACAATTTACTCAAAGCTTGGGCTTAGGTACTTTACCTTTTACCTTTTGGGGCTTAGTTATTGCATCAATCTTTTATTCGATGCCATTTGTCATTCAACCTATTCAAAATGCAATAGAATCCTTGGGAGATAGACCTTTAGAGGTTGCTGCTACGTTAAGAGCAGGGCCATGGGATACGTTTTTTAATGTTGTTTTGCCTCTAGCCAAGCCTGGTTTTATAACTGCAGCAATTTTAGGCTTTGCTCATACCGTAGGGGAGTTTGGTGTGGTATTAATGATTGGTGGAAATATCCCAGGTGAAACTCAAGTGGTTTCAGTACAAATTTATGAGCATGTCGAGGCCATGGAATATGGGCAGGCACATGCATTATCTGCATTGATGATTTTGTTTTCATTTATCGTATTACTGGCTTTATATGGCTTTCAGCGAAAGGGAAAAGTTCATGCTTTGTCTGTTAAGTAACTATGCCATTAAGGTTAAAATGCCTGTTAAATCGTCATGGTGCTATAAAGAGAGTGAAATAATATTCAAATCTATCAGGAACACCAAGTAACATGATCAAAGCCTGTTTTAAAGTCGCTTATCGTTCATCTGTAAAAAGTGATTTTTCACTAGACGTAAAAATTGATATACCCAGCAAAGGGGTAACGGCTATTTTTGGTCATTCTGGCTCAGGTAAGACTACGCTACTTAGATGTATTGCTGGCTTAGAGGATTCAGTACATGGGCACTTGGAGGTTTCTGGGCAAGTTTGGCAAAATGATAACTACTGTTTGAAAACCTATAAACGGCCAATAGGCTACGTGTTTCAAGAAGCTAGTTTGTTTGATCATTTATCAGCTCATGAAAACTTATTATTCGCCATGAAGCGAGCTGAACACACTGTCAGTCAAGATAACTTCGATAGAATCATCTCAGTTTTGGGGATTAAATCACAACTTACACGTTACCCTAATGAGCTTTCTGGTGGTGAGCGTCAACGTGTAGCGATCGCTAGGGCTTTATTGGTTCAACCAAAAATTTTATTAATGGATGAGCCACTCGCTTCATTAGATACGGCGAGAAAAAGAGAGATACTGCCATACCTTGAACGCTTACATGAGAATTTCGATATTCCAATATTGTATGTTAGTCATTCTTTAGATGAGGTTGCACGTCTTGCCGATCATGTTGTGGTATTAGAGGCAGGGAAAGTAAAGGCTCAGGGAGAGTTAACGCAAGTTTTTTCAACATTGGAATATAGTAGCTATTTTGAGCAAGGTACTGGGGTTATTATTAAAGCTGCCGTTTTGGAAAAAGATCGACAATGGCACTTGATGAAAGTTGGTTTTACGGGCGGTGAGTTATGGCTGAGTGATAATGATGAGAAGATTAGTGAAGAAGTCAGAGTGCGTATATTAGCAAAAGATGTGAGCTTAGCACTATCAAATCATGAAGACTCCAGTATTGCTAATCGTCTTGCAGGTAAAGTAGAGGATATTATTCAAGAAGAAAACTCTCCAATCGCTTTAGTACGTTTGAAAGTAGGAGATGAATTTATTATTGCTCGTCTCACAGGGAAGTCTTTAGCAAACTTAGGATTAAAGGAAGGTATGCGCTGTTGGGCTCAAATAAAATCAGTCGCTATCGTCCATTAATTAGTTAACCTCAGTTCGGGATAACAACTTGCTTTCTAGCAGTCTATTTTCCTTACTACAGCGTTAAATTAGTTTGCCTTGCCATCTATGGATGAAGGACTTAGTTATCGTTTTTAGCAAGATATTGTTTACAAGCTAACAGTAAAAAAATAGCAGATGAGATGCCCGCACCACCGGTGATCATGCACATCACAACAATTTGATACCTCACCGCGACAAGAGGTGATACACCAGAAAAGATTTGTCCTGTCATCATGCCTGGCAAGGTTACTAAACCCACAGCCAGCAAAGTATTAAATAAAGGAATTAGCCCTGCTTTAAATGCCTGTTCTCTTGCCTTAATAACTGAAGCTGAGTGAGATAATTCCGTGCTAAATCGTTCAGCTGTAATACTGACAGTATTCATTGCACTAGCGAAAATCATGCCTGCAAGCGGGATGATGGTATCAGCTTTGTACCAAGGGTTTGTTTCTAATACAAATAGAATAATGAATGCTAGTGTTAAACCGCTACCAAGTGTGATTGCGATAAATGTTTGGAAGAATGTTGAGGTATTTTTATCGCTAATGGGTCTTAAGGCAATGGAACTTGCAACGATCAACATAAAAGTTAATAGCAGTAAAATTATTAGCGGTGTTTCAACGGCGAAAATCCAATTTAATGCATATCCTATGGCTAATAACTGAATAACCATACGCGCCATGGCAATAATTGAGTCAGTAATCTTCAAAGACCAATGAAACATAATCACGATAACCAATATCACTGGAATGAAAGAAATGGCTAGGTTACTGAGTGGGATTATATTCATTAGATAGTTTTCTCTAATAATCAGTCAATCTATTACACCGCTGATTATAAAAACAAACCGCTAAGTCACGAATTTGAACCATGAATCTAGCGGTTTGTACAGTGTACTATATTTGTGAATTTGATGATGTTAACTAAAAAGTTTTTTACATTCTTCGATACACTCTAGGCAAGATTGTTCACAAGCTTTACATTCTTTATGTTTAGTATGTTTACCACATTCATCAGCACATACCTGACAAACATCTATGACAATTTTTGCTAATGCATTTACTTGTGTTGATTGGTAGCTGGCCATTTTTGCTAAGGCACGACACATAATGATCATTTCATTTACGGTTTCAGCGCATTTTGCTAACGTAGTATCACCCATTTTAAACATTTGCATACAATGAGCGATACATTCATCCCCATGTTGAGCACATTCATTTGAAATAGCAATTAATGCTTTATTTAATTTACTCGGCATATGATGGTGGTGAGCATGGTTATTATTAGCCATGACTGGCGCTGCGGCGATAGCAGCTGTGCTTGCTACAATACCTTTTAATAAATTTCTACGTGCGTTTTGGTTCCCGGTGTCGATTGACATGCTTATTCCTTTTTGTTTTTTATAAGGTGGGTCTCGTCGATGAATGTTTCCATTCTCTCATACGAAGCACATTAATCAAGAGAGTTGCTTCTCATTAAAATAAAAAAAGCGGGTCAAATGACCCGCTAAAAGTTAGTTAAACATCTTTGTGTAAGGGAAGATACTTTTAACTAAATTACATTGTTATTATTGTAATAACTATTTCACATCGACTTGTACTGCGACGTCGTTGCCTGTGTTCTCTACTCCTATATAGAACCAACCTATTGGTGGGTTGTTAACAGTAATACTTTGTAAGGTTGTACCTGCTGTTGTTGACTTATGGGTATGCGTTGAAGCATTAGCCCATGTGTTACCAACATATAATTCGGCTTCACCTGTACCGTGCGCGGTATTAATATCAATACTTGTTACTGAATCGTCTAGGTATATGTAGTAACTATTACGACCGTTGTCTGTACATAGAGCATTACCAGATTCTATCGCCGTGTAGTCATTAGGGGCTAATGTGACACAGGCATTGGTAATATCAGTTACAGGCGGGTCAACTGGGTCAATAGGATCTACTGGCTCAGTAACATCTGGGTTGGTCAAACTTACAGCTAATGTCACATTGTCGTAGTTGCTATTAGTATTTAAGGTGATATACCTCCAACCTCTATTGGTTGTTACCTCTAACACGTGAGTAGTACCATTTGCCGAGCTAGCAGCTTGAGCGTTACTCGTTGTTGCCCAAGTATCAGCATTGAAGTAAATACCAACATCACCATTACCACCAGCTGTGCTAATGTATAGCTTAGTATTATCTTCCTCTACCCATACATAGTAAGAACCACGACCACCAGCAACACATTCGTTGTTATCTAATGTTAACTTGCCACCGGTAATAGTGGCTGCACCACAATCAGGAACCGTTACACCACCGCCATTATTTGGGTCGTTCGGGTAAGGGTCAGAGTTGTCACCCATGCCGTCATTATCTGAGTCAGCCCATTCTGTTGAATCGTTAGGGAAAACATCGCTGTTATCGCCATAACCATCGCCATCTGAATCGGTGGTCTCGCTAGCATCATTTGGGAAGGCATCTGCATTGTCACCGACACCGTCACCATCTGAATCAGTAGTTTCTGTTGCATCATTAGGGAAGGCATCAGCATTGTCGCCTACACCATCAGCATCAGAATCTTTAGTTTCAGTCGCATCTGTTGGGAATGCATCACTGTTATCCCCGGTGCCATCTGAATCCGTGTCAGCCCATTCAGTAGGATCATTTGGGAATGCATCGATTGAGTCAACATATCCATCGCCGTCAGAATCTACTTCACCAAATGGTGTTGGATCTGCATTGTCACCTATGCCGTCACCATCAGAGTCTTTTGTTTCTGTTGGATCGTTAGGGAATGCATCGCTGTTATCGCCTGTTCCATCTCCATCAGAATCTTTTGTTTCTGTTGAGTCGTTAGGGAAGGCATCGCTGTTATCGCCTGTGCCGTCACCGTCAGAATCGGTGGTTTCGCTTGCATCATTAGGAAATGCATCGCTATTATCACCTGTTCCATCTCCATCAGAGTCTGTTGTTTCAGATGCATCAGTTGGGAAAGCATCACTGTTATCACCCGTTCCGTCACCATCGGTATCTTTGGTTTCAGAAGGATCGTTAGGGAATGCGTCGCCATTATTACCTACACCGTCACCATCAGAGTCTGTGGTTTCACTAGCATCATTAGGGAATGCATCGCTATTATCGCCTGTTCCATCACCATCAGAATCTTTTGTTTCTGTTGGATCGTTCGGGAAAGCATCTTCGCTGTCGATAACACCATCACCATCACTATCTACTGGCTCTTGCGTTCCACCGCCAATATCATTGGTAATAATATAGTCGTTGCTAGTGTCTTCTTCAGTCATCACTGCAACACCTAAGCATTGGTTGTTTTCATCAGTAATGGCCGCTCGACGATTTCCAAACCATTTCCAGGTTGAAGTACTATCGTAAGTTTCACCTTTAGCTAAGGTAGTAAAGCCAAAGCTTTCACTTAATTCACCTGTTTCAGCATCAATGCGGTGTATGCGAACAGGATTATCACTATTGTTAACAAATGAGAAGTCAGCTTCAAATGGCCCTGTTAAATGTTTGGCCATTAAATCACAGCTGCCAATTGTATTCGCTGCAGGGATCATCTCTGGCTCTGCAGCGCTTGCGACAATCGCTTGGTCAACCGTGAAGTTAGCTACAGGGTTATTTAAAACACCCACACTTAAACAATTTAAGTTGCTGTCAGTCACCATTAAGCGACGGTCACCGTACCAAACATCATTCGTGTAACTAGCACCAGGTTTAAGCACACCGTAACCATGTGTAAATTCATTGGCACCGCTTGTGGTGATAATTGTACCTTTGGTGTTGTCTATTCTGAATAAGCGAACAGCAGTATCCGATGTGTTGGTAATGGTGAATTCATGTGATTCATCCATAATCAAATGAGGTTGAGCCAAAGCACAACTTCCCAGTTGATTTAAGGCGGGGATTTCTTCTGCTACAACATCCTTAACTAAGTCTGCTTCAATAGTAAAGGTATTACTATTTTCAGCCATAACCGCAACACCTAAACAGTTCATATTGTTATCAGATAACATCATGCGATCACCAACACTCCAAGAACTAGATGTATAGGTGTCACCTTGATTTAGGGTGTCATATTTATTGCCGAAATTTGTTTCGCCTGTTGTACTGTTTACCCAAAATAAAGATACCGGTGTATCTGTTGTATTGGTAAAAGTAAAGTCAGTTTTGTTAGCATCAATACGACGAACATATTGTTGCTCTAAGTCACAACTACCAATGGTATTTTGCTCAGGCATCGCAGCGGCGGCTGGTGCAACTGTTTCTGAATTTGCCAACATATAAGCTTCAAAACCATCTTCTGTTCGCTGTGCCACACCTTTTAGCGCTTCGACATAAGCATTATTATCGCCAGCTCGTAGTGCTGAGACTAAGGTATTGATTTCGCCTTTATGCTCTTCACCTAAGTAGCGCATAGCGAAATAACCCCATGGATATAAATTATCGTATTCATAACTCATGAACAATAAATTATATAATGGTGGAATGGTTTCACCTTTTAAGGTGTTAAACGTACGAGTGTGTTCAGTGCCCATGGCCATATATTCAGCCATACCTTCTGACCATGATACGTTGTAATCAAAGTCACCATATGAGCCAGCTTTAATAAAACGACCGTCTAAGTAGTGAACGTATTCGTGGCGTAGGTTATAAATTTGATCTTCGTACTGACATGAACCGCCTACCCATGAATCAGGACATTGCATGGCGATGAAACGTGCTTGGTTTCCGTCATTCTCAGGAGTACCTTCTAAGTACATACCTCCATTATCAGTACTAATCCCGAAAAACTCACCTGCATATTTTTCATAATCTTCAGGGCTTGCAAACGCGACCACTTCAATGTGAGTATTTTTGTCGCCAGACACAGGATTACCAGCAGTATTAAAGAAAGCGTGGAATTCTGTTGCTTGAAGTGCCATGTCAGCACAAGATTGATCTAAGGTTGCTTGGCTAATTGAGCTTTGTGCTCTTATGGTGATATTCGCTGAACAATCATGACTTACGGTAAGAATATCTTCTTCTTTTGGTGGAATAACACAGCTACCAAACAGAGCATCGCCTTCTTCACAGGCACGACCTGCACTTTCAAGGTAGTTTTTAGTGATGATTGTTTCCGTAGTTTCAACAGAAATAGTATTAATAACTTTGCCGCGTACTTCTAAAACTGTACTGTCAAATCGACCTTGTGCCTCTTCTGTGGCAATGGAAGAAATTTTACCCATGGCGTTAAAGCTGTGTGGCAAAATCCACTTGATGTCAGATTCAGCACTCCAGCGCGTATCAAGTGATGTTTCGCCTAAGAAAGCAAAAGATCGCAGCACAGAAAGCACATCGAGCATGTTGTCATTAAAAGCGGCTTTGGTTTCAGAATCACCATAGTATGATGCTGAGCCTAGAGCTAGGAGTATTGCCATGGTTGAATCACCGGCATTACTGATACCAAAAGGGTTACTCTGCAGTGAAAAGTATTGCAGCGTTGCTAATAAATGCGGTAAATGGTCTTTGTAATAAATTGCGCCTTCATAGCGCTCAAAGTTATTGAGCGCTTTAGCATAGCCTTCTTGAATAACAGTCCCTGCTGGTGAAATAAAGTCAGTCATCTGAGTTACTGCAAGTAAAGCAGTACTTAATGCAGAGGCTTCCGAGGCAGTCATTTGCTCTGCGTAATATTTATAAGAACCTAAAAAATATAATAATTGGTTTAAATCAGGATCTGTTAAATCATCAGCCTTAGCTAAGAAATGGATTGCTCTTGTGACATCAGTTATTGGATCATTGGCTGCACCAGCAATGTCTGCAAAGTCACTGTAACTTGCGGCTAATATTGTCGCGATTGTCGAGCCGTATTGAGCTTTTGAAGTAATACTCGCATCAGGTACTGAAACGCTTATGCTAGTAGGGTAAACAATGTAATCACCCATAGGTGGTGGTATATCACCGCCAGTTACAGTAACGATTAAACTAGTCTCTTGGATGTTTCCGTCAATCTTGAAATATCGATCTCCAGCGCGCGAGACAAAAGAAAGTGATTCTTCGTTAGTGCCAGCTGTTATGCTGCTAGCTTCAACAGTACCACTCCACCAATCTCCTTCGTAGAGCTTAATATCTGCATCTGTACCACTGAATGTCCCGCCTGATGTGGTGATAGTAACGTCACTATTGTCAAAGGGAATATTAACATATAAGTAATGGCCGTAATCAGTAATGCAATGGGTTTGGTTGGCAGGTACTTCTGTTTGTCGCTCTAAGGTTTTACTTCCGCACATTTGTGCTGCTTGGGAGGTGCTGATCTGCAATGAAAAGCAGATAGCGCTAGCTAACAACGTTTTCTTAGTTGATATTTTCATATTATTATTATACTCGTTAGGTACAAGTGATTAGGTGAATCGTCCGTGTTGCATTTTGAACATCTTATTTTTTTTATGGTTCAAACTGCCGCTAACCCGTACATCCGTCTCTTGTTGCGCATTGATGTCGCTATATGAGCCTATTTAGTTATATTATATTTTGTATACAGTTCCAAGGTGATAATAAATAAGAATTTTTTCGTACTTTCTGAGAAATGGTTAATATTTGGGGTAATTTGTATTTAAAACAGTAGATTAATATGGAAATATTTTTATAAATTTATTTTAGTTTTAAAAGAACAAATGCATGAGTTTCGAATAGGAATTAGTACTAACATCCATATCAGTACTGAGTTGAAAAGTGATAAAATAACTTAATATAAGTTGAGATTAACGCTTGTTAGCCAGCTGGCGGTTGATTTCTTGGAGTTTTCTTGGGGACCGGTTTGTTAGGTACTCCTGGAGGCTGAGATGCTGTGTTTATGTCATGACTATGCTCATGACCATGGGGACGCGCCTGACTTCTGGGGTCTTGATGATCTACAGCACTTTCTTCTTTACGGGCAGTGACAGTTTTACGGGGATCTGAAGAGTGCGATACTATCGTTACTTCATCATTACTCTCTGCAGAGATGTTATTATGTTGTGGTTGTGGAGCTGGTTTAGGCGCAGGAGGCGAATTATCAATAACTTTTTGGCTTGGCGCGGGTTTGCTTACAAGCGCATTAATAGCGATTTGTTCAGCAGCTTTGATTTCTGGCTCGGGGTTACTACTAAGTTGCTGAAAGGCAATGGCGCTAACGGCAATTGCTGCAACAATACCTATGGTCACTTTATTCTTATTCATTATTATTCTCCTGTGACAGTATGGGTTAGATAAAACAATACAATAAAGCTATTATCATGCGCGTATATTGTATACTTTGCTGATAACTTATCATGAAGGTGAGTTTAAATGCAATATGACTGCGTTTTAAGGGCGACTAAGTGATGATGAATTGCGTCAAGATATAAATGATTTGCTATGCCTACCTCATTTATATAGCTTTTTTATGTAAAAAACACAGTTAATTTCTTGGAAAGTTTTATGCTTTGGCTTAACTAACAGAGGTTTAGCTAAACCAAAGACAAATGTAATATATGATGCAAACTACAGTGACTTTTAGTAGTTATGGTATAAACCAAACTCTTCATTAATTTTGTTATTTTGTTTGTCAGCCCAGAGGTAATATTCCTTATCATCGAGTTGACTTGCCGCTGCTTTATCAAGTACTACGATGGCATTTTCATGCATTTGTAGCGCTGAAGCGGGGCACACAGCAGATAAAGCACCAGTAACCATATCCTTTACCGCTTTCGCTTTGTTTTCACCTGTTGCCATTAGCAACACATAGCGAGCATCAAGTATCGTTGCAATTCCCATGGTCATAGCCAGTGTTGGTTGAAATTCATCAGGGCTGAATAATCTACTATTATCAGACAACGTTTGTTGAGTTAGAGTTTTGATTCTTGTTCGCGATGCTAAACTTGATGTTGGCTCATTAAATCCAATATGGCCATTGGCTCCTATACCGAGTATTTGTAAGTCTATTCCACCTGCATTGTTGATCATTTCTTCATATCTTAAGCCTTGTTCTCTTGGGTTTTCACCTTGAGAGCAGGTAGGAAGAAAAGTTTTAGCTTTATTTATATCAACATGATTAAACAAGTTTTCGTTCATGAAGTGACGATAGCTTTGACTATTATCTTCATCAATGCCTAGATATTCATCTAAATTAAAGCTGGTGGTATTTTTAAAGCTAATTTCACCAGCTTGATATTTCAGTACTAATTGTTGATAAAGACTAATTGGCGTACTACCCGTTGCTAACCCTAAAACGGGGTTAGTTTTTTTAGTAATTAACTCAGCAACCCATTGGGCTGCATTATCTGCCACTTGTTGAGCGTCATCAAAAATTATAACTTGCATATATGTTCCTTTAAACTGATTGAGCTCGTACTGTTATTAACAAACAGCTCATTTTAAATTATAGATTAAATCTGAAATACTAAATAAAACCCAGTTATTAAATCACTTTACCAACAAATGACAGCGTTGTCATTTGTTGTCTTTAATTTTTTGATATTATTTTTAACTTCTAATGAGCCCATTCAAGTCTTTTAAATTTAAATTATTGAATTTTTATGATTTATTTCAGGTAATATTTACTAAATAGCGCTAGACTTTAAGTGAATTTGACAAGTACATGAATTAATTAAGTTACAAGGTGTTGAGTTACTGATTTTGTACAATTGAAGCTAAATGAAATAAGAAAAATGACAGCTAAAGATAAAAAAAACACTCAACAATGGGTGGAGTTAATTGCACACAGTGAACTTCCAGCCATTACTTCTACCGCTCAATTATTAGATAAATTCTCTAATGATGATAAATCGTCATTGCCTAAATTAAGTAAAGCAATTTTGCATGATCAAGCGCTGTCCTCATGCATATTGAAAATTGCCAATGGAATTCAACATCTTGGTGTAAATAAGGTGACAACAGTCTCTAGAGCGACTGTTGTGTTAGGTATTCAATCAGTAAAGAATATTTGTTTAACCGCTAAACTTGTCGATAGTTTACTGGCCAGTAAAAGCTTAGATATCCATGTTTATAATGAATTGTCGCAATCCATGGCGAACTCATTTTATGCAGGCATGTTGGCAAAAATGATGGTACCTGGCTACAGTGATGAACTTCAAGAAGAAGTTTATTTAGCGGCTATGCTTTATCGCATAGGTGAAACTGCCTTTTGGAGTGTAGGAGGAAGCGAAGCATCTAAGTTGGCAGCGCAAGAAAATTTACCGCCTAAAGAGTTTAATTTATATTGTCAAAATCACTTAGGTACAACTTTTATCGAGTTGAGTAAAGGGCTGGCTTCCACTTGGAATTTAAGTGATATTCTTGTGAAAGCATTGGATCAACCTGAAAACAGAACAGATGAAATTCGGATTATATATTTTGCTGATCAATTAAGCAGTATAATTGCATCACCCGGCGGTGATGAGGAAGCTTTCAACCATTTATTGCAGGAAATTGCCAGTATAATGGACATTTCTGTTCGTCAATTAAAAGCAAGAATTGAACATACTCGTGAATATGCATGTAAATTATTATCTTCATATGGTGCTGACATTCTTTCTGAAAGAATAAAGGATCTGCCTACGGGTAAAGAGTTTGCCTCAATACAAGCCTCATTACAGCAAACTACTACAGTTACCAAGGAAAAAGAGTTACTCAATGCATTTATGCAATTAACGCAGCTAATTGGTGTTAGTAAAGACTTTAATGAGTACTTGCAGTTAGCGTTAGTCGATATAAGTAAAGCTTTTATTTTTGAACGAAGTTCATTTTTAATGTTAGTCGATAATAAAACAGCTGTTAAATCTCGATTTGTCTACGATGAACAAGGTAATAAAGATTCATTTAAAGTGAAAATGAATTTAACCTTAAGTGATAATGTACTGGCAAAGGTCATTAACGAGAAACAACCTGCACTCATTAATGATATGAAACACGTGCACTGGCGTGAGCTTATAACTGCTGAGCTGGCAAAGTTTATGAATGATGGCTCAATGGCTTTAGCACCAGTCAAAATCTCAAATAAAGTTATTGGTATTATTTGCGGTCAATTCCTTGAAAAGGGTAAAACAGTTTCTAGCGAAGATTACCGTCAATTTTGTGCCTTAATTGAGCATTTAAATATGTGTCTTACCATGGTTATGATGAAATAACTTTCCTTGTTGTTGCTGCAATTATTGTTACTTTAGTATTATTGTTCTGATAATATGCCGCATTATTCTAATATCATTAAATATATGGGCTGTTATGGCTGACACGCATTCATTTACTTCTTCTTTTGTTTTAGATAAAGCGCACTTTACTGAGTGTTATACTCAATCTAGCACGGTTGAACATAACCGTAAGACATATTTTAAAGCGAATATATTAACCGTTTTTGGTTTATTTATTTTACTCTTTACGCCTGTTAATGGCTATGCTGCTTGGTTTGTAATTTCCCTTGGTTTACTTGAATCATTAAGTATTTATTATCACCAGCCTTGGTGGGTGTTTAGACAAATGCTAAGTAAAGCAGCGAATAGTGAAGTGACAATAACTATTGATGATGATGGCGTATTAACCGAATCGTTTTATGATAAGCGAAAAATACTTTGGTTAGATGTAAACCAAATAAAGGCAACAGAACTTGGCTATGTGATATTTTTCTCAGTTGGGAAAAATATCAGTCGAAGTTACCTTTCAAAAGCGACTTTATCAGCACAAGCTCAAACTTTGATCGAATCTCAAGCAGGTTTTGTTTCAGCGGATTAATTCACAATATGAATAACCGCACGTCGCTACTAGTTAACCCATTATTTATCTTTCTCTTTCTTTGTTGCTGGCTTGGACTTCTTATAAACTCGCCTTTTAGTTGTCAGCAACTGTATGACTATGTCTTATTTAGTTTGCTGGGTGTAGTTGGGGCAATCTTTGCCAATTCTACCGGTGCAGGTGGTGGGGTTATCTTTATCCCCATGTTTAACCAATTAAACTTTACTGAAGCTCAGTCTGTTGCGACAAGTTTTGCTATTCAATGCTTTGGTATGACTGCAGGAGCGATGACTTGGTATCACCATTATCATACAGAAAAAACTGATTTACGTTTATGGCAGGGCTTTAAACGCATAATTGCTTTAACGAGTATTACTTCAGTTTTAGCCATTAGTCTGGCCTTATATTTCTCATTGCCTTCGCCTGCGTCGTTAACAGTTAGCTTTAGTTGGTTTTCATTGTTACTTGGCCTGTTTATCATTGTTACTATCTTTTTCTTTAAAGGTGCAAGGGAAAGAAGTCAGCTGATGTGGTATGACTTTTTAGCTTTATTGCTTATTGGTTTTTTTGGGGGCGCAATTACCGCTTGGCTAAGTGTAGGTGTTGGTGAAATTGTTGCTATTTATTTGATTATACGTCGGTTTGATATAAATATGGCTGTTGCTTGTGCCGTGATTATTTCAGCAATTTCTGTGTGGTTTGCTGTATTTCACTTGCAAGGTAAAATCTATTGGCAAGTGGTGCTCTTTGCTGGTCCTGCTGCTGTACTGGGCGGAATATTTGCTAAAACAATTGTTACTCATTTATCAGCAACTAAATTAAAGCTTTTCTTTGCCTGTTGGTTGTTACTCAGTGGTGCTGTTGGTGTATTTTAGTGATGTTTATTTGATTTATATCAATAATGAGAATTATTCTCAAACAACTTGACACTGTGCGTAGCCCTTGTCACAATTTGCCTCCTTTTTTAACAATACTTTGTGGAAAAACTCAATGCTTAAATTTGCTCTTGTTGGCTTATTATTAGTCTCTAGCTTTTTGACTTCAGCATCAGAAGAAGTCAATGTATATTCTTATCGCCAGCCCTTTTTAGTTAAGCCATTGTTTGATCAATTTACTGAGCAAACAGGCATTAAGGTAAATGTTGTTTTTGCTAAAAAAGGTATGGCAGAGCGTTTAGCAAGAGAAGGTAAGTACAGTCCTGCTGATGTATTGTTAACTACAGATATTAGTCGGTTAGTTGAACTTAGAGATAAAAATTTAGTACAAATAGTAAATTCATCCGTTTTACAGGAAGCTATTCCTGCGCAATATCACGCAAATGATAATACTTGGTTTGCATTAACTACGCGTGTTCGAAATATTTATTCGGCTAAACGCCTTGGCAAAATTGATATTAACTATGAAGATTTAGCAGATGAGAAATATCGTGGTCGTGTTTGTACTCGTAGTGGGAAACACTCGTATACAGTAGGTTTAATTGCCTCGATGATTAGTGAACACGGTGAGGCATACACATTAGATTGGTTAAAGAAAGTTAAGCAAAACTTAGCGAGAAAACCTCAAGGAAACGATAGAGGTCAAGTTCAGGCTATTCATCAAAATTTGTGTGACATCTCTTTAGGTAATAGTTATTACTTTGGCAAAATGCTCAAAGATGAAAAACAGAAAGTATGGGCTGATGCCGTTTACATTAATTTCCCAAATCAAAATAACCGTGGTGCACACGTCAATATTTCAGGTGTTGCCATGGCAAAATATGCTCCAAATAAAGCAAATGCCAAAGCCTTAATGGAGTTTTTAGTGTCAGAGCCTGCACAGGCACTTTATGCTCAAACGAATATGGAATATCCTGTTCGTGAAGGCGTACCTGTATCAGACTTAGTCGCATCATGGGGTAAGTTCAAAGCTGATGATTTAGCGCTTGAAGAAATTGCAAAAAACCGTAAAGCTGCGCTGATATTGTTAGATAAAGCAAAATTTGATTTGTGATAGCACTGTTTAATCAAAGAAAATGGACATTTCTTAGTTACTTCATAGCACTGGTCATGATAATACCAGTGCTAATTATGCTAGTTGATGGTATTGATGCATCGACTCAGTTGTTTGGCCATTTATGGCAAACGGTACTTCCTAGTTATTTAAAGAACACCATCTTGCTTGGTGTTTTTGTCGTTTTGCTTTCGCTGTTTTTTGGCGTGAGTAGCGCAGTATTAATAAGCCAAACCAACATTCTATTTAAGCAACATCTTAGGTGGCTACTATTACTTCCATTAGCCATGCCAGCCTATTTAGTTGCTTACCTTTACACCGATTTATTTGATTATGCTGGCCCTGTTCAACGAACTTTAAGGGAGTGGTTTAATTGGCAAAGTCCTAATGATTATTGGTTTTTTGATATACGTACCTTGTTTGGTGCAGCCATAATGCTCTCTTTAGTATTATATCCTTACATATACATGCTAACGCGTGGTGCTTTTGAGCAACAAGATCAAAATTTAATGCGGGCGAGCAGGCTCTTGGGGCTTAACGTAAAACAAACACTTTTTAGAGTTGCTTTGCCGTTAGCAAGACCCGCAATTGCTGTATCAGCGAGCTTAGTCTTAATGGAAACTTTGGCAGATTTTGCAACTGTACAGTACTTTTCAGTAAATACTTTAACTACAGCTATTTATGATACTTGGTTAGGTTACGGAGACATGGCCGCAGCCAATGCGTTAGCAAGTGTTCTCATGTTATTAATTCTCTTTGTTATTGTATTAGAGCAGCGCGGTCGAGCAGGCTTACGCCACCAAAGTGCGAGACCTAATATGCAAAAAGATTTAATTCAATTATCAAGCATTCAACAGCTACTGGCTTCTATTTTTTGTTGGGCTCTAGTTATCCTAGGTTTTGCATTACCCTTTGCCCTGTTAATAGCAATGGCCATTGAATACAGTAATGTAGAGCAGCTTACAAGATTATTAGATACAGGGGTAAATAGCGTAAAAGTCTCGGTAATAGCGGCGACAGTTGCCGTAATTATTGCACTAGTGCTTGGCTTGTATCAAAGGCTTCATGGTCATAAATTTAGGCATGTTCCGCAACAAATTTCTGGTTTTGGTTATGCTATTCCTGGCACTGTGCTAGCAATGGCAATGTTATCAACCTTTGGTCCGTTTGATCATTGGTTGAATGATGTAGCTGAGTTTTTGGCATGGCAACAACCTGGGTTAATCTTATCAGGTACTATTTTTGCGATGATATTTGCTTTTGTGGTGCGCTTTTCAGCCATTGCCAATGGTACAATCGCAAGTGGCATTAAACAAATTCCTCAATCTCTAGATTATGCCCCGGCAACGTTAGGTATGGGATTAACTAAAACAATTACACGGGTGCATTTACCAATACTAAAACCTGCTGTTTTTGTCGCCTGGTTGTTGGTCTTTGTTGAGTCTATGAAAGAGCTGTCAGCAGTACTGTTGTTACGCCCATTTAATTTTGAAACATTGAGTAGCCAAATATACCAATTAATTTCTGATGAAATGTTAGAGCAGGGTGCATTAGGTGCCATTTTAATTGTATTATTTGGTTTACTCCCGATTATTCTACTGAACAGAAAAAGAGAACATTAATGACATCCTTGCTAGAAATAAATCAGCTTTCAGTGAAGTTACAAAGTAAGCTTATTTTACAGCAACTTGATCTTAATCTATCAGCAGGTGAAATTTTAGGTCTCGTTGGGGCAAGTGGTTGTGGTAAAACAACTTTACTCAATGCCATTGCTGGCTTTGCCAAACCGTGTGCAGGAAGTATTCAATTAGATAATCGACTAATAAGTGATAGTGAACAGTTTATACCTGCCCAAGATCGTCACGTAGGGATGATTTTTCAAGATTATGCGTTATTTCCACATTTATCAGTAAAGCAAAATATTGCTTTCGGTATTAGTGATTACTCATTATCTGAGCAAGAAGCACGTATTGATAGCTTATTGGCTTTGTTGAAGTTATCTGAGCACAAAGATAAGTATATTCATCAGCTTTCAGGTGGTCAGCAACAAAGGGTTGCTATAGCTCGTGCTTTGGCGCCACAACCTAAGCTATTATTGTTAGATGAACCTTTCTCAAATATTGATGCTCGATTACGAAATGAGCTGATGCTTGAAATTAGACAACTACTCAAGCAATTGAATATCACTGCCATTTTTGTCACCCATAATAAAGATGAAGTATTTACTTTTGCCGATAAAATGGCTGTTATGGCTCATGGAAAAATATTACAGTTAGATTCACCCACTGCGATTTGCCAACAGCCCAATAGTTGGCAAGTGGCTGATTTTCTCCAATTAGGCACATGGCTAAGTTGTGAGTTGAAAAAAAATGAATTAGACACGGCATTTGGTTTACTTACTTTAACGGATACTGAGTATGATTTAGTCAAGAAGAAGCAGCAATCTGTTGATGGGTCTAGTCAAAAACTTGTGATGTTAATTAAGCCACAGTATTTGGAAATTAACGAAGATAATCCTGCTAATGCTTGTGTTGAACATATTAGTGTCACAGAGCAGGGATATCACTATACTTTAGCGAGTTTATCACCAAACGATACTGCCAAAGATAAAGTGAGCTTTTATAGTCAACAGTTGTTAACGATTAAAGAAAAAATTGCTTTAAAAGTTAATCCTCACCCTATATTAGTGTATTCACAATAAAGTGTTCATGTTAATGCTCGTGTGATTTTTAAAACTGCTCTCAAGGGGTGAACCAAACGTTTAAGAGCAACTCTTCTCTATTTTTATATTTAAATATCAGACTATTACTAAGTGTTACAGAGACGTTACAAGCTATTACAATGTCTTTTAACACTTTGCCTTACTATTTAATTAGAAAGTTAACGATAGGTATCAATAGAGTAATTATTGGTCCTATCAAATAAGGAGAGTTGTTATGGTAGTAAATACTAATTTAGTTGACAATGAATACCAAAATCATACTTTGACCCATGTTTTCAATGAAAATAAAATCCTATTAATTGAGAATGGTTCTTACTTATTTAACCTAGTTAACAAAAACTTATTAGGCTTTGAGTTAGTTAACAGTAGTGTGACACCTTATTACAAGGATCTTATTCTTGAAGAATCGCCACAAATGATCATTATGGATTTAGATGCGATTGAAACAAGTCGATTAGCAACAATTAAAGAGCTACGTAGTTTTTATAGTGGACCATTGATTGTTCTTACAGTAAAAAGTGATGAAGAAGAGCAGCTACAAGCATTTCGTTTGGGTATAGATGACTATGTACAAAAACCTATATCTTCTACCATTTTTACTGCGAAGATCAATGCATTAACTCGACGTATTCAGGATAGTTTTATTTCTGATGATATGGTGCCATTAACGATAGGTGCTTTAACCATACAGCCAAAATCGCAACAATGTCTTGTTAATAACAACCGAGTTAAACTGAGTGGTTTTGAGTTTAATTTGCTTAAATTATTAATGCAAAATGTTGGTAATATTTTATCCCGAGATATGATTTATTCTCGTTTGCTAGGAAGAGAATACAATGGTGTTGAGCGAACGGTTGATGTGAGAATGTCTCAATTAAGGGAAAAACTGTCTATGAAAGGGTTAAGGAACTTAAATATAGAGACCGTATGGGGACAGGGTTATATGCTTAATGTTGAGTGATCAAGTTGTGTTAAAAAGAATAACTAGTGCTTATCAAAGCGATACTATTAATGGTATCGCTTTGATTTATTAGTTCACTAGAATTAGTTGGTACTGACTGTATAACCCCACCTGATAGCTGCCAAGATGCCGTTAATGAATAACTACCAATTAACCCTAAATGGTTACTTTTTTGCTGATGCTGTATGTGGGCAGAGATATTGTTTACAGGAACATCTGCATTAAGCTCATCTCGCTCAGAGAAGTTTGCTGTCATTTTGATATGTAATTGACTGCTGTTATGTAGCGTTAGTTCACCTATAAAAGAATAGTTATCAAGTGCATCTAAAGGAACAACAGAAGGGGTAGTGTTAATATTATTTAGATTTTGATATGTAGTTGCAAGTTCAACACTGCCAAACTTTACATTATTTTGTTGATTAAAAATTTTTTGTTCAATAAGCAGAGATTGGGCAATCAATGCTTTGTCATTATCGATCACTGAATAGTCGAGTGAAAGGGCAGAACTAGACAAGGCAATCAATAATATTGCAAGTAGTATTCTCATGTTATTCCCAAAATTATACTTAGTTTTATATTTATTTTGCCTAATTAACTATAGCTAAAAATTAAAGAATTATTGCTAAGGTGGGAATTTTTTTTCTAATTTAATTTATAAGTGAATATAAGATGAATTAATGTATTGAAAACTTACTCTATTTTAAAGTTTCATGTTAATAAATAAATTTATAACAGGGTTTAGGCAGTGAAAATAATGAATTGCTTTACCCTATTAAGGTATTTTTCTGTATACTCGCCTTTCAATGCGTGTTGTCAGGTCTTTTGGAGATTTTTTTGTTAGCATTAGTTCGTCTTATTCTTTTAGCGATTGCTATTGTACTTATTAGTATTGCGTTTTGCTGTTTTTGTCTATTCAGACCATTTCATCGTGACAATGTGCATTATGCAGCAATGACGTTGAGTAAATTAAGTCGACTTATTGGCTTAACGGTTGAAGTTAGAAAAGATGCTTATGATGAGAAAAATACACCTGTTGTATTTATTGCCAATCACCAAAACAATTATGATATTTTTACAATGAGCCACGCCGTACAAGCTGGTACGGTGAGTGTAGGGAAGAAAAGTTTGAAATGGATCCCCTTTTTTGGGCAAATGTATTGGCTAACAGGAAATATCTTAATTGATAGAAATAATAGCAGCAAAGCTATAAGTACTATAGGCATGACAGCTGATAAAATTAAGTCTAAAAAGTTATCAGTTTGGTTATTTCCAGAAGGAACTCGCAGCAATGGCCGAGGGCTTTTACCTTTTAAAACAGGTGCTTTTCGTACCGCAGCTCAAGCAAATGTGCCGTTAGTACCAGTGTGTGCGAGTAACCAACATAAAACAATCAATTTAAATCGTTGGGATAATGGGAAAGTCATAATTGAGTTTTTGCCTGCACAAATAATTGAAGAAGATAGCCGCGAAGGCTTACGTAAAAAAGCTGATGAAATGCATACATTAATGCAAAATAAAATTGAGCAATTAACGGAAGAAGCAAACGCTTTTAATCAACAGTAAATCGTATATAGGTATGAAAATGACAGAAGAGTTACAGCAATGGATGAATCATTGCGATAATTTAATTACTGAGTTACTTGAAGACGGTACCAATGATGAAGTTTATCATACTATTGAGCATCACTTCGCTAGTGCAAATTTTGAGTTATTAGAAAAAGCTGCAATTACAGCATTTAAGCTAGGGTTAGATGTTGAGGAGCCTGAAGAAGCTGAACTAGAAAATGGTGCTAGAGTATTTGCGTTTGATATTATTACCGAACAAATGTTAGATGTTGACTTGATTAAAGCCGAAACAAAGCGGATGTATGAGTTAGCGAAAGAATGCAACGTTGACTATGATGGTTGGGGCACTTATTTTGAAGAATAATTGCACTATAAAATAATTTACCTTACCATTAGGTTAAGTAATTTCTTACAGAAATATTCTAATTAGGTAATACAGTAAAAGGAATTTATACCATGGACTGGCTATTAAGTGCTTTATTGCAAGAACCTCTCGTTCTATTTGTTTCTATTTCCATCATCGTAATTATTTTTATTTTTATTGCTAGAAATGCACATAAAAATCATTTGAAACGTATGAAAGAGATTGATGAGTCTTTTAATCCCAGAGAAACATTTCATCGATAATATTTACTCTTGTGTTGTCCTGATATAGGTTGACACTTTTTTTCTAAAACGCCTGATGAATTTCATCAGGCGTTTTGTATTTTAAGGCCATATGAGGCC